>NZ_JAWLVH010000001.1:0-1436719 GCF_033100315.1 Roseovarius sp. 10
GCGTGTTCCTAGGGATTTAGTCTCTCAGTATCGAAGCAAGCGTGTTGTCATTGCTTTGAAGACACGATCTGCTCATCAGGCGAGGGCTTTGGCAGGGGCTAATGCTGCTAAGCTTGAGGCTTAGCCTTCAATTCTTTCACACACACCTTGCGACCCACTACCTTGAACGTATGGAGCTGGCGCAACTATACGTTTCATATATCGGTGAGTGCTTGGGATGTAGAGGATGGTCATATCCCACCGCGTGGCGTTGTTGTTTGGTGAAATGACCGAAAAATCAAATTCGTATCTGTCCCATTCATCATGGCCCACTCGACCATCAAGGCCAACTGAGTAATGCGCAATGTCGTCGTGAACTTCGATGGAAAAATTAGTCGGGTGCCATAAGTCCGCATGGGTGTAGTGGAAGAATGGCGTTGTATCTACGTAGATGCGTCTACATTCCAAGCGAAATGTTTCAGCCCAACTGCTTGTCGGGATCGCACATATCGTAAACAGCAAGCAAATTATCTTGATCAACGATAGCTTGCATTTTTCACCCTGCAGTTTGGAGAGGGCCGATATTCTGTAGTAGTCCTCTTTTTCACTTACGCTAAGGGCGTCCGCCACGTCCTGCACCTCCGCCGGCATTACTTGATCCTCCACCTACGCCGCCGGCTGCACCTCCGCCGGCATTACTTGATCCTCCACCTACGCCGCCGGCTGCACCTCCGCCGGCATTACTTGATCCTCCACCTACGCCGCCGGCTGCACCTCCGCCGGCATTACTTGATCCTCCACCTACGCCGCCGGCTGCACCTCCGCCGGCATTACTTGATCCTCCACCTACGCCGCCGGCTGCACCTCCGCCGGCATTACTTGATCCTCCACCTACGCCGCCGGCTGCACCTCCGCCGGCATTACTTGATCCTCCACCTACGCCGCCGGCTGCACCTCCGCCGGCATTACTTGATCCTCCACCTACGCCGCCGGCTGCACCTCCGCCGGCATTACTTGATCCTCCACCTACGCCGCCGGCTGCACCTCCGCCGGCATTACTTGATCCTCCACCTACGCCGCCGGCTGCACCTCCGCCGGCATTACTTGATCCTCCACCTACGCCGCCGGCTGCACCTCCGCCGGCATTACTTGATCCTCCACCTACGCCGCCGGCTGCACCTCCGCCGGCATTACTTGATCCTCCACCTACGCCGCCGGCTGCACCTCCGCCGGCATTACTTGATCCTCCACCTACGCCGCCGGCTGCACCTCCGCCGGCATTACTTGATCCTCCACCTACGCCGCCGGCTGCACCTCCGCCGGCATTACTTGATCCTCCACCTACGCCGCCGGCTGCACCTCCGCCGGCATTACTTGATCCTCCACCTACGCCGCCGGCTGCACCTCCGCCAGCATTGCTTGATCCTCCGCCTGCCGCACCGCCACCACCGGCATTGCCGGAGCCTCCTCCAGTGTCGCCGCCACCCGAGTTTCCTCCAGCGCCTGATCCAGAAGTATTAGTGCCAGAGTTTGTGCCTGCAGAACCTCCACTGGTCCCAGCCGACACTGTTTCATTCCCGCTAGAACCGCTATCATCTGAACGACGTTGGAAACTACGGCGTTGAACATTGAAAAAATTGTTGATGAAGTTGCTTACAACAATTCTATTCTCACTGCCTATGACCACACGTTGATTTGTGGGTCTCTCGCTCAGAAGTCCGCCGGCAGCAGCGGCTTCACCGACAATAATTGCCACCGCAAACGCACAATGAGCAAGGGATATGATCTGCTTTTCAGGCATCCCGACCTCCTTGCTGGAAGCATATCAGCCACGCATACAATGGTAGGCAATTATCAGTGTTAGAATGGCTCAGATCAAAAAATTGTGAACAATGCAGGCAAAGAATGCCTCATTTTTGAGCAGTTTATATAATTGATATCGCTAACAATTTTAACATCATATCTGCGAGAAGGGTATTAATTGTGTAGCAATTCCGACTCGAATTTTTGGAAAAGACACATGCAGATGCTGTGGCGCGTTCGCTGATCAATTCATGCCGCTCGCGAGATCCACGAAGCTAACACTTCCAGAGAATAGCCCTCGCCATATCCTTGACCCACGGAGTATGAGGCCCAACCACCGAGTTGGTCAGCTATTTCAGTTGGACATTCAATCTGCCTGAGGCGATCTCGGAACGAATGGCGGAAGCTGTGCATCGTGCATCCTTCAGGAACATATGGGCTGAGCCATTTGTTCAACGCAGCGCTTGCAGCGTTGGCTGAAGTGGTCGTCTGGCGATTGTATCTAGGGAAGGCGAACTGTGACGCTGTATCAGCCTGCAGGAGCCTCTCAGCGGCCCACAGAGAGTCACCTACGAGCGGAATCAATCTTTGGCTGCCTTGGGTCTTCAAGTTGCGCCAAGGGTGCTTGATGAGCCTTACATGCGGCGTATCGTGATCAAGAATGATGTCCGACTTCAGAAGGCCAGCAGCCTCAGCCAAACGCATTCCAGTATCGGAAATTAGAGCAACCAGCCACCGCATATCATCATCAATATCCCTACATGCCGCTTGAATGTTTCGGATGCTCTCAAGTGGTATCGGCTTTCTCGCAACAACCCCCGCTGTGCGGTCATGAAATACGCCAGAGAAAGGGTTCCGCATTTCGATCGCCAGTTCTGAACAGGCGAAATTGATGATGGCTTTGATGTGCGAAAAATTACGCGTGACAGAGCTGCCGGCTAGACCTTTTGCAACTAACCAATCTCGGAATTTCAAAGCATCTGCCCGAGTGTATTCCTGAAGTGCCTTATTGCCTGCTACTTTGATCACATAGGCTGTGGATCGCTCAGCGGCTGCTGTGAATGTCTTAGGGCGACCCTTGGCCTTGTGACGCAGATATATCTGCAAAGCATCCAACAGCGTTGTTTGGTCTTCTGAAACAGGCTCAACAGTATTCACCAAGGAATAGGCAGAATTTGACCTAACACCTGATTTTACGAGATGCAGGCCCGGAATATCCGAAGATGCTAATCGTAGCTGCACCCAATAAGCCTCAAGCTTAGCAGCATTAGCCCCTGCCAAAGCCCTCGCCTGATGAGCAGATCGTGTCTTCAAAGCAATGACAACACGCTTGCTTCGATACTGAGAGACTAAATCCCTAGGAACACGCCTGCTGAAGTAAAAGTAGCCTGCCTTTGTGAATGTGTATGGGACAGAAATGGTCTTCATTTTGGTCTACTCTACTGGCACGCAAAGGCGGCCTCGAACTATCATTTTCGAGGTAAATCAGTAGCTTAGAGCCATTATTTTCATGAAAATATGATGCCTGATGGCGGAGGAGGTGGGATTCGAACCCACGGTACGCTTTTGACGTACGTCGGTTTTCAAGACCGGTGCATTAAACCACTCTGCCACTCCTCCGACTTGGGCGGGATAGCTTGTGGAGGGCGATTCTGGAAGGGGGGCTGCGGTTGTGGATTCATCCGTAGTCAAAATTGCGCGACATGGGTTTTCAGGTTGCTTTTTCATGTGTATTATTCGTGCAAAAATAACAATTGCACCCAGATGGGCGCGCGGCATCAGATTGAGAACAGGGTAGGGCAGATGGATTTTTCCTTTTTTGGACGGGCAAGGCCGATCTATGCCCTTTTGGTGGTGGCGGCTTTCGGGCTTGGCGGGTGTCAGACGGGGCTCACGGGGAATGCGGCCGATCCAAGCCTTGCTGATACTGGCACGACCCGTTTGGTCGAGCGCGATGTTGAGGCGCCCGATGTGTTTCAGGTGACCGAAGACGGGCTTTGGGATGGGCGGCCCTCCTTGGGCGGTGTTTGGGTGGCGCACCCGTCAGCCACGGATCCCGAGCGGGTGATTATTCGCAACGAGGCCAATGGGCGCTTTGTGATTGGTGCGTTGTTCCGCCGTGAACGCGACAATCCTGGGCCTGCGCTTCAGGTGTCATCTGACGCAGCTTCGGCTTTGGGGCTACTGGCGGGGGCGCCCTCGATGTTGAACGTCACCGCCTTGCGCCGCGAGGAGGTCGCGGAGGATATCGCCTTGGCCACCCCTGCCGAAGGGATTGCGCCGCCGAATTATGACGGGCCTGATGCGGGCGGGGCCGAGACGATTGCCGCCTTGCCTTTGGATAGGCCTGCCTCTGCTGCCCCCGTTGCGCCTGCACCTGCCGCAAGCCCCGCACCCGTTGCGACAAGCGCCCTTGAGCGGCCTTTCGTGCAAATTGGCATTTTTGCAGTGCAAGAAAATGCAAATAACACCGCGCAGGCCTTGCGAAATTCTGGATTGCAGCCCACCATCTATGATCAGACCTCCAATGGCCGCCGTTTTTGGCGGGTGGTGGTCGGGCCTGCCTCGACAACTGCGGAGCGGGCCAATAATCTGGACGTTGCACGCAGGCTTGGCTTCCAAGATGCGTATTTTGTAACCAATTGAACCCGCAGCCAAGCCCTGCGGGTCGAGTGACAGGTGGGGAATGGGCGTGACATTGGCAAAGACACTCGGCAGTTTTGGCTGCAGTTTGGCCTTGGCCTTGGGAATTTTGCTGCCTCAGGCGGTCAAGGCCCAAGGGTTTGAGACACAGGCAGGATCGGCCTATGTGGTGGATCACAATTCAGGGCAGGTTCTGTTCGCTCTGAATGCGGATGTGCCCTTGCCGCCTGCCTCGATGTCCAAGCTGATGACGTTGAACATGACGTTTGAGGCACTGGAAGATGGGCGCCTCACGTTAGACACCTCATTGCCTGTCTCAGAGCATGCCATGTCCTTTGGTGGCTCAACCATGTTTCTCAACACCACCGACCGCGTTCGGGTCGAGGATTTGATCCGCGGAATTGTTGTTCTGTCTGGCAATGACGCAACGGTGGTTTTGGCCGAGGCGCTAAGCCCTGATGGCACTGAGGCAGGATTTGCCGCACTGATGACAGAACGCGCACGGCAATTGGGGATGGAGACGGCAACCTTTCGCAACGCCAGCGGCTGGCCCGCTGCGGGGCATGTGATGTCGATGCGCGATCTGGGCATTTTGGCGGAACGTCTGATCACCGAGTTTCCGCAATATTATCACTATTTCAACGAGCGTGAATTTCCCTTCGACAACCGCGCGCCTGACAATCGCTTTAACCGCAACCCGATTTTGGGATTGGGCATCGGGGCTGATGGTCTGAAAACGGGCCATACCGAGGAGGCAGGCTATGGTTTGGTCGGCTCTGCCGTGCAAGGCGATCGCCGCGTGACCTTTGTGATTTCGGGCTTGCCTACGGCGGATGCCCGCGCCGGTGAGGCGGAGCGGATCGTGAATTGGGCCTTTCGTCAATTTGTCGAGCGCGATGTGATCGCAGCGGGGGATATTTTGGCGCAGGCGCCTGTGTTCTTGGGCGAAACGCCAACCGTGCCTCTGACAGTGGCCGATGATGTGCGGATGCTCTTGCCGCAATTGACGGTCACGGGCGGGTTGCTTGAGGCGGAGGTTACGCTGTCTGGCCCTATTCCCGCGCCGATTGCGGCGGGCACGCCTTTGGGTGAGCTGCACATCGCGGTTGAGGGGCTGGCGCCGACAACAGTGCCCTTGATTGCCGCCACTGATGTGGCGCAGGCAGGCATAATGGGGCGTCTGGGGGCTGCAACTTCGCGCGCTATGGCGGCCGTGATGGGTCAGGTGTCTAGCCTGAGTGATAATTGAATGTCGGGCGCGGCAAGCGGGCTGTTTATCAGTCTTGAAGGGATAGATGGGGCGGGAAAATCCACGCAAAGCCGCCTTTTGGCGGCGCATCTGCGCGGCCTTGGCCGTGATGTGATTGAGACACGCGAACCTGGCGGTGCGGCGGGGGCAGAGGATATTCGCAAGCTGTTGGTCGAGGGGGATCCAGATCGCTGGTCGCCCGAAACGGAGATCTTGCTTTTTTCTGCCGCGCGCCGTGATCACCTTGAGCGCACGATTGCGCCTGCGCTTGCCCGTGGGGCCGTGGTGATTTGTGATCGATTTGCGGACTCCACCCGTGTCTATCAGGGGGCTGCGCGTGGCGATCTGCGCGATCTTGTCGATGATATCCATGCCCGTGTGATCGGGGTGGAGCCTGACCTGACCTTGATATTGGATATGGACCCCGCTGTGGCCTTGGCGCGTGGGTTGGCGCGGCAATCGGGCGAAGATCGGTTCGAGGACATGGGGCTGCCCTTTCAAGAGCGGCTGCGGTCTGGGTTTCAGGCGCTTGCCCGCGATTTTCCTGACCGCTGCGCAATGGTTGATGCCAATCAAGCGCCCGAGGCGATTGCACAGGATATCGCGCGGATCGTAGAGGCGCGGCTATGAAAGATGATGATCTCCTGCCAGAGGCGGATGCCGCCGAGGGTCTGCCGCATCCGCGCCATGCCCCGCAACTGATTGGTCACGCCGCCGCCGTGACCGAGTTTTGTGCGGCGCTTGCCTCTGATCGGATGCATCACGCGTGGCTGATTACGGGGCCAAAGGGCATTGGCAAGGCTACATTCGCGTGGAAAGCGGCAGAGCATTTATTGAACAGCCCCGATGACGCAGGGGCGGCTTTGTTCGACATGCCGCCTGATCCGCAGGGCTTCGTCACTGATCCTGAGGGGGCCGTGGCACGGCGTTTGCGCGCGCTGTCTGAGTCACGGGTTTTGCTGGTGCGGCGCGGATGGAATGAAAAAACCAAGAAGCTCTCCGCCGAAATCACTGTGGATGAAGTGCGCCGCCTGAACCAATTTTTTGGACTTTCCGCCGTAGATGGCGGGCGGCGTGTGGTGATTGTTGATGCGGTGGATGAGATGAACCGCAACGCGGCCAATGCATTGCTCAAACTGCTTGAAGAACCGCCTGAGGATGCGATTTTGCTTTTGGTTGCGCATCAACCCGCGAAGCTTCTGCCCACAATCCGCTCGCGTTGTCGCACGTTGCGTCTTAACCCGCTTGGGGCGGATGAGATGGCCCAAGCCATGCACAGCATTGATGTGGCAGTGGACGACCCGCGCGCGGTGGTTGAGTTGGCCAATGGATCGGTTGGGGTGGCCGCGCAGATGATTGAGGGGGGCGGTTTGGCGCTTTACGGCGCTTTGGTTTCGCTGATTGGAACCTTGCCGCGATTGGATCGCGCCCAAGCGATGGCCCTCTCCGAGCAGGTCACGGGCAAAGCAGGAGAAGCGCAGTTTGATCTGATGCTTGCGCTGTTGGATCGGTTGTTGGCGCGCTTGGCCCGTGTGGGGGTAACTGGCGCACTGCCCCCCGACATTGTCACGGGCGAGGGGGCAATTTTGGCGCGCCTTTCGCCAAGCCCCCATGAGGGTCGGGGATGGGCCGATCTTGCGGATCGTTTATCCGCCAAGGCACGACAGGGGCGCGCGGTGAACCTTGACCCTGCCGCTTTGATCCTTGATATGATCATAAGCATCGAAAAAGCGGCACCGCGTGTGATGGCGTGATCCTCCTGGAGGGGCGCATCACCCCCTTGCTGTGCCATAATCTGCGAGACTGATCTTTTAGCCCATGAGTGACCGCGTGACCCCCTCCTCTGATGCCACCCCGCAATTGGTCGACAGCCATTGCCATCTGGATTTTCCCGATTTTGAAGGCGAATTGGGCGATGTCGTGGCGCGGGCCGTGGAGGCGGGTGTGTCCCGCATGGTGACGATTTGCACCAAAATGGGCAATGTTCCACAGGTGCGCAGCATTGCCGAGAGCCATGCGCCCGTGTTCTGGGCTGCGGGCCTTCATCCGATGAGCGTGGCCGATCAACCGCCCGTCACCGTTGAGGATTTAGTGGCCCTTGCAGCGCATCCAAAATTCGTTGGCATAGGCGAGACGGGTCTGGATTATCACTACACCGCCGATAGCGCAGAGGCGCAAAAAGACAGTTTGCGCATCCATATTGATGCCGCGCGCGAGACAGGGCTGCCCTTGATCATCCATGCCCGCGCCGCAGATGAGGATATGGCGCAGATCCTGCGCGAAGGATATGCAAACGGCCCTTATTCCTGCGTGATGCATTGTTTCAGCTCTTCGGCTGAATTGGCGCGCGCGGCATTGGATTTGGGGTTTTATCTTTCAATGTCGGGCATTGCGGCCTTCCCAAAATCGGGCGAGTTGCGCGCCATTTTTGCCGAAGCGTCCCTTGATCGGATTTTGGTTGAAACCGACAGCCCCTATTTGGCCCCGCCGCCCCATCGCGGACGGCGCAATGAGCCTAGCTATACAGCCCTGACCGCGCAGGTGGGGGCGGATATCTTTGGCATCAGCCTTGCCGAATTCGCCGCGGCAACCAGTGCGAATTTTGACAGGCTGTTTTCCAAGGCCGCCCAATGGCAGGGGGGCGTTTAGGGTTATGGGCAAGCTGCGTTATACCATACTTGGCTGCGGCTCATCAGGCGGGGTGCCGCGTTTGGGGGGCAATTGGGGCGCCTGTGATCCGCGTGAACCCAAGAACCGCCGCCGCCGCTGCTCGCTTTTGGTGGAGCGTTTGGGCGAGGGCGGCACAACGCGGGTCTTGATTGATACCTCGCCTGATATGCGCGCCCAGCTATTGGATGCAGATGTGGGCGCGCTGGATGGTGTGGTTTACACCCATTCACACGCGGATCACGTGCATGGTTTGGATGATCTGCGCATGATCGTTTTCAACATGAAATCCCGCCTCAATGTTTGGGCAGATGCAGCCACGGCCAGCGATCTCTTATCCCGCTTTAGCTATGCCTTTGTGCAGCCCGAAGGGTCGGATTATCCACCGATCCTGACGCTGAACCCGATTGAGGGTGAGATTGTGGTGACGGGGGCAGGCGGGCCTGTGACGCTGCAGCCATTCGATGTGCAACACGGGCGCATCATGGCGAAAGGGTTTCGCATCGGTGACGTGGCCTATTTGCCGGATGTCTCGGACATTCCTGCGCCTGCCTGGGAGATGCTATCGGGTTTGGATTGTTGGATTTTGGACGCGCTGCGCCGCACGCCCCACCCAAGCCACGCGCATCTTGAGCAAAGCCTAGATTGGATTGCCCGCGCCCGCCCGCGCCGCGCAATCCTGACCAATATGCATTTAGATTTGGACTATCAAACGCTTTGCGATGAATTGCCTGCGCATATCTCGCCCGCCTATGATGGGCTGCGTATCAGTTTGGATTTCTAGAGGATGTCCGCCCTTCTTGAAGTTGTCTTGCCCGTCTTTATCGTCATTGGCTTTGGCTATGTGATGGTCTGGCGCGGCTTGTTTTCTGAGGAAGGCGTTGACCTTCTCATGAAGTTTTCACAAGGGATTGCGATCCCTGCGCTGCTATTTTTGGCGATTGCGCGGCTTGATCTGAGCCAAGATTTCCATTTCCCGCTGCTGCTGAGCTATTATTCTGGCTCAATCCTTGTGTTCCTTTTGGGGATGTTCGGGGCGCGCGTCATCTTTGGGCGGGTTTGGACAGATGCGGTGGCGATTGGTTTTGTGGCCATGTTCGCCAATTCCGTGCTGTTGGGCCTGCCGATCATGGAGCGCGCTTATGGCCCCGATAGCCTTGCAGGGAATTTTGCGATTGTCGCGCTGCACGCCCCGTTTTGTTATCTGGTGGGCGTAACCGCAATGGAGGGGGTCAAGGCGGGCCGCGTGGCCCCGCATATCTTGGCCCTTGCCGTGGGGCGCGCGCTGTCGCGCAATGCGCTGACCTTGGCCATTGGGGCGGGGTTTGTTGTGAATTTCATCGGGCTTGGCATGCCCGTTGTTGTCGAGGATGGGATTGCCCTTTTGGCCCGTGCGGCCCTGCCGACCGCGCTTTTTGGCTTGGGTGGGGTGCTCTATCGTTATCGTCCTGAGGGCGAGGTGCGGGTGATCGCGATGGTCTTGATCCTGTCGCTGATTGTGCATCCCGCAATTGGGTGGATGATGGGATCGCAGATTTTGCATATTCCCAGTGATGATCTGAAATCTGTGGTCATCACCGCCGCGATGGCCCCAGGCGCCAATGCCTATCTGTTTGCCAATATGTATGGGGCAGGGCGGCGCGTTGCGGCCAGTTCGGTTTTGGTTGGCACGGGCGTGACAGTTTTGACCTCATCAATTTGGCTGATCATCCTCGGGTGAGGCCCCTTGTAAATTTTGTGCTGCGGCAACCTTCACGCTTCCCATTTGGTCAATTGTATACTATGGGATGCCGAAATCATCCTCCCTAAGGAGCCAAAGCTATGACCGACCAGACCCCAGATATCATCTATACCAAAGTTGACGAAGCGCCTGAACTTGCCTCGGCTTCGCTTTTGCCGATCATCGCGCGCTTTGCGCGGGCGGCGGGTGTATCGGTTGGCACGCGCGACATTTCGCTGGCAGGGCGCATTTTGGCGGCATTTGCCGATCAATTGCCCGCCGATCAGCGCCAAAGTGATGATCTGGCCGCCTTGGGGGAATTGGTCAAAACGGCGGATGCCAATGTGATCAAGCTGCCAAACATCTCGGCCTCTGTGCCGCAATTGCAAGCCGCAATCAAAGAATTGCAGGGGCAGGGCTATGCGATCCCTGATTATCCAGAAAACCCCAAAACTGATGCGGAAAAAGACGCGCGCGCGAAATATGATGCGATCAAAGGCTCTGCTGTGAACCCCGTTTTGCGTGAAGGGAATTCAGACCGCCGCGCGGCTAAAGCCGTGAAGGCCTATGCGCAGGCCAACCCACATCGCATGGGCGAGTGGACGAAGGATAGCAAAACCCGCGTTGCGGCCATGTCGGGCGGCGATTTCCGCAGTAATGAAACATCGGTCACGCTGAAAGATGCCGCAACCGCGCGCATCGTTCACGTTGCGGAAGATGGCACTGAAACCGTTTTGAAGGATGCAGTCAGCTACCCTGCGGGCACGGTTGTTGATGCGACCTTCATGAGTGCCGCCGCGCTGAGCGATTTTCTGGCGGCTGAGATTGAACAAACGAAGAAAGATGGCGTGCTGTTCTCGCTGCATATGAAGGCCACAATGATGAAGGTCTCTGACCCGATCATCTTTGGCCATGCGGTCAAAGCCTATCTTGCGCCCGTCTTTGACGAATTTGGGGATCGTTTGGCGGCACTTGGCGTCAACCCCAATTCGGGTTTGGGTGATCTCATGGCCCGCATTGCAGGTGAGGCCGATATCAAAGCGGCGATTGACGCCTGCATGGCAGCGCGCCCGCCAATGTATATGGTCGACAGTGATCGCGGCATCACCAATTTGCATGTTCCCTCGGATGTAATTGTTGATGCATCCATGCCTGCGCTGATCCGTGCAGGTGGCAAAGGCTGGGGGCCAGATGGCAAGGAACATGACGCGGTCTGTGTGATCCCTGATAATTCTTACGCGCCCGTCTATGACGAGACGATCAAGTATTTCAAAGAAACGGGCAAGCTTGATCCTGCCACCTGCGGCACAGTGCAGAATATAGGCCTGATGGCGCAAAAGGCCGAAGAATATGGTAGCCACCCGACCACATTCGAAATGGCCGCAAAAGGCACGGTTCGGATGATCTTGGAAGATGGCACAGTGATCCATGAACACGCTGTTGAGGCGGGTGATATTTGGCGTTCCGCCTCTGCACGCAAGGCACCGATTGAGGATTGGGTGAATTTGGCGATTGATCGTCAACGCGCCGAAGGCTGCGAGGCGGTGTTTTGGTTGGATGAAACCCGCGCCCATGATGCGGAATTAATCGCCTATGTGCGCCCGATTTTGGAAGCGCACGGTGTGGCCGATAAATTCGCGATTATGGCGCCGCGTGAAGCGACCCGCAAAGCCCTAGAAACGATCCGCGCAGGTAAGAACCATATCGCCATCACAGGCAATGTGTTGCGCGATTACCTGACCGATCTCTTCCCCATCCTTGAATTGGCGACATCGGCCAAGATGCTGTCGATTGTAAAGTTGATGCAGGGCGGTGGTTTGTTTGAGACGGGTGCAGGCGGCTCTGCCCCGAAACATGTGCAGCAGCTGCAAGGTGAAAACCACCTGCGTTGGGACAGTCTGGGCGAGTTCTGCGCCCTTGGTGAAAGCTTTAAGTTCTTGGCGGAGACAAAGAACAATCCCGCAGCCCGTATCTTGGGCGAAGCGGTCGAGGCCGCGACCCAAGGCGTGTTGGACGATAACCGCAGCCCTGGCCGCAAGGTGGGCGAGCCTGACAACCGCGACAGCCATTACTGGTTCGCGCGCTACTGGGCCGAGGCCTTGGCCGCGCAAGGCGAGGATGCAAAGCTTGCCGCAGAATTTGCGCCGATCGCCAAAGCATTGGCGGAACATGAGGCGCAGATTTTGGCAGAGTTGCACGCCGCTCGTGGTGCGGCTGTGGATTTGGGCGGCTATTATCACGCAGACCCCGCAAAGGTTGCAGCCGTCATGCGCCCCTCGGCCACGATGAACGCAATTTTCGCCTGACGCATAGGCCACTTCGCGTGATATTTTAGCAAAGCCCCCCGTGGTTTCGGGGGGCTTTTGTCTGTTTGGGGGCTTTCCATATCGGCCCCAATCAGACAGAACATGGCGCAACATGAGGGGGGATGCCATGCGCATTGTCATTGCAGGGGCGAGCGGGTTTGTGGGGCAAATGTTGGTGCCCGAATTGCGCGCGCGCGGCGCAGATGTGATGCTGCTTGGCCGCGACCCTCAGGCGCTGCAGGCGAAATTCCCCGACTGCGCAGTGTCGGATTATGCAAACCTATCGCAGGTGCTGCAGGGGGCAGATCTGCTGCTCAATTTGGCGGTGGTGAATTCAGACGCGGGGGCAAGCCTGAGCGCCTATCAGGCCGTCAATGTGGAATTCGCAGCCACGCTTGCGCAGGCGGCGCAGGATGCGGGGGTGCGGTTTATCAATGTCAGCTCAACCCATGCTTTGGAGGCAGCCAACCGATCCGCCTATGCGCAAAGCAAGCGCGATGGTGTCGCCGCAGTTAACGCGGTGGGGGGGGATGTCGTGCATCTCTATCTGCCCGCGATTTATGGCGCGACATTCGCGGGCGCGCTGCGCCATCTAAACCGCTTACCCAAGCCTCTGGCGCGGTTTGCCTTTGGCCCGATTTCGGCGCTGAAGCCGACCCTGTCCGTGACGCGGCTGGCGGAGTGGCTGTGTCATCACGCGCGGACGGCCCCGCGTGAGCTTGTGCTGAGTGACGGGCAGGGGGGCAACCTCACCTATCGCGCGGTCAGCCGCGTGATGGATTTAGCTGCCGCAGTGGGTGGCTTGATCCTATTCGCGCTGCCGATGCTGATCTTATGGGCTTTGATCCGCAAAGAGGGCGATGGCCCTGCAATTTTCGCGCAACCGCGCGTGGGCCGTGGCGGGCAGGTCTTCACTTGCTATAAATTCCGCACCATGGCGATTGGCACGAAACAGGCGGGCACGCATGAGGTGTCTAGCGCCGCCGTCACGCCCTTGGGGGCCAAGCTGCGCCGATATAAACTCGATGAGCTGCCGCAGCTTTGGAACGTGCTTTGGGGTGACATGAGCCTTATTGGCCCACGCCCCTGCCTGCCTGCGCAAGAGGAATTGGTGCGCCTGCGTGGTCAGGCGGGTGTTTTGGACATTCGCCCTGGCATCTCAGGTCTTGCCCAAGTTGCGGGCGTGGACATGAGCGACCCCGCGCGCCTCGTTGCATGGGATGCCCGCTACATCGCTCTGCGCGGTCTGATTTTGGACATTCGGTTGATCTTGCAAACCGCCCTTGGGGCGGGGCAGGGCGATCGCGTTGGGAAATGAGATTGATTTCGCGCGTGTTTGATAACTGACATTTCGCGACATTTAAGAATTTTTATACATAATTTAAATTAAAAATCTAATTTGGCTTCGTTTTGTGAAATTGATCCAGCTCTAGGAATCTCTTTAGCGCCTTGCGCCGGCCCGCGTGCGCGTCCTGTAAGTGGCGGCGCGCGGCGCGGCGGTCTCGTTCGTCAAAACGCGCAGACGTCGCCGTGAGTTGGCGCAGTAATTTGCGCCCTGATATCTGCCCCTCGATATTGAAGAGATAATCAAGGTCTTCGAGCTCGCCGCGCACCAAGTCTATTTCGTAAGCTAGGGTGTGTGGGGTTTCGCGGGCCACGATTTCGGCGGCGTGGCGCTGGGCATGGGTGAGCCGCGCCTCGGCTGTCGCAAGCTGGAGCGCCGCCGCGCCGCGCGGGGTCTGGGCTGCAGTTTCGGGCGTCGCCACAGGGTCGCCAAGTATCAGTCTGAGGTGGTGGAGAATTTCAGTCGCGGGTGGCGCGGCACTCAGACCGTGGCGCCGAGCGTTTTGGCTGGATTTTCGGCGGCCTTCGGCGGTTTTGGGCCCCGTGCTAAGCCGCGCGTTTTTGCGGTTGGACTGCCGCTTGAGGGCGCTCGTCATGGCTCTGAGACTTCAGCGTCATCGATATTCGCCAGCGCACGGCGCGCCTGCAAGTCGTGGAAGTCTTTTAATAATTGTCGGCGCCGGGCCTCTAGTCGTTCCACGCTCACCTCGTGGTGCGCGTGGATGTTTAGGTGATTTGCGTAGGCGACCGCCCCGAACTCACTCATAGACTCACGCGCCGCTTCTTTGCCTTGCGAATTATTGGCATTCTGGTCTGCTTTGGGGGGCAGCAATCGGCTGCGCTCCTCCCGCAGTGCTTCTGCGCTCACACGCTGCGCCTCATGTGTGAGCAGGCGGGCGCTGAAGCGGCGGTGGCGCACAATTTCCCATTCAGAGTAGGCGATGAGTTCCACTTGGCGCCGCTCGAGGTGGGTCTTTGGGTTCAGTTCCTCGCCGAGGGCTATCATCAACGCTTCGAGCGCGCGTGGGTCTTCGTCTGGCGTGGTGATGGGGGGATGTGTAATGGCTACATCTATCAACATATTGCGCTAACCCTTAATAGTGGCACTGCATATCGTTAGGGTATTAGCACCCGCAATTGGTCGCAAGCTGTTAGCGCTGCTCCACTAAAAAATTATTTTTGGGTTTGCTTGGGGTTGAAGCGTATCCCCGGCCGGTCGTCTGGGGCGCCTATGAACTCGATTCCGGCGGCCTCCAGTGTGAGGCGGATAATTTTGATGTTGGCTGCCGTGCTCTTAGGAACGCCGTCGGTGGCTTCCATGCGAATGATGGTCCGTTCACTGACCTGAGTTTCATTTGACAGCCGAGTGATATTCCATCCCAAGGCCGCTCTAGCAGATCTGATTTGTGTGCCAGTGATCATTGACAATCTCCATTTTGTCACTAAAAATGACATATGTCACTTTATGAGATTTACGCAAGCATATGATTACGTTGGCAGCTTTGGAAGGCGCTTATGCGCCGAACACCGTAACAGCTTACAAGCGCGATGCACAAAAGTTTACTTTATGGTGTGAAGGCAGAGGCTATCCTAGTTTGCCCGCCACACCGGCAATTGTGCTAGAGTTCGTTGAGGCCTGTGGTCGAGACTGCCTCGCACGCACAGTGCGGCGCCACCTGATCGCAGTCGGGATGCTGCATCGACTGAATGGCGTCAGTGATCCGACCACTGGCCACGATGTGGCGCTCGCGTTGAGGCGGCTCGCCCGCGCCCGGCGCTCACCTCCGCGTCAGGCGCGGGGCCTCGCCCATGCAGAATTGCGGAGCATGCTCGCGGCGATGCCCTGCACTTTGGTAGGTCGCAGAGACGCGGCCATGCTCGCTCTCGGTTACGAAATCCTTGGCCGTCGCGCTGAAATTGTCTCTCTGTGTGATACGGACTTAGAAGTCCGTGAAAATGGAACGCTCCGCGTGACGATATCCCGCAGCAAGTGCGACCAAACGGGTCTGGGGCGGTTTGCGTTTACGTCACGGGACACGGCAACCTTGGTTGCCAATTGGATTGCCGAGCGAGGCTGTGGTTTTCCATTTTTATTTTGCCCCATCTATCGTGGGCAGCCTATTGAGCGTGGCCTTCACCCTGTTACCGTAGTGCGCGCCGTGAGGGCCGCAGCGAAGCGCGCGGGCTTGTCTCAGCACTTGGAGCTGTCGGGGCACTCACTGCGCGTAGGCGCTGCACAAGAGCTACTAGTTCGCGGGTTTGACACTGTCGCCATTGCGCGGGCTGGGGGTTGGAGGTCAATTGCAACGCTGTCGCGTTACCTCGAGGCGGCGCAGCACAGTGTTTGGGAGTGACGCAGGCGCAGCAATTAAGAGAGGATCTCAATTTGTGCTTGTCATTGAAAAAAAGAAAAATTGTAGGCCCTTCTCTGCCGCGGTCGTAGAATTCGGTTGACCAATCTATGTGCTTTGATATGCGTTCACTCGTGAACGCAGGGTGCAAGAGATCTGATGCGCATAAAGAAGCTGGGCGGTTATTTGAAGCTCAGTGCGGTAGCCGTGTTGCATCGCGTTCATCGAAATCTTCCCAAGACTTACGATTTCGCGTGCTAAGGCTCCTTGAGGCTAACCCTAGATTGTCCCACCGTGATATCGCGGACGCGCTCGGGGTCAGTGCTGGCGGTGTAAATTACTGTGTGAATGCATTGATCGATGTTGGCGCGATTAAGGTGAAAAACTTTCGAGATAGTAGGAATAAATTGCGTTACGCGTATTTTTTGACGCCGAAGGGCCTCGCGGAGAAGTCCGCGCTTGCGGGTGATTTTCTTGCCAGAAAATTGAATGAATACCGAGCAATCAGAGCGGAAATTGACGACCTGATGTCGGAATTTGGTGCAGATGACCATGAACTCAGCCTCGAAAAGAAGAGAACAGTAAAGTGATCTCAGGAACACGACATGAGCATAAACTTGCTGTCATAGGGCTAGGATATGTTGGGCTGCCCCTCGCCGTGGAATTTGGCAAGAAATATGATGTTATGGGCTTTGACGTGAATGAGGCTCGGATCGCAGCGCTGCAGGCGGGGCATGACGCTACCTTAGAGGTGTCGGATGCGGAATTATTGGAGGCGAAGAAACTGCGCTACTCCTCAAATGCAGATGACTTGAAGGCAGCGAATATTTTTATCGTCACAGTGCCCACGCCGATTGATGCCTCAAAGCGTCCTGACCTGACACCTTTGATCCGTGCTTCTGAGACAGTAGGTGCTGTGCTAAAACGTGGCGATATCGTGATTTATGAGTCCACGGTATACCCTGGCGCCACCGAAGAAGACTGCGTGCCCGTGTTGGAGCGCGTTTCTGGGTTAACGTTCAATACGGACTTCTTCTGTGGTTATAGCCCTGAACGTATAAATCCCGGCGATAAAGAACATCGTTTGACAACGATCAAAAAGGTCACAGCGGGCTCAACCCCTGAAGTGGCCAATACTGTAGACGGGCTCTATGCCTCAATTGTAACGGCGGGGACGCACAAGGCGCCGTCAATCCGGGTTGCCGAGGCCGCTAAAGTGATCGAAAATACGCAGCGCGATCTCAACATCGCGCTGGTCAATGAATTGGCGATTATATTTAATAAGATGGGCCTTGATACCGAGGCAGTGTTGCAAGCCGCCGGCACAAAGTGGAATTTTCTTCCCTTCCGACCTGGTCTGGTGGGAGGACATTGCATCGGTGTTGATCCCTATTATCTGACCCATAAAGCCGAAGCCATGGGATACCACCCGCAGGTGATCTTGGCGGGGCGCCGGATCAATGATGGTATGGGTGCATATGTGGCGGGTCAATTGGTGCGCGCAATGATACAACGTGCTATCAATGTGCACGATGCACGCGTTTTAATAATGGGATTGGCGTTCAAAGAAAACTGCCCTGACCTACGCAACACTCGCGTCGTGGACGTTGTGGCTGAATTGGAGGCTTTCGGCATTGTAGTTGATGTGTACGACCCATGGATAAATCCTAGTGAAGCGCAGCAGGAATACGGTATTTCATTATGTAAACTACCCAAAGCTGGCGTCTATGATGGGGTGGTCATTGCCGTTCCCCACGACGAATTTCGAGCTATGGGGGTGGACGCCCTAAACGCTTTTGGAAAACCCACACATGTACTTTACGATTTGAAATCAGTATTTGACGCCGATCAGACCGATTTACGGCTTTGATCTAGACGAGACCCAACATAATAGAACTTCTCGCGTTGTTCTCCGTGAAGGTTGAAAAATGACTACAAGCCCAAAAATATATGTTGCAGGCCACCAAGGCATGGTAGGCTCAGCAATAGTGCGTCAACTGATTGCGCTCGGTCACCCTGAAGAACGTATTTCCACTCGGCGCCACGCGGAGTTGGACCTCACAAACCAAGCGGCAGTTGACAATTTTTTTCTAACCGAAAAGCCGGATCAAGTCTACCTGGCTGCTGCAAGAGTGGGGGGAATCCACGCTAATAACGCATTTCCCGCTGAATTCATTTACCAAAACTTGATAATTCAGGCAAATGTTATCCACGCAGCCTTTCGTTATGGGGTACAAAAGCTACTTTTCCTTGGCTCAAGTTGCATCTACCCGAAACTGGCTCCTCAGCCAATGCGTGAAGACGCGCTGCTTACTGGCGTCTTGGAGCCTACCAACGAGCCGTACGCAATTGCTAAAATTGCTGGAATCAAGCTTTGCGAGAGCTACAACCGTCAATATGGCGCCAGCCACGGGCTTGATTACCGAAGCGTCATGCCCACCAACCTTTATGGTCCCGGCGACAACTATCATCCAGAAAACGCTCACGTAATCCCCGCGCTTATAGGTCGTTTTCACAAAGCCAAGATTGACAGAAAACCTAGTGTAAATATTTGGGGCACGGGCCAGGCTCGGCGCGAATTTTTGTATGTGGACGACATGGCCTTAGCAAGCATCCATGTGATGAATATTCCAAAGGCTACATATGAGCAATTCACCCAACCTATGCTGAGCCACATTAACGTTGGCTGTGGCGAAGACATAACCATTTCTCGATTAGCACAAATCGTTGCTCAAACAGTAGGCTACACTGGTGAAATTCAAACTGATCCAACGAAACCCGATGGCGCGCCGCGTAAGCTTATGGATAGTTCCCGCATGAAGGCGCTTGGTTGGGAAGCTACAATTGGGCTGGAGACTGGGTTAAAAGCTGCTTATCAAGACTATCTCAATAAGTTCGCCACTCAAAGTTAAAGGAAAGTGCTGTGACAACAAAACCCAAGGTAGCCCTTATCACAGGCATTACCGGTCAGGACGGTTCTTACCTTGTCGAGTTTTTGCTCGAAAAAGGCTACATAGTTCACGGCGTTAAACGTCGCGCTAGTTTGTTTAATACACAACGTATTGATCACATCTATCAAGATTCTCAACGAGGAAATGCGAACTTCAAGCTGCACTATGGCGATTTGAGTGACACCAGCAACTTAATCCGCATTGTTCAAGAAACGCAGCCTGATGAGATTTACAACCTCGGTGCCATGAGCCATGTAGCCGTAAGCTTCGAAAGTCCAGAGTATACCGCCGACGTTGACGCCGTCGGTACGCTGCGCCTTTTAGAGGCAATTCGTATCCTTGGACTTGAGAAAAAAACTCGTTTTTATCAAGCCTCAACCTCTGAGTTGTACGGCTTGGTGCAAGCAACGCCTCAAAACGAAAGTACCCCTTTCTACCCACGCAGCCCCTACGCAGTGGCAAAGCTGTATGCATATTGGATTGTGGTCAACTATCGCGAAGCCTATGGGCTGTATGCCTGCAACGGTGTTCTTTTCAACCACGAAAGTCCGCGTCGAGGAGAAACCTTCGTTACCCGCAAGATAACGCGTGGGTTGGCTAATATCGCTCAAGGTCTCGAAGACTGCCTATACATGGGCAACATGGATGCTCTGCGGGACTGGGGGCATGCTAAAGATTACGTACGCATGCAATGGATGATGCTACAACAAGATCAGCCGGAAGACTTTGTTATTGCCACAGGTGTACAATACACCGTCCGTCAGTTCATCCAATTGGCGGCACGAGAGCTCGGAATTACTCTCAAATTTAAAGGTCAGGGAGTTATGGAAACAGCAGTTGTAGAAAAAATAGATGGCGATAAATGTCCAGCCCTTGACGTGGGTCAAACCATTGTTCGTGTTGACCGTCGCTACTTTCGGCCAACAGAAGTTGAAACTTTGTTAGGCGATCCGAACAAGGCAAAGAATAAATTAGGCTGGTCACCCGAGATTACAGTTAAGCAGATGTGCGAAGAAATGGTGGCTAACGATCTTAGAGAAGCCAAGCGGAACTCGTTTTTAAAAGCCAATGGCTACTCTATTGATGTTAGCCCCGAATAAGAATGATTACATGTAATACTGGCAAAGCTAACCTTTTCGATCGTAGCTATTTTATCCCCGCAACTCTTAGCCACAAAGCTACTTCGAATAAATGTTGCGGCCATGAGCTCAAGCTAGTTCATAGTTATTATCTGTACTCGCTACAATAATTATGCTAACCACCTAGTCCGCAAAGTTTTAAAAATTATGTGCTTTGTGATTTATTCAGTAGAGGATCTGGAACAAGTAAGATGTTTTCAAATCTACATATGATCGCGCTGTTGGTAAAGAATCAAAAAATAACGAATTTATCATATTCGACTCCTCAAGTTTCAGCCAGCTAGTATCTATTGTGCGTTTGGTATTTGGGCTCTCAGATTAAGAAGAGTGTATATGAAACGCGTGACTAACAACATCCACAGTCGTTTTCAGTTGAAGAACAACAATGTCTTTGTTTAAGGCAATCAATTCAATATTTCAGATATTGGTTCCGGATACTAACAGTCAGGGCTTTAGACGATATTTTTTAAACACATCGTGGCTCTTCGCTGAACAAGTGTTGCGCATAATAGCAGGCCTTATCGTCGGCATATACGTAGCTCGATATTTGGGACCCCAGCAATTTGGTGTTTACAGTTATGTCATAGCATTTGTCGCGATATTCGCCACTGTAGCCCGATTAGGTATCGATAGTGTTTTAGTACGCTACCTGGTAAACAATCCCACTGCAGGTGACTTATATTTAGGTACTGCATTCTGGCTAAAGCTTGTAGGATCGTTTCTTACTCTAGGCTTGATAGCGGTTACCGTCAAATTTAGCAGTACTGAAGCTGATAATAAAATTTATATACTGATAATTGCCAGTGGCCTGATTTTACAGTCGTTTGACGTAGTAGATTGTTATTTTCAATCTAAGGTTTTATCAAAATATGTATCAATTTGTAGATTGGCCCAGCTGGGATTATCTTCGACATTGAAGATTTATTTAATGTTCATTGAAGCTGATTTATTTTGGTTTATAATAGTATTGCTGATCGATCAATTATCACTAGCTGCTTTTTTGTCGTTTTCTTATTGGAGGCAGAATACAAGTTGTTATCTTACGGTTTTTGATAAAGGTATTGCATGGACTGTGCTTAAAAGCTCATGGCCGATTATCGTGTCTAGTGTCGCGGTAAGTCTGTACATGCGCATAGATCAGATTATGATCATGGAAATGATTGGAAACAAACAGGTTGGTGTCTACTCCGCGGCGGTGCGATTGTCAGAAGCTTGGTATTTCGTACCATTGGTTATCGCTAAATCTTTATTTCCAGCTATACTAAATGCAAAAAAAATAAGTGAAAAATTGTATAGTGACCGACTTGACTTATTTTTTCGTACCATGATTTATCTAGCTGTATTGGTGGCAATATTTGTTACATTTTTTTCAGAACGAATTATAATAGGGATCTACGGAGCTGATTATCGAGAGGCAGCTTCTGTGTTGGCTATTCACATTTGGACTGGTATATTTGTTTCGTTGGGTGTTGTTAATGGATATTGGTTTATTGCCGAAAACCTCCAAAAATTCTCAATGTTTAATACGTTATTAGGGTTAGTTGTTAATATTATCTTGAATTATTTTCTTATGCCTGTTTATGGAGCGTCCGGGGCCGCTGCTGCAACACTTGTTTCTTATGGATTTTCTGCTTATTTTTTATTAATGATTTTTAGTGAAACTAGGGTCCAATTTTTTAAAATAACATTTTCAATTTTTCCAAAAATATCTTCATGAATGTGCTTATAAAATCTTCGATAAGATTTTTCACTTTTGAGGGCTTGAAATGAATGCGACAGTCAGAAAAAAAATAAAAAAATTAGCTGGTCAAAAAATAGCTCGACATATTGAAGGTATCAGGGCAAATTTTCATAATAGACGTGGGAAATTATCATACTCACAGGATGGCGAAGATATAATTTTATCATCACTGCTTTTAAAGATACATGGAGAAAATTTCATAAGAAATGGATTTTATGTAGATATAGGGGCCCATCACCCATATCGCTTTTCAAACACATGCCTTTTCTACAAGCGGGGCTGGAGCGGTATTAATGTAGATGCAATGCCTGGAAGTATGTATGCATTTAGAAAATATCGTTCCCGAGATGTTAATCTTGAAATTGGCGTTGGGCATAGGGCTGAAGGATTAAAGTTCTATGTATTCAATGAACCAGCTCTCAATACCTTCGATGAAAGCTTGGCAAAATCACGATGCAATGAAGTTTGGCGCATTATTGCGACTGTTGACGTTCCAGTTCTTCCTTTATCTGCAATACTAAGGCAACATGTACCTTATGGACAAAAGATTGATTTTTTATCTGTCGACGTAGAAGGTCTTGACCTTGAGGTGCTCAAGTCGAACGATTGGGAGGAGCATCGACCACTTGTTGTTGCCGTTGAAATATTGGGTTTGTCGCTTGAGAATCTGGCGTCGAACCCATTGTTTCAATATATGAAATCCGTCGGGTACGTCGTGTATGCAAAAACAATAAATACGACTTTTTTTGTAGATTTTTCATTTTCTCAAAAGTTACTAGAGTAAAATCTTACTTGAATTAGCGCGACTTTAAAATAAAAATTTTTAAGTTGTATATTTCGTTTTGTGAATAAAAAATTTTTTTATAACAATGGTATTTGATAAATTATTTCAAGTATCTCTAGAACTTTTTGGAGGTTTAAAGGTCGTACGTTATAGTGACATGTAATTTTTACAGATTAAAAAGTGGACTGTGAGTTATGTGAATATTGCCTTTTATTATTGTATCTTGTTGCGCAGGTTTTTCACGAATTTTACATTTCTTTATTTTTAAAATACTTTATTCGTCAAGGTAAGTATATCAAGCCACCGATGATAGTGAGCGTAGTTGAGGTTCTAGCCTCTTTCATGTGCTTAGTGGTCAGAGTGAACAGCGCAATAATTTTTATAAATTATACATTTTTTAGCGAAATTTTAATATTTTAAGGCAAGAGAGTACTTAGGCGTGAAACACATTATATATTCAACACGCTTAACAAATTTTACTTCCTCGTTTGTGTTGGCCTCTAAGGCTGTTGCAACATAAATATACGAAAAATTCATATCGATGAAAAAATTATACCATCCCCTTTTTGATCGCAGCGTATCTGCTGGTAATAGTGTTTCGATGTATCTTATAGTCAAGCTGCTTATATCAGTAATTCAAGTGATGCTCATGAGAGGTCCTGGATTAGATCGATAGGAATTGATCAGATAGTGCACGGTTTTTGGTCAAAAAAGAAAGTTATGGATTTTACGCATGTTAAAGGGTGCGGCGCAGTTAATTTTTTTGTACAAGGTAACAGTAGTTGCGAAATTGGGTTCTGTAACCCACGCAGCTATATTTTAGTGAGGAAGTAACATGAAACGAATTTTGGTTACAGGCGGTGCTGGTTTCTTAGGTTCTCATTTGTGTGACCGTCTTATCGAAGACGGAAATGATGTTCTGTGTGTGGATAACTTCTTCACCGGTAGCAAAGCAAACATTGCCCATTTGATTAGTCACCCTTACTTCGAGCTTCTGCGTCATGATGTTACGATTCCACTTTTTGTGGAAACTGACCGTATTTTCAATCTCGCGTGCCCAGCGTCGCCGATACACTATCAGCATGACCCAGTTCAGACCACAAAAACCAGTGTGCACGGAGCAATTAACATGCTTGGGTTGGCCAAGCGTGTGAAAGCGCGGATTTTTCAGGCATCAACTAGCGAAGTATATGGAGATCCAGAGGTTCATCCTCAGCACGAAAGCTACTGGGGAAAGGTGAATCCCATCGGTCCTCGAGCCTGTTACGATGAGGGAAAGCGCTGCGCCGAAACTTTGTTTTTTGACTACCAACGGCAACATAACTTGGACATTAAAGTTGTTAGAATATTCAATACTTATGGACCTCGCATGCATCCAAATGACGGTCGTGTTGTGAGCAATTTCATAGTGCAGGCTCTCAAAGGTCAAAATATTACCATTTATGGCAACGGTCAGCAAACTCGGTCTTTCTGCTACGTAGATGATCTTATTGACGGGTTTGTGCGGATGATGAACAGCGGACCTGAGGTCACTGGGCCGATCAACATGGGGAACCCTGGTGAATTCACCATGCTGGATCTGGCTGAGAAAGTGTTAAGCTGTGTTGGCGGCAAATCCAAACTCACATTCCATCCACTTCCGATAGATGATCCGAAACAGCGTCAGCCCGATATTACACTAGCGAAAGAAAAGCTTGGATGGAGGCCTCAAGTTACTCTTGAAGACGGGTTAAAAGAAACCGTCAACTATTTTAGGAATGCTCTTAATGTCTGATTGGCAGCTGAAAACGCCAGTAGCTCTTATTATTTTCAATCGTCCAGATGCGACGGAACGAGTTTTTTCTGCTATTGCAAGCGCACGCCCCCCGAAGCTCTTGGTAATTGCTGATGGGCCGCGCGGAGACCGAGTGCAAGAGGCTGAGAAATGCGCTTTAACGAGGGCGATTATCGACCGTGTGGACTGGGATTGTGAGGTACTTACAAACTTCTCCGATAAAAATCTTGGTTGCAAAGTGCGTGTATCTAGCGGCATAGATTGGGTATTCGACCAAGTTGAAGAAGCCATTATTTTGGAAGATGACTGCCTGCCTCACCCTACTTTCTTCAGGTATTGTCAGGAACTGCTAGTGCGTTACCGCCACGATCAGCGTATTGGCTTAATAAGTGGAGATAACTTTCAATTCGGCCGACGTCGTAATGACGACAGCTATTATTTTTCAAAATATGTCCATATATGGGGCTGGGCCACTTGGCGTGACCGCTGGGTGGCCAATTATGACGTGGCTATGTCTAACTGGCCGCGGATCAGAGATGGGGGCTGGTTATCGGACATTTTTGATCATGGGCGCGAAGCTTTTTTTTGGCATAATATTTTTGAGCGGGTGTATCGCGGGGAGATCGATACTTGGGACTATCAGTGGGTATTTGCAAACTGGCTGCAAGGTCGTTTGACAGTACTCCCGACTGTCAATTTAGTGACCAATATCGGTTTCGATGCGAATGCCACACACACGACAGGTCGCAGTGAGTTGGCTAACTTGCCTGTCCAAGCGATCACGTTTCCGTTGGCTCATCCAGTGGGTATCATTCGGGATAGGCGGGCTGATGCCTTTAGCAAAAGAAAATGTTTTCAGGTTCCTTTGATGAAACGGATCCAGAATAAATTTTTAGGAGCCATGACGTGACTATTGAAACACAAATTGCCCATAGTGATGATTGCCCCATTTGTTCAGAGAGAATGAAGCAGTGTTTCTCGGCCCAGGTTCTTCGCAAGTATCAAGCAAATTACGAAGTGTGCGATCGATGCGGCTTCCTGCGTGCGCGAGATCCACACTGGCTTAATGAAGCGTACACGAGTGCAATTTCCAGTGCCGATACGGGATTGGTGATGCGGAATATTTCAATCGCGAGTAAGTTGTCTGGGGTTCTTTACTGGCTTCTGCGTGATAGAGGCGCGGGGGTATATCTTGATGCTGCCGGTGGCTATGGGGTTCTGACACGACTGATGCGTGACTTTGGGTTTGATTTCTATTGGAATGATGAATTCTGTGAAAACCTTATGGCGCGTGGATTTGAATATAATCCTGAGATAGGGTCGTGCAATGCTGTCACGGCTGTCGAGGTTTTCGAACATCTGGTCGATCCTGTCGCGTTTGTCAGGGAAATTCTCAGTTATTCCGGCGCCAAGACACTCATTTTTACAACGGAACTTTATTCTGAGGGAGATCCTCCCGCTGAATCTTGGTGGTACTACACGTTTGCTACTGGGCAACATATCGGTTTCTTCCAGCGCCGAACTATGGAAGCGCTTGGTGAACGGTTAGGCCTTAAATTTGCAAGTGCTAATGGGATACACATATTTTCTGAACACCAAATTGATGAGGCAAGGCTCGGTGTGGTGACAGGGCGCCTGATGACGCACATTGCTCCTATATGGGTGCGAAGAAGGTTGGGCTCTAAAACGTTCAGCGACCATCTACTGATGCTCGAGAAAATGGCCTGAAGTTTTAAAGCTAGAGGCATGAAAATTTCATATGATACGCAAATATTTTGTTCGCAGACCTACGGTGGCGTATCCCGCTATTTTTGTGAGATTGCATCCCGATTGTTTGAAGATCCCGGGCTTGAAATATCGATTGCTGCGCCGCTTTATATAAATTCTTATTTACCAAATCTTCCGTCAGGAATCGTAACGGGGTTTCGTGCCCCCAGGGTTGAGCGGTTTAATTCAAAATACCTCAAACTATTGTTTCGGGGAGCCGGGCTCATGTTAGGAGATATAGCCCTACGTACACAGTGTCCAGATATCGTCCATGAGACTTATTATTTTGCACAACCGCTAGGTCCACGACATGCTCGTCGGGTTTTAACCATTTACGACATGATCCACGAACGCTTTCCTTCGGATTTTCCGCTAGCAGACAAAACTAGCAGGTATAAGGCTGCTGCGGCAAAGAGAGCAGACCACGTTATCTGCATTTCAGAGGCAACGCGAGCAGACGTTATTGAGTTTCTCAACTTACCACCAGAAAAGATTTCTGTAATTCATCTTGGTTTTGACCTCATGAAACCTAGAACAGAAGCATTTGCTAAACTAGGGGGTAAAACTGACGGCCCGTTCTTACTATATGTTGGCAATCGAGGCGGCTATAAGAATTTTCTTCGATTGTTAGATGCGTATGCATCTTCTCCGACATTGCGTTACCAATTCAAGCTAGTCTGCTTTGGAGGAGGTCCATTTAGTGCCGAGGAGCGAGAAAAGATCACACGGTTGCATTTGACAAGTGACCAAGTCGTTCAATTCGGCGGTAACGATGAGATATTGTCTGGTCTTTACGCGCGAGCAAGCGCCTTTGTTTACCCCTCACTATATGAGGGTTTCGGCATTCCCCCTCTAGAAGCGATGTCGCATGGCTGCCCAGTGGTATGTGCAGCCACTAGTTCGATTCCCGAGGTGGTGGGAAATGGTGGCGAGTATTTTGATCCAGCCGATATTGGGTCGATTAGGGAGTCCATTGAGCGTGTTGTGGGCTCAGAAAGTCATCGGGATGTGTTAGTCAGGAAGGGCCGCGCTCGCCTTGACAGTTTTTCATGGGATCGCTGTGCTCATGAAACGTTGAACGTTTATCGTAGACTTGCCTAGGAGCGAAAGATGAAACGTGCTCTGATCTGTGGTGTTTCGGGCCAGGATGGATCCTATTTAGCAAAATTTCTGCTTGAAAAAGGATACGAGGTTTGGGGCACATCGCGGGATGCACAAGCTCGCTCACTCACCAACTTATCCTATCTTGGAATACGTGACAGGGTCAAAGTAATCTCGATGGTGGCCAGTGATTTCAGAAGTGTAATTCAAGCCATAAGTCAAAGTGATCCCCACGAGATTTATAATTTATCGGGACAAAGCTCAGTGGGGCTCTCGTTTGACCAGCCTGCAGAAGCGCTCGAAAGCATTGCAACCGGCACGCTAAATCTTCTAGAAGTCATCCGGTTTATTGGTGCCCCAGTCAGGTTTTACAATGCAAGCTCCGGTGAATGTTTTGGCGATATTGTGACGGGTCTTGCTGACGAGAATGTACCGTTTCAGCCGCGTAGCCCATATGCCGTAGCGAAATCGACTGCACATTGGTTGGTCGATAATTACCGCTCTGCTTACGGGCTTTATGCTTGCAATGGGATTTTATTCAATCATGAGTCGCCGTTGCGTCCCACGCGCTTTGTGACACGTAAGATCGTTCGCGCGGCTGTGCGTATTGCGCAAGGCGCAGATGAGAAACTTACGCTAGGTGATATGGCGATCCAGCGTGACTGGGGTTGGTGTGCCGAATATGTGGATGCTATGTGGCGAATGCTTCAACTTGAAGCGCCAGAAGATTTTGTAATTGCGACAGGGGAGGCTAACTCTCTTAACGATTTTGTTGAGTCGGCTTTTTCTCAGTTAGGATTGGATTGGCGTCAGCATGTAGTTCAGGATGCAAAACTATTCCGCCCTTCGGAGATTCGATATAACTGTGGTGACGCAGGAAAAGCACAACGCATTTTAGATTGGTCGGCTCAGAACAAGATGCGCGACGTGATCAGAGCAATGATCCATTATGAGCGTCAATTAACCGAACGAAATTGATTAGATCACACTTATTTTTAATTCGGGTGAAGTGATGCTGAAGCGTTCAAGACAAAAAATTAAAAAACTATTAAATGCGTTTGGGGTCGAAGTGCATCGCTATGATCCGGCTTCGTCACCATCGGCACGCCTGATCGCGGCACTACAAGCATTCGATATTGATATTGTTGTCGATATCGGTGCAAACGAGGGGCAATTTGCAAAGGGATTACGTGCGGGGGGGTATACGCACAAGATTGTATCTTTTGAGCCTCTTGCTCACGCACATGCCAAGTTGCTGGAAAACAAGAGGCATGATCTGGCTTGGCAGGTGCATCCGCGCTGCGCTTTGGGTGATCAGCACGGTGAAATTGAATTAAACGTCTCAGAAAACTCCGTTAGTAGTTCGGTTCTTCCTATGTTTACAACGCATAGCAGTGCTGCACCCAACTCGGTTTACGTTGGATCAGAAACAGTGCCGCTGACCACTGTTGATAAAGCTGTTTTTCCCTATCTTGAGAATGCTTATGCACCGTTATTGAAAATCGATACACAAGGCTATGAATGGCAGGTCCTAGATGGAGCCTTGATGACGCTGCCGAAGGTAAAGGGCATCTTGATAGAGTTGTCTCTGGTGCCGCTTTACCGGGGCCAGCATCTTTGGCGAGATTGCGTTGACCGCTTGCAAGCTGAAGGGTTCGAATTGTGGTCGTTGGAGCCCGCATTCCTTGACCTTGAAGTCGGGCGCACGCTTCAGTGGGATGGCTTGTTTTTTCGCTCATGAGCCAAGCCGTCTCCGCTATTTGGGGACTCTATTGATTGCTCATTATCTTTTTTGTGGTGTTTGGTGAGTTCTATGACAATTATTTTTTTGGCTGTGGGTGCATGGTGGATTGTGAGCATTGCTGGTTGTACGCAGCTTAAACGCTGCTGGGGAAGTTAGGCCATGCATGAGTTGCCACGTATTACGGTGGTCACACCCAGTTTCAATCAGGCGGTATTCCTTGAACGAACGATTTGCTCGGTTCTCAATCAGGGGTATCCCAATCTTGAGTACATTATTGTCGATGGTGGCTCTAAGGATGGTAGCGTTGAGATAATTAAAAAATATGAGCATCGCTTAGCTTGGTGGGTGAGTGAGCCGGATGGCGGCCAGACTGCTGCTATCAACAAGGGACTACGTCGTGCGACTGGAGACTGGGTGGCCTGGCAGAATTCGGATGATGTTTATCTCCCGGGAGCTCTTATGCAAATGGCCGAGACAGCCCGTATCGCGCCGAATGTTGACTTGATACTTGGCGACATGCAAATCATTGATGCAAATGACAACATAGTTCGGGGCCAGCGGTATGTAAGGCCCACTTATAAAGCTTTATTGGCAGAAGGCATGGTACTAACCAATCAGGCTGCGTTTTGGCGGCGTGAATTGCACGATAATATCGGCTGGCTGGATGAAACGCTGCAATTCGGTTTTGATTATGAATGGTTTTTACGTGTGCTTCGGGTTTCCGACAGTGTACGGCATGTGCCTAATTTCTGGGGTGGTCTTCGTTACCACGATGCCACAAAGACTAGCACATGCTTGTCCAAGTTTGCGGATGAGTACTGCGTTATTCTCAATGGCAGAACGCTACCTCTCTGGCAGAAACGCCTTTATCAGGTCCGACGTTTGTTGCTCACCCTAAACTATGGCCATTTTGACTACGTGTTGCTTGGGATACTCAACCGTTTAGGGTGGCGAAACTGAAAATATCCGTTATCACCGTTTGCTACAACAGTGCGAGTACTATTGAACAAACGATCCACTCAGTATCTGGCCAAACGTGGGCTGAAACTGAACATATTGTAGTTGATGGGGGGTCGCGCGATGGCACTTTGGGCATTCTTGCTCGTCATCAAGAGAAATTTGCGAATGTTTTATCCGAGCCAGATCAGGGCATTTACGATGCGATGAACAAGGGCATTGCTTTGGCTACAGGTGAGTTGATCGGGTTTCTCAATGCTGATGATGTTTACACCGACACCGAGGTGCTTGCCAGGGTGGCCGATGTAATGGGGCGCGAGGGCCTTGATGCAATGTTCGCGGATGTTGAATTTTTTTCTGCCGACAACACGATGCATTCTGTGAGGCGGTATCGATCTGCACATTTTGCGCCCAGTCGCATTGCTTGGGGTTGGATGCCAGCACATCCAACCCTGTTCCTCCATACTCGTGTTTTCGAGCAATTTGGTACGTTTCGTTCCGATTATCGTATTGCAGGTGATTTCGAATTGGTTGCCAGAATATTTCATGCGGGTGGTCTCAAATATCGATACTTGCCGGAGGTACTAGTGCGCATGCGAACCGGCGGGGCTAGTACGCGGGGATGGCGTAATACTCTGCAACTTAACCGGGAAGTACTTAGAGCTTGTAAGGAAAACGGCATTTACACAAACCCATTAATGATTTTATCAAAATATCCTTTAAAAGTATTAGAGTTCTTTTTCAAAGGACGAGAGATTTAGAATGTCCAAAAACATTATCTTGCGGGCATTTTAAGATGCTAATTCTGTATGACGAGTTGTTGGATCCTGGTGCCAGTGTGGTATCGATCGAACCCGCTATGTATAGGGTTTAGATACACGTGGGGGTTTATCATAGATATCTTAGTGGGAAATCCACAGTCATTTGGGGCAAAATTTAGAGACGCTGGATGGCAGTATCCCGCAACGAACTACATGACCGCCGCCACCTAGATATCTGGGGTCAGGATACGGCGCTTTTGGTGATGACCTATTCCAAAATGGAAAAATACTTGCCCGCAATTCGGCAGAACCTGGACCTGTTCTGGCCAAACCGCCCTGAAATGCTGATCGCTACTGATGGTGCGGCCGCAGGAGAGGATGTGTTTGTAGGAACATCTGCTTCGTTTCTTGCCCTGTTGTCCGAAGCTTTGGACGAGCTGCGGTTGCGCTTTCCCAAGGTTCAATATGTGTTTGTCCTTCTCGAAGATCTTTGTCCATTGGCTCCCGTGGATGATGCCAGATTGACGGAGGCCTTCTCGGCGCTCAAAGCCGCAGGCGGACAATATATGCTCAACCATTGGCCAACCAAGCGTCACCGCCCGTGGAAGGACGAGAATTGGGACCTTTCAGCGTCTCTTTCACAGGGGCGCACAAGGTTGATGCCCATGTCCCGGGGCTATGAAACCTATAATTCTTTGGTGGCTTGCATCTGGAGCGTGACTTATCTTGAACAATTGATTAGCGTCAAATTGGCTCGCGGCATTGGCGATCCATGGGGGTTCGAGCGGTATTTGGATGGCGCGCAGGAGCAGCATTACGTCCTGGAAAACGCATGGCCCACGTTTGCAAATGGCTTCATGATCGCAGGGCGCGTCAACGCACGATGCGTCACCGCACCTGCCTTTCCCGCATCACCCCTGATGTCTCAACTGCGCCGCGAATATTGCGGAGCGGACAGTTTCGTGCGGGCGTGCCTGAAACGGTTCAACGATCGGATGGCGCGGTCATGGCGCAAGCGATTTAGGCCGAAAAATGCCGACAAATAGGACAAAAGCGTTACACAGCAGGCTGATTTTCCCCCGCGCGAACCGACAGCTTCGATGAGATGCGCGTTATTCCGGCGATGAATATTGTGTTGAGCCACGCTGCCCGGCTCAGCTCAAACGGTCCATTTGCCCAAATTCACCCTTCCTTGATGCGCCTATGGCGGTTTCAGTTTTTCCGCTGTTAGCGGTTATTTGGTAACAAAAAGCTATCTGTCCTGGACGTTTGTCTAGGAACCCTGACTTGGTTTCACGTCCATTTCGAATCTTGTATACCTATGGTGATTCACTCGTATCAGCAGCATCGGTCATTAGAGTGGAAACAATATACATGGCAGAGATTGGGTCGTTCTTCATATTGATCCCTTGTAGGGAGAGGATCCATGGGGTGAGCTTATGTACGCGGATGTGGTAAACTACGCGCAGTAGGGATCGAGTTGGTTGGCTTTATGAGAGTGGTCGCAACGAAGTTGACACGGGCCACATTGTATAATTTAGTTTCACAAATTTATTGAATTGACGCTATAATTTTATTAGTAGAGGTACATCGTGCGTCGAAAATTTATTAGAAAAATCAGTAACTTAAACAGACTTTTGAATGATTACAGAGTCTGGCGTCGCTACGGGGGTGCGGTCGACAAGTTCTTTTGCATTATGACTGATTTTAATTCTTCCGCAGGCGTAATGAAGGGGCATTATTTTCATCAGGATTTATTAGTAGCGAGTTTAATATTCGCAGATAATCCAACCCGCCACATAGATATTGGATCTCGCGTTGATGGTTTCGTAGCACACGTTGCGAGCTTTAGGCCGATCGAAATTTTGGACATTCGAGACCTGCCGTCAAGTGTTCATGAAAACATCATTTTTACTCAAGCAGATTTGACCCAAAATATAGATTTAGGAGTTGTAGACAGCATCTCATGCTTGCATGCGCTAGAGCATTTTGGTTTAGGTCGCTACGGTGACATGATCGATCCCGAAGGCCATCTCAAGGGGCTTCGGAACCTTGTTGACGCTTTGAGCCCGCGGGGAAAATTATACGTTAGCTTTCCAATTTCCAACTCACCCCGCGTTGAGTTTAATGCACATCGGGTCTTCACCCCAGATTGGATACTTGGCAGACCTGAAGTGACTGATAACTTGGATATGGTCAGGTTCGATTTTGTCGACGACAAAGGTGATCTGCATACCAATAAAAAACCATGTGACGCGATTTCATCAGAATTAAAATACGGCTGTGGGATTTATACATTCGAAAAGAGTAAGATGTTCAAATGATAGATGGCGTTGAAATGATTTACCCCATCATCCTCTGCGGCGGGTCTGGTACGCGGCTTTGGCCGGTTAGTCGCGCGGCCTTTCCCAAGCAATTTGTGCAATTGCATGGGCAGGGCAGCCTGTTTCAGCAGGCGGCGCAGCGCCTGTCAGGGCAGGGGTTCGCGGGGCCTGTGGTGATCACCTCTGACCCGTTTCGGTTCACCGCGGCCGAGCAGATGCAGGGCATCGGCATCACGCCGCAGGCCCTGATCCTAGAGCCTGAGGGGCGCAACACCGCGCCCGCGATTTTGGCGGCAAGCCTTTGGGCCGCCGCGCGCGATCCGCAGGCCCTTCTCTTGGTGGCCCCTTCAGATCATGTCATTCCTGATCCTGCTGCCTTTCGCGTTGCCGTCTTGACTGCGCAAACGGCGGCAGAGGCAGGGCAGATCGTCACCTTTGGCATTCGCCCCGACCGCCCCGAGACGGGCTATGGCTATCTGGAATTGGGCGAAGGGGCCGGGGGCGCGTGCCTGCCCCTCAGCCGCTTTGTAGAAAAGCCTGATCTTGCTACGGCCGAAGGCATGTTGGCCTCGGGCAATTACCTGTGGAATGCGGGTATCTTCCTGTTCCGCGCGGATGTGATGATCGCCGCATTCGAGGCGCATGCGCCGGAAATGCTGGCCCCCGCCCACGCGGCCCTTGGGGGGGTGAAAGCCGACCTTGATTTCCTCAGGCTTGATCCTGCCGCATGGCGCGATCTTCCAGATATCTCTATCGATTATGCAATTATGGAGCGCGCAGGTAACCTGTCGGTCATGCCTTATGAGGGGCAGTGGTCAGATCTCGGATCATGGACGGCCGTGGCAGAACAGTCGGCCGCTCAATGCGATGCGCAGGGCAATCTGATATCTGAGCACGCCCATGCGATCGATTGTAAAAACACCATGCTGCGCAGCGATGATGGAAAACTGCGCTTGGTTGGTATCGGGCTACGGGACATGGTCGCGATTGCTACAGGCGATGCGGTATTGCTCGCCCCCAAAGATCAAAGCCAGCGGGTGCGCGAGGCGGTCGATCTGCTAAAGCAGCAAGGCGCGAAAGAGGCCACCGAATTCCCGCGCGACTTCCGCCCTTGGGGGTGGTTCGAAAGCCTTGCCTTGGGCGCGCGGTTTCAGGTCAAACGCATTGTTGTGAAACCGGGCGGAGTGTTGTCGCTGCAGTCGCACCAGCATCGGGCGGAACATTGGATCGTGGTTGAGGGAACCGCCAAAATCACCATTGGTGACGAGGTCAAAATGGTGTCCGAGAACCAATCGGTTTACGTGCCCTTAGGCGCAATCCACCGCATGGAGAACCCTGGAAAAATCCCGATGGTGCTGATTGAGGTGCAAACAGGCAGCTATCTGGGCGAGGATGACATCATCCGCCACGAAGATATTTATTCGCGCGGATAGGCATATGCGATCGGCATATCCCGCAACAGGGCCAAGGCCTGTGCGGCATCTTCAGCCTGTAGCGCGGCCTCTAGGGCCGCAAGCGCGCGCGGGGTGTCGCTGGGGTCTGTGGCATTTTGGGCTGGCTCCAACATGATCCGCGGATGCGCGGTGGTTTCTGCCCCGTCATCGACCAAAAGCTCTTCATAGAGTTTTTCGCCAGGCCTTAGCCCTGTGATCTCAATCGCGAGGCCATCGGCAATCGGGGCCTCTTGCCCTGCGATATAGGTTTCGCGCCCCTGCAGGCGGGCCATAGTGCGGGCCAATTCGAGAATTTTGATCGGCTCCCCCATATCCAACAGGTAAATTTCGCCTGCTTGGGCCATCGCATTTGCTTGGATCACCAATTGTGCGGCTTCGGGGATGGTCATGAAATAGCGGGTGATTTCTGGATCGGTCAAGGTGATGGGGCCACCACGGCGGATTTGGTCGGTAAATTTCGGGATTACCGAGCCAGATGACCCCAAGACATTCCCAAAACGCACTGCACAAAAGCGCGTGTGGGGATAGGCCTTGGCGGTGGCTTGCATCACCAATTCCGCCACGCGTTTGGTGGCGCCCATGACATTGGTGGGGCGCACGGCCTTATCCGTGGAAATCAGGGTAAAGTTTTTAACGCCCAAACGCCCTGCGGCTTCGGCCACGCATTTCGTGCCAAAGACATTGTTGCGCAGACCTTCAAGAATATTCGCCTCGACAAGGGGGACATGTTTGAACGCCGCCGCATGAAACAGCGTTTCGACCGCATTTTCTGTGATTGCGCGCGCAACCCGCCCCTCATGCGTGACCGAGCCAAGGATTGGGATCAGCTCTGTTGGGTGATCGCGCGGTGCAAGCCATGCCTGCAAATCCTCCAAAATGCGATAAAGCGCGAATTCTGAATTTTCGAACAGAACAAGCTTGCTTGGTTTTTGTTCCAAAATCTGGCGGCACAGCTCACTGCCAATCGAGCCACCCGCGCCTGTCACCATAACAGATTTCCCATGGGTGGTTTTCGACATCAGATCAGGCAGCGGTGGGACGGGCTCGCGCCCCAATAATTCCTCAACCGTGATGCGCCGCAATTCCGAGATCCGCACGCGGCCAGAGACCAGATCGGACATATTGGGGATCACCCGCACCTCAAGGCCGAGGTCAGCCAAAACTTGCGCCGCATGCCGCCGCCCTGCGGGGTTGCTGTCTGGGATCGCGATCAGCGCGGTTTTGATCCCTAAATTTTTGATGCGTGCGCGCGCTTGCTCTGGGCGCACAATGCGCACGCCGCCAATCTCGCTGCCCGATAATTTGCCATTATCGTCTACGAAAAGGGCAGGGCGGTAATTGCGGCTTTGCTCCAATGCCTGCAAAACCTGACGTCCCGCTTCGCCTGCGCCGTAGATCAAAACAGGTTCCCGCGTGGCCGCTTGTGTGCTGAGGTAAATACCGCGCATCACAAATCGCGTGCCCCCCACAACAATCAGCAAGAGCGCAAGGTAAATCCCAGGAACGGAACGCGGAACCCGAAGGTTCAGCCCTTGACTGAGCGCGAACATGGCAACCGCCGAAATCAGAACCCCGATCGCCACAGTGCGCACAGCCCGATCCGCCATATAGCGGATCACCGCGCGATAAAGCCCCAGCATCACGAAGGCAAAAATGGTCACTGGGATCACGGGGATCAGAACCAACCAAGGTCGCGCTGTCATGGCCATAACATTGCCATCAAGCCGCAGCGCCATCGCAAGCCAAAAACAAAACACAATGGCCAAGGCATCAAAAGCAACTTGGATTAGCCGCTTAGTGCCGCGACTTAATCCAAAAAGATGCTGCGCAAAGCCGAACATGTATTTCCCCATTAGCCTCAGATGTTTCGATACCGAGACAGGCCGTGTCTGTCCAGTCTCACGACATCAGCCTCACAGGTTGTAATCAACCGCGCGCCCTAGAATATCTGAATAGGAGGGGGCTTGCTGTGCCGCGCGAGGACGGGCCAAGGCGAAGATAAAGTTCCGCTGAACGGACTGCCATGTTACATCCACAGCCGCGGTTTTGTCAGGCTCTCCTGCCTCCAGGCGTCTGACGCTCTCTCTCGCCGTTTCGCGCAGCGCATCTACAACCTGCGGCTTGACCAAATAGCAGGACATGGTGCGCGTGTTAGAAGTGATCAGAAAATCCTCAGTAACAGCGATCCCATTGCGCCGATTATAGGCTAGACACAGAACATCCATGCGGCTGTCGCGGTAAAATGTTTCAATCAAATGATCGAGCCGCGCACGATCTGCCAGAAATTCCAGATCATCCTCGCAGATCATGGTGATCCGCCCTTCTGCGGGGGTGGCGGCTTCGATCACATCGCGGTGAGACATCGCGCAACCCGTTGCGCCGCGCGCGTGTTTATGGGCCGCAAAGCGGGTCACATGTTGCGCGCCGATCGTGGCAAATTCTGCCTCGATCCGCTCGCGCCGATCCGTGCGGTGATCAAGGTTGATATAGGTGATGTCGCAGCGGTCTAGGCCATGCGCCACATCAAGGCCGCTTGGACTGGTCTGCGCCGCGCGCCGCCACCGCCATTTCAGGCGCATATTCTGCAACCAGCGCTGCAATTCACGTTTGGGGCTCATGGCGCCTACATCCTTACCCAATGGGGCTGATAGATATCTTCCATCGGCTCAGGGCTGCCTGCGAACCAAACTTTTGGTGCAATGACGATTTGACCATCATCCGCAGCCCCATTCGCACGGGCCAACCATGCCCCCCACCAGCTAAAACTGGAATTGGCGATTACATGGTGTTTGCAGCGCGCCATCAACATCATATCGCGATAGCTGACCGCGCCCGTGTTGCCCGTGACATAGATGATGTCCGCACCTTGGCCGAACTCGGCTTTCGCGGCATCAAGATCATCAGAAAACACGAAAAACTGCGGCGCGTGAAGGGCCGCGCGCATATGCGCCATCGCTGCCCTGTAATAGGGCCAATCACAAATCCCGTGAAAAGCGTTCACATTGGCGTTCTTGACATAATCGCCGCGCCGCACATGAAGGCTGACAGAAGTGCAAGCAGCCATTTGCGCTTCAATCTCGGCATTCTCGCTCGTGAAATCCTCTCGAAACTCAAAGGCGCGGGCAATCGCCGCCTCGGCCCCTTGGAAATATTTGGGCGATTGCCAATAACCCGCGAGATAGGTTTTTCCCGATAATGCGCTGAAACCATCCCAATAATTATGCGAGGGCTGCCGAATTTTCGGCCCTGTTTGCGGGTTGGGCAAGCGCGGGTCTGGGGTTACGCTGCCCCGCACGCCACGCCGCATTCCAAACCCCAAGACGCGAAACAAATCCAGTTTTGAGGCGGTTTGAAAATCGCCTGCAAAAATTTGGTCGAACTGATAGCCCTGATGCAGTTTGTATTTACGCAAACTGGTCAGATCGAGGCGCAACGCTTGACCCGTTCGCGCCGCAAGCGCCGCCCCTGCCGCATATTGGAACATCTGGTTGCCCAAGCCCCCGATAAGGCGCGTGATGATCATGCCCCGCCCTCATGGTTCAAATAGTCGCTTTGCTGTTGCAATGATGCGCCCCGCCGATCAAAACCCGTGACAGGTGATAGACAGCGGCGGCCAAAAAGGTCAAGCATAGAGCGGGATTGAAAGGGACTGTGTGCAGAAGATGAGCCGTTTACGCCTCCTTATGGTCGCCGATACATTGGCAGGCGGTGGGGCCGAGCGTGTGATCCTTGATCTCGTCAATGCAAGCCTGTCGCGTGACGATGTGGACATTGTTTTGGCGGTGTCCCAAAAGGCGGGGCCTCTGAAAGATGCCTTTCCCAAATCCATGAAAATCTATGAATATGGTGCCTTTCGTGCGGCGCATAACGCATTCGCCAATGCGCGTGCTTTGCGCAAAATCTGCACCGCAGAGCGGATTGACGCCATCGTTTCGCATATGACCACTGTGAATAAAGCGATGCTGCGTGCCAAGCTGATCGCACCCGCTTTGCCGCCCGTGTTTATCGTTGAGCATACGGAGATTGCGCGTCAGATCTTTGACATCCCCTCTGCATGGAAGCGGCGCACACGGCCCATCGAATTCCGCCTCCTCTATCCGCGCGCGGCGGGGATCATGACCGTGTCGCAGGGGATTGGGGAAGAATTAAAACGGTTTTGCGAGATCAACCCGCGCCTTTTCACGACAATTCTAAACCCTGTTGATCGCAAGCGCGGACAGGGGGCGGCCGTGTCCCCAGTTCAAGCAGGCCCGAAGGGCCGTGTTGTGATCTCAGTGGGGCGGCTTGATGGGGTCAAAAATTTCAAGGCATTGTTGCGCGCGTTCGCCCAAACCGTGGCGGCCCGGGAGCATCGGGATGACCGCCTTGTCATTTTAGGTGAAGGATATCAGCGCGAAAGGCTTGTGGCGCAGGCGCAAAAGCTTGGCATTGCGGGGCAATTTCACCTCCCCGGCTTCAGCGATGATATTTTTGCGCATCTGGCCGCAGCAGATTTATTCGTGTCGACCTCGCTATATGAAGGTCTTGGCAATGCCACGCTAGAGGCCATCGCAGCAGGTATTCCCTGTATCTCGACCGTGACAGCGGGCTCACAAGAACTGGCGCAGCATATCACCGCGTTGCAACTTGTTGCGCAGGGGGATGATGCGGGCCTTGCGGAAGCCATAACCACCCAACTGGCGGAAGATCGCCTAAAGGTCAGCGCGGCGGATCAAGCCTTTATCGAGAGTCTTACCCCCGACAGGGTTTTGGCGCGCTATCTTGAATTCATTGAAACGAAAAGGAAGGGCAGGGATGAGTGATCTCTCAGCCTCGGGGCAAAAACAGGCGCGTGCGGCCTCCATGGTGGAGGTGGCGCTCTTGGCATTGGCTTTTTTTGCCTTGCCCTTGTTCGAGGCGCCGAAGAATGTCGCAAGCTTATTGTTCCTGATTGCTTACGCGGTTCAGTCCGTGCGGCTGCGCCATCTAGGCCAAGCAAGCCCGTTTGAATGGCCCATCATTGGCTTAACTGCGGTGCTGTGGATTGGGCCTGCCTTGTCCGAGTTTCGTGACGTTTTACCACCCCAAGAAAGTGCTGCGCGTTGGAGTTTGCTTGGCCTTTTCGTGCTTGCTGCGGGGCGCTTGAATTACAGCTCTCGTGATATGAAAATTCTAATGGCCGCGTTGCTTTTGGGCGGCGCATGGGCAGTGATTGACAGCTTCTACGCTTGGTCGCTGAATGACAGGCCCTATCCTGAATTTCGATCTGTGGGCCATGTGAACCATTCGGGGATGTATTCCCTAATCCCATTGGCTGTGGGGATTGCAACATTCACAGGGCGGGCGTGGTGGTTGAAAATCATTGGCGCCTGCGCTGTGGCCACCACATTGGCCTATCTGCCCCCCTCGCGCAGCTTGGTGAGCGGGATCGCCATTGTGGCCATCATTGCGGTTGCGGCCCTGATGGCGGGCTATGCGGCCCGCAGGCTGCGGTATCTCATCGTGGCGGGCCTAACCGTCTTGGCGCTTGGCGTGGGCATCATGACGCTCCCCGTTGCACAGGAATTCCGCGCCGAGGCGGTTGACCGCGTGACGGGCGATGATCTGTGGTCTGGCCGCGATAAAATCTTGAATTCTGCCCTCGAGGTCTATGATCGCCACCCGCTGTTTGGAACGGGCTTTCGAAGTTTTGGCTTAGCCACGGCCGAGGAGATCGTCCGAGCCGAGGTTGAGGGCGATGGGCGCAACTATGACGCGATAAAAGATCGGTATTGGTTTTTTGGGCACGGCCATAACCTTTGGACAACGATGCTGATTGAGCGCGGCATCCTTGGTGTGGTGCTGATAACATGGCTACTTGTGGCCTATTTTAGGGCCTTTTTGCCTTTGGCCATTCGTCAGGGTGCCGCATCCTCAGATCAAATGGCGGCGCAGGCAGGGTTTTTAATTGCAACAGGTTTTCTTGTGGCGGGCTTGGGCAACACCACCATGATGAATGAACATGGTCAGGCTGGTATGGGGATGATCGCCATTCTTTGGGGATATCTGCGCAGCAGTGATGCGCCACTGCCCAAGCCTTAGAAAAATCCCATTTGGTGGGGCCGCCCTCTCTTGGCAGGTCGATGACACTCCTCTAACAGAGTAGTGCGGAGGACTTGCTGTGGCGCGTGAACGGGCGAGACATTTTTGGAACACGGTGCGCGATTTCTCGGCGCCGCTTGGGCTTGGGGTAAGTTTGGCTTTATCGGCCACATGGGGCCTTGCCCAAAACGCGGATTTGGCCGCACCCCCTGAGCTAAATCTTCCTTCTACGCTGATTGCGGATCAGATTTATTTCGACCAAGAAAGCCAATATTATCGCGCCTCTGGAAATGTGCAGATATTTTACGGTGGTATTGAGCTGCGTGCGCCAAGCCTTGCCTATGATGTGGTCAGTGACCGCGTTTTGGTGGATGGGCCGCTCTACATTATCAGCCAAGACGGCGGGCAGGTTTTGTACGGTGCTTTCGCCGACATGTCGGCCGATTTGCAAGATGGCGTGATTGTGGCCGCGCGGCAGTTGGTGGACGAGACCCTGCAAGTTGCAGCGCAAGAAATGATCCGCCGTGAAGGACGTTACACGGAATTCCCCTATGTGCGGGCCTCAGCCTGCGAGGTGTGTTCGGAAAACGCGACCCCGCTATGGGAATTGCGCGCCCGCCGCGCTGTGCATGATCAAGAAACCCGCAGCATCACCTATCGTGATGCGCAATTGCGCGTCGCGGGCACGCCTGTCCTTTATACGCCGTGGTTGCGCACCCCTGATCCCTCAGTGGCGCGGGCAAACGGATTTCTTGCGCCGACCTATTCCGTCAATTCGCGCTTGGGCACGCGCATTGGCTTGCCCTATTTCCGTATGTTGGGGGATAGCGCCGATATCACGGTCACGCCGCAGATTTCGGTTGCGGGGGGCGCGACTGCGGGCGGGGGCGTCTTGCGCACCCTAGAGGGGCGATATCGGCAGGCCTTTTCCAATGGGTATTTGGAATTAAACGGGGCGTTCAGCCGCGATGATCTGACCGAGAAATCCTTACGCGCGTTTCTGTTTTCTAACGGGCGCGCGGAATTTGACAACGGCATTGATCTTGTGTTCCAGACCCAATCGGCCTCAGACCGCAGCTATATCAGCACCTATGATTTCTTTGCGGATAGCCGCACCAGTTTTGGGGATGATCCTGTGGTTTATGCACAAGATCGTCTGAACAATTTCTTACGCTTCGCACGCAGTTCTTCGGATGAGGTGCTGAGCTTTGATTATACCGCGTTCTCGGCTTTGCGCGATCAGACCTATGATTACAAAGCCTCAAACCGTGTGCTGAATGCACAATGGACATTCCTGCGCGAGACGGGTGATTTTGGCGATTTGGCTCTGAATTTTGGGGCGCAGGCCGATTATAACGAATTTGGCGATATTAACCCACGCCGCCGCGATATTGATCGGATGATGGCCAATTTGATCTGGGATGGCATGTGGCAGGCGGGGGATATCCTGCGCATTGATGCGGATTTGGGGCTATTTCTGGATCGCTACGGCATCCATGACGATGTAACCCTGCCTGATGCGCAAAACAGCACAAGTGGTTTTGCCGCAACGCGGTTGAGTTGGCCCTTTGAATTCCGCGCGTCAAATGGCGCACAGCAAACCCTGACACCGTCCATTGGCTTTTTGCGGTTTGAGGCGGGGCAGGTGACCATGCCCTCGATTGACGGGTCAATCGATATGATTGATCCCTTTGATTACGCCCAACTTGGGCAGTATCGCCGCGTCAATCGTGATCAGGTCAACCAATATGATGTCACGGTTGCGGATGTGGATGTGACCTATCGCTATGCATTGCCCTCGGGCTATTACTTTGGTGGTTCGGTCGAACGGGATCATATCATCTCAAGCGGCAATACAGGCCTGCGCTCGGGCGCCCTCTATACGCTACGGTTGGGGCGCAGTATGGGGCCGTTCCAATTCTCGGCCACAAGCCGCTACAATCCTGATTTCGAGCGCGTCTCGGATGTTTTGACTTTTAGCCAATCCTTGGACAATGTCACGCTTGATGCCACCTATACCAAACTTGAGCGTGACGAGGCCATTGGTAACCCCGATCCCGTGCGGCGCTGGAGTTTGGGTTTGACTGCAGATTTGACCGAATTCATTGAAGCCCGTCTTGGCGTGACCGATGATGAATATAAATCTGATGCGTCCTTCATTACGGGGCGGCTGTCTTATGACAATCTGGTTGATTGGCGATCCTCGGTGGGGTGGACCTATGACAGTGACGATAATGAATTCGACACGATCAATTTTGAACTGGGTCATACCCTTGATTGGGGTGGAAAGGTCTATGCCCTCTATGGTCTTGAGACGGATACAGTGCGCCGTTATGGCCTTGGTGTGCAATTCGACAATGAGTGTCTGCGCGCACGCGCACAGGTCTCGCGCGTGGACAATCGCGTGACGGGCCTGACACCGATCACACAATTCTCACTGGATTTCGAATTGGGCAGTTTCGGTCGGGGTGCTGGGGCACAATCGCGTAAATGTATGTGAGGGCGCATGACGGCAGGGCCTGACAGACACTGGTATTTGGTGCAATTTAAACCCAATTCGCACAGCATTGCCTTGCGCAATTTGAACCGCCAAGGGTTTGAAACTTTTCTACCGATGCTGAGTGTCACATCCCGTGTTGGGGCGCGGTTTATCTCCAAGTCCCGCCCGCTTTTCCCGGGCTATCTCTTTGTGGCGCTAGATGCGGGGCAGGGGGCGTGGCGCAAGATCAACTCGACCTATGGCGTGGCGCGCATTGTTTCTTTCGCAGGGCAGCCAAGCCCTGTGCCCCATGATTTGATGGCGGGATTGCAGGCGCGGTGCGATGAGGCGGGGGTTTTGACAGCAGCCAGTGATCTGGCCCCGCAAGATCAGGTGACCTTGCAAAAGGGCCCGTTCTCGCAATTTGTTGCGACAGTCGAAAGCTTGGATGAAGATCAGCGCGTTTGGGTTTTGATTGACCTGATGGGGCAAAAGACCCGGATCAATGTCGCGCGCGAAGATTTAACAAAGACCTAAATGAAAAGCGGCCCCACAAGGGGGCCGCTTTGTCGGATCAATCTAGGCCTTTGACATCGATCTGTGCATCCGCCTTTGGGTGGAACAGTTTTTGGATCACATAGACCCCAACTGCGCCACCAAGGCCAATCAGATCAGTCAGCAGCCCGCCCTCAATCATGAACAGCGCGGCCGCAATAAGGATGGCGCGTAAGAACCACGGGTTGCGCGCCCCCATGAACCACCCTTGCACCCCTGAGGACAACAGGAACACGCCGAAAATGGCGGTTGCCCCTGCGCGCAGGATTTCAAGCGTGGTGCCATCCATCAGCAAGGCCGAATTGTAGAAGAACATGAAAGGCACGATGAAGGCGGCGATCCCGATTTTGAACGAGGCCACCGATGTCTCCATTGCATTTGCCCCCGATATCCCCGCCGCCGCATAAGAGGCCAGCGCCACAGGCGGTGTAATGGCCGAGACAACCGCGAAATAGAATACGAAGAAATGCGCGGTCAGCTGCGGAATGCCAAGCTCAACCAAGCCCGGTGCGACCACCGAGGCCGCAACCGCATAGGCGGCTGTGGTGGGCATGCCCATCCCCAGAAGGATCGCGATACACATCGCAAAGAACAGGGCAAGAACTTGGCTCACACCCGCCAAATCCAACAGGAGGGATGAGAAGCGCGCACCAACACCCGTCAGGCTGATCACACCCACGATAACACCCGCACAGGCACAAACCGCGATGATCTGAATGGCCATGATGCCAGCCAATTCAAACGCCTTGAGAATCTCCCGTGGCCCCATACCCGCGACCGAGGCGGCAGGCAGGCTTTGTGGGAAGAAGCGCACCATCAACACGGGCATCCATGAAATGACGGCGGCACTGAGCGTGGCCAAGGTGCCCGCACGGATGACGGAATAGCCTTGGAACAGGGCATAGATCAGGATCAGGATGGGCAAGAACAGATAGACCTGCTTCAAAAGCAGTTTCAATTTTGGCAACTCATCCTCACGCATGCCGCGCATACCCAATTTCGCGGCCTCAAGATCGACCATGAAATAGACCGACACGAAGTAGAGGATCGCGGGAATGATCGCGGCGATTGCGATATCCTGATAGGGGATCCCTGTGATCTCGGCCATGATGAAAGCGCCTGCGCCCATGATAGGGGGCATGATCTGGCCGCCTGTTGAGGCGGCCGCTTCGACCGCGCCTGCGGTTTTCTTGTGATAGCCTACCTTTTTCATCAAAGGGATGGTCAACGATCCTGTCGCCACAACGTTCCCTGCGGAGGTGCCGTTGATCATACCCATCAGGCCACTTGCGAAAATGGCCACTTTGGCGGGGCCACCACGGGCGCGCCCTGCTGCGGCAAAGGCGAAATTCACGAAATAATCACCCACTTTCGAGGCCTGAAGGAAAGCCGCAAAAATGATGAAGAGGATGATATAGGTTGAGGACACCGCCGTTGTTGGCCCAAGGATGCCTGCATCCGAATAGAGATGGCCGAAGAAGCGTTGCCACGTATAGGGATTGCGCACGGCCAAGATGCCAGGCAGCAAATGCGCGGTGAAGGTGTAAACAAGGAACACGCCTGTGATGATCACCAAGGCAAGACCTGCCACGCGGCGTGTCAATTCCATGATCATCGCTGTGCCTGCTGTCGCGGCAAAGGCCACACCGATTGGCACAAAGGGCGTGCCGACTGAATTGCGCGCCGCGGTTGAGAAAATCGGCACAAGATAGGCCGCGACCACAATTGCGCAAAGTGCAAGCACCAAATCGCTGGTCGCAAAGCTATCGCGTGGCTTGCGTTCAAACCACCCCAAGAGGATGGCGCCAAAGGTCGCCACCAAGAGGGGCACACCAAAGTTCCAAATCTCGGTTTCATAAATCTCGGTTCCGGGGAAGGCGGCCCATGACACAAGCCCCCCCATCTCTGGCAATGTGCCAGAGTCGATCAACCGCCCAAAGGACAGCGCAGACCATAACGCCAAGGCGGCGGGAATGAACAAAGCATAGCCCGCCTTAGACAAGAGGGCCGTGTCTTTGGGGGTTTCTGCGTCTTCTTTCCAAGTGTAGGACGCATAAAGCACAAAGCCCAAAACAAGCGCGCCTGCGATGTGGACAATTCGGAAATTCCAAGTCTCAAGCGGGAATTGCGGCAAAAGCGGCAGATCTATGCCCGTCCAAGCCGAGATAGAAATCCCGTTCAATGCGGCCATATGAAACCCTGCATAGAGCGTTGCAAGGATAGCCACGGCAATCATACGAGGGCCTGTGAACAGGCGGCGGTTATTCTCAACAGGTTCCTGATCTACGCCTTCGGCGATGACGGGGCCTGTCTCCGCGATCGCGTCAAGATCGCTGGCTTTGGTCTGTGAGGTGTTGGTCATGATTTTTGCTTCCGCTCTGCCGATAAGGGCAAAAGAAAAGGCGCGCGAAGGGTTTGAGGCCCCCGCGCGCCTGATAGATTACAGCATTAGCCGCCGAAAATCTGATCAGCCGCGATGGTCGCGCCTGCATGCTCGGTGAACCAACGTGCCGCACCTGGGTGCCACATCAAAACGCCGTTCTTGTCCCAGTTTTCGGGCAAGGTCGAACGTGCGGCGCCGTGGATGGCAACCATACGCGCATTGTCAGACATCACAGTGTCCACAACCGCGTAAACAAAGCTTTCTGGCAATTCGCAGTTTGCAATCGCAAAGTTCCACATGGAAACGGAACGCGCAGGTGCTTCGAGTGTGGTATAGGCATCTGCAGAGATGTTGAATTCAGACACAGGGAAGGCCGCCATGATTTGGGCCTGCTCTTCTTCGGTGAATTCGATGATGTTGATGTCCGTCTGCACTTCAAGCTGGCTGACCGCGGGCACAGGAACACCTGCGGCAAAGGCGATCACGTCCAGCAGACCATCCTGCAACTGGCCACCGAGATCCGACCAACCGCCGTTACGGCGCTCAAAGTTGACGCCCAACTCTTCCATCATGCGAGGGAAGTAGGTGTCAGAGGTCGAACCCGCAGGGCCAAAGCCGATGCGCGCGCCATCTGGGATTTCATCAATGCTTGTGATGCCCGAGGAGGACAACGCCGTCACCGAGAATGGCGTTTGATACATTGGGAACATCGCACAGGCATTGGTCATTTGCAGACCAGGTGCGATTGGGTTGGTGCCTGCCAAGGATTCCGCCGCAGGGCCCATTGTGGTCATGCCGAAGGCGACTTCGCCCGTGTGCACAAGCGCCATGTTCTGCATTGGGCCGCCGGTGACTTCGCCGCCGCCTGTCATGCCCAATTCTTCTGCGACAAGGTTTGCCCAGCCAGAACCATAAGCGAAATAGGTGCCGCCTTGAGATGCGGTGCCAACAGTAAAGCTTTCAGGCCAGCCAGTGCGATCCATATGGCCATCTGCAAACGCGGCAGTTGCGCAAAGTGCAGTGGTCATCGCGAATGCGGTCATTTTGGTGAGTTTCATCTTCAAATCTCTCCCTAAGGTCATCCTGCGCCAGCATGCGCCCCTCTATTGGGCTTGATCTGGATGCAGGTTTTGCAGCCAAGGCTCCCTCCTTGGTCTGCAACGGGGTCAGCCCGTCACGTCCACAAACTGGTTTAAATCCCATCAAAGCAACTAAGTTGGCGCTAACAAATTATGCGATTGCAAAAGAATCTCGGCCAGTTGGTCAAAGCTGACCCATTGCCGCAAAATCCATGTGTCGAAATCGACACAAGAGAGTGCAGGGCAAGCGCGCGGGGCTATTCGGTGAAATCCCCTTTATCAAGCCCGTGTTTCTGCATCTTTTCATACAGGGCTTTGCGGCTTAGCCCCAATCCCTCATAGGTGGCCTTGAGGCTGCCGCCATAGCGCACCAAGGCCGCCGCAATAAGGCTGCGCTCATATTGCGCCATTTGCACAGCGAGCCCTTGTTCGGGCGCGGCGGCATCGGGTGTCGCCAAACCCAAATCCAACCCCAAAACAAACCGATCCGCCATATTGCGCAATTCGCGCACATTTCCAGGCCAATCCCGCCCAACAAGTGCGTCTAAAACCGCGCCAGGAACCTGCGGGGGATTGATTTTATAGCGTGCTGCCGCTTGCCCCACGAGATCCATAAATAGGCGCGGAATATCCTCGCGCCGTTCTGAAAGGGGGGGCATCCGCAGGCTTGTGACATTCAACCGATAGAGAAGATCTGCGCGAAACGTGCCAATCTCGGCCGCCTGTGCCAGATCAACCTTAGAGGCCGCAATGAACCGCAGATCCAAATCAATCGGTTCATTTGATCCAAGGCGCGTGATGACGCGGTTCTGGATCGCGGTCAAAAGCTTGGCTTGCAGTTCAAGGGGGAGGCTGTCGATCTCATCCAAAAAGACCGTGCCGCCGCGCCCATGCTCAAACTTTCCGTAGCGGGGTCGCATCGCACCCGCAAAGGCACCCGCCTCATGGCCGAACAATTCGCTTTCAATGAGGGCTGCGGGCAGTGCGGCGCAGTTGATATGAACAAAGGGCCCGCTTTGGCGGGGGGACATGCGATGGATGGCGCGCGCCGCCACCTCCTTTCCCGTGCCTGTTTCACCTTCGATCAGAACATCGGCTTCGGTCGCGGCGATGGCCCGCAGCGCCGCGCGCAACTGCACCATATTCTTGGCCCGCCCTGTCAGGCGCGCCTCGACTGGGTCGCGCTGCCCCACCTCGCGGCGCAAGGCGCGGTTCTCAATCGTCAAACGCCGCTTTTCCAAGGCGCGCCGCGCGCTATCGACCAGACGCTTTGGGTCATAGGGTTTTTCGTGAAAATCATAGGCGCCTTGCTGCATGGATTTGACTGCCAATTCGATATCGCCATGCCCCGTCACAAGGATCACAGGAAATTCTGGGTCAATCTCTAAGGCGCGGTTCATCAGGGTGATGCCGTCCATGCCTGCCATACGAATATCGGTAATCAGGATCGCATCGCCATCGCGTGCGATATGGGCAAGCGCCTCTTCACCCGTTTCAAAGCAGATCACATCAAGATCCGCTAAATGCAGCGTTTGCTTTGCAGCAACCCGCAGGTCTTCCTCGTCATCCACGAAATAGATCATGCCGTTCTTGATGGTCTGCGTTTCGGTCATGCTTTTTTCATTTCCCTTGGCGCCGATGGCGTTTCTGGCGCGGCTTTGCGCAGATGCAAACTGAACTCCGCCCCCCCCTCTGGGTGGTTTCGCGCCTCAATGCGGCCGCCGAAGTCACGGATGATATTGTAGGAAATTGATAGGCCAAGCCCAAGACCCTGTCCGACCTCTTTGGTGGTGAAAAACGGGTCAAACAATTGCGCTTGCGCATCTTGCGACAGGCCATGCCCTTGATCGCGCAACCGCAGGGCAATCATATCGTCTGCCTCATCGGTCACAGAAAGGTGCAAAATCGGGGCGCTGACATCCGCCATGGCATCCAGCGCATTTGACAGCAGATTCACCAAGACCTGCTGCAGCCGCACGCGCCCACCCACAACCATGATCTCATCGTCCTCGGGCGGCAAGTCTAGGATCAAATCTACCTTTGCACGCCGCAGCCTTGGATCAAGCAAATCAAGCGCGTCACGGATCACCGCGCGCAATGGAATATCGCGCAGCTGATCTTGCGGGCGGCGTGCGAAATTGCGCAGATGTTTCGAGATAGACGCCATCCGATCCGCCATATGCGAGATACGGGTGATGTTCTCGCGCGCCTCATCCCCGCGGCCCCGGTCCAAAAAGGTCGCGGCATTTTCCGCATAGGATTTCACCGCAGCAAGGGGTTGGTTGAATTCATGGCTAAGGGCCGCCGACATTTGCCCCAAAGCCGCCAATTTGCCCGCCTGCACCAATTCGGCTTGGGTTTGGCGAAGGCGGTCTTCGGTGCGGGTGCGTTCCTCAACCTCCTGGCGCAATTGAGTGTTGGCACTGTTTAAGTCTCGGGTGCGCTCCTGCACCCGCGCCTCAAGGGTTTCGGCCAATTCGCGCTGGGCTGCGATGCGTTCAAGTAACTGTGCGCGGCGCTGTAACAGAATGGCCGCCGATAGTCCCGCAATCAGGATCACCAGCCACAAAATCGCCAAAAGCCCCAAAGCCTCGGTGCGGGCCGAACCTGATGGCGTCAGGATATTCACCCGCCACCCAGCCGAGGCAATCAAGGATTGCTGCGCCAAAAAGGCTTGGCGCTGTTCTGGCCCTTGCTCTGATGTGGTGATGACCATGCGGGTCAGGGCGTTGCTGCGAAAATCAGACAGGCTCACGGCCTCGCGCCGCAGGCTGAGGGGGGTAAGCAAGGTGATCGGATATTGACGGGTGCTTTGGACTTCCTCAAGCGCGGCTTCGCTCAAAGGGCCAAGCGTGCGGAACAGCCAATCCGACCGATCCGCCATGAAAATCACCCCATGTTGATCGGTTACGAAGATGCGCGAGTCACTGTCGCGCCACGCCGCCTCAAAGCGGTCAAGCGTGATCTTCACCGCCACAACACCCAAGATCCGCGTGCCGTCAAAAATTGGCGCGGCAAAGTAATAACCGCGCTGCCCCGATGTTGTGCCGAGCGCGTGATAGCGTCCAATCCCATTATCAAGCGCATCGGTGAAATAGGGGCGAAAGCGGAAATTTTGCCCAATGAATGAGCGATCCAACCGATAATTTGATGCGGCAATGGTCGTGCCGAACGTATCCATCACATAGATATCTGAAATATCAAGCGATAGCGCGGTTTGGCGCAGCTGCTCATTGGCGAAGGGCAACAGCCCTGTATTGTCAGGATCGCGTAAAATGTCGCGCAAAATGGGGCGCTCCGCGATCAAGGCGGGCAGGGCTTCGGTGCGTGACAGCGCGCCACGGATGACCTCGGTCACAAGGCGCATTGTGGCCTCATCCTGACGCAGGCGACCGCCCATCAAACGCTCTTCAATCTGGGGCAGGGCGGCCACGCTGAGGGCAAGCGAAACCATAACCACCAAGGCCAAAGCCGCCAAATTGCGCCGAGGGCGCTTGGCGCTGTTGCCCAGAGGACGGGTTTTTTGAGTGGATGCTGTCACCATGACGCGCAGTATGTGCTGATTTTTGCGCCCATGACCAGTGTCTGTTAGCCGATGTTTGCAATCCGCGATTTCGCTTTGATCCGCAGGTGGTTCCACTTATGATAGGCGCAAGCAAAAAGGACGATGCGCGATGAATGTGATGCCAGCAGGCGCCTCTTGGATTGACCGATTTACAGGTCTTTCGCGGCTAGAGCCGCGGGTGCGCGATGTGCTGACCGCGCGCGCGACTACGATTTCCATTCGCGAGGGCACGGTCATTTTCGGGCCAGGAAAGCGGCCTGAAAACTTGCTTTTGTTGCTTGAGGGCACAGTGCGCGTGCAGCAAACATCCGAGACAGGGCGCGAGGTGGTTCTTTATCGGGTCAATGCGGGGGAAAGCTGTGTGATGACCTCGGCCTGTCTTTTGGCCTATGAGGATTACTCGGCCGAAGGTATCGCCGAAACGGCGGTTGAGGCGGTTGCGATCCCGCGCAGCGTTTTTGATGATCTAATCAGCCAATCCGAAAGTTTCCGCACTTTCGTGTTTTCCGCCTATTCGCGGCGCATGACCGATTTGTTCCATGTGATCGAAGAAATTGCATTTCGCCGCGTGGACATCCGCCTTGCACAGCGGATTTTGGATTTGGCCAAGGATGACCTCATCCAAGCCACCCATCAGCAAATGGCAGCCGAACTTGGCACCGCGCGAGAGGTCATTTCCCGTCAACTGGCCGAATTTCAGCGCCGCGGTTGGATCAGCCTGTCACGGGGGCAGATCAAAATTGAGGCGCGTGGCGACATCGAAAAACTGGCGCGTTCCGAGCATTAAGCGCGGGTTGCTATTCGTAACCTAAAAAAATTTTTGGCTTATGTGACTACATCACTGTCAGCGCGGGTGGTATTTTGTAGATAGATTTCCAGCGAACAACGTAACCAGCTTAATCACGCATAAAATAAGGGCGAATCTCTTAGGCCTTGATTTTACGCGCAGACATATGGACGTAAGATGGAAACCGAATTTACACCACTTCTTTCCGCCACTGGCGGTATTTTGATCGGCCTCTCAGCCGTTCTGTTGATGCTGACCTTGGGTCGCGTCATGGGGGCCACAGGCATTTTAACGGGCGTTTTGGCACCTGCAAGCCGCAGCGACTTTTCTTGGCGCGCGGCCTTGATGTTGGGCATGATCACCGGCCCTGCGGCACATTTCTTTTTGCGCGGCGAGATGCCCGAAATCAGCGTGCCCGCCTCGATGCCGATGCTCTTGATCGGTGGCTTTATCGTGGGACTTGGCGTCACCTTTGGCTCTGGCTGCACATCGGGCCACGGCGTTTGCGGCATGGCGCGCCTGTCCAAGCGGTCAATCTCCGCAACTTTGACATTTATGGCAACCACCGCGATCACTGTTTTTGTGATCCGCCACGTGATCGGAGGCTGATCTGATGCGCTATATTTCAACATATATCATCGGCCTGATTTTCGGCCTCGGCATTTCGCTTTCGGGCATGTCTAACCCCGCAAAAGTGATCAACTTCTTTGACGTTGCGGGCAGTTGGGATCCAAGCCTTGCCTTTGTGATGGGCGGTGCTTTGCTTGTCACCTTTATCGGGTATCGCTTGGTTCTGCCGCGCCCTTCTGGCCCTATTTTTGAGGGTAAATTTGCCCTACCAACCGCAAACAAATTAGACGCGCGCCTCTTGGGTGGCTCAGCCTTGTTTGGGGTGGGTTGGGGTATTGCAGGCTTTTGCCCTGGCGGGGCCTTGCCCGCAATCGGCACTGGTCGCCTCGATGTCTTGGCCTTTGTCGCCGCAATGCTTGTCGGTATTTTTGTGGCCCGCGCCATCATAGCGGCGCGTCAAAATGCCGAACTGAATTCAAATGTGAAACGCGCCTGACTGAAACGATCGTCTTTAAGGAGCAAGAAAATGACCACCTTCCCCGTAAATATGAATGTTCAGCCCGAGGTTGAGCCGTTCTTTGATCCTGCGACCAATACAATCTCCTATGTGGTCAAAGATCCCAATTCCAATTCCTGCGCGATTGTCGATAGCGTTATGGATATCGACTATGCGGCGGGCAAGATTTCCTATGAAAATGCCGATGCGATTATCTCCTATGTCAAGGAAAAGGGCCTCAAAGTTGAGTGGCTGATTGAGACCCATGTTCACGCTGATCACCTGTCGGCAGCACCTTATATCCAAGAAAAACTTGGTGGGAAAATCGGTATTGGTGAAAATATCATCACCGTTCAGGAAACTTTCGGCAAAGTGTTCAACGAAGGCACTGAATTCCAACGCGATGGCAGCCAGTTTGACGCGCTCTTTAAGGATGGCGATGTCTACGAGATCGGGGGGCTACGTGCCTTTGCAATCTACACCCCTGGCCACACGCCCGCTTGCATGACCCATGTGGTTGGGAATGCGGCCTTTGTGGGCGACACGCTGTTCATGCCTGATGGCGGCTCTGCGCGGGCGGATTTCCCAGGCGGGGACGCAGGCACGCTTTACGACAGCATTCAGAAAGTTTTGGCTCTGCCCGATGAGATGCGTCTCTTTATGTGCCATGATTACGGCCCCAATGGCCGCAATATCGAGTGGGAAACCACAGTGGGTGATGAGAAAAAGCACAACATCCACGTGGGCGAGGGCAAGACACGCGAGGAATTTATCAAGTTCCGCACCGAGCGTGACGCGCAGCTTGATATGCCGAAATTGATTATTCCCTCATTGCAGGTGAATATGCGCGCAGGCGACATCCCGACAGACAAGGATGGCCGTCCGATGCTCAAGGTGCCTTTGAACACACTTTGAGCGTCTCGCTATCATAAGCCAACAGTCTCCGTTTTTCGGAGGGAGGAACGACAATGGAAATCAAGACCATCAATGCCGAGATTTCGGTTGCACCGCAAATCACGCCTGATGAGGTGCAGAAATTGGCAGATCAGGGCTTTCGCGCTTTGATCTGCAACCGCCCTGATGGCGAGGCGGCGGATCAGCCGAATTTTTCGGAAATCGAGGCGGCTGCGAAAAAGGCAGGTCTTGAAATCCGCAATCTGCCGATTGTGTCGGGCAAAGTGTCTGACCAAGATGCAGCAGATTTTGGCGCGGCAATGCAGGAATTGCCGCGTCCCATTTTGGCCTATTGCCGCACGGGCACGCGCTCGGCCACTTTGTGGTCACTCTCGCAAGCCAATCGAATGTCAGTTGCCGATATTTTGGCGGCCACCAAGGCGGCGGGCTATGATATGGGGGGCGTTGTGCGCCGCATTGCCAATGGCGGCAAAACCCCAACAGATCGCGCAGATGCAAGTTATGACATCGTCATCGTAGGCGGGGGGGCGGCAGGGCTTGCTGTTGCGGCCTCTCTCAAATCGCGCAAATCATCGCTTGATATTGCTGTGATTGATCCCGCAGATATCCATTACTATCAACCCGGTTGGACAATGGTGGGCGGGGGCATCTTTGAGGCCTCTGACACGGCCAAAACCATGGGCAGCTTGATCCCACGCGGGGTCACATGGATCAAATCCGCCGTTGCGGCCTTTGAACCCAAAGATGATTCCGTGATCCTTGATGGCTGTCGGGTGGTTAAATACAAACGCCTGATCGTGGCACCTGGTTTGAAACTGGCATGGGATCGGGTTGAGGGCTTGGAAGCCACGCTTGGCAAGAATGGCGTGACCTCAAATTATCGTTATGATTTAGCGCCTTACACATGGAACCTCGTCAAGAACATGAAGGAGGGGCGTGCAATCTTTACGCAGCCCCCCATGCCCATCAAATGCGCAGGCGCGCCACAAAAAGCGATGTATCTCTCTGGGGATCATTGGACGCGCGCGGGCGTGCTCAAGGACATCTCGATTGATTTCATGAACGCAGGTGGTGTTTTGTTCGGGGTCAAGGATTACGTCCCCGCGCTTGAGGGCTATGTGCAAAAATACGGCGCCAATCTGAACTTCTTTCACAATCTCAAGGCGATTGATGGGGAGGCGAGAAAGGCGTGGTTTACTGTGGCCAAGCCCGACACCACGCCCACTGAGGTTGAGGTGGAATTCGACATGATCCATGTCGTTCCGCCGCAGATCGCACCCGATTTCATTCGAGTCTCGCCTTTGGCTGACGCGGCGGGATGGGTCGATGTGGATCAAGCCACGCTGCGTCATAAAACCTATGACAATATCTGGTCATTGGGCGATGTGATGAACGCGCCAAATGCAAAAACCGCTGCGGCGGCGCGGATGCAGGCCCCTGTGGTCGCGCAAAACGTGGTCGATGACATCAATGGCCGCAGCGCCACCGCCCAATATAATGGCTATGGCTCCTGCCCGTTGACGGTTGAGCGTGGCAAAATCGTTTTGGCCGAATTTGGGTATGGTGGGGCGCTGCTGCCCTCCTTCCCGAAACTGTTGATTGACGGCACAAAACCCTCGCGCCTTGCATGGTGGCTGAAGGAAAGCTTCCTGCCGCCTTTCTATTGGAAAGGTATGCTCAAGGGCCGCGAATGGATGGTGAAGCCTGAAAAGATCAGCGCAAGCTGAGGATGAGATTGGTCAGGGCCGCGTCTGGCCCTGACCGCTAAACTGCCACGACACCTAGCGTGCCGCGTGCCAAAACCCTACCGCTAGACGACAGGCAATTGTCCCATGAAGAAGCTCTCCCGTTACCTCCCCGTCCTTGATTGGGGGCGGACATATAATTCTAACGCCTTTTCCAATGATATGATTGCGGCGGTGATCGTGACGATCATGCTGATCCCGCAATCGCTGGCTTATGCGCTTTTGGCAGGCTTGCCGCCTGAGGCGGGGATTTATGCCTCGATCGCGCCCATCATTCTTTATGCTATTTTCGGCACAAGCCGCGCTTTGGCGGTGGGGCCTGTGGCGGTTGTGTCCTTGATGACCGCTGCTGCCGTTGGACAGGTCGCCGAGGCGGGCACAATGGGCTATGCCATGGCGGCCTTAAGCCTTGCGATGTTATCGGGCGCGATGCTGCTGTTTTTGGGCATTTTCCGCCTCGGCTTCTTGGCCAATTTCCTCAGCCATCCTGTGATTGCAGGGTTTATCACCGCCTCTGGCATCTTGATTGCGGCAAGCCAGTTCAAACATATCATCGGGGTGCAGGCCAGCGGCCATACATTGGTTGAGATGGTCATTTCCTTGGTCGAGCATCTTGGCCAGATCAACCCGATCACTGTGGTGATTGGTGTGTCGGCAACCGCGTTTCTGTTTTGGGTGCGCAAGGGCCTAAAGCCGCGGCTTTTGGCCATGGGAATGGCGCCGCGCATGGCAGATATTGCGCAAAAAGCGGGGCCTGTTGCGGCCGTTGTTGTGACAACGCTTGCCACTTGGGCCTTTGGGTTGGCGGATCACGGCGTTGCGATTGTGGGGGATGTGCCCCAAAGCCTGCCGCCCTTGACCCTGCCTGACCTGTCGCCAGCACTGTTGGGGCAATTGTTTGTGCCCGCGCTGTTGATCTCGATTATTGGGTTTGTTGAATCGATTTCGGTGGCACAGACCCTTGCCGCCAAAAAGCGGCAGCGCATCAATCCCGACCAAGAATTGATTGGCCTTGGTGCGGCCAATTTGGGCGCGGCCTTTACGGGGGGCTATCCTGTGACGGGTGGTTTCGCCCGTTCGGTGGTCAATTTTGATGCAGGGGCTGAGACACCAGCGGCAGGGGCTTATACGGCGGTGGGGTTGGCCATTGCGGCCGTGGCATTGACGCCATTGGTGTTTTTCCTCCCCAAAGCCACGCTTGCGGCCACAATCATTGTCGCGGTGCTGAGCCTTGTCGATTTATCAATTTTGAAAAAAACATGGGGCTATTCCTTTGCCGATTTTGCGGCGGTGGCTGCAACCATTGTGTTGACCTTGGGCTTTGGCGTTGAGACGGGGGTTTCGGCAGGGGTGATTTTGTCAATCTTGCTGCACCTTTACAAAACCTCGCGCCCCCATGTCGCCGAAGTGGGTCTTGTTCCGGGAACACAGCATTTTCGCAATATCAACCGCCACAAGGTTGAGACGGCGGATAGCCTTTTGGCCATTCGGATTGACGAGTCGCTTTACTTTGCTAATGCCCGCTTCCTTGAGGATTTGGTGCTGGATCGCGTGGTCGAGGATTGCCCGATCAAGGATGTGGTGCTGATGTGTTCTGCGGTGAACGAGATTGATATGTCCGCACTAGAAGCCCTTGAGGCGTTGAATACGCGCCTCAGTGACATGGGCGTGCGGCTTCATATGTCCGAAGTGAAAGGGCCTGTCACTGACCGCCTCAAGCGCAGTCATTTTCTGGATGAATTGTCAGGCGAATTGTTCCTGTCGCAATATGATGCGTGGGTCAAACTCTCGGGCAAAGCATGACAGCGTGCCTCAGGGCGGCGGGGGATTACTCCGCCGCTTGTGCTGGGGTTTTACGCAGACGGATCACGACATCCAATTTGGATATTTCATAGCCCTCAGGCAAATCGGGTAGGGCCGTGACCTTTAACTGGCCCGCAGGCGCATCTTCAAGCTGACCTGTTTCTTCCATGAAGAAATGCGGATGGTCATCCATGCGGGTGTCGAAATAACTGCGCGCGCCATCCACGATCACCTCGCGCATCAGCCCCGCATCGCAAAAGGCCCGCAAGGTGTTGTAGACGGTCGCAAGGGACACTGGATCACCCGCCGCTTGGGTTGCTGCATGCAAGCCTTCAGCCGTCACATGGCGATGATGACCATCCCCCACCAACAAAGTTGCAAGCGAAAGGCGCTGACGGGTCGGGCGGAGCGCCGCCTGTGCCAGCCAGTTTGTGCTGCGCTCTAGGGCTTCGGGTGTCATCATTGGTCAATGTCCTGCGAGTTCTGATTGCAATATATGCCCTAAGGCGTAGGTTTTTCAATTCGTTTGTCGAAATTGACGCAGTTGGATGCCAAGTCGCAGGAAAAAACCTTAGGCAAGCTGTCGCAAAATCGTTACCTTTGCTGCGTGCTGCCCTTGCATGGGGTGCAAACGCAATGGTAAGTCGAATACACACGATCGGACAGGCCGCCCCTCGCGGGTGCTCGGCAAAAATAAGCAGGGGAGGCAGAGCATATGTCGCAATATCCGACACGCTTTGACAGAGATGATCTATTGAAATGCGCGCGCGGCGAATTGTTTGGGCCTGGCAACGCGCAATTGCCCGAGCCCCCAATGCTGATGATGGATCGCATCACCGATATTTCCGAAGATGGCGGCGCGCATGGCAAGGGTCATGTGGTTGCAGAATTCGACATCAAGCCAGATCTTTGGTTTTTCGACTGCCATTTTCCTAATAACCCAATCATGCCGGGCTGCCTTGGCCTTGATGGCCTGTGGCAATTGACGGGCTTCAACCTTGGTTGGCGCGGTTGGCAGGGGCGCGGATATGCGCTTGGCGTGGGTGAGGTAAAGCTGACGGGTATGGTGCGCCCTGATCGCAAAATGCTGACCTATCATATAGATTTCACCAAAGCCGTGCAAACACGGCGTCTGACAATGGGTGTCGCCGATGGTCGGGTTGAGGCCGATGGTGAGGTGATTTACCAAGTCAAAGATATGAAAGTCGCGCTTTCAGAAAGCTGATTGGAAGCGGTTCGAATACGCAAGAAGGAGCTTTGAATGCGCCGCGTTGTCGTTACGGGATTGGGCATTGTCTCACCCATCGGGAATAATGCCCAAGAGGTTTCCGCAGCTTTGAAAGCGGGGCAGTCTGGGGTTGAATTCAACCCTGACATGGCCGAGCGCGGGTTTCGCAGCCATGTCTCGGGCACGCTGAAAATTGATGTGACCGAACATGTCGATAAACGCGCCTTGCGCTTTATGGGGCCGGGCGCCGCTTATGCGCATATCGCGATGGCGCAAGCAATTTCGGATGCAGGCCTGTCTGAGGCCGAAGTTGTGAATGAACGCACAGGTCTGATCGCAGGCTCAGGCGGGCCATCCACCAGTGCCATGTTGGCTGCGCATCAAACAGTGCTGAATTCGGGCGCAACCAAGCGTATTGGGCCGTTTGCCGTGCCCAAATGTATGTCCTCCACCATCTCGGCAAATCTTTCGACCGCTTATCAGATCAAGGGGATCAACTATTCGATCACCTCGGCCTGTTCGACCAGTTTGCATTGCATCGGGGTCGCGGCTGAACAAATCATGATGGGCAAGCAAGATGTGATGTTTGCAGGTGGCGCGGAAGAATTGGATTGGACCTTGTCTTGTCTCTTTGACGCCATGGGGGCGATGTCCTCAAAATATAATGACACACCCACAAAAGCGAGCCGCGCCTTTGATGCAGACCGTGATGGTTTCGTGATTGCAGGGGGCGGCGGCATCGTTGTGTTGGAAAGCCTTGATCACGCGCTGGCGCGCGGGGCCAAAATTTATGCCGAGGTCACGGGATTTGCCGCAACATCGGATGGGCATGACATGGTTGCCCCATCGGGCGAGGGGGGAGAGCGCGCGATGCGTCTTGCGCTGCAATCCCTGCCTGAGGGGCGCAAGATCAGCTATATCAATGCGCATGGCACATCCACACCCGTGGGGGATGTGGGCGAGGTTCAGGCGGTGCGCCGCGTCTTTGGCGAAGGTCAGACCCCGCCAATTTCCTCGACTAAATCCATGACAGGCCACAGCCAAGGGGCCACTGGCGCGCAGGAAGCGATCTATTGCTTGCTGATGTTGGACCAAGATTTCATTGCGCCTTCGATCAATGTAGAAACCCTTGATCCCAATTTGCACCCCAGTGAGATTGCCACCACACTTGTTGAGGCGGCAAATCTGGATACGGTGATGACCAATTCATTTGGCTTTGGCGGCACCAATGGCTCGATGCTGTTGTCGCGCTATCGGGGGTAGGGGATTATGGCGGATTTGATGAAGGGTAAGCGCGGCCTGATTATGGGGGTCGCGAATGATCGCTCTATCGCATGGGGCATCGCCAAGGCCATGGCAGATGAGGGTGCAGAGCTTGCCTTTAGCTATCAGGGCGAAGCCTTTGGCAAGCGGGTCGAACCGCTTGCCGCATCCGTTGGGTCGGACATTTTGATTGATGTTGATGTGACCGATGATGCCTCGATGGAGGCGGCATTTGCGTCACTCAAAGAGAAATGGGGCACACTCGATTTCGTGGTTCATGCCATCGCTTTTTCGGATAAGTCCGAATTGACGGGGCGGTTTTCCGATACAAGCCGTGCGAATTTCTCTAATTCCTTGGAGATCTCTTGCTACTCGTTCATTGATGTCGCCCGCCGCGCATCGGAATTGATGCCTGAGGGTGGCACATTGTTGACGCTGACCTATCAAGGGTCAAACCGCGTGACGCCATTTTACAACGTGATGGGCGTGGCCAAGGCGGCCTTGGAAAGTGCCGTGCGCTACTTGGCCAATGACCTTGGCCCGCAAAATATCCGCGTCAATGCCATCAGCCCGGGCCCAATGAAAACCTTGGCAGGGGCCGCGATTGGCGGCGCGCGGAAAACCTTTAAGACGACAGAGATGAACGCACCTTTGCGCGCCAACGCAACGCTTGAGGCGGTTGGGGGAACGGCGGTCTACCTCGCCTCTGACTATGGGGCCTGCACCACGGGCGAGATTGTGCGCGTGGATGGTGGCTACCACGTTCTGGGCATGGCGCAGCCGGAGAATCTGTGACGAAGGCCAAAATATGATCGGCTCGGGCGGGTTTTGGGCCGCTCTTTGGCTGATTTTGATCCGCGTTAGAAACGGCGCGCCGCATTAAAAAACCGCCCCTGCATCTGGGGGCGGTTTTGTTTTTCTCATCAGCCTAATTTAGGCGATTTCGACCAATTCCACCGCAAAGGTCAAATCCTTGCCTGCCAACGGGTGGTTTGCGTCTAGGGTGACTTCCTCATCGGTGACGGAGGTCACTGTGACGGGGATCGTCTGGCCGTCTGGGGTTTGCACTTGCAGGCCGCCACCCACTTCAAGGGGGATTTCAGCAGGGATTTGCGCCCGTGGCACCGCCTGAACCGCCTCGGGGCGGTGGTCGCCATAGGCCTCAGCCGCGGCGATGGTCACCGATTTCTTTTCGCCTTGGCTCATGCCCGTGATGGCCGCGTCTAGACCTGCGATGATCTGACCTGAGCCAAGCGTAAAGCGCAGCGGATCGCGCCCTTCGGAACTGTCAAATTGGCTGCCATCGGCCAAGGTGCCTGTGTAATGAATGGCGACTGTATCGCCTGCTTTCGCCTGCGTCATGGCTGTCCTTTCGGATATTTGGGGGAAATGAATGTCACGGGGCCGCATCTTTGCAGGTGCCCGTATTGGGTTCTGTCTCAACTTAGGCGTTTCTACCTCAGATTGAAACCCCGTTGGTGAATTTTGCGATTGTGCGCGCGAAGGCGACTGATACTCTGACCCAATAGATGCGCGAAAGGGGGGTATCTGATGGGCGAAACGGCCTATGTGACCGCCAAAGATGGGGTGCGCCTTGCCTATGATGACACGGGCGGGGCGGGGCCTGTTCTGCTCTGTCTTGCGGGGCTGACGCGCAATCGTGAGGATTTTGATTTTGTGGTGCGCGATTTTCGCGATCAGGCGCGCATCATTCGCCTTGATTTTCGGGGGCGGGGCGGCTCGGATTATGCGGATCCCGCCACCTACACCCCTTTGCAAGAGGCCGAAGATGTTGTGACCCTGCTGGATCATTTGGGACTTGCGCAAGCGGCTATATTGGGCACCTCGCGCGGCGGCATTGTAGCGATGATTATGGGGCTTACGGCGCGCGCACGGCTCAGCGGTGTTTGCCTCAACGATATTGGCCCCGAAATTATGCCCGAAGGCTTGTCTGCGATCATGGGTTATATTGGCCGCAGACCCAAGTTTCGCAGTTTGGCCGAGGCGGCGGCGGCCATGCCTGATCTGCACCCCAGTTTTCGCAACGTGCCCTCTGAAACATGGGACGCCCATGTGGCGCGGCTGTGGCGCGAGGATGAGGCAGGACTGCATCTGCGCTATGATCCGCGCCTGCGCGAGGCGGTTGCGCCCGCCTTTGCCGCTGATGCCAAGCCCATTGATCTTTGGCCCTGTTTCGATGCTTTGGCCGCGCTGCCCCTCGCGCTGATCCGTGGGGCAGGGTCAAATATCCTGTCGCGCGAGGTAGCCGATGAAATGCGCGCTCGCAGGCCCGATATGATTTACGCTGACCTACCTGATCGCGGCCATGTTCCCTTTCTCGATGAACCCGCATCACAGGCGGTGATATCCCAATTTCTCAAGGAGATCGCATGAGCGATATCGCGCAAATCCGTGCCGCTGCTGCCCGCGCCAAGGGCCATGTGCGTCAAACCCCGCTCTTATCCGCGCCCGCCCTCGATGACATCGCGGGGCGCAGGGTTTTTGCCAAGGCCGAGGTTTTGCAACTGACAGGCAGTTTTAAGTTTCGCGGGGCATGGTCTGCCGTCTCGAATTTACCCGCTGCAGAGCGCGCCAAAGGGGTGCTTGCCTTTTCATCGGGCAATCATGCGCAAGGTGTGGCCTATGCCGCCGCGCTGCATGGGGTGCAGGCCACCATCATCATGCCCGCCGATGCGCCACAGGCCAAGATCGACAATACGCGCTTTTATGGGGCCGAGGTGATCCTTTATGACCGCAAAGGGGGGGAGGATCGAAATGTGATCGGTGCGCGCCTGCAAGAAGAGCGCGGCCTGCCTTTGATCAAACCCTTTGACAATGCAGATGTGATTGCAGGGCAGGGCACCTGCGGGCTTGAGATTGCCCAACAGGCGCGCGAGGCAGGTATCGAGCAGGCCGAGGTTCTGGCCTGTTGCGGGGGTGGCGGGCTTTCTGCGGGGATTGCCTTGGCGCTTGAGGCGGATGCACCACAAATGCGCCTGCGCACAGTCGAGCCAGAAGGGTTTGATGACACGGCCCGCAGTCTGGCTGCGGGCGAGATTTGCCGCAACACGGGGCCAGAAGCAGGGCTTTGTGATGCGATTGTCACCCCTGCGCCAGGGCAGTTGACCTTTCCCATCCTTAACCGCCTGGCAGGGGCGGGGATCGTGGTCAGTGATGATGAGGTGCGCGCTGCCATGCGCGCTGCCTATGCGCATTTGAAACTGGTGGTTGAACCCGGCGGCGCGGTGGCTTTGGCCGCCGCACTCTTTCATGGGGCTGCGTTGGAGGGCGACACGGCCATCGTCACCTTGTCAGGGGGCAATGTTGATCCTGATCTCTTCGCCGATATTTTACGCGGCTGAGGTCTTAATCCCGCGTCCCTTGCTGATGAAGATCAAGAGGGACGCCACCATCAGCAGGCTTGACACCAAGAAGGCCGCGCCCGGCAGGTAAAGATTGGCCCCTTCGCGGGTGAACCAGAAAAAGGCTTGGGTCATGACAAGGGGTGAGATGATCATCGACAAGGCGGAGCAGGAAGCAAGCACGCCTTGCAACGCCCCTTGTTGATCTGCCCCTGCCGCGCGGGACATCAGCGCCTGCATCGCAGGGGCCACCACCGCGCCCACGGATGAGATCGGGATCAACACCCAAACCATCCATGCCTCAGGCGCAAATCCATAACCCCAAAGCGATAGAATATTCAGGATCAAGCCATATCGCACCGCGCGCGCCTCGCCTAAATAGGACAGGATAGGTCGGATCAATGCGCCTTGTGTAACAGCAATGGCCACGCCATAGGCCGCCAATGAGGCCCCGATCAGGCCAGTATCCCATCCAAAAGCGGCTTGGGTGTAATAGGCCCAGATCGTGGGGTAGACGAAATTTGAAATTTGATACGCCAACATCACGGTCAAAAGTGGCGCGAGATTTGGCAACGACCCAATTTCCATGATGCCGCCCAAAGGGTTGGCCCGTGCCCATTTGAAGGGGCGGCGATTTTCGGCCCGCAGCGTTTCGGGTGCTACGAACATCCCAAAGATCAGGTTCAATCCAGCCAGAAGGGCTGCCGCATAAAACGGCGCGCGCGGATCAAGCCCGCCCAAAATACCGCCCAGAACGGGGCCCAAAATAAAGCCCATCCCAAACCCTGCCGAGATCAGCCCAAAATTCTGCGCGCGTTTTTCAGCGGGGGAAATATCGGCCATATAGGCAAGGGCAGTGGCATGGGTTGCAGCGGCAATGCCTGCAATAATCCGCCCCAAGAACAGCAACCAAATCGAATTGGCTTGCGACATGATCAGATAATCCACCGTCATCACCAAAAGCGAGATCAGCAAAATGGGGCGGCGGCCAAATCGGTCGGACAGATTGCCAATGATGGGGGAAAAGATGAATTGCATCACCGCATAAGAGGCCGACAAGATGCCCCCCCAAATCGCGGCATCAGAGAGGGTGATCCCCTGCACTTCCTCAATAAGATCTGGCATGACAGGCAAGATCAGCCCGATACCCATGGCATCAAGCGTCACAGTGATCATGATAAAGGTGAGCGACAGGCGCATTGTCATAGACCCCTCATGCGAGGGTGAATGCGACTTGTCAAGCTAGGTTGACAGATGGCCTGTGGCCGCAATGAAATCTGTGATCAAGGCAGCATAATCTTCGGGCGCCTCGATAGGGGGCAAATGTCCTGCATTGCGCATCAATTCAAACCGCGCGCCGTGGATGAGATCCGCCATCTCGCGCATCAGATCGGGCGGGGTTGATCCATCTTCGGCCCCCGCAATGACAAGGGTCTGGAGGCGCAAAGCGGCGGTGGTGGTGTAAAAATCACTGCCTGATATGGCCTCGGCCCCGGCGAGATAGCCTGTCAGGGAGACATTTTTCAGGTCTTCCTCAAAGGCTGCGTGTCCCCCTCTGGCGCGAAAGGCGCGGGTGAACCAACGCTCCATCAAGGCGGGGGCTGCGGCCGCCATGCCGCCCTTGGCGATTGTGGCAATGCGGGACTGCCACATCTCGCGCGTGCCGATTTTGGTGGCTGTGTTCGACAGGATGAGCGCGCGGATGAGGTCAAGCCGCTTTGCCGCCAATCCTTGCGCCACCATCCCCCCAAGGGACAGACCTAAGAACATCACCTCAGAAAGCCCCAATTCGTCCAACAACGCCTCAGCATCGCGGATCAGCATCCCCATGGAATAGGGGCCGTCTGGAATATCGCTCTGGCCATGGCCGCGCATATCATAGGCGATGATCTGCAAACCTTCGGGCAAATGCGGAATCACCCCATCCCAAAGGCGCGTGCTGCACCCCAAGCCGTGACACAGCACAAGCGCGGGGGCCTGCTCACCGCCCCATCGTTCAACATGATGGCGCACCCCGTTCAGGGTCAAATCGAAGGCGGTGTTATCTTTCGCGTTCATGGTCATAGCGTAATTTGGCGATTTGCTCATTGGCTTCGGCCTTTTGTTGCCGATGCAAATCTTCCTCGACATAGGTCAGATGGTGGCGGATGGCGGCCCGCGCCGCCTCGCCATCGCGGGCTTGGATTGCATCATTGATCGCGCGGTGATGATCGAGCAGCAAATCGCGCGTTGTGCGTTGCTTGAACATGACTGAGCGGTTGTAAAACACACCTTCGCGCAGCAGATCAAACATGGAGCGCATCATATGGAGCATGATGACATTGTGACTGGCTTCAATGATCGCCATATGAAATTGGGCATCAAGATCGGCCTCATCCGCAGGATTGCGCTTGGAATGGGCAGCTTCCATTTTGCGAAATACGGTATCGATCACTTTGAGGTCGGTGTCCGAGGCAAATTGTGCGGCGCGTTCTGCGGCCAAAGCCTCCATATCTCGGCGGAAGGCCACATAGTCAAACACCGCTTCTGGGTGGCTGCCAAACAGACGGATCAGGGCAGGTGAGAACGCAGACCCCAAGACATCGGCGACATAAATCCCTGCGCCTGCGCGGGTTGCCAGAAGGCCGCGATCTTGCAAATCGGCAATCGCTTCGCGCAGCGAGGGGCGCGACACCCCAAGCCGTTCTGACAATTCCCGCTCAGATGGCAGCCTCTCTCCAGGGCGCAATATGCCGCGCAAAATCAGCATTTCTATCTGGCGCTGCACAGAATGCGACAGTTTTTCGGCTTCGATCCGTTGAAATGGCATCCGCGCGCCCCTCCCTGATTGGTCAATTTATATGACCAGACAGGGCGTGGGGCAAGGAATTAGCGACTTATCAGGTGCTCGGGCGAATAAAGATTTCCACGCGGCGGTTTTGCTGCCGTCCCTCGGGGGTCAGGTTCGAAGCGACAGGTTCAGTTTCGCCATGGCCAAAACTGCGCACGCGCCAAGGGGCAACCCCCTCTTCAAGCAAGACACCCGCAACCGCGCTCGCACGGCGCGAGGACAGATCCATATTATAGCCAGACGACCCCGTATTATCGGTGTGACCGATCACATCGACAGTCGTGTCTGGATAGGTTTGAAGGTTCTGCGCCAAGGCCCGCAAATCCGATTGCAGCATGGCCCGAATGGCGGCGCTGTCAGTGTCGAACAAGATGCCCTCGGGTAAGGTGACAATCAATTCCTCGCCCGTGTTCTGGATCATGATGTTTTCATTATCCATCTGCGCCCGCAGATCAGCCGCTTGGCGATCCAGCATGGACCCAATCCCTGCACCAATTGCTGCCCCCGCTGCCGCACCGATCACGGTATCGCGGCGGCTGTTTTCTCCGTCACGGGTCGCGCCAAGAAAGCCGCCCAACATCGCGCCTACAATCGCCCCGTCACGGGTGCGGTTGGCGTTTGGATCAGCGGCGGTGCTTTGGACACAGCCACTCAACACAAGGGCAATCGCGCTCAATGCGCCCAGAGATTTCACGCGCAGGCCTGCAGTCTGTTGCGCCATGGAACACCTTCTTTCTTGGTTATTTGCTCGTGCGCTCATCATAGCTTTGCCTGGACACAAAAGAAAGCGGGCAAGCCTCTCATCGGCAAAGCCTCGCGCAGACGTGAGAGGCGCGTGAGGTTTATCCCTGCGCCTCAAAGGCGGCGGTTTCCCATGCCAACATCGCGCGTTTGACGGGCAGGCCCCAATGATAGCCCCCCATCTCGCCCGATTTGCGCAAGGCCCGATGGCAGGGAATAAGCAGCGAGATGGGATTGCGTCCCACCACCGTGCCAACCGCCCTGACCGCCTTTGGCGCGCCAATGGCCCCTGCAATTTCGGAATAGGTGGTGACATGGCCTGCGGGCACATTCATCAGCGCCTCCCATACCTTAATCTGAAACGGGGCGCCTATTAGGTGCAAAGACGCCTCGCCCTTGGCGCTTAGGGCGGCATTGGCCCATGGGGCGATGGCCGCTTGGTCATGCTGCAAATCGGCTTTGGGCCAACGTCTTGCCATATCCGCCAAACAGGCCGCTTCCCCGATCTCGGCGGCAAAGCCAAGCCCGCAAATCCCGCGATCTGATGCAACGATCAAAGCGGGGCCAAAGGCGCTGTCAAACCATCCGTAGCGCAGGGTCAGGCCTGCGCCGCCTTTGGCATAGTCACCTGGGGCCATGGCCTCCCATCGCAGGAATAAGTCATAAAGCCTGCCCGTGCCAGAAAGCCCCGTCAGCACGGCTGTTTCAAGCGTGCTGTGGCGCGTGGTCAAAAGCGATTTTGCATGGCCAAGCGTCAGGAATTGCGCATAGCGTTTGGGTGAGATGCCCGCATAGCGCGAAAAAACTCGCTGCAAATGCGCAGGGCTCAGGCCGATTTTCGCGGCCAGATGGTCAAGGTTACTGGCCGCAGCAGGGTTTTCATCAATAAGGGCGATGGCGCGGGCAATGACGCCATAGTGATACTCGGTTTCACTTTCGGTGGTCTTCATCGCGCGCCTTCGTCCCTATGTGCTCTGTTGTGCCTATGCTAAACCTACGCGAGGCTTTGGTGCCGCGCGACCCGAAACTTGCGCAAAAGCCCTTCAACAGGGCTTGCGCCCGCGCGCCCCAATCGCCACAAGAGGCCATGGCACGCCAATTGGATTACAGCACCCTTGTCGAAATCTTTTCCCGCTTTGAGGCGGCTGAACCTGAACCCAAGGGAGAGCTGAACCATGTCAATGTCTACACGCTTTTAGTGGCTGTTGCCCTGTCTGCACAGGCCACAGATGCAGGCGTGAACCGCGCCACTGCAAAGCTCTTTCAGATCGCGGATACCCCGCAGAAAATGCTGGAGCTGGGCGAAGCGGGTCTGATTGAACATATCAAGACCATCGGGCTTTATCGCAACAAGGCCAAGAATGTGATCAAGATGGCGCAAATCTTGGTCGAAGAATATGATGGTGTCGTGCCTGCCTCGCGCGCCGCGCTTCAGGCGTTGCCAGGGGTAGGGCGCAAAACCGCGAATGTGGTCTTGAACATGTGGTGGCGGCAGCCCGCGCAGGCGGTGGATACGCATATTTTCCGCGTGGGCAATCGAACGGGCATTGCCGTTGGCAAGTCGGTGGATGCGGTTGAGCGCGCGATTGAGGATCATGTCCCCGCCCCATACCAGCTGCATGCCCATCACTGGCTGATCTTGCATGGTCGCTATATCTGCGTGGCGCGCAAACCCAAATGCGGGGCCTGCCCCATCAAAGACTTGTGTCAATTCGAGGAAAAAACCCAATGAGCAAAACCTATGATCTGGTCGGCATCGGGAATGCCATTGTTGATGTGATTGCACATGGCAATGACGCGTTTTTGGCTGACATGGGAATTGACAAGGGCATTATGCAATTGATCGATAAGGATCGCGCTGAGACGCTTTATGCCGCGATGACGGATCGTGTGCAGACCGCTGGCGGATCGGTGGCCAATACAATCGCAGGTGCGGCCAGTTTGGGACTGAAAACTGCGTTTTTGGGTAAGGTCAAAGACGATGAGTTGGGCCGATTTTACGCAGATGGCATGCGTGCCGATGGCAGTGATTTTCCCAACCCGCCCGTGGCGGACACGGATTTGCCGCCTACATCGCGCTCGATGATTTTTGTCTCACCAGATGGTGAGCGCTCGATGAATACATATCTTGGCGCAGGCGCTGATTTTAACGAGGCAGATGTGGATGTCGACACTGCCAAAGCCGCGCGCTGGATGTTTTTGGAGGGCTATCTCTATGACAAGCCCGAAGGCAAGTCCGCCTTTACCCTTGCAGGTCAGGCCTGCCGCGCGGGCGGAGGCAAAGTTGGGATCACCCTCTCTGATCCGTTTTGTGTGGACAGGCACCGCGATGATTTTCGCAATCTGATTGCGCAAGGTATGGATTTCACCATTGGCAACCATGAAGAATGGCTGTCGCTCTATCAGACCAGCGATCTTGACGCGGCCTTGGCTGAGGCAGCAGGGGCTTGTGGGCTGATTGTCTGCACCCATTCGGGCGAAGCGGTGAAGATCATTCACCAAGGCACGCGTTACGAAGTTGCCGTAACCCCCGTCACCCCTGTGGATGCAACAGGGGCGGGCGACCAATTCGCCGCGGGGTTCTTGGGCGGGATGGCGATGGATGTTGGCATTGTGCGCGCAGGCGAGATGGGTGTGGCTGCGGCGGCAGAGGTGATCGCCCAAATCGGCCCGCGCCCCAAGCGCAGCCTGCGTGCGGTATTCGCTGATCAAAACTTGATCTGATCAATCGCCCAGTTTGGCGTGCACCTCGTCTAGATCAATCTCGCCAATGGGCATCTTATTGGCGGGGTTTTCAAAGTCATATTTGAACAACTGAAAATCCCGTTTGTAGATTTCATAGACCAGATGCATCGACAGATCGTCAAAATAATCCTCAACAGGATGGGCGCGCTTGGGGCCGTGCCCTTCGGATTCGTTAAAGCGCGGCACATCCGCCAGATTGACTGAAACAGGTGTTTCTACAGCGTCCAGAACCTGCTGCATCCCTTGATCGAAATGCTCCGTCCAGAAAATCTGGTTGTAACGTCCGCCATTGGCAATCAGGGTTGAGATGTGACCTGACATGGCTGACCAATGAATGTCAGGTTCCATGGGTTTGCGAAAACGGATCGTGTCGCGCGCAAACAGTAAAAATCGGCGGAAACTGGCGATTTGGTCGAACTCTTGTTTGCCATCATCACCGCCCACCTCGACCCCGTAGCGCTGCATGACTTGCGGCACGAGATTGCCGCGATACCGATTGCCATTGCGTTGGATGCCGCAAATTTTGTCAAAGAAACTGGAAAGAATGCGGGTATAGGGGTTGCGCACACAGGTGAAGGTCAGGGTGTTTTGCGCTGTCACGCCCGCCTCGATGATGGGCTGAGAATGCTCTTGCGCCCATTTGTGCAACCCTTCGCCTGCATCATGGATGTCCCCATCAAAAAAGCGGCCATGATCTGAGTAAAACATGATTTGGCCGATGCTTGAGCAGGCGCATTTGGGCACAACCCGATAAATCATTGACCCGCTTTCCGTCATCCATGTGCCTGGGAAACCCATAATCTCTTCCTCGAACTTTACGCCCTATTCTTTGGCTTTTCTCTGCGCCCGTGGCTTGAAATCCAACTTGGGCTATTTATTCAATATAATTTAGGTATTAACAATATATAGAAGAAAAAAGAAGAGACGGCAGGGCAGGCCCGCTATGGTGCGCATCGCTTTCATTCTACTATGTCACAAGAACCCCAAGCAGATCATCGAGCAAATCGAGGGTCTGACGGCGACTGGGGACTATGTGGCGGTGCATTTTGACGCCAATGCAGATGCCGCGGATTACACGGCGCTGACCACGCGTTTCGCAGGCAATCCTTCTGTGGCCTTTGCGCAAAAGCGTGTCAAATGCGGTTGGGGGGAATGGAGCCTTGTGCGCGCCACGCTAAATGCGGTGCACGCGGCGGTGTCTGCCTTTCCCAAAGCCACGCATTTTTATATGGTGTCGGGCGATTGCATGGCCATCAAATCTGCTGCCTATGCGCGCAATTTCCTTGCCGCACAAAACAAGGATTTCATCGAAAGCTTTGATTTCTTCAAATCAGGTTGGATTCAAACAGGCATCAAGGAGGAGCGGCTTTATTATCGCCATTTCTTCAATGAGCGCGAAAGCAAGCCTCTGTTTTATGCGGCGTTACGCCTGCAACGGGCATTGCGTCTAAAGCGCAGAATTCCGCGTGATTTGGATGTGATGATCGGGTCGCAATGGTGGTGTTTGCGCCGTGATACAATCGAAAAAATCCTTGGGTTTTGCGCAGCCCGCCCCGATGTGATGCGGTTCTTCAAATATACATGGATCCCTGACGAGACGTTCTTTCAAACCTTGGTCAATCATCTTGTCCCAGATCGCGAGATTGAGCGGCGCACTTTGACCTTTTTGATGTTCTCAGATTACGGGATGCCCGCCACGTTTTATAACGACCATTTGCAGATGCTTTTGGCGCAGGATTATATTTTTGCCCGAAAAATCAGTGCCGAAGCATCGTTTCTGCGCGAGGCTTTGTCGAAACTCTGGGCCTCAGGCGAGACGAATTTTGTGATCTCGCATGGGGGGCGGCGGCTTTATAAATTCTTGCGTGAACGGGGGCGGATCGGGCAACGCTTTGCGCCGCGGTTCTGGGAACGGGATGGCTCCATCGGGCAGGGGCGCGAGGTTCTGATGATCGTGTGCAAGAAATGGCATGTGGCCAAACGACTGCTGCACAGCGCCAAAGACACGCTTGGCATTCCCGCCGTGGAATATCTCTATGACGAGGAAGATTGCGGCTTGCCGCATTTGGGCGGCATTGAGCGCACCTTAAAAAAGCGCAATCGCCACAGGCGCGCCTTGTTGCGGATGTTATTTGATTATTACCAGTCCGACCGCCTGATCATCTGTCTTGATCCCAATAATATCGAATGGATTAGGGATGTGATGAATGACCGTGCGAAGTCCGCCATTTTGGAGATCAAATGCGATTTTGACGATGATTACCTGCGCGGTCATGCCTATCGCGTGGGTCTGGCCAGTGCCGATGCCCCGCAGGAGGTGATGGATCGGATGCTGCCCGTTTTGCGCTATGAATTCCAACACCAAGAAATTCAGCTTTTGGAGGCAGGGTTTGATCCGCATTACATCATCCGCCAATCACGCAACAGCGATGAGAACTTGCAGGCGCTTGCGCAATTCTTCACCATATCGCAGGAACGGGCGCAGGGGCTGTTGAACACGCCGCATTTGTTTGACGACTAACCCCTGCCAAACGCCAATGCCAAAAGGGGGCCGCAACACATGCCGCATGAGTACGATCCGCAGAATATCTTTGCCAAAATCCTGCGCGGGGAAATTCCAAACAACACGGTCGCTGAGACTGATCATTGTTTGGCCTTTCACGATATCGGGCCACAGGCGCCGACCCATATTCTGGTGATCCCGAAAGGGGCCTATGTGACCTATGATGATTTTGCACAAAACGCGTCAGACGCGGAAATCTTGGATTTTGTGCGCCTAACGGGGCGGCTGTGCAAAGAGCTTGGCCTGTCCTTGGCTGAAGGCGGGCAGGGCTATCGCGTCATCTCTAACGCGGGCGATCATGGTGGACAAGAAGTGCCGCATTATCACCTGCATCTTTTGGGTGGGGCGGCTTTAGGGCCCTTGTTGGCGCAGCGCTCAGGCTGATTGCGTGAGCGAGACAAAGACATCCTGCAAATCGGGTTCTTGGGTTTTCACGTCACGAATGCCCACGCCCGCAACCCGCAGACTGTCTAAAATCGCGGCAGGGCTAGTTTTGGCGCGGCTATAGCTAAAGACCAATGCGCCATCGCTGCGCCGCTCAAGTGTTACGCCTTGCGGGGCGGTGACAGCATCGCTTGGCCCTTCTGGCAAGATCACAAGGCTTTTTTGATCCATCTGCGCCAGTAAGTTTTCGGTGCGGTCGCGTGCGATCACCGCGCCATGGTTGATGATGGCGATTTCATCGCACATCTCCTCGGCTTCTTCGAGGTAATGGGTGGTGAGAATGATGGTCATGCCGCGCTCTTCATTCAGGCGGCGCACATTGGCCCATAACATTTGACGCAATTCAATATCGACCCCTGCGGTTGGTTCATCCAAGACCAGCACATGGGGGTTATGGATCAATGCTTTGCCAAGCAGCAATCTGCGCCGCATCCCACCTGATAGGGTGCGGGCATAGGCTTCGGCCTTATCCTCAAGCCCAATGAGGCGCAAAACCCCCTCAACATCGCGTTGCGATTTTGGCATTCCATATAACCCTGCCTGCACATCCAATGCCGCGCGGGGGGTGAAAAACGGGTCGATGTTCAATTCTTGGGGCATCACCCCGATAGAGGCGCGCGATTGGCGCGGGTTTTTGTCCTGATCAAACCCCCAAATTGTCACTTGGCCTGAGGTCTTGGTCACAAGCCCCGCCAAAATATTGATCATCGTGGATTTGCCCGCGCCATTTGGCCCTAAAAGCCCAAAAATAGACCCGCGCGGAATGTCGAGATCAACGCCCTTCAGCGCCTCTTTGGCAGGGCTGCGCGCACTGGCCGCGTAGGTCTTGCGCAAATTGCGCAACTCGATGGCGTTTTCGCGTGGCATTGTCCTGTCTCCTCTTGCCCGATGAGAGGCAAACTGCGATATGAGGCAGATGTAAGCCTATGCTACGGCTAGGGCAAGCAGCCCGCGCGCATCGCGCGCAGACAGACAGGACAGGAGGAACGGCTCAATGACCATGGACGCCCCAGAAACCGAGATTGTCAGCCAATGGCGTGTGGCCTGCGATGGCGGGCAGGGGGCCTTGGGTCATCCACGGGTGTGGCTGTCCATTCCGCATGAATCGGGCCGTGTCGAATGTGGCTATTGTGACAAAATGTTCATTCACGAAAGCGCCGCCAAAAAGGCCAAGTCCTAAGCACCGCTTTCGGGTCGCATCCCGCCTGATGCTGCGCTAGAACAGGGGAAGCAAGACCCCAGAAACAAGCGCGGTGTGAATATGAGCGGATTTAGCAAAGGGTGCCACCTTCATCTCGTTGATGGCTCGGCCTTTATTTTTCGGGCCTATCACGCGCTGCCGCCGCTGACGCGCAAATCCGATGGCCTGCCCATCGGGGCGGTGTCGGGCTTTTGCAATATGCTTTTGAAAATGATTGTTGAGAATGGCGGCTCTGACGGGCCGACCCATGCGGCGGTGGTGTTTGACAAAGGCAGCCACACGTTCCGCAATGATCTATACGATCTCTACAAAGCCAATCGTGATGCTATGCCCGAGGATTTGCGCCCGCAAATGCCGCTGACCCGCGAGGCCACGCGAGCGTTCAACCTCGCCTGTCTGGAGTTGGAGGGATACGAGGCGGATGACATCATCGCCACCCTTGCGCGGCAAGCGCGCGAGGCAGGGGGGCGCTGCACGATTATCTCATCGGATAAAGACCTGATGCAGCTTGTCGGCGGTGGGGTCGAGATGTTCGATGCGATGAAAAATGCGCGCATTGATGCCGAAGGTGTTTTTGCAAAATTTGGGGTCGGGCCTGAGCGGGTGATTGATGTGCAATCCTTGGCGGGGGATAGTGTTGACAATATTCCCGGCGCGCCTGGCATCGGCATTAAAACAGCCGCGCTTTTGATTAATGAATATGGCGATTTGGACACGCTTCTGGCGCGGGCCGAGGAAATCAAACAGCCCAAGCGGCGGGAGGCGCTGATTGAATTTGCCGATCAAATTCGATTGTCGCGGCAATTGGTCAGTCTTGATGATCAAGTGCCGCTTGAGATCACCCTTGACGATTTAGAGGTTAAAGACCCCGAACCAGAGACGCTGATGCAATTTCTGGCCGCGATGGAGTTTCGCAGCCTGACCAAGCGTGTCGCGGATCATTTGGGGGTTGAGGCCCCTGAAATTCAGACGAGCGCCGCGGCCCCTGCGCCTTCGGGCGGGGCGGCCCCTGCCACACCAGAATTCCCTGCCTTTGATCATGGCCAGTATGAGACAATCACAACGCTTGAGGCCCTCACCCCGTGGCTTGAGGCGGCGCGCGCGCAAGGGTTCATTGCGATTGATACCGAGACAACCGCCCTAGATGAAATGCGCGCCGAATTGGTTGGCGTGTCCTTGGCCACAAAGGCAGGGCGCGCCTGTTATATCCCGCTGCAACACCGCGCGGGCGGGGATGATCTCTTTGCCAGCGCCGCATTGGTCGAGGGGCAAATGCCGCTTGTCACAGCCCTAGATGCATTGCGCCCCGTGTTCGAGGATGAGGCCATTGTCAAAATCGGGCAAAATATGAAATATGACGCGAAAATCTTGGCCCGATACGGGATCAAGGTCGCGCCAATTGATGACACGATGTTGATGTCCTATGCGCTGCATGGCGGGTTGCACGGGCATGGGATGGATGCGCTCTCTGCGCGCTATCTCGATCATGAACCGATCCCGATTAAAACCCTGCTTGGGGCGGGCAAGGCCGCAATCACCTTTGACTTGGTCAAGATTGAGGATGCAGCCCCCTATGCGGCGGAGGATGCCGATATCACCTTGCGCCTGTGGCAGGTGTTCAAGCCTCAGTTGCATCAGGTCCAGGTGACACGGGTTTATGAAACGCTAGAACGCCCACTTGTGCCCGTTTTGGCGCGTATGGAAATGGCAGGGGTCTGCGTTGACCGCGATGTGCTGAGCCGTATGTCAAACGCCTTTGCGCAGAAAATGGCGGCGCTCGAGGCCGAAGCGCATGAATTGGCGGGCGAGGCGTTTAATCTGGCGAGCCCCAAACAGCTTGGTGAAATCTTGTTCGACAAGATGGGCCTTGAAGGGGGCAAAAAGGGTAAGACGGGGGCCTATTCCACGGGGGCGGATATCCTCGAGGATCTCGCCGCCGCAGGTCACGAATTGCCTGCGCGCCTGTTGGATTGGCGCCAGATTGCCAAGCTGAAATCGACCTATACCGATGCGTTGCAAGATCATATCAACCCCGAGACGGGCCGCGTGCATACCTCCTACGTCATTGCGGGCGCGAATACGGGCCGTCTGGCCTCAACCGATCCGAACCTGCAAAATATTCCTATCCGCAGCGAAGAAGGTCGCCGCATCCGCGAGGCCTTTGTGGCCCCTGAGGGGCGCGTTTTGGTCAGTTTGGATTATAGCCAAATCGAATTGCGCATTTTGGCCGAGATTGCGGGGATTGATGCATTGAAACAGGCCTTCCGCGAAGGGCAAGACATTCACGCTGCAACCGCATCTGAAATGTTCGGCATCCCACTGGATCAAATGACCTCTGACATTCGCCGTCAGGCCAAGGCAATCAATTTTGGGGTCATTTATGGCATTTCTGGCTTTGGTCTTGCGCGCAATTTGCGGATCCCACGCGCCGAGGCGCAAGGGTTTATCGACCGCTATTTTGAGCGTTTCCCGGGCATCCGTGATTATATGACCGCGACCAAGGAATTCGCCAAATCGCACCGCTATGTGCAAACCTTGTTTGGCCGCAAAATTCATACACCCGATATCGAGGCGAAAGGCCCCGCCGCAGGCTTTGCGCAGCGCGCGGCCATCAACGCGCCCATCCAAGGCACCGCGGCCGATATTATCCGCCGCGCGATGATCCGCATGGATCAGGCAATCGCAGATTTGCCTGCAACCATGTTGTTGCAGGTGCATGATGAATTGGTCTTTGAGGTGGATGAGGGCGCGGTGGACGCCCTGATTGCCCGCGCCCGCGATGTTATGGAAAGCGCGGCAAGCCCCGTTTTGCATCTATCTGTGCCGTTGGTCGTGGATGCAGGGCAGGGTAAAAATTGGGCGGAGGCGCATTGAGGCGGCGCACAAATCGGCCGCGCCCCCGCAAGACGTTTGAGGGGCCAAGGCGGCTTGTGGCTTTTAACAAGCCCATGGATGTCCTCAGCCAATTTTCGCCCGATGGTCATTGGCGGGGGCTTTCTGATTATTTGGATCTGCCTGGCCTTTATCCTGCGGGGCGGTTGGATCGCGACAGCGAAGGGCTGTTGCTGTTGACCAATGATGGCCGATTGCAAGCGCAGATCACAAGCCCTGCCGCCAAATTGCCAAAGACCTATTATGCGATGGTAGAGGGCGCGCCAAACCCCGATGCCGTTGCCGCATTGCGCGCAGGGATTACTCTAAAAGATGGGCCAACACGCCCTGCCGAGGTTGCGCAGGTGGCCGAGCCTGACTGGCTCTGGCCGCGTGTGCCGCCTGTGCGTTTTCGTCAAACTGTGCCAGATCATTGGCTGCGCCTCACCATTACCGAGGGACGCAACCGCCAAGTGCGGCGGATGTGCGCCCATGTGGGTTTGCCTGTTTTGCGGCTTGTTCGGTGGCAAATCGGGGATTGGGTTTTGGGTGACCTGCCCCCTGCCGCATGGCGCGAGATTGAATTGCCCAAATAAAAAGGCGCGCAAGGCTTTCACCCTGCGCGCCCTTGTCCGAATGTCGGAAGCTGTTAGGCCAGCATCGCCATTGGGTTTTCCAGATTGCGCACAATCGAGGCCAGTAATTCTGCCCCAAGTGCGCCATCAATCGCGCGGTGATCCACGGAAAGCGTGACCGACATCACAGTCGCCACTTGCACCGCGCCATCCTCGCTGACGACAGGCTTTTTCACCCCTGCACCAACCGCCAAAATCGCACCATGGGGCGGGTTGATAACAGCATCGAAATTATCGACCCCGAACATACCCAAATTGGAAATTGCGAAACTGCCGCCCTGATATTCATGCGGGGCGAGTTTCTTAGACCGCGCGCGTGCGGCCAGATCCTTCATCTCGGCCGACAAGCGCGACAGGGATTTTTGATCCGCATCTTTTAGGACAGGCGTGAACAGCCCACCTTCAATTGCCACAGCCACCGCAACATCAGACGGTTTCAGCTTGAGGATACGATCCCCCGCCCAAACCGCATTGGCATCTGGCACTTCCTGCAGGGCAAGGGCACAGGCCTTGATGATGAAATCATTGACCGAAAGCTTGACATCGCGCGCAGCCAATTGCGTGTTCAGCTGGCCGCGGAAGGCAAGTAAGTTGTCGATCCGAATATCGCGGCGCAGATAGAAATGCGGGATGGTTTGCTTGGCTTCGGTGAGGCGCGCGGCAACAGTTTTGCGCATCCCATCCAAAGCCACTTCTTCATAATCGCGGCCTTCGTAGATTTTCTTGATCTGATCTGCACCAGGCGAGGCGGGCAGAGCGGGCGCGCTTTGCACAGGTGCCGCTGTCGCCGTGGGGGCAGATGCCACCGCCTTGCCACTTTCGACATCGGCCTTCACGATCCGCCCATGTGGGCCTGTGCCCTTCACTTGGGTCAGGTCGATGCCCTTTTCCGCCGCAATCCGCCGCGCAAGCGGTGAGGCAAAAACCCGTGCGCCTTCTGCCTTAGGGGCCGCAGGTGCAGGGGTGGGGGTTGCAGGTGTCGCAGGGGCTGCTTGGGCTGCGGGTGCAGATGCCGCAGGGGCAGGGGCCGCAGCGGCGGGTGCCGCGCTCATATCCTCGCCCGCTTCGCCGATGATCGCGATGGCGGTGTTGACCTTCACCCCTTCGGTGCCCTCAGCCACAAGGATCTTGCCAATCACGCCTTCATCCACGGCCTCAAATTCCATCGTGGCTTTGTCGGTTTCAATCTCGGCCAAGAGGTCGCCTGCTTGCACAGTGTCGCCCTCTTTGACCAACCATTTCGCCAATGTGCCCTCTTCCATTGTGGGCGACAGGGCGGGCATTAGAATTTCGGTTGCCATAATCAGCCCCTCCTTAGCGATAGGTTACAGATTTGACCGCTGCGACCACTTCATCGGTGGTGACAAGGGCCAGTTTCTCAAGGTTCGCCGCATAGGGCATTGGCACATCTTTACCCGTGCAATTGATCACGGGCGCATCGAGATAATCAAAGGCGTTCTGCATCAGATATGCCGAGATGTGATTGCCGATGGAGGCCACAGGGAAGCCTTCTTCGATCGTCACGCAGCGGTTGGTTTTTTGAACAGAGGCCAAAACCGTGCCGTAATCCAAGGGGCGCAATGTGCGCAGGTCGATCACCTCAGCAGAAATGCCCTCAGCGGCCAGGCGTTCGGCGGCCTCCATGGCGTATGTCATGCCGATCCCGAAGGACACGAGGGTCACATCATCCCCTGCACGGGCAATTTTTGCCTTGCCAAACGGAATGGTGAAATCGGGTAGATCTGGCACCTCAAAGGTTTTGCCGTAGAGAATTTCATTCTCAAGGAAAATCACGGGGTTCGGATCTCGGATAGCCTGTTTCAAAAGGCCCTTGGCATCTGCCGCGGTATAAGGCTGCACCACCTTGAGGCCTGGAATATGCGCATACCATGCGGCGTAATCTTGGCTGTGCTGTGCGCCCACGCGGGCGGCGGCGCCGTTCGGGCCACGGAACACGATCGGACAGCCCATCTGACCGCCCGACATATAAAGCGTCTTTGCCGCCGAGTTGATGATCTGGTCAATCGCCTGCATGGCAAAGTTAAAGGTCATGAACTCCACGATGGGGTTCAGCCCGCCAAAGGCCGCACCAACCGCGATCCCTGCAAAGCCATGCTCAGTGATGGGGGTGTCGATCACGCGTTTTGCGCCGAACTCATCCAACAAACCTTGGCTGATCTTATAGGCACCTTGATATTCACCGACCTCTTCGCCCATCAAGAACACGTTGTCATTGCCGCGCATTTCTTCGGCCATGGCATCGCGCAACGCTTCGCGCACGGTCTGCGTTTTCATCGGCGTGCCTTCGGGCCAATCGGGGCTTTGATCTGCCACGGGTGCCGCAGGGGCCGCGGCCACGGGCGCGGCAGGTGCCGCTTCTGTAACGGGGGCCGCAGGGGCGGGGGAGGCTGCCGCAGGGGTCGCGCTCATATCCTCGCCCGCTTCGCCGATGATGGCGATGGCGGTGTTGACCTTCACCCCTTCAGTGCCCTCAGCCACAAGGATCTTGCCGATCACGCCTTCATCCACGGCCTCGAATTCCATTGTGGCCTTGTCGGTTTCAATCTCGGCCAGAATATCACCTGCTTGCACGGTGTCGCCTTCCTTAACCAGCCATTTGGCCAAAGTGCCTTCTTCCATCGTTGGCGAAAGGGCGGGCATCAAAATTTCGGTTGCCATTGGTTTATCCTCTCCTTCCGCTCACGCGTCCGCGTAAATATCTGTCCACAATTCATCCAAAGGTGGCTCAGGGCTTTCTTTGGAGAATTCGGCCGCCTCATTCACGATGTCTTTGATTTCTTTATCAATCGCCTTGAGGTCGTCCTCAGAGGCGTGACCGCCCGTCAGCAACAATTGGCGGACATGTTCAATCGCATCGCGCTTTTCGCGCATTTCCTGCACTTCTTCGCGGGTGCGATATTTTGCGGGGTCAGACATCGAATGTCCGCGATAGCGATAGGTTTTGACCTCAAGAATGTAAGGGCCTTTGCCCGCGCGGCAGTAGGCAACGGCGCGTTGCCCCGCATCTTTGACCGCCAGAACATCCATCCCGTCAACCTCTTCGCCCGCGATCCCATAGGCCGCGCCGCGCTCCCATAGGCTTGGGGATTTTGTTGAACGCTGCACCGAGGTGCCCATCGCGTATTGGTTGTTCTCAATCACGAAAACAACGGGCAGCGACCACAGCTCGGCCATGTTATAGGTCTCGTAGACCTGACCTTGGTTGGCTGCACCATCGCCGAAATAGGTGAAGGTGACGCGATCATTGCCGCGATATTTGTCCGAGAAGGCCAAACCTGCACCCAACGGCACCTGCGCGCCCACGATGCCGTGGCCGCCGTAGAAATGTTTCTCTTTCGAGAACATATGCATCGAGCCGCCTTTGCCCTTGGAATAGCCCCCGATGCGGCCCGTCAATTCGGCCATAACACCCTTGGCGTCCATCCCGCAGGCCAACATGTGCCCGTGGTCGCGATAGGAGGTGATCCGTTTGTCACCTTCGCTGGCCGCAGCCTCAAGGCCGACAACAACCGCCTCTTGCCCAATATAGAGATGGCAAAAACCACCGATCAAACCCATGCCGTAAAGCTGACCTGCTTTTTCTTCGAATCTGCGGATCAGCAACATTTCGCGATAGAATTTTTTCAATTCATCAGGCGAAACATTTGATTTCGCTTTGGTTTTTCCGCTCGATGCGGGGGTCGGTCGTTTCGCGGCCATATCCTTGGGCCCTCCCATTCGAAAGAATAGTTTAACGTTGAACTATTCTTTATCACAAAAGTCAGGGGAAAGGGTAGGGGGAATTCGGCCCAAGGGTTTTTGCGCAAATTTCTGCTATTTTTACAGCCGTTCAGCGTGCCAACGAATGTGGTCTTCGATTGCAGACGCAACAAAGAAATAGCTGTGATCATAGCCCTCATGCATCCGCATCACATGAGGTTGCGCGCGCTCTGTCATGGCATGGGCCAAACTGGCAGGGCGCAGCAGGTCAAGGAATTGATCTGCGCCGCCTTGGTCAATCAAGATGTCACTCGGATAGCCCCGTGTAGCCATCAAAAGACTTGCATCATGCGCGGCCCATTGGCCCTGATCAGGCCCCAAATAGGCGGCAAGCTGCTTTTTCCCCCAATCTGATTGGGTGGGGTTGGCGATTGGTGCAAGGGCAGAAAGGCTTTTGAATCGTTCAGGATAGGTCATGGCAAGGGTTAGCGCCCCATGCCCGCCCATTGAATGGCCCGTGATGCCCGCGCGGGTGCCGTCAATGGGAAATGCCGCATCAATCAAGGCAGGCAATTCTTCTGCGATGTAATCCCACATCTTAAAATGTGCAGCCCAAGGGGCCTCGGTCGCATTGACATAGAACCCTGCACCTTGGCCCAGATCATAGGCCTCGTCATTGGCAACGCCTTCGCCACGCGGGCTGGTGTCGGGAAAGACCACGGCAATGCCATACTCTGCCGCCCATGCTTGGGCGCCCGCTTTGGTCATCGCATTCTCATGTGTGCAGGTCAGACCTGACAGGTAATACAACACGGGCACAGGCCCGTCTTCGGCCTGTGGTGGCAGATAAACGGCAAAGGTCATTTCGCAGTTGCACGCATCTGACAGGTGCTTGGCGACAATTTGCTTGCCGCCAAATGCACGATTTTCGCTGATCACCTGCATCAGAATTCCACCACCGCGCGGATGGATTTGCCCTCATGCATGAGATCAAACCCCTCATTGATTTGATCAAGTGTCAATTTATGGGTGATCATCGGATCAATTTCGATCTTACCATCCATATACCAATCGACAAATTTTGGCACATCGCTGCGCCCTTTCGCGCCGCCAAAGGCCGTGCCTTTCCAGACGCGCCCTGTCACAAGTTGGAAGGGCCGCGTGCTGATCTCGGCCCCTGCGGGGGCAACACCGATGATGACGGAAACACCCCACCCACGGTGGCTGCATTCTAACGCATCGCGCATCACTTTGACATTGCCTGTGGCGTCAAAGGAATAATCCACGCCACCGATCTGGTCATCGCCGCGCTTGGTGAGGTTTACAATTTCCTGCACAACGCTGCCTTCGATCTTTGATGGGTTGATGAAATGGGTCATGCCGAATTTGCGCGCCATCTCCTCTTTGCCATCATTGAGATCAACGCCGATGATCATATCTGCACCTGCCATGCGCAGGCCTTGAATGACGTTCAAGCCGATGCCGCCAAGGCCAAACACGGCGGCTGTTGATCCGATCTCGACCCCTGCGGTGTTGATCACCGCGCCAATACCCGTGGTCACGCCGCAGCCAATGTAGCAGATTTTGTCAAACGGCGCGTCATCGCGCACTTTGGCCAATGCGATCTCGGGCAGCACTGTGTGATTGGCGAAGGTTGAGCAGCCCATATAGTGATAAATCGGCGTGCCATCGAGCATCTTAAACCGTGTTGTGCCATCAGGCATCAGCCCTTGACCTTGGGTGTTGCGAATGGCGGTGCAAAGGTTGGTCTTGCCTGAGCGGCAGGATGCGCATTGCCGACATTCAGGCGTGTAGAGGGGGATCACATGATCACCAGGTTTCAGGGTGGTCACGCCTTCGCCCACCTCAACCACAATGCCTGCACCTTCATGGCCAAGAATAGCAGGGAAAATCCCCTCAGGGTCCGCGCCTGAGCGGGTAAATTCATCCGTATGGCAAATGCCTGTGGCTTTGATTTCCACCAAGACCTCGCCCGCCTTTGGGCCGTCCAATTCGACCTCCATCACGGTCAATGGTTCGCCCGCTTTTAGGGCTACGGCTGCTTTGGTGCGCATGGTGATCTCCCCTGTTTTCATCCGATCTCGCCATAGTGTTAAGAAGCCCATCCCATGGGGGCAAGGCGGAATGCGGCGGTTGAAGGGGTTTTTTGCACCTTAACGCAGGACGATCTCATCCGCGCGCAGATAGCCGAGGATTTCGCGGGCTTGCTCATCCAGAAGGTCAAGGTCGAGGAACGTGTCCGACATGCGCCGTGTCAGCGTCTCAAGATGGGCCGTTTCAGCCTGCAACGCTGCCAATTCGAGACGCAGCTCATCGGCTTCCGCTTCGATTTGGATGCGCTCGAACAGGCCCGAGTCCCCTTGGATCGCGGCAAGCCCAAAATACCCACCGACCAAAATCAGCGTGATCTGAAGAACTGCCCCCGCAAGGGAAAGTTTGCGTGTCTTCGACATGCGTTACTGCCTCATCAATTCGGCATTCTTTGAATTTGTGCCGATATCGTGCGGGCAGATTCGCATATCCCAATCGAAAAGGGAATCCCCCTGATTCGATTTTTTTTATATTTAGAGTCAGTTATTTATAGCACTAAATTTAGGGGGTCAGACCCCCAGTGCCGCAACACCTGGGAGGGTTTTACCCTCCATCCATTCAAGGAAGGCACCGCCAGCGGTTGAGATATAGGTGAAATGCTCTGCCGCGCCCGATTTATTGAGGGCCGCGACCGTATCCCCGCCACCTGCGACAGAAATCAGATGGCCTGCTTGGGTGGCTTGCGCTGCCGCTTGTGCGGCCGCATTGGTGGCCGCGTCAAAGGGGCTCAGTTCAAAGGCGCCAAGCGGGCCGTTCCAGATCAAGGTTTTTGAAGTTTCAATCTGGGCAATAACGGCTGCCACACTGTTCGGGCCTGCATCCAAAATCATTGCATCCTTGGGCACGGCCGTGCTTGCAACCACCTCATGCGCAGCACCCGATTTGAATTCGCGGGCGATGACCACATCGCTTGGCAAAATGATGGCGCAACCCGTGGTTTTTGCGTGATCCAAAATGTCGCGCGCCGTTTGCGCCAGATCATGTTCGCACAAAGATGCGCCGACATCATGGCCTTGTGCCGCCAAAAACGTATTGGCCATGCCGCCCCCGATTACGAGGCGATCCACCTTACCCACCAGATTGTGCAAAAGATCCAGCTTGGTCGAGACTTTTGCCCCGCCAACAACGGCCATAACAGGGCGGGCAGGGGTGCCAAGCGCGGCTTCCAATGCGGCCAATTCCGCAGCCATCAGGCGGCCTGCGCAAGAGGGCAGCAAATGCGCGACACCTTCGGTCGAGGCATGCGCCCGATGTGCCGCTGAAAAAGCGTCATTGCAGTAAATGTCACCAAGCCCTGCAAGGAATTGCGCCATTTGCGGATCGTTTGCCTCCTCCATCGGGGAAAAGCGAGTGTTCTCAACCAAGATCACAGCATCTGTGGGAGTTGCCTCAATCGCGGCGCGGCTTGGGGTTTCGATGAAAATCACCTCATGCCCCAGCGCGGCCTCAAGGGCAGGCGTCAATTGCGCAAGGCTCATTTCTGGAACGGGGCGCCCTTTTGGGCGGCCAAAATGGGCCAAAAGAACCACGCGGCCACCTTTCGCACGGATGTCGCGGATCGTGGGGATGATCTTCTCAATCCGTGTCGCATCGGTGACGCGGCCATTTTCCATGGGCACGTTGATGTCGACACGGGTCAGCACCGTTTTGCCCGCAAGATCGAGATCATCCAAGGTGTTCCAGCCCATTTTCGGCCTCCAATATTTGGGAAATATAGACTTCCTTGCGCTAGACTTTTCCAGCGCAAAGGTCAATTTTTTGGCAAAGAAAAAGGCGCGGTGTTCCGCGCCTTTTTGTCTTTAGATCAGTTTTCCCATCGCTACGGCCGTATCGGCCATGCGGTTTGAGAAGCCCCATTCATTATCATACCAACTTAGAACGCGGCACATATTGCCATCCATCACCTTGGTCTGATCCAAATGGAAGATCGAGGAGCGGGGATCATGGTTGAAATCCATCGAGACATTAGGCTGATCCGTTACGCCCAAAATTCCCTTAAGCGGGCCATTGGCCGCCTTGATCACCGCCTCGTTGATTTCTTCAACTGATGTGGCGCGGGCCGCCTCAAAGGTCAGGTCAACAACCGAGACATTCGGTGTCGGCACGCGGATTGCGACCCCGTCCAGCTTGCCATTCAATTCGGGCAAAACCAAACCAACGGCGCGCGCGGCCCCTGTTGAGGTGGGGATCATGCTCATCGCGGCGGCACGGGCGCGATAGAGGTCTTTGTGCATCGTGTCCAAGGTGGGCTGATCGCCTGTGTAGCTGTGGATCGTTGTCATAAAGCCGCGCGAAATGCCGATGGCATTGTGGATCGCAAAGGCCACAGGGCTAAGGCAGTTCGTGGTGCAAGAGGCGTTGGAGACGATGATGTCGTCCTTTGTCAACGTGCCGTGGTTTACCCCGTAAACGATGGTCTTATCCGCCCCTTTTGAGGGGGCCGAAACCAAGACACGCGAAGCCCCGTTTTCAAGATGCACGGCGGCCTTGTCGCGGTCGGTGAAAATGCCCGTGCATTCCAAGACGATATCAATATGGCCCCATGGCAATTCAGCGGGGTTGCGAATGGCGGTGACCTCAATTGGGCCACGACCCACGTCAATGGTCGTCTCGGTTGTTTTCACTTCGGCGGGAAAGCGGCCATGCACGCTGTCAAAACGCAAAAGATGCGCGTTGGTTTCAACGGGCCCCAGATCATTGATTGCGACCACCTCAATATCGGTGCGACCCGACTCGATGATCGCGCGCAGCACGTTGCGTCCAATCCGACCAAACCCATTAATGGCAACTTTAACAGCCATAATCCCCTCCAGTGCGCCAAGCATGGCATTGTTAGCGGTAACAGTTGCGGGTGGTATAGTCCCTTAGCCGCGAAAAGGAAAGGGGATCTCTATCGCCAGAACGCCATTTTATCGAGGATATGGATCAAATCTTTGCCAAGAAAAACGAGGCCTGCCGCATCTAGAAAAAGAAAATCCACTGCGATGACGCAAAGGATTAAAACACCCAGACAGATTGCAATCGTATTTGTCATAAAAATTAAGTCTAAACAAATTTCTGGCCGGGGGGAAGATGGTGGTGATGCCGCGCGTGCCCAAAGATTACGGGCGCTCGGCTTGCATTAAATCTTCGATCAGCAGGCTTAAAAGCTCGCCGCGATTGGTGACGCCTGCTTTGCGGTAGATTGCGTTCATGTGACTTTTGACTGTGCCCTCGGCTGTGCCGCGCAAATCAGAGATTTCTGCAATAGAGCAGCCCTTGACCATGAAATGCGCGACATCCTTTTCGGATGTGGTCAGCCCCCATTCGGTGAAATGGGCGTCCACCACATCATGAAAGGCCATAGCGGCGGTGGACAGTTGTTTCTCCATTCGCCGCGCATGGGCCACTAAATGGCTCAGATATCGGGTTTCAATCGCGACCGCTGCCGTCAGCAGCAAAGCCGCGATCAATTCCACCCGAAAATGTTGATCCAGATACCAGAAGCGTCCCAAACTCTGCGCATCGGTGACCACATCCGTCATGAAAAACAGGATAGAGGCCACCTGTGCCAAAATTAAAAGGCCGAGGAACATGGGCTGCTTCTGCATGGATCGCGTCCCTATTTGATTTTGACTGTCTCGGGGATGGCTTTGATGCCTGTCACCATGGCGCGGGCAAGATTTACACCCGTGCGGCGCGACTCCCACAATACGGCAGCGATGTGCAGAACGATAGAAAGTTCCGCCCAAGTCACGAGAATTTCATGTGTTTCTTCCACCCATCCGATGCCCCAAAAGGTCACGGTGGTCATCATATAGCCTGTGATCGCGATGCCGATAATGGTTGCGATGAGATTAAAGATCATCAACGCCCCAAGCGGCGAATGCCCCAAATGGGTGCTGCGGCGCGCGGTGATGATGTCGTCTAGCTGGGTGTTGATTGACACGCGCGATGGCATGAAGGAAGAAAACCGCGCATATTTCGTGCCAATCAGCCCCCAAATCAGGCGGAAGGCAATCAGCCCTGCAATCGCATAGCCGATATATTCGTGCAGGTTGCTTTCGGGGTCAGTGATCAGCGCATTCGATGCAAAGCCAATCACAAGGCTCCAATGAAACAGGCGGATCAGCGGATCCCAGATTTTGTAACTTTTCGTATGTGACATGTCATATCCTCAGCGAGGGGGGCAGAGGCGCGTTTTGCAGACACGGGGGAGGGGGCTGCAAAACGCGCGCGCGGGCAGGGTCGGGATTAATCGCCGCGGGACACGCGGATGATTTCCAGATTGTCATTGAGATACAGCTCAAAGCGTTCGCCATCCTTGAGGGCGTAAACTTCGATCATGCCATCTTCCATGTCGATCTTGCGGGTCTCATAGCCCTGTTCGGTCATGGCGGCGGTGATGTTTGCGCGCTGCTCTTCAGTCAGACGCTCGTAGCCAGAGGCCTGTGCCGCCAAAGGTAGGGCGGTGGTCAGGGCCAGTGCTGCGACAAAGGTCGATGTTTTGATGAAAGACATGTGGATTTCCTTTCTGCTGTGGTGAACGGCCCACCTGTTTGTGGCGGCCTCGTGAGAAAGGATTTGAGAGGAAATCGCCCCAATCACCATTGGACGCGGGTTATAGATGGCAGAGTTCGATCTGTGGTTGGGGCCAGTATAACTAGGGTTTAGGCCGTTCAGGGGGTGAAAAAGCAAAAACCCAGCCATGCATCATGGCTGGGTTTTGCAAAAGGTCGTCCCTTAGGACAGGGGGTCAGGCGATCAGACGCCCCATGGCAGCAGAGACATCCGCCATACGCGCCGAAAATCCCCATTCATTGTCATACCATGCCAAAACCCGAACCGTGCGCCCACCGATGACCTTTGTCTGGTCTGGCGCAAAAATCGAGCTATGCGTGGTGTGATTGAAATCAATCGAAACCTTGGGTTCTGGATCATAGGCCAAGACGCTGCGCATATGGCCCTCGGCCGCATCGCGCATGATTTGGTTGACCTCCTCCACCGATGTATCGCGCCCCGCCTCAAAGGTCAGATCAACGCAAGAGACATTCGGTGTCGGAACCCGCATGGCCGTGCCATCCAACCGACCTTCGAGCTCAGGCAGAACTTCTTTCAGCGCTTTTGCAGCGCCAGTCGATGTGGGGATCATCGCCATCGCGGCGGCACGCGCGCGGTAAAGATCGGAGTGGCGGCGGTCTAGCGTGGGCTGATCGCCTGTGTAGCTGTGGATCGTGGTCATGATCCCGCGTTCAATACCAATCGCGTCATTCAGAACCTTTGCCAAAGGGGCCAAGCAATTCGTGGTGCAAGACCCGTTCGAGACCACATGATGATCTTCGCGCAGATCGCGGTGGTTTACGCCATAGACGATGGTTTTATCGGCTTGTTTCGCGGGGGCGGAGACCAAAACCCGCTTTGCGCCGCGGGTCAAATGCACCGCTGCCGCGTCACGATTGTTGAACTTGCCCGTGCATTCGAGAACGACATCGCAGCCTTCCCAATCCAGCTCTTGTGGGTCGTAGGTGGAAAAGACTTTAATCGGGCCTTGGCCCAAATCCATTGTGTCCTCGGTCAGGCGCACCTCGCCGCCAAAACGGCCATGCACGCTGTCATATTTCAGAAGATGCGCATTTGTCTCAAGCGGGCCAGTCGCGTTGATCTTGACCACTTGCACATCGTTACGTGCAGCCTCTGCGATATGGGCAAGGGTGCACCGCCCGATGCGGCCAAATCCATTGATGCCAAGGGTGATGGTCATGATCCTGTCTCCGATCCGATTTGCGCTCTTGCTTGACCGCATACAAAAGCCGCGCCCGATCCCCAAGGAAAAAATGACGAATTTTCATAATGTTAGCGAAAACATCCGATGTTAGCGCGAACGGTTGCGCGAACATGCCGTGCCGCTATGCTAGAGGCGGCTGTTGGCTGCAAAAGGAATGGGGTGAATGAGCGGATTATTGGCGCTGTTGGATGATGTCGCGGCTTTGACCAAGGTTGCGGCGGCGTCCGTGGACGATATCGCGGCACAAGCAGCCAAAGCAGGGGCAAAGGCCGCAGGCGCGGTGATTGATGACGCGGCCGTCACCCCCAAATATCTTACAGGTTTTTCGCCTGAGCGAGAATTGCCGATTGTCTGGAAGATCGCGCGCGGCTCGATTGTCAATAAATTGGTGATCCTTTTGCCTGTGGCGCTTCTGTTGTCGCAATTCGCCCCTTGGGCGATTCCGCCGCTGTTGATGATGGGGGGGGCTTATTTGTGTTACGAGGGGGCGGAAAAAATCCTTCATGCCTTTCGTTCGCATTCTGAGACGCGCGATCCTGCGGCAAGCGACCCCGCCCATTTGGAAGAGGCGCGTGTCAAAGGTGCGATCAAAACAGATTTCATCCTTTCCGCTGAAATCATGACCATCGCGCTTTCGGCGCTTGAGGCGCCGAGCCTGATTTATGCGGGTTTCGCGCTTGCCTTTGTGGCGATTGGCATCACCGCTTTGGTCTATGGGTCGGTCGCCCTGATTGTGAAGGCCGATGATGTGGGGTTGCATTTGGCGCATCCCGACCGCGCGCCCGCCTTACAACGTCTGGGGCGGGGGATCGTGGTCGCGATGCCAAGCTTCCTGTTGTGGCTCACCCGAATTGGCACAGCGGCGATGCTGTGGGTGGGGGGCGCGATCCTTCTGCACGGGGCCGCGCAACTGGGCTGGCCCGCCCCAGAAGAGATGCTGCATCACCTCAGCCTTACCGCAGCGGATGCTGTGGCCTCGGCCCACGGATTGGTGGAATGGGCGGTGTTCGCCCTCGGGTCAGGTATTTTGGGCTTGGGTGTTGGGGCCTGTTTGATCCCGGTCGTTGCGGTGATCCTGCCACTTTTCCCAATGAAAAAGGGCGTGTAGGAGGCCCCACACGCCCGATTGTGCATCTTAGGTTCTGTGCCTAAAGGCGCGCTTTGGCCTCGGCCACGACCGCCTCTGCGGTGATGCCGAAATGCTCGTAGAGAACTTCAGCAGGGGCAGAAGCGCCAAAACTGTTCATGCCAACAAAGCCCGCCTTGGCCTCACGACCACGCTCGCCCAACAACCAGCGATCCCAAGGCTGACGCACAGCGGCCTCAACCGCAATGCGCACGGGCCCAGCAGGTAGAACGCGCTTGCGATAGGCTTCGTCTTGCTCGGCAAAGAGTTCCATAGACGGCACCGAGACAACCCGTGTTCCGATACCTTCGGCCTGCAACTTGTCGCGGGCCGCCATGGCGATTTCGACTTCCGACCCTGTTGCCATCAAGATCACCTGACGTTTGCCTTCGGCCTCGGCCAAAACATAGGCCCCTTGGGCGGCCAAATTGCGCGAGACATGTTTTCTGCGCAACGTGGGCAGGTTTTGACGGGTCAGGGCCAAAACGCTCGGGCGGTTTGGTTGCGACAGCGCAATCTCCCAACATTCGGCGGTTTCCACCGCATCGGCAGGGCGCATCACAAGGCAATTTGGCGTGGCCCGCATCATGGCGAGATGCTCAACAGGTTGGTGGGTTGGGCCATCCTCGCCAACGCCGATGCTGTCATGGGTCATCACATAGACCACGTTAATCCCCATCAAAGCGGAAAGTCGCATCGAAGGGCGCGCGTAATCGGTAAAAGTAAAGAATGTCCCGCCATAGGGGCGCACGCCCCCATGTAGCGCCATGCCGTTCATCGCTGCCGCCATGCCATGCTCGCGGATGCCGTAATGGACATAGCGCCCTTTGCGGTTTTCAGGGGTGAAAATCCCCATATCGCCCGTTTTGGTATTGTTCGACCCAGTCAAATCTGCAGAGCCGCCCAAGGTCTCTTTCATGATCGGATTGATCACGGCAAGGGCCATTTCACTGGCCTTGCGGGTCGCCACTTTGGGCGCCTCATCCGCGAGGGATTTTTTATAGCGGCGCAGCGCATTGCCCAATTTCGCGGGAACCTCGCCTGCAAAGGCGCGGGTAAACTCGGCCTGTTTGGCGGCGGGCAGGGCGGCAAGACGGGCCTCCCATTCGGCGCGCGCGGTGGCGCCTTTTGCGCCGACAGCTTCCCACCAGTTTTTGAGATCGGCAGGGATTTCAAAGGCCCCATGCGTCCAGCCATAGGCGGCCTTGGTATCAGCCACGACTTTTGGGTCGGTCAATGCGCCGTGGCCTTTGGGGGTGTCCTGTGCGGCAGAGCCGATTGCGATATGGGTTTTACAGGCCACCATTGCGGGGCGCGGGCTTGCCTTGGCTGCCGTGATCGCGCGGTCGATATCGGCGGCATCATGGCCGTCACAGTCAAACACATCCCACCCTGCGGCGGCAAAGCGCGCGCGCTGATCCACACGGCAGGCCATATCAACCGTGCCATCAATGGTAATGTTATTGTCATCCCAAAGCACAATCAGGCGGCTGAGTTCATGACGCCCTGCAAGACCGATCGCCTCTTGGCTGATGCCCTCCATCAGGCAGCCATCGCCCGCGATGCAATAGGTGTAGTGATCCATAATCTTTGCGCCCCATGTGGCGCGCAGATGTTCCTCGGCCATGGCAAAGCCAACCGCGTTGGAAATCCCTTGCCCCAAGGGGCCTGTGGTCGTTTCAACCCCTTCGACATGGCCAAATTCAGGATGGCCCGCTGTGATGGCGCCCAGCTGACGGAAATTCTTGATCTGCTCCAATGTCATCTGCTTGTAACCCGTGAGATACAGCAGCGCATAGATCAGCATCGAGCCATGGCCCGCCGACAGAATAAAGCGGTCACGATTTGGCCAGTTCGGGGCCGATGCGTCAAAAGAGAGGTGCTTGTCAAACAGCACGGTCGCAACATCCGCCATCCCCATCGGCATGCCAGAATGGCCCGAATTCGCGGCGGCCACCCCGTCAAGGGCAAGCGTGCGGATACAGGCGGCGCGGCGCCAATGGTCAGGATTGCGGGCGGCAAGTGCAGAAAGATCCATATCAATGTCCTAGAAGAGGGCTGCGGGAGTGCTTGTGCGAGCGTTAACGCGCACGGGTTTAGCAGGGCGTGACCAAAGTTCAAGCCCGAAGCCCACGCCCAAGTCCTGTTGGTCGCTAAAGACGCAAGGGTTGCCTTAGATCAAGAAATCCTGCCAAACTCCCGAAATTGGATCATAATGTGTCGCAGGGGGTCAGATTCGGCCCGCACGATCTGACATGGTCTGCGTGATACGACTGCCGCGTAAATGTTTCATGAGGCGATCCAAACGCCCGCAATTGGGGGAGGCAAAATGAGCGATCCTTTGGCCATTGAAAAAGTCGATCAGCTTGAGGCGCGCCTGTCAGCTGCGCTTGCGCGAATTGATGCGGCGATGGGAAAGGCCCGCGCCCCCGCAAACGGCACTGCGTCCTCGGATGAGCTGTCCGATCTGCGCGAGGAATTGGCGCTAGAGCAGCGCACGCGATTGGATCTGGCGGCACGGCTTAAAGCGATGGAGGCTCAGGCGCAGGGCAGCACAGATGGGGCCGAATTGCGGGCCGCTGAGGCCGAGGCCGCGCGGGATGCGCTCAAGGCCGAATTGGCAGCCGCCCGTGCCGAGGTTGAGCAGCTGAAATCTAACCTTGCCCAATCTACCACCCAAGCCGAGCCCGCATCTGATGCCGCCCCAATACCCGAAGCCACGGGCGAGAGTGAGGTGCAAATCCTGCGGATGCGCGCCGCGCGCTTGCGCGAAGAACGCAACGAGGCCCGCGATGAGCGTGATGCCGCGCGCGATGCGCTCGAGGATCGGGGCGCTCAGATGACGAACAGCACATTGGGCGAATTGCGCGCAACAATCGCAAGGCTGCAAGAGACCTTGGAAGAGTTGCGCGAGGCGCCGGAAGGGAATTTTGATCGCGAATTGCTGCAATCTGGTCTTTTGGCGGAAATTCGTGCGCTCAAGGCGCAGCGCGCCGCTGATGCCCAAGAACTGGCGCAGATTTTGGCCGAGATTGATACCGTGACCGAAGAAGGGGGCGCGTAATGCCTGATGTAACGATTACCATCGGTGGCCGTAATTTCCCAGTCGCCTGCCAAGAGGGCGAGGAACCCCTTCTCAAAGCGGCGGCGAAAATGTTGGACACCGAGGCCTCTGTGGTCTCGGGTCAGATCGGTCGGTTGCCTGCGGAACGGATGTTGCTGATGGCGGGTCTGCTTTTGGCCGATAAAACCCTTGCCAAAACCGATGAGCTTGAGGCCGCGCAAACCAAAATCAAGGCGATGGAAGAGACGCTGGCCAAAGCTGAGGATCTTTTGCGCAAATCGCAGATGAAAATCGCAGATCTTGAAACAGCGAAACCGCCGGCAGAGGTGGCTGTCATCCCTGCGCAAGTGGTGGATGGGTTGGCCGAGCTTGCCGCCCGCGCCGAGGCCTTGGCAGATCGTATCGAAGAAATGCCTGAGGTTGAAGCGCCCCGTCCCACGCCTGTAGCCCCGAAGGCCAAAGCGGCTGCGGTCGAGGACGAAGAAGATGACGATAAAGATTAGCTGACCTTCGGCTTTTAGCCGAAGATCGGTTGCAACAGCCGTTCGGCTTCGTCACTGGGCTTTGCCAACCCCTCCCGATCTTCACCAGGATAAAACCGTGCGCGCAACGCGGTTGGCATGGGCTTTGGGTGTAGCAGATGCACATTCGGCCCGTGCTTTTCCGTCTCGGATTGCCAGTTTTGCACCAAGGCGCGGGTGGCGGCCTTGCTCATACCATAGGTGCCTGCGAATTTCGCGTCCCATGTATCGTCAAAGAATACGGCATGCGGGTCGTCAGACGGCTCAATCAATGGCGCGATCATGGTGATCAAACGCGATACTGCGCGGATATTGGTGCCGATGGCCCGATCAAGGTCTTTTTCCGTGATATGCGGGGCAGGGGTCAGCGCGGTTGCGTGAAAGGCCGCATGCACCCAAATATCGGCGCGCCCCCACCGATCAAAAATTGAACGGCACAAATGCGCCATTGCAGCATCCGTGGTAATATCCATGGGGGCAAGCGTGGCTTGCCCGCCTTTGGCTTGGATGCGGTCATCCAATTCTTCCAAAGCGCCCGTGGTGCGGGCAACGGCAACGACATGAGCGCCGCGAGCGGCCAACCATTCCGCCGAGGCTGCCCCAATTCCGCGCGATGCCCCTGTGACGAGGGCGATTTTACCTGACAAAATCTTTTCCATGCCTCCCACATGGGATGAAAGCAGCGATTTGGCAAGCAGGGTTTTTTGCCGCGCCTGATTTGCGGTGGCTGTGGGTAATTTGCGTGCTCTTTGCTTGACTTTGCCGTGCTGCAAGCGGAAAACAGCTTAAACGCGAATTCCCCAGAACCTTTGAGGAGCCCGATTTATGAGCCGTTCTGACTTTCTAACCAAATCCCTGACCACCCCCACAAGCCTTGCGCAAAAAGCGGCATTGGTCTTGGCGGGCTCGCTTGTGATTGCGATTGCGGCGCAAATCTCGGTGCCGATGTTCCCCGTTCCAATGACGCTGCAAACCTTAGCAATCCTGACCGTTGCTTTCGCCTTGGGCGCGCGTTTGGGCGTTGCGGCACTTGTGGCCTATTTGGTTGAGGGCGCGATGGGGCTGCCTGTGTTCGCCAATGGCGGTGCAGGTTTGGCCTATATGTTCGGGCCTACCGGTGGTTTCCTTCTGGGCTTTGTTGTGATGGCTTATATCGCGGGTTTGGCTGCGGATCGTGGCATGGCGCGTAAGCCAATCCTTGGTTTTGCTGCGGCACTGGTTGCTTCGGCCGCGCTTTATGTCCCCGGCCTTGCATGGCCTGCCTTGGTCATGGGGGTTGAGCCTTCAACCTTGCTCTCTGGCTGGATGGCGCCCTTCATCGCGGGTGATATGGTCAAGGCGCTTTTGGCAGCTTTGATTGTGGCGGGGGCGTTTAACTTGCGCAAAGCGATCCGCTGATCTGCAGTAAAGATCAAAAGAAAAAGGCCGCTCCTCGGAGCGGCCTTTTTCTTTTGTGCCATGGTGCCGTTTATTCAGCAGCGGCGGGTTCATTCATGGCAAAACCTTTGGCGATTTGATCTGTGGGGCGCACAGGATATTCGCCTGAGAAACAGGCATCGCAATAGGTGGGGTTTTTGGGGTCACGGCCCTTGGCCTCACCCACGGCACGATAGAGCCCATCAAGCGAGATAAAGCGCAGGCTGTCCACACCCAGATGGGCGCGCATTTCTTCGGCGCTCATTGTCGCCGCAAGAAGCTTGTCGCGCTGTGGCGTGTCCACCCCGTAAAAACAAGGCCATGCTGTCGGCGGAGAGGCGATGCGGAAATGCACCTCGGCCGCGCCTGCGTCCAAAATCATTTCTTTGATCTTTTGCGAGGTGGTGCCGCGCACAACGCTGTCATCTACCAAGATCACCCGCTTGCCTTCAATCAAGGCGCGGTTGATGTTCAGCTTAAGACGCACACCCATATTGCGGATCTGTTCGGTGGGTTCGATAAAAGTGCGGCCCATATACTGGTTGCGGATGATCCCCATGCCAAACGGGATGCCGCTTTCATGGGCAAACCCGATGGCCGCAGGCGTGCCACTATCGGGCACGGGGCAGACGAGATCTGCCTCAACAGGGGCTTCGCGCGCCAATTCCACGCCAATCTGGCGGCGGGTTTCATATACTGACCGCCCGCCCAAAATACTGTCGGGGCGCGAGAAATAGACATGTTCGAAAATGCAAAAGCGCGATTTACGCTGCTCGAAGGGCATATAGCTTTCGATGCCCTGCGCGGTGATGACGACCATCTCACCGGGCTTGATCTCGCGCACGAATTCGGCGCCGATGATATCAAGCGCACAGGTTTCGGAGGAAAGCGCGTAACCATCGCCGATTTTGCCCAATACCAAGGGGCGCACCCCAAGTGGGTCGCGCACACCCATCAATTTTGTGCGTGTCATGGCCACAACCGAAAACGCGCCCTCTACGCGGCGCAGCGCGTCTTTCATGCGCTCGGGGATATTTTTCTGATAGCTGCGCGCCATCAGGTGAATGATGCACTCACTGTCCGATGAGGACTGGAAGATGGACCCGCGTTCAATCAATTCGCGGCGCAGTTCATCGGCGTTGACGATATTCCCATTATGCGCAATCGCCGCCCCACCCATGGCGAATTCGCCAAAAAAGGGCTGCACATCACGAATTGCCGTGTTGCCCTTATTGCCTGCCGTGGAATAACGCACATGGCCGATGGCAAGCGCACCGGGCAGCGTGTCCATCACACTGGCATTGGTGAAATTATCGCGCACATATCCGAAACGGCGGGCCGAGTTGAACCCTTCGACAGGGTCATAGCTGACGATCCCGCCCGCCTCTTGGCCGCGATGTTGCAGCGCGTGCAGGCCAAGGGCCACAAAATTCGCGGCATCCGCCACACCGATCACACCAAAGACGCCGCATTCTTCACGCAGCTTATCATCAGAGAGGGGATCAAAGGGATGGGCGGGGAATTGTGCGGTGCGCGGGGACGCAAAATTGCTGGGCATCGGCGGGCTCCTGCCTGCGGTCATAGCCGAAAGCTACGGAAATGGGCGAGTCGGTTGCACGCCTTACCTAGGACAAAGGCGCGGCGCTGTCACCTATTAGCTGTCATGAATGCGTCACAATTTGCGCTCGAAATTCACGTATAATTTTACCGCAACGCGGCGCGGGCACGCAGTTACGCGGCGGGCACGGATAGGAGTGCGCGCGCGCTTTGCGTGTCGCCTGCGGCAGGGGCCACGCATCCTGCGGTCAGCCCCTCATAGCGACCGATCAACCAACCCGGCGCATCGCTTGGGATTTCGCTGTCGATTTGCGTGGTCAGCGAGGCAAAGATTTGTGCGGTTTGGCTGTTCACAACTGCCGCCGCAGGATCGCTTCCTGCCAGTCGGTCATAGGCGACCAAGGCCACCGCCACCAAGGCAACACCGCGCAGCACGCCAAAGAAAAGACCCGCACCCGCGTCAAACCCGCCTAGCTTGGTTTTCTGGATGAATGAGGAAAACAGCGGTGAGAAGAGCGAGACAACAATCAGTGTCACAGCAAAGGCTGCCGAAAAGCCCAAGATCATGCCCAATTCGCAGCTGTCATCGACATATGGCCCGATATAGGGAATTTCCGAGATCAGTGGGCGCACTTCTGGCGCGGCCCAATAGGCCACGATGGCGGCGGCGATCCAGCCCAAGATGGACATGACCTCGCGCACAAAACCGCGCGAATAGGCCAAGATGGCCGAGATGAAAATCACCCCGCCTGCAATGCCGTCAATCATCGTGAACCCATCCATCGCCCGCTCCCTCACTTATTTTGGCGCTAGCCCGCGCCGAATATATCGCCCACAAATCGCGTCATATCCGCCATTTGCATCAGCTTAACACCCCCGACCGAGCCAAAATTGCAGCCCTCTGGCGCGATCACAGTCGAGAAACCAAGTTTTTGCGCTTCTTTCAACCTGTTTTCCGCCTGTGTCACGGGCCGAAGCGCGCCAGATAGGCTTAATTCGCCAAAAATCACCGACCCTTGTGGCAGCGCCGCATCCTCGCGCGCGCTCAGCAAGGCGGCAGCAACCGCCAGATCCGCCGCAGGTTCAGTGATCCGCAACCCGCCTGCGATGTTGAGATAAACATCAAGGCCCGCAAAAGCGATCCCCACACGGGCCTCAAGCACCGCCAAAATCATGGCAAGCCGTGCGCTGTCCCAGCCCACAACCGCGCGGCGGGGTTGACCAAGCGGGGAGGGGGCGACCAAGGCTTGGATTTCGACCAAGACGGGTCTTGTGCCCTCAATGCCTGCAAAGACCGCCGATCCAGGTGAGGCGGCTTCATTCTCTGAGAGAAACAGAGCAGACGGGTTTGCAACCTCGGAAAGGCCCGCACCGGTCATTTCAAAAACACCAATCTCACCCGCAGGGCCAAAGCGGTTTTTGACCGAGCGCAGAATGCGGAATTGATGACCGCGTTCGCCCTCAAAATATAGCACGCAATCGACCATATGTTCGACCACGCGCGGCCCCGCAATTTGGCCATCTTTGGTGACATGGCCCACCAAGATCACGCTGACCCCACGCCGTTTGGCGAAGGTAACCAATTCATGTGCTGCGGCGCGCACTTGGCTGACAGATCCAGGCGCGCTGTCGACTGTGTCAAGCCACATGGTTTGGATGGAATCGATAATCACTAAATCGGGGCGGGTTTCGTCCAAAGTGGTCAGAATATCGCGCAAATTGGTTTCTGCCGCCAAGGCCATCGGGGCTGCGCCCAGCCCCAGACGTTGCGCGCGCATGCGCACCTGTGCGCTGGCTTCCTCGCCCGAGACATAAACAACCGACAGGCCCTTGGCCGCGAAACTGGCCGCAGCCTGCAGCAATAGGGTTGATTTCCCGATACCCGGATCCCCCCCCAAAAGCAGCGCAGAGGCAGGCACAAGCCCACCACCAAGAACACGATCCAATTCCGCCAAGCCTGAAGGGTGGCGCGGTGGCGGGGCCTCTTGGCTGGCCAAATCCATCAGCGCCATTTTGCGCCCCTTGCCTGCACCCAAGCCCGATTTGGCGGGGCCTGCCGAAAGCGGGGCCTCCTCAACAATCGTGTTCCACTCGCCACAGCCATCGCAACGCCCGATCCATTTTTTATGAACCGTGCCGCATTGGCCGCAGATGAATTGGGTTATAGGTTTTGCCATGGCACAGGATTAGCGCGGGTCGCGCGCTTTGGCCAGAGTATGCTGCGCCTTAGCGCACCGCCTCAATCGGGCCATCGGCGGAGCCAGTGATAAACTGGCGCAAATAGGGGTCATCGGCGCTGTCCATATCCGCAACGGGGCCAGTCCATTGGATCACCCCGTCATGCAGCATGGCGATTTTATCGGCAATCGCGCGCACCGAGGACATATCATGGGTGATGGTCATGGCGGTTGCGCCCATCTCAACCACGATTTCGCGGATTAAATCATTGATCACGCCCGACATGATCGGATCAAGCCCTGTGGTTGGCTCGTCAAAAAAGATAATTTCAGGCTCCGCTGCAATGGCGCGGGCGAGGCCTACGCGCTTTTGCATGCCCCCTGACAATTCAGACGGGTAAAGGTCAGCGACATCGGGCTTCAGCCCCACACGGCGCAATTTTTCAATCGCGATCTCGCGCGCCTCTGATTTTGGCCGCTTAAGATGGCCGCGCATCAGACGAAAGGCTACGTTCTGCCATACGGGCAGACTGTCAAACAGAGCCGCACCTTGGAACAGCATCCCAAAGCGGGCCAAAAACGGGTCACGCGCGGCGCGGGTGACATCCTCGCCGTCAAGCAGGATCATCCCACTGTCATGGCGCACAAGACCCAAAACCGATTTCAGCAAAACCGATTTGCCTGTGCCAGAGCCGCCAATAATGACCATGCTTTCGCCTTTGGGAACCTCAAGGTTCACGCCGCGCAAGACCTGCTTGGGGCCAAAGGATTTATGGACATCGGACAGGGTAATCATGCGCTGAAAAACACCTCTGTCAGAATGTAGTTTGACGCCAAAATAAGGATAGAGGCCGAGACCACCGCATTGGTTGTGGCGCGGCCCACACCCGCGGCCCCTTTGCCTGAATTCATCCCGTGATAGCAACCCATCATGGCCACAATAAAGCCAAACACCGCCCCCTTGATCATGCCCGAGATGACATCCCAAGCTTCGAGAAAATCAACGGTGTTCTGAATGTAATTGGCCGCGTTGAACCCAAGCCGCGTTGTGCCCACCAAATAGCCGCCGAAAATCCCGATACTGTCCCCAACCGCCACCAAAAGCGGCAAGGACAGGGTCGCGGCCAAAACCCGGGGTAGGGTCAGATATTTGAGCGGGTTGGTCGAAAGCGTGACCAACGCATCAATCTGTTCGGTCACTTTCATCGTGCCAATCTCGGCGGCAATCGCAGCCGCCACGCGGCCCGCAACCATGAGGCCACCCAAAACAGGCCCAAGTTCGCGCACCATGCCAATGGCCACAATCGAGGGCACAACCGCCTCGGCGTTAAATCGCGCGCCCCCCGAATAGATTTGCAGCGCCAAGGCCCCGCCCGTAAACAGGGCGGTCAGGCCGACCACGGGCAGAGATAAAAACCCAATTTGCATCAGTTGGATCAGGAACTCGCGCGGGTAAAATGGCGGGCGAAACAGGTGCGAGACAGTCGCGCCTGCATAGATGCTGACGCGCCCTACACCTGCCAACAGCCCCATCACCGAGCGGCCAATCGTGGCAAGCGGTGCAAGAATGAGTGCAGCCATCCCTAACCCCCTTGATAGTGACGCTGATAGCGCGCGCCAAGCGAGGTGAGGATTTCATAGCCGATCGTGCCCGCATGATCCGCCAGTTGATCCACGCCTTGTGCGGGGCAGAGAATGTCTAGGTGATCTGGCACATCTGCCCCAAGCCCGCTGACATCCACCCCCATCAAATCCATCGACACGCGCCCCGCAAGCGGGCAGGGCGTGTCACCTGCATAGACTGCGGCTTTGCCCGTCATCGCGCGGATCAACCCATCGGCATATCCTGCAGCCACGGTTGCGATCTGGCGGGGGCTGTTGGGGCGATAGCCTGCGCCATAGCCCACAAACTCGCCCAACTCGACTGGCCGCACTTGGATGACGGGCAGGGAGAGACGCACCACGGGGGTCGCATCCGCAAAGGGCAGCCCCCCATAAAGCCCGATTCCAGGGCGGGTGAGATCAAAATGATAAGCCTCGCCCAAAAGAACGCCACCCGTGGCAGAGAGCGAACGGGGGTGATGCGTGCCATCGGTCATGGCGCGGAAATTTGCCAATTGCGCGGGATTTTCTGGGTGATCAGGCTCATCAGCGCAGGCCAGATGGCTCATGATCAACTGGCAGGGCCCGCGCTCGGCCTCATCGCGCAAGGCGGCCCAATCAGCCGCCTCCATGCCGAGGCGGTTCATGCCTGTATCAAGTTGAATTCCATAGGGCAGGTCGCCCGCATCGCGGTGGCGGCGGAATTGAGCGGCGGAATTCAAAAGGGGGATCAAATTGTGATCCCGCAACAGCGCGTCATCACCCGCCATATGACCCGAAAAGACGAAAATGCGGGCGTGCGGGAAACCCGCCTCCGTGAGGGCGGCGCGCAGTGCCGCGCCTTCTTCGGCAATTGCAACAAAGAATGTGTCAGCGCCTGCGCGGGCCAAGGCAGGGGCCACGCGCCCTGCGCCCAAGCCATAGCTGTCTGCCTTCACCACCGCGGCCGTTTTCGCGTTGGTCAGGCCGTCAAGGGCGTGCCAATTGGCGACAATCGCGCCCAGATCAATATGAAGCTTTCCAGATGCCATGCGCCTTCTGTCCCGTTTTCATCGGAACCCGTCAAGGGGCAAGGCGGGTTTTGTCCGAAATTCCAACAGATCATGGCACGAATGCGCGCCTTAGTTGAACCCGTCCGCGCCTTGCTGCCATGGTTTGACGAGATTGCCAAATTTGGTGAAGCGCCCCTCAAAGCTTAGCTCAACCGTGCCAACCGGCCCGTGACGCTGCTTGCCGATGATCACCTCGGCCTTGCCATGAAGCGCGTCCATGTCCTGCTGCCATTTTGCCATGGCCTCAAGATTTTCTTCGCCTGGTTTTTCGCGCTCTTTGTAATATTCGCCGCGATAGACGAACATGACCACATCGGCATCTTGCTCGATTGATCCAGATTCCCGAAGGTCTGACAATTGGGGGCGTTTATCATCGCGGTTTTCGACCTGGCGGGACAGCTGCGACAGCGCGATCACAGGGATATCCAATTCCTTCGCAATTGCCTTGAGCCCTTGGGTGATTTCCGAAATTTCGTTCACGCGGTTTTCGTTGCGGCCATTGCCCCGCAACAATTGCAAATAGTCGATGATCAACAAATCCAACCCCTGCGGGCTGCGCTTGAGGCGGCGCGCGCGGGCGGCGACCTGAGCAATCGGCAGCGCGGGGGTGTCGTCAATATACAAGGGGCAATTCTGCAAATCCTGCGCTGCGATCAGATAGCGTTGGAATTCTTGCTCGTTCAAATCGCCTTTGCGGATCAGTTCCGATGGCACCTCGGCCGCCTCTGACAGAACCCGCTGCGCCAATTGCGCGGCAGACATCTCGAGGCTGAAAAAACCCACCACACCGCCATCAATCGTGCCCTCTGTGCCATCATCCTTAAGACCCCGCTTAAAGGCACGGGCCACGTTAAAGGCGATATTGGTGGCAAGCGAGGTTTTTCCCATCGAGGGGCGCCCCGCAAGGATCAAAAGGTCAGAATGGTGCAAACCGCCCAACATCTTATCCAGATCAGCCAAGCCCGTGGAAAGGCCCGCCAAACCGCCCGACCGATTATAGGCTGCATTGGCCATTTCCACCGCATCATGCAGCGCGCGCAAGAATGATTGAAACCCGCGGGATGTGCTGCCCGTTGAGGCGAGTTGGAACAAATCGGATTCAGCCTGCACGATCTGCTCATCGGGCGAGACATCTTCGCGCATCGATTGCGCGCGATCTGAAATGGATTTTCCCAAATCAATCAGATTGCGGCGCACAGCCAGATCATGGATCAGCTGGGCGTAATCGCGCGCGGCCGATGTGGCGATGGCCGAAAGCTGCAATTTCAACAGGTATTCGGCCCCCCCAAGGGCGCGCAGACCTTCGTGTTCGGCCATAAAGTTTTTCAGGGTTGTCGCGTCTGTTTGCTGCCCCTTGAGGATGCGCGCCCGCGCAACCTCGAAAATCGCGCCATGCACGGGGTCATAGAAATGCGCAGGTTCAATCAGGTCTTGCAGGCGATCAATGACGTCATTTGACGCCAAAATCGCGCCCAGTAATTGCTGTTCGGCTTCGATGTTATGCGGCAGAGGGGAAAGGGCGCTTGCGTCCGTGTCGGGGTCACCATCGCCTGATTTGCGCAATGCTTTGGCATTGAGATTGGCGATCTCGCTCATGATTACTCCCCCGACAAATCACACCCTATCTGCGGTATGCTGCGTATGCCGCAGCGTCAATCTGGATATCCTGTGGATATGTTGACCCCCGACAATCACCCCAAGATATGGGTGCCCCCTTTGCAAACCCTACCACATAGGGCAAGGCGGCAGAAATTTTTTTCGGGCCTCTGCTTTGCTTGATGGATCGGGCTAATGAGGCCGCGTGAATTCTGGGCCGTTTTAGGGCCTGTGCCTTGGGGCTTAGGCGAATCCCCGCGCGGCGCGCCACCCTTCGGGGTCACGCAGGAAATGTTCGACCTGCTCAAGCGTGTTCGCGTCAAAGTCGTTGCCTGCGCGTGCCTCGGCAATCACATCGGCCCAAGTGCAGAGCCAATGCAATTCAACCCCGTGCTCCCGCAACCGCGGGATCGTGTCCTCGAAAATGCCGTAATAGAACACAACCGCCGTGTGCGCACAGCTTGCGCCTGTCTCGCGGATTGCATCGACAAAGCTCAGTTTTGAGCCACCATCCGTGGTCAAATCTTCCACCAATAGCACGCGGTCACCCGCATCCATTGCCCCCTCGATACGGGCGTTTTTGCCATAACCTTTGGGCTTTTTGCGCACATAGCTCATGGGGAGGGCCATACGCTCGGCCACGAAGGCGGCAAAAGGAATGCCTGCCGTCTCGCCGCCTGCGATATTGTTAAAGGCCTCAAGCCCCGCATTGCGCATGACTGTGCAGGTCAGGAAATCCATCAATGTGGCGCGCACGCGCGGGAAGGAAATAATCCGCCGACAGTCAATATAGGTGGGCGCACGTTTGCCCGATGCATGGGTATAGGGCTCGTCCGCGTTGAAATGCACCGCGCCAATATCCAGCAACATCCGTGCTGACATTTTCGCAATCTGCGCCTGATCGGGATAGCTTGCCGGGATCATGGCATGGCTCCTTTATTGGTCGAGAACCCGCCAAAACAGCGGATGGCCTGGGTCAAAGACAGTGACAGGCCCATCTTCTGTCTCGATTTTCGCGGGATAGGTCACAGGGGTGTCTTCCTTGACCAAGGTGATCATAGTGTCATTCGGGGCCAAACCATAGCGCGCTGGGCCAAAGAGCGAGGCGAAGCCCTCAAGTTTATCAAGCGCGCCTTCTTCCTCGAATACATGGGCGAGGCAGGCCATGGTGTTGGCTGCGGTGAAACATCCCGCACAGCCACAGGCGCTTTCTTTATTGGGGTCGGTATGGGGGGCGCTGTCCGTGCCAAGGAAGAAGCGCGGATTTCCCGAAATGGCGGCTTTGCGCAGCGCCTCTTGATGGGTCGCGCGTTTGGCCACGGGCAGGCAGTAGTAATGCGGCTTGATCCCACCCACCAAGATATGATTGCGGTTGATCATCAGGTGATGCGTTGTGAGGGTGGCCGCAATATCGCCACTTGCCTCCCGCACATAGTCGATCCCATCGCTTGTGGTGACATGTTCAAGCGTCACTTTGAGCTCAGGAATATCACGGCGCAGCGGGTCAAGAACCGTGTCTAGAAACACTTTTTCGCGGTCGAAAATATCGACATCATGGCGCGTGACCTCGCCATGGATGCACAAAGGCAGGCCAATCTCCGCCATCTTTTCCAAAACGGCGCGCACATTGGCGATGTCGCGCACGCCTGAGGCGGAATTTGTGGTCGCCCCTGCAGGATAAAGCTTCACCGCCGTGATCAGTCCCGCCGCATGCGCGGCGGCCAGATCGTTGGGATCAGTGCCTTCGGTCAGATATAATGTCATCAAAGGGGTGAAGGTCATGCCTTCGGGCAGGGCCGCCAAAATACGGTCGCGATAGGCGCGGGCATCGTCCCCTGTGACCACGGGCGGCACAAGGTTGGGCATGATGATGGCGCGACCAAAATGGCGCGCGGTTTCGGGCAATACGGCGCGCAGCATTGCACCATCGCGCAGGTGCAAATGCCAATCATCGGGGCGGCGAAGGGTCAGGCTGTGTGTCATGTTCCTTGCGCTACAGAATTCCCGCAGCCTTGCCAAGGGGTAAGCGCGCTATCTGGTGGGCGTATAGCCTGCGGCCCGTGCGGCGAGTTTTGGGTGATTGCGCGCCTTGGCCTGTGCCGCGAGATTGACCAAATAGGTTTCATCCGCGCGGGCGCGATCCCGAAAAATTTGGCGCAAGCGGGCGGTGGGATTGTCTGCCTCAAGGGCCAAAACAAGATCCCCCAATCCGCCATCGGCCATTGCCAATCGTTCGATCAGCGGGCTGTGGCGGGGCAAAGATATTTTCGTCACATGCGCGCCACGATAAAGCGCGGCATGAGCGGCGGACATCGTGGTTGCAGGGTCAAAAATCAGATAGAGCGCTTTGGCATGCGCACTCATCTCGGGGGCAAAGCCAAATCGGGTCGAAAAATCCAACCGCTTGGCCCGTGAAAACCGCGTCTCAAACGGCGCATCTTTGGGCGCAAGGCTGGCCACGGGGGAGGTCAGGATCAACTCGGGCTGTGGCGCTGCAATCGACAAGGCCGCGGCCGCATAGCCGCCAACAGGCCCAAGGCCGCAAAAGACAACGCGTTTGAAACTGTCAAAAAAACCCTCATCCACCAATCTGTCGATATAGGCAAAAAGATCAGAATCGCGGAACCATGTTTGCCCTGCGGACATGAATGTCAGGGTGGAAAACCCATGTTGCTGTGCCAATTCTGTGCCCAAGGGCAGGCCTTTTGTCCCCATCGCCGCCAATCGCGCTGCGTTGTCGAAGGTCACAACCAAATCCATACCACTTTCAACGAAGAGCGCGAAATGCTTGCGCCCAAGCTGTGTAAAACTGCCATAATCCTTGCCAAGCTGCGCCATTTTCGCGCGCCAGACTTGTGCTGCATTCGCGGTCTGGCCCTCGCCTGGGCGAGGCTGGCCAGTGCTTGGGATCAATTCATTCATGAAATATGCGTTGCAAGGGGGCCACTTTCGCGCCCGCTGCCGCTCCTTTTTTGTCGTAACCCTGTTGCGATCCTAGCAGCTGAGAAGGACGGAACAAAGGGAATTTGCACGGGCTTGACCGCGCGCTATTCTCTCGCCTTGATAGGGGCAACACATTGAGGGAGGCAGCATGAGCGGGACACCAAACCAAACGGCAATTCCCCCATCCATTGACGCATTGCGCGCAGGGTTGAGCGCCGAAGGCTATATCTGCGGCAAATCATTGGGCACGGTTGCCTATCTTGCCCTCAGCCTTGGGCGGCCTTTGTTTCTAGAAGGCGAGGCAGGCACGGGGAAAACCGAGATTGCCAAATCTATTGCCGCGATGTTGGGCCGCCGCCTGATCCGCTTGCAATGCTATGAGGGGCTTGATGCGGCCTCTGCGGTCTATGAATGGAATTTTGCCGCGCAGATGGTCGCCATCCGCGCAAGCGAGGCTGCGGGCGGCGCAGATCGCGCAAGCCTGACCGCTGACTTGTTCTCGCAAGATTATTTGATCGAACGGCCTTTGTTGCAGGCCATGTGCCCTGATCCCGCAGGGGCGCCTGTTTTGTTGATTGATGAGATTGACCGAACAGATGAACCTTTTGAGGCGTTCCTCCTTGAGGCGCTGTCAGATTTTCAGGTCACAATCCCCGAGCTTGGCCAGATCAAAGCCCCAGAGCCGCCCATCGTCATCTTGACATCAAACCGCACCCGCGAGGTGCATGACGCGCTCAAAAGGCGGTGCCTCTATCATTGGGTCGACTATCCCGACATCACCCGCGAGATGGAGATTTTGCACGCCCGTGTGCCACAGGCGGCAGAGACACTCTCGCGCGAGGTCGTGGCTTTCGTGCAGCGCCTGCGCAGCGAAGATCTATTCAAAAAGCCAGGTGTCGCAGAAACGATTGATTGGGCGAAATGTCTGCTTGCGCTTGATGTGATCGAATTATCGCCTGAGGTGATTGCAGATACGCTTGGCGCGATTTTGAAATATCAAGACGATATCGCGCGGCTGCAAGGGTCTGAGGCCAAGCGTATCTTGGACGAAATCCGCGCCGATTTGGGCTAGGGCGCTATGGAATACGCCCCGCTTGATCTGCCCGACAATCCGCAGCTTTTGCGCAACCTTGCGCATTTTGCGCGCGCCTTGCGCGTCGCGGGTCTGCCTGCGGGGTCAGGGCGTGTGATGGATGCGGCGCGCGCCTTGGCCAGTGTCGGTTTTACGGATCGGGATACGTTTTTCTATGCTTTGCGTGCTTGTTTTTGTACGCGCCCCGAGCATTTGCCAATTTTTGCGCAGATCTTCCGCCTCTATTGGCGGGATCCGCGTTATATGGAACATATGATGTCCTTGATGCTGCCCGCTATTCGCGGCGTGGCGGAGGAGCGCCAAGCCAAACCTGCCGAAAAACGCGCGGCAGAAAGTTTGCTGGACGGGATCACGCCTGAGGCCCCCGATATAAAAGGCGAGGATCGCCCGCAGGACACGGAAATCGAAATTGACGCAAGCCTGACGATGAGCCGTGAAGAACGCTTGCGCAGCCTTGATTTCGAACAAATGTCCGTGGCTGAAATGGCCGAGGCGCGGCGTATTTTGGCGCGGTTGAGCCTGCCTGTGCCACCGCTCCTGACCCGCCGATATGCGGCAGATGCCAATGGCACCAAGCCCGATTGGCGCAGAAGCCTGCGCCAAGCCATGCGCCATGGTGGCGAGATGCAAGGCTTCGCGCGCAAGGCGCGGCGCGAAAGGATGCCGGCCTTGATTTGTCTTTGCGATATCTCTGGGTCGATGTCAGCCTATAGCCGTGCGGTTTTGCATTTTCTGCACGCGCTCTCAAACGCGAAAGGGGCGGGTTGGTCAAAGGTCCATGGGTTCACCTTTGGAACGCGACTTACCAATATCACCCGCCACTTGCGTGGGCGCGATGTGGATGCGGCGCTGGCCGCTGCGGGGGCGGAGGCGCAAGATTGGGAAGGCGGCACGCGCATTGGGTATTGCATCGACCGCTTTAACCGCGATTGGTCGCGCCGTGTTATGGGGCAGGGCGCGATTGTTCTTTTGATCACCGATGGTCTGGATCGGGATGATCCCGAACTGTTATCGAGTGCGATGCAGCGTCTTAGCTTGTCATCTAAGCGGCTGATCTGGATTAACCCGCTTTTGCGTTGGGAGGGGTTTGCGCCAAAGGCCGCAGGTATTCGTGCCATTTTGCCCCATGTTGATATGTTCCGTGCGGGGCACAATATCGCGGCGTTGCAGGGCTTGGCCGAGGCGCTGAATGCGCGCGGGGATTTCAACGAAAAAGCACGGCTTGCGCGGATGCTATCCGATGCGGCAAGCTAAAGTGGAATGGGAGGGGTCATGATGGAAAATATGCCCGAATTGGCGCTTGAATGGCATCGCGCGGGTCGCGGTGCGGTCTTGGCCTCTGTGGTGGAGACATGGGGCAGCGCGCCGCGCCGTGTGGGCAGCCAATTGGTGGTTGCAGGCGATGGCGAGATGCAAGGCTCCGTATCGGGGGGCTGTGTCGAAGGGGCTGTGGTTCTTGAGGCGCAGGATATGCTTGCCACCCATGCAACCGCGCCCAAGCTATTGGAATTTGGGGTTTCTGATGATGCAGCCTTTGCTGTGGGCTTGGCCTGTGGGGGGCGGATTAAAATTCTGCTGCAGCCCATTGGCGGAGCCTTGCCCGAGGCCATCTTGCAGCATCTCGTTGCGGCGCGTGCGGCGCGCCATGCGGTGGCCTTGATCAGCGATGTCACGGGCGCAGCCCCGCCGCATGTCGTAGAACGCGCAGAAGCGCCCGATCTGAGCGAGGCCTTCGCCAAGGATAAATCGGGCCTTGATGCGGAGGGCTTGCGCTATATTGCAATCCACAACCCGCCGTTGCGCATGGTTGTTGTGGGGGCGGTGCATATTGCGCAAAGCCTGATCCCAATGGCGCAAATGGCAGGGTATGATGTGACGCTGGTTGATCCGCGCCCGGCCTTTGGTTCGACCGCCCGCTTTGAGGCGGTGCGACTGCTTGATGCTTGGCCAGATGAGGCCTTGGATGACATCGGGCTTGATGCCCGCACCGCCGTTGTGACCTTGACCCATGATCCCAAGCTTGATGATCCCGCAATCATGGCCGCGCTGCGGGCCGATGTGTTTTATCTGGGCTGCTTGGGTTCAACGCGCACCCATGCAAAACGGGTGGATCGCCTGACCGAGGCAGGCTTTGGTGCCGAGGCTATTGCGCGCATCCATGCCCCTGTTGGTTTGAATATTGGGGCGATGGGCCCTGCAGAGATTGCAATTTCGATCATGGCGCAAATCACTGAAAGGTTGCGCAAATCATGAGGTTTGGGCCGCGTCCGATAACCGAAGGGATGGGCGCGATCTTGGCCCATTCCGTGCCCGTTGAAGGGGGGGTGATCCGTAAGGGCACGCGCCTTGGGGCAGATCATATCGCGGCGCTGCAGGCCGCGGGCGTGGCCGAGGTGACAGTGGCCGCGATGGAGACGGGCGATGTCGATGAAAACACCGCCGCCGCGCGATTGGCGCATGCGTTATGCGGTGCCGATGCAGACCTTGAGATTGAAGCCGCCTTTACAGGGCGGGTCAATCTGCGCAGTCGCGGCGCGGGCATTGTGTCGGTGGATGCCGCAAAAATCGCGGCGGTGAATGCGATTGATCCCCGCATCACGGTTGCCACCCTGCCGCCATGGCAGCGTGTCTCAAAGGGGATGATGGTCGCCACAATCAAGATCATTCCCTATGCCGTGCCAGAGGCCGCGCTCTTAGCCGCGGAAGAGGCGGCCCGTGGTGGGGCCTTGGCCCATATCGCGCCGCAGATCTCTTCGGCCACCCTGATCCTCACGAGCCATGAGGGGCAAAAGGCGGCCGCGCTTGAGGCGAAATCTATCGCTGCGGTTGAGGCGCGTCTGGCTGCGTTGCATGTTGACCTCAAAGACACCCACATCTGCCCGCATGACAAAGCCGCACTTGAGGTTGAGATTGCGCAGGCAAAGTCAAGCCTGATCTTAATTCTCACCGCCTCTGCCACATCTGACATTGATGATGTGATGCCTGCTGCGCTGCGGGGCGCGGGGGGGCAGGTGACGCGGTTTGGAATGCCCGTTGATCCAGGCAATCTTTTGGTTTTGGGCGCATTGGCAGACATCCCTGTCATAGGCTTGCCCGGTTGCGCGCGCAGTCCCGCCTTGAATGGGGCAGATTGGGTGTTGGAGCGGGTTATCTGTGGCCATCCGCCAAGCGCCGAAGAAATTGGCGCGATGGGGGTTGGGGGCTTGTTAAAGGAAATTCCCACGCGGCCACAGCCCCGTGATGGACGCAGACGATAGCCCCCTCACGCGGGTTTGAGGGGGCAAATTGGCGCGAATGCATTTTTTTGTTTTGCCATTGGCAAAATCCATGTTTGGATAACAGCAATCGTTCAGGGAGGATCGAATGACGACGGTCAAACTATCAGTAAATGGAAAGGAAATGTCAGCCGAGGTTGAAGGCCGCACACTTCTTGTTGAGGTGCTGCGCGAAAAACTTGGTCTGACAGGCACCCATGTGGGCTGTGATACAAGCCAATGCGGGGCTTGCACCGTTCATGTGGACGGCAAATCTATGAAATCATGCTCGGTTCTGGCGATGGATGTCGCGGGCGCAGAGGTGACCACAATCGAAGGCATGGCCAATCCTGATGGCTCGCTTTCGGTGATCCAAGCAGCCTTCAAAGAGCATCATGGCCTGCAATGCGGGTTCTGCACACCTGGTATGGTGATGACGGCAGCTGCCTTGCTGAAAGAAAACCCAAAGCCCACCGAAGGCGAAGTGCGCGCCTATCTTGAAGGCAATATCTGCCGCTGCACGGGCTATCATAACATCGTCAAAGCGATCCTTGCGGCCTCGGGCCAAGATGTCGCGGCGATGGCTGCAGAATAAACGCCACCCCTTCGGGCGGAGGAGGCCCGAGGGTAGGTAATCAAAACAAATTGGCCTGCCTCATCGTCAGGTGGGCGTGACAGAACCCAAGGGAGGAATGACCATGCCAAAAGATAGTGGCATCGGGGCCGCGTCAAAGCGGCGCGAAGACCTTAGATTTCTGACGGGTGGCGGTCGCTACACCGATGATATCAATCTCAATGGACAGGCTTATGTCTATTTCCTGCGCTCGGATGTGGCGCATGGTCGGATTAAATCCATCGACACCAAAGCGGCTTCTGCAATGCCAGGCGTGGTGCGGATCTTTACCGGCGCAGATTTTGAAGGGGTGGGCACCATCCCCTGCGGCTGGCAGGTGACCGACCGCGAGGGCAACCCAATGAAGGAGCCCGCGCACCCAATCCTTGCCCAAGGGAAAGTGCGCCATGTGGGTGACCCGATTGCCGCCGTTGTGGCCGAAAGCCTGAGCGCCGCGCGCGATGCGGCCGAGGCCATCGAGGTTGATATCGAAGAATTGCCTGCCGTCATCGACATGAAAAAGGCGGTCGCTGCGGGCGCGCCGAAAGTGCATGACGATTTGGCCGACAATCTTTGCTATGATTGGGGCTTTGTCGAAGACAACCGCGCAGCGGTGGATGAGGCGATCAAGAACGCGGCGCATGTCACTACGCTGGAACTTGTGAACCAACGCCTTGCCCCCAATGCAATGGAGCCGCGCGTTGCGGTGGGTGATTATAATAAGGGCACCGATGAATCGACCCTCTATACCACCTCGCAAAACCCCCATGTGATCCGCCTTTTGATGGGCGCATTCGTGCTTGGCATCCCTGAGCATAAGCTGCGCGTGATTGCCCCCGATGTGGGGGGTGGGTTTGGCTCAAAGATTTTCCATTACGCAGAAGAGGCCTTCTGCACCTTCGCGGCCAAAGCGATTAAACGGCCCGTGAAATGGACATCTTCGCGGTCTGAGGCGTTTATGTCTGACGCGCATGGCCGTGACCATGTGACCAAAATCGAACTTGCCTTGGATAAGGACAATAACTTTACCGCCATTCGCACTGAAACCTATGCGAATATGGGCGCGTATCTGTCCACCTTCGCGCCCTCGGTTCCAACGTGGCTGCATGGCACATTGATGGCGGGCAATTACAAAACCCCGCTGATCTATGTGAATGTGAAGGCGGTCTTTACCAATACCGTGCCTGTGGACGCCTATCGCGGGGCGGGGCGGCCTGAGGCCACCTTCCAGCTTGAGCGCGTGATTGACAAAGCGGCGCGCGAATTGGGCGTGGATCCTGTGGAATTGCGGCGGCAGAATTTCGTCACCGAATTCCCCTATCAGACGCCTGTCGCCGTGCAATATGACACGGGCGATTATAACGCCACCATGGACAAGCTGATGGAGATGATCGACCGCAAAGGGTTTGATGCCCGTGCTGCCGAAGCGAAAAAGCGCGGCAAGCTGCGTGGTCTTGGGATCAACTCCTATATCGAGGCGTGTGGTATTGCGCCTTCGCAATTGGTCGGTCAGTTGGGCGCGCGCGCGGGCCTCTATGAATCGGCCACTGTGCGCGTGAATGCCACCGGCGGGCTTGTTGTCATGACAGGCAGCCACAGCCATGGGCAGGGTCATGAGACATCCTTTGCCCAAGTTGTGGCCGATATGATTGGTATTGATGAAAACATGGTTGAAATCGTGCATGGCGATACAGCCAACACGCCAATGGGCATGGGCACTTATGGCTCGCGCTCTTTGGCGGTGGGCGGCTCTGCCATGGTGCGCGCAACGGAAAAGATCATCGCTAAGGCCAAGAAAATCGCGGCTCATTTGATGGAGGCGTCTGAGGCCGATATCGAATTGAAAGATGGTCAATTCTCAGTGGCAGGCACGGATAAATCGGTGGCTTGGGGCGATGTAACCTTGGCCGCCTATGTGCCGCATAACTATCCGCTGGATGAGATCGAACCCGGTCTTGAGGAGACAGCCTTTTATGATCCGTCCAACTTCACCTATCCTGCGGGCGCTTATGCCTGTGAGGTGGAGGTTGATCCTGATACGGGCAAGGTCGAGATCATGGCCTTTGCAGCCGCCGATGACTTTGGCAACATCGTCAACCCGATGATCGTGGATGGCCAAGTACATGGCGGGATCGGTCAAGGGATTGGTCAGGCCCTGCTTGAAGGGGTCAGCTATGACGAGAACGGGCAAATCTTGTCGGCGAGCTATATGGATTATGCGATGCCACGCGCCGATGATCTGCCCTTCTACAAGGTCGATCATTCCTGTCAGACCCCTTGCACCCATAACCCGTTGGGCGTGAAAGGCTGCGGCGAGGCGGGGGCAATCGGCTCGCCCCCTGCGGTGGTGAATGCGGTTGTCGATGCGTTGAACCGCGGTGGTCATGCCGTGACGCATATTGATATGCCCCTGTCACCGCACCGCGTCTGGCAAGCAATGCAGGGCTAAAGAAAACACGCGCGGGCCGGTGCTCTGACCCGCGCACCATAAACGTCAAAGAGGGGCCATGCCCCTTGGAACCAGAGGAAACGGGATATGTATAATTTCGACTTTACCCGCCCAAGCAGCATCAAAGACGCGGTTGCGGCCATTGGCGCAGGCGGTCAGGCGCTCAGTGGCGGGCAGACCCTCATCCCCACGATGAAAGCGCGGCTTGCCATGCCTGAAACCTTGGTCAGCCTCACAGGCATTCAAGAGATGAAGGGCATTTGCACCAATGATGCAGGCCAGATTTGCATCGGCGCGGCAACAACCCATGCAGAGGTCGCACGCGAGGTGGCCAAATCTTATCCGGCGCTGTCTGATCTTGCAGGCCATATCGGGGATCCCGCCGTGCGTAACCGTGGCACAATTGGCGGCAGCCTTGCCAATAACGACCCCTCTGCCTGCTACCCGTCTGCGGTGCTAGGCTCAGGGGCCGTTGTGAAAACCAACAGCCGCGAAATCGCTGCGGATGATTTCTTTCAAGGCATGTTCACCACGGCCCTTGAAGAAGGCGAGATTATCACCGAGGTGAAATTCCCCGTGCCGCAAAAGGCGAATTATCAAAAATTCGTGCAGCCCGCCTCGCGCTTTGCGCTTGTCGGGGTGTTTGTTGCGAAATTCGCAGATGGTGTGCGCGTGGCGGTCACGGGCGCGTCAGGCGAGGGCGTGTTCCGTTGGACGGAGGCCGAAGCGGCACTGTCCAAGGATTTCACCGCAGCGGCGCTTGACGGCGTAGCGGCCCCTTCGGCGGATGGGATGATCTCTGATCTGCACGGCACAGGCGCCTATCGCGCTCATTTGGTCAAAGTGTTGACCGCGCGGGCTGTCGCGGCAGCTTAAGGTCAGCACAATCCAAAAAAAGAAAGCCCCGCGAAAGCGGGGCTTTTTTCGTGCCATGGGCCTGAGGCCCATGCCCTCGTCCAGATTATTTTGCGGGGCCGATCATCATTACCATTTGGCGACCTTCCAGCTTGGGCATATTCTCGATCTTACCCACGCCTTCAATCTTTTCGGCTACACGTTCTAGCAATTCACGGCCCAATTGTTGGTGCGCCATTTCGCGGCCACGGAAGCGCAGCGTTACCTTCACCTTATCCCCATTCTCAAGGAATTTGATGGCATCGCGCACCTTGCGGTCGAAATCGTGATCATCGGTGCCAGGCCGCATTTTGACCTCTTTGACCTCGATCACCTTTTGCTTTTTGCGGGCTTCGGCTTCACGTTTCTGCTGTTCATATTTGAACTTGCCGAAATCCATGATTTTACAAACGGGCGGTTCAGCATTTGGGGAGATTTCCACCAAATCCAATCCTGCCTCATCTGCCAATTCCATTGCGCGTTCTGGGGTGACCACCCCAATATTCTCGCCCTCTGCGCCAATCAGGCGAACTTCGGGGCAGCGGATACGGTCGTTGACGCGCGGGCCAGTGTCACGGCTGGGCGGCGCGTTGTGGGGTCTGCGGGCTATGGGTTTTGTCCTTCTGTGGTTTTACAGTGATGATGCACTAACCTACAGGCCCACCAAAGGGCTTTCAAGGGGGCACGTTCTTGGCTGCTGCAATCAGTCAAGAAAGGCCTTTTCCACAACGTAATGCTGTGGGTTGGAATTGGCCCCTTCGACCAAACCATAGCCCTCAAGCATATCTTTGATCTCAAGATTGAAGGCGAGGTTGCCACAGACCATGGCGCGGTCGCATTCGGGGCTGAGGGGCGGAACACCCAAATCTTCGAACACAGTGCCTGCCCGCATCAAATCGGTGATGCGGCCCATCTTGGGGCTCGGTTCGCGGGTGGTGGTGGGGTAGTATCGGATTTTATCCGCGAACCCGTCACCGATCAATTCGCGCAACAGCTCATCTTGCCTGATCTCTTCGATCAGGGTGCGGCCATAATCCAATTCTGCCACTTCGCGGCAGGTATGGGTGATGATGACCTCGTCATAATCTTCATAGGTTTGCGGCTCGCGCAGGAGGCTTGCGAAAGGGGCAAAGCCCGTGCCCGTGGCAAAGAACCAAATCCGCTTTCCAGGCAACAGCGCATCATGCACCAATGTCCCCACAGGTTTGGGGCGCAGGATGATTTCATCACCCACTTGGATATGTTGCAGCTTTGAGGTCAGGGGGCCGTCTTGCACCTTGATAGAATAGAATTCCAATTCTTCATCCCAGGAGGGGGAGGCAATGGAATAGGCGCGCAATAGCGGTTTGCCGTTATCGCTCATCAATCCGATCATAACAAATTCGCCCGACCGAAAGCGCAGGCTTGCAGGCCGCGTTACGCGGAAGGAAAACAGCCGATCCGTCCAATGTTTCACAAAGGTCACGCGCTGCGCATCGGGCAGGGTGGGGGTGGCTTTGGGGAGGGTCGATGTTGCGTCTGTCACGTCACTTTGGCCTATCATTCGGAATGGGCACAGCCCTAGCATATGCCCGCAGTTGTAAACTTTGATTTATGTCAGGGAAAGGCGCTATTCGCCGCGTAGGCGATTTTGGTAATCATGCGCGCGCCAATCGGCCCGAAACACCCATGCCTCTTGCGGTTGTCTGCGGGCCAGATCAGGGCTGATTTCCACCTCGTCAAACCCTGCGCGCCGCGCCATAGCGTATTGATCCGCAATGACATGACCCGCAGCGCGCAAGCGCCCTGAGAACCCCGCCATGCGCAGGCGTTTGGCCCATGTGAAGCCACGGCCATCGGAAAAGCTGCCAAAGGGAATGCAGATCGCGCTATGGCCTTGCGGTGTCTGGAGGGCCGCGTCAAACGCGGCGGGATCGCTGAGTTCAACCATCTCTGCGGGCCGCGCCGCCTCTGGGGTAAAGCCCTGATCGGTGACCACAATATGGGGGGTGGTGTTCATGATATATCCTTTCACGCCACGTTGCGGCGGATGATTTTGCCATCCACAAAATGGATGCCGCATTCCTCTTTGTCTTGCCCGCGCCAACGGCCTGCGCGCGGGTCTTCGCCTGCGGCAACGGGGCTCGTGCAGGGGGCGCAGCCAATAGACGGATAGCCCTGCGCCACAAGCGGATGACGGGGCAGGCGGTTATTAGTGATATAGTCCTGCACATCCTCGCGCGCCCAATGGGCCAGTGGGTTGATTTTGATCCTGATCTCGCCCTCATTCTCGAAGAAGTCCAACGCTGCGCGGCTTTGCGCCTGAAAGCGTTTGCGCCCCGTGATCCATGCGTCAAACGGGGCCAAGGCGTGTTCAAGCGGTTCGGTCTTGCGCTTGGCGCAGCAGGCATCGGGGTTGGTTTTATGCAAATCGCCCTGCGGGTCGCTTGCCGCAATCATCGTGCGGCTTGCATGAATGCGGCGCACATCCTCAAGGCCCAGATGATCTGCCAATTCGTTTTGATAGGTTAAGGTTTCGGGAAAGAGCATTTCGGTGTCGATGAACAAAACGGGTGTCGTGCGATCAATCGCAGACACCATGTGCAACAACACCACAGACTCCGCCCCGAAGGAGGATACCAAGGCCACGCGCCCGCAATCTGCGTCCCGCAACGCATGCTCAAGCACGGCTGTGGCACCATGTTTGTCATAGCGGCGGTTCAGCATAGCCACCCGTTCGGCGACTGTGCCAAAGGGGCTAGGCTGCAACATCTTGCACGCCCTCCTGCGGGTAAAGCGCGGCCTTAAAGGGGCCGAGCCCTAAGCGGCGATAGGTCGTGATGAAGGGTTCATCCACCCCATCGCGCAAGGTCAAATAGGCGCGCAATAGACGCTCAAGCGCGGGGATCAGCGCATCGGCAGAAAAACCGGGGCCTGCGCGCTCGCCGATTGCGGCGGCCTCGGTGTGATCACCCCCAAGGGTGATTTGGTAATTTTCGACCCCTGCACGATCCAAGCCCAAAATCCCGATATGGCCCACATGGTGATGCCCGCAGGCATTGATGCAGCCTGAGATTTTGATTTTCAGCGCGCCAATTTCCTCCTCTAGGCCGATATCGCGAAAATGCGTGGCGATTTCCTGCGCAATAGGAATAGAGCGCGCCGTGGCCAAGGCGCAGTAATCCATGCCAGGGCAGGCGATAATATCCGAGATCTTCCCGATATTGGCCGTGGCCAAACCCACAGCCTTCAGCCGCTGATAGAGATCAGGCAGCGCTGCGCGGGGGATATGGGGCAGGATCACGTTTTGCTCGTGGCTGATGCGCAGCTCGTCATGCCCATAGGTTTCGGCAAGATCGGCCAAGACCTCCATTTGCGCGGTGGTGGCATCACCGGGTGTCGCGCCATGAGATTTCATCGAAACCGTCACAATCGCGTAATCTGCATGGCGGTGTGCCGTTACGTTGCTGTCGATAAAGGCGCGCAAAGCGGGGCTTAGGGTTGGGGCGCCGTTGTCGCCTTTAATAAACTCAGGGGGGGCAAAATGGCCGCGAATTTCTGCCAAGAGGCGTTGATCAACCCCTTTGAATGCCGCGCGGCGCGGGATGAATTCCTCTTCGACAAGGCGTTTGATTTCGTCCAAGCCTGTCTCGTGTAGGGTGATCTTGATGCGGGCCTTATATTTATTATCTCGCCGCCCGATCAGGTTATAAACCGCCACAATTGCCTCGATATAGGGCAGAAGATCAGCCTCGGGCAGAAACTCTGCCAAAACCTTGCCGATCATAGGCGTGCGGCCCAAGCCGCCCCCGACCAAGACCTGATAGCCAATCTCGCCTTCGCGCGCGACAATGCGCAGACCGATATCATGGGCGGCGGTGACGGCACGGTCATTGGGGCTGCCTGTTACGGCAATTTTGAACTTGCGCGGTAGGAATTGAAATTCGGGATGATCGGTTGACCATTGGCGGATTAATTCCGCCACGGGGCGGGGGTCTGCAATCTCATCTGCAGCAGCCCCTGCAAAATGGTCTGCGGTGACATTGCGCACGGTGTTCCCCGAAGTTTGGATGGCGTGAAGGCCAACTTCGGCCAAAGCGTCCAGAATATCGGGCACATCCTCTAATTTTGGCCAGTTGAATTGGATGTTTTGGCGCGTGGTGAAATGGCCATAGCCCTTGTCCCATTGCCGCGCGACCTGCGCCAAGGCGCGCATCTGTGCTGAATTGAGCGTGCCATAGGGGATTGCTACGCGCAGCATATAGGCGTGAAGCTGCAGATATAGCCCGTTCATCAAGCGCAGAGGTTTAAACTCATCCTCGGTTAATTCGCCAGACAGGCGGCGGGCCACTTGCGCGCGGAATTGCGCGTTGCGGGCGCGCAGGAAATTTTCGTCAAATTCAGTGTAGCGATACATCTGCCTTACCCTTGCGCTTGTTCTTGTTTGCCATGGGGATAGTTTGAGGGGCCGCGCATCCGAAATGCCTCGCGAAAATGCGCAGGCGCGGGCCCTGTTTCGGTTGTAATGGCATCGACCAAATAGGGGCCAACCACCAGATCGCTTTGCGCGAAGGCTGCGGCAAGCGCAGCCTCGGCCGTGGCGCTGTCAGAAAAGACCACCGCATCCGTGATGTCCCGCGCCCATCTTTTGTCGGCCGCCCAATAGACGACATCGCCAAGGCGCAGGTCATTCGCGGTCAGGATTTTGGAATAATCACGGCTCATAACGCAATCTCCGCTTTGAGAGTGTTGAGGGCCGTGCGCGCGGCGCGCGGCGCAAGCCCATATAGGATCACCGCAGGCGCACCTTTGCCTTGGGCCTCAATGGCGTGGGCAAGATGTGCAAGATCGGTATCAATGACATGGGTGTCGGCGCGGCTTGCATGTTCGACCACAGTGACGGGTGTGTCGGGGCGTGCGCCATGCATCAAAAGCCGCCCTTGGATAAAGCGCGCACCACGCTTGCCCATATAGATCGCCGCCACCTCGCCACTGCGCGCAAGGCCGCGCCAATCATGTTCGGCAAACCCTGCCACATCATGGCCCGTGAGAAATCGCAGCGCAGAATTGCGCCCCCGTTTCGTCAGGCTTTGCCCGATTTGCGCGGAGGCGGCGCTTGCCGCCGTGATACCTGGAATGATCGACCATGGGATATCAGCATCAGAAAGCGCATCAATCTCATCATCCAAGCGGCCATAGACGCACGGATCGCCCGCCTTAAGGCGCACCACCTTTGCGCCGGCGCGCGCATGTTCCACCATAAGGGCAGAAATATCTTCTTGCTTCATCGCAGGGCCAAAGCCCGTTTTTCCTGCATCAATCAGCACCGCCTCGCGCCGCGCAAGCTCTAGGATTTGAGGCGAGATCAGGCGGTCGTGGATCACCACCTCGGCCTCATCAAGGGCTTTGCGCGCCTTGAGTGTAAGAAGTTCGGGGTCGCCTGGGCCTGCACCGACCAAAAGCACCTCGCCCATAGGGGGGGTGGCGGTCAGGCTTTCCGTCAGCAGGGTTTCAAGCGCACTCTCAAGACCTGCTTCACCCTCGGCTGCAAAGATCCGTGGCGCGAGTTGATCATAATAGCGTGCCCAAAACCCGCGCCGCGCGGCCCCTTCGGGCAAGGCCTCGACCTGAGGGCGAAAGGACTTCGCCACACGGGCAAAAATCCCAAGGGCAGGGCTTAACCTCTCCTCCAAGTCCCGCTTGATCCGCCGCGCCAAAACGGGCGCCGCGCCCTCGGTGCCGATGGCAATGGTCACGGGGTCACGATCAACGATAGCGGGGGTGATGAATTCGGATGCTTCGAGATTGTCGACCCAATTCACCAATGCCCCATCCGCGCGGGCCAAACGAATGACGCGCGCATCCTCGGCATCATCATCATTCGCGGCGTAAAAGAGGGCGGCACAAAACGCATCCCCCGCCGCAAGCGCACGCTTGATCAAGGTGATCTTGCCCGTGGCGGCCAAATCCAAAACCGCAGGGGCAGGGTCAGCTGCAAAAACCCAAATGCGGGCTTCGGTCTTAAGCAGCAAGCGCAGCTTGGCCAAGGCGCATTCGCCGCCGCCCGACACGATTACACGCCGTCCCGCGAGATTAAGGAAGATCGGAAAATGCTGCATGGTCAAAACTCCGCGTTCACTTCGTAATAAATAGAACAATTTCCTGAAAATTGGCAGATACCCCTTGCAGATAGGGACATATGTTCGGTATTAATGCCGCATAACCCCTCGCTGTTCTGTGGATGAAAGGCTTTGCGGATGGCTGTTCAAATAGACGAGACCGATCGAAAAATCCTTGCGGTGCTGCAAGAGGATGCAAGCCTGTCTTTAGATGAAATCGCGCGCCGTGTTGGCTCGTCCAAGACGCCGGTTTGGACGCGGATTCGCCGCATGAAAGAGGCGGGGATTATTGGACGGCATACTGTGGAATTGGATGCCGATGCCTTAGGCCTTGAGGCGTGTTTTTTCGTTTTGATCCGCACGTCTGAACATGATGCCGAATGGCAAAAGGCGTTTTTGCGCAGCCTCAAATCTCGCCCCGAAGTGTTGGAGGCGCATCGCCTTGCAGGGGAGATTGACTATATTTTGAAGGTTCGGGTGCGCAATGCACGCGCCTATGACGCCTTTTATCAGGCCTTGATTTCAGAGGTGAAAATCTACAACGTCACCGCATTGCTTTCGATGGAGGAGATCAAATCCACCTCCATGTTGCCGTTGGGATTGGCCGAGGTGAAATGATCTCAGACAGGATCTTATCCGACCCTATTTTGCACGACCATTTGCCAAGCGCGCCTTGGATGGCCGAGGCGACCCGCCGCCTGCCAGGGGTGCAACCTGTGCCGATGTCGGATTGGCTGATCCGTGACGAGCGATATGCCGAACAAATGGCCTTGCGCGATCATTTATTGGCGTCGCATCGTGCGCGGGTGTTTGAATGCCAAACAGGCGCAGAAGCCGCCTGTGCCGAATTGCGCGATCTGGTGGTCGCGCATCTGCCTGATGGCTTTCTGCGTCAAGGCCGCGTGATCACCCGACCAGATGGGGTGGCGATTGATCTTGATGCCGATCACCCGTTGATCGCCGCTGCCCGTCTTGTTCAGGAAGATTTGTGCATCCTCACCCATGATGCCCCGCAGGGCGAGCATCTGCTCAGTGCGGCGGTTTTGTGTTTCCCCGCCAGTTGGACATTGGCTGAAAAGATTGGGCGCCCTTTGAGCGCGATCCATATTCCCGTTGAAAAATACGATGATGTTATGGCCAAGCGCGTGCAGCGCCTGTTTGATATGGTGCGGGTGGATCACCCGCTGTGGCGGCAGAATGCGCTTTTTTATCAAAACCCCGCCCTGTTTCAGCCTGCCTCAGAGGCTCAGCCACGCAAAACCCCTGAACGGCGACCAGAATTTTTGCGCTCAGAGCGGCAGGTTATTCTGCGTCTGCCCCTTACAGGGACGATGGTGTTTTCGATCCACACATGGGTTTTGCCCTTTGGGCAATTAAGCCCTGAACAGGTCGAAGGTTTGGCAGCTCACCCTGTGCATTACGCAGGGCGCTCTGTCTGACGCCTATTTGAAATGCTTGGACAGTTTTAGCCCTTGGCCCTGATAGTTTGAGGCAATCTCACGGCCATAGAGCGTGCTGGGGAGGCTTTCCATCCGTTCATAAACTAAGCGGCCAACCACCTGCCCATGTTCGAGCACAAAGGGGGCTTCGTGGCAGCGCACCTCAAGAACCCCGCGCGCAGGTTGGCCGTGACCAAAACCTGGGTCAAAGAAGCCTGCATAATGAACGCGGAATTCTCCAACGATCGCCAGATAGGGCGACATTTCCGCTGCGCAATCGGGCGGTATTGAGACTTCCTCGCGGCTCACCAGAATATAAAACGCACCGGGGTCAAGGATGATACGGCCCTGATCCGTATGGATTTCTTCCCAAAAATCGCGCGCGTCATAGGCCCCGATACGATCAAGATCAATCACGCCCGTATGAGGTTTGGCGCGATAGCCGACAAGGGTGCTATTCTCGCGCTTGAGGTCAACGGAGAACCCCAATCCTTCGTCAATCACAGCTGTCTCGTCTGAGACAAGCTGGCTTTCTGCGTGGCGTTTGCGCAATTCATCATCGCTGAGAACCGCTTGCCCTTGGCGAAAGCGGATTTGATTAAGCCGCGCGCCCGCCCGCACCAGAACCGAGAAACTGCGCGGGCAAATTTCGGCATAAAGCGGCCCGTTATAGCCATGTGCGATGCGGTCAAATTCTGTGCCGCTATCGGTGATCGTGCGCGTCAAAAGGTCAAGACGCCCGGTTGAGCTTTTGGCATTGGCAACGGCGCTGATATCTTGGGGCAGGTTTAAGCCCTCCATCAGGGGCACAACATAAACGCAGCCCTTCTCCAACACGGCGCCTGCGCTGATGTCGATTTTATGCATCTCAAATTCGGCCAGCCGATCTGCGACACGCGCACCCTTGCCTGCAAGAAACGAGGCGCGCACCCGATAGGCCACGGGGCCAAGGCGCAGGTCAAGACTTGCGGGTTGCACTTGGGTTTCCGCAGGTGGGGCAGTGAGCGTGATCTGACCTTCTGCGATCATCGCCTCAATCCGATGATCTGGCAGCACGCCACGTGTCTGATCTGTCGCCATTGCGAACCCTCCCTTGACCTTTACCCAAGAAAAAACCGCCCCGCCGCAAAGGGCAAGAGCGGTTTTCAAAAATCTGGTCGGGCTAGCAGGACTTGAACCTGCGACCTTCCGTCCCCCAGACGGACGCGCTACCAGGCTGCGCTATAGCCCGAATGGGGCTCTTCTACCGATTTTATGGCGTGGCGCAAGGGCTAGGGCGCAGGAATTTCGACAAAGCGCAGGCTTTACCCATGCGCCGCAGCCATGAGCCCCGCCTGTAGTTTGCGCAGCCGTGCAAGGATCGGGGCGGATTGCGCCTCTGGCAATGATTTCAGCACAGTCTTGCGCGCCTTTAGCGCGGCCAAACCATCAGCGATGGGCAGGGGGGTTCCTTGCATCACAGGCTGAGCGGGGGCAGGGTGCGGCGTGGGGCTTGGCGTATTTTCATTGGCCGCTTCACGCGCCACCTCTGCAATGCTTGGGGCAGGTTGCGCCTCGGCCACCATCATATCGGGGTCAAGCTCAGGCGAGCGCGCAGCGACTGCCGCAACCCCGTCTTCGCGCAAAAGGCGCTGAACGCCCCGAATGGTCATCCCTTCATCATGCAGCAACACCTTGATCCCGCCGATCAGGCGCATATCGGCAGGGCGATAATAACGCCGCCCGCCTGCGCGTTTCACAGGTTTGATCTGGGTGAATTTGCTTTCCCAAAACCGCAACACATGGGCCGCGACACCAAGCCAATCGGCGACTTCGCGAATGGTGCGAAAGGCATCGGGGGATTTGGCCATCCTGCCCGCCTCTTAGCGTTTCTTATTGCCGTCTGCGACCCGCTCTTTCATCAGATGCGAGGGGCGAAAACTGAGGACACGGCGGGGCGTAATGGGCACTTCTTCGCCCGTTTTCGGGTTGCGACCAATGCGTTCAGATTTGGCGCGCACGCTAAATGTGCCGAAAGACGAGATTTTAACCTGTCCCCCATCGACCAATGCGTCTGACATCAACTCAATTACACGCTCAACAAGGTCGCTGCTTTCATTGCGCGACAAACCCACTTCACGAAACACGGCTTCGGATAAATCCATCCGCGTCAGTGTCTTATTGCTCATTGCTCATGTCCTCCCGACATTGGCGCAGCGGTATAAGGGTTGTTTTAGCACCGCCACAGAATGAGCAAAGCTGCGGCGCGAGTCAATCGCCGTGACGTAAGGGCAAGATTTTAGCGCCTTACCAGCGCAAAACCACCGCACCCCAAGCCAAGCCACCGCCAATCGCTTCGGTAACCAATAGGTCACCTTTTTTGATCTGGCCGCGCGCGACCCCGACCGACAAAGCCAAGGGGATAGAGGCGGCTGACGTGTTGCCGTGATCTTGCACGGTCACAATCACCCGATCCATATCGACCCCCATTTTTTGGGCGGTGCGGGTGATGATGCGCAAATTGGCCTGATGCGGCACGATCCAGTCCACATCTTGGGCCGCATTGCCCGAACGCGCGAGTGCGGCATGGGCGGTTTCGGCTAGTTTTTCGACCGCATGGCGGAACACTTCGCGCCCTTCCATCCGCAGATGGCCCGTGGTTTGTGTCTGCGAGACACCGCCATCGACATAAAGCAGATCCCGAAATTGACCATCTGAATGCAGATCAACGGCCAAAACGCCCCGATCTGTGGCCGCGCCTGCGCTTTCTTCGGCGCATAACAGAACGGCGCCTGCGCCATCCCCAAACAAAACGCAAGTTCCGCGATCTTCCCAATCCAAAATGCGGCTAAAGGTTTCCGCACCAATCACCAAAATCCGCTTGGCCTGACCAGAGAGGATATAGGCATTGGCGGTGGACAGCGCATAGATAAACCCCGCGCAGACGGCCTGCACATCAAAAGCAAAGCCCTGCGTCATCCCAAGCCCATGCTGCACCATCGTGGCGGTAGAGGGAAATGTGAGATCTGGGGTTGAGGTGGCAACGATGACGCCATCAACATCGACCGCAGACAGGCCCGCATCCGCCAAGGCGGCCTCACAGGCCTTGATTGCCATTTGGCTGGTCGTCTCGCCCTCGGCGGCGAAATGGCGCCGTTCAATCCCTGTGCGGGCGCGAATCCACTCATCCGAAGTGTCGATTTGCGCTTCGAACTCCGAATTGGGCACAACCCGCTCAGGCAGGTAATGGCCAATTCCAGTTGCGACCGCGCGAAGTGTCATGCCTGTTTCCCTTCCCCATGGACGATCTGATCTGCTGCGGTTTCCGCCTCGGCGATCCGTTTGGTCAACTGATCTGCAAAATCCGCTGCGGCCAATCGTGCCGCCAATTTGATTGCGGCTGCAACCCCTGTTCCATCTGCCGAGCCGTGGCTTTTGACCACTGTGCCATTCAGGCCCAAGAACACACCACCATTGACGCGGCGGGGGTCTATACGTTTTTGCAACCTCTTGAGCGAGCTATAGGCCATCACCGCAGCCAAGCGCGACAATATTGAATATTCAAATGCCTCGCGCAGAAATTCGCGGATAAGACGCGCGGTGCCTTCGCCCGTTTTGAGCGCGGCATTGCCTGTGAATCCGTCACAGACGATCACATCGACCTTATCAGAGGGGATATCCCCCCCCTCGACAAAGCCCACGAATTCAAAATCTGCCGCAGGTGCGGCGCGGGCGACAAGGTCATAGGCATCGTGTAATTCGGTGCGGCCTTTATGTTCCTCGGTGCCTACATTCAGGATTCCGACACGGGGGCGGGATTGGTCTAAGCCGCTGCGCGCATAGGCGCTGCCCATCAGGGCGAAATGCAACAAATCTTGCGCATCGGCCCGGATATCAGCACCCACATCCAACATGACGTTAAAGCCAGATGGGTTGCGCGAAGGCCACAAAACACCAATCGCGGGACGGTTCACCCCTGGGATTTTGCGCAACCGCAACATCGACAGCGCCATCAGCGCGCCCGTGTTGCCACAAGACACAGCGGCCCGCGCCTCGCCGTTTTCCACGGCCTGAACCGCGCTCCACATCGAGCTGCCTTTGGCGTGGCGCACCACCTGCGAGGGTTTGGCATCCATCGTGACCACATCGTCACAATGACGAATGTCGCAGCGCCCCTTTAGGTCACCGCGTTTGGCAATCAGCTTGTTCAGGGTTTTGCCATCGCCATGCACGATGAACCGCAAATCAGGGTTCTTACGTGCAGCTTTGGCCATGCCAGACACAACAGCAGAGGGGCCTAGATCGCCCCCCATTGCATCAATCGATAGCACCGTTCCAGGAACTTGACGCCCAGTCAGAACGGATGTCTCTGTCATGACTTTTAAATCCGCTTGCCTCGGAAAAACGCGCGGCCCTTAGGCCGCGTCATCATCGAGATCAATCTCGTCTGCTTGGGCAATAACCTCGCGGTCATTATAGCTGCCGCAAGACGGGCAGACGTGGTGGGGGCGCTTCAGCTCACCACAGCTGGGGCATTCATTTGGATTGCCAGCGGTCAACGCGTCATGCGAACGGCGTTGGTTGCGGCGCGAGCGGGTCACTCGGTTCTGGGGGACAGCCATGTCTCAACCTCGGTTTTGTTAGGGGCTTCGCGGTCAAGATTGACCAAACAGGGGCAGCCCATCGTCACGTTTCAAATCTCTGTCACATTTTTTTCACCAAAGGGCAACCTGTGATGCGCGGCTCATGGGGTGATTTGCCCGAAAAACGCGCGCAAAATTGGGATAAAATCCAATTGGCGAATGAGGGCGGGAACATACAAAGATTCTGCACCTATGCAAGCCCTAATAGACCTTTGGGTAAATTCCGCGCGTTTGCGTTTGTTTGCGGTTATTTATCGCTGTTTTTGGCGGGGCTGCCTGTGTTTTTGCTTGCGCCCGCACTGCTGCTGTCTGCGGGGGATTGCGCCAATTTATCCCGTAATTCTTGCAAAGCAGAAAGTGGGTTTGCGGTTTGGGGGGGCTCATCCTCTGCCTCAACTGGGCCCGCATTGGGGGGGCTTGCGCTGTAAATATGCACCAAATCGGCGGCGTCATCCTCGGTTGCGGCATCTGGTGCGCGCGGATAATCGGGCAGGGCCAATGCCAAGGCTTCGGTCATCACGGCATATAGGTCAATTTTTGCGGGCAATGGCTCGATGCTGTCATCTTCGGGCATCTCGGCCTCTTCGGCCTCGGGCGCCGTGAAATCGGCGATATAGCGGCGCAACACATCGGTATCGATCCGCGTCACCACATCCGCCAAACTGACGCTGCAGGCCTGTGTCACAGTGGCGCCCAGTTGCCCCTCAAGGCGCCAATCGCTTTTGCCTTCGGGCATAATTTTGCCTGTAAAGCGCAGTTTGCGCAGCGCACGCAGCTCTAGATCATCTGCAATCTCGCGCAACGCATCCGCATCGGGGGTCAAGGCAAATGTTTTGCCGCCTGCGCGGCGCAGTTCGGCCAAAGCCAAAAGATCAGGGCGTGGGCTGGCGTTTGACATGATCTCCCCTCAAGTTTCTGATCAATTTCCCCTCGAAAATGAGGGTCGCGCGATTGCAATGCTTGCTCTGTTGGTCGCTGTAAGTTAAGCCCAAATGAAGACAGACGCCATGCCTGAATGTTTGCGCCCAAGCGCAGAAGGGAAGCTGGCGCTAGGGTGAGGAAGATGGGCATGGCAGAACTTCGGATCAGCACGCAGGCACGCATGGGGCGCAAGCGGGTGCGTGCAGCGGTGATTGCAGTGGCCTTTGGATTGGCTTTGTCTGGCTGCACCGAAAGTTTCCGTGACCACGGCTTTATCCCGCCGCAAGAAGAATTGGATGCCATCACCATCGGTCAAGATACCCGCGACAGCCTCGGGCAAACCCTTGGCCGTCCTGCTGGTGAGGGCGTGATTGGCGAAACCACATGGTTCTATTCGCAATATCGTGTGCGCAGCTATGCATGGCGGGCGCCCGAGATTGTAAGCCGCGATATCGTGGCCGTGTCCTTTGCCGATAACGGCACCGTGTCGAATGTGGAAACCTACACGCTTGCCGATGGTCAGATTGTCGATATTTCGCGCCGCGTTACGGAAAGCTCGATCCGTGAGGTGTCGATTTTCCGTCAGGTTATGGGTAATTTTGGCCGCATCAATGTGGGTGAGTTGGTCAACGCCAACAATTAATCCTTTGTCTGCGTAACATAGGTGCATCATGCGCGAGAAGGTGGCGGGGAAATATCGGCTGCGCATGGCCCAAACCGCCGCCGATGTGACCGCCGCGCAAACCCTGCGGCACCGCGCTTTTCGCGGTGGGGCAGATGGGGCGGGTCTAGATGCAGATCCTTATGATGCGCTTTGTGACCATATCCTCATTGAAACGCAGGAAGCGGGGGAATTGGTCGCCTGCTTTCGCCTGATGTGCCTGCCCGATGGGGCAGCCTTGCAGACCAGTTATTCGGCGCAGTTTTACGATTTATCGCCCCTGTCCGATTTTGACGGGCCAATGGTTGAGATGGGGCGCTTTTGTCTTGCGCCAGAGGTGCATGACCCGGACATCTTACGTCTCGCATGGGGGGCATTGACCGCCTATGTGGATGAGATCGGGGTCAAGCTGCTCTTTGGTTGCTCGTCTTTTCGCGGCACGGATGCGCTGCCCTATCATGATGCCTTTGCGCTGTTGCGTGATCGCCATATCGCACCCGCCAAATGGCGGCCTCAGATCAAGTCGTCCCATGTGTTTCCATTCGCGGCAAAGCTGCGGCGCAAACCCGATCTGAAACGGGCAATGGCAACGCTGCCGCCGCTTTTGCGCAGTTATTTGATGTTGGGGGGGTGGGTCAGCGATCATGCCGTGATTGATCAAGATTTGAATACGCTGCATGTGTTCACAGGGCTAGAGATTGCCGCCGTTCCGCCCGCCCGCGCGCGGCTGTTGCGTCTGGCGCGCTAAGCGGTGCAAAGGGGCCAAAGCGCGGCTGAGCGCTCATGTGCCCCCAAGCGGCAAAAGTGTTGCCCCCGTTCCCCGTTTGAACCGCGCAAGCCCAGGGCTATCCGCCTCACTCAGCCCCAGATCAAAATGCTGCGCCCGCTTGGCGGCGTATTCCATGGCCGCAAAGAGCAGCATCTGGTGGCTGCCATAGGGGCAATCGGCGCTGCGCCATCCAATGTGATAGGCCGCTTCATGCCCTGAAAGTGAGAATAGCAACGCGGCCTGCCGCGACACCCCCTCGCAGATATAAAGCAGTTTTTGGGTCTTGCTGCGGCCAATTTCGGCCAAAAGGGCCAGCGCGATCCCGTCATAGTGGTTTCTTTTGCGCTGTGCAGCTTCGGCGGCCAAAAGCCACCCATCGCGCGGCGTATAAAAGGGCCGAATGCGGGCCACAGCGCCACGCTGCAACGCGGTTTTGCGCGCGGCCCGCCATTTGGGATGCAGGCGCGCGACCATCTCGGCGGTGTTTTGTGTCAGCGGCACGCTCAAGCTGTGGCGCGGTTTGGCAAGGCGCAGAAACCCCGCACGGGCCAAGGCCGCCCCTTGGGCAGGGGTGGCCGCGTTGATGAGCACATGTGCCATGCCCCGCGGGGATGCGCCTGAAAGAATGGAGGCAGGAATATGAGCAGGTTTTGCGCAATAGCCAACGGGGCCTAGGATTGGAAATCGGCGCGTTATGAAAAGCTGCCCGTCAATGCGCGCAACTGACTGCCCGAGCGCGCGCAATGCCTGCTCAAACCCCGCAGATTGGGTAAAGCCCGCTGTGGCAATGGGTAGGGCATCCTCAAGATCGGGCAGGCTGTGCAACATAGCCGCAAGACTGCCCGATCAAGGTAAATCCAAGATTAACGGATCAGCCCAATTCCACCAAAGCGTGGCGCTTTTTCCCTGCGCTCAGTTTCAAGGGCGTGGCCAGATCACTGGCTGTGATCATCAGGCCTGCATCGGTGATGGCCGCGTCATTCATCCGTGCGCCGCCTTCTGCGATCAGGCGCTTGGCCTCTTTGCCCGACCCTGCCAAGCCTGAGCGCGTGATCAGCTGCACAATCGACACGCCCTCGCCAATGTCATCGGCGCTGAGCGTGAGACGGGGCAGGTCATCGCCCATACCCCCTTTTTCAAACACCTCGCGCGCGGTGGCCTCTGCGGCGGCGGCGGCATCGCGCCCGTGCAACAGACTTGTCACCTCATTGGCAAGAACGATTTTAGCTTCGTTGATTTCGGAACCTGCAAGCGCGCCAAGCCGCTCGCACTCTTCAAGCGGCAATTCGGTGTAAAGTTTCAGGAAGCGCCCCACATCCGCATCGGTGGTGTTGCGCCAGAATTGCCAGAATTCGTAAGGCGACAGCATCTCGCCATCCAGCCAGATCGCGCCACCTTGGGATTTGCCCATCTTCTTGCCATCTGATGTGGTCAAAAGCGGGGTGGTCAGGCCAAAAATCTCGTGATCCAAAACACGGCGGGTTAGGTCGATACCATTGATGATATTGCCCCATTGATCCGACCCACCCATCTGCAGCGCACAGCCATAACGGCGGTTCAGTTCAAGAAAATCATAGGCCTGAAGGATCATGTAATTGAATTCGAGGAAGCTCAGGCTTTGTTCGCGATCCAGACGCGATTTGACCGATTCAAACGACAACATGCGATTGACCGAAAAATGCCGCCCAATATCGCGCAAAAATTCCAGATAATTCAGCCCGTCCAACCATTCGGCATTGTTCAGCATCAACGCGCCTGTCGGGCTGTCATCATAGCTGAGATAACGCGCGAAAACGCGGCTCATGCCCGCGATATTGTTATCAATCGCCGCCGCATCCAAAAGCGGGCGTTCATCAGATCGGAAGGAGGGATCACCAACCTTTGTGGTGCCGCCGCCCATCAATGTGATCGGCTTATGCCCCGTTTTCTGATACCAACGCAGCAACATAATATTCAGCAAATGACCCACATGCAGGGATTTTGCTGTTGCATCATATCCGATATAGGCAGGGGTCACGCCCGCGCGCAGCTTTTCGTCTAGCTCTTGCAGATCAGTGCAATCCGCAAGAAAACCGCGCGCACGGATGATCTGAAGGAAGTCGGATTTGGGCTGGTAGGTCATTGCGGTGTGATCCATTCTTGGCAAGCGAGGCGCAGCGGTTTTATGCTCTGCGCGGTGATCTATAACGGGGGCGGGGATGAAGGGAAAGGGTCAAGCCAACCCAAGGCTACGCGTGGCGGGATTGATGTCTGGCACATCGCTAGATGGGGTGGATGCTGCCATTTTGGACACCGATGGCGTGCATGTGCTTGGTTTTGGTCAAACGGCCTTCCGCCCCTATAGCGCACAGGAACGTGCCGTGCTGCGGGGCTGCCTTGGCAAGTGGCCCGATGATGCGGGCCTTGCAGAGGCCCAAGAGGTCATTCACCGCGCCCATATCGAGGCGTTGCAGGCGTTGAACGCCCCCTTTGATCTTATAGGGTTTCATGGACAAACCTTGGCGCATGATCCTGATCAGGGACGCACGCATCAATTGGGCGATGGCGCGGTTTTGGCGCGGGCCTTTGACTGCCCCGTGATTTGGGATTTCCGCAGCAATGATATGCGGATGGGGGGGCAGGGCGCGCCTTTGGCCCCGTTTTATCATTTTGCCCTTGCCAAACAGAGGGGCGCCACGGCGCCCTTGGCCTTTCTCAATTTGGGGGGCGTGGGGAATATCACCTATGTTGATCCAAGCCATGACCGCCCAGAACAGGAAGGGGCGCTTTTGGCCTTTGACACGGGGCCTGCCAATGCGCCGATGGATGATCTGATGTCAGGGACAGGGCAGGTCTATGACAATGACGGCGGCTTGGCCGCATCGGGCCGCGTGAACGAGGCCTTTGTCGCACGCGTCATGGCGCAGGGATATTTCTTGAAAATGCCCCCAAAATCCCTTGATCGCGATACGTTTGCGCAGGTTCTTACCGAGGCGCAAACGATGCCCTTGGCCGATGGTCTGGCCAGTTTGGCCGAGGTCAGCGCGCGCGCTGTCGCCGAAGGTCTCGCACATCTGCCCAAGCCTGTTGCCCAGATTTTGGTCTGTGGTGGCGGGCGTAAGAATGGCCATCTTATGGCGCGCCTCGCCGCGTTAACGGGCCTAGAGGTCGTGGCGGTTGAGGTGGCGGGCTTTGATGGGGATTTCCTCGAGGCGCAGGCCTTTGCCTATCTTGCGGCGCGGGTGCAGGCAGGGCTGCCCACCTCTGCACCTGCAACCACGGGCGTGGCGGCGGCCATAGGGGGCGGGCAAATCAGCCGCCCTTAGCCACCAGCGGCGCGCGGGATATCAAACCCTGCGGGCGCAAGGGTAAAGCCGTCAAAAGAAAAGGCAGGGCTGACAGTGCAAGACACCAGCGTGTAATCCCCCGTGCTGCGCGCCGATTGCCAATGCCCCTCTGGCACGATGATCTGCGGCGCTGCGCGGGTCAGGTCTGGCCCAAGAATATGATCGCGCGCAGGCCCCTGATCGGTCGCGCTGAGCGACAGGATCAATTCCGCGCCCGCGTGGTAATGCCAAATCTCTGTCGCATCGACATGGTGCCAATGGCTGACCTCGCCTGCGGCCAAAAGGAAATAAATGCAAGACCCTGCAGGGCGGTCGCCCCCACCGCCGCCGACCCATGTCTGCCGATAATGCCCACCCTCAGGATGGGGCATCAGGCCCAGATGGGCGATAATCTCGGCGGCTGTCATCATGCCTTAGCGTAGGATGGATGTGCCCGCATAGCGCGCGACATCGCCCAATTCTTCCTCGATGCGGATCAATTGGTTGTATTTCGCCAAACGATCTGACCGCGCGAGGCTGCCTGTTTTGATCTGGCCGCAATTGGTGGCCACGGCCAAATCGGCAATCGTGGCATCCTCGGTCTCGCCCGAGCGGTGGCTCATCACGCAGGCCATGCGGTTGCGATGCGCCAGTTCGACCGCGTCCAAGGTTTCGGTCAATGTGCCGATCTGGTTCACTTTCACCAGCAACGCATTGGCGCAGCCTTTTTCGATACCTTCGGCCAAACGGGCAGGGTTGGTAACAAAGAGATCATCACCCACCAATTGCACCTTGTCGCCAATCGCATCTGTCAATTCTTTCCAACCTGCCCAATCATCTTCGGACATGCCATCCTCGATGGACAAGATTGGGTAATCAGCGCAAAGCGCCTTGAGATAGGCCACATTTTCCGATGGGGTCAGGCTGAGGCCTTCGCCTGTCAGCTCATATTTGCCGCCTTTGAAATATTCGGTCGCCGCGCAATCAAGCGCCAACATCACATCAGAGCCAGGCTTGAAGCCTGCTTTTTCAATCGACTGCATGATGAAATCAAGCGCCGCGCGGCTTGACGAAAGCGCAGGGGCAAAGCCGCCCTCATCGCCAACACCCGTTGCCAGACCCGCGGCGGATAGTTCTTTTTTCAGGGTGTGGAAAATTTCCGACCCCCACCGCACAGCCTCAGACAATGTGGGGGCTGCAACAGGCATAACCATAAATTCTTGAATGTCGATTGGGTTATCTGCGTGCTCACCGCCATTGATGATGTTCATCATCGGCACAGGCAGAACGCGCGCCTGCGTGCCGCCGATATAGCGATAAAGCGGTTGGCCTGTGGCCTCGGCGGCGGCTTTGGCAACGGCCATCGAGACGCCCAAAATCGCGTTCGCGCCCAGACGGCCCTTATTCTCGGTGCCGTCCATTTCGATCATCACTGCATCAATTGCGGCCTGTTCGGTGGCGTCAAACCCAACCAACGTGTCGGCCAATTCGCCATTGACGCCCGCGACCGCCTTTTGAACACCTTTGCCCATATAGCGCGCTTTATCGCCATCGCGCATCTCAACCGCCTCATAGGCGCCTGTGGATGCACCCGAAGGCACAGCCGCGCGGCCCAAGGTGCCATCTTCGAGGATTACATCCACCTCAACAGTGGGGTTGCCACGGCTGTCGAGAATTTCGCGGGCGTGAATATCAATGATGGTGGTCATGGCTTGGCCTGTCTGTGAAGAAAGAAAAAAGATTTGCGCGATGCTTTAGCGCGATGTGGGATCAGAAGAAAGGGTCGATTGCGCCTGTTGTGCGGCACGCGCAAGCCGCGCTTCGCGGATCAACGTGTAAAGCCCCGCCGCGATCACGATGGCCGACCCTGTCAGCATATAGGCATCGGGCCGCTCGCCAAAAACAATCGCGCCCAAGATCAGGGCGAATAAGAGTCGCGAGTAGCGAAACGGTGTAATGACCGAGATATCCCCCATACGCATGGAGAGGGTCAGCGCGTAATAGCCCATCACCCCTGCAAGCAGGGCGGCAGCAAGGCGGATCACCTCGGGGCTTTGCGGGGCAAAGGCCCCCCCTGAAAAGGCCCAGAGTAACAGGCCTGCGGGCACGACCGCAAAAAAACCGTAACAAGACAGCTGCATCGAGCTGTATTTTGCGGGCATCACACGGGTTGCCAAATCGCGTGCCGTCAGGCCCGTGACCCCAAAAAGCGCCAAAACCGCGCCGATATCAAATTCGGCTGTGCCAGGGCGGATGATGATGAGAACCCCGATAAAGCCGATGATGATCGCACTCCACCGCCGCCACCCAACAGGCGCGCCTAAAAACAGGGCCGCGCCCATCGTCACCATCAAGGGCATAGCCTGCACAATGGCCGCGACAAGAGACATGGGCGAAAGTGCGAGGGCAGAGACGAAGGCCATCGTGCCAAACATCTCGCCCAAATTGCGGGTCAGCATCAGCGGGTCAAGCAAGTCACGGGTGATCAATTTGGTGCCTTGCGCCCACGCGATCCCGCCAAAGATCAGCGCGCCCCCTAAGCCCAAAAGGATCAAAATTTGTCCGACAGGCATGGTCACGCTGAGGGTTTTGACCAGCGCATCCTCAATCGCAAAGCCAAACATCGCTGCCGTCATCAAGGCGATGCCGCGTATATTTTCCATTCTGGGGGTCGCTTCCGTGCAAAATAGCCTTGCCCGTGGCTTAGCCTGTGCCGTGGCGCGATGCTAGCCCTGTGGCGGGTCTGACTATTTTTTCTTGGGCGCTGTAATCGGCACGCCGTATAGCTCAAGCTTATGCCCCTGAAGCCTATAGCCCAACTTAGCCGCGATTTTTTCTTGCAAGGCTTCGATCTCGGGATCGATGAATTCGATGACATCGCCCGTTGTCAAATCAATGAGATGATCGTGATGTTCGCGCTCTGCATCCTCATAGCGTGCGCGGCCATCGCCGAATTCTACCTTTTCTAGGATGCCTGCTTCTTCGAATAATTTAACGGTGCGATAGACCGTGGCCAAGGAAATGCGTGGATCAACGGCGGAGGCCCGAGAGTAAAGTTCTTCGACATCGGGGTGATCGGCGGATGCGTCTAGAACCTGCGCAATGACGCGGCGCTGTTCCGTCATGCGCAGCCCTTGCGTATTGCATCTCATTTCGATCGTCTCAGTCACCAATTTGGCCCTTTTTCCACCTCTGCCTTTTCTTCTGTAAGGGATTTGACATCGCCCGAAAAGACCGCTTGGGTCATGGCATATCAAAACACATAGGCAGGGTGATGGAGCATCAACCACAGCGCAAAGCGCAGATGGATCAATTCGGCACTGTGGGCATGATCCTGTTTGCGATTCTTCTGGCTTTTAATCAGGTCGTGGTCAGGGTCACGAATGAGGGGATTCAGCCCGTGTTTTTTGCAGGCATCCGATCTGTGGGGGCCGCATTTTTGCTGCTGCTGTGGATGCGCTTTCGCGGGATCCCGCTTGATTTCGCCCGTGCGCCCCTCTCTGGCCTTTGGGTGGCGCTGCTCTTTGCGGGACAGTTTATGTTTCTGTTCCTTGCTCTTGATTACACCACGGTCGCGCGCGCCTCGGTTTTGTTTTACACGATGCCGATTTGGCTGACACTGGCCGCGCATTTTCTGATCCCGGACGAGCGGATTACAGCCCAAAAAGGCATCGGGTTGGCGCTTGCGTTTGGTGGGGTGGTGTGCGCTTTGGCATGGCCGCATGACGGGCGGGCGAGCGGCGCAGGCGGGGTTTTGGGCGATATTTATGCGATTGCAGGGGCAATGTGTTGGGCGGCGATTGCGGTGTCGGCACGGATCACGCCGTTGCGCACGCTGCGGATTGAAATGCAGTTATTTTGGCAGCTTTTAGTCTCTGGCCCGATATTGATCGCGGCGGCGCTGTTTTTTGGCCCGTTCTTGCGTGACCCTGAGCTGATCCATTGGGCGGGGCTAGGCTTTCAGATTGTGGTGATTGCCTTTGCCGCCTTTCTGGTCTGGTTTTGGTTCATCTCGATTTACCCTGCCTCCTCCATTGCGTCCTTTAGCTTTTTGTCGCCGATTTTTGGGGTTGCGATGGGGTGGCTCTTTTTGGGCGAGGCGGTTGGGCTTGAGCTTTTGCTCGCGCTTGCTTTGGTTTGTGCGGGGCTGATCTTGATCAATCGCCGCTAGGTGCCGCAGAAGGTCTGTGTCACCCGTTCTGCCGCAGTGGGCGCGGCCTCATAGGCGGAAAGGCTGGGATCGGGCGTGTAGGGCGCAGCCAAGGCATGGCTTAGGGCCTGAAATTTTGACAGATCACCCGACATCGCGGCCGCGATCATTGCCTCAACCTGATGATTGCGCGGGATGCGCACAGGGTTGGCCTGACCCATTTCTGCGCGCGTCTCTGGGGTGGTTTCGGCCTCCCACATCATGCCCCAGTCGCGCAGGGCTTGATCCCCTGTCGCGCCCAATTCAGCCTCAAGGCCAGATAGGCCCCCATCGGTCAATGCCCGAAAGGCGTGGGTGAAATCCCCGCCCAGCCGTGCGAGATGCTCGAGAAACTGAAGCCCCATTGTGCCTGCCTGCGGATGATCAGGGCCAAGCCCCAGTTTGCGCCCCAAAACCGCATGCCATTCCGCGTCAAAGCGATCCGCAAATCCCTGCACGATCTGGGTGAAACGGTCTATAGCATCCTCACGCGGGCCATCGCAGATGGGCAAAAGCGAGGTGGCGAATTGGGCGATGTTCCAGACCGCGATATTGGGCTGATTGGCATAAGCATAGCGCCCAAACTGGTCGATGGATGAAAACACCTGCTCAGGATCATAACGATCCATGAAGGCGGCAGGGCCATAGTCAATGGTTTCGCCCGATATTGTCATATTGTCGGTGTTCATCACGCCATGGATGAACCCCACACCCATCCATTGCGCAACAAGGCGCGCTTGCGCATCGCGCATCCCGATCAAAAGATCATCAAGGCTTTGGGCCTGCGGATAGTGGCGCGCGATTGCGTGATCCGCCAAAGCGCGCAGGGCCTCGCGATCATCCCGCGCTGCAAAATATTGGAATGTGCCCACGCGGATATGGCTTTGAGCTACGCGGGCGAGAACCGCGCCGGGGCGGATATCTTCGCGCAGGATATCCTCGCCCGTGGTGACAGCGGCCAAAGCGCGGGTGGTGGGTATCCCAAAGGCCGCCATCGCCTCGCTCAAGACATATTCGCGCAAGACGGGCCCAAGCCATGCGCGCCCATCGCCCATGCGCGAGAAGGGTGTGCGCCCTGCGCCTTTAAGTTGGATGTCAAAGCGCCCCTGATCCGTTACCACCTCGCCCAAGAGGATTGCACGCCCATCCCCTAATTGCGGCACCCATCCGCCGAATTGATGCCCCGCATAGGCCTGTGCAATCGGGTCTGCCCCTGCAAGCATCTTGTTGCCTGCGAAAATCTGGGCCAGTTCGTCATCGCTCATAGCGCGAAGCGTATCAGCAAGCCCCAAGCGGTCTGCAAGCGGGTGATTAAGCGCCAAAAGCTTTGGATCTTGCGCAAGGGTCGGGGCAACCCGCGCAAAAAAGCGATCGGGCAGGCGGGCATAGCTGTTGTCAAAGCCGATGCTAGGAGGGGGTTTGTCTTGGCCTGTCATGGCAGTCTTGCGATCCTGTCATGCAGCAGCGCATAAAACCCATCTGCATCCATGTCGCGGATAAACAGCGCATTGGCCTTGCGATCTGTAACACCCCAATAATCCGCGACCGTCATGCCCAGTGTCAGCTCGGATTGGGTTTCAATCTCGACATTGATGGTGCGGCCAGAAAAGAGGTCAGAATCTAGCAGATAGGCAATTACGCAAGGATCATGCAAAGGCGCCCCAGCAGCGCCGTATTTTTCTTTGTCGAAGCGTTCAAAAAACCCTGTCCATGCGGCAACCATCGCGCCTGCGTGATTTCCCATTGCCTCAAAGCCTGCAACGCGGGGCGCGGTTGTCAGGGCCTGATGCGTGACATCAAGCGGCATCATCGTGATCGGCGCGCCGGATTGAAACACAATCTCGGCGGCCTCTGGGTCTACGTAGATGTTAAATTCTGCGGCAGGGGTGATGTTTCCGACCTCAAAATAAGCGCCGCCCATCAGCACGATCTCTTGCACCAGTGGGATCACATCGGGGGCCTTTTGAAAGGCCCGTGCGATATTGGTCAGGGGGCCAAGCGGGCAAAGCGTCACTTGGTTGGGATGGGCGCGCAGGCTGCGAATGATGAAATCCACCCCATGCTCAGGGTCAAGCGGCAGATGGGGTTCGGGCAAAGGCGGGCCATCTAGACCTGTTTGCCCATGCACATGCTCGGCGGTCACAAGGGGGCGGGCAAGCGGGGCAGCCTCGCCCGCGAAGACGGGCACATCAGTGCGCCCAGACAGACCCGTTACAATGCGGGCATTGCGCTCGGTCAGGGGCAGGGGGACATTGCCTGCAACGGCCACAACGCCCAACACATCAAGCGCCTCAGGGCAGGCCAAAGCCAACAGAATAGCCACGGCATCATCTTGGCCTGGATCCGTATCAATGATGATTTTGCGTGCCATGTGGTGTTGATCCTTGCGCTGCGTCATTGCGGCTAAATTGGCGTGGCTTGGCGGGCTTGTCCATGACCTGTGCGGCAGGTTTTGGAAATTCGCGCAAAAGGCGCAGTCCCTTGCGCTAATGCGGTCTGCGCAGTAAGCGGGGGAAAGAAGCGAGTTGGAACCTGAGATGACCAAAACCCCCACAGGAAAAAGCGGCAGCGGGCGCGGCGCGCGGGATTTGCGTGTGAAGGTCAAAACCGCGCGCGGGCGGAAACTCAGCTCAACCCGTTGGTTGGAGCGGCAGTTAAACGACCCCTATGTGCAGCGCGCCAAGCGCGAGGGCTATCGCGGCCGCGCGGCGTTTAAGATCATGGAATTGGATGACAAGTTCCGCTTTCTGGTGCCAGGCGCGCGGGTGGTTGATTTGGGCTGTGCGCCGGGGGGATGGTGTCAGGTGGCCGTGCCTCGGATCAACGCGTTGGGCGAGAAATCAGGCAAGGCCATTGGCCGTATCATCGGTGTTGATCTGCAAGAGGTCGAAGCCATCGCAGGCGCAGAGCTGCATCAATTGGATTTTATGGAAGATGACGCAGATGAAAAGGTCAAAGGCTGGCTTGGCGGCAAAGCCGATGTCGTGATGAGCGATATGGCCGCAGCCTCGTCAGGGCATAAGCAAACCGACCATTTGCGCATCATCGCCTTGTGCGAGGCCGCAGCCTATTTCGCCTTTGATGTGTTGGAAGAGGGCGGCACATTTGTAGCCAAAGTGTTGGCAGGGGGCGCGGAGGGCGATTTGCAAAAGATCCTCAAACAGCGCTTTGCCAAGGTGGCAAATGTGAAACCAGGCGCGAGCCGCGCGGATAGTTCCGAGAAATTTGTGGTCGCCTCAGGATTTCGCGGCTGAGATTTTTTCCCAATTGGGGCTTTCCCTCAGGGCTTATGCATGAGATAGGGCAGTGCCAATTGAAACTCCCGCAAGGAGAGATGCGTGATGGAGATTCGTGAGGCCCTTACCTTTGATGATGTTTTGCTGCTGCCTGCCGCGTCTAGCGTGCTGCCCTCGACTGCAGATACGCGCACGCGGGTGACAAAATCGATTGCGCTGAACATCCCGCTTTTGTCTTCCGCTATGGATACAGTGACCGAGGCGCGCATGGCGATTGCAATGGCGCAGGCAGGCGGTATGGGGGTGATCCACCGCAATCTTACGCTTGAGGAACAAGCCCGCGAGGTGCGGCGCGTCAAACGGTTTGAAAGCGGCATTGTCTATTCCCCCGTCACATTGACCCCAGATCAGACCTTGGCCGATGCCAAGGCCCTGATTGAGCGGTATAATTTCACGGGCTTTCCTGTTGTGGATGAAAAGGGCCTCGTGGTGGGGATCGTCACCAACCGCGATATGCGCTTTGCGACATCTGACGAGACGCCTGTGCGCGCGATGATGACATCTGATAATTTGGCGATGCTGCGCGAACCTGCAGATTTGGAAGAAGCCAAAAGCCTGATGAAGGCACGGCGGATCGAGAAGCTGTTGGTTGTCGATAAATCGGGCAAGCTCACGGGTCTTTTGACCCTGAAAGATACTGAGAAAGCAGTGCTGAACCCCAACGCCTGCAAAGATGATTTAGGCCGTTTGCGCGTGGCCGCCGCCACAACCGTGGGTGATGCGGGCTTTGAGCGTTCGGAGGCGTTGATTGACGCGGGCTGTGATCTGATCGTGATCGACACAGCGCACGGGCATTCCGAGGGCGTGGCCCATGCGGTTGAGCGGGTTAAGAAACTGTCCAATGCTGTGCAGGTCGTGGCGGGCAATGTCGCCACAGGCGATGCCACTCGCGCCTTGATTGATGCAGGCGCAGATGCGGTCAAAGTGGGCATTGGCCCCGGATCCATTTGCACCACGCGGATTGTGGCGGGCGTTGGTGTGCCGCAATTAACCGCGATCATGGATTGTGCCGAAGCAGCCGCGGCCTCTGGCACGCCGATCATTGCTGATGGCGGTATTAAATTCTCGGGCGATTTTGCCAAGGCGATTGCCGCAGGCGCCTCTTGCGCGATGGTGGGCTCTGCTATTGCGGGCACAGATGAATCCCCTGGTGAGGTGATCCTCTATCAAGGTCGCTCGTTCAAATCCTATCGCGGGATGGGCAGTCTTGGCGCCATGGCGCGCGGCTCAGCGGATCGCTATTTCCAAAAAGATGCCGCCTCTGACAAATTGGTGCCCGAAGGCATCGAGGGGCAGGTGCCCTATAAAGGCAGTGCCAATGCGGTTATCCACCAGTTGGTGGGCGGTTTGCGCGCGGCGATGGGCTATACGGGCTCGGCCACTGTGGATGAGATGCGCAAAAACTGCCAGTTCGTGAAAATCACCAATGCGGGCCTGCAAGAAAGCCATGTGCATGATGTGCAAATCACCCGCGAGAGCCCCAATTACCGCGTGGGCTGAGGCGCGCGCGTGACGCCTGCTGCGCGATATCAGGCCGCGATTGAGGTCTTAGACGCCATTCTTGCGGGCCAAACCCCTGAACCCGCCTTGCGGGCATGGGGCAGGTCTGCGCGCTTTGCAGGGTCAAAAGACCGCGTGGCCATTAGCGATCATGTCTATGATGTGCTGCGCAATCGGGGCCGCGCGGCGGCCCTTGCGGGATGCACCGTCCCGCAGGCTACGGGGCGCGCGCTGATTTTGGGGCTTTTGCGCCTGCAAAATGTGGCGGTTGAGGATGTCTTTGGGCAGATGCCATACGGCCCTAGCGCGCTTTCGGCGGATGAGGCGAAGGAACACCCAACCCCCGATATTTTGAGCGATACGCCCGATTGGCTGTTGGCGCTGCTCAAGGCCGAATTTGGGCCAGACTTGGAAGGCTTGCTTGCCGCCATGTCCACGCGGGCGCCTGTCTATCTGCGGGTAAATACGCGCAAGACCACGCCTGAGCATGTGATTGCCGACTTGGCCCAAGCGGGCGTGCACGCGATAGCCGACCCACGCCTTGCCACCGCGCTTGAGGTGCAGACGGGCGCGCGCAAAATTACCGCCACAGCCGCCTATCAGGCAGGTTTGGTCGAGGTGCAAGACCTGTCTGTGCAGATGGCAATGGCCGAGATTCCAGTGCCCCAAACAGGGCGCATTTTGGATTATTGCGCAGGCGCAGGGGGGAAATCTTTGGCCATTGCCGCGCGCAGTGATGCAGATCTGACATTACATGATAAATTCCCCAAACGCATGGGCGATGTCGCCTTGCGCGCCGAACGGGCGGGGATGGTCTATCAAACCCGCGAAGATGCGCAATTGGATCACGAAGTCCAATTTGATGTGGTTCTTTTGGATGTGCCCTGTTCTGGCAGTGGAACATGGCGGCGTGATCCGATGGTGCGGTGGCGGATGACACCCGAAACTCTGGCCGCCTTGCAGAGTGAGCAAGCGCAGATCTTGGATCGGGCGGTGACCCTTACCGCGCCGCGCGGCCTTATCATTTACATGACCTGTTCGCTGCTGCGTGCGGAAAATGAGGATGCGGTGCATGCGTTTTTGGCGCGCCACCCGCAGTTTGACCTGCTTCAGTCACGCCGATTTGATCCGCGCAATGCCTCGGACGGGTTCTTTTTTGCCGTGTTACAGGCAAAATAAAGCATCTTCGCGCGCTGCCGCGCCTTTCGCGTAAATCTTAATCAATCGTTAATTGTTTGGGCCGATGCTGCGTGAAAAAACGTGAACACGGAGGCGCGGCTTGTCAGATCAAGCCAGTATAGCGAGCGGGCAAACCAAGCCGCGGTTTGGTCAATTTTCTCCTGTTCTTTTGACAGTTCTTTTGGTGCTTGGGATTGTGACCCTTGGCTTGGGCCTGACCTATGCGGGGCGCACGACCTCTATGTCACCGCTGTGGTCGGTCGCGCTGATTTGTGGGGCGGGCGGGCTTTTGGCCGCTTTGATCCCTGCCTTATGGGCACAATCGCGCCGTGATGCAGATTTAAGGGCCTTGGCCAAGGTCTATCACGGCGATGTTGATGCGGTTTTGATCACCGATAGTCGCGGTAAGTTGGAACATGCCAACCCGTCTGCGCATACTATGCTGCGCCTGCAAGGATGTGATCGTATTGATCTGGCCTTGGCTCAGCGTCTGCCCAATGCCGCGGCGGTTGTTGCCCGTCACCTGGCGCAATTGGATCAAGATCTCGGCGCGCAAATCCCCGCACGCGAGGTGCTGCGGCTTTCAAAGGGCGGTTTGCGGCTGGCGCTGCACAACACGGGCGATTTCGTCATCTGGCGCATTGAATTCATGGAGGCGCGTGGCGAAATTTCGGGCTTTGGTGCAGGGTTGGGCCTGCCCGCGCTTCTTCTATCCGCCGAAGATGAGGTTTTGGCCATTAATGATGCCGCAATCGCGCGGCTTATGGCGCGCGATGGGAAAAAGATCGAAAGATTGGCGGATATTGTCGATGACTTGCCCTTGAAATCGGGCCAGACCCATCGGGTGCATTCCCCGCGCGGGGTGGTGGACATGCGTGCGGCGCTTGCAGCACGGGTTGATGGGACGCGGGAATTGTTCTTGCTTGGCCCCGATCACCTGCCACGCAATTCTACGGGCCTATCTGAGGTGTTTGATGCCTTGCCTGCAGCCCTATTGCATGTTGCGGGCGATGGTCAGGTTCTGGTCGCCAACCGCGCGGCGCAACGGCTTTTGGCGATTGAGGCGGGGGGGGATCTCGGCCCCCTTGGCAATCTGGTCGAAGGCTTAGGCCGCCCCGTGCGCGACTGGGTGGCTGATGTTCTCGCTGAGCGCGTGCCAAACCGCCCCGAGATGGTGCGGGTGCGCAATCGTGATGATGATTGCTTTGTGCAAATCACCCTAGGGCGTGTTGTTGCTGAAAATGCGCCTGCGGGGTTGGGGGGGGATACACTCTTGGCGGTGTTGCATGATGCGACCGAATTAAAGCAACTCGAGGCCCAATTCGTGCAGAGCCAAAAGATGCAGGCTATTGGCGAATTGGCAGGTGGCGTTGCGCATGATTTCAACAATGTTCTGACCGCAATTAGCGGCCACACGGATCTTTTGTTGCTGCGTCATGATCAAGGTGATCCTGACTTTTCGGATATCGAACAAATCCGACAAAACACCAATCGCGCCACCGCCCTTGTGGGGCAGCTTTTGGCCTTTTCGCGCAAGCAAAGCTTGGCCCCAGAAGTGGTCGATTTGCGCGATTGCCTGTCTGATCTGGGCCATCTTCTAAATCGATTGGTGGGCGAGACTGTCAGGCTGCGCATCGCGCATGATCCTGCGCTTATGCCCATTCGGGCGGACCGGCGCCAATTTGAGCAGGTGGTGATGAATTTGGTGGTAAACGCCCGTGATGCTATGCCCGAAGGGGGCGAAATCACGGTCGAGACGAAAATGGTGACGCTTGATGCCCCCTTGGCGCGCGACCGCGCGCTTGTGCCAGAAGGGCGCTATGTGACCTTGCAAGTGCGCGATCAAGGCACAGGCATTGCCCCTGACAAGCGGGACAAGATTTTTGAGCCGTTTTACACAACCAAAGGCGTGGGGAAGGGCACAGGCCTTGGGTTGTCGATGGTCTATGGCATCATCAAACAGACGGGCGGGTATATCTTTGTCGATAGCGAGTTGGGGCAGGGGGCAACATTTACGATTTACTGCCCTGCATATGATCCTGCGGCAGCCCCGCCCGTAGACACGCCAAATGCGGCCACCCCGCAGGCGCCTGCGCCCGCAAAGCAATCCAAGGGACGGGGTGAGAAAATCTTGTTGGTCGAGGATGAGCCGCCCGTGCGCGCTTTCGCCGCCCGCGCGCTGCGCCTGCGCGGCTATGAGGTGGAAGAGGCTGAGAGCGCGGAAGCAGCCCTTGAAAAGCTGCGCGCCCCAAATTGCGAGGTTGATTTATTCATCAGCGATGTCGTGATGCCGGGGCGTGATGGCCCCTCTTGGGTGCGCGAGGCGTTGGAAACACGCCCGCAAACCCCTGTCGTGTTCATGTCGGGCTATGCGGAGGATGTGTATCAAAAAACCTTGGGCGAGATCCCCAATTCTGCCTTTTTGCAAAAACCCTTTGCGCTGGCCGACCTCTTGGCCAAGGTAGAGCATCAATTACAAACGCGCGCAGAGCGCCTCCCATAGTGCGAATTCCTCGGGCCGCTCTGCCCTGAGGCGCGCCTCAAGCCCCTTGGGCAATTCCAATGGCAGGCTTGGCGAGACATTGCGCCGCTCTAGCTGCAGCGACACCCCCAATCTTTGTTCCAAAAACGCGACTGCCCGATCCATTTGATCATATCGAAACAAGTGATCGACCCCGATCTGCGCCGTGTCCGTGCCCAAAAAACGCGCCTGCGCGCCGATTTGTGCAAAGGCAGGGGGGGTATCAAGCAACCACGCCTCAACAAATTCGGCGAAACTTACATCAGCGGTGGAATTTGGTTTTCCCCTGATTTGATCGCGCCGTCTGTAGCGATACCAACTTCCAAGCCAGTCAATGGGTTCGCGCATGATGGCCATGGTTTCATGCGGCTGCTTGCCGCGCGCCTCGAAAAACGGGGCAAGCTGCGCCTTATAGCGCGACACCGAGACATGTTTCATCCCCGGCGGGTCAAGAATCGCCGCACTCGCATAGGGCAGGGCTGCGGCCTCTAATGCGGTTGTGCCTGTTTTTGGCACACTGAAAAGCACCAGTTTCTGCTTAAAAAACAAGAGCATATTAATATTATCGCCAAGGGCGATCCCCGTAACCACTTCTTTACCATTCACCGTAAAACATGGGCCTTGCAAGATTTTACTTGAAATGTTCTCTTTTTGTTTGCATTTATGTCTGAGAACAAGAGGTGAACACGGGCAAGCATTGCCGCCTTGGCAGCAGTGTGAAATAAGGAGCCAAACCAATGGCAATGGCGGATATTCTGGACATGACGGATCGCAACGCGGCGGAAAAGCAAAAGGCACTCGACAGCGCCTTGGCACAGATCGAGCGTCAATTTGGCAAGGGCTCGATCATGCGCCTTGGGGGTGAGAACGCCATCCAAGAAATTGAGGCGACATCGACAGGCTCGCTCGGGCTCGATATCGCCCTTGGGATTGGGGGTCTGCCAAAGGGGCGGATCATCGAAATCTATGGCCCTGAAAGCTCGGGGAAGACCACGCTGACGCTTCACGCGGTCGCGGAAGAGCAAAAGAAGGGCGGGGTATGCGCCTTTGTCGATGCCGAACACGCGCTTGACCCACAATATGCCAAAAAATTGGGCGTGAATTTGGATGATCTTCTGATTTCTCAGCCCGATACAGGGGAACAGGCGCTTGAAATCACCGATACATTGGTGCGCTCTGGCGCGGTTAGCCTTGTGGTGGTGGATTCCGTTGCAGCGTTGACCCCGAAATCCGAACTTGAGGGTGATATGGGCGACAGCTCGGTCGGGGTGCATGCGCGCCTGATGTCTCAGGCGATGCGCAAACTGACAGGTTCCATCGCGCGCTCAAACTGTATGGTGATTTTCATCAACCAGATTCGCATGAAAATCGGTGTGATGTTTGGCAGCCCAGAAACCACCACAGGTGGTAATGCGCTGAAATTCTATTCATCCGTGCGTTTGGATATCCGCCGCATCGGCGCGATCAAGGATCGTGACGAGGTTGTCGGCAACCAAACCCGTGTGAAAGTGGTCAAAAACAAGGTGGCTCCTCCGTTCAAACAGGTGGAATTCGACATCATGTATGGCGAGGGCATCTCGAAAACGGGCGAATTGCTTGATTTGGGTGTTAAGGCAGGCGTGGTTGAGAAATCAGGCGCTTGGTTCTCTTACGGGGACGAGCGGATTGGACAGGGCCGCGAAAACGCCAAGCAATTTCTGAAAGACAATCCAAGCATGGCTTTGGAAATCGAGGACAAAATCCGTGCCGCCCATGGGTTGGAATTCGGCATGGATGACAGTGATGACAGCGCAATGGTTGAGGATTAATTCCCCACTCCTTGCGTCAGCACAATTTCGCGCGTAGCCCCAATCGGGCTGCGCGCGTCTTGCATTTTAGGCCCTTGAAATTTCCATCCCCGCCCCAAGTTTTTGTCCTGTGGACAGTGCTTTGACAAACTTGTATCCCACGCAGAACCGATGGATTTAGTCAGAAAGACCGCGTGCTCATGGCCAGTTTGAACGATATTCGCTCAACCTTTCTCAAATATTTTGAACGCAACGGCCATGCCATTGTCGAAAGCTCGCCGCTTGTGCCGCGCAATGACCCGACTTTGATGTTCACCAATTCGGGCATGGTGCAGTTCAAAAACGTCTTCACAGGGCTTGAGCATCGCGACCCGCCGCGCGCCACCACGGCGCAAAAATGTGTGCGCGCGGGCGGTAAGCATAATGACCTTGATAATGTCGGCTACACGGCGCGCCATCACACGTTTTTCGAAATGCTTGGGAATTTCTCCTTTGGTGATTACTTCAAAAAAGAAGCCATTCCCTTTGCATGGGAATTGATCACCAAGGATTTTGATATCGACCCGAAACGTCTTTTGACCACGGTCTATCATACCGATGATGAGGCGTTTGAGATTTGGAAAAAGGTGGGCGTGCCTGAGGATCGGATCATCCGCATCGCCACATCCGACAATTTCTGGCAGATGGGGCCAACAGGCCCTTGCGGCCCTTGCACCGAGATTTTCTATGATCATGGCGACCATATCTGGGGCGGCCCTCCTGGATCAGCCGAAGAAGATGGCGATCGTTTCATCGAGATTTGGAACGTGGTTTTCATGCAAAATGAGCAATTCGCGGATGGCTCGATGGTGCCTCTTAAGATGCAGAGCATCGATACCGGCATGGGTCTTGAGCGGATTGGCGCGCTTTTGCAGGGCAAGCACGACAATTATGATACAGATCTGATGCGCGCCTTGATTGAGGCTTCCGCGCACGCAACATCCGTTGATCCAGACGGGCCAAAGAATGTGCATCACCGCGTGATTGCGGATCACTTGCGCTCGACCTCATTCTTGATTGCGGATGGGGTTATGCCCTCAAACGAGGGGCGGGGGTATGTGTTGCGCCGCATCATGCGCCGCGCGATGCGCCACGCCCATCTTTTGGGCGCGCAAGACCCGTTGATGTATCGCCTCGTGCCTGCTTTGGTCAGCCAGATGGGGCAGGCCTATCCCGAGCTTGGCCGCGCGCAGGCGCTGATCACCGAGACGCTTAAGCTTGAGGAAGAACGCTTCCGCACCACGCTTGATCGTGGGCTTAAACTGTTGGATGAGGCCCTTGTCGATCTGCCCGAAGGGGCCGCTTTGGCAGGTGAGACGGCGTTCAAACTTTATGACACATATGGCTTTCCGCTGGATTTGACCCAAGACGCTCTGCGCGAAAAGGGCCGCAAGGTCGACACAGACGGGTTTGACCAAGCGATGGAGGCCCAAAAGGCCAAGGCGCGCGCCGCATGGTCGGGGTCAGGCGAGGCGGCAGATGCCGCAATTTGGTATGATCTGGCCGATCAACATGGCCCGACCGAATTTTTGGGCTATGACACGGAACAAGCCGAAGGTCAGATTTTGGCCCTTGTTTCTGACGGGGCCGAAGTGAATGCCGCGGCAAAAGGCGGCGCTGTCACGCTGATCACGAACCAAACCCCGTTCTACGGCGAAAGCGGTGGTCAGGTCGGCGATACTGGTCTGGTTAAGACCGATACGGGCCGCGCTGAAATATCAGACACCAAAAAGGTTGCGGGCCTGTTCTTGCATATCGCCAAGGTGACAGAAGGCGAGATTAAGACCGGGCAGGCCGCGGAATTGGTTGTGGATCACAGCCGCCGCAGCGCCATTCGCGCGAACCATTCGGCCACGCATTTGTTGCACGAGGCCCTGCGCCGCGCGCTCGGCGATCATGTGGCGCAGCGTGGTTCATTGAACGCGGCGGATCGTTTGCGCTTTGATTTTTCGCACGCCAAGGCGCTCAGCACCGAGGAATTGGCGCGGGTCGATGCCGAGGTGAATGAATTCATCCGCCAAAACGCGGCTGTTGAGACACGGATCATGAGCCCTGATGCGGCGCGTGATTTGGGGGCGCAGGCGCTCTTTGGTGAGAAATACGGCGATGAGGTGCGCGTGGTCTCCATGGGTAAGCTTGCAGGGTCGGGCAAGGGCAGCGATGGAGCGACCTATAGTCTTGAACTGTGCGGCGGCACCCATGTGCGCCAGACGGGCGACATTGGGCTTTATGTGACGCTCGCGGAAACCGCTTCTTCCTCGGGTGTGCGGCGCATTGAGGCGCTGACGGGGCAAGCGGCCTTTGATTATTTGGCGCAACAAGATCGCATCCTCAGCCAGCTTGGCGGGATGCTCAAGGCGCAAGGGCCTGATGTTTTGGCCCGTGTCCAGTCCTTGATGGAGGAGCGCCGCGCGCTTCAGAATGAACGCGACCAATTGCGCCAACAGCTTGCGCTTGCGGGTGGTGGTGCGGGGGCCAAAGAGGTCGCTGCCGAAGATATCGGCGGCATCGCCTTTTTTGGGCAGGTGGTTGCAGGTGTTACTGGCAAAGATCTGCCCAGCTTGATTGATGCGCATAAGGCCAAAATCGGCTCTGGCGCGGTTCTTTTGATTGCCGAAGCCGATGGCAAGGCCGCAGTGGCCGCAGGGGTCAGCGATGATCTGACCGCGCGGCTTAGCGCCGTTGATCTGGTCAAGGCAGCCGTTGAGGCGCTTGGCGGCAAGGGCGGTGGTGGCCGCGCAGATTTGGCGCAAGGGGGGGCGAAGGATGCCACCCAAGCCGATGCGGCGCTTGCAGCCGTGCGGGATGTGATTAAGGGAGTATCATAATATGGCAGGGGCATATTGGGTGGCGCATGTCACCGTTACAAATCCAGAGGAATATGCGCGCTATGCCGAATTGGCAGGCCCCGCGATTGCGGCCTTTGGTGGCAAATTCTTGGCCCGCGGTGGTGAGGTGATCATCAAAGAAGGGCAGGGTCATGCGCGCAATGTGGTGATCTGGTTCCCCAGTTTGGCCGATGCCAATGCCTGCTATGACAGCCCCGCCTATCAAGAGGCGATGGCATTTGCCAAGGACAGCTCAATACGCGAATTGGTCTTGATTGAAGGCGTGGAATAATCCACCGCGTGCCCTCAACGACACAAAAAAGCCGCCCCCTAGAGAGCGGCTTTTCTTCTTCCGTCTAAAGTGGTGCCTTAGCGCTTGGCGATATCGACATAATCGCGCTTGGTTGGGCCCGTATAAAGCTGACGCGGGCGGCCAATTTTTGCCGCAGGATCGTTCAGCATTTCTTTCCACTGTGCAATCCAACCCACTGTGCGGCTGACCGCGAAGATCGGGGTGAACATTGAGGTTGGGAACCCCATCGCATCCAAAATGATGCCCGAATAGAAATCCACGTTTGGATAGAGTTTCTTATCCGCGAAATAGCTGTCCTCAAGCGCGATTTTCTCAAGTTCTTTCGCAACTTGCAGGGTTGGATTGTTCTCAACACCCAACAGATCCAGCACCTCATCGGCGCTTTCCTTCATCACCTTCGCGCGAGGGTCAAAGTTTTTATAGACGCGGTGACCAAAGCCCATCAGGCGGAACGGGTCATTTTTGTCTTTCGCGCGGGCAATATATTCGGGAATGCGATCCACAGTGCCAATTTCGCGCAGCATTTCAAGGCAGGCTTGGTTCGCACCGCCATGCGCAGGCCCCCAAAGGCAGGCAATACCCGCCGCGATACAGGCAAACGGGTTTGCCCCAGACGAGCCCGCCAAACGCACCGTTGAGGTCGAGGCGTTTTGTTCGTGATCTGCGTGCAGCGTGAAAATGCGATCCATCGCGCGGCTTAGCACAGGATCAGGCACATATTCCTCGGCGGGCACGGCAAAGCACATCCGCAAGAAATTGGTCGCATAATCGAGGTCATTGCGTGGATACACAAAGGGCTGCCCGATGGAATATTTATAGGCCATCGCAGCAATGGTTGGCATTTTCGCGATCATACGGATCGAGGCCACTTCGCGCTGCCAAGGATCCGCAATATCGGTGCTGTCGTGATAGAAGGCCGACATTGCCCCTACGACACCCACCATTGTCGCCATTGGATGCGCGTCACGGCGGAAGCCACGGAAGAAATTATGCATCTGTTCGTGGATCATAGTGTGACGGGTCACGCGGGTCTCGAAATCTTCCAATTCGGCCGCTGTCGGCAATTCGCCATAAAGCAAGAGGTAGCAAACCTCGAGATAATGCGAATCTTTCGCCAGTTGGTCGATCGGGTAGCCGCGGTGCAAAAGTTCGCCCTTGTCGCCATCAATAAAGGTGATCTGGCTTTCGCAAGACGAGGTGGAGGTAAAGCCTGGGTCATGGGTGAACACGCCCGCTTGGCCATATAGTTTGGTGATGTCGATGACATCAGGCCCTGCTGTGGGGCTGTAGACGGGTAGATCGAAGTCGCGATCATTGATGCTGAGTTTGGCCGTTTTCGTGTCAGTCATGACGTTCCCTCTCGCTTTGCCGCGCAAAACACGGGGTTTGCACGGGGGGTGTTGACGTATCTGGCCGTAGCATGCGCTTGGGGCCTCATTGGTGCGGGTCTGGTTTAATCCGCACCAACCGTTGCATCCGTAAGTCGGGCAATGGATTCGTCCCGACCCAGCACGAGCATCATATCAAAGACGCTCGGTGAAACTGTTTGTCCCGACAAGGCCGCACGAAGCGGTGCTGCCAATTTGCCAAGCTTGGTCTCATGCGCCTCGGCGACTGCGCCGATCAGCGTTTCAAGACCCTCACGCGTCCACGTAGCATTCTGCAACTGCGCAGTCAATGATTTCAGTATACCACGGGATACATTATCCAGCGCCCCTAAGGCCTTTTCATCAGGTTTTATTGGTCTTTCGTTCAAAACAAATGCGGCCTTCATCAAAAGCTCAGGCAGGGATTTGGCGCGATCCTTTGTGCAATAGAGCGCGGATTTGAGGCCATCTTTCTGCGATTGCGAAAGGGCGGGCTGATTGGCCGCTGCGAGATATGTTTCAATATCCCCCAAAAGCGCGGCATCTTCCATCTGTGCGATATGCCATTGGCAGACATTTTCGAGCTTTTTGAAGTCAAGCCGCGCAGGCGATTTGCCAATGCCGCCCAGATCAAACCATTCGGTCGCTTGGGCATCGGTGAACAATTCATCATCACCATGGCTCCATCCCAGACGGGCGAGATAATTGCGCATTGCGGCAGGCGGGTATCCCATCGCGGCATATTCCTCGACCCCCAAAGCGCCGTGACGTTTGGACAGTTTTTTGCCGTCTGGCCCGTGGATCAGCGGGATATGTGCCCAAATCGGTAAATCCCATCCCATTGCGTGATAAATCTGGCTTTGCCGTGCGGCATTGTTGAGATGGTCATCGCCACGGATCACATGGGTCACACCCATGTCATGGTCATCGACCACCACCGCCAACATATAGGTCGGGGTTCCGTCCGAGCGCAGCAAAACCATATCATCCAACTGTGCGTTGCCGATGGTGACACGCCCCTGAACCTGATCTTCGATGATGGTTTCACCATCACGCGGCGCGCGCAGACGGATCACAAAGGGCGCGTCAGGGTGGGTTTCAGGGGCCGCATCCCGCCACGGGCTTTGATAAAGGGTGGATTTGCCTTCGGCCCGCGCCGCCTCGCGAAAGGCTTCGATCTCGTCTTGGGTGGCAAAGCATTTATAGGCCTTGCCATTTTCCAGCATCGCGCGCGCCACTTCGGCATGGCGGTCTGCGCGCTCAAACTGGCTGATGGGTTCCCCATCCCAATCGAGGCCAAGCCAAGCCAAGCCCTTTAAAATGGCCTCTGTCGCCTCTGGGGTCGAGCGGGCGCGATCCGTATCTTCGATCCGAAGCAGGAATTTTCCACCCCGCCCGCGCGCGTAAAGCCAGTTGAACAAGGCCGTGCGCGCGCCGCCAATATGCAAATACCCCGTGGGCGAGGGGGCGAAACGTGTGACAGGCTGGCTCATCGGCTTTCCTTTCGCGGGTTTGGGCGGTGGCCCTTAACCCTTCTCTTACAAACTTACGGCTAGGTTTGGCCCTGTGTTTAGGCACTCCGCAACAGGGAAACAAGGGCGCAGAACGTGCCGATTGCAGCACCACATCCACCGATCCACATCTGGACGCGCCGCCTTGGGTTTCGCGCTTTTGTTTCTAACCTCCGCGCGCAAGCCCAAGATCGATTTTTATGGGTGCCGGTCTTTTTGGCCGCAGGCATTGCAGCATATTTTGCGCTGCCTGTGGAACCTGACACGGGCACGCGCATCGCCGTTTTTGCAGCGGGGCTGTGCTGCGCAGCCCTTGGTGTTTGGGCGCGTGGCGGGATTGCGCTGATCTCTATTGGGCTTTCACTTTTCTTAATGGGGCTGTCCCTTGGGGCATGGCGCGCGCATCAAATGCAGGCTCCTATCTTGGGATGGCCATATTACGGCGTGATTGAGGGGCGGGTGGTGATGCTTGACCGCTCGGCCTCAGAGGCGCCGCGCCTGACTTTAGACCGCGTCACCATGGCCCCCATCAGCCCCCCCAGAACGCCAGACAGGCTGCGCCTGTCTTTGCATGGGCAATCGGTGCAAGTGCCGCAAATTGGCGATATCATTCGGATTGAGGCGCGCGCCTTGCCGCCATCGCCCGCATCAGAACCGAATGGGTTTGATTTCCAACGCCATGCCTATTTTCTGGGGCTTGGTGCCGTTGGCTACAGCCGCAAAGATTTCGAAGTGATTGACCATGATCCATCGGGCCTGTGGTTGACCCGCGCGCGGCTTGATCTTTCGCGCGCCATTCAAGCACGCATGCAGGCGGGGGCAGGGGGATTTGCCGCCGCGATTTTAACAGGGGATCGCGCGGGCCTGATCGCCACCGATGTCGAGGCGATGCGCGACACCAATATCGCCCATCTCCTTGCAATATCTGGGCTGCATATGGGGCTTTTGACGGGGTTTGTTTTTACGGCCTTGCGGGTGATCTTGGCCCTTTTTCCGCGCGTGGCGCTCTACTACCCGACCAAGAAATGGGCGGCTATTGCAGCCCTTGCTGCGGGCGGGTTCTATCTGGCCCTTTCGGGCGGGTCAGTCGCGACCGAGCGCGCCTATATTCAGGTCGCGGTCATGTTCACGGCGGTTCTCTGTGATCGGCGGGCGATTTCACTGCGCTCTGTTGCGATTGCAGCTTTGATCGTGCTGATCCGCCGACCCGAGACATTGTTATCGCCGGGCTTTCAGATGTCATTTGCGGCCACGGCGGCGCTTGTGGTTGGGTTTGGGGCCTTGTCGCGCCTGTTTACGGGGCGGACGGGCCCGCGCTCTTGGGGGTGGCGGTTGGGAATGGCAGTGTTAGGGGTGGTTGTCTCATCCATTCTTGCAGGGGCAGCAACTGCGCCTTTTGCGGCGATGCATTTCAACCGCCTCACCACCTATGGCTTGGTCGCGAATTTGATTGCGATGCCGATCATGGGCATTTTGGTGATGCCATTGGGGGTTGTGGCAGGCCTGCTTGCGCCTTTTGGTCTTGCCAATTTGGCGCTCTATCCGATGGAGCAGGGCCTGACCCTCATCTTATCCGTGGCGCATGAGGTGGCGGCATGGCCGCGTGCGGTGCGTATGGTCGTCAGCCCCGCACCGCTTGTCATGCCCGTTTTCGCGGCGGGGTTTGTGGGCGGATTGATTTGGAACGGGCCAATGCGGGCCGCCTTTCTCTTGCCCATGGGAGTGGCCCTTTGGATTTCGGGCCAAAGCCCGCGACCAGACATCTTGATTGCCCCTTCAGCGCGTCTTGTCGGGGTGATGGATGCGGCGGGCCTACGTGTGCCAAGCCATGCGCGCGGCGAGAGGTTCGTGGTGGATCTCTGGCTTGAAAACGATGGGGATCGCGCGACCCAACCCGAGGCGGCTGCACGACCGCTTTGGCAGGCGGAGGGGGCAGGGCAGGCTGCCACCGTCAAAGGGTATCGTGTTTGGCACGGGCGGGGCGAGGCGGCCTTGGCGGATGCCCTTTCTGCCTGTGGGGCAGCGGATGTTGTGATCCTTGCCGCCCGTCTAAACCCATCGGATAGTCCGGGGCCTTGCCTATTTTTTGATGCGCGCGATATGGCCCGTGCAGGCGCTGTGGCCTTGCATTTGCCCCAAGGGGGTATCGGCCCAATTGCCATAGAAACAAGCCGCGCATCACAGGGTGCGCGGCTTTGGTCTGGCAGGTCACGATAAAAGGGGGGGTCAGTAAACCCGCACCAAGCCAACAAGGCGACCTTGCACTTTTACCTGACCTTCGGGCAGAACACGGGTTTCATAGGCAGGGTTGGCCGCCTCAAGCGCGATCATATTGCCCTTGCGGCGAAAGCGTTTGAGCGTGGCCTCATAGCCTTCGACCAAGGCCACAACGATGTCACCATTCTCGGCGCTGTTGCGTTCTTCGATGATGACCATATCGCCATCATTGATGCCCGCCTCAATCATAGAGTCGCCTTTAACCTCTAGCGCGTAATGCGCCCGCCCTGCGGCCAACATGGAGGCAGGCACGCTGACATGATGCGAGATATCCGCCAAAGCCTCAATCGGGGTGCCGGCTGCGATGCGGCCCATCATTGGCAATTCGCTGACCCCGCGGGTCTCAACCGCTTGCGCGCGGGCGGGCGGGTCGACCCTGTCCCCCTCGATCACGCGGGGCGCAAAGCCTGCTTTGGCCCCAGTGCCAAATTTCTGCTCTAACGCATCGGGCAGTTTTACAATCTCCAGCGCGCGGGCCTTATGGGCCAGACGGCGGATAAAGCCCCGTTCCTCAAGGGCCGTGATTAGACGATGGATGCCCGATTTCGAGCGCAAATCCAGCTCATCCTTCATCTCGTCAAAACTGGGGGGAACACCGTCCTTTTGCATGCGGCGGTGGATGAATTCCAACAGGTCTAGCTGCTTTTTCGTCAACATCTCGAACGGGCCTCTGCTCATGCATCGCTTGGCGTGATGCGGTTATGTTCGATGAATGTTCTACCCTTGTTCGCCTATTTTGTCAACGCCCCTGCGATTTTAGGTGTTAAAGGCTGAGGTAATCAACAAGATCACCTGCCTTGCGCGGCCCGTCATGCGGGGGGCGGATCAACAAGGCACCCGCCTCGGCGAAAATGGTCAAGAGCGCGCTGTCTTGGCTTGTAAAGGGGGCAATATGTGGCAGCGCCGCCCCCTTTTGCGGCGCGAGGCTCGCGCGCATGTAATGGGCGCGGGGGCCATTGGCGGGCAGATCCGTTGACAGTCGCGCCTGTTTGGTGCGGCGCGGGGATTTGGGCAGGCCTTGGAAGGCGCGCAATTGCGGCACCATGAAAAGATGCCCGCACACCATGGCGGATACGGGGTTTCCTGGTAAACCCAAGAGGGCCGCATCCCCCATCCGCCCCGCCATCAGCGGCTTTCCCGGGCGCATCGCAATTTTATAAAAGCTGCGCTCAAGCCCCAGATCTTGGGCCACGGCGCCAACCAAATCATGATCGCCCACCGATGCACCGCCCACAGTGACAATCAAATCCGCGCCTTTTGCCATCTCAAACGTGGCGGCAAGGCTGTCGCGCCTGTCGCGTGCAATCGGCAAAAGGCGCACGACCGCGCCCTCAGCCTCGGCCATTGCGGCCAAACCATAGGTGTTTGAGGCAATGATTTGATCAGGGCGCGGGGTTTCACCGGGGCTGACCAATTCATCCCCTGTGGCAATGATTGCCACCTCAGGGCGGCGATAAACCGAGAGGCGCGGCGCATTCATGGCCGCGGCCAAGGCCAGATCCGCAGGGGTCAGGCGGCGTGGTGGGGTCATCTCTGCCCCTTCTTTGAAATCAGCGCCCGCAGGGCGAATATGGGGTGCGTCATCCACTGCATTGATCTCGATATGATCCTCTGAGGTGGTGACATCCTCTTGGATCACAATATGATCGGCCCCTTGCGGCAGGGGGGCGCCCGTGAAAATACGCACCGCCTCACCTTGGCCAATCTGGCCCTGCCAGGCTTGTCCTGCGGGGGCCGCACCCACCACCCGCAGCCGCGCGCCAAGGCACAAATCCGCTTTGCGGATTGCATAGCCATCCATCGCAGAGGCCGCAAAGGGCGGCTGATCACGCATCGCCACAACAGGCCGCGCCAAAACCCGCCCCGCTGCATTGCGCAAGGGGATATCTTCAACCCCCAAGGGCTGCGCTAAGTCCAAACACTGCGCGAGGGCCTCACTTACGGAAATCATTGCGCCTCGTATTTCCCTGACTTACCGCCATCTTTGAGCAGCACGCGCAGCCCGCCGATTTCCATCGCGCGGTCGGCGGCTTTGAGCATGTCATAGACCGTCAGCGCGGCGGTAGAGGCGGCGGTCAGCGCCTCCATCTCAACCCCCGTTTGGCCCGTGGTTTTCACAATCGCCACGATCCGCACCCCAGGCAGGGCGCTGTCTGCCTCAAGCGTCAAGGCCACTTTTGACAAGGATAAAGGATGGCACAACGGGATCAAATCGGCGGTTTTCTTCGCCCCCATGATCCCTGCAAGCCGCGCGACCCCCAAAACATCGCCCTTTTTCGCAGTGCCACTTTCCACAAGCGCCAATGTCTCAGGGGCCATGCGCACAAAACATTCGGCCATCGCCACGCGATCAGTCGCGTCTTTGGCAGAGATATCCACCATATGCGCCTGTCCGTCTTTGTCGAAATGGGTCAGTTTTTGCTCGCTCATGCCGCCCTCACATTGTGCCAGTATAGGGGTCAGATAAGAGCGCGCTTGTGGCCGCGGCCACATCATCCGCGCGCATCAGGCTTTCGCCAATCAGGAAACTGCGCGCCCCATATTTTGCCATATCGGCCAAATCTGCGGGGGTGAAAAGCCCGCTTTCGCAGATCAAAAGCCGATCTTCCGGGGCCATGCGCGACAGGCGTCGGGTGGTCTCAAGGCTGGTCTCAAAGGTGTTGAGATTGCGGTTATTGATCCCCAAGAGGCGTGATTTTAGGGCGCTTGCGCGCTCTAGCTCGGCCTCATCATGCACTTCGATCAGCGCATCCATTCCCCAATCAAACGCTGCCGCCTCAAGCTCGGCGGCTTGGGCATCACTGACAGATGCCATGATAATCAAAATGCAATCGGCCCCCCAAGCGCGCGCCTCGGCCACTTGATACGTGTCATAGAGGAAATCTTTGCGCAGCGCGGGCAGGGTGGTTGCGGCGCGTGCCGCCACCAGATAGTCAGGCGCACCCTGAAAACTGGGGGTGTCGGTCAGAACCGAGAGGCAGGTGGCCCCGCCCGCCTCATAGGCCTGTGCAAGGGCCGGCGGATCAAAATCAGGGCGGATCAACCCTTTGGAGGGGCTCGCCTTCTTGATTTCAGCAATCAAGCCATAGCCTTCGCGGCTGGCCTCTTGTAGCGCCTCGGCGAAGGGGCGGAGGGGGGGGGCATTGCGCGCCGCATCCTCAACCTCGCTAAGAGGCCTCGCTGCCTTTGCGGCTGCGATTTCCTCAAGCTTATAGGCTTTGATTTTTTCTAGGATCGTGGGGGTGCTCATGCGGCCTCCGATGTCAGGCTTGCGATGTCAGGCGGGCAAGGGCGGTTAGTTTTGCCTTTGCCTTGCCGCTGTCGATGCTGTCGCGGGCCATCTCGACCCCAGTGGGCAGATCACTGGCGTGATCCGCAACGACAAGCGCACAGGCCGCATTCAAGAGAACCGCATCGCGATAGGCTGATGGCGCCCCCTCAAGCAGCGCGGCAAAAGCGCGGCCATTCTCCTCAGGAGAGCCCCCCAAGATATCGCGCAAGGGGTGAACGGGCAGGCCTGCATCCTCGGGGTGAATTTCACCGCCTGTGATTTTTCCATCCTCAAGCTTTGCAACCTGTGTGGCCCCGCAGATCGACACCTCATCGCTGCCGTCATCCCCATGGACAAGCCATGCTTTCTCGGATCCCAAATCCTTGAGAACTTCAGCCATTGGGAAAATCAGGTCAATCGCAAAGGCCCCCGTCAATTGCCGCCTCACCCCTGCAGGGTTGGTCAAAGGCCCAAGGATGTTGAAGATGGTTTTGCATCCCAATTCTTGGCGCACGGGCATGACATGTTTGATCGCGGGGTGATGCATTGGGGCCATCATAAAGCCGATGCCAATTTCATTAATGGCACGTTCTGCGACTTCGGCGCCGACCATGACATTGACCCCCAAGGCGGTCAGCGCATCTGCCGCCCCTGATTTGGACGACAGATTGCGATTGCCATGTTTGGCCACGGTCACCCCTGCACCCGCCACCACAAAGGCGGTCGCGGTGGAAATGTTCAGCGTGCCCATGCCATCGCCACCTGTCCCCACGATATCTATCGCGCCTGCGGGTGCGGAAACGGCGGTGCATTTTGCGCGCATCACAGCCGCCGCCGCCGCATATTCTGAGACGGATTCACCGCGCGCGCGCAAGGCCATCAACAAGCCCCCCATTTGCGCGGCGGTTGCTGTGCCCTCGAACAGATGTGTGAAGGCCGTCTCGGCTTGGGCGCGGGACAGTGGCCCTTCTGAGGCCGCAAAGATCAGGGGTTTCATTGCATCGCTCATGCAGGCACCGCTCCCTTCGTTGTGTCGATAAAGGTTTTCAGCATCGCATGGCCATGTTCCGAACGAATGCTTTCGGGATGAAATTGCACGCCCTCAATCGGCAGTGTTTTATGGCGCAGCCCCATAATCGTGCCGTCTGTTAATTCCGCTGTGACCTCAAGACAATCGGGCAGAGAGGCGCGCTCGACCACCAGACTGTGATAGCGCGTGGCAAAAAGGGGCGAAGGTAGGCCTGCAAAGACCCCGATCCCCTTGTGATGGATCTCGCCCAGTTTGCCATGCACGATTTCATGGCACTGCACGACCTTACCCCCAAAGGCCTCGCCAATGGTTTGATGCCCCAAGCACACGCCAAAAAGCGGCACGCGGGCCTCGGCGGCAGCGCGGGTCAGATCAAGGCAGATACCCGCCTGTGCGGGGTCACAAGGCCCAGGTGACAGAACAATCCCATCTGGCCCCATGGACAAGGCCTCGGTCACTGTCAGCGCGTCATTGCGCAAAACGCGGGTTTCTGCCCCAAGCTCGCCCAAGTAGTGAACAAGGTTATAGGTGAAACTGTCGTAATTATCGATCAAGAGAAGCATGACGGGCTCGCGGAATTGGGGGTGTTTTGGCAGATCACTCAGGCTATAAATGTTCAGAGCCGCGCCTCGGGGTCAAGGGAGGTGGGGCTGAAAACATGCGGCACTGCGCAGATTGATTGGCACAAGAGAGGGTAAAGTCGGATGCTAAAGGGGTTTTTGGTCGGTGCCGTGATCGGCACGGTGATCTCTGTGACGGGATTATTGGGCACATCCTATTTCTTAGGGCAAGACACGAGCGGGGTGGTGGAGCAGGCCCAAGAGGCCGCACGCCCTGATCCCGTGGTCGCCCCCTCCCCAGATCCTGCCCCTGCCGCCGCACCTGAGCCAGAACCGCAGCCAGAACCCGAGCCAGAACGCGTGATTTTGCCAACAATCACGCCAGATGCCCCTGTTGCACAAGCCGCGATGCCCCCCGTTTCGGCCTCGGCACCCATGCCAGAGCCCGAAGATCTGCCTTCGGTTGTGGCCTACGCAACGCCGTTTTCTGCACCGCAATCTGTGCCGCTTTTCTCAATCTTGCTTTATGATGATCCCGAATTTCCGCTGACCGATAGCACCCTGGAAAGCCTAACTGTGCCTGTGAGCATCGTGATTGATCCCACGCGCATGGATGCAGAGGCGCAACTGGCGCGATATCGTGCGGCAGGGATTGAGGCGGTCATAGAGGCGCGGTTTGCCGATCTTGCGGCATTCGAGGCCGCGCTCGACCGCCTGCCGCAAACTGTGGCCTTGCTTGACAGCGCAGATGGAACATTGCGCGGGGATATTTCCCTCCAAGGTCAGGTTCTGGCGCGGATGGGGGAAACGGGCCATGGGCTGATTGCAGGCGCCTTCGGTCTTGGCGGTCTTGAGCAGGCCGCCACCCGCGATGGCGTTCCCGCCGCGCGTCTTTACCGCGTTTTGGATGACGAGGGGCAATCTGCGCCCGTCATGTTGCGGCTTTTGGATCGTGCGGCTTTTGAGGCACAGCAAACAGGCAGCGCGATTGTTTTGGGCCGCAGCTATCCCGAAACCTTGGCGGCGCTTTTGTCTTGGGGGGCAGGGCAGGCGGCGGTGAACGCAAGCTATGCGGTCGCGCCCGTCTCAGCGATCTTGCAACAGACCCTCGCGCGCTAGGCGTTCGGTCTAATCTTTGCTTTGGGATTGGCCCGCGAATTGCGCGGCCTCTGCCGCAGCTTTGCGCAAGGCGCGCGATTTGTTCACGGTTTCCATGAATTCCGCCTCGGGGTCACTGTCATAGACAACGCCACCGCCCGCTTGGATGTAAAGCTGTGCATCTTTTAAAACAGCCGTGCGCAAGGCGATACAAATATCCATATCGCCGCCCGCGCTGAAATACCCGACACCGCCCCCATAAACGCCGCGCTTTTCTGGCTCAAGCTCGTCAATAATCTGCATGGCGCGCAATTTCGGCGCGCCCGAGACTGTGCCTGCGGGCAGACCCGCCAAAAGGGCGGAAAGCGCGTCATGCTCATCCGACAATTCGCCCACAACATTCGACACGATATGCATCACATGGCTGTAGCGTTCGACAATGAATTCTTCGGTTGGACGCACTGTGCCTATTTTGGCGACACGACCCACATCGTTGCGGCCCAAATCCAGCAGCATAAGATGTTCGGCCAATTCTTTTTTATCGCTCAGCAAATCCGCCTCAAGCGCGCGATCTTCTTCGGGCGTTGCACCGCGGGGGCGTGTGCCTGCAATCGGGCGAATGGTGACTTGGCTGCCTTTGACCTGCACCAAAATCTCTGGGCTTGCGCCAACGACCTGATAAGGCCCGAAATTGAAGAAGAACATATAGGGCGAAGGGTTCGTGCGCCGCAACGCGCGATAGAGGGCGAAGGGCGGATGCGAGAAATCCTGCGTCCAGCGCTGCGAGGGGACAACCTGAAAAATATCGCCCGCTCGAATATAGGCCTTGGCCTTGTCCACGGCGGCGAAATAGCCCTCTTTAGTGAAATTGGAAATGGGCTCAACGCCAGACGTGTCTGCATCCGCCCCCAAATGGCGTTGCGCAATGGCAGGGGCCTGTTCGAGCTTGTCGAGCGCCTCTTGCACCCGCGCGCAGGCCGCCGCATAGGCGGTTTCCGCCGAAATATCCGCCGAGAAGAACGCAGGCGACACCAAGGTTACATCGCCCTTAACCCCATCTAGCACGGCAACCAAAGATGGGCGCATCATCACGGCATCAGGCAGGCCAAGCGGGTCTGGGTTCACATCGGGCAAATGCTCCACCAAACGGATCATATCATAGCCCAAATAGCCGAATAGACCCGCTGCGGCCTGTGGCATATCGGCGGGCAGATCAATTTGACTTTCGGACAAAAGCGCGCGCAGTGAGGTGAGGGGCGCGCTGTCGCACTCAACAAAATGATCCCGATCTTGGGCAGCGTGGCGGTTGATCCGCGCCTGGGTGCCGTGACATTCCCAGATCACATCGGGGGCCATGCCCACGATTGAATAGCGGCCGCGCAATTCCCCGCCCGTGACAGATTCAAGCATGAAACTGTCTTGGCCCGCATTGGCAAGTTTCAGCATCAGCGAAACAGGCGTATCCAAATCAGCAGCCAAACGGGCATAGACAATCTGGTTTTTGCCTTGCGCCCAACCTTCGGCGAAGCTGTCAAAACGGGTGATTAGCGCCATGATCCGTGCCTTATGGGAAGGATGCGTGGACTTGGTTGACCACGGATTGGTTAAAGGTAAGGCCGACCGCCGATTGCATCTGGCGTCCGAAATCTTCGAATAAATCGGCCGTCAGGGACTGGCTGATTTGTTGGGTCAGGATATTGGCCAAAAGATCCGTATCAGGGTCGGCGCGATCGGCAGGGTTGATCGCATCAAGGCGCACGACCAAGGCCTGTGCCTCACCGCCGACAACCGCAATCTCGCCCGTGCGGGACAGGCCAAACACTGTTTGCACCAGCGCGTCAGGCGTATCCGCGATAAAGTCATTGCGCCGCACATCTGTCTCGCGCATCAAGCCGCCAAACCGCTCAAGGCGCCGACCCGAGGCCGCGATATCGGCGCGGATTTCTTCGGCGCGGGCCAAGAGCGCGTCTTGGGTCGCATAGATTGTCCAATCCGCGATGACATCCGCGCGCACATCGTCAAGAGGCGGCAGGGTTGGCAACACGATTTGGTCAAGCCGCAGGGCGAATACCCCGCCATCGGAGAGATCGAGAATTTCGGGGAAATCCCCATCTTCAATCGTGTCTGCAACCGCGCGGAAAGCTTCGTAGGCGGCAATGCCATCCTCTTGGCTGCCATCATAGCGGATCGTGCCAAGCACCATTTGCGTCTCATCCGCGACCTCCTCAAGGGTGGCGCCTGAGGCGAGGAGGTCGTCAAACCCTTCGCGCAGGTCAGAAATGGCGCGGCGCGCGGCATCCGCCGTGACTTCGCTGCGCAGGTCGTCCTGCACCTCTTCGAACGGGATTTCTGTCGCATCCAACACGGCATTGATGCGGAAAATTGCAGGGCCAAAGGGCGAGGCAACGGGGCCCACGAATTCCGCATCGCTTGCGGCGAAAACGGCCTCTGCCTCGGTGGCAGAGAGATCATCGCGGGTAACATCCCCCATATCGGTGTCTTCCAACAACAGCCCACGTTCGCTCACAAGGGTTTCAAAATCTGCGCTGCCGTCATTGAGGCGCGCCCAAGCGGCTTCGGCCTCGGCTTCGGTGGGGTAGACCAAACGCTCCACCAAGCGGCGCTCGGGTTGGCGGTATTCCTCAATGCGTTCCTGATAGAGGCTTTGCAGCGTGCTGTCGCTGACGGGGATATCATCCATGATGATGTTGGGCGTGATCCAGATATAGGTGATCTCGCGGGCCTCGGGCAAGGTAAAGCGATCTGGGAACGCCTCGTAATGGGTTATGATCTGCTCTTCCGTAGGGGCAGGCACGGGGGCGTCCAAATCGGCGGCGGTCAAAGGCAGATAAGAAAAGCCACGGGATTCTTGTTGATAGGCCACCAAAGGATCAACCAATGCCGCAGGCGCAGGCACGCGCCCCAAAATCGCAGATTGCAGGATGGAGCGGGCGATATCCGCACGAATTTCTTCCTCAAATTCGCCGGCACTCAAACCACGTTGGCTAAGAAAAAACTCATAGGCTTGGCGGTCGAACGTGCCATCTGCACCTTGGAAAGCGGGGATTTGCAAAATCTGGTTGGCGATCTCCTCATCCCCGATGGAGAGCGTCATCATCGCCGCCTCATTATCAAGGGCCGCGCGCGCAAAAAGGCCCTGACGCACCTGTGCATCTATGCCGTTGGCAATCAGCATCGACAGGGTCACATTTTCCCCCGTCTCCCCGCTGCGGGCACGCAATTCTTGATCTAGGGCGCGGGCATAATCTTCGGCGCTGATCTCAATATCGCCGACCGATCCCATCCGCGAGGCGCCGCCTGAGAACGACCCGATCCCAAAGCCTGCTAGGGCCACAAATAGCAGGCCAAGGATTGCCCAGACAAAAATCTTGGACAGGGATTTTCGGGCCGATTTGCTCATATGCGTATCTCGCTTTGTTGCGCTGTGCCGATCTTGTGCCTGACAAAAGCCACCACGCGCAACCCGCGCGGGTGGCATTTACCAAATTTGTGATGAGGATTTACGCGCTTGGGGCAGGGGGGGCAAGCAACTTAGAAGGGGATTTCGTCATCCATATCGCTTGGCATGGATTGGCCCGCACCACCGCGATCCATTCCGCGATCATCTGGGAAACCGCCGCCGCTGATGCGGTCATCTCCGCCGCCATAGCCGCCGCTATCGCCATAGCTGCCACCACCACCCGATTGGTCATTGCGACCATCAAGCAAGGTCAACTCGCCACGATAGGGACGCAAGACCACCTCGGTCGTGTAACGATCCTGCCCATTTTGATCCTGCCATTTGCGGGTTTCCAACTGGCCTTCGATATAGACCTTTGACCCTTTGCGCAGATATTGTTCTGCAATGCGGGCCAAAGGTTCTGAGAAAATCGCCACCGAGTGCCATTCTGTGCGCTCGCGCCGCTCGCCTGTGTTGCGATCTTTCCAGTTTTCAGATGTCGCGATGCGCAAATTGCACACTTTGCCGCCATTCTGAAAGCTGCGCACCTCAGGGTCGCGCCCCAAATTCCCGACCAGAATTACCTTATTAACCGAACCTGCCATGTCACCTCTCCCATAGTCGTGGCCGCGAATCTGCGCCTTTGAGATATGTTTAGACCATCGTAAATTGGTTAATGAAACCCGAATTTCATTTGCAGGCGGCGCACAAGCGCTTGGCGCTGTAGGGGATACAGGCTAAAACAACACAGGTTTATGAGGTGAATGGGCCGTGAAGGTGCAGAAAGTCAGCCTGATTTCTGTGGGATTTGTCCTAATATTTGGGCAAATCTCTATGGCCTATGGCAATAGCCTTGATCGTTTCCGTTCAGCGGCACGGGTTTTGGACAGCCGCGCCTCAAGCCAATATTCCAATTCAGAACGCTTGCGCCCTGATTACGATGCGGCCCTTGGCGCGGCGATCCCGCGCTTTTCGGGGCAGGCCCCTCAGGCCTATCTTGATCTTGCCCGCAATGCAGCGCGCCGTCATGGCGTGCCTGAGGATTTGTTCCTACGCCTTGTTGCGGTTGAATCGAACTGGAACCCGCGCGCCATCAGCCACGCGGGGGCGATTGGTTTGGCACAATTGATGCCAGATACGGCTGATCTCTTGGGGGTAAACCCGCATGATCCTGCGCAAAACCTAGAAGGGGGTGCGCGCTATTTGGCGATGCAATATCGCAATTTCCGCTCATGGCGTTTGGCCTTGGCGGCCTATAATGCAGGGCCACAAGCCGTGAACACCCATGGCGGTGTGCCGCCCTTTCAAGAGACACAAAATTATGTGCGCCGTATTTTGGGGGGTGGGTGAGCGCCTAGCCGGTCGGCTCGGCCCCCAATTCGACCAAGGCACGCCGATAGGTTTCGGCCTCGGGCAGCCCTGCATCTAGGGCAAACACATAAGCATGGGTCAAATAAAACGCGGCAGAGGCCGCATCCATATCATCGGCGGCCTTCGCATATATCTGCGCAATGCGTTCTTTATCGCCTGCCGCATGGGCCGCAAGAAGTGCGGCATCAAGCGCGGATTTTGGGGCGCTCACAATCCGCTTTCCGTGTCGCGCAACCGCTGCGCCACCCATTGGTGGAACATATGTGTCGGCCCGTCCATCGCGGGGGCAAAGCGGCCCCCATCAAACCCTGCGGCAGCACGCCCTTTTTGCATCCCCTCCACCACAAAAATATCTTCGATAAAGACATCCTTCCACAGCTTGGCGTTTTTCGCGCGCAAGGCAGGATCGGTCTTTGGGGTGGCATAGTAGAGATGCACATGTTCGCGCGTGCGGTTATGGGCGACAGGCTCTAGAATGATCGCAAAGGCATGATCGCGATGCACGCCCAGCAAGACATTGGGATAAAGCGCGATATATTCGGCGGCGGTGTCCCATGCCTGCGACAGCCCGTCAAAATCAGGGAAGCTTTGACCTTTCTCATCCTTGAGCTGGCGATAGACAAGCGTGCCTTGGCCCGAGAATTTTTGTTCTTCTTCAATGTGATAGTGATCTTCGAGGCGTGAATAGCTGTTCAGGCCCGGATGCACCCATGGCAAGTGATAGCTCTCGCAATAATTCTCGACTGCGAGTTTCCAATTCGTATTCACATCCAAGGTAAAGCGGCTGTCTTCGCCGCCATGATAAAGCGGCTTTTCAAATTCAGCCCAACGGGTGAGGGCGGCTTGGTGTTGGGTTTCAAAATCGGGCGCATCGCCCGAAAGGTTGATAAATACCACATCTCGCCAGATATGGCTGCGCACCTCTTTGAGGCCCAAGGTCGCCCGCTCAATCCCTTCATGTTGGTTTTGGCCTGGCCCGCCCACATGGGGCGTGGCCACAAGGCGGCCATCCTTGGCATAGCACCATGAATGATAGGGGCAGCGGATCGCGCCTTCGATTTTGCGCGGCGCATCGACCAAAATCATACCGCGGTGACGGCAGATGTTGAAAAAGACCCGCACCGCCCCTGTGTCATCACGCAAAAGCAGCAGGGGTTGGCCCAAAAATTCAATCGGTTTTGCATCGCCATTTTCAGGCACATCGGCCCCAACGGCCAAAGCGGCCCATTGATGCTCAAGCGCCGCGCGGTTTTCACGAGCGATTGTTGCGGGGTCGGTGTAATGCGCATTCGGCAGGCCATTGGCGCGCGAAATTGGCGCAAGAACGCTGTCGAGATCGTGCTTGATCAAATCATCAGGCATAGGTCTTTCCCCCCAAGAAAAGATGCGCCCCAGATGGGGATGATCTTTTTTGAAGGCTAAGGCCGCACTGATCTTATCAAAACGCGACCTTTGAGACTATGGGAAGCGACCTATGCGGTTACGCACCGCGCGCAATTGCAGCAACGCCTGTGCGGGCAACCTCTAACAGGCCCAAGGGGCGCATGAGATCGGCAAAGGCGTCAATTTTCTCGGGCGTGCCTGTGATTTCAAAGACGAAACTTTCCAAAGTGCTGTCCACCACATTGGCGCGGAAAATCTCGGCAATGCGCAAGGCTTCGACACGATGCTCACCCTTGCCTTTGACCTTGAACAAGGCCAATTCACGGCTGACCATCGCGCCTTCCACGGTGAGGTCATGCACCTCATGGACGGGCACCATACGCTCAAGCTGCATTTTGATTTGGTTGATCACCTGCGGCGTGCCTGAGGTCACAATCGTGATGCGTGACCGATGGCCTGCATGATCAACCTCAGCCACAGTCAGGCTTTCGATATTATAACCACGGCCCGAAAACAGCCCGATGACACGGGCCAGAACGCCCGCTTCGTTTTGCACCAAAACCGCAAGCGTGTGGGTTTCAATCGCGTCAGACATATGGCTGCGCAGATCATAGGCCGAATGGCTGCTAGAGCCTTTTTCGATATTGAGCGGAGACATGATTACACCCTTTCCTTAGACCAAGACGCTGCCCTTGGCGTCAATCACGCCTTGGGTTTCAGCCTCGCCCAACAACATTTCATTATGTGCCTTGCCCGATGGGATCATTGGGAAGCAATTTTCATGCTTCTCAACCAAACAGTCGAAAATCACAGGCCCGTCATAGGCGAGCATTTCTTTAATCGCCTCATCCAGATCATCAGGATTATCGCACAGGATACCCTTGCACCCGAACGCTTCGGCCAGTTTCACGAAATCGGGCAGGGCCTCTGACCATGAATGGCTGTAGCGTTCGCCATGCAGCAATTCCTGCCATTGGCGCACCATGCCAAGACGTTCGTTGTTGAGGATGAATTGCTTGACGGGCAGGCGGTATTGCACGGCCGTGCCCATTTCCTGCATGTTCATCAGCCATGATGCCTCGCCCGCCACATTGATTACTAAGGCGTCAGGATGGGCGACCTGCACCCCGATTGAGGCGGGTGTGCCATAGCCCATTGTGCCAAGGCCGCCAGAGGTCATCCAACGATTGGGGTCTTCAAAACCCAAATATTGCGCGGCCCACATCTGGTGTTGGCCGACCTCAGTTGTGATGTAGCGATCCATGCCTTTCGTCAGCGCCTCAAGCCGCTCAAGCGCATATTGCGGTTTGATTGTCTTGGTCGAATTTTTATAGCTGAGGCATTTCACGGCGCGCCATTCTTCGATCTGGCCCCACCATTTCTTGACCGCTGCGGAATTCGTTTTGCTGCCGCGCGATTTCCAGATGCGCAGCATATCTTCCAACACATGGGACACATCCCCGATGATAGGGAAATCCGCATGGATCACCTTGTTAATCGAGGAGGGATCAATATCGACATGCGCCTTGAGGCTGTTTGGCGAAAACGCGTTGATGCGCCCTGTGATGCGGTCGTCAAACCGCGCGCCAATATTGATCATCAAATCGCAGCCATGCATGGCAAGGTTGGCCTCGTAAAGGCCATGCATACCCAGCATCCCCAACCATTTCTCGCCTGATGCGGGATAGGCGCCAAGCCCCATCAAGGTTGACGTGATAGGAAATCCAGTCGCCTCGACCAGTTCACGCAGCAGCTTGCTCGCCGCGGGGCCAGAATTGATCACGCCGCCGCCTGTGTAAAAAATCGGACGCTCCGCCTGTTCCATGGCCTCGACCAAGGCGGTGATCATCGCGGTGTCGCCTTTGACGCGCGGGGTATAGTGATCAACCTTCGCGCGGGGCTTTTCGACATAGGTGCCTGTTGCGAATTGCACATCTTTTGGAATGTCGATCAAAACGGGGCCTGGGCGGCCTTTTGTGGCGATGTGAAACGCCTCGTGAATGGTGGATGACAGGTGATCTGTGTCTTTGACCAACCAGTTCATCTTGGTGCAGGGGCGGGTGATGCCAACTGTATCGGCCTCTTGGAATGCGTCTGACCCAATCATGAAGGTTGGAACCTGACCCGTCAGAACCACGATTGGGATCGAATCCATCAACGCATCCACCAACCCTGTCACAGCATTGGTTGCCCCGGGGCCAGAGGTGACCAACACAACACCCGGTTTGCCCGTGGCGCGGGCATAGCCTTCGGCGGCATGCACCGCCCCTTGCTCATGACGCACAAGAATGTGGCGAATGTGATTTTGTTGAAAGATCTCGTCATAGATGGGCAGAACGGCGCCACCTGGATACCCGAACACCGTATCAACGCCTTGTTCGATCAAGGCTTCGACCACCATCTTTGCACCGGTCATCTGACGAGTCATCTGTGTTTGTCCTTCGTTTTACACTTTGGCCGCTATACGGGGCGGTGTTTTATGGGGTGTTGCGAATAAAAAAGCCCTCGGTGATATCCGAGGGCGCATGGGGGTTTTTATGGCTATCGTCACCGACCCATGCGCACTGTCACTCCCACATTTACGACCACCAAATCTAGCATCCCAATCTCCTATAATTGGGGCGACATTAGGTATCCGCGGGGGGGAGGTCAACAGCGTTTGCAGGGTAGAAATTAAATAAACTGTCTTTTGGCGGCGAAAATGCGCAATTTTATATCCCAGAATAGCCCGATTGGATGGTTTTCTGAATTCGACCATCCGAACTTGGGGATGATGGCCGCTTTTGCTTTCCGATAGGACTATGCGCTTTGGGAGGGGCAAGATCGGGGAAACTGTAGGTGCCCTTGCGTTTGAAAAGATTCGGAGCGCGGGCGCAGATCATGGCGAGTGCGCAGCGTTCAATTGTAACCTTAAGTTGATCGCTTGCGTAAAATCCATTCACCTCTTCTAAAATTAGGTCAGAATTTGCGATATATTTTAGGGAAAATGGCTCTTTTGGTAAAAAAATTTTACAAAATCGGGGCTTCGAGCGCGGAAATTGGTTTGCGGCGCAATTTTGTTGCTGTAGCGTGGCAGAACCTTGAAACGAAAAACTGTCGCACCAATGCGGCAGTGTCCGAATGGGAGGAATACTATGGATCGTCGTTCTTTCTTGAGAACGTCTGCCCTTGGGGGGACAGCAGCCGCAGCTTCGACTTTGGCCGCACCACTTTACGCTCAGGGCAATCGTACGCTGACATTGGTAACTTCGGTTCCTGATGGTTTCGCGATCTTTGATGACGCGGCACAGATGGCGGCAGACTACATCACTGCTATGACCGATGGTCAGCTGACCATCAACAAGATGCCTGCAGGCAACCTTGTTGGCGCGTTCGAAGTGTTTGACGCCGTGTCCTCTGGTCAGGCTGATATGTATCACTCGGCTGATTACTACTTCTTGAACCAGCACCCTGGCTTTGCATTCTTCACCGCCGTGCCTTTCGGTATGACTGGTCAGGAATTCGCCAACTGGTATTACAACCGTGGTGGCCACGAGCTGCACAACGAGCTTGCAGGTCTCTTTAACCTGAAATCCTTCACTTGCGGCAACACAGCGATGCAGCCAGGTGGTTGGTTCAACAAAGAAATCAACTCGGCTGATGACCTTCAGGGTCTGCGCTTCCGTATGCCCGGTCAGGGTGGTCAGGTTCTTGGCCGCTTGGGTGCATCCGTTCAGAACATTCCTGGCGGCGAAATCTATCAGGCGCTTGCTTCTGGTCAGATTGACGGTGCGGAATGGATCGGCCCCTTCGCGGATGAGCGCATGGGCTTCCAGGAAGCAACCTCGATCTACTACACCGCAGGCTTCCACGAGCCAGGTTCTGCATTGACCTTGTCGTTCAACCTCGATGTTTACGAAAGCTTCACCAATGCACAGAAGCAAATCGTTGACGCGGCATGTGCGGCAGCAAACTCCAAATCCTTGGCGATGACGCTGCAGGAAAACGGTGCGGCGCTTGAGCGTCTGCGCGCAGGCGGCATCCAGACACGTCAGTTCCCTGATGATGTTTGGGATGCGTTCGGCCGTGCTTCCGCAGAAGTGCGCGAAGAGAACATGGGCGATCCGATCTATGCACAGATCGCAGAAAGCTACTTCGCTGCGATGCAGGAATCGGTCGGCTGGTATGACATCGGTGATGGCGAATATATGCGCCAGCGTAACCGTGTGAACGCAGGCTAATCGTCTGAACTTCGGCTCCTCTCCCGTGCAAGCGGGGGAGGAGTTTTTCTTACATCTCCCCGAAGCTGCCTCTCATAGCGGGACAGATCCAGCGCCAAGCGCGTGCAGATTTCTGCGTGCTGCGGTGCTGCAAATTCCGTTGATGCAACGCCCGCTTCTGCAAGGATAGTCACATGATTGATTTCATTGTCTGGGTCTTCACCAATATCGCGATGGCCCCTTACAATCTGGCAGTCGCGCTCATGAACCCTGGGTCATGGTTGGATTGGAGCAATAACGAGTCCCTCGTGCGGTTCATCTACTATGGTGCATCGGTGGAGTTCTTCTTTGTCGTCTTCACCGCCTTCTTGATCATCACCGTCATCGGTGCGGTTTGGAAACGCCAAATCCTATGGGCGATGGTGCGCGCGCTTGAGGCATTCGCCAATGGCGTGGGTCGCACAGTTGCATGGGTTGGCTTAATCATGGTGCTGCAGCAGGTGATGATCGTCTTCCTGCAAAGAATTTTCCGCGTGCCAGATATTCAGCTTGGCCCGCTTGGGATCAGTTTTGCGCAAGACCTGTCTTGGTGGGCTGAGGAACTAAAGCTTTATAACGCTATGATCGTCTGCCTTTGCGTGTCTTACACATTCGTGCAGGGCGGGCATGTGCGCGTTGACCTGTTTTATTCTGGCATGAAACACCGCGCAAGGCGCATTGTCGACATGGGCGGGGCGCTGTTCTTTATGCTGCCCACAACCGTTCTGACCTACCTTTACGCATGGTTCTTCATGTGGCGTCACCTTGTGGTGCCAAACCCCTCCGCCTCAAGCGAGTTGGATCGTATGATCATGCAAGCGCGTGTGTTGCGGTGGAACGTGGAAACCATCGGCTTTAGCCCCAACGGGTTTAACGCCTATTTCATCTTCAAGGTCTTGTTGGTCATCTTCTGCGTCATGGTTTTCGTCCATGCGCTGGCGGTGTTTTGGCGCGCCTTCCTCGAATATGTCGAGGGTGAAGAAAGCGCAGACAAGTATCGTGACCTTGACCCGCAAGATGCAGAGACTGAAGCCCTGCATGCTGCGGGCCATTAAGATCCACGCCTAGACGTGCCTGAAGGAAAGAAAAGAAAATGATTTTTGGATTGGATGGAATTGAGATCGGTCTGATTATCGTGTTCCTGACGCTGTTTGGCGGGATCATGACAGGCTTCCCCGTTGCCTTTGCTATTGGCGGGGCGGGGATCATCTCCTTTGCGATTATTGCTGCGCTCGACTCGGCGGGGTTATTGATCCACCAAGCGATTGATACGGCCTCTGACCAGTATCACGCCTTGGTCGAAAGCGGGATTGCCCGCGAAACCATATCGGTGTTCCGATACCCCGAATTGCCGCGGATTGAGGAACATCTCTTCCCCGGCGGGTGGGAAATGGCGATGGATCGCAACATCTCCTTTATCGTGAACCGCATGAACGAGCGTGTGATCGCGGGTCAGTCCATCGAAACGCTTTTGGCCGTTTTGATGTTCGTTTTGATGGGGATCACGCTGGAGCGTTCAAAGATCGCCGATGACCTGCTGACCACCATGGCGCGCGTCTTTGGCCCGCTGCCCGGTGGCTTGGCGGTGTCCATCGTGATTGTGGGTGCGTTCCTTGCGGCCTCCACGGGGATCGTTGGGGCGACTGTGGTGACCATGGGCCTCTTGGCTTTGCCAACAATGTTGCGCAACAACTACTCGCCCGAACTGGCAACGGGTGTGATTGCGGCCTCTGGCACTTTGGGCCAGATTATCCCGCCCTCTATCGTGATTGTTCTTCTGGGCACATTGGTGGGTGACCTCTATGCTACGGGCCAAGAAACCCGTGCCCAAGTGGCGGGTTGCACCGATGCGTTGACCTATCTGGGCGAGCCTGCGGTTCTTTCTGTGGGCACCTTGTTCCAAGCCGCGATTTTGCCAGGTATCTTCTTGGCGTTCCTTTATGCTGCTTATGCCTTCGGCTTTGCCTTGTTCAATCCAAGCAAGGCGCCTGCGGTTCAGATGGGCTCGACCAATGCGACCCCGATCACCCGCAATGAGGCGCTGACATGGTTCTTGGCCGCGCCTGCCGCCCTTATCTTTGCGGCGGTTCTTGGGGCAAGTAGCGGTGTGATTGGCAGCCAGTCGATCTTTGTTTCCAACATGGAAAACAACAGCCGTTCCGCCAGCCTGCGCACGAATGTGAGCGAAACCTGCCAAGCGGCGATGATTGAGCTGCATGGCCAAGAGGCATGGGATCAAGCCGTGGTTGAGACGGCCGAGATTGCAGCATCAGGTGCAACAGGTGAAACCCGCGAATTGTCCGAAGAGGAAATGGCTGCAGCTCGCGAGGCGGCGGTTGCCAATGCGGCACCGATCGGGTCTGGCGTGGCGACAATCTTTATCCTCTTGGCACTGATCCTGACCACGGCACGCGGTGTTGCGCCAAATGAAAACGCGCGTCCGTTGCTGATCGGTGGGATCGGCGTGGCCTTGGCCTTTGCGGTGGATATGTTGTTCATCACGCCCGCGACCAGTTCGGGTGCAGCGTGGATCTACCTCGCCCTTCCGTTTGCCCTCACCATTTATGGCTGTCGGATTGCAATGATGCGGATGTCGCAAAATGATCTGTTGCGCGTGGTGTTCCCGCCCCTCGTTCTGATCGTTGCGGTTTTGGGATCTATCCTTGGCGGTATTTCCAACCCGACACCTGCGGCGGCTTTGGGTGCGGCAGGGGCGATCATGCTCGCCGCGCATCGTAAGCTGAGCGAAGAAGACAAGAAATCAAAGATCGTGATCTGGGCGTCTTTCGCGCTGGTCATCCTGATCTTGGTGGGTGTCAATTTCGATCTGCGCATCAGCCGCTCTGAGGTGCCGTTGCAAGATTGGATTGCTTATTTCATCGCGCAATTTGCCTATCACTTCGCCTTCGGCGGGCTGCTTTACAGCTGCTATGTTCTCTATCGCCGCAGCGTTCTGACGCCTGTGGTGCGGGAAACGGCAAAAGTGACCTCGATGGTGTTCACCATTCTCATCGGGTCGCAGTTGTTGAACCTTGTTCTGATCTCCTTCGGGGGCGAGCATTACATTCAACAATTCCTGCGCGCTTTCGACAATGAGATGGTCGTGTTCCTCTTGGTGATGCTGATCTTGTTTGTCTTGGGCTTTGTTCTCGACTTCCTCGAGATCATCTACATCGTGATCCCAATCGTGGGGCCTGTTATTTATGGCGGCACATTGGATCCGAAATGGGTGACCATCATGATCGCGGTGAACCTGCAGACCTCGTTCCTGACACCGCCCTTTGGATTTGCGTTGTTCTATCTGCGCGGGGTTGCCCCTGCCAGCGTGACGACACGCAACATCTATCGCGGCGTGATCCCCTTCGTGTTGATCCAAGTTGTGGGACTGGGCCTGTTGTGGCTGTTCCCTGACATCGTGACCATCGTGCCTGACCTTCTGCCCAACAATTAAGGGCAGAGGACAGGGTGCATGAAAAAGCGCGGCCCCCCAATTTGGGGGGCCGTTTGCGTTTGGTGCTTATACTGATGTGAAACGGGTTGGCCTCAGGGCGTGTCTTGCGAAGATTTCGCTGTCTGCGGGGCCATCAAGTCTGGCAAGGAAATCTGCGCCACCTGTTGCGCAATCGGATCAACCGACAAAGGGTGCGTCTGGTTGGAATATTCATCAGGATTTCCGATATCCTGCCACGCGCCATAAACATATATTTCCAGGGCTGAGAACCGCGCCTTATAGGCCATTTTATCCGACCCCGGCACCCAATAGCCGAGATAGACATAGGGCAGCCCTGCCTCGCGTGCGAGATCGATATGATCCAAGATCACATGCGTGCCAAGTGATCTGTGATCCAAATCAGGATCAAAGAAGGAATAGACAAGGCTGAGACCGTCATCGAGAATATCGGTCAGGCAGACCGCCGCTAATCCCGCATCCTTGCCCGCATCGCGATATTCCACCACGCGCGAGCGCACGGGTGTTTCTTCAATCATCGCGGCAAATTCGAACACATCCATGTCGGCCATGCCGCCATCGGCGTGGCGCGCATCTAGATAGCGGCGGAAAAGGGTGAATTGCTCTTCCGTGGCCCAAGGGGCGCGGGCATTGCGGGTCATCCCCAGATTGCGCTTTTTGGTGCGTTTTTGGCTTTTGCTTGGTACGAAATCCGCCACCCTGATCCGCGCAGAGAGACAGGCGGTGCAATCAGCGCAAGCGGGGCGATAGAGCACATTTTGCGAGCGGCGAAAGCCTTGCTTCGATAGGCTATCGTTCAGTTCAGTCGCATGATCGCCCTGTAATGCGGTAAAAAGCTTTCTTTCCCGCCGATTTGGAAGGTAAGGGCAGGTTTGAGGTGCAGTCACATAGAATTGCGGTGCAATCGGTAAAGTGTGGCGCATGGATCCTCAGCGGCGAAAATTTGAATATAGCCTGCCTCAATGTAGGGGCATGGGCAAGTAAATTGCAACCATACCGCGAAAACTGCGCGCTTATTGCGGGCGATTTATGGCGACTGTGCCTAAGAAAAGATCGTGCAGACCCTGTTTGCGCGGGCCCAAAATCATCATGAGGGCAGAAATCGTTTGCGGCAGAACAAAGCCAGAGGCGAGCATGAACAAAAACGTATGCATCATCGCCTCGAAACTATTGAGCCGCGCGCCCGTTGCATTGCGCAATTCAATCGCCATGATCCGCATCCCCCATGTGGCGGATTGGCTGGCAATGGTAAACCATCGATAGACAAAAGAAAGCGCCACAAAGAATACGGGCCAGAAAAACCACGCAAGCCCCACTGTGAAAATCCCTGCAATCAGCAAGATCACAGTGATCACCAGAACATCAATCACCCAAGCGCCAAAGCGTTTGAGCGCGACATAAGAATAAAATTCGCTTTGCGCGTAAGGATCGGGCAGGTGAGACATGATGGGTGTAACCTAATGGCTTCGGGGCAGGGTGAGAAGAACCATACCCCACCCAAAAGCGCAGGGTGGGGTAAGCGTTGCATTTATGGATCACTCGGCCTGTGGGGCCGGGGCGCCTGTTTTTGCATCACGCTCTTTCATAAAGGCGTCAAATTCGGTTTTGTCCTTGGCGTCGCGCAGACGTCCAAGAAACCCTTCAAAAGCGCGCTGCTCCTCCTCAAGGCGCTTAAGCGTATCGGCCTTATAGGCGTCAAAGGCGCTGTTGCCTGTGCTGCCACCCATGTGAGCATGGCGCGATTTTTTGCAGGTTTTGAACATGTCTTTTCTCCAGATCATATAAAATAGAAGGGCCAGACCTACGGGCCAAAATAGGATGAACCCCAGAACCATCGCGGCAATCCATGCGGGTTTGCCACGTTGATCCAAAAACGCCTCGGCCCGCGAGAACCAACCTTGAACAGGGGCAGGGGGCATAAGTGTTTGGCTTTGCATATGCGTTTCTCCTTTGCTGCGCAGCCGCGCCATAATGTTAATGTTAATTACATTAACACATATGGGCAGAAAAAACCCCGCCACAAGAGGGCGGGGAAATATTTTTGTAAATTAGGTGCTTTTTCTGCCCATTGCGGCCAAGCGTGGCAGCATGGCAGAGAAATCTTTGCCGCGCCCATCTTCGTTTTCGACAAATTGCGTATAGATCGCCTCGGCCAATGCGCCAAGCGGGGTGGCGGCATCCGCGGCCGTTGCGGCATCCTGCGACAGGCGCAGATCTTTCAGCATCAATTCCGCCGCAAATCCAGGCTTGTAGCCGTTATCAGCGGGGCTTTGCGGCCCAACACCGGGGGCAGGGCAATAGGCATTGATCGACCAACTGGCACCCGATGAGGTCGAGACAACATCAAACATCGCCTGCCGCTCAAGACCCAGCTTATCGGCCAGCGCAAAAGCCTCGCATGTGCCAATCATAGTGATCCCTAGGATCATATTGTTGCAGATCTTTGCCGCCTGACCATTTCCCGCTGCACCGCAATGCACGGCCTTTTGCCCCATGATTTCGAACAGGGGCGCGGCGCGGGTGAAATCCGCCTCATTCCCGCCGACCATGAATGTCAGCGTGCCTGCCGCCGCCCCACCAACGCCCCCTGAGACGGGCGCATCGAGAAATCCGATCCCTTTCGCGGCGGCGGCCTCGGCAATTGCGCGGGCCGCGTCAACCTCAATGGTTGAGCAATCAATCACCAGCGCGCCCTGTGGCAGAACGGCCAAAACTTCATCCGCCACGGCGCGCGCAATCCTGCCATTGGGCAGCATGGTGATCACCACTTCAGCCCCTTGGGCGGCCTTCGCTGCCGATGTGGCGCAGGCGATCCCGTCAGGTGCGGCAGCCGTGTCGAACCCCGTGACCCTGTGACCTGCGTTTTGCAAATTAAGCGCCATGGGTGCACCCATATTGCCCAATCCGATGAATGCGATCTGCATGATTTGGCCCCTTATTCTCGCTTAATCCAGTTTCAGCGCCCGTGGCCCCAATGGCAAGAGCAGCGATGCCACCATCGCAGGCGGCACATCGCGCGGGCTGCTATGCATCCAATTCGGGTTGCGGTCTTTGTCGATGATCTGCGCGCGCACACCCTCTAGGAAATCGGCCTTTTCCACCGCGCGCGAGGTAAAGCGGTATTCCTGCTCTAGCGCATTTTCGATTGTGTCGCGCAGGCGCGTACGATGCACCAGTTCCACCGTGCAGGCCATCGACAGGGGTGATTTCTTGCCCATCTCGGCTAAGGTGGATTTTGCAAAATCGCTGTCAGAGAATTCCAACGCATTGAGAATATCGCGTAGGGTTTCGCCACCAAAATGGTGGTCAATCTCGGCTTGCAGGGCGGCAAGCGGGGCCACAGGGGAGCTGTGGCCTGCGGCGGCCTGATCTACCAAATCATAATTCGCGCTTTCGCAAAGCTGGGTAATCAATGTGGGCCAATCCGCCTCAGGAATATAATAATCCGCAAAGCCTGCGTAAATCGCATCGGCCCCTGTCATCCGCGCGCCCGTGACGCCCAGATATTCGCCCAAGCGACCTTGGGCGCGGCTCAAGATCAAAGTGCCGCCGACATCTGGCACAAGGCCGATTCCAACCTCGGGCATGGCAAGAATGCTGCTGTCGCCCACGATACGATGCGAGGCGTGACAGCCCAACCCAACGCCGCCGCCCATCGTATAGCCTTGCATGAAGCTGATCACAGGGCGGGGGAAGTGGAATAGCTTTGCGTTCATGCGATATTCATCGGCCCAGTAGCGTGCGCCAATCTCCATATCGCCCGCGCGACCCGCCTCGTAAATTTCGGCAATATCCCCGCCTGCACAAAAGGCCCGCTCGCCCGTTGCATCTAGGATCACAATCTCGACTGTCTCATCCGTGGCCCATGCGTCAATCGTTGCGGCAATTTCCGCGCACATGGATTGCGATAGCGCATTCAGGGCCTGTGGCCGCGTCAGCGTGATACGACCTGCGCGCCCGTCTTTTCGGATGTTGAGAAACTCTGTCTCGCTCATGGCCCCCTCCCTAGTGTCACAGCGAACCCCCGCGCAAGGTCTGCGCGGGGGCTTGTCTTAAGTTTGGTGATTTTCGCGGCAGGATCAATCCATTGCCTTGAAGTTAAACGCAGCCCCTTCCTTGATCCCGCTTGGCCAACGCGAGGTCACGGTTTTGGTGCGGGTGTAGAAACGGAAGGAATCTGGCCCGTGCTGGTTCAAATCGCCAAAGCCTGACCGCTTCCAACCGCCAAAGGTGTGATAGGCCAAGGGAACAGGGATTGGCACGTTGATGCCAACCATCCCGATATTCACGCGGGACGCAAAATCGCGCGCTGCATCGCCGTCACGGGTAAAGATCGCGGTGCCATTGCCATATTCGTGATCCATCGCAAGACCCAAGGCCTCTTCGTAAGAAGCGGCGCGCACAGTCGACAGAACGGGGCCGAAAATCTCGGTCTTATAGATATCCATGTCAGGGGTGACGCGGTCAAAGAGATGCGCGCCCACAAAGAACCCGTTTTCATAGCCTTGCAGATTGAAATCGCGGCCATCGACAACCAATTCCGCGCCCTGATCCACGCCTGTTTGCACAAGGCGCAGGATGTTTTCCTTGGCGGCTTTGGTAACAACTGGCCCGAAATCGACATCATTGCCTGCGGTATAAGGGCCGACCTTCAAGGCCTCGATCCGAGGGACAAGTTTTTCGATCAACCGATCTGCGGTTTCGTCACCCACTGGCACGGCCACGGAAATCGCCATGCAGCGTTCGCCTGCCGCCCCATAGCCCGCGCCGACCAAGGCGTCAGCGGCCTGATCCATATCGGCATCGGGCATGATGATCATATGGTTTTTCGCCCCGCCAAAGCATTGGCAGCGTTTGCCTGTTTCGGCCGCGCGGCTATAGATATACTGCGCAATTGGGGTCGACCCAACAAAGCCAACGGCCTGAATGATCTCGCTGTCCAAGATGGCATCCACAGCACCCTTATCGCCATTGATCACTTGGAACACGCCATCAGGCAAACCCGCCTCTTTCAAAAGCGCACCCAACATCATCGGGCAGGACGGATCACGTTCCGAAGGCTTGAGGATCATCGCGTTGCCCGATGCCAAGGCAGGGCCCAATTTCCACAAAGGGATCATCGCTGGAAAATTGAACGGCGTAATCCCTGCAACAACGCCCAAAGGTTGGCGCATGGAATACATGTCAATGCCAGGGCCTGCGGCATCTGTGAATTCACCCTTCAGCAGATGCGGTGCGCCGATGCAAAATTCGATCACCTCCAGCCCGCGCTGAACATCGCCTTTCGCATCTGGGAAGGTCTTGCCATGTTCGCGGCTGATGGCCTCGGCCAGTTTGTCCATATCGCGGTTAAGAAGGCGCACCAATTCCATCATCACGCGCGCGCGGCGTTGTGGGTTTGTGGCGCCCCATGCAATTTGCGCCTCTGCGGCGGAGGCGATCGCGCGATCCATTTCTTCCTGCGAGGCCAATGCCACCTGCGCCTGCACTTCCCCTGTTGCGGGGTTAAAGACATCCGCTGTGCGGCCCGATGTGCCCGCGACATGCGCGCCGTTAATCCAGTGACCGATCTGTTCCATGATCCCACCCTTTTGTTGAAAATCTACACTTGGTGGCCGTTCTATACTTGCAATCCTGTCGGGAAAAGAGGCAGAAATCCAAATTAGTCTTGCATTTTTGCAAAATGGATGGGGCGATGAATTGGGATGATATCCGTGTCTTTCTGGCCGTTGCGCGCGCCGAAAGCCTGACAGGGGCAGGGAAAACCCTGCGGCTTGATGCGGCCACAATCGGGCGGCGTATCGCACGTCTTGAGGCGCAGCTGGGGGCCGAGCTGTTTGTGAAATCCCCGCAAGGGTATGTCCTAAGCAGTGTCGGGGAGGAGCTTTTGCCCGCAGCCGAGGCTGCCGAGGCGGCCCTTGCCGTTCCGCTTGCAGGCGGGCAGGGGCAGGCGGGGTTGTCTGGCACGGTGCGGATCGGCGCGCCTGATGGCTGCGCCAATTATTTGCTGCCACAGGTCTGCGCGGCCATTCGCGCCGATAACCCTGATCTCGACATCCAAATTCTGGCCCTGCCGCGGGTTGTGAACCTGTCCAAGCGCGAAGCGGATTTGGCGATTACTGTCAGCCCACCCGATGCGGGGCGGCTTTTGGTGCAAAAGATCACCGACTATCATTTGCATTTGGCAATGCGCGCCGATCTGACGCCGCCAGATGATCTGGCCAAGGCGCGGGATCATGCGGTGGTGGGCTATATTCCCGATATGATTTTCGACAAAGAATTGGACTATCTTGGGTTGTTGGGGCGCGGACGGGTGCAGATGGCGTCAAATTCTGTCGCGGTGCAGTTGCAAATGCTGCGGCAAGGCGGGATTGGATTTGTGCATGATTTTGCACTGCCATTCGCACCCGAATTGCGGATTGTGCTGAAGGATGACATCAGCCTGAAACGGGCCTTTTATCTTGTGCGCCACGAGCAAGATCGGTGCTCTGACAGGTTGGGGCGTTTGGTTGAGGCTTTGTCAGCGGGGCTGCGCGCCGAGGTGGCGCGGCTTGAAGCGGAGGCTGCCGCGCGCTGCTTTTAGCTTGCGTTTCGCGGCGCAATAATGTTGCGTGACCCCGTAATTGCGGCAGCATATGCCAAGTTTGGGAGATTTGCAGATGCGCACAGGCCTATATCCGGGCACGTTTGATCCAATCACATTGGGCCATGTCGATATTATCCGCCGTGCGGCCACATTGGTTGATCGATTGGTGATTGGTGTTGCGATCAACCGCGATAAAGGCCCGCTGTTCACCCTTGAGGAACGGGTGGCTATGGTCGAGGCTGAAAGCGCGAAACTGTCACGCGCTACGGGCATTGAGATTGTCGCGCATCCCTTCGACAATCTTTTGATTGATTGCGCGCGCGAGGTTGGGGCGGGGCTTATCATCCGTGGCCTGCGTGCGGTCGCTGATTTCGAATATGAATTCCAGATGGTCGGCATGAACCGCAAACTGGATGATGAGATCAACACTGTCTTTTTGATGGCAGAGGCCGAGCATCAGGCGATTGCCTCAAAACTGGTAAAAGAAATCGCGCGGCTTGGGGGCGATGTCAGCCATTTCGTGCCGCCCGCTGTGCATCAAGCGCTAGACGCGAAATTCTCATCCTGATAGGTCAAGGCCAAAGTCAGATATCCGCAAAAGGAATAAAGGCATGGCCGAGATCAAAGACCCCGAAAACACCATCCTGATGGAGCTGAAAGACGGCACTGTCACCATCGAATTGCTGCCCGACATTGCGCCTGCGCATTGCGCGCGCATGAAAGAATTGGCGCGTGAAGGCGCCTATGATGGTGTGATCTTTCACCGCGTGATTGACGGGTTCATGGCGCAAACGGGCGATGTTGAACATGGCAATGCCGACAAGGGCGCGAATATCCGCATGGCGGGCACGGGCGGTTCGGACAAGCCTGATGTGCCTGCTGAATTCTCTGGCATTCCGCATGATCGCGGCACATTGGGGGCAGCGCGCTCTTCCAACCCCAATTCGGCAAACAGCCAGTTCTTTATCAATTTTAACGACAACCATTTCCTCAATCGCCAATACACCGTTTATGGCCGCGTGATTGCAGGGATGGAGCATATTGACGCGATCACTCGCGGCGAGCCGCCTGCAAACCCTGATAAAATGATCAGCGTGAAGGTGGCCGCAGATGCGTAAGCTTGGCGCAGCGATGGCCTTGCTTCTGGCAAGCCCTGCCTTTGGGGCGGGGCTAGAGATTGATATCGCGGGCGAGGCGAATGGCACCATCGTCATCGACTTGTTCGAGGATGTCGCCCCAGAACATACGGCGCGGATGCTGCAACTGGCCGAAGATGGCGCTTATGATGGCGTGGTGTTTCACCGCGTGATTGATGGGCTCATGGCACAAACGGGCGATGTGGAATATGGCCGCATCGGGCAAGATATGCGCTTTGCAGGGCGGGGCGGATCTCAATATCCAGACCTGCCTGCCGAGTTTTCTGATCTCAGCTTTGAGCGGGGCGTAGTCGGCATGGCCCGCGCCGCGAACCCAGACAGCGCCAATTCGCAATTCTTCATCATGTTTGCCCCTGTGCCGCAATTGAATGGGGATTACACCGTTGTGGGCGAGGTCACATCGGGGATGGAGATTGTCGATCAGATCAAGCGTGGGCTTGGGCCAAATGGCGCTGTGATTGGCGAACCTGATCAGATGGCGGCTGTTCGGGCCATTCGTGATTGACCAAAGACAAGCCCGCCGTGTTCAGGCGGGCTTGCGTGAAAGATAGCCCCCATGGCCCGCCCCTCGCTTTTGCAGCTTTCGGATATTTCACTGACCTTTGGCGGTGATCCCATTTTTGATGGGTTGGATTTGGTTGTGCATCAGGGGGATCGCGTGGCGCTCGTTGGGCGCAACGGGTCGGGCAAATCGACCTTGATGAAGGTCATGGCAGGGTTGACCGAACCTGACACAGGCAGCATCACAAGCCCGCAAGGCACCTCGGTCGGCTATATGGAACAAGAGCCCGATTTTACGGGCTTTGCCACATTGGGTGATTTTGCCACGGCCACGCTTGGCCCAAGCGAAGCGTGGCGGGTCGAGGCCTTGGCCGATGGTCTTAAGCTGCGCCTTGACGCTGATCCTGCCAAGGCGTCTGGCGGGGAGCGCCGCCGCGCAGCCCTTGCACGGCTTTTGGCCGAAGAGCCTGATATCATGCTCTTGGACGAACCCACCAACCATCTTGATATCGAGGCCATCGGATGGCTCGAGGCGCGGCTTGCAGAAACCCGCACAGCCTTTGTCGTGATCTCGCATGATCGTGCGTTTTTGAACGCCCTGACCCGCGCCACCTTATGGGTGGATCGCGGGCAGGTGCGCCGCAATGAGCAAGGCTTTGCCAGCTTCGAGGCGTGGCGCGATAAGGTTTGGGACGAAGAAGACACAGCGCGCCACAAATTGGATCGCAAAATCAAATCCGAGGCCCGTTGGGCCGTTGAAGGGATCAGTGCGCGGCGCAAACGCAATCAGGGCCGTGTGCGCGCTTTGGCCGATTTGCGCGCAGAACGCGCTGCAATGATCCGCCGCCAATCCACCGCCGCCATGGTGTTGGAGGAGGGGCCGCAATCTGGCCGCAAGGTGATCGAGGCCAAGGGAATTTCAAAATCCTTTGGAGACACGCAAATTCTGAAACCCTTTGATCTGCGCATTTTGCGCGGGGATCGGGTGGGGTTTGTCGGCCCAAATGGCGCAGGCAAAACCACGCTTTTGAATATGCTGACAGGCCAACTTGCCCCTGACACAGGGCATGTCACCTTGGGCAAAGGCCTTGAGATGGCGGTGTTTGACCAAAACCGCGCAGGATTGAACCCTGAGGCCAGTCTGTGGGACAGCCTGACCTTGGATCGTGAGATTGCCGTGAATGGATCCTCTGATCAGGTCATGGTGCGCGGCAGCCCCCGCCATGTGATGGGCTATCTCAAAGATTTCTTGTTTGACGAGGCGCAAGCGCGCGCGCCTGTGCGCTCCCTCTCGGGGGGCGAGCGGGCGCGGTTGATGTTGGCCAAAATCATGGCACGCGAAAGCAATCTTTTGATCTTGGACGAGCCGACCAATGATCTCGATGTCGAGACATTGGATTTGCTGCAAGATCTGCTTGGTGACTATGCGGGCACGGTTCTTTTGGTCAGCCATGACCGCGATTTTCTGGATCGGGTTGCCACCAGCACGGTTGTCCTTGAGGGGCAGGGCCGTGCGCAGGCCTATGCGGGCGGATGGAGCGATGCCTTGGCCCAAGGGGCGCGGATCGGGGCCGCGCCGGAGGATCGCGAAGCACCGCCTGCCGCAAAATCAGGCCCTGACCGGGTGGTGTCAAATGCAGGTGCAAAACCCGCTGCAGGTCTCAGTTTCACGGAAACTCATCGTCTTAAGGAATTGCCATCGGTGATTGCGCGGCTTGAGGCGGAAATGGGTAAGCTGTCTGAATTGCTGTCTGACCCTGATCTCTACACGCGTGAGCCTGTCAAATTCGCCAAAGCGACCGAGGCCTTGGCCGAACGTCAGGCCAAACTTGCGGCTGCCGAAGAAGAATGGCTGCTGCTTGAGGAGAAGGCGCAAGGGGCGTGAGCGCCCAAACTGTGCCAATATTCGACAGGGTTAAACGTCCAATTCCTCAACAAAGTGCGCATTATCTTGGATATATTGGAACCGCAATTCGGGCTTTTTGCCCATCAAACGTTCCACCAGATCCCCGGTTTCGCCGGGCGTGTCCTCATCCACTGTGACACGGATCAACTTGCGCGAGGCGGGATCCATCGTGGTTTCTTTCAGGTCTTTGGCGTCCATCTCGCCCAGACCCTTAAATCGGCTCACATCAATCTTACCGCGCCCGCCTAAGCCACGCGTCATCCAACTCTCTTTCTCGGCCTCATCAAGGGCATAGACCCGATGCGCGCCTTGGGTCAGGCGGAACAAGGGGGGGCAGGCGAGATAGAGATGACCCTGATCAATCATCGGACGCATCTGGGTGAAGAAAAATGTCATCAAGAGCGAGGCGATATGCGCCCCATCGACATCTGCATCGGTCATGATGATGATTTTGTCATAACGCAAATCTTCAATATTGAATTTCGTGCCCATCGACACGCCAAGCGCCTGACACAGATCGTTGATCTCTTGGTTTTGGCCCATTTTGGAGGAGGCCGCACCAAGCACGTTCAAAATTTTACCACGCAAAGGCAGCAGGGCTTGGGTCTTGCGGTCACGGGCCATTTTGGCAGACCCGCCCGCACTGTCGCCTTCCACGATGAACAATTCTGTGCCTTCGCGGTTCGTGGCCGAACAATCCACCAATTTGCCCGGCAGGCGCAGGCGCTTGGTGGCAGATTTGCGCTGCGTTTCTTTTTCTTGTCTGCGGCGCAGGCGTTCTTCGGCGCGCAGGATCAGAAAATCGAGGATCGCCCCCGCCGATTTGGTATCGGCGGCCAACCAATTGTCAAAGCGGTCGCGCACCGCCCCTTCGACCATGCGCGCCGCTTCGGTGGTGGCGAGGCGGTCTTTGGTTTGCCCGACAAATTCGGGCTCTGCGATAAAGCATGACACCAACGCACATCCGCCCGCAGTCAGATCTTCGCGGGTGATGTTCGCGGCCTTGCGATTGCCCGCCAATTCGCCATAGGCGCGAATGCCCTTCAGGATTGCCGCCCAAAATCCAGCCTCATGGGTGCCGCCCTCAGGCGTGGGAACGGTATTACAATAAGATTGGATGAACCCATCGCGCGCAGGTGTCCAATTGATTGCCCATTCGACCGAACCCGCCGCACCGAAGCGTTCTTGAAACTCTACCTTGCCCGCAAAGGGGGCTTGCGCATAGGTCGCGGCATTTCCCAAAACCTCGCCCAGATAATCGGCCAAGCCGCCCGGGAAATGGAACGTGGCCTCCTGTGGGGTTTCGCCATCGTCAATTGCAGATTTCCAACGAATTTCCACGCCTGAAAATAAATAGGCCTTAGAGCGCACCATTTTGAACAGGCGGGCAGGCTTAAAGCGATGGCTGCCAAAGATTTGTTCATCGGCATGAAAGCTGACTTGCGTGCCGCGCCGATTGGGGGCCGCGCCAAGGTTCTGCAATCCCCCTTGGGGCAGGCCGCGCGAGAATTCTTGCGCGTAAAGCGTGCGATTGCGGGCCACCTCGACCCGCAAATGATCGGAAAGCGCATTCACGACCGATGCCCCAACCCCGTGCAAACCGCCCGAGGTTTGATAGGCCTTGCCCGAAAACTTACCGCCCGCGTGGAGGGTGCATAAAATCACCTCAAGCGCGGATTTGTCGGGGAATTTGGGATGCGGATCAATCGGCATCCCGCGGCCATTGTCGCGGATTGTGACGGTGTAATCTGCGGCCAGTTCAATCTCAATCCGATTGGCATGACCCGCGACAGCCTCGTCCATCGAGTTGTCAAGGATTTCTGCAACCAAATGGTGCAAGGCGCGTTCATCGGTGCCGCCAATATACATGCCCGGGCGCTTACGGACGGGCTCCAACCCTTCCAACACCTCAATAGATGAGGCGTCATAGGCCTGTTCCGAGGCCGCTTGGCCCAAAAGATCATCCGCCATGCTCTGCTCAATCACATTTTTGCTTTACGATTTTGCCTATATTGGCAGCTTTATCTCGCGGCGAAAAGCCAAAAACGGCCTTGCAAACCACTACATCTTGGGCGCTTGCGCGTGTTTGCATGTCAACCAAATTTAAATTTGCGCCAGATCAAATACAGGCGCGCGTCAATTTGTTACTTGGATTTTCAACAGCGAAGGGACTATCTGACACGCAACGCTGGCCGTTATCCCTGAAACCACGGCCTGCGCGCGGAAATGTAAGGAGACGAGTGTGGATTATAACAACGCCCTTAATCATGCCTTGGATAGCCTTCACAACGAGGGTCGCTATCGCACGTTCATTGATATTGAACGCCGCAAGGGGCAATTTCCGCACGCAACTTGGACGCGGCCCGATGGCAGCCAGCAGGATATCACGGTCTGGTGTGGCAACGATTATTTGGGCATGGGGCAGCACCCTGTCGTTTTGAACGCTATGCACGAGGCGCTTGACGCCACAGGCGCAGGGTCTGGCGGCACGCGCAACATCTCAGGCACCACTGTCTATCACAAACGCCTTGAGGCGGAATTGGCCGATTTGCACGACAAAGAGGCGGCGCTTGTATTCACATCTGCCTATATTGCCAATGATGCCACCCTCTCGACCCTGCCGCGGTTGTTTCCGGGTCTGATCATCTATTCGGATGAGTTGAACCACGCCTCTATGATTGAGGGCATTCGCCGCAATGGCGGGGCAAAGCGCGTGTTCAAACACAATGATCTTGCTGATTTGCGCGCCAAACTGGCGGCAGATGATCCTGCTGCGCCAAAATTGATTGCCTTTGAATCGGTCTATTCGATGGATGGCGATTTTGGCCCGATTGCGGGGATCGTAGAATTGGCCGAGGAATTCGGCGCTTTGACCTATTTGGACGAGGTTCACGCGGTGGGGATGTATGGCCCACGCGGGGGCGGGGTGGCCCAAAAACTGGGCTTGTCGGATCGTATCGACATTATCAACGGCACGCTTGGCAAAGCCTATGGTGTGATGGGCGGATATATCGCGGCATCGGCCAAAATGTGTGATGCTGTGCGCTCCTATGCGCCGGGTTTCATTTTTACAACATCCCTGCCACCTGTGGTTGCAGCGGGCGCTGCCGCTTCGGTTGCGCATCTTAAGACGGATCAGGCCCTGCGGGATCTGCATCAAGAGCGCGCAGCAGTTCTGAAACTGCGCCTAAAGGGAATGGGCCTGCCCATCATTGATCACGGCAGCCATATTGTGCCTGTGATCGTAGGTGACCCTGTTCATACTAAGAAAATCTCGGATATGCTTTTGCGGGATCACGGGATTTATGTGCAGCCCATCAATTTCCCAACTGTTCCCCGCGGGACAGAGCGGTTGCGCTTTACCCCAAGCCCTGTGCATGACCCCAAAATGATGGATGCTTTGGTGCATGCCATGGATCGCCTCTGGAGCCATTGTGCGCTGAATCGTGCCGAGTTGGCGGGTTAATACACAATAAGTTTATCACCTAGCCTAGCTTATGCTATTCTGTCGTTGGGGGATGACGGGGCCGATACGAATCGGCCTTGTGATATATGGGCAACGGAAAAGCAGTTTTGGCCAGAAACTGCATCCAAGGGCAGGTTGAGCGGGGCGCCAAATGGGGCATGATGAGACGGGGATGATGGGGGCATCAACAGAAGAATTGCACAGCGAATTGCTGATGGATGTGCCTTTGGGCGATCTGATGCGCGGTGAACGCGCAACCATGGGTAAATCGCTACAGGATGTTGAGGCGGATTTGCGGATCCGTGCCTCATATATCGCCGCTATCGAAAACGCAGATTTAACGGTCTTTACCTCGCGCGGGTTTATCGCGGGTTATGTGCGGTCATATGCGCGGTATCTGGGTCTTGACCCTGAATGGGTGTTTTCGCGGTTTTGCGAGGAAACAGGGTTTTCAGGTGTCAGCGGGTTCTCTCCCGAGGTGGATCGTACCGCGCGCAGACCGCAGAAAATTGAAATGCCCAAAGGCCAGATGGGCGGCCTGCAAGAAGACCGCCGCTTTTCAAAACGCCATGTTTTATACGACACGGATGACGGGTTTCTCCCTCGACTTGAGGCGGGCGCGCTTGGCTCGCTTTTTGTCTTGTCGGTGGTTTTGCTTGGCGTGGGCTATGGCGCGTGGGTCTTGCTCAATGATTTTCAGCGCGTTCAATTCGCCCCTGTCGCTGATACGCCCGTTGCATTAACAGCGCTTGACCCGCTGCCCTTGCCGCAAAACACAACCAGCGATTTGGCCGATGCAAGCCCCGCTCTGCCCGCCCAAGAAGAGACGCGCGACAGTGCCGCGATGGAGCGTCTGTATCGCCCCACCTTGCTTGAGGCCCCCGTCTTGGTGCCGCGTGACCGCGCCATCAGCACCTTGAACCCCTCAACCACAGGGGCCTTTGCCCGCGATAACAGCCCCGTCTTGCGCCCCGATGATATCTCGCGCGCGATTGCCGCCGCAGGAGGGGGGGAGGCCACACCGACCGCCTCAACCAGCAATCCGCCCGTGACCCAAGAGCCGCGCGATGAGGTTGTCCTGTTTGCTGTGCGCCCCTCATGGATCAGGATCACCACGACCGATGGCACCGTTCTTTTTGAGGGCACGCTGAATGCGGGCGATAGTTATACCGTCCCCGTCATGGATGAGGTGCCCGTGCTGCGCGCAGGCAATTCAAGTGCGCTTTATTTTGCGCTGAACTCTGTCACCTTTGGCCCTGCAGGTGAAGGCAGCAGTGTGATCAAGGATGTGCCGATTTCTGCCGATGAGATTCAAACCCGCTATTCCATTGCAAGCGCGGCCTCTGATCCGCAATTGCCCGAAGTGGCGCAATTGGTTCTCGAGCGCCTCGCGCAAGGCGAATAAATCGGGGGCCTGTTCGCGCTCTGCGTGTCCAAGCATTGTGCAATCGGTGGCAAGGGCTTATCTTGCGCGGTGAAACGTCTTTGCGATGCGACAAGATAAAGGTCACACTCCCCATGTCTCATAATCCGATCCGCCCTTGGCGCAATATCGACCGCCGCAAAAGCCGTCAGATTCATGTAGGCTCTGTGCCAGTTGGGGGGGATGCACCGATTTCCGTGCAAACCATGACCAACACCCCCACCACCGATATAAAGGCGACCATCGCACAGGTTCAGGCCTGTGCCGAGGCAGGCGCCGATATCGTGCGCGTCTCTGTGCCAGATGAGGCCAGCTCGAAGGCGCTGAAAGAGATTGTGCGCGAAAGCCCCGTGCCAATCGTTGCAGATATCCATTTCCATTATAAACGCGGCATTGAGGCGGCAGAGGCAGGCGCGGCCTGTTTGCGGATCAATCCTGGTAATATTGGCGATGCAACCCGCGTGCGTGAGGTGATCAAGGCCGCCCGTGATCATAATTGTTCGATCCGTATCGGGGTGAATGCAGGCTCCTTGGAAAAGCATTTGCTTGAGAAATATGGCGAACCTTGCCCTGAGGCGATGATTGAATCAGGGCTCGATCACATTCGGATCTTGCAGGATAACGATTTTCACGAGTTCAAAATCTCGGTCAAAGCGTCCGATGTGTTTTTGGCGGCTGCGGCCTATCAAGGTCTGGCTGAGGCCACCGATGCCCCCATCCATTTGGGCATCACTGAAGCAGGCGGTTTGACCTCAGGCACGATCAAATCTGCAATTGGTTTGGGCAGCCTGCTGTGGATGGGGATTGGCGACACGATCCGTGTCAGCCTTTCGGCCGATCCTGTGCAAGAGGTGAAAGTTGGCTATGAGATCCTCAAATCCTTGGGCCTACGCCATCGCGGGGTGAATATTATTTCCTGTCCATCTTGCGCGCGTCAGGGCTTTGATGTGATCAAAACAGTCGAGGCTTTGGAAAAGCGTCTTGAGCATATCAAAACCCCAATGAGCCTTTCGATTATCGGCTGTGTGGTCAACGGGCCGGGCGAGGCGCTGATGACCGATGTGGGCTTTACAGGCGGCGGTGCTGGGTCAGGTATGGTCTATCTTGCAGGCAAACAAAGCCACAAGCTGAACAATGACCAAATGATCGACCATATCGTAGAGCAGGTCGAAAAAAAGGCCGCCCAACTTGAGGCGGCCCAGAAAACCGAAGCGGCGGAATAACCCCTTAGGGGATCAGACGCGCCACATAGGGGGGCAGGGCGAACGCGCCGCGATGCACCTCGGGGGTATAATACTCTGTGCTGATCCCTGCCGCTTTGAACCGCGCCTCAAGGGTGGCAAGATCAACATGCCGCGCGTTACTATCACTGCCCCAGCCAAAGGCCATAGGCCCGCCTGCATAGCTCGGAATGCTCGCCAGATAGCAGCTGTAATCAGAAAATAGCGTCTTGAAGGCCCGCATTGTGCCTGTCAGCTCATCTCCTTGCAGGAACGGAACCCCGTTTTGCGTGACCAAAATCCCGCCTTCGGCCAAACGCGCCTTGGCGTGGCCGTAGAAATGATCGGTAAAGAGAACCTCACCGGGGCCAACGGGATCGGTGCTGTCGATGATGATGACATCATAGACATCCGCGTTTTGTTTCATGAACACGGCACCATCATTGATCACCAGATCAAGGCGCGGGTCGTCAAAGGCCCCATCTGAAATGGCGGCCAGATATTTCTTGGAAAAATCCACCACGCCCGCGTCAATCTCGACCATGGTCACCTGTTCGATGCTGTCATGTTTCAGCACCTCGCGCGCCATACCACCATCGCCGCCGCCCACAATCAGCACGCGCTTGGCGGCCCCATGGGCCAAGATCGGCACATGGGTCAGAATTTCATGGTAGATGAAATTATCCGCTTCGGTCACCTGCACCACGCCATCAAGCGTTAAGATGCGCCCGAAAGTGGGGTTTTCAAACACGCGTAGGCGTTGGTGATCGGTTTCGCTGTCATAATGCATCTGCGCCACGCGCAAGGCTTGCCCGTGATCTTGGTGCAGACGCTCAACGCTCCAATCGCGCATGGTTTCAGGATCGCTCATCGGCGGCCTCCTTTCGGGCAGTTTGGGGCAGGGGGAGGGGCGGGGTTTCACCGCCCCTGCAAGCGCAATTATGCTGCGGCAATCGCCTCGGTCACCAGACCTTCGCCGCGCAGCAATTCTTTGACGCGCACATCTTGCGTGCCAAAGGCCGCTTTAAGCACATCCACCGCGCGCCATGGTTCGGCATCGCCGCACATAAAGACGTCAAATGCGCCATAGCCAATCTCGGGCCATGTATGCACCGAGATATGGCTTTCCGCCAAAACCGCCACACCCGACACGCCTTGGGGGCTGAATTTGTGGGTATGAATGTGCAGAAGCGTTGCCCCACATTCGCGCACGCAGTCGCGAAATGCAGTTTGAATCCGCGCCTCGTCATCAAGGCCATGGCCATTGACGACTTCGAGGATCAGATGCGTGCCCGCGAAAACGCGGCCATCGCGGCGAATGAAGTGATCATCGCGTGTCTCATCGAACACGCTTCGGTCAGCCGAAAGGCTGTGAGTGTCTTCCGCATGGGCGCCTGTCTCCAGACCAGTCCCCAGTTGGAAGAGGTCGGCGCTAGACATAGCACGCCCCCTTCTTACCAGCAGATTGATGTGGTGGGCCCTTAGCGCCCCCCCGCTGATGGCAGCGAGGTTGGGATCGGCACCCGGTTCGTAAGGGGGGCACCTAGTGCGTCATGTTTCCCATTTCAAGGAAAATCTTGGCATCTGTTCCGATTCTTTTTATTCGGCCACGAAATCGGCCTGTTTTGCCCCGGTCAGTCGCAAAAGCTGTTCGGGGGAGATGCCGAAAATATGGCGCGGTGTGCCTGCCGCCGCGTATACCAAATCAAAGGCCAAAAGCCGCGGGTCAAACCATATGCGCAAGGGGCGCAGATGCCCGACAGGGGCCACGCCCCCGATTGCAAAGCCCGTGACACGGCGAATCGTGTCGGCATCCGCCCGCGCCAAGGCGCACCCAGTCAGGGCTTCGGCGCGCGAGGGATCGACCTGATTGCCGCCTGCGGTGATGAACAAAACCAACTCACCGCTCGCGACCTCGCGGAATATGATTGATTTCGCAATTTGATCGATTTGGCATTGCGCCGCACGCGCCGCATCTTCGGCGGTGCGGGTGCCTTCGGCCATCTCAAGGATCACAGCCTCTAGCCCCGCCCTCTCTGGGGCATGGGCCACGCGGGCAAGGCTTTTGCTCATGCGCATTCCCTTCTATCATCTGTCACAACCTTTGAGCGCAAACGCATGATAATGACAAGATGACCCAAAACGCCGCCCCCTTTGCCGCTCGGATCACCCGCGCGCCCCTTGCCTATGACGGTGCCTTGGCGACAGGTCTATTCGCGGATCTGCCCCAATTGAACGAGCTTGCGCCTGAACTGCGTGAGGTCATCCATGGCGTGGCCGGATGTGCGCCGTATCTGGCGGGCCTGATCCGCCGCGAAATCGATTGGTTGATCCCCACCCTCAGCGCCGCGCCTGAGGCGGGTATGGCTGCAATTTTGGCAGAGGCGGCCGCCTTAGGGGCTAGTGATCTCGATGCGGGGCTGCGCCGCCTCAAGCGCCGCGCCGCGATCCTTGTGGCTTTGGCCGATTGTGGCGGTGTTTGGGATTTGTTGACCACCACGGCCCTCTGGTCGCAATTCGCCGATGCCTGTGTGCAGGCGGCGCTGCGGGTTCATGTCGGGGCCGAGGCGCGGCGCGGACGCATTCCCACCCAAACCGAGGAGGATGCGCTGCGCGATGGCGCGGGAATGGTGGCGCTTGCGATGGGGAAAATGGGGGCGGGGGAATTGAATTATTCCTCTGACATTGACCTGATCTGTCTCTTTGATGAAACAAGATTCGATGCAGGGGATGAGATGGAGGCGCGCACAGGGTTCGTGCGCGCAACCCGCCGCATTGCCGCAAGTTTGGGGGAAATCACATCCGAGGGTTATGTATTCCGCACCGATCTTCGGCTGCGCCCCGATGCCTCTGTGACGCCCGTCTCTATCTCAATGGCTGCGGCTGAACGCTATTACGAGGCGGAGGGGCGAAATTGGGAGCGCGCCGCATATATCAAGGCGCGCGCTGCCGCCGGTGATCTTGCGGCAGGGGAGCGGTTCTTGAAAACCCTCACGCCTTTCGTGTGGCGCAAGCATTTGGATTTCGCCGCCATCCGTGACACCCAAGACATGCGCCAGCGTATTCGCGACCATAAGGGCCTGCATGGGTTCACCCTTGAGGGGCATAATATGAAACTGGGGGCGGGCGGCATTCGTGAGATCGAATTTTTTGCCCAGACCCGCCAATTGGTGGCAGGTGGCAGAGATCCCGATTTGCGGATGCGGCGCACGGTTGATGCTTTGGCCGCCTTGGCCAAGAAATCATGGGTTGATCCAGAAGTCACAGAAAGTCTGACCGCGCATTACATCGCGCATCGCGAGGTTGAGCATCGTTTGCAGATGATCCATGACGCGCAGACGCACAGCTTGCCCAAATCGCCCGAAGGGTTTGCGCGGCTTGCGGCCTTTATGGGCGAGGGCGATGTCGCCGCATTTCGTGCCGCGCTTCTGGCGCGATTGCACGCAGTTGATGACGCCTGCGAGCCGTTTTACACCCCGCAAAAGCAAGCTGAGATTGAACATGAAGATGTCACTCTTACCCCCTCACAAATAGAGATTTTATCGCGTTGGCCGGGCTATTCCTGTTTGCGCGCCTCACGCGGGCGCGAGATTTTCGAACAGATCAAACCCGCCCTCTTGAGCAAGCTGATGAAATCCGCAAATCCAGATGAAAGTCTTTCGAATTTTGATAGCTTTCTCAAAGGTTTGCCTGCGGGTGTTCAACTATTTTCTTTATTCCAATCAAACCCGTCATTGATTGATCTTTTGGCTGATATCTGTGCAACGGCGCCTGCGCTTTCCATATACTTATCGCGCAATGCTAAAGTTCTAGATGCGGTTCTAAGCGGTGGGTTCTTTGCGCGATGGCCCGCACGGGGCGAATTGCTGCAATCTCTCAGCAGCACGCTTGAAGGGCTTGATTATGAAGGACAGTTGGACGCTGCGCGCCGTTGGCTGAAAGAATGGCATTTCCGTGTTGGGGTGCATCACCTGCGCGGCCTGATTGAGGCTGAAGAAGCGGCCAAGCAATATACCGATTTGGCCGATGTGGTGATTGCCTGTTTCTGGCCTTTGGTCTGTTCGGAATTGGCAAAAAAACATGGGGTCGCGCCAGGTCGCGGCGGGGTTGTTTTGGCCATGGGGAGCCTTGGGGCTGCGCGGCTCACGGCGGGGTCGGATTTGGATTTGATCGTTATTTATGACGCGGGCGGTGTTGAGATGACGGATGGCCCGCGCCCATTGGACGCGCGGGGGTGGTTTTCGAAGGCAACAAAAATGCTGATCACCGCACTCTCTGCACCGACCTCAGAGGGGCGGCTTTACGAGGTTGATATGCGTCTGCGACCCTCAGGCCGCAAGGGGCCTGTTGCGACATCCTTGGAGGCCTTCACGCATTATCAAATGAATGAGGCATGGGGGTGGGAGCATATGGCGCTCACCCGCGCACGGGTTGTTGCAGGCGATGCAAGCCTTGGCGCAGATGTCGAAGCCACGCGGATGCAGGTGATCCAATCCCCTCGCAAGCCAAGCACGATCATCGCGGATTTGGCCGACATGCGCCAACGCCTTGCGGCGGCAGGGCGCAAGGGCAGCACCTTTGACGTCAAGGCGGGCATGGGCGGTATGCAGGATATTGATCTGATCGGGCAGGCGGGCGCGCTGATCGCGGGCAGTGCGGCCCGCGCCACTGCGCGCCATCTGCGCGCAGCAGCCAAATGCGGTTGGCTGACCCAAGCCGAAGCGGAGGCCTTATCTGCCGCGCATGCGCTCTTTTCTCGTGCGGCGCAGGCTGCACGCCTCTTGACGGATGCGCCGCTTGATCCAAGTGATATCGGGCAGGGTGGGCTAGAATTTCTGGTGCGCGCCACGGGCCACGCGGATCGCGCCAGTTTGGAAACTGCGCTTGACGCTGGCCGCGTGGAATCTGTCGCAATTATCGAGGCCGCTTTGACGCGCAAGCCCTAGATCGGCCAAGGGCATATGGGATGCAGGAGTTTCGGTGTTATGAAGGGCGATATCTATGATCCAAAGGCGCTGATCCGCGAGGCCTATCGCATCGAGGGGATCACGCGGGGCGAATGCCGCACGATTTTCATGGATTGGGCATTGTCCATCACCGCGGATGACCCCAAAACCTATATTCGCCATCTGCTTGAGCAATATGCAGCCGAAGATAAAGGGCACCCGATGAGCGAAACCCTGCGCGAGGCGCTTGAGCAAGCCCCGCGCGCTGTGCGCCGTGGGGGACGCGCCGCAAGGGTGGGGCAATAAGGTATTATTTGACGATTATGTCAGGTTTGCTCGCATGGGTGCCCCGCTCGCGATAGGGGGTGGTGTCGTATTGCGCCCGATAGCATTTTGAAAAATGCGAGGGGGATGCAAAGCCGCAGGCCAATGCCACATTGATCACGCTCATATCGGTTTGCATCAGTAGATTGCGCGCTTTGGCAAGGCGCAATTCCATATAATACCGCTTGGGGCTGCGGTTCAGGTAACGGCGGAACAAGCGCTCTAATTGGCGCGTGGACATTCCGACCTCTTTGGCCAAACTTGCCGGGCTGATCGGGTCTTCGATATTATGCTCCATCATCCGAATAACTTGGCTGAGTTTTGGATGACGCACGCCGATGCGGGTTGGAATTGACAGGCGCTGCGTGTCTTGGTCGGTGCGGATCGAGGTATAGATCAACTGATCCGCCACCAAATTCGCCAATTCTTCGCCGTGATCATTGGCGATGATTTTCAGCATCAAATCAATCGAGGCGGTGCCGCCTGCGGTGGTGATGCGGTTGCCATCAATCACAAAGACCGATTTTGTCAGGGTGACGTCTTCGAATTCTTCGGAAAAGCTGTCTTGGTTTTCCCAATGGATCGTGGCGCGTTTGCCGTCTAACAGCCCCGCCTTGGCCAAGGTATAGCCTGCGGTGCAAAGTCCGCCCACAACAGACCCGCGCCGCGCCTCGCGCCGCAACCAGTTGAGAATGCGCTTCGTTGTCGCGGATTGCACATCAATCCCGCCGCACAGCATGATTGTGTCTTCGCGGGTCAGCTCTTCGAGATCCATATCTAGCTTATAGCCGATCCCCGCAGAGCAATACGCAACCTCGCCCCCATCCCCCGCCAAGGCCCATTCATAGAGAGTGCGTCCCGACATCCGATTGGCAATGCGCAAGGCTTCGACCGCAGAGGCAAAGCAGAGCATCGTAAAGCGATCCAACAGCACGAAAACATAGCGTTTCGCGGCGTCTGCATCGCGGGGTGTTGGTCTGCTCATCTCCAAAGTCCTTTGAACAAAGCCACAATCATTAAACATCGCACCGAGGCGCATATCACCATACAACCTTACGTGATCGTTTCTCTAGCGAAACCACCAAATTGCGCGCGCCGCAAGCCCCCCTTTTGATCCATAGCTTGCGAAATTGCCATTGGACGCGGGGGGTTTCCGCGTCTATAAGCAGGCCGAAATCGTAAATTTTTATGGAAGACCGAAGGAGGCTCCCATGGGTGCTGAAGCCGCACAAACATGGACGAAATCTAGCTGGCGCAGCAAGCCGCGCGTGCAGATGCCTGATTATCCTGATCAGGCAGCATTGGCGGCGGTCGAGGCGCAGCTTGGGAAATATCCTCCTTTGGTTTTTGCGGGTGAGGCGCGCCGCCTCAAAGCCGCACTTGGCAAAGCGGCCCGTGGTGAGGCGTTTTTGCTGCAAGGGGGCGATTGCGCCGAAAGCTTTGCTGAATTTTCTGCAGATTCCATTCGCGACACCTTCAAAGTCATGCTGCAAATGGCGATGGTCTTGACCTATGGCGCCAAGGTTCCCGTGGTCAAAGTGGGCCGTATGGCAGGGCAATTCGCCAAGCCGCGCTCAGCGCCTACCGAGGTGATCAACGGGGTCGAGTTGCCCTCTTATCGCGGTGATATCATCAACGAGTTGGCCTTCACGCCCGAGGCGCGCATTCCTGACCCTGCCAAGATGTTGCAGGCCTATACGCAGGCTGCCGCCTCGCTAAACCTGTTGCGGGCTTTCTCAACGGGTGGTTTTGCAGATATCGAACGGGTGCATAGCTGGACCTTGGGCTTTACCGATCACGATGACGCGGAGAGATACCGCGATATGGCCAATCATATCCAAGATAGCCTTGATTTCATGCGCGCGGCTGGCATCAGCCCACAGACCACACATGAATTGCACAGTGTTGATTTCTACACGAGCCATGAGGCGCTGTTGTTGGAATATGAGGAAGCCCTGTGTCGGATTGACTCGACCACCGGAAAACCGATTGCAGGCTCGGGTCATATGATCTGGATTGGCGACCGCACCCGTCAGCCAGAGGGTGCCCATGTTGAATTCTGTGCAGGGGTGCAAAACCCGATTGGTCTGAAATGCGGCCCAACCACCACCGAGGATGATCTGAAAATCCTGATGGATAAGTTGAACCCAGAAAATGAGGCAGGCCGCCTGACATTGATTGCGCGCTTTGGTGCGGGCAAGGTTGGCGATCATCTGCCACGCCTTGTGCGCACGGTGCAATCGCATGGGGCAAATGTGGTCTGGAGCTGTGATCCGATGCACGGCAATACGATCAAATCGGCCAGTGGGTTTAAGACGCGGCCATTCGACTCGGTTTTGCGGGAGGTGCAGGAATTCTTTGCCATACACCGCGCCGAAGGCACCATTCCGGGCGGGGTGCATTTCGAGATGACAGGCAAAGATGTCACCGAATGCACAGGTGGCGTGCGCGCTGTGACCGATGAGGATCTCTCAAGCCGCTATCACACGGCCTGTGACCCGCGCCTCAATGCCAGCCAGTCGCTTGAATTGGCCTTCTTGGTGGCGGAGGAATTGTCCTCAACCCGCCGTGATGCGGCGGCAGCGGCGGCGGGATAAAACCCCGCCGCGCTGATGCGCTAGCTTGCGTGCCCCCCTGACAGGACGCGTAGATAGGGCACTTTGGTGGGTTTCATGTCCATATGGGGCGGCGGCGTTACAGCCGCCGTTTCTGCATGAAGCGGGTGCAGATCCGTGCGCTCAATCTCAAACCGATAGGGCGCATGGTTAAGCGGCCCTTTGGTTACAAAAGCCCCAATGGCGCGATCAATCATGCCCGAGGCGCTTTGCAAGGGCAAAAGGATCATGCGCGCCAAAACGGGTGGCTCAATCCCGCTATAGCTGCTTTGCAGTCTTATATCCAATTCCGCAGGCCCCGTGAAAACAGGCTCGACCGCAGCGGCAAAGCGCGGGCGTTCATTATAGGCAAAAAAACACCGCAGCGGCATTCCGCGCAGTTCCATCCCCATAACATCGCATAAATGCGTGCCGCCCAGTTTCAGGCGCAAAATTTCGCCGCCGAGATTTTCCACCAAAAACACGAATGGTAGGGCCGCGCCTAAGATATGCGGCTGCACATCGCGTGCTTTGGGTGGTTGGTGGACGGTGTCACGCAAACTGTTCCAATGCTGCCGCAATCGCGTGAAGGCCATATGGTGATCAAGGCTGTCGTCCTTGTCACGCGCGGCATCGCCAAAATAATAATTCCCCATCGTTTTCCCCTATCCTCAACGGGTTCGATACGCCTGCTGCATACCCCTATGCGGCGGATCGAAGGTTTATGTGCTGAGGTGTGTTACCTCGGGCATAGTAACGGCAAATTTTCGGAAAATTCAGCCCATATGACAGAAATTGGTTAATGGGGCATGGGCGCTGCTTTGGCTTGACCTCTGCGGTCTGATCCTCAAGATGCGCGCGCACAGTAAAGATCGCTATAGAAAGACGCGCCTGATGTCTCAGACCGATGCAAAATCTCTCAACGCTGCTACACGCCGTGGCTTGCTGATCATTCTTTCTTCGCCTTCGGGCGCGGGGAAATCCACATTGGCACGGCGTTTGATGGCATGGGACGGGTCGTTGCGGTTTTCAGTATCCGCCACCACGCGTGCGCCGCGTGTGGGCGAGGTGGATGGGGAACATTACCATTTCCTCGACCGCGCTGGGTTTGAGCGGATGGTGGATGAGGGCGCGATGCTGGAACATGCCGAGGTGTTCGGCAATCTTTACGGCAGCCCGATGCCACCTGTGCGTGCGGCCATTGATGCGGGGCGTGATGTCTTATTTGACATAGACTGGCAGGGGGCGCAGCAAATCCGTAACTCGGCGCTGGGCGCACATGCACTGTCGATCTTTATCCTGCCGCCGAGCATTGCAGCCTTGCACGAACGTCTGGTGACGCGCGCACAAGATGATGCCGAAACCATTGCCAAACGCATGGCAAAATCTTGGGATGAGATCAGCCATTGGGATGGCTATGATTACGTTCTCGTCAATGATGATCTGGACGCGTGCTTTGACAATCTGACTACAATCATAATGGCTGAACGGATGCGCCGCATTCAACAGCCAAGCCTTGCAGGGTTTTTGCGGGGTTTGCAAAGTGAATATGAGGGGATGCGCGCGCCATGATTTACGCATTTGAGGGGCATCAGCCCGATATTGCCGCCGATGCATGGGTTGCCGATGATGCCAATGTCATCGGCAAGATTGCCCTTGCTGCCGAAAGCAGCATTTGGTTTGGGGCCACGTTGCGCGGTGACAATGAACTGATTTCCATTGGCGCGCGCAGCAATCTGCAGGAAAATGTGATCTGCCATACAGACCCAGGTCTGCCCCTGACTGTGGGCGAGGATTGCACCATTGGGCATCGTGCGCTTTTGCATGGCTGCACGATTGGCGATGGCACATTGATTGGCATGGGCGCGATGGTGATGAACGGTGCGGTTGTCGGAAAGGGCTGCTTGATCGGGGCAGGGGCCTTGATCCCCGAGGGCAAAGTTATTCCTGACGGCAGTTTGGTGATGGGGATGCCAGGCCGTGTTATTCGCGCGCTAGACGAGGCGGCGCGCGCAGGGCTTATTCAATCGGCGGCGGGGTATGTGGCCAAAGCCGCGCGGTTTCGCGCAGGATTGCAGGCCTTATAACTGCGACCCCTGCAGGCTGATCTGCACACGGGTGTCCGAGAGGCTAAGGGAAATCTCAGCCCCGATGTCAGCGGCCTCCTTTAACAGCATCAGGAATTGCACCTCGCGCGGGCTTGGGGTGCTGTGACTGGCCCCGCCGAGCCATGCCAGACCTGATAAGTCGTGCAAGATCCGTGGCCCGTCAGCGCCGACTGTAAGCGTGCCGCGCTCTGGCTGTGCGATTGTAATATGCCCCCCCATAGGAAGGGCCGCTTCGGTACAAGCGATCATCAAGAAGGCGCTTTTTACATGATGGCGCGGTAAATCCCCCGTCAAAAGCCAGTCAACTGTCAGGCGGCCCGCGCCATACATCTGGCTCAGAATATTGCGCGCTTCGCGTTCAGAGATATGCTGATCAGGCCGCGCCGCGCCATAGGCGATCCGGAAAAACCGCAACCGCGCTTCGGTATCGCGCAGCGCATCGGCAATCAGGGCCATTTCAGGACTATTGGCCATGCCGCTCATTTGCAGAAGTTCAACCCCGTTTGACACAGCCCCCAAAGGGTTGCCCAAATCATGGCAGAGCCGTGATGCAACCAGGGCTGACAAATCCTGTGAATTTGGGCTAAAGACGATTTGATCCATCAATGAGGCCTCCGATGACCGAAGAGTTGAATGCGCTGCTTGAGCCTGGAATGTTGGTGCGCAACCCTGCGCAACCCGATTGGGGGTTGGGACAGGTGCAATCCAATATTGGCGGCAAGGTGACCGTCAATTTCGAGCATCAAGGCAAACAAGTGATCGACTCCCGCCATGTGACATTGCTGCCCGAATGGGGCGCTTAAGGGTTCGGTCTACTGGAATGATGGTTAACAATACCCTAATTCTGCATAACGAAGATCGTATCTTGGAAAGGCGCATCGCGCTGCACAGATAAACGCATTTGCCCCAAAGGCCGCAAAATTGCGGCGCGAAAGGCACAGCCAAGACAGGAAAGCCCGCCTTATGGTGTCGCAAGAGCCGCATTTTGAGCTGCGATTGGCCTCAAGCCCAGAGGATATTCGCGCGGCACAGCGCCTGCGCTATGAGGTATTCGTGGCGGAATTGGGCGCTGATGGGGCCTTGGTGGATCACGAGGCGCGGCTTGAGGCAGATCGCTTTGACCCATTTTTTGATCATCTCATGCTTCTGGATCATCGCCGCGCTGTGGGCGAGCAAGTTGTGGGCGTTTACCGCGTGATGCAGGAGCACGGGGCCAAAGCCGCAGGTCAATTCTATTCCGAGGACGAATATGATCTCGCGCCGCTCAAATCTTCGGGTCGGCGTTTGCTGGAATTGGGGCGGTCTTGCGTGCATGCCGATTATCGCGGGGGCACGGCGCTGATGCATTTATGGAATGGGCTGGCTGATTATATCGTGACCCATGAGATTGAAATTTTATTTGGTGTGGCGTCACTGCATGGCACTGATGTGGCCGAATTGGCCGCGCCTCTGTCGCTGCTGCATCACCGCCATCTTGCGCCTGAGGGGCTGCGCCCAAAGGCGCGGGCAGCGGGTTATCAGGACATGAACCTCATTGCCGAAGACGCGCTTGAGCGCACGGCTGCCACGCGTGCGCTGCCCGCGTTGATCAAGGCCTATCTGCGCCTTGGCGGTGCAGTTGGGCAGGGGGCCTTTGTCGATCACGCCTTTAATTGCACGGATATTTGTTTGATCCTTGATACGGCCCTGATGTCGGAAAAACACCGCGCGCTCTATGCGCGGGGTCGGGGGATATAGGCCCATGCGCTGGGATGGCGCCCCTCAGGTCACGCCCGCATCTGTTGGGGTTTTGGGTCTTCTGCGCGCTTGTCTGCGCGGGGCAGCGATCATTCTGGTCATTGGATTTGGCTTTTTGACCCTGCTTTTGTGCCGCGTGCCAGAGCGCGTCATAGCGGGGCCTTTGCGCCGCCCTCTAACTGCGCGGATCACGCAAATCGTCTGCGCCTTTGTCTGTATGATTTTGGGCCTCAAGGTGACGCGCAAAGGAAATGCCGCACAAGCTGCGGGCGCGATTGTCGCCAATCATGTGTCTTGGCTTGATATTTTCCCGCTCAATTCGGGCGGGCCTGTGGTATTCGTGGCGAAATCCGAAGTGCGCGCTTGGGCGGGTATTGGGATTTTGGCGCGCGCAGCAGGCACCGTTTTCATCGAGCGGCGGCGCATGGCGGCAAAAGATCAAAATCGCCTGTTGCATATGCGCCTTACAGAGGGCGCCGAGCGTTTGGTGTTTTTTCCAGAAGGCACATCCACCGATGGGTTGCGCGTTTTACCCTTCCGCTCAAGCCTGTTTGAGGCGTTTTTTGCGGCTGATCTGCCACGGGATATCACTGTTCAGCCCGTCACCATCGCCTATCACGCCCCCGCAGGCGAAAATCCCGCCTTTTACGGGTGGTGGGGGGATCAATCCTTTGGTGCGGGTCTGATGCGGGTGCTATCTGTCCGCAAAAATGGCCATGTCACAGTCATCTATCACGCGCCTTTGCGCGTCTCACAGTTTGCATCGCGCAAGGCACTGGCGCAGGCCGCCGAAACGGCCGTGCGTGCAGGGCTTGCTCAGGCCCTCAGCCCAGAGGGGACAGAAGCGTCTTAAGGGCTGCCACAGGGTCGTCTTTGCGCCAAATTTCCTCACCGATGGCGAAGAAATCCGTGATCGGCGCAAGGCGTTCGATATCTGTAAGCGTCAGCGCGCCTTCGGCCACGACTGGCAGTTCGATCATCTGGCTCCACCATGCGAAAAGATCGTCTTCGGCGCGGCTGCCATCGCCAAGGCTTGTGTCGCCAACAGGGCCGAAACTGATGTAATCCGCCCCCATTTCCCCTGCATTCATCCCATCATGGCGGGAATTGGCACAGAAGCAGCCGATGATTGCATCGCCGCCAAGATCCGCACGGGTTTTGCGGGTGCTGCGCGACCCATCCAAGAGATGCACGCCATCAAGCCCCAAGCGTTCGACCAGTTTGATATGTTCTGACATCACCAAGGGGATGTCGCGGGCATGGGCAATTTCGCGCAAGTGATCTGCCGCGCGCGCGAGGTCATCTTCATCACGGCTTGCCAGAGCAAGGCGCAGGCAGGCGATAGGATAGGCATCCAAAACTGCCGCAAGCTGTGCGCCAAAGCCCGTCAGTTCGAAATTTGGCGGGGTCACAAGGTAAATCTGTGGAATATCCATGTCGGACATAGGGCTGCCTCTTGTCAGTCTTTGTTTGTTCCTAATGGTTTGCTTCGTGTTCAGCAATGGGGCGCTTGGCAAGAATGCCGCCGCGCGCTATGGCAGGATCATGAGTGACGATAGCCAAATTCCCGCAACCGCCCATCCAATGCCCTGTTTCGTGCTTGTGCGCCCGCAGATGGGTGAGAATATCGGCGCGGCGGCACGGGCGATGTGGAATTTCGGCCTGAACCATATGCGCCTTGTGGCCCCGCGCGATGGGTGGCCGAATGAACGCGCGGTGGCCTTGGCCAGTGGCGCCGCAGGCGTGGTGCTTGATCCTGCTTTGGTGGTGGAGACAACGCCCGAGGCGATTGGCGATTGCACCCATGTGTTTGTGACCACTGCCCGCGAACGGGGCCTGACCAAACCCATCCTTAGCCCCGAGGCGGCGATGGCGCAGGCGCGGGCCATCCATGCCGCGGGCGGCAAGGTTGCGGTGATCTTTGGCCCCGAGCGCGCAGGTTTGGAAAATGACGATATCGCGCGGGCTGATGCGATTATAACTGTGCCCGTGAACCCTGATTTTCCATCGCTCAATCTGGCGCAATCTGTGCTGCTCTGCGCTTATGAGTGGCGCCGCCAAACCACCGAGGTGGTGGAAATGCGCATGGAATTTGCCCGCAGCGATTTTGCCACCGCGATTGAGGTGGAAAAACTGGCGGATCACTACGAAGAAAAGCTTGATGAAATGGGCTATTTCTTTCCTGAAACAAAGGCCGCAGGCATGAAGCTGGTCTTGCGCAATCTGTGGGGGCGTCTGCCCCTGACGCGGGCCGATGTTCAGCTGTTTCACGGCATTTTGCGACAGATGCAGCGTTGGCGCGATCGGCCCTAGCGCCAAACTGCCGCGCATTCTTGCGAAGCCTTTGCCAAGGCGCTAGGTCTTTTGCCAAATGAAGATCGAGAAGGGGCCGCGCCATGAGCCGCAATATTTTCGAAGAGGTCGACCAATCCGGCAAAGGGCCCTCTGGGGCGGGGAAAACAGGCCCGAACCCTTCGGGGATTTCCCGCGACACGGGCGCGGCGCGCAGATGGATGCGGGCCTATTTGGCGGTTCTCTTTGTGATGGTTGCGGCAATGATTGCCATTGGGGGCATGACGCGCCTGACCGATTCAGGGTTGTCTATCGTTGAATGGGCGCCGATTTCGGGGGCCATTCCGCCGCTCAGTGATGACCAGTGGCAAGAGCAATTCACCGCCTATCAGCAGACAACCGAATACCAACAGCAAAATCGCGGCATGTCGATGGCCGAGTTTAAGTATATTTTCTGGTGGGAATGGGGCCATCGTCAATGGGGGCGCGCAATCGGTCTTGTTTGGGCCCTTGGGTTTGCCGCGCTTGCGCTCTCTGGCAATCTGATCAGAGGGTGGGTTCCAAAAATCGTGGCGCTTGGGGCGCTTGGTGGTCTGCAAGGGGCCATCGGATGGTGGATGGTCTATTCAGGTCTTGCGCCTGGCATGTTTGATGTTGCCTCCTATCGATTGGCGACACATTTGGGTGTCGCGTTCTTCATCCTTGCCCTTATCACATGGTTTATTTTGCAGCTCAGCCGACCTGCGCCCGCGTTATTGGCGGCGCGGCGTGCGGGCGATAAGCGCCTTTTTGGTATGACCACGGGGCTTTTGCATCTCACCTTTTTGCAAGTCTTGGTTGGGGCTTTGGTCGCGGGGATCGATGCAGGGCGCAATTATATTGATTGGCCTTTGATGGCGGGCGGGTTCACCCCGCCTGATATGTGGGCGATTGACCCTTGGTATCGCAATCTGTTCGAAAATGATGGCACCGTCCAATTCATCCATCGGATGCTGGGCTATCTGGTCTTTGCCTATGGGATTGCGGTTTGGCTCAAAGGGCGCAAATCGGGCAATGCGCTGGTGCGCCAATCCTATGCGTGGATGGCGGTGATGCTGTTTGGTCAGGTGGTGATCGGGATCGTAACGGTGATGCATTCTGCGCCAATTGCCCTTGGGTTGACCCATCAGCTTGGCGCGGTGGCCTTGGTCGTCTTGATTTTGCGCGCGCGCTTCCTTGCGATTTATCCGCCTGAGCAATCCTTGCGTGGGGCAGCCGCATGAGCGCGATGGGGGATCTTTTGGCGCATGCAGCGCAAACCGCCGCGCTTGAGCAGGTCGCGGGGCGGTTGCATTGGGATCAAGAAACCATGATGCCCAAAGGTGCAGCGGCACTGCGCGCCGAGGAAATCGCAGCGATGGAGGGGGTTCTGCACGCCCGCCGCACTGACCCTGCACTTGGCGAACTGCTGGAAACCGCACAGGCTGAAACGGATTTTGAAGCATCCTCTTTGCGGCTGATCTCGCGGTCATATCAGCGTGCTACAAAAATCCCTGCGCGTTTGGCGGCGGAATTGGCGCGGACGGCCTCGCTCGCCCATGGGGTCTGGGCCAAGGCCCGCGCCGAAGATGATGTTGCGGGATTTCTACCGGTTCTTGAGCAACTCATCGCCCTGCGCCGCGAAGAGGCTGCCTGTCTGTCAGGCGAGACGCGTGGTGCGGCCCTTTACGATGCGCTGTTGAACGATTACGAACCTGAGATGCGCGCCAGCGAAATCGCGGCCCTGTTTGATGCGATGCGCCCGCGCCTTGTGGCTTTGCGCGCGGCGATCCTTGAAAAGCCGATGCCTGCGGCGATATCGGGTGATTTTGACGAGGCGGCGCAGCTTGCCCTGACGCGCGAGATTGCTTTGGCCTTTGGCTATGATCTCGATAAAGGGCGGATTGATCTTGCCGTTCACCCCTTTTCTTCTGGCTCAGGCAGTGACAGTCGCATCACCACGCGGGTGGCGCGGGATGACCCGTTTAATGCGCTTTATTCGACCATTCACGAAGTGGGCCATGCCTGCTACGAGCAAAACATAGATCCGCTCTATCATTTGACCGCATTGGGGCAGGGCGCCTCGATGGGGGTGCATGAAAGCCAAAGCCGCATTTATGAAAATCAACTTGGTCGGTCCCTGCCTTTTGTGACATGGCTTTATGGGCAGATGCAGACGGCCTTTGGTGGGCTTTCAACTGATAGCCCCGCTGCGCTATACGCGGCGATCAATCGAGTTGCCAAAGGCTATATCCGCACCGAGGCCGATGAGGTGCAGTATAACCTGCATATCATGCTGCGGTTTGATCTAGAGCAGGCATTGATCAGCGGTGATCTGGCCCTGGGTGATCTTGAGGCGGCATGGAATGATCGCTTTATGGCTGATTTTGGGTTCGCCGTGGATCGCCCCAGCCACGGGGTGTTGCAAGATGTGCATTGGTCGGCGGGCCTGTTTGGATATTTCCCCACCTACGCGCTTGGCAATGTCTATGCTGGCTGCTTGATGCAGGCTTTGCGCGCGGATGTGCCGAATTTGGATGTGGCATTGGCACAGGGCAATCCACGCCCTGCAACCGATTGGCTGCGCGAAAGATTGCAACGCCACGGCAGCCTGAAACCGCCGCGCCAGACGATTGAGGATGCAATCGGTGGGCCTGTCTCCCCTGAGCCGCTGTTGCGCTATCTCGAGGAAAAATTTGGCGCCCTTTACGGGCTTTAGCCCCGAGGGCGCGCGCCCCCTTTTTCTTCTATGCGGCTGTCGCTAAACATAAAGGCAGCAACAGAGAAAGTGCATCACCATGGCTGAAATTTTAGATCTTCCGCGCAATGAGCATGGCATTGCCGCCGTAATCGAGGCGCTTGCAGGGCAATTTGGGGCGCGGCTTGCGACCAGTGCCGCCTTGCGCGAACAGCATGGCCACACCACCACATGGCTGCGCACCCAAGCGCCTGATGCTGTGGTGTTTGTGCAATCGACCGAGGAAGTCCAAGATGTTGTGCGTCTATGCGCGCGTCATCATGTGCCTGTGATCCCCTTTGGGGCAGGCTCATCCCTTGAGGGGCATGTGAATGCGTCCGCAGGGGGAATTTGTATTGATTTCAGTCAGATGAACCGCATTCTTCGGGTCAGTGCCGAGGATATGGATGTCGTGATTGAGCCAGGTGTCACGCGTAAGGCGTTGAACACGCATTTGCGCGACACGGGGCTGTTCTTTCCTGTGGATCCAGGAGCAGATGCAACGCTTGGCGGTATGGCGGCCACGGGGGCAAGCGGCACGAATGCCGTGCGCTACGGCACGATGAAGGAAAATATCCTTGGGCTGAAGGCGGTTTTGCCATCGGGGGAGATTGTAAAAACCGCCGCGCGGGCGCGGAAATCTTCGGCAGGGTATGATTTGACCCATCTGATGATCGGCTCTGAAGGCACGCTTGGCCTGATCACCGAGTTAACCTTGCGTCTGCGCGGTATCCCTGCGGCCATTTCTGCGGCGACCTGTTCGTTCCCTTCGGTCGAGGCTGCCTGCGAATGTGTCATTGCGACTGTGCAATATGGATTGCCCGTGGCGCGCATTGAATTGCTCGACAAGCTGATGGTTGAGGCCGTTAATCGTTATTCCAAACTGGCCCTGCCAGAAACGCCGCTTTTGTTATTGGAATTTCATGGCAGTGAGACAGGCGTGGCCGAGGATGCGGCAAGTTTTGGCGAGATTGCAGCTGATTTTGGCGGCACGGGTTTTGCCGCAACCACCCTTGAGGAGGAGCGCAATCAACTGTGGCAAGCGCGCCATGATGCCTATTGGGCGGGTTTGGCCCTGCGCCCTGGGGCAAAGGGGATTTCCACCGATATTTGCGTGCCCGTCAGCCGTCTGGCCGAGGCTGTGACAAAGGCACAGACGCGTGCGTCAGAATTGGGCATGATCGCCCCCGTTGTGGGCCATGTGGGCGATGGAAATTTCCATGTGCTGATGTTGATCGACACGGACAGTCCTGCCGAGGTTGAGATGGCCGAAGGGTTTGTTGCATGGCTGAATGATATGGCGATTGCGATGGAGGGCACCTGCACAGGTGAGCATGGCATCGGCCAAGGCAAAGCCGCCTATCTGATCCGCGAATTGGGGCCAGAAGCGATGGAGGTCATGGCCACAATCAAGCGCGGGATTGATCCGCAAAATATTTTTAACCCAGGAAAAATGGGATTGCCCAATTATGGCTGAACACCGACCTGATACCCACAATGTCCCCTCGGCCCATGAGGAACCGCATTTGTCGCAACGCTCAGGATGGTTGCGCGCGGCGGTGATGGGGGCGAATGATGGGATTTTGTCGACAGCGTCATTGATCGTGGGGGTTGCTGCGGGCGGTGCGGATCAAGGCACGATCCTCTTGTCGGGGATTGCAGGCATGGTTGCAGGGGCGATGTCGATGGCAGCGGGGGAATATGTTTCCGTCTCAAGCCAAGCCGATGTTGAGCGCGCCGATGTCGAGCGCGAAAAGCGCGAGTTGAAATTGAACCCAGCGGGCGAATTGGCCGAATTGGCGGCGATCTATCGTCAACGCGGCTTGTCGGAGCAGTTGGCCGATGAGGTGGCGCGCGAATTGACCCGCAAAGACGCGCTTGGCGCACATTTGCGCGATGAGATTGGGCTGACTGATCTTTCGCCGCCCAAGCCTGTAGAGGCAGGGGTGGTGTCTGCCGCGACATTTGCAGGCGGTGCTTTGGTGCCGTTGCTGATGGGGGTCGTGGCCCCGCATGATCAGGTGGAGATTTGGGTGGGGGCGGCCACATTGGCGGCCCTTGGCACGCTTGGGGCGCTTGGTGCGCAGGCGGGCGGCGCCCCCAAAGGGCGCGCCGCATTCCGTGTTATGTTCTGGGGCGTGTTGGCAATGGTAGCCACATCCCTAATTGGCCGTGCCGTGGGGTTGGCGATCTAAGCCTCACCTGCCGCTGCCAGAAGCCGCGCATTGCCGCCCGCCGCCGTGGTGTCAATGCAGATATGCCGCTCAAGGATCAGGCGCGGTTTAGGGTCGCTCTCGCAAATCAGCGGGATCAAGGCGCCCTCGCGCGCAGCCAAAGCCGCGCGATAGGGGCGGGCCTCTTCGGGGTCTGCCCATAAGATCACGGCATCAAACCCCGTGAGACTGCGCAGCATGTCAGCAGGAAGTAGCCCTTCAACTCCATGCGCGCCAACACCGGGCGCAATCGCAAGGGCGGTGCAGCCTGCCTCTTTGGCCATTTGCGCCTGCATCATGGCCGCTTCCGCCGTTGGCCCAAGACACAGAACCCGCCCGCGCGCATAGCGTGACAAGAGGTTTGATTCACCTGTAGGCCCAGGCATTTCTGTTTGGGAAAGGGGCCTGTCAGAGGGGTGCGCAAGTGCTGCCAGGGCGCGGGTCACTTTGGCCTCATCACAGGGGGGCGCATCGCCCATTGGGCCTTCTGCTGCGAGGTCGGGGGTCGTAAAGCGCGGCAAATAGTGCGGCCCGCCCGCCTTTGGCCCTGTGCCAGACAGACCCTCGCCCCCAAAGGGCTGACTGCCCACAATGGCACCGATTTGGTTGCGGTTGATGTAGAGATTGCCAACCTTGATCTGGCTCGCCACCTCGGCGATGCGGTCATCAATGCGGCTGTGCATCCCAAAGGTCAGGCCATAGCCCTTTGCATTCACATCCGCCACAACCCGCGCAAGATCGCGGGCCTTATAAGTGGCCACATGCAAGACAGGGCCAAAGACTTCGCGCTCAAGGTCGTTGATCCCACCGGGCAATGAGATCAAGGCAGGCCCCACATAATGGCCCGTGCTGGGCGGGGTGATCTGTTTGATCAAACGCCCCTCTCTCTGGGCCTGTTGGACATAGGCATTGATCTCTGCCGCCGCGCTTGCCGTGATCACGGGGGCCACATCGCAGGATATGTTCCATGGGTGGGAGAGGGAGAGTTCCTCCATCGCGCCCTGCAACATCTGTAACAGGCCCTCTGCGATATCTTCTTGTACATAGAGCAACCGCAGGGCCGAGCAACGCTGACCCGCTGATTGAAAGGCCGAGGCGACAATGTCGCGCACGGCCTGTTCGGGCAGGGTTGTGCTGTCCACGATCATGGCATTCAGGCCGCCTGTCTCTGCAATCAAAGGGGCTGCGGGGTGCAGATGGGCCGCCATGGCGCGGTTGATCCCTTGGGCAGTTGCCGTTGATCCCGTAAAGCACACGCCCGCAACACGCGCATCGCTGACAAGGGCCGCCCCGACCTTGGCCCCTTGCCCTGGCAAAAATTGCAGGGCGCCACGTGGCACGCCTGCGGCATGGAGCAATTCCACGGCCCGCGCACCGATGAGGGTGGTTGTCTCAGCGGGCTTTGCCAAAACGCCATTTCCCGCCGCAAGCGCGGCAGCGATTTGCCCTGTGAAAATGGCCAAGGGGAAATTCCATGGGCTGATACAGGTAAACACCCCGCGCGCGGGCTGCTGCAAAAGCGGCGCATGGGCCGCGTAGTAGCGTAAGAAATCCACCGCCTCACGCAGTTCGGCCACTGCATCGGCTGGGCTTTTGCCCGCCTCGCGGGCCAGAAGCGCAAATAATTCGGCATGATGCGCTTCATAAAGGTCGGCGGCCCGTTCAAGGCAGGCGCGGCGTTCTGCGGCAGGTGCGTCCCAAGCCTGCGCAGATGTCAGTGCAGTCTCGATATCACCTGCGGCGGCCTCGGTAACACGGCCCACGATGTCGGTGGGATCGGCAGGGCAGGTTTGGGTGATGTCATCGGCCCCTGTCGCAGGTTTGGCCAAAATAGGGCCTGCCTGCCACTGATGCGTTCGAAATGGCGCGCGCGCCGCGTCTAGCTCGGCCAAGGTGACAGGATCGCTAAGGTCGAACCCGCGTGAATTTGCGCGCTCGGGCGCAAAAAGCGCGCTTGGGTGGCGCACAGCAAGATTTGGCCCTGCGCCTTCGAGCCGTTCAAAGGGGCAGGCTGCGACCACCTCAGGTGGCGTGTTTTCATCCATGATTTGGTTCACGAAGGAAGAATTTGCGCCATTCTCCAATAAGCGGCGCACGAGATAGGCCAAAAGATCCCTATGCGCCCCCACAGGCGCATAGATGCGGCAGCGCGTGGCGTTACCCTTCAGCACCAGATCATGCAGCGCCTCGCCCATCCCATGCAGGCGTTGGAATTCAAAAAGGGTAGGGTCTGTTGCCATTTCGATAATGGCCGCCACAGAATGGGCGTTATGGGTGGCAAATTGCGGATAGATGCGATCCGTCAGACCCAGCAGCTTTTTGGCCAAACACAGATAGGCCACATCGGTGGCGGATTTTCGTGTATAGACAGGAAAGCCAGATAGCCCTTCAACCTGCGCCAATTTCACCTCGGTGTCCCAATAGGCGCCTTTGACCAGACGCAGCATGATCTTGCGATCAAGTTTGGTGGCAAGGGCGTAAAGCCAGTCAATCACCGCGCCTGCACGCAGGCCATAGCCCTGCACCACAACACCAAACCCGTCCCATCCTGCAAGGCGTGGATCAGCCAAGACCGCCTCAATTACATCAAGCGACAGATCAAGACGATTTGCTTCTTCGGCATCAATGTTAAGACCCATCCCGCCCTGACGCGCATTAAGGGCCAATTCCAAAACGCGCGGCACAAGTTCGGACATAACACGATCTTTTTGTGCCACCTCATAGCGCGGATGCAGCGCCGAGAGTTTGATCGAAATTCCAGGGTTGCTGCGGATATCCCCAGCGTTACAGCGCGGCGTGATCTTGGCAATGGCCGTTTTGTAAGAGGCAAAAAAGGCATCCGCGTCGGCCATGGTCATCGCCGCCTCGCCCAACATATCATAGGAATAGCTATATCCCTTTGCCTCTTGCTTGGCGGCGCGGGCCATCGCGTCTGGCATGGTTTGCCCCAACACGAATTGCCGCCCCATCTCGCGCATGGCGCGCGCCACGGCTGTGCGGATCACAGGTTCGCCCAAACGGCGCAAGGCCCCGCGCAACACGCGATCCATGCCTTCGCCGTCTTGCAAAACGCGCCCCGTCAGCATCAGCGCCCAAGTGGATGCGTTTACAAGCGAGGAGGAGGATTTTCCCAAATGCTCGCCCCAGGCTGAAGGGGCAATTTTATCTTCGATCAAAGCATCAATCGTGGTCGCATCTGGCACGCGTAACAACGCCTCTGCCAAACACATCAGTGCAATGCCTTCGCGGGTTGAGAGGCCATATTCGGCCAAAAACACCTCCATCAACCCTGCGTCCGCGTCATTGCGGATGGATGTGACCAAGCGGGTTGCACGCGCCTTAGCGGCTGTGCGCGTCGCCTGATCGGGGCCATGCGATTTTATTAAGCGGTCGAGAATAGCAGCCTCATCGGCCAAGTGATCGTCACGGATCGCATCGCGCAGCACAGAAAGGTCGGTCATGTGGACACCACGGGTAAAATGAAGATGAATTACAATACGAAGATATTGGCGGGAAATCCGCCTTGACTTTGTAGTTTGGCGGGAAAATAAATTGATTAAACAGGAAAAGGGTGGGTCTGATGGTATCAAAATCGCCAGAACGCGGGCAAATTGATGGGTTTGATCGGAAGATTCTGAAGGAAGTCTCAGAAGATGGCCGAATTTCCGTCACGGAATTGGCGGATCGCGTGGGGCTGTCGAAAAGCCCAACCCAAGTGCGTCTGCGCCGTCTTGAGCAGGAAGGCTATATTCGTGGCTACCGCGCGGAACTTGATCCCGTAAAGCTTGACCGCGAACATGTGGCTTTTGTTGAGGTGAAATTGTCCGACACGCGCGAGGCGGCATTGGCAGCCTTTAACAAAGCCACCATTGCCGTGCCCGAAATCGAAGAATGCCACATGATTGCGGGGGCGTTTGATTATTTGGTCAAGGTGCGCTGCCGCGATATGGGCGCCTATCGCCGCGTGTTGGGCGAGGTCATATCCGCCCTGCCGCATGTCGCCTCAACCTCGACACATGTCTCTATGCAGGCCGTGAAAGACCGCGCGTTCTAAAGCTCGATCAAGGCCTGCGCGCAGCCTGTGAGCGCGGCAAAATCATCTTCCACCACACTGACCCCGAATTGCGCCATAAACGGGCCAAAGCGGCCTTTATTCGCAAAGGCCTCGGCAAATCCGAATTGCATCAAATAGGGGGCAAGGGCGCGCGAGACGCCGCCAATCAGATAGACCCCACCAAAAGGCAGGTTCACCAAGGCCAGATCCCCTGCGACATTTCCCAGAACCTGTGCAACGAGCGCAGCAGTAGCGCGGGCCTTGGCATCATCTTGCTCAAGCGCATCCATGATCTGTTGGGCGGGCTGAGCAATCCCGTGCAAAAAGGCGTGAACATGGCTGATCCCACGCCCCGAGAGAACTTCCTCGACTGCGGCGAAGCCATGCTTTTCGGCTAAGAAGCGGGCAAGATCGCGGGTTTGGTCATCAGGGGTGGGCAGGGTGATATGGCCCGATTCCGAAGGGGGCACCACGCGGCCCCGCGGCCCGTCAAATACGGCGGCGGCGTTAAACCCCGTGCCAAGCCCGATGACCAATTTCGCCGCATGGGCAGAGGCGGGATCATGGGGCAGGATTACACGCAATTCCGTATCGGAAATATGGCCAATCGCATAGCCTTGCGCCTGTAGATCATTGAGCACAGCCACGCGTGATGCGCCCGAGACATCAGCCAACATCGCGCGGTCAATATGCCAATCCAAATTGGTCATTTTGGCCACGCCATCGCGCACGGGGCCTGCGGCGGCCACGCAAATGCCCGAGAGCGCGCCAGAACGGAGGCCCGCCTGCTCCATGAATTGCGCCAATATCTCGCGCAAATCAGCGGCGTCTTTATTGGCAAAGCGGCGGATGCTGTCGCGGTCAATGACGCCCGCGCGCGCCAAAGCCACGCGGGTGTTGGTGCCGCCGATATCTGCGACCAAATCCAAATCGGGGGAAGATGTCATCCTGTCCTGCCTTATTTAGCCCGCGCGCCAGCCCTGTGCGAGCGCGTGATAAGACGCTTTTGGTCGTCTTTGCAAGCTGTCGAAATCAACATGGACAAGGCCAAAGCGTTTTTCATACCCAAAGGCCCATTCGTAATTATCCATCAGCGACCACGCGATATAGCCTTTCAAAGGTGCGCCATCCTCAATCGCGCGCAAACAGGCGCGCATATGGGCATCAAGATAGGTGATGCGCGCCACATCTGGCTGTTCGGGCGTATCGTCATTCGCCATGCCGTTTTCGGTCACATAAAGCGGCAGGTCGCCCGTGTAGGTTTTCGCCGTATGGGTCAGGAAAAGATGCAACCCCTCGGGGTAAACTTCCCAGCCCATTTGGGTTTTGGGCAATGGCCCCTCAACGCCTTGGTAATTCGGCCAAATTCCACATCCTGCGGTCAGGCGTTTGCAGGTGTAGTAATTCAGCCCCAACCAATCGAGCGGGGCGGTGATATGGGCAAAATCGTCTTGGTAATTCTGGGGAAGATGTTGCTCTAACCCCTCAAGCACCAGATCTGGATAGCGGCCATGAAACAGGCCTGACAGGAAGAATTGGTTATAGATCGCATCGTAACGCGCGGCGGCGGCCTTTGATGCGGGGCTTTCATCGGCGGGCAGGGCGGCCTCAAAATTGCACACGGCACCCAGATTGCACATGCCACGCGCGCGCATCACCTCAATCGCGCGGCCATGCGAGGAGAGGACATGGTGCATAGCGCGGGCTGCGGCGCGAATATCGCGCAGACCGGGCGCATGATGCCCCTCGAAATGCGATAGCCATGAGACGCACCACGGCTCGTTAATGGGGGCGACCGACCACAGCCTGTCGCCAAGGCGTGCCATCACAATCTCGGTGTAATCGGCAAACCAGTTTGGCATATCGCCATTCACCCAACCGCCTTGATCCGCGAGGGCCGAGGGCAATTCCCAATGATACAGCGTGGCTGCAGGGCGCAGCCCGCGCGCCAACATCCCGTCAATCAAACGATCATAGAAATCCAAGCCCGCCTTATTCACCACGCCGCGCCCCTCGGGCATGATCCGCGCCCATGACAGCGAGAAGCGATATATATCGGCGCCAAGATCACGGATCAGGTCAAGGTCGTCTTCCCATCGGTTCAGGTGATCGCAGGCAAGCGCGCCATTTTCAGCGCGGGTGACGTTATTGCCCGTAGCGGCGAATGTATCCCAATGGGTCTGGCCCGCGCCACCCTGAGCGTGGCCTTCGATTTGATAGGCCGATGTGGCGACACCAAGCAGAAAATCTTGCGGAAAATCCGACCGCGCGGGAAGGGTGGGGGTGGTCATGGTGAGAGAACTCATTGAAATGCGGCAGCGGGGTTAAAGCAGTGCGGGCAGAGACAGGCGTTATGGTGCAGGGCCAGTCGAGCGCCCGACCATCAATTCAGCCTCCCATAATTCATGCACAAAGGGCGCGTCAGGCTGTTTGATCCTTTCGATCAAAATTTCTGCACAGCGCCGCCCCGCCAAACGAATTGAACTGCGGGTTGAGGTAAATGCGGGGCCTTCGGCATCATTGTTGAGATAGGAAAGCACATCATCATGGGTGATGATCGAGACATCGCGGCCCAGTTGTAGCCCGCGCTCCCATGCCGCTTGGCGCACCCCAATGGCAGAAATCACCGATGACACCAAAAAGGCGGTGGGGCGGTTTTCCCGGTCAAGCAATTGTGCCGCGGCGCGGTGGCCATAGCCTTCGGTCATGACATCGGCATACATCAGGCTTGCGTCAGGGGTGATGCCGCGCGCGCGCAGCGCCTCTTCATATCCGCGGCGGCGGCGGGCGGCGAAATCCATCGCCTCTTGGCCATTGATCAGGGCGATGCGGCTATGCCCCAAATCCAACAAGAATTCGGTCGCACGGCGAAAGGCCCGCAAATTGGCAATATCTAGCCAGTTATAGCCACGCGCATCCCCCGTGCGGCCATGCACCAAAAACGGCAGCCCCAATTCCTGTAGCAGCGCAATGCGCGGGTCTTCTTGGCGGGGGCCTTGCACCATCACCCCATCAACCGAGCCATTCGCTGCCATCTGGCGATAGGCGCGTTCGGCGGCCCCCTCATGCACGATAGACAAAAGCAGGTCATATCCTTCGCGGGCATAAACCTCGCCTGCACCTGCAAGAAAATCTGCAAAAATCGGGTTTACCATTTCAGTTTCGCCCGTATGCGTGATCACATGGCCGATGGTCATCGCGCGCCCTGTAGCTAAGCGGCGGGCGCGGGAATTGGGTTGATAATTCGCCGCGCGCGCCGCAGCCTCGACACGGGCGCGGGTTTCAGGGTTCACCTCGGGATAGCCATTCAAGGCACGGCTGACTGTGGTTTGAGACAGCCCAAGCGATGATGCCAATTCTTTTAAATTCATCGCCTCCCTCCTTCCTTTGTCGCGCATGGCGCTGGGTCGTTTCATCGTCTGGCGCGACACGATTGCCTTCAAAGCGCTTTCAAATTTCTTCTCAGCTAGGCGAATTTTATGCGGCTTGTCAAAAGTAAATTTTTAAAATTGCGGCGCGCTGTATCTGCGAAAAACAAATGCAAAATCAAATATATTGTAATTCTCTTGTCCTTTCAGCGTCTTGGGCATTTAACGACATTTCTTTTCCAAAGCGCTTTGAAACACTCTTGACGGAATCGCGGAATAGGTTTTGAAATGCAGGTTCTAAGCATCCTCACTCAGGGGGTGCGGTTCTGGGAGGTTACTTATGAAACGTTCGTTTTACGCAAGCGCCGCAGCCCTTGCGCTGTCCTCAGGGATGGCGATGGCTGACGCGCATGGTGGTTTGGTGTTCCCCGTGGGTGAGGGGGATTTCAATTGGGCCAGCTACGAGGCATTCGCAGCGGCGCATGATTTGACAGGTCAGACTGTCACGATTTCTGGCCCTTGGCTTTCGCCTGAGGCGGATCGCTTTGATGCGCTTTTGGCCTATTTCGAGGCGGCAACAGGCGCGGATGCGACCTATACAGGGTCGGATAGCTTTGAGCAGCAAATCGTGATTGACGCTGAGGCAGGCTCTGCCCCCAATATCGCGGTTTTCCCTCAGCCTGGCCTTGCGGCCAATATGGCGGCCAATGGTCTTTTGACCCCGCTTGGCGCGGATAATGCCGCATGGGTGTCTGAGAATTTTGCAGCAGGCCCATCATGGGTTGATCTGGGCACATATGCCGATCAATCGGGCGCGGATCAGTTCTATGGCTTCTTCTTCAACGTCAACGTGAAGTCCTTGGTGTGGTATGTGCCAGAGAATTTCGAGGATGCAGGCTACGAAGTGCCAACAACCATGGAAGAGTTGATCGCACTTTCTGACCAGATCGTTGCAGATGGGGGCACGCCTTGGTGTATTGGTCTGGGTTCTGGGGCCGCTACAGGCTGGCCTGCGACTGACTGGGTTGAAGACCTGATGCTGCGCACACAGACACCTGATGTCTATGACGCATGGGTTGCCAATGAGATCCCATTCAATGACCCGCGCGTTGTTGAGGCGATCGAAACCTTTGGTCAATTCGCACGTAATGATGCCTATGTGATGGGCGGCGCTGGCGCAGTTGCAACCACCGATTTCCGTGATAGCCCTGCGGGCTTGTTCCAGTCCCCTCCCGGCTGCTACATGCATCGTCAGGCCAGCTTTATTCCTGCCTTCTTCCCTGATGGCACGGTTGTGGGCGAGGATGCTGATTTCTTCTACTTCCCTGCATTCGCGGAAAAAGACCTTGGCAGCCCAGTTTTGGGTGGCGGCACTTTGATGGCAATCACAGATCCATCTGACGCGACCATGGCGTTTATCGAGTTTCTCAAAACACCTGTCGCCCATGAGATCATGATGGCGCAGGGTGGCTTCTTGACGCCCCATTCTGGCGTGAACTTGGCCACATATGAAACCGATACACTGCGCGGTCAGGGGGAAATCTTGCTCAACGCAACGACCTTCCGTTTTGATGGCTCCGACCTGATGCCCGGCGCGATTGGCGCAGGCAGCTTCTGGACGGGTATGGTGGATTATGCAGGCGGCGCAGATGCGGCGGCTGTAGCAGACACCATCCAGCAAAGCTGGGACGCGATTAAATAAGATCGCGCTAGGTTTTGGATCAGCCTGCGTATCGCGGGCTGATCCTATCTGTGTTTGCGCGGATTTTTCGTGCGCATCGGGGGAGGGCACCCATGTCACCAATCATGCAAGCGGCATTGACCATCCTGATCGGGGTGGGGGGCTGCGTGGGTTATTTTTACCTCTCGAACCAAATTCTTGATCGCGTGCTGTTTCCTGCGCGCGGGGCAAATGCAGGGCGCAATATCAATCGCGCCAATGCGATACGCCCATGGCTTTTTCTATTTCCCGCTCTTTTCGCGCTAGCGCTCTATTTGACCTATCCCGTCTTTGAGACCTTGCGTCTGTCCTTGACTGACCGCAGCCTTGGTGGCGCCTTTGTTGGGCTTGAGAATTACGCACGCATGACGGATGACCCCAAGTTTTGGGAGGCGTTGCGCAACAATTTCCTGTGGCTTTTGATCGTGCCTGCGGCCTCGACTGCCTTTGGCTTGTTGGCGGCGCAGCTGACAGATCGGATCAGTTGGGGGAATATCGCGAAATCCCTGATCTTTATGCCGATGGCGATTTCATTTGTTGGCGCGGCGGTGATTTTTAAATTGGTCTATGATGCCCGCCCCGAGGATGTGGCACAGATCGGGATTCTTAACGCCGTTTATTTGCAGCTTGGCGGCGATAGCCCAATCACTTGGCTGACTGTGCCCTTTTGGAACAATATTTTCCTGATCATCGTTTTGATTTGGATTCAGACAGGCTTTGCCATGGTGATCCTGTCTGCGGCTTTGCGCGGTATTCCTGAGGAAACCATTGAGGCCGCCATCGTGGACGGGGCAAACCCATTTCAAATTTTCTTCAAAATCAAAGTGCCGCAAATCGCGGGCACGATTGTCGTGGTTTGGACGACCATTACGATTGTGGTTCTCAAGGTGTTCGACATCGTTTTTGCGATGACCAATGGACAATGGGAAACCCAAGTTTTGGCGAATTACATGTATGACAAACTGTTCCGCGCCAATGATTGGGGGGTGGGTTCGGCCGCTGCCATGGTGATCATGATCTTGGTGCTGCCGATCCTTGTGTGGAACGTCTATAACGCCAGACGGGAGATGCGCTGATGGATCATGTTGCGGGGCGCAAATCGGGCCTGTCATGGGCGGTGCATTTTTCGGCCTTGGCCCTTGTGATCGTATGGGTGTTGCCGACACTGGGGCTATTGGTGTCTTCCTTCCGCACAACGGATCAAATCCGCAGTTCGGGATGGTGGGCTGCGCTGTTTCCTGCGGTGCAAAACGAAACCTATCGCACCGCAGATCCTGACGAGGCGCGGGTGGATTTGGGCGATGGTTTCTATCTCGTTTCTGGCAATATTTTTGTCGAGGGCGGGGCCGCCGCAAACTTGGATGAGATCGTCCGAGAGATCACCGTATGGGGTGCATCCTCGCGCGCGATTGACGCCTATCAACCCGATGAGGTCGCTGATCTGGGCGAGGGGGAAACCCTGACCGTCACGGCGCGCGGCGATTATGAATGGCGCGGCACTGCGGATCAGATTGAGGGACGCGGTGCGCGGATTTTCGTGACTGTTTCTGCCCCCCCTGATTTCACCCTTGGCAATTATCAAAATGTTCTGTTCGACCCTTCGAACCGCGAGGGGATGTCAAAGGCGTTTTTCAACACGCTGACGGTGACAATTCCTGCAACGATTATTCCCATTTTGATCGCGGCTTTTGCGGCCTATGCCTTGGCGTGGATGGAGTTTCCAGGGCGGGCGCTGCTGATTGCGGCTGTTGTGGGGTTGTTGGTTGTGCCGCTGCAATTGGCGCTGATTCCACTGCTGAAGCTGCATAATGATATCGGTATTGGCAAAGGCTATTTGGGTGTTTGGTTGGCGCATACGGGTTTTGGTTTGCCCTTGGCTATTTACCTTTTGCGCAATTACATGGTGGGCCTGCCGCGCGAGGTGATTGAAAACGCGCGCGTGGATGGCGCGACCGAGTTTCAGATTTTCACGCGCATTATCCTGCCGCTCAGTTTTCCCGCCTTGGCGTCCTTTGCGATTTTCCAATTTCTTTGGACATGGAATGACCTTTTGGTCGCGATGGTGTTCTTGATCGACAGTTCGGGTGAAACCACGGTGATGACGCGGCAATTGGTCGAAATGATGGGCACACGCGGCGGCGATTGGGAAATATTGGCAACCTCTGCCTTTGTATCCATCGCGGTGCCTTTGGTGGTTTTCTTTTCCTTACAACGTTACTTGGTGCGCGGCCTTTTGGCTGGCTCTGTAAAATGAGAGATATAAATGACAATCATGCCTGAAATTAACCCCAACGATATCCTTGGCATTGATAAGGATTGGTGGCGTGGTGCGGTGATCTATCAGATCTACCCGCGCAGCTATCAAGACAGCAATGATGATGGGATTGGCGATCTGGCGGGGATCATTCACCGCCTTGATCATATCGCAAGCCTTGGGGTGGACGCGATTTGGATCTCGCCATTCTTTAAATCCCCCATGCTTGATTTCGGCTATGATGTCTCGGATTACCGCGATGTCGATCCGATGTTCGGGACATTGGGTGATTTCGATGCGTTGATTGAAAAGGCGCATAATCTGGGCCTGAAGGTTCTGATTGATTTGGTGCTGTCGCACAGCTCGGATCAGCATCCTTGGTTTATCGAAAGCCGCGAAACCCGCGACAATCCAAAAGCGGATTGGTATGTGTGGGCCGATGCCAAGCCAGATGGCAGCCCACCCAATAACTGGTTGTCTATTTTCGGCGGCAGCGCGTGGGAATGGTCGCCCGAGCGGATGCAATATTACCTGCACAATTTCCTTGTCGAGCAGCCAGATTTGAACCTGCATAATCCAGATGTGCAGGATGCGCTTTTGGATGTGTGCCGCTTCTGGTTGGATCGGGGGGTTGATGGGTTCCGCCTTGATACGATCAATTTCTATTTCCATGACAAGCTGCTGCGCGATAACCCCGCGCTTGCGCCCGAGCGGCGGAATTTCACCATCGCGCCTGAGGTGAACCCTTATAATTGGCAAGATCACCTTTATGACAAAAACCAACCCGAGAATTTGGATTTCTTGCGCCGTATGCGCGCGGTGATGGACGAATATCCTGCTGCCACCGCTGTAGGCGAGGTGGGTGATGCGCAATATGGCCTTGAGATACAGTCACAATACACCTCAGGCGGTGATAAGGTGCATATGTGCTATAGCTTTGACTTCCTCTCAGGGGAGACGCCAAGCGCGGAAACCGTGGGCGCGGTCATTGAAAAGCAAGAGGCCAGCATTGGCGATGGTTGGGCCTGTTGGGCCTTTTCCAACCATGATGTGGTGCGCCATCCAACCCGTTGGAATTTGGATGAGGCAGGGCAGCGCGTCTTTGCGGCGCTTTTGTTGTCGCTGCGCGGTTCGGTTTGCCTGTATCAGGGCGAGGAATTGGGGCTGACCGAGGCCTATGTCGCCTTTGAAGAATTGCAGGATCCCTATGGCATCCGCTTTTGGCCAAAATTCAAGGGCCGTGATGGCTGTCGCACGCCGATCCCATGGGTCAGCGACAATCACAATGGCGGGTTTAGCCAAAGCAAGCCATGGCTGCCTGTCGCGGTGGAGCATTTGCAGCGCTCGGTCGAGGCGCAGACCCGCCTTGAAGACAGCACTTTGGCCTTCTATCGCAACATGATCGCTTTGCGGAAATCTTTGCCTGAATTGGTCAAAGGGGAGTTTGAATTTGTCACCCATACGCAAGATGTGGTCGCGTTCTGGCGCAGATATCAGGGGCGCGCGGTCCTTTGTGCGTTCAACCTAAGTGGCGAGACGCGCGAGCTGCCACTGCCTGAGGGCGCGTATGACGATATTACCGCACCATTCCATGCAACGGTTGCGGGGGGCATGTTAACCTTGCCCGCCTATCAAGCATGGTTTGGCGCGCAGAACCGCTAAGGCGCGGCAAGGCTGTTCAAAAGGGGGGCTGAAGATGACCGATTTGAAACTGAGTGCCGTGGAAAAGGCCTATGGGAAGGTCAAGGTGCTGTCTGACATTGATCTTGAGATCAAGACGGGCGAATTGGTTGTTTTCGTTGGCCCCTCTGGCTGCGGGAAATCCACGCTGTTGCGGATGATCGCGGGGCTAGAGCGGATCACGGGCGGCACGTTGGAAATTGACGGGATGCGCGTCAATGATATGCCGCCCTCGCAACGTGGGATTGCGATGGTGTTCCAATCCTACGCGCTTTATCCGCATATGAGCGTCTATGATAATATGGCCTTTTCCCTGCGGATTGCAGGGCAGGGGAAAGAGGCCATTGACAAGGCGGTGCGCGCCGCTGCCGAGAAATTGCAGCTTGGCAGCTTGCTTGATCGCCTGCCCAAGGAATTGTCAGGCGGTCAGCGGCAGCGCGTGGCAATTGGCCGTGCCATTGTGCGCGACCCCAAAGTGTTCCTCTTTGACGAGCCTCTGTCGAACCTAGATGCGGCTTTGCGTGTGGCGACCCGCCTTGAGATCGCGCAGCTTAAAGAGGCGATGCCAGAAACCACCATGATCTATGTGACCCATGATCAGGTTGAAGCCATGACTTTGGCAAGCCGTATCGTGGTCTTAGCAGGTGGCGGTATTGCGCAGGTCGGTGCGCCGCTTGATCTCTACGAGCGGCCCAATTCCACATTCGTGGCGCGGTTTATCGGCAGCCCCGCGATGAACCTGCTCTCGGGTGAGGTGGTTGGCACAGGCAAAACCACCAAGATCCGCACGGATCAAGGCGGCGGGATCATCACAGCCGCCATCCCGACCCAAAAGGGCGATGAAGGGATGAAGGTTGAGATCGGCATCCGTCCCGAAGATTTTGTCGCCGCAGAAGGGGATGATTTCGCTTTTGAGGGGCGTGTCGGCATCACCGAGGCGCTTGGCGAAGTGACGCTTCTCTATTTCGACAGCAAAAGCAGCACGGGCGATGATCCTGTGATTGCAAAACTTTCGGGGATTCACCCCTCAAAGCGCGGGGAAGTTCTGCGACTGGGTGCAGCACCTGAGAAAATTCACCTTTTCCACAAGGGAATTTCGCTGCTTTATCGCGGTGAAAAGGTGTTTTTGCCGAATGTAGCCCCGCATTGAGTGCGATTTCCCTCTGGCATAGTTAGCGCTAACATATTATAGCAAGCCTCAGAAGATGGAGGTTTTTGTCTATGTCCTTGGATACCCGTATCGAAGCTGTCACCGCGCGGATCATTGCGCGCTCGCAAGGGCCGCGTAAGACCTATCTGGATCGGATGCGTGCAGCGGCCGCCGATGGCCCGCGCCGTGCGCATTTGACCTGTGGCAATCAGGCCCATGCTTATGCGGCGATGGAGGGGGACAAGGATCCTTTGGTGGCGGCACGCGCGCCAAATCTTGGGATTGTGACCGCCTATAACGATATGCTTTCCGCGCATAAGCCCTTTGAGGCTTTCCCCGAACGGATTAAGGCCGCAGCGCGGGCCAACGGGGCCACGGCGCAGGTTGCGGGCGGTGTGCCTGCCATGTGCGATGGGGTCACCCAAGGGCAGGTGGGGATGGAGCTAAGCTTGTTCTCCCGCGATGTAATCGCCTTGGCCGCGGGTGTCGCGTTAAGCCATAATACCTTTGACGCGGCAATTTATTTGGGCGTTTGCGATAAAATCGTTCCGGGTTTGGTAATTTCAGCGGCGACATTTGGCTATTTGCCATCCATCTTTTTGCCTGCAGGGCCGATGACCAGTGGTCTACCCAATGATGAAAAGGCGAAGGTGCGCCAGAAATTCGCCGCAGGCGAGGTCGGCCGCGAGGAATTGATGAAGGCCGAGATGGCCTCTTATCATGGGCCAGGCACCTGCACCTTTTATGGCACGGCCAATTCCAACCAAATGCTGATGGAATTTATGGGTCTGCATTTGCCAGGCGCCAGTTTCGTGAACCCGCATACGCCCTTGCGCGATGCGCTGACCGATGCTGGGGTTGCGCAGGTGGCCAAGATCACCGCGCTTGGGGATCAGTATCGCCCTGTTTGCGATATTCTGGATGAAAAGGCCTTTGTGAACGGTCTTGTTGGGTTGATGGCCACAGGCGGGTCGACCAATTTGGTCATCCATTTGGTCGCCATGGCCCGCGCGGCGGGTGTTATCCTAGAGCCGCAGGATTTCGCGGATATCTCTGCTGCAACGCCGCTGATGGCGCGGGTCTATCCCAATGGGTTGGCCGATGTGAACCATTTCCACGCTGCGGGCGGTTTGGGCTTTATGATTGGCGAATTGCTCGATGCGGGCTTATTGCACCCCGACACCCAGACAGTGATGGGGCAGGGTTTGGCCCATTACACGCAAGAGCCAAAACTAAGCGATGGCGGGGTGGTGTATCAGGCAGGGCCCAAGACCACGCTGAACGAAAAAATTCTGCGCCCTGCGAAGGATGCCTTCCAAAGCACAGGCGGGCTTGTGGCGCTTAAGGGCAATTTGGGCGAAGGTGTGATGAAGGTGTCCGCTGTCGCCCCTGAGCGTCAGGTGATCGAGGCCCCCGCCGCAATTTTCCATGATCAAGCCTCGGTCAAAGCGGCGTTTCAGGCAGGCGATTTGAACCGCGACGTTGTGGTCGTGGTGCGGTTCCAAGGGCCAAAGGCCAACGGGATGCCAGAATTACATAACCTGACACCGATTTTGGCGGTGTTGCAGGATCGCGGCCACAAGGTGGCCTTGGTGACGGATGGCCGTATGTCGGGCGCATCGGGCAAAGTGCCTGCCGCAATCCATGTCAGCCCCGAGGCGTTGGATGGTGGTTTCCTTGCGCGGTTACAGGAGGGCGATATGATCCGCGTGGATGCTGTCAAAGGCGTGCTTGAGGCTCTGGTGCCTGATTTGGCAGATCGCGCCGCCGTCACACCTGATCTTGGCGCCAATGGCCACGGGATTGGCCGTGAATTGTTTGAAATCTTCCGCGCCCATGCTGGCCCCGCCTCAAGCGGTGCTGGTGTTGTCGTGTAACAAAGGGAAGGGGTCCCATGACACCGCAAGATCAATCAAAATTCGCGCGGGGCCTTGCGGCCCACGCCCCCATAATTCCCGTTTTGGTGATCGAGGATCTCGCCCATGCGGTGCCTTTGGCCCGTGCCTTGGTTGCGGGTGGTCTGCCTGTGCTAGAGGTCACATTACGCAGCGCCTGTGCCTTGGATGCCATCGCCGCCATGTCTGAGGTTGAGGGTGGGATTGTAGGTGCAGGCACGATCTTGACCCCTGCCGATATGAAGGCCGCAAAGGCCGCAGGGGCGCGTTTTGCGGTTAGCCCCGGCGCGACAGATCGTGTCTTGGCCGCGGCAGAAGATGAGGCGCTGCCGCTTCTTCCAGGCGCTGTCACCGCGTCTGAGGTGATGGCGCTTTATGAGCGAGGCTATGATATGCTGAAATTCTTCCCCGCCGAGGCGGTTGGCGGGGCGCCTGCGTTGAAATCCATCGGCGGGCCAATCCCGCAAGTGGCCTTTTGCCCCACGGGTGGGATCAGCCTTGCCAATGCGCAAAGCTATCTGAGCCTGTCCAATGTGCTGTGCGCAGGCGGATCATGGGTCGCGCCAAAGGCGGCCATGGCCGCAGGGGATTGGGAGGCAATCACCAGCCTTGCGCGCGAAGCGGCGGCATTGCCCCGTTAACCCTTGAATTGCGCCGCATCAAAGGGCGGCAGGCTGGCCTGTTGGTTTGGGTTTAATTCTGCCCGCACTTGGGCATAGCTTTGCGTGATATAGCGGCGCAGCTCATGCGGGCTTGTGTTGCGCCACTCAACCATCACCCAGCCCCCGCTTTTGAGATAGGGGGCAGAGACGGCCTTGCCTTGTTGGATCATTTTTTGCGCCTCTTGGGCCGATCTGGCGCGAATAGACACGCCCGTGCTGCCTTTGGTGTAAGCAGCAAACATCTTCTCGGCCACTGTCCAGACATACATGTCTGGGCCAAATGGTTCAGCCAGGCGCGCACCAGGCAGGGATTTGCAATGGCGCTCGACAAACTCTTCAAACATGGCCCTAAAAATGTGCAATTTCTTATCGAATGCAAGGAATTTATGCGGCACTTGCTCGAGGGTTGGGTCGCGCTGACGGGAACGGGCGCGCGAAGGGTTATTTTCAATTCCAAAACAACCTGATAGGGCAATGGCGCTAATTCTGCTGTGGCCGCAGTGCCGCGTCAGGCTCAGGGAGAGGGGCAATCTAAGCGATGGGTGAGATCAAGCTTCGCAATTCTATGACGCGCAAAATCGAGGTTTTCGCCCCGATTGATCCAACGAATCTGCGCCTCTATGTTTGCGGGCCAACTGTCTATGACCGCGCCCATCTCGGCAATGCCCGCCCTGCGATTGTGTTTGATGTGCTGTATCGGCTGCTGTGCCATGTCTACGGCAAAGATCATGTCACCTATGTGCGCAATTTCACCGATGTGGATGACAAGATCAACGCGAAGGCCCGTGAAACAGGGCGCGCGATTGGCGAGATCACTGAGGAAACCATCGGTTGGTATCACGCCGATATGGATGCTATCGGCGTAAGCCGCCCCACCCATGAGCCGCGCGCGACCGAATATATCCCGCAGATGATCGCGATGATCGAAGATCTGATCGCCAAGGGTCACGCCTATGCGGCTGAAGGGCATGTGCTCTTTTCTGTTGCCTCCTATCCTGATTATGGCCGCCTTTCAGGGCGCACAGTCGAGGATATGATCGCAGGCGCGCGGGTCGAGGTGGCCCCCTATAAACGCGATGCGATGGATTTCGTGCTGTGGAAACCATCTGATGCGGACACGCCCGGATGGGACAGCCCATGGGGGTATGGCCGTCCGGGGTGGCATATTGAATGTTCGGCCATGAGCCACGAATTGCTGGGGCCGCATTTCGACATCCATGGCGGCGGCAATGATCTGATGTTCCCGCATCATGAGAACGAGATCGCGCAAAGCTGCTGCGCCCATCAAGGCGCGGGCTTTGCCAATATTTGGATGCATAATGAAATGCTGCAGGTCGAGGGTAAGAAAATGTCCAAATCCTTGGGCAATTTCTTCACCGTGCGCGATTTGCTGGATCAGGGTGTGCCGGGCGAAGTGATCCGCTTCGTGATGCTGTCCACGCATTATTCGAAGCCCATGGATTGGACCGCGAAGAAGGCGGCGGAGGCGGAGAAGACGCTGCGCAAATGGTATGCTCAGGCCGCTGATGCGCCGCAGGCCCCTGTGCCTGACGCGATGCTTGCGGCGCTGTTTGATGATTTGAACACACCCCTTGCGATTACGGCCTTGCATCAGATTTCGCAGTCTGGGGATGCTGCATCCTTGCGTGCGGGCCTCTCGATTTTGGGTCTAGCCTCTGTCGGAGTGCCTGATTGGGCAGCCTCCCCCGATGTTGATCTTTCGGCATTGGAGGCGCAGTTGTTTGCCGTGCGGCAGACTGCAATGGAGACCAAAGATTTCGCACCTGTTGACGCGCTGAAATCTGCCCTGAGCGATGCGGGGGTCGAGGTGCGGATGAGTAAGGAGGGGGTCGAGTTGATCCCGACCGCGAAATTTGACCCGTTGAAATTGGAGGGCCTCTTGTGAGTGGCCTTTGGAACAGAACTACGCCCGCCCCTTGGGGGGCGGTGCGGGCGCTGCCTGCGCTTTGCGCAGGCAAAACATGGGGGGCAACATGACCCGCGATCGCCTCTATCTCTATGACACCACCCTGCGGGACGGGCAGCAGACCCAAGGGGTGCAATTCTCCACCCAAGACAAGCTGCGCATCGCCGCGATGCTCGATGATCTGGGCGTGGATTATATCGAAGGGGGCTGGCCCGGCGCCAACCCTACGGACAGTGCCTTTTTCGAAGCGGTGCCTGAGACCCGTGCGACCATGGCGGCCTTCGGTATGACCAAACGCGCAGGCCGCTCTGCCGCGAATGATGATGTTCTGGCGGGCGTGATGAATGCGGGCACGGCTGCGGTTTGTCTGGTGGGCAAAACCCATGATTTCCATGTGACCGAGGCGCTTGGGATCAGCCTTGAAGAGAACCTTGAAAATATCCGCGCCTCCATCGCCCATCTCGTGGAAGCAGGGCGCGAGGCGCTGTTTGACGCAGAACATTTCTTTGATGGCTATAAGGCCAACCCAGATTATGCATTGGCCGCCATTCACGCGGCGCACGATGCGGGGGCGCGGTGGATCGTTCTGTGCGATACGAATGGCGGCACTTTGCCTGATGAGATTGGCCATATCACGCGGGCGGTAATCGCCTCTGGCGTGGCGGGGGATCGTTTGGGCATTCACACCCACAATGACACCGAAACCGCCGTTGCGGGCAGTTTGGCCGCGATAGATGCGGGCGCGCGCCATATTCAAGGCACGCTCAATGGTTTGGGCGAGCGCTGCGGCAATGCCAATCTGACCACACTGATTGCGACCCTGCTTTTGAAAGACCCCTATTGCAGCCAATATGAAATTGGCGTCAGCGAAGCGGGGTTGAAAAACCTGACCCGTGCCTCGCGCTTGTTGGATGAAATTCTCAACCGCGTGCCACAGCGCCAAGCCCCCTATGTGGGCAGCTCCGCCTTTGCGCATAAGGCGGGTTTGCATGCTTCGGCAATCCTGAAAAACCCCACCACTTATGAACACATCCAGCCCGAGTTGGTCGGAAATGCGCGGGTGATCCCGATGTCAAACCAAGCGGGACAATCCAATCTGCGCCGCCGCCTGAGCGAGGCGGGGATTATGGTGGATGATGGTGACCCCGCGCTTGGCCAAATCCTAGAGGAGATCAAAGCGCGCGAGGCGGCAGGGTATTCCTATGACACCGCCCAAGCAAGTTTCGAATTGCTTGCGCGGCGCGCCCTTGGCCAGATGCCCCGCTTTTTTGAGGTCAAACGCTATCGCGTGACTGTTGAGCGGCGCAAAAACAAATATGACAAGATGGTCAGCCTTTCCGAGGCGGTCGTGGTTGTGAAAATTGGCGATCAGAAAATGTTGTCTGTCTCTGAAAGCATGGATGAGACAGGATCAGATCGCGGCCCCGTAAATGCGCTCTCCAAAGCCTTGGCCAAGGATTTGGGGCCGTATCAAAGCTATATCGACACGATCCGTCTGGTTGATTTCAAAGTGCGGATCACCCAAGGGGGCACCGAGGCGGTTACGCGTGTCATCATTGACAGCGAAGATGATACAGGGCGGCGTTGGTCGACTGTGGGTGTTTCTGCGAATATCGTGGATGCGAGTTTCGAGGCGCTTTTGGATGCGGTACATTGGAAACTGATCCAAGACGGGGCGCCTGCATCATGAGCCAAGATTTGGCGCGGCTTGCAAGCGTGATCGAGCGTGGCGATCCCGAGCGGTTCTTGGCCGTGATGGCCGCACCGCCCGATCTGCGCGCCCGTCTTTTTGCAATTTATGCGGTAAATTTGGAAATTGCGCGCGCGCCCTATGCCTCGCCTGAGCCATTGGTGGCACAGATGCGCTTGCAATTTTGGGCGGATCTGGCCGATGCATTGCAGGCGGGGCGGGCCTTGCCTGCGCATGAATGGGCGGCCCCTTTGGCGGCCAGTTTGCCCGCGCGCGATGCAGGGCTTTTGTCCGATCTTGTGGCGGCACGGATGCGCGACACCACCAAGGATGGCTTCGCGGATGAGGCCGCGTTCAGCGCCTATATCGAGGCCACGGGGGCAGGGCTTTTGTGGATGGCTGCGCGCAGTTTGGGGGCGCAGGACATGTTCGAGCCTGCCATTCGTGCGATTGGTTGGGCCATGGGGTTGGCCAATTATCTGCGCGCGATCCCCGCGCTTGAGGAAAAGGGGCATGCCCCTTTACATGATGGTCGCCCGTCCACTGTGGCCCATTTGGCGCGAATGGGGCTTGGTAAATTGCGCGCCGCGCGCATAGAGCGGGGAATGATCCCCGCCCATGTGACGCCCGCGCTATACGCGGCATGGCTGGCAGAGCCTATTTTGAAAAAGGCGGCTGCCCATCCTGCCCTTGTCGCGCAAGGCGGGCTAGAGCCATCAGAGGCAGGTAAGCGTCTGCGCCTTGCCTATGTTTCCCTGACAGGGCGCTGGTAGGATCAGGCGGCGGCCTCATCAGCGGGGCGCAGCACAAGCCAGATTAGGGCAGCGCCTGCGAGGGCCAAAAACGGGATCATTGCGATATTTACCGCATTCCACCCTGCAAGGGTGGTTTCCCCCAAAGACATCAAAACCCCTGATGACAGCGATGCAAGGGTGACGCAGCCAAAGACCAGAAAATCATTCAAGCCCTGCACGCGCCCCCGCTCATGCGCAGGATGGGCTTGGGTCAGCATGGCGGTTGCGCCGATAAACCCAAAATTCCAACCAATGCCCAAGAGAACAAGCGCGATGAAGAAATTCGTCAATTCAACGCCCATCAAGGCTACCACGCCCGCAAGCGCGAGTAAGAATAGGCCAAGCGCCAAAACCCGCACCGCGCCAAATCGCGCGATGACATGGCCCGTGAAAAACGAGGGGGCATACATCGCGATCACATGGGCCGAGACGATATCTGCGGCGGTTCCGGTTGGAAATCCACATCCGACCACGGCCAAGGGGGTCGATGTCATCATCAAATTCATCAAAGCGTAGGAAACCATGCCGCAGATAATCGCAACGGCGATTTTCGGGTCGCGCAGCAATTCGCGGCGACTGCGGGCCTGCGGCGCATCCGCGCTTGGGGCTTTGGGGGGTGGCACATCGAGGAAGAAGAACAAAGTGACACCGATGAGATTGATCAAAACCACAGAAAGGTAAGTGCCCAGAAAGGGCACAACAGTGGCATCGGAGGTGAATTTGACCAATTGCGGCCCTATCAATGCCGACAGAAGGCCGCCCGCCATAACGTAGGAAATGGCGCGCGGGCGAAAATCGTCCGAGGCGCTATCGGCAGCGGCAAAGCGGTAAAACCCATGCGCCGACATATAAATGCCCGTCAGATAGGAGCCGATTAGGAAGACCGCGAAATTGTCGAGATAGAGGCCCAAACTGGCAATGCCCGCCCCTAAGGCCCCGCCAAGCGCGCCAACAAAGAACCCAACCCGCCGTCCATATTTCTGCATGAGCGCCGACAACCACGGTGCAGTGGTCATCGAGCCAAAGACGATCAAAGAAATCGGGATTGTGGCCAATGCGGGGCTTGGTGCGATCATCAGGCCCGCAAGCCCGCCCACCACAAAGATCATCGGCATTTGCGCGCCAAGGAAGGCCTGCGCAAGGATCAAAACGAAAACATTGCGTTTGGCGGCGCGATCATCAATTTGAGCGGTGGTCATGGGATATATTCATTCTTTGGCACATATGGCCACAGGGCTAGGCCTTTCTGCGCATCAGGTCTAGGGTGGAATGCAAGATTTTGCTGCGACAGGTTGAACAATGGATCAGGCTTATCATCTCAAAGACGAAAATTTGCTGTCTGATGGGTTGGCCGCCCTGTGCCAGATTGAACCTGCTTTTGCCCGTGTTGATCCTGCCCGCGTTACCTTGCGATCAAGAGAGGCGGGGTTTGTGGCCCTCGCCAAGGCCATTATCTCGCAGCAGGTTTCAGTGGCCAGTGCGAATGCGATCACCGCGCGCCTTGCAGAGGCGGGAATGTTACAGCCAGATGCGGTTTTGGCTGCATCCGAGGCCGATTTGCGCGCGCTTGGCCTCAGCCGTCAAAAGGCAGGGTATATGCGCGCTTTGGCCGAGGCGCGGATTGATTATGCGCGGCTGCACAGCCAAAGCACCGATGAGGTGGTGGCCGCTTTGACCGCTGTCAAAGGGATTGGCCGTTGGACGGCAGAAATTTACGCGATGTTTGCCCTTGGCCATTCCGATGCCTTCGCCGCGGGTGATTTGGCCCTGCAAGAGGCGGCGCGCGTTTTGTTTGATCTGCCGCAGCGGCCAGATGAGCGGCGCTTGCGCGCCATGGCGGCGCCTTGGACGCCGCATCGGGCCATTGCCGCGCGGGCGCTCTGGGGCTACTACCACATGGTCAAAGAACGTGAGGGGGTCGCATGACGCGCGCATTGGATTACAAAAGCAGCGAGCCGCAGTCAGGCTATATCGCCCGCGCGGTGATTTTCGTGCATGGCTATGGCGCGGATGGGGCTGATCTTTTGGGATTGGCCGATCCGATGGCCCCACATCTGCCTGACACAATTTTCATCGCCCCTAATGCGCCCGAGGCCTGTTCGGTTAATCCGATGGGGTATCAATGGTTCCCGATCCCGTGGATTGATGGCTCATCCGAGGAGGATGCCCGCGCAGGGCTTGCGCGGGCCTTTGATGATTTCAACGCGTTTTTGGAACAGGTGATGGAAGAGAACAATCTGACGGCGCGCGATGTAGCCTTGGTTGGGTTTTCGCAAGGCACGATGTTGAGCTTACATGTTGCGCCGCGCCTGGAAGATAGCCTGCGCGCAGTGGTTGGGTTTTCGGGCCGTTTGTTGGAGCCAGAACGCCTGAAAGAGGAGGCGGAGTGTCGCCCGCCCGTATTGCTGATCCATGGCGATCAAGATGATGTTGTCCCCCCACAAGCCTTGCCCGAAGCCGCAGAGGCGCTGCAAGAAGCAGGCTGGCGCGAGGTTTATGCCCATATCATGCGGGGCACAGGGCATGGGATTGCGCCTGATGGGTTGCAGGTTTGTCTGGCCTTTTTGCGCGATAAATTCGGGCTGGAAGATTAGACAGGCGGGGTGAGTGCCCCCAATGTCACAAAAGTGACGTTCAGTTTCGTTACCCTTGGGATTGTGACCACATAGATGAAGGGGCTTGCCAGATTGCAATGCCCATATATAGTGGGGTCAATGCTGGAGCGGGGCTCCCGCTCTGGTGCTTGAGGCGCAGGCAAACAGAGCGGAGACGGAGTCACTCATGGATGGCGATTTCAGGACGGAATTTACGCGCGAACCCGCATCGCTAAAGCAACATCCTGCTTTGGTGCTGAACGCGGATTACCGCCCCCTTTCTTATTATCCTTTATCCCTTTGGCCGTGGCAGGAAGCGGTCAAGGCGGTGTGGTTGGATCGGGTGGATATCGTGGCTGAGTATGACACCTTCGTTCATTCGCCAACGACCAAGATCAAAATCCCCTCTGTGGTTGTTCTCAAAGATTATGTGAAACCTCAAAAGCGCGTGGCCTTCACGCGCTTTAATCTTTTTTTACGGGATCAATTTTCTTGCCAATATTGCGGCTCGCGCGGGGATTTGACCTTTGATCACGTTGTGCCGCGCGCGCGGGGTGGCGTTACATCTTGGGAAAATGTTGTGGCGGCCTGTGGTCGGTGTAACCTGCGCAAAGGGGCAAAAAGCCTGCGTCAGGCGGGTATGAGCCTGCGCCAAGCCCCGCGTCAACCGGGGGCTGAGGAGCTGCGCAATCTGGGCCGAAAATTTCCACCCAATTATCTGCATGAAAGTTGGTTGGATTTCCTGTATTGGGATGCAGAACTCGAAGCGTGAAAGGCTGAGATGGGGGAAGACCTTTTTTACCACGCGTCTAAACTGATGCGGTTCGCGCTCTATGTTGAGTTATGGCCACATATCTTGGGGGCGCTTGGGGTGCTGGCGCTGCTTGTGCGGTGGCGGCGTGCTGCGCTTTGGTTCTGGCTCTTATCGCTTGGCTTTGTGGGGTTTGTGATGGCCGCGCCGGTGGATCGTTGGATTGCAGGGCCGCTTGAGGCGCGTTTTATGGCCAATCCTGATCTGACAGGGGCGCGCGGTGTTGTGCTGATGACGGGCGCCGAGAATACGGATCGCACCGCCCGCACGGGCCTCGTCAATACGGGCGAGGCGGCGGATCGTATTTTGGCGACCATTGCCTTGGCCCATGCCCTGCCGAATGTGCCCGTGATTGTGGCAGGTGGGCAGGGGCGGCTTGATCTTCAAGGCCATTCTTTGAGTGAGGCTGAAGTCAGCGCAAGGGCCATTCGTGAGGCGGGGATTGCAGCTGAGCGCCTCACCCTCGAATCGCAAAGTCGCAATTCAGCCGAGTCAGCGGTGAATGCCGCCGCGATTGCCCGTGAGATCACCCCCGATTTGGCCAATCAGAATTGGATCATCGTGACATCGGCGATGCATATGCCGCGCGCGATCTCAAGCTTTTGTGCGGCGGGGTGGCGCAGTTTGATCCCTTATCCCGTGGATCATAGTCCGATGGCGGATCAGTGGTTTTCTGGGGAATATCGCGATAAGGTGGCGGTTATGCGGCGCGCATTGCATGAGCGGGTCGGGTCTTTGGTCTATCGCTTTACAGGGCGCGCGGTAAGCGAAGATCAAACTTTCGCGCTTGGCTGCGTGTTGACCCGTTGACGCGCCCCCGTGCGCGGTATAGGACGCTTCGCACAGAGCCCGAGTGGCGGAATTGGTAGACGCAGTGGATTCAAAATCCACCGCCTAACGGCTTGCCGGTTCGAGTCCGGCCTCGGGTACCAAGCTCTGTTTTTCCCTTATCCCCAACGCGCAATGATTTGATCTGTTAGATCGGTCATATCGCGCGCGATGATGTCGGGTTGCGGTATTTCCGCAATCGGCAAGGGCGCATTGCCTGTGCGATGCAAAAACGCGCCGCGATAGCCGCAGGCCTGTGCGCCGATCGTATCCCAGATATGGCAGGCAATCATACACAACTGAGCAGGGGCTAGGTTCAGCGATGTGGCAAGATGTTCGTAAACCGCGGGGGCGGGTTTGAAGGCTGCAACCTCGGCCACGCTGAAATTTCCGTCAAAAAAGCGGTCTAGCCCCGCGCGAAACAGGGCCGATTCTGCGCCAAGGGGCGAGTTGGTCAGTGTGACCAATCGAAACCCCGCCGCACGCAAGCGCGTTAATCCTGCCTCAACATCCCCATGGGGCGGCATATGGGTGAGGGCATGGCCAAGCGCCGCTGTATCATCCTTGTGAACAGCGATGCCTTTTACTGTGGCCAGCATTGTAAAGACCGCCATGCCCAGTTCACCAAACGGGCGGTAGTGACCCGCGAATGTTAGGGTTTGGGAATAAAGGATCAATTCAGAAAACCAGACCCGCATCATGGCCTCATCGCCAAAGGCGCGGGCAAACACAGGTTCAAGCGTGGTCAGGTCAAGCAATGTTTCATTGACGTCAAAGACGAGGGTCGGGCGGTCGGTGGTTTGCATGGGGCCTCACAAAGCGGGAATGGGCGCAATCAGCCTAGCGTGTGATCTGCGCCATGGCAAAACCAAGTCAGCCTTCGATGTTTTACGTGTGAGGGGGCCCGTCAAACTTGTCCCATGTGAGAAACATTCTGTTTCTCTTCAGCCACGTTGGGGGAATGCGGGGCTGAATCCCGTGGCAACATTTGGGATTTGGGGGCTGCTCTCAATGTCGCCTAGGGGAAGCCACATTGAGAGCAGCGGGGTATTAGGGGTGCCTTTATGTTTAGGGTTTTACTGCTATTGACACCAGTTGTCGAAAGTATGGGTTTGGTTATCCTTTGCTGCATCTTCACGCTTTTGCGCCCGTTGCAGGCGGGCGTCTTTGTTTTGCAGCCAGACCGTCCTAGGTGGGGCGAAGAGGTGAAAAAAATGTGTTAATATTTTGCATGAAGAATATATACAGGTATCGGCCATACGGAATCGGGGGCATGGATTTCAAATGGTCATGAAAGCGCCGCAAGAGCGCCCTAGAATCGCAGCAATTGAGGCAGAGAACAGGCATGTGGCCGTCAAAATTTGGCGCCTCGGCTGAGTCTAAGCCGTGCCATCGAGTTAGTAATGAATTTTTGAGTAAAAAAATGACAGCACAGCCCCAATCCTATTTTCATGCACAAGACGCGCATACTGCCGTAACGCCCTGCTTTACGCCGGGCACGATGATTGCCACGTTGCGTGGCGAACGCGCGGTGGAGACATTGCAGCAGGGGGATAAAATCGTCACCCGTGACAATGGTGTGCAAGAAATTGCTTGGATTGGTGGCCGTGTTTTGGGGCGTGCAGATATGCAGCGCGCCGCAAGCTTACGCCCCGTCCTTTTGCGTGCGGGCTGTTTGGGACATGGACTACCCGTGCGTGATATGTTGGTTTCGCCCAGTCACCGCATTTTGTTGATGCCTGAACATCCCGCCGCATTGGCGGGCGAAAGCCTGATTGCCGCGCGCGATCTGATTGACCACCGCGAGGTGATGGCGGTCGATACGGTGCGGGTGAATTACATCCATATCATGTTCGAGCATCATCAAATCGTGATGTCTGACAGCATTTGGACAGAAAGCTTTCACGCAGAAACCAAAACATTGCGGGGCATGGATGCGGCGCAGCGGCGTGAGATCTTGTCTCTCTTCCCAGAGTTAGAGACAGAAGAAGGCCAAAGCGCTCAGGCAACCGCCGCCCGCCCGATTGTTGATTATGCGTCCGATATTCGGACGGATCGGATGATGCGCAATATTATCTAAGCCCGCGATTTGCGCCACGCCGCCCAATCTTCGGGCGTATCGAGGTCTGTTGTCGCGCGGGTTTCGGGCAGGGGGATATGCACAATGCGCGCCCCATGTTGCTCTAGCACCGCGCGGGCGCCCTGATCCCCTGTCACTTTCACAAGTTCGGGCAGAAGATCGCGGGGAAAGACAATTGGATGTCCTGCGCGGCCTTTATTGTCAGCCGCGCGCAAAATGGCATCTGGATGCATTTGTGCGAAGGTGAGCATCAGATACAGGTCATGTGCGGTCAGATCGGGCAGATCTGCCAACAGGATCATCACCGCGCAGTCAAGCCCCGCAATCCCTGCTTTCAAACTGTCACTCATGTCGCGCCCTGCGGGCAGGTGGATGATCTCGATATCCGTGAAATCCCTCAGTTCTGCGGCGCGGTCTGTTTGACCCTCAGCCAGAACCACACGCACCGCAGATGCACCCGCCTTGCGTGCCCGCGCCACCATGAGGCGCAGCAAGGCTTGGCCATCGACATCTTCCAACAACTTGTCGCGGCCCCGCATGCGGCTTGACCTGCCTGCCGCGAGAACCACGATTGCGGGCGCTTTATGCGGGATCGGATCAGCCAAGTTTGCGAATTTTGATCTGGGTGAGACGGTTGTTCTCACGGGCCACCACCTCAAAGCGGAAGCCATGAAAGGAAAATGCCTGACCGATGACAGGAATTGTTTGCGCCTCGTGGATCACCAACCCTGCCACAGTGTTGGCCTCTTCATCGGGAAGGCTCCAATCTGTGGCGCGGTTGAAATCACGAATGGTCATTGCCCCATCAATCAAGAAATGCCCATCGGGGCCAGGTTTCAACTGCGGCGCTTCATCCACATCAAATTCATCGGTGATTTCGCCCACAATCTCCTCAAGGATATCTTCAAGCGTGATCAAGCCGCGCAAAGCGCCGTATTCGTCCACCACCAACGCGAAATGCGTTTTGCGGCGCAGGAATTGGCGCATCTGTTCGTCCAATGTGGTGGTGTCAGGCACGAAATAGGGTTTCATGGCCACATCGGTGATACGGAAATTTTCGATCCCCTTCGCGTTTTCACCGCGCGTCAGACCATCCATGGCGCGCAGCAAATCCTTTGCATGGATCACGCCAATTATATTTTCTGTCTCGCCGCGATAGACGGGCAGGCGGGTATGGGGGGATTGCAATGCTTGGCTCAAGATTTCCTCAGGCGTGGCATCAGCATTGATCATTTCGATCTTCGAGCGATGCAACATGATTTCCTCAACCATCCGCTCGTGCAAATCCAGCGCGCCAAGCAAGCGGTCGCGATGTTCTTTTTCCACCGCCCCTTCGGAATGGCCCAGCGTGATCGCCCCTGCGATTTCCTCGCGCGCGGACAGGATTTTACTGTCAGGGTCGGTTTGCACGCCAAAGAGGCGTAAGACCCCGCGCACCAAAATTCGCACCGCGCCCACAATCGGCGAAAACAAGAAAATCACCACCGCAATCACGGGCGAGACGCGGGCGGCGGTCTTTTCGGCATTGGTGATGGCATAGGTTTTGGGCAGCACTTCGGCAAAGATCAAAACCAATAGGGTCATGACAAGCGTGGCAAGCGCCACGCCCGATTCCCCAAACAGGCGCGTGAATAGGGCGGTCGCCAAAGAAGCAGCCAAGATATTGACCACATTATTGCCCAATAGAACCGATCCGATCAGCCGCTCGCTGTCTTCGGTCATGCGCAAGGCGCGCTCAGCCCCCTTTGAGCCCCGATCCGCCTGTGCGCGCAATTTCCCGCGCGAGGCAGCGGTCAATGCCGTTTCAGAACCTGAGAAAAACGCGGACAGCACCAAAAGCCCCATAATCGAGGCGGCGCTTATCCAAAGGGCAGAATCAAACGAAATCGTTTCAGTCATGGGGCCTATCAATTTTCAGTCGAGGCAGATGTCTGATCCGCCAAAGGGTGATGTTCGAGCACGAGGGCTTTTAACCGCTCATCTAGGATATGGGTATAGATTTCGGTCGTTGCGATATCCGCGTGACCCAAAAGGGCCTGAATGCTGCGTAAATCTGCGCCACCGGCCAAAAGATGGGTGGCAAAGGCATGGCGCATACGATGCGGGGTGACCGATAGCGGTGGCACGCCTGCATCACGGGCAATTTCCTTGATCAGCGTGTAAAACCGAACCCGCGTCATGTGGCCTTCTTTGCTGCGGCTGGGGAACAGGTAGCGCGAGGGTTTTGCCCCCCCCTCGCGTGTTGCAAGCTCTTCCAATGCATCGCGGCGGGTAAGCCAAGATTGCAACGCCAAACGCGCGGATTGCGTCAGTGGCAGCATGCGTTCCTTGCCGCCTTTGCCCTTGATTAAGATCAGCTTGGGGTCACCCCGCACGGCGGCCACGGGCAGGGTGACAAGCTCGCTTACGCGCATCCCTGTCGCGTATAAAATTTGCATCATGCAATGGTTGCGCAACCGATCATCGGCACTGCGCCCATGGATTTCAGCCTGTGCCAAAAGCTGATCCACGGCCTCATGGCTGAGGGTTTTGGGCAAAGATTTCTCGCGCGCGGGCCCCTTGATTTTGAGGCTTGGGTTATCGTTACGCAGGCCTTCCTCAAACAGAAATCGACACATTTGTTTCAGCGCAGATAAGCGCCGCGCGCGCGTGGCGCGTGACAGCCCCCGAACCTCTAGATCGGCAAGATAGGTTTCGATCCCATCTCGCGTGACGCTGAGGAAATCTGCGCCGTGATCGGTGAAAAATGCCCGCGCATCGTCCAAATCACGGGCGTAAGCCAAGAGCGTGTTTTGCGCTGCGTTCAACTCGGCTGCTTGCGCCTCAAGGAATTGGGTGATCAATCTTTGATCTGTCATGATCGGGCGCTCTTATCCGTTTCTATCGGGCAGGAGATATAGCTGAAGTGCCGCGCGCCGCGCGCTGTCTTCTAGACCCAAATAGCGCAAGACCCGCAAGGCATCCGAGAGATCGTCTAAATCTGCACCATCCCCTGATAGGGTGAGGGCTGCGAGCAAAAGCGCCTCTCCCGCGCGATTGCCTGTAATCAGGGGCGCATAGCGGTCAGGCAGCGCAATTTCGTCAAATCCCGCCGCAAGGGCCATAACCCGTGGGCTTGCCGTTGCGGGCAAATTGGGCATCTGCCCGCGCGCCAAGGCAAAGGCCACCGCCTCATCTGCGGATTGCGGCACCGCACGCAGGGCAAGGCTTTCGTAATTGCGGGAGAGGAGTTCGATTTTGCGGGCGAGGATCGCCGCCTCACCCACCAAAGGTTGGCGGCCAAGCGGGTCGGCGTAAAGCTGCGCGAAAGCGGGCAAAAGACCTGTGGGGCCAAGGGCATCCACCACGCGCGCAAGGCTGCGGGCAATGCCCGCCACATCACCCGCAAGGAGACTTGCATCAAATTCCTGAACGGCTGCAACGCGCTCCCATATCCCGCCCGAGGCGGAGGGGCGGCGCGAGGTGGCAATGGCCAACCATTGGCTTGGCTCAATCGCGCCTGCGCGCAACAGGCGTTCTGCGGCATCAAGCTGTGCGCGCCACCCCGCCTGCGGGGCGAGGTCGGCATGGGCAAAGGCCAAAGGCAGCCCAAGCGAGGAGGGGCGCTCTGCAATGGCCGCGCGCATCACATAGCGCAGCGGTGTTATATCGGGGTCTAGGGGCAAGGGCGGCTCCCCCTCGAATAGCTCGGGATCAAGGAAGCGCGCGATCAAATCCGCCTCATCTTCGGTGATGAACCCCAAGGCAACGCCTGTGCCCATTGAGAGCGCCGCCGCTGACCAATCGCCTGAACGGGCCAAGCAAAAAATCCGTGCGGGATATGTCGGTGCGATATCAGGGCTTGCGCGCATCGCGGCACAGGCACGATCTGCCTGCCCCAAAAGAAGCGAGACATCGAACCAGCGCCGAAATACCTCGCCGTCTTCTACCCCTGCGCGTTCGATCAATGCACGGGCAGGCTCAAGCGCGCCGCGCGCCAAGAGCATGTCAATCCGCGCCAAAAACAGATCATCCGCCGCCGCATCAGTGCCCCCAAGAGGGGGATCAAGCTCGGACAGGGCCAAACGTTCGGTTAAATCCAAAATGGCGGGCAGCCCTGTCATCGGCAGGCGGCGAAACAGGCCTGCAAGCTCGGCACTGTCAGATTGGCCCCAAAGCCCACTGGGAAAGCCCGTAACCCGCGCAGGCAAAAGTCCCACGGCGTTGCGCGTGATCGGCCCTATCGGCATCACGCGGATATCTTCGGTGACAATTTCTGCGGCAACATCGGGGCTGCGCGGCGCAATCGTGTCGGAAAGCCAAGTGGGCGCAATATCCTGCGGCGACATTTGCGGCGTTTGTGCCGCCAGTGGCAGCGCAGGCAAAAGCCAAATCAGACCTGCCACAAGCCCCCAAAATGTTCCGCCCCTCAGCCTGCGCATGATCTGTTACTCAAGCGGGATCGAGATTGTGTCGCGCAATTCTACTGTCTCGGGTTGCATAAGGCCCGAATAGCCATATCCCAACAGGCCAACAGCAGTGAGCAGGATTAAAATCACCAATCCCATGAACAGCTTAACCATATTTCTCGTGCCTCTGCCTTCTGCGCTTATTCTCGCGCGGTTGCTTGCTTGCGTGTCTGTCCCTCAACGCGTATTGCGTGGAATAATAGACGATCTTGCGCCAATATAGGGGAGTTCGCGCAGAATTTCTTGGGGGAATTTTGCAAAATCTTCGCAAATGCATAAAGGATGCACAGGGTGAACGGGCAAACACGGGCTGAAACCGCCTATAATTTGCACAAAACCGTGGTTTTGGTCGGGATGCCAGGCTCGGGCAAAACCGCTGTCGGGCGGGCCTTGTCCGCACGCCTTGGGGTCGAGTTGCGCGATTCTGATACCGAAATTGTCGAAAGCGCACAGATGAGCATCGCCGAGATTTTCGAACGCTTCGGCGAGCCGTTTTTCCGTGACCGCGAAAGCAAAGTCATCGCACGGCTACTGACGGGCGCGCCTGCAGTTCTGTCTACTGGCGGGGGGGCGTGGCTGTCGCCTGAAAACCGCGATTTGATTTCAGCGCAAGCGGCGGTCTTGTGGTTGGATGCCGATATTGAGCTTTTGTGGTCGCGGGTGCGCCACAAAACCACGCGGCCGCTGCTCCATGGGCCTGATCCGCGCGGCAAGCTTGAGGCTTTGATGGTGGCGCGCCGCCCTGCCTATGAGCAGGCTGAATTGCGCCTTGAAATCGCGCATGATTGGTCGATTGAGGATACGACCGATCATGTGCTGCGTTTGCTTCACGCTCATAATGTCTTGTCGGAGGTCGCAACATGACATCCACAGTGCGGGTAAATCTGGACAGTCGCAGCTATGATGTGGTAATTGGCTCTGGTCTGATTGCGCAGGCGGCAACCCATCTTGCGCCTTTGTTGCGGCGTCCAAAAGTTTGGATCGTGACCGAAGATCGGGTGGCACCCTTGCATTTGGCCCATCTTGAGGCGGCCTTGAGCGCAGGCGGGATTGCCGCACGCGCGCTGACTTTGCCTGCGGGCGAGGGCACAAAATCATGGCAATATCTGACGCAGACCGTTGAATGGCTGCTCGATGAAAAGGTTGAACGGGGCGATATCGTGATCGCACTTGGCGGCGGTGTGATCGGGGATCTGGTTGGTTTTGCCGCTGCAATCCTGCGCCGTGGCGTGCGCTTCGTTCAGATGCCAAGCTCGCTTCTGGCGCAGGTCGACAGTTCGGTTGGTGGCAAAACGGGCATCAACACGCGGCACGGCAAAAACCTCGTTGGTGCCTTTCATCAACCTAGCCTTGTTTTGGCAGATATTGATCTTTTGTCCACTTTGGCCCCGCGTGACTTTTTGGCGGGTTATGGCGAAGTGGTGAAATACGGCTTGCTTGGCGATGCCGCGTTTTTCGACTGGCTTGAGGAAAACGCCCCCGCCATGGCCGCAGGTGATTTGGCCTTGCGCGAAGAGGCGGTGCGTTGGTCAGTTCAGATGAAGGCCGATATCGTGGCCCGCGATGAGACAGAGCAGGGGGATCGCGCACTTCTAAATTTGGGCCATACCTTCTGCCATGCGCTTGAGGCAGCCACGGGATATTCTGATCGCCTGTTGCATGGCGAGGGGGTGGCGATTGGGTGCGCTTTGGCGGCGGAATTATCGGCGCGCTTGGGGTTGTGCCCACAGGAAGAACCATCCCGCATCCGCGCGCATCTGGCCGAGATGGGCATGAAGCGCGATTTGGCGGATATTGAGGGCGATTTGCCCGATGCAGACGCGCTGCTTGCGCTGATGGCGCAAGATAAAAAGGTGCTTGAAGGGCAGCTGCGCTTTATCTTGATGCGCGGCATTGGCACATCCTTTGTGACCTCAGATGTGCCGCCTGATGCCGTTAAAACACTTTTAAATGAGGCGCTTGGCGCGCGCGATTAATCCTTGCCGCGATAAGGCTCGACATATTGCAGGGCCATATCCCATGGAAAGAAAATCCATGTATCTTGGCTGACACCTGTGATGAACGTGTCGACCATAGGCTCGCCCTTGGGTTTGGCATAGGTCGTAGCAAAATGCGCCTTGGGGTAAAGTTTGCGCACCAGTTCAAGGGTTTTTCCTGTATCGACCAAATCATCCACGATCAGGACGCCCTCACCATCCCCCATCATGTCGACATCTGGGCTTTTGAGCACCTCTGCCTCGCGGCGCTGATCGGCCTTGCCGCCGCCAGAATGGTAGGATTTGACGCTGATCGTATCCACTGTGCGAATATCCAATTCGCGCGCCACAATCATTGCAGGGGCCATGCCGCCGCGTGTGATGGCAACCACCGCCCGCCACGACCCATCAGGCCCTGGCCCGCGTTTGTCCAAGCGCCACGCAAGCGCGCGCGCATCGCGGTGCAATTGATCCCACGAGACATGAAAGCCTTTCTCATGCGGCAAACGATCCATGGCACTGTTTCTCCTTTGATCAACCAAGGGCAAGCTTGGCACCCATAAGTGCCAGAAGCCCGCCAAATATACGCTCAATCACGGGTTTGAAACCCAAATAGGCACGCCGTGGCCCCGATAGCGAGAAAATACGCGCCACAATCAGGTTCCAGCCTGCGTCATTTACAAAGATCATGCCCAACACCACCGCATAGACCCAGTGAACTGGATTGGCGGGCAGGAAGGTGAGGAAGATCGTGCCGAAAAACACGGCGGGCTTGGGATTGGCAAGCTGTGTCGCAATGCCAAACCAGATCAATTTCGCCGCCGATTTTGGGGCCTCATCCGCGGGGATTGGCGTGACCTCAAAGGGCAGGGCGGCGCTGCGCCATACCTTGAGAGCCAAGTAAAAGAGATATCCCGCCCCAACCAGTTTTAACCCCAAAAGCACGGCAGGGGCGTGTTCGAACAGAATCGCAAGGCCAAAAATCGCGGCTACGGCCCACAAGCAGGCCCCAACGCCAAAACCAATGGCGAGGAAAATTGCGCGATCAAACCCATCGCGCGCCGCGCTGCGGGCCGCCAAAAGTGTTGTGGGGCCGGGGCTCATGGCGGCGGCCAGATGCACCAAATAAATCGCGAGAAATGCCGCGACTGTCATGGCGCCCCTAGTCCTTGCGCCCCGTCACGACATCAATATCAGGCGCATCCACCGCTTTCATGCCCACCACGTGATATCCTGCATCCACGTGCAAATTCTCGCCCGTCACACCAGAGGCGAGATCAGACAGCAGATAAAGCGCGGATTTGCCCACATCCTCGATGGAGACATTGCGGCGCAGCGGCGAATTCAGCTCGTTCCACTTGAGGATATAGCGGAAATCGCCAATGCCCGAGGCGGCCAAGGTTTTGATCGGCCCCGCGGAAATAGCATTCACGCGGATATTCTGTTTGCCCAGATCTTCGGCCAGATACATCACGGACGCTTCAAGCGCGGCTTTCGCGACCCCCATGACGTTGTAATGCGGCATCACCTGTTCCGCGCCATAATAGGTCAGCGTCAGCGCCGAGCCGCCATTGGTCATAAGCTTTTCGGCGCGCTGCATCACAGCGGTGAAAGAATAGACCGATATATTCATCGTCATTTCGAAATTCGCGGCGCTTGTGTCCACATAGCGGCCACGCAATTCGTTTTTGTCGGAAAATCCAATAGCGTGAACGATGAAATCGAGACTGCCCCATTTGTCTTTGAGAGACTCAAAAACCGCGTCTAGGCTGTCATTATCGGTCACATCGCAAGGCAGCACCACATCGGAACCCAGTTCCGCCGCCAATGGTTGCACCCGCTTGAGCAGTTGTTCGCCTTGATATGAAAACGCCAATTCGGCGCCATGCTCTGCAAGGGCTTTTGCAATCCCCCACGCGATGGATTTGTCATTTGCAAGGCCCATAATCAGCCCGCGCTTGCCAGTCATAATCCCCATGCCGCCCTCAATCCTTGTCGCTATTGTTGGGTTAGGAAGGGTTTAGACCTTTGGGGTCACAGCTTCAAGATGTCCCGTCAGCCTTGAAGGGGGGGCGTGTGCGCTCTAGGTTGAGACGCGGCAGAAATGCCGCAATAATAAATGAGGCATAGCATGACCGATCGCACAGGAATTTTTGCAGGGGATGATCCATTCGCCATTGCGCGCGCATGGATGAAGGAGGCTGAGAAAAGCGAACTCAACGATCCTGATGCGATTGCTTTGGCCACGGTTGACGCGCATGGCCTGCCCAATGTGCGCATGGTTTTGCTGCGTCAAATTGAAGATGACGCTTTTGTTTTTTTCACCAATTACGACAGTAAAAAGGGCCAAGAGATCAGCGCGAGTGGCAAGGCGGCCTTTGTGCTGCATTGGAAATCCTTGCGCCGTCAGATTCGGGTGCGGGGCATAGTGACCCGTGAGGATGGGGCGCAGGCGGATGATTATTTCGCCTCACGCTCTCTGAAAAGTAGGCTTGGGGCATGGGCCTCGCGTCAATCACAACCCTTGGACAGTCGCGCCTCATTGATGGCGGATGTTGCTAAAATCACCGTTGAGAAAGGCCCAAACCCACCGCGCCCCCCATTTTGGGGCGGATTTCGCATCACACCTGTGGAAATTGAATTTTGGGCCGATGGTGCATTTCGTCTGCATGATCGGTTTCGGTGGACGCGTGATCTCGGGGCAGATGCATCGAATTGGACCGTGCAGCGGTTAAACCCTTAAATTGCGCGAGGGCGGGACGTTTCTTGTTGAGAAACGCATCAACTGCGCCATCAGAAAATGCTTAATTTGATTATTTTTAGGTGGTGATTTTGCATAAATCACCAATAATTATCTTTTTTCGACATAAATTTTAATTTCTTCTTGCAGATATATTCGCTTCGGGCCAAACCCTTAGGCAGGGACGGATGGGCTTAGGCCCGAAGACATAGGATGCACCACAATGACGGAAGTCGATCGCTACATGGGGGTGGCGGTTCGTGGCAAAGTGAAATGGTTTGATGCCACCAAAGGGTATGGATTTATCCTTGCCGATGACGGTGGCCCAGACATTTTATTGCACGCGAATGTATTGAGAAATTTTGGCCAAAGCTCGATTGCTGAAAATGCATATGTCGAGGTGGTCGTGAATTACACAGACCGCGGTGCGCAAGCGCAGGAGGTGTTGTCATTAACACCGCCAAGCGAGCAAGAGGTGGATTTTCACCCGCGTATTGATATACCGCAGACAGATGCACCTTTCGTTGCGGCGCGGGTGAAATGGTTTGACAAGGCAAAGGGGTTTGGCTTTGCGAATGAATTTGGCATTGCCGATGACATATTTATCCATGTCGAGATTTTGCGCCGCTTTGGCTTTGCCGATTTGCAGCCGGGCGAGGCGCTTGCCGTTCGCATTGTCGATGGCCCGCGCGGTAAGATGGCCGCAGAGGTGCGCGCGTGGGATTATGTGCAGCACGAGAATTTGGATTAACACGGCGGCGGCCCTTGGGTTGGCGTTCACTGCGATGTCTGCGCAGGCAGCTTGCCGCCCCGAACGGGTCGAGATCAAAGGTGATTTCGGGACGGCACGCTTTACAGTGGAAATCGCAGACGAGCCGCAAGAGCGCGCAGTCGGTTTGATGAATCGCCCCGCAATGCCGCGTATGGCGGGGATGTTGTTCATCTACGAGCGTCCGCAGCCCGCCAGCTTTTGGATGGAAAACACCCTGATCCCTCTCGATATGTTGTTCATCGATTCGCGCGGGCAGGTGGTTCACATCCATGAAAACGCGATTCCCCTTGATCGCACGCCCATCCGTGGCGGTGATGAGATTCTCGCAGTGCTTGAAATCAATGGTGGCATGTCAGAAATGCTGAATTTGCAGGTCGGTGCGGTGATCCGCCACCCGCAAATGCCACAACAGGGCGCTTTGTGGCCCTGTGAAGTTCAATAGAAGTGCATGAGTGCTCTTTTCATCCGTGAAAAGAGGCGCTAAGAGGCACGCAGTCGGGGCGTGGCGCAGCCTGGTAGCGCGGCGGTTTTGGGTACCGTAGGTCGTAGGTTCGAATCCTATCGCCCCGACCACTTCCACAAAAGCAGATCGTCATTTGAGCCTGAGATGGGGCGTGGTTTGCGTTTGGCGTGAATTTACCTCTAAAAGACATACTATATTTTGTAGGCAGATCTTGAGGCCAAGGTTTTTATTTACAGACCACGCCACGATGCGCGCGGCCTGATCCATGGCTTTCGTTTCATGGTCTAACCTGTCGTGCTGTAACAATTCTTTCACAAATTGAGCCCGTTGTAGGGGATTTGATGAATCACAGCGCCTCTTGTGGTTTTGCAGTTTGGGCAGATTTCAAGACTGAAAATTTTGAAAATTCACAAAAAAACCGATTGACCAAATATGTGTCCCTACGTCAGGTTGTGGGGGCTGAGAATGTTACTACAATATCTAGTGGTCTCGGTGCGGGGCAGTTCCTCAACCTTTGTCATAGCGAACCTCTTTTGGCGGTGCGGGCAAGTTTGTTTGGGTGTGTAGGGCTGGTTCCGCAAAAAAAGACGGTCAGAGCGCGTAAGACGCTGGCAGGCCGCGTTAGTTGGAACAGGGCTAGTAACAAAAGAGGCAGCCATGAAAATTGAACGTAGGTTCACCCGCGACGGCGCAGATGTATACGCAGATCTCGAATTCACTCTCACTTCTTCTGAAATTCGCAATCCAGACGGCACCATCGTCTTTAAACTAGACGAAGTAGAGGTTCCCAAATCGTGGAGCCAAGTAGCGTCGGATGTGATCGCACAGAAATATTTCCGCAAAGCAGGCGTTCCTGCACGGCTGAAGCCCGTGAAAGAAAAGGGTGTGCCTGATTTTCTTTGGCGCCATGTGGCGGATGATGAGGCCTTGGCCGAGCTGCCCGAAGATCAGCGCATTGTGGGCGAAACATCAGCCAAGCAAGTGTTCCGCCGTTTGGCAGGGGCATGGGCCTATTGGGGATGGAAGGGCGGCTATTTCTCGGCCGAGGCCGATGCGCGCGCCTATTTCGAAGAAATGCAATTGATGCTGGCGCGCCAGATGGCCGCGCCAAACAGCCCGCAGTGGTTCAACACAGGCCTTCACTGGGCTTACGGCATTGATGGCCCAAGCCAAGGCCACCACTATGTTGATTATAAAACGGGTAAGCTGACCAAATCAGCCTCGGCCTATGAGCATCCCCAACCGCATGCTTGCTTCATCCAATCCGTTGCGGACGATCTGGTGAATGAGGGCGGGATCATGGATCTTTGGGTGCGCGAAGCGCGCCTGTTCAAATATGGCTCTGGCACAGGCACGAACTTTTCGATGCTGCGGGGCGAAGGTGAAAAACTGTCGGGCGGCGGCAAATCCAGCGGTCTGATGGGCTTTTTGAAAATCGGTGACCGTGCGGCGGGCGCCATCAAGTCGGGCGGCACCACACGCCGCGCGGCAAAGATGGTGATCGTGGATGCAGACCACCCTGATATCGAAGCCTTCATCGATTGGAAGGTGATCGAAGAACAGAAGGTTGCTTCGCTTGTTGCTGGCTCGAAGATGCATGAGAAAATGCTCAACGGCCTCTTTGCGGCGGTCAAGACATGGGACGGGGATCTCGCGGATGCGACTGACCCTGCGAAAAACGGCGCGCTGAAGGATGCAATCCGCGCGGCGAAAAAAGTGTCGATCCCCGAAACCTATATCAAGCGCGTCTTGGATTATGCGCGTCAGGGTTACACATCGATTGAATTTCCGACCTATGACACAGATTGGGACAGCGAGGCCTATGCCAGCGTCTCGGGTCAGAATTCCAACAACTCGATCCGCGTGACGGATGATTTCCTTCAGGCGATCAAGGATGATGCGGAATGGCATCTGAAATCACGCGTGAACGGCAAGCCCACCAAAACCCTGCAGGCCCGTGATCTGTGGGAAAAGGTTGGTCATGCTGCATGGGCCTGTGCCGATCCTGGCATCCAGTTCCATGACACCGTTAACGCATGGCACACATGCCCTGCAGACGGGCCGATCCGTGGGTCGAACCCCTGTTCGGAATACATGTTCTTGGACGATACGGCTTGTAACCTTGCCTCGATGAACCTGCTGACCTTCTACAAGGATGGCAAGTTTGATGCAGATGGGTACATGCACGCGACCCGGCTTTGGACATTGACCTTGGAAATCTCGGTGATGATGGCGCAGTTCCCTTCAAAGGAAATCGCGCAGCTTTCTTATGATTTCCGCACCTTGGGTCTGGGTTATGCCAATATTGGCGGCCTGTTGATGAATATGGGCTTGGGCTATGACAGTGATGAGGGGCGCGCATTATGTGGTGCATTGACGGCACTTATGACGGGCGTGTCCTATGCAACATCTGCGGAAATCGCGTCTGAACTGGGGCCATTCTCAGGGTATAAGCGCAACGCGGATAACATGCTGCGCGTCATCCGTAACCATCGCCGTGCGGCCTATGGCGAGACGGATGGTTACGAAGACGTCAACGTCACCCCTGTGCCATTGGATCACGCCAACTGCCCTGATGCGCGTCTGGTCGATCTGGCCAAACAAGCATGGGATGAGGCGTTGGATTTGGGCCAAAAGCATGGCTATCGCAACGCTCAGGCCACTGTGATTGCGCCAACGGGCACAATCGGTCTGGTCATGGATTGCGACACAACAGGCATCGAGCCCGATTTCGCACTGGTTAAGTTCAAAAAACTGGCCGGTGGTGGCTACTTCAAAATCATCAACCGCTCTGTGCCTGCCGCCTTGGAAAAACTGGGCTATTCTTCCTCCGAGATTGAAGAAATCATTGCCTATGCGGTCGGCCATGGCACGCTTGGCAATGCGCCTGGTATCAACCATACCGCCTTGGTGGGGCATGGGTTTGGTCAGGCTGAATTGGACAAGATCGAAGCGGCTTTGCCACAGGCCTTTGATATCCGCTTTGTGTTCAACCAGTGGACCTTGGGTGAGGAATTCTGCACCAAAACCTTGGGCATTCCGCAGGCCAAGCTGAATGATCCGAGCTTCAATCTTCTGCAACATTTGGGCTTCTCGAAGAAGGACATCGAAGCTGCCAATGATCATGTCTGCGGCACCATGACCTTGGAGGGCGCACCTTTCCTCAAGGAAGAGCATTACAACGTGTTCGATTGCGCCAACCCATGCGGCAAGAAGGGCAAGCGTTACCTCTCGGTCAACAGCCATATCTATATGATGGCTGCAGCGCAGAGCTTTATCTCGGGCGCGATTTCCAAGACGATCAACATGCCAAATTCGGCGACAATCGAAGATTGCCAAGAGGCCTATGAATTGAGTTGGTCTTTGGGGATCAAGGCAAATGCGCTGTATCGTGATGGCTCCAAATTGAGCCAGCCTTTGGCAGCGGCCTTGGTCGAAGATGATGACGAGGCGGCAGAAATCCTTGAAAGCGGCAGCCCGCAAGAAAAAGCGGCTGTTTTGGCGGAGAAGGTGATCGAAAAGATTGTGATCAAGGAAGTGGCCCGCGCCAAGCGCGAGAAACTGCCTGAGCGCCGCAAAGGCTACACCCAGAAGGCAATTGTGGGTGGTCACAAGGTCTACCTGCGCACAGGTGAATATGCCGATGGCGCGCTTGGTGAGATTTTCATCGATATGCACAAAGAGGGCGCAGGCTTCCGTGCTATGATGAACAACTTCGCCATCGCAGTCTCGGTTGGACTGCAATATGGTGTGCCGCTTGAGGAATTCGTGGATGCCTTCACCTTCACCAAGTTCGAGCCTTCGGGCATGGTGCAGGGCAATGACTCGATCAAGAATGCAACTTCGATCCTTGACTATATCTTCCGCGAATTGGCGGTGTCCTATCTCGACCGAACCGATCTGGCCCATGTAAAGCCAGAAGGCGCAAGCTTTGACGATATGGGCCGCGGTGTCGAAGAGGGTGTCTCGAACGTCAAGGAACTGTCCGACAGCGCGGCGTCAAAATCCTTGGAAGTGCTCAAACAGATCAGCTCAACAGGCTATTTGCGCAAGCGTGTCCCACAGGATTTGGTCGTGTTGCAGGGGGGTGTCTCTAGCCTTGCCGCTACGGCGGTCGGCCAATCTGGTGCGGTCGTGGCCGAGGCGGTGCAAGCTGCTGCTGTCACCACAGGCGCCGTTGAGATTGACGCGCGCACAAAGGCCAAGATGCAAGGCTATGAGGGCGAGGCTTGTGGGGAATGTGGCAACTACACCCTCGTGCGCAACGGCACATGCATGAAGTGCAACACCTGCGGCGGCACATCGGGCTGCAGTTAAGCACAGATTTTCCATCCCGCCGCGCTGATGGTCGTTTGCCCACGATCACGCGCAGCGGGAGGGGAACACGGGGCGGGTGCGCTCGCCCCTGACGCGGATCAAGCCGCAGGCAGAAACAACGGGCGGTAAATAGAGTGAGCTTGATCAGCGAAACTGGGGGTGCCATCGGCACCCCCATTTTTTGTGGCGTTTGGTTTGTAACTGAATTGTAAAATGATGTCGCAAAGCATAGAAATGTCGCTTTTGCGATATTCATCCTTGGGTTGTGACATATTTTTAATCACATTATTTCAGTGCCTTAGGGCGATTTTAGAAATAAGTGCTTGAGAATTTTAAGTCGATATAGAACGATAACGACATAATTCGTCTGGGGCGCTTTGCGTGGCCCACAATAAAACGACCGACAGGAGAGATCATATGAAATTCGTAAAACCACTTGCCGCTGGCATTGTTGGCGCTGCCGCGCTTGGGTTTGGGGGGGCTGCATCTGCGCAAGATTGTGGTTCATTGACCATTGCTGAAATGAACTGGGCATCTGCCGAATTGATGGCAAATGTCGACAAGATCATCCTTGAGGAAGGCTATGGCTGCGATGTCGAGCTGATCCCTGGTGCGACCATGACCACTTTCACCTCGATGAATGAAAAGGCGGAACCTGATGTCGCGCCTGAATTGTGGATCAACGCGGTGCGCGACCCGCTGAACACTGCGATTGCCGAAGGCAGCCTGCATTCCGTGGTGCAAGGCCCGATTACTGGCCTTGGTGAAGGGTGGTGGGTTGATCCGCAATTTGCGATTGATCACCCCGAATTAGACACAGTCGAGAAAGTGCTGGCGCGGCCTGATCTGTTCCCATGGGCGGAAGACGAAGATATGGGGGCCTTCATGGGCTGCCCCGCAGGGTGGGGCTGCCAATTGTCGAATGCGCAACTATTCCGCGCCTTTGGTATGGAAGATATGGGGTGGCATTTGGTCGATCCTGGATCTGCGGCAGGGCTTGATGGCTCAATCGCCCGTGCGGTGGATCGGGGCGAATATTGGTTCGGCTATTACTGGTCGCCTACCGCCGTTGTCGGCAAATACAACCTTGTGATGTTGGAGTGGGAAACCCCGTGGGGCGGTTCTGAAAACTGGGATGGCTGTATCGTGAAGCCAGAGCAGGAATGCCTTGATCCACAGCCAACCTCTTATACCGAATCCGAGGTGCATACGGTCATCACAGATCGCCTGATGCAGGAGGGTGGTATCGCGGTGGATTATCTGGCCAACCGCATCTTCCCCGGCGAAGCGATGAACGCGATGTTGGTCTACATGACCGATAACCAAGCCACGGGCGAGGCTGCGGCCTTTGAATTTCTAGCCACCCATGAGGATATTTGGACGCAATGGGTGACTGAGGATGCCGCCGCTGCAATTCGCAGCGCGCTGTAAAACGCTGTCTGTGCGATTGAGACGGGCATAGACATCCAAGCGGAAAGGGCGCTGCTCTTTCCGCTTTTTCAATTCATTAAAATATACGAGGCCATCTAAATGTGGGATTTCTTTGCCGAATTTCCAAGCATCGGGCGCCGCGATCTGAGCCAATTACAACAGGGCATTGATGACGGGTTCCGCGCCTTTTCGCGTGCCTATGGCGAGGCGCTTGAGATATTTTTCAGCCCGCTTTTGCATTTCTTGGTGTGGTTTGAAAAACTGCTTCTGGCCACGCCTTGGCCAATTATCTTGGTCGTTCTCAGCGGGCTTGCATGGCTTGGCTCACGGTCATGGAAAATCACCATCGGAACATTCCTTGCCTTTGCCGTAATTGGCTATTTTGGAATGTGGGAAGATACGATGGCGACTTTGGCGATCATCTCGGTCGCAACCTTTGTTTGTATCATCGTGGGGATCCCTTTGGGGATTTTGATGGCAAAATCTGACAGGCTGCAGGGCGCGATTACGCCGATTTTGGATGTGATGCAGACAATCCCGTCATTTGTGTATTTGATCCCCGTGGTTATGCTGCTTGGTATTGGCAAGGTGCCTGGTCTGATTGCGGTTTGCATCTATGCTATTCCCCCCATCGTGCGTCTGACAAATCTCGGCATCCGACTGGTGGATCGCGAGGTTTTAGAAGCCGCCGAGGCCTTTGGCGCAAGCCCGCGGCAGAAGCTTTTTGATGTGCAAATTCCCTTGGCTCTGCCCAATATTTTCGCAGGCGTGAACCAGACGATCATGATGGCTTTGGCCATGGTTGTAATTGCGTCAATGATCGGGGTGCGGGGTCTTGGCGTGCCTGTATTGCGCGCGATTTCCAACCAATATTTGGCCCTTGGTTTGATGAATGGTTTGGCGATTGTCGCGTTGGCCATCATCTTCGACCGCGTCAGCCAATCCTATGGCAAACGCCTACAGGCGCATCGTGAGGGGGGCGAAAAATGAGCGATCCCAAAATTCAGATCAAAAACCTTTATAAGATTTTTGGAAAATCGCCCCAAAAAGCGTTGAAATCCGTCCAATCTGGCATGGGCAAGGATGCTTTGCGCGAAGAAACGGGGCATGTTCTGGGCGTGGATAACGTCTCGCTTGATATTGCGCCGCAAAATATTCAGGTGGTGATGGGTCTTTCTGGGTCGGGTAAATCCACCCTAATCCGCCATATCAACCGCCTGATTGAGCCGACCGCAGGTGAAATTTTGGTGGATGGCGAAAATGTTCTGACCATGGACAAGGATGCTTTGCGGGATCTGCGGCGTTTCAAGATGTCGATGGTGTTTCAACATTTTGGTCTTTTCCCGCATCGCCGTGTGATTGAAAACGTCACCTATGGTTTGATCGTGCAAGGCGTGGATGAGAACGAGGCCGAAAAGCGGGCCAAGCAATGGATTTCCCGCGTGGGGCTTGAGGGGTATGAAAACAATTACCCTGGGCAATTATCGGGCGGCATGCGGCAGCGCGTGGGTCTGGCGCGCGGTTTGGCAACGGATGCGGATATCTTGCTGATGGACGAGGCGTTTTCTGCGCTCGACCCGTTGATCCGCTATGATATGCAATCCATTTTGATTGATTTGCAAAAGGAACTGCACAAAACGATTGTGTTCATCACCCATGATTTGGACGAGGCGCTGCGCCTTGGCGATAATATCGCGATTTTGCGCGATGGTCATTTGGTGCAGCAAGGCAGCGCGCAAGATATCGTGTTGCGTCCTGCCGATGATTACATTGAGGATTTCATCAAGGACATCAACCGCGCCCGCGTGATCAAATTGGGTTCCATCATGCAACCTCTGGGTCGCGGGAAATTGCCTGACTCTGCACCGCGCTTGGATGCTGACACCATTTTGCAAGATGCGCTGATGGTGGTCGCGCAATCAAAGGGCAACACCGTAATTGTTGAAGAACGCGGTCAGCCCAAGGGAAAAATCACCACCCGCGCTGTCATTGAGGCGCTGCATGGCTAAGGGAAACAGGGGCTATCGGTGGCGCATGCTGTGCCATTGCCCCTGTTTTTGATCGCGATATCCGGTGGGGGTTGTGCCTGTTTCTTGACCAAAGGCGCGCGTGAAATAGGCGGGTGACGAATAGCCTAAATCGCGCGCGATTTTTGCGGCGCTGTCATGGGTATCGACCAAACGGCGGCGGGCCTCGGCCATCAGCACCTCATTGATCAGGGCAAGGGCCGTGCGCCCTGTGATTTCGCGACAGATGCGCGTGAGATGGGTGGGCGTCACATCAAGGCGTGCGGCATAGTCGGACACGCCCAATTGCGCGTTGAACCCTTGCGCCAAGAGCGCCGCAAAACGCGAGAGGAGCTGCGCCGATTTGCTGGGCTTTTTGATTTGGGTGCGCAATCTGTGGGTGGCATCGCGGTCACGTTGGTTTGAAATGAGTGTTTCACGCTCAAGCATCGCTGAGAGCAGCAGACCAAATCCCCGTTTCATGCGTCTCGCTGAAGGGGTGTCTTGATCTTCTAGCCGCGCCATCCGCTCAATGAGGCCCGTCAACTCTACCTGCGCTTCGGCGGAACTGGGGGTGAGGCAAAGGGATGTTTGCGGCAATTCCAAATCGGCAAGATTTGGGAAATAGGCCACATGGCCTTGTAATTGCGTGGGCAATTCAATCGATAACAGCATTGAGGCTGGAATGAATAAAATCTTGGGGCCTGTGGCCATGATCGGGTGCAAATCCGCCGTGATGCGGGTTGTGCCGCGCGTCAGCCAAAACAAGCGCGATTTGAGGCAGTGATGCGCCAATTCATGCCGCCAAGCGCCATGAAGTCGAATTTGACCAATCGTTCGTGCGGCATAGGCGGGCGCGTTGGTAGGGCCCACCTCTTGCTGATCCGACATTATCCCCTATCCGATTCGTGCCTATGTCCCCAAATGTATAGGCACCTAAAATTTAGACAGGAATATATATATCTGTCCATCCTGTGGACTGCGCGCGCAGCCACGTCCGTTGCCTTTTTGCATATTGGCGCGAGGCGATAATGGCGGCCTCTATGGCTGTCTCAAGCGAAATGTCACCGCGAAGGTGGGAGATTAATTCAGGTGCGCCGATGGCTTTGGCCGCGCCTTGCAGCTGCTCCCAATGGGGCAAGGCGGCCCGCGCCTCATCCAATGCGCCCTCTTTTATCATTGTATGAAAGCGGCGGGCGATGCGGTCATTGAGCCAATCTCGATCGGCCATGAGTTTGAACGCCGCCACCTGATCCAGAGGCAGAAGGGGGGCAGGCGTTTCGGCCTGCCATTGCGAGAGGGGTTTTCCTGTGGCGCGCCACACCTCCCAAGCGCGCTGAACGCGGGCGCGGTTTTGTCTGTCAATCTTTGCATAAATCACGGGGTCGGATTGCTCTAAATCGGCCAAAAGGTCCGCATGGCTTTGTCCATCTGCCGCGATGCGCACGGCCTTTGGCACAGGCGGGATTTCGGCCAAACCTTCGGTTAGCGCACGAAAATAAAGCCCTGTGCCTCCCACGATAATGGGACGCGGCCCTGTGCGCAGCAGCGGCGCCAAATCGCGCAGCCATGCCCCCACGGAATAATCGCCCAAAAACGGCACATGCCCATAGAGATGATGCGGGCATCTGTCCTCGTCCGCGGCACTGGGGCGGGCGGTCAAGAGGCGCCATCCGTCATAGACTTGCAGCGCGTCTGCATTGATGATTTGCCCACCCCACCTGTCAGCCAAGGCAAGGGCAAGCGCAGATTTCCCGCTGGCCGTGGCCCCCGCAATCAGGATCGGACGATCAGGCGCAATGTCTTTTGCGAATTCCAAATTAAATGCGTCCAATGCCGTGCCTTTTTCCTGATCTTTTGCGGCGCGCCTAGCAATATCTGGTTTCGCTTGGGCGTGCTTTGGCATATTTAGTCGCTAGGGCAGGCGCGACCGTTGAAGTGATCCGCATTTTAGACGATGATGCGCCAAGCTCAATCACCCATTGGTGGCTTTGGCCCGATCTGCGGCCTGCCACCCGTTTGAACGAGGATATCATGGCCGCAAGCGATGCCACCCCCACAACAACCTATAAACGCGTCATGCTGAAAATTTCGGGCGAGGCCTTGATGGGCGATAAGGGCTTTGGCCTCAATCCGCCCACAGTCGAGCGGATCGCGCGCGAGGTAAAATCGGTGCATGATTTGGGGGTGGAGATTTGCATGGTCATTGGGGGCGGCAATATCTTTCGCGGCTTGCAAGGCAGCGCGCAGGGGATGGAGCGCACCACAGCCGATTATATGGGGATGCTGGCCACGGTGATGAACGCGCTTGCGATGCAAAGCGCGCTTGAGGGGCTTGGGGTCTTTACCCGCGTGATCTCGGCCATTCCGATGGATCAGGTCTGCGAGCCTTATATCCGCCGCCGTGCGGTGCGTCATTTGGAGAAAAAGCGCGTCTGTATTTTTGCAGCAGGCACAGGAAACCCCTATTTCACAACAGATACAGCCGCCACATTGCGCGCCAATGAGATGCATTGTGATGCAATCTTTAAGGGCACCAAGGTGGACGGGGTCTATGATAAAGATCCCAAAAAACACGCCGATGCGAAACGCTTTGACGAGATCAGCTATGATGAGGTTCTCGCACAGCATCTTGGCGTCATGGATGCCTCGGCCATCGCGCTTGCGCGCGAAAACGACACCCCGATCATTGTCTTTAGCCTTGATGAGCCAGGTGGATTTCGGGGGATTTTGTCGGGGCAGGGAACCTATACAAAAGTGCGCTAAAGCCATAGAAACAGGCAGCCCCGCAGGTTATATGGGGCCAAAGCGACCTGACAAGCGAGGAGTGAGGCAATGTCAGCAGATGAATTCGAACTTGATCTAGATGATCTGACCCGCCGGATGGAGGGCGCAATTTCCGCCCTGAAAACGGAATTCGCCTCTCTGCGCACAGGCCGCGCCTCCGCCACGATGCTCGAACCTGTTATGGTTGAGGCATATGGCCAGATGACCCCCATCAATCAGGTGGGCACCGTAAACGTGCCAGAGCCGCGCATGGTCACCATCAATGTGTGGGACAAGGCAATGGTCGGTAAGGTGGAAAAAGCCATTCGTGAATCGGGCTTGGGTATTAACCCGCAACTGAACGGCACGATCATCATGCTGCCGATCCCCGAATTGAACGAAGAACGCCGCCGCGAATTGACCAAAGTTGCTGCGCAATATGCCGAACACGCCCGTGTGGCCGTGCGCAATTTGCGCCGTGACGGGATGGATCAAATCAAAAAAGCCAAATCAGCGGGCCTGAGTGAGGATGACCAGAAATTCTGGGAGACCGAAGTGCAACAGTTGACCGATAGTTTTATCGCCAAAGTTGACGCGGCGCTTGAGGGCAAGCAAGCCGAGATCATGCAGGTCTAGGCAAAGTAAAAAAGGGGATATGCGGATGAGCCGAAGCAATCCTGCCCATGTCGCCATTATCATGGATGGCAATGGTCGTTGGGCAAAGATGCGCGGCCGCCCGCGTCTTGTTGGCCATCATGCGGGCGCTGCGCGGGTCAAGGAAATTGCGCGGGCCTGCCCTGATTTAGGTGTGAAATACCTGACGATTTTCGCCTTTTCGACCGAAAACTGGAAACGTACCCAAACAGAAGTTGCGGGCCTCATGCGCCTGTTTCGGCGGTATCTGACCAATGAAACCAAGGCCTTGATCAAGGCAGGGGTGCGGGTGCGTTTCATCGGGGATCGCGTGCGCCTTGAGCCGTCTTTGGTCGAGATGATGGACAATCTTGAATTGATGACCGCTGAAAATGACAAGCTGCATTTGACGGTTGCCTTGAATTATGGCGGCCGCGATGAGGTGAGCCGCGCCGCCAAGCGTTTGGCCCATGATGTGGCCGCGGGGAAAATCAAAGCCGCTGATATTGATGACGAAACCTTCCCCAAATATCTCGACACCTATGTGTTGCCTGATCCTGATCTGGTGATCCGCACATCGGGCGAGGCGCGCATTTCGAATTTTCTTTTGTGGCAATCTGCCTATTCTGAATATGAATTCGTCAATACGCTTTGGCCTGATTTCACTGCCCAAGAATTTGCCGAAATTCTTGCCCGCTATGGTCTGCGCGAGCGCCGTTTTGGTGGGGTCACTGCGTGAGCGATCAACCCCAAAGCCTGTTTTCTGATTTCTGGCCGCGTATGATCACAGGGCTTTTGATGGCTGTGACGGGTCTTTATGCGGTTTGGTTGGGTGGCCCCGTTTATGTTGGCATGATTTTCCTGATCGCAGGGATTTTGATCTGGGAATTGGCCGTGATGTTGGGCGCCTCGTTGATGCGCTCGGCGGGGCTTGGGGCAGGGATGATTGCCTGCCTTTATGCCGCCCATATTCTGCCACCTGCCTATGCGCTGCCTATTTTGTTTTTGCCTGCCTTTCTTGGCCTTGTTTTGCTGCAAGAGCGGCGCGAAAAATATATGCCCTTCGCGCTGTTGATCAGCTTTGCCGCTTACGGCCTTTTGGCACATCGCGAGACCTTTGGCTTTGTCTGGATGACATGGCTCGTTTTGGTTGTGGTTGCGACCGATATTGCGGGCTATCTCGTTGGCCGCGTTGTGGGTGGGCCAAAGTTTTGGCCGCGTGTTAGCCCAAAGAAAACATGGTCTGGAACGATTGCAGGCTGGATTGGTGCGGGATGCGTTGGGGTTGCCTATATGACCCAAACAGAAGCAGGCGCAGGGATTATTGCAATTTCAGTTGCCTTGGCCTTTGCCAGCCAGATGGGGGATTTGGCGGAAAGCGCCATTAAGCGTCATGTGGGGGTCAAGGACAGCTCGCGATTATTGCCCGGACATGGCGGAGTTTTTGACCGTTTTGATGGTATGATTGGCGCTGCGGCTTTGCTACTCTTGGTTGAAAGCTTAACAAGCTTCCCACCGCAATAAGGGAAAATTGCTCAGATGCGCCGTGTCAGTATTTTTGGGGCCACTGGCTCCATCGGGCAGAACACCCTCGATTTGATCGCGCGCGCCCCTGATGCCTATCGGGTTGTGGCACTTTCGGGCGGGGGCAATATTGACCAATTGGCGCGGGATGCCATCTCACATCGTGCCGAAATCGCGGTAACCGCCTATGAAGATCGGCTGCCTGATCTGAAATCTGCGCTTGCAGGAACGGGGGTTGAGGCCGCCGCAGGCGAGGCCGCGTTGATCGAGGCCGCATCGCGCCCTGCCGATTGGGTCATGTCGGCCATTGTAGGCGCGGCGGGCATCGCGCCTGGATTTGCGGCGCTGGAACAAGGCGCGACGCTGGCTTTGGCAAATAAGGAAAGCTTGGTTGCGGCGGGGCAATTGCTTTTGGCAACGGCCGCATCCCATGGTGCAAGGATCTTGCCCGTAGACAGCGAACATTCCGCCGTTTTTCAAGCCCTTGTCGGTGAAGATATTGCCGAGGTTGAGCGCGTGATCATCACCGCGTCTGGCGGCGGTTTGCGGCATTGGCCGATTGAGAAATTGGCCCATGCGACACCCGAAGATGCGGGGGCGCATCCGAATTGGGATATGGGGCAAAGGATTACAATCGACAGCGCATCAATGTTTAACAAGGCGCTGGAACTCATTGAAACGCGAGAATATTTTGGGATTTCGCCCGCGCAGATAGAAACCATCATCCACCCGCAATCCTTAATCCATGCTTTGGTGGGGTTTCGCGATGGTGCGTTGATGGCCCATCTTGGCCCGCCAGATATGCGCCATGCGATTGGCTATGCCTTATATTGGCCAAAGCGTCAGGATCTTCCTGTCGCGCGGCTTGATCTGGCGCAGATTGCGCAACTGCAATTCGAGGCGCCAGATTTGGCGCGTTTTCCTGCCTTGCGCCTTGCCCGCGATGTGATGGAGATGCGCGGGGGGGCTGGGGCCGCCTTCAACGCCGCCAAGGAAGTGGCGCTTGACGCGTTTTTGGCGCGCGAGATTGGATTTATGGACATGGCTGCGGTGGTTGAAGAGACACTTGCCGCGCTTTCCAAGGAATTAACCCTGTCAAATCCGCTTGAAACCCTTGCAGATGTTCTCGCGATGAACCATCTCGCAAGGGTGCGGGCGCGGTCAGTGATTTCTGTGCAGATCAAAAAGACATAAAATACAGGGCAAGTGATGGATTTCCTCCCCCAATTCGGCAGTTTTGCCTTTACCATGTTGGCCTTTATTGCGGCGATTTCAATCATCGTAGCGATCCATGAATATGGTCACTATATTGTCGGGCGGTGGTCTGGCATCCGTGCGGATGTGTTTTCTATCGGGTTTGGGCCTGTGCTGCTCTCGCGCAAAGATCGGCGGGGCACGCAATGGCAAATCGCGGCTTTGCCGTTTGGCGGTTATGTCAAATTTGCAGGTGATGCGAATGCCGCCTCGGTCGGGGCGGATGTGGCGGTTACGCCTGCGCGCAATACGATGCATGGCGCGCCCCTTTGGGCCCGCGCGGCCACGGTTGTGGCAGGGCCGTTGTTCAATTTTATCCTGTCCATTGCGATTTTCGCAGGCGTGGTCTTGGTCTCGGGTCAAGCAACGGATGAGCCCCGTGTTGGGGCGCCGCGCGCCCTGCCGCCTGTCTATCAATCGCTTGAGGCGGGGGATCTGATCCTTGCCGTTGAGGGGCAGGAGATTGAAAGTTTTGCGGCGCTTTTGCAAATCGCCTCTGACCTGCCGCCTCGTCCGCGTGTGAGCTATGAAGTGCTGCGCGATGATCGCGCCATTTTGGTCGAGGCCTCAGCGCCGCTGCCGCCTGTCGTTGATGGCGTTCAGCCGCAATCGGCGGCCATGGAAGCGGGCTTGCGCGAGGGCGATGTGATTTTGGCCGTGAATGGCGCGGATATCTGGAGCTTTTCGCAACTCCGCGCGGCGGTTGATCAGGCGGAGGGTGCGCCGATTGATTTGACGCTTTGGCGGGCGAATGGCACCCAAGAGGGGCAGGAAATCGCTGTGACCCTGTCGCCGCGGCGCACCGATTTGCCTGTCGCATCGGGTGGGTTTGAAACGCGTTACCTGATCGGCGTCACGGGGGGCATGCTCTTTGTTCCGCAAACCGAGGCGGTGGGGCCATTGGCCGCGCTCTCCTATGGGGTGTCGCAAACAGGGTTCATCATCACCTCATCGCTATCGGGGCTTTGGCATATGATCACAGGGGCAATTTCGACCTGTAATCTGCAAGGCCCAGTGGGAATTGCGGAAACCTCAGGTGCCGCCGCCGCGCAAGGGATTGCAAGCTTTATCTGGCTGATTGCGGTTCTCTCCACCGCGGTTGGTTTGATGAATCTTTTCCCGATCCCAATTCTGGATGGTGGGCATCTGATGCTTTACGCCTTTGAGGCCGTTGCAGGACGCAAACCGCCTGAAATGTTCATGCGTGTTTTTATGACGGTTGGGTTGACCCTGATCATGGGGTTGATGGTGTTCGCGGTATTCAATGATGTTCTGCTTTGCCCCTAAGGCAGGCCGCTGAATTCCCCTGAATTCGCCCCAATTCTGCCCAAGTGTTTTGGTATCCGCTAATATGTGTTTCACATATTCGGGGATCAAAGACCGATGAAATTTTTACAGCGCCAATTGCCGCGCCTCAGCTATCTGTCGGCGATTCTTGGGGATCGTATCCTTGGCCCCAGTATCGTTGTTTTGGCTTTGGGTTTTGCGGTGATGCTTGCACCGATTGTGCAAAGCTAACACCGAGAGGCTGAAAAGGGCGTAAGTTTCGCCCGTTTTTGCGCGCATTTTTTTGACATTGCCCCCTGCAATCGCTAGGGATGCTTTAGGATTTGCTAAAGCAAAAAAGGCGGGCGCAGTATGTCGCGTAAATCAAACAATCGCAAATATCGCAGCGGGCTGATGACAGCCTCGGTTTTGGCGATGGGGATGGCCCTTTCAGGGCTTGCGGTTGCGCAGGATATTGCGCTGGACGCGATTGTTATTGACGGAAATATCCGCATCGAGGAGGCAACGATCCTCTCATATGCAGGCATCACGCCCGGCGGCACAATCACAGCAGGCCAAGCCAATGATGCCTTGCGCCGCCTGCAGGATACAGGTCTGTTTGAAACAGTTGATCTGCGCCTAGAGGGCAACACGGTGTTTATCGAGTTGCAAGAATACCCTACGATCAACGAGATCAGCATCGAGGGAAATGATCTTCTTGATGATGATGCGCTTTCAGCTTTGCTGACATCACAACCGCGCCGCGTCTATAGTCCCGCCATCGCCGAGGCCGATGCACAGGCCATCGTGGATGCCTATCGCCAGACAGGCCGCCTGAGTGCAACCGTGACCCCGCAGATCATCCGCCGCAGCGACAACCGCGTTGATCTAGCCTTTGAGATTACCGAAGGCCGCGTGGTGGAAACCGAAAGCATCACCTTTGTCGGCAACCGCGCCTTTTCAGACCGCCGTTTGCGCCGTGTTCTGCAATCCACCCAAGCGGGGTTTTTCCGCGCGATTATCAGCCGCGATACATTCGTGGCGGATCGACTGGCCTTTGATCAACAGCTTTTGACCGATTTCTATCGTGATCGCGGCTATGTTGATTTTGAAGTGCAATCTGTCACATCGGAACTTGCCCGTGCGCGGGACGGGTTCTTTGTGACCTTTAACATCGTTGAAGGGCAAAGCTTTTCCTTCGGTGCATTAACCGCAAGCAGTGACTTGCCCGAAGTGAATGTCGAAGAATTCCAAGCGGCAATCGGCCTGGACGAGGGTGTAACCTATTCTCCGCGTCTGGTGGATCGCACGATTTCGCGGCTTGAAAATCTGGCGACCGAGCAGGGGTTGCGCTTCATCCGTGTTGAACCGCGGATCACCCGAAATGACGAAGATCTCACCTTGGATGTGGAATTTGCCATTGTCCGCGGCCCGCGTGTTTTCGTAGAGCGGATTGATATTGAGGGCAATGCAACCACGCTTGACCGCGTTGTGCGGCGTCAATTCGATATGGTCGAAGGGGATCCGTTTGATCCACGCGAAATTCGCCAAGCGGCCGAACGGATCCGTGCGCTGAATTTCTTTTCAAATGTTGACGTGAATGCGCGCGAAGGCACAGGCAGCGATCAGGTGATCGTGGATGTGAATGTCGAAGAAACGCCAACAGGCACGCTTGGCTTCTCGGTCAATTATTCGACCGATGTTGGCACCGGGCTTGCGGTTCAGTTTAACGAACGCAATTGGCGCGGGCGGGGTCAGACCGTGGGTCTGTCCTTTGATACCACCTCTGGCTCGCGTTCCTTGCAGGCGAATTTTATTGAACCCGCCTATTTGCGCCGTGATTTGGAATTGGCTCTGTCGGTTTTCAGCAGTTCGACCGACCAACAAAATGCGACCTATAACACCAATGAAGTGGGTGTCAGCGGTGCGTTGGAATTTCCTGTCAGTGAATACGGACGTTTGCGCCCCTCTTTGCGGATTGCGCAGTCAGAATTGACCAATGTTCCGACCACATCATCGGATATTCTGCGGCGCGAGGCGGGCAGCTATGACAGCAGCTCCATCGGTCTGGGCTATATTTACGACACACGCGGCGTGGGGCTTGACCCAACCTCGGGCGTATTGTTGCGCGCCAATGCTGAATTGGGGGGATTGGGTGATGATCAATTCCTGCGCACCACTGCGCTTGTGCAGGGGGAGACCACGGCCTTCCGTGAAGAGGTCTCGTTGCGTGCCGCGTTCGAGCTTGGCTCGGTGAATATGCTTGATGGCAATAGCCGCGTTACGGATCGTTTCTTCCTCGGGTCGCGCCAAATGCGTGGTTTTGATGCAGGCGGGATCGGGCCACGGGATCGCAATTCTGCGAACCAAGACGCGCTTGGCGGCAACCAATTCGCCGTTGCGCGCTTTGAGGCAGGCTTCCCCATCGGGGTGCCCGCCGAATATGGCATTTCAGGCGGCGTCTTTTATGACGTTGGCACGCTATGGGGCTTGGATGACGTCTTGGGCACAGGTGGCAACCTCGTTGACGATGACAGCTATCTGCGCAGCACGATTGGCTTCTCGATCTTCTGGGATACGCAAATCGGCCCGCTGCGGTTTAACTTCTCGCGGCCTGTTTCTAATGAATCCTATGACCGCACCCGCAACTTCGACTTTACGGTTGAGGCGCGGTTCTGATGCCTTTGCGCGCTTGGCTGCGCGTGGGTGGATGTGCCCTTGTGCTTGCCATCTATGGGGCAGGGGCGAGGGCGCAGGATATTACCGTTCAACCCCCGCAAGCACCCGCGCAGGTGTTGCTGATTGATCAAGACCGCCTGTTTTCTGGCTCGGTCTTTGGTCAAGCGGTCGGGGGGGTGATTGATCGCGTGGGTCGTGATCTTTCGGCACAGAACCGTGAGATTGAAGATGTTCTGACCCAAGAAGAACAACGGTTGACCGAATTGCGCAGCAGCCTCAGCATCGAGGATTTCCGCCTGCGTGCTGCTGAATTTGACGCCCGTGTCGTTGAAATCCGCAGCGAGCAAGACGCGAAAAACCGCGCGCTTGGCGCCTATGCGGAAGCGGCGCGACAGCGGTTCCTTGAAATTATGGGGCCAATTCTTATTGATCTGGTGCAGCGCAGCGGGGCTGAGGTGCTGATGGATCGCCGCGCTGTGATCTTTGCCCGAGATGATATTGATATCACCGATGAGGCGATTGCCGCGATTGACGCGGCCTTGGCAGATCGCATTGATGAGATCCTCGCTGAGTTACCTGAACCTCAGCTTTGAAGCGTGGTTTTGACGCGCCCGCGCAGCCCAAGGGGACCCCTTCGCTCCGCGGGCGCTGTTTTTTCAGCGTTCTGGCAACAGGCCACGCGGGCTGAAGCGTAAGACCAATAGCAGGATAAGACCCATGGTCAAAAGGCGCATATGCGCGGCGGCATCCATCAGGTGATCTTTCAGCCATCCTTCGGCCATGCCCGCCGTGATCCCCTGCAACAGCAACAGACCCAAAGGTTCGACCTGAATCCAGAACCACCAGATCAAGAAGCCGCCCAAGACCGCGCCGATATTGTTGCCTGATCCGCCCACAATCACCATCACCCAGATCAGGAAGGTAAAGCGCAGCGGTTGATAGGTGCTTGGCACAAGTTGGCTGTCCAACGTGGTCATCATTGCGCCTGCAAGGCCACAAACGGCCGAACCAAGGATGAAAATCTGCAAATGCCGCGCCGTGACATTTTTTCCCATCGCGGCGGCAGAAACTTCGTTGTCGCGAATGGCGCGGATCATCCGCCCCCAAGGCGAGTTGAGCGCGCGCTGTGTCAGCCAGATCAGGGCAATCAGAACGATTGAGAATAACACCGCATAGGACAGCTTGACCGCGATGGAGGAGGCGGTGACAGGGTCAGCGCCTAATCCTTGCATTGCGCCAACAAAGGCTTGGTTGGCTTGTAGGTCAACCTCGTAAGGCACAGGGCGGGGCAGGCCGATGACGTTTTTCACGCCGCGCGCCAACCAATCTTCGTTTTTCAGGATGTAGATGATGATCTCAGCCACACCCAAAGTGGCAATCGCCAGATAATCCGACCGCAGACCAAGCGCGGTTTTCCCGATGATCCATGCGGCCCCTGCGGCAAGCAGCCCACCCACAGGCCATGCCAGAATGATGGGCAAACCAAGGCCCCCGATATTGCCCGTCAAGGCAGGGTCAATGGCCTCAACCGTGGCCACAGCAGGGTCAAACACCGCGCGGAAGATGAAAAAGCCCGCGATTAACAAGCCCGCCATCGCAAGGCCGCGCAATTTGTGACCTTTCATCTTGCCCCATAGCGCAATCGCGGCGGCAATGGTTGCGCCGCCCATCAACAGGGCAAGCAAGATTTGCCATCCGCCTGTGGCCCCCCATGCCCCCTCAACAGGGTCAGAGGCCACCAAAACAGCCGCCAAACCGCCAAGCGCGGTAAAGCCCATTACACCCACGTTAAAGAGGCCCGCATAGCCCCATTGGATATTCACACCAAGCGCCATGATGGCCGAGATCAGACCCATGTTCAGAATAGACAGCGCGGTGTTCCAAGATTGAACAAAGCCTGTGCCGATATAAAGCACAGCCACCAACGCAAAGAGAACTGCCGCCTTGCGATCCAGTGTCAGGTTCATACCGATTTTCCTTTCATGATCCCTGTGGGTTTAAACAGAAGCACGATCAGAAGGATCGTAAAGCTGACGGCAAATTTATAATCGGTCGATAGAAGCTGCAGCATTCCTTCGGGGCTCCAGCCTTCGGGGCCGATATATCCAACCACCTTACGGAAGGCATAGGTGACCGCGATTTCGGAATAGGCGATCAGGAAGCCCCCCAAAATTGCCCCCAGAGGATTGCCAAGCCCGCCCACAATCGCGGCGGCAAATATGGGCAAGAGCAGTTGGAAATAGGTGAAGGGCTTAAAGCTTTTGTCGAGACCATAAAGCACGCCCGCCGTGGTCGCCAAAGCCGCCACAATCAACCATGTGATCATCACAACACGCTCAGGGTTGATGCCTGAGAGCAGTGCCAAATCTTCGTTATCGGAAAACGCGCGCATGGATTTGCCCGTGCGGGTTTTGTTCAAGAACCAAAACAGGGCCACCACCGCCAAAATCGCCACGATCACCGTGATCGCTTGGGTCGAACGGATGGCAAGCCCTTCGTCAAGGCCTGTCATGTCTTTGAAATCACGAGCAGAGATTAGGAACCTTGCCCCATCGGCAAAGTTTTGATCATCAACCCCGATGATAAAGCGCACGATCCCATTCATCACGAACATCACGCCAATTGAGGCAATCACAAAGATCACAGGCTTGGCTTTGGTTTGGCGATAAAAGCGATAGACCATCTTATCCGTGCCGACCACCAAGGCGGCTGTGGCAGCGATGCCAAGGGGCAGGGCGATGAGGGCGGTTGGCAAAGGCCCCGCCGTGACGCCCAAAGATTGCAGGCCCCATGTGGCCAGAATGGTGATCATCGTGCCAAAGGCCATCGTGTCACCATGCGCGAAATTGGAAAAGCGTAAGATGCCGTAAATCAACGTCACCCCAAGCGCCCCAAGCGCCAATTGCGCGCCATAGGCGGTGGCAGGCACAATCACGAAATTCAACAAAGCGACAATTGCGTTTAGAAGATCCATTCCTCAACCCCCCAAGAAGGAGCGGCGCACATCCGCATCTGCCAACAGTTCTTTGCCTGTGCCTGTATGGGCATTGCGCCCTTGCACCAAAACAAAGCCCTTATCCGCGATTTCCAACGCCTGACGGGCGTTTTGTTCGACCATCAAAATGGGGATGCCCGTGCGGGACACTTCGATGATGCGGTCAAATAACTCGTCCATAACAATGGGCGAAACACCTGCGGTCGGCTCATCCAACATCAACACTTTCGGCTTGGTCATCAGCGCGCGACCCACGGCCACTTGTTGACGCTGCCCGCCTGATAATTCGCCCGCCGCTTGGCGGCGTTTGTCTTTTAGGATTGGAAAGAGGCTATAGACCTGTTCCATCGTGTCGCGAAAATCATCGCGGCGGATATAGGCACCCATCTCCAAATTTTCTTCGACTGTCATAGAGGTGAAGATGTTATTGGTTTGCGGCACAAACCCCATCCCGCGCACAACGCGATCTTGCGGCGAAAGTGCGGTGATATCATCCCCGTCCAACACAACACGCCCCTCGCGCAGCGACAGCATGCCAAAGACCGCCTTCATGGCGGTCGATTTGCCCGCGCCATTAGGGCCCACAATGACGGCGATCTCGCCGCGCTCGACCGCGATGGTGCAACTGTGCAGGATATCGGCCCCTTTGCCATATCCGCCCGTCATCGCCTCGCCGATCAAAAAGGGTGATGTCTCGCTCATGCCCCGATCTTGTCCTTATTTTTTAGACCTGTCCCAAGATAGGCCTCAATCACATCGTCATTGGCTTTGATCTCGTCCAATGTGCCTTCGGCCAAAACGCGCCCTTCGGCCATAACGATCACAGGGTCACAAAGCCGCCCGATGAAATCCATGTCATGTTCAATGACGCAGAATGTATATCCGCGCTCTTTGTTCAGGCGGATGATCGCATCGCCGATCGTGTTCAACAGCGTGCGGTTAACGCCTGCACCCACCTCGTCCAGAAACACGATCTTTGCATCAACCATCATCGTGCGACCCAGTTCCAGCAGCTTCTTTTGACCACCAGAAATCGCGCCTGCCGGATGATCTGCGAGATGGGAAATGGTCAGAAACTCCAACACCTCATCGGCCTTGGCTTTAAGCGCGCGCTCTTCTTCGGCGATGCGTTTGCGCCCGAACCATGTGTTCCACAGGGTTTCCCCCGATTGACCGCTTGGCACCATCATCAGGTTCTCGCGGCAGCTCATGGATGAGAATTCATGCGCGATCTGAAATGTGCGCAGCAATCCCTTGCCAAATAGCGCGTGGGGCGGAAGGCCCGTAATATCCTCGCCATCCATGACAACGCGGCCCGATGTCGGGGGCAAAACGCCCGCAATCACGTTAAACAGCGTGGTCTTTCCCGCGCCATTGGGGCCAACCAGACCGGTGATAGAGCCTGTTTCAATTGTCAGGCTTGCGCCATCCACGGCGTGAAAGCCGCCAAAATGTTTGTGCAGATTTTCGACAGTAATCATCGCTTGTCCCGCATCCTTTAAACGAAGCAGCCCGGAAATCACTCCGGGCTGCCCGTTGGTCTTGATTAGATCAACTTAGCGGAAACGTGCTGTTGTGATCTCGCCGCCAGAGATTTCGATCTCGCGATAGTTGCCCGCGGATTCACCTGGCTCGATCAATTCAACGGCAGAGGCACCAACATAGTCGATGTCTTCGCCCGCTGCGATCAATTCCAAGGCTTTGCCCAATTCACCAGGCAGGATTGGTGTGCCTGGGGCGTTTGCGATATCCATGATCTCGCCTGCGTAATCGGCAGGGTTGCTTGAGCCTGCGGCCTGCATGGCCAACATGATCAAGGCTGCTGCGTCATAGGATTCTTTTGCGAAAGGCTGGGTGCCATCGAACCCTGCTTCAGCGGCGAGGGTTTCGAAAATCGATGCACCTTCGCTATCGGTGCCAGGGTGCTGGCCGAAGGAGCCATCAATCTCGCTGCCAAAATTTTCAACGAGGGCAGAAGATACCATGCCGTCAGGGAAGACGAAGGTTTCAAACGCGCCAGAATCCAGCGCCGCTCGGATGATGCCCGAGCCGCCCTGATCCACATAGCCTGCAACGACCAATGCGTCACCGCCCGCAGCCGCCAAGGCGCCTACCTCTGCAGAGTAATCCGCACGGCCATCTTCATGCGCTGCAACGAGGGTCACAGTGCCACCTGCAGCTTCGAATGCTGCGGCAAAGCTATCAGCCAAGCCTTGGCCGTAATCGTTGTTGGTATAGGTCACAGCCACGGATTTGATGCCGCGATCCATGATCACTTCGGTCATCACAACACCCTGACGCGCGTCAGAAGGCGCGGTGCGGAAGAAGAGGCCATTGTCTTCAACGGTGGTCAGCGCAGGCGAAGTGGCGGATGGGGACACCATGACCATGCCGTTTGGCACAGCTACGTTTTGCAGCATTGCGTTGGTGACGCCCGAGCAATCCGCGCCGACAATCCCGCTGACGCCATCAGATGTGATGAGGCGTTCTGCAACAGCGGTTGCAGCGGCCGCGTCAATACACGTGCTGTCGCCGCGCACGGAGACAACAGTCGCGCCGTTCAGGAAATTGCCGCTTGCGTTCACTTCGTTCATCGCCAATTCCGAGCCACCAGCCATGTCAGGCGCAAGCGATTCAAGCGGGCCTGTAAAGCCCACAACAGTGCCGATCTTTACCTCTTGTGCGGTTGCCATGGACGCAAGCGCCAAGGAGGCGGCCGAAGCCAGCAAAAGTTTTTTCATGAAGAACTCCCAAGTTGTTGTTATTACCCCAGATGGATAAGAATTAATGCCAGCTTACGGGGTTGGAAAGAGAAAACGACCCATAACGGCGGAGAATTGAACCGCATTTTCGCGGATTTGCGGATCATTCGCCTGTGGATGGAGGGAATTGAGCCAATTCGCCTTACATTTTTCTGCAAAATGCCCCGCTAGACGATTTTTTTCCCGCGGGCGGAAATTGGAAGATTCGCGCACAGCAGGCGCGGGAGACGTGAAAATGACGGAAGATGCCCCCAAGACTGAAATGCCAAGGCCAAGCTCTCCGATGGTTTTTGTGGATGCAGATGCCTGTCCCGTGCGCGAAGAGGCCATTCGCGTGGCGCTGCGCCACAAGATTGGATTGCGCTTTGTGGCCAATCAATATTTGCGTCTGCCCGATCACCCGCTTTTGGCGATGCATCTGGTGGGGGACGGGTTTGATGCCGCTGATGATGCGATCATAGCCGGGCTTGAAGCGGGTGATATTGTGGTGACTGGCGATATTCTTTTGGCGGAACGCGCGTTGAAATCAGGCGCACAGGTGATTTCGCCCAAGGGGGATGCTTATACAATGGACACAATCGGCGCGCAGGTGGCAACACGCGCGCTTATGGCTGATTTGCGGGCTGGCCTGCCGCAGGAGGGCGCCCCTTCTGGCCCGCGCCCCTTTGCCAAGGCGGATCGTTCGCGGTTTCTCGAGCGGTTCGATCTGATGCTGCGCCGCGCAAAATAGCAGTCGAGATTTGCTTGGGCTTTCCTTCGTCCCTGCCTTAAGATAGGGGACGGGTCTTAGGAATTTTACACTGTCGAGATCATGAGCTTTACCCTCGCCATTATTGGTCGGCCCAATGTGGGCAAATCCACCTTGTTCAATCGTTTGGTGGGCAAGCGCCTTGCCTTGGTTGATGATCAACCCGGTGTCACCCGTGATCTGCGCGAAGGGGCGGCGCGGCTTGGGTCGATGCGGTTCACTGTGGTTGACACGGCGGGCCTTGAGGAGGCCACAGATGACAGTCTGCAAGGCCGTATGCGCCGCCTGACGGAGCGGGCGGTCGATATGGCGGATGCGTGCCTATTTTTGATTGACGCGCGCACAGGCCTGACGCCGACCGATCACGCCTTTGCCGATCTACTGCGCAAGCGCGGTGTCACTGTTCTTTTGGGCGCAAATAAATCCGAAGGACGGGCAGGGCAGGCAGGGTGGCTTGAGGCCTATGAACTGGGCTTGGGCGAGCCCTTAGCCCTATCCGCTGAGCATGGCGAAGGTATGGGCGAATTGGCCGTGGCCCTTGCCCCGCTGATCGAGGCGAAGGAAGCCGAGGATTACAGCCCAGAAACCGATATCGAGCTTGATGAAGATGAAACTGAGGAAGGGGGCCTGCGCGAATTAACGCTTGAGCGGCCTTTGCAAATCGCCGTAATCGGCCGCCCCAATGCAGGCAAATCCACCCTCATCAACCAAATCTTGGGGGAGGAGCGTTTGCTCACTGGCCCCGAGGCGGGGATCACCCGTGATGCGATCTCCCTTCCAGTGACATGGGATGGGGTGCCGATGCGGATTTTCGACACGGCAGGGATGCGCAAACGCGCCCGCGTGCAGGAAAAACTGGAAAAGCTCTCCGTGGCCGATGGTCTGCGTGCTGTCAAATTTGCCGAAGTGGTCGTGGTTTTGCTGGATGCGGCCATTCCATTTGAGGCGCAAGATTTGCGCATCGCTGATCTGGCCGAGCGTGAGGGGCGCGCGGTGGTGATTGCGGTAAACAAATGGGATGTTGAGGATGAGAAGCAGGAAAAACTAAAATTCCTGCGGGATCGTCTTGAAAAATTATTGCCGCAAATAAAAGGCGTGTCGATGGTCACGGTTTCGGCCAAGACAGGCAAAGGGCTAGATCGACTGCATGCGGCAATCATTAACGCCGCCACGATTTGGAACCGCCGTGTGCCAACAGCCACGCTGAACCGATGGTTAGGGGAAATGGTGGAGGCGCATCCACCGCCCGCACCATCAGGTCGGCGTATTCGTCTGCGCTACATGACCCAAGCCAAAGCGCGCCCGCCCTCGTTTGTTGTGATGTGTTCGATGCCAGAAAAGCTGCCTGAAAGCTATTCGCGCTATTTGGTAAACGGGTTGCGCGATAGTTTTGACATGCCTGGTGTGCCGATCCGTCTGTTCATGCGCAGCCAAGCGGATAAAAACCCCTACAAGGATCGCAAAAAATCTATTCCCTCGCGCCTCAGCAAACATGTGCGCAAGGGGGATACGAAGAAGAAATAAAAAATGGCGCGTCAGGCAAAACCTAACGCGCCATTTTTCACAATATCAAACGAAATCAGGCGTTTGCCTCACGAATTTTATCTGCTGCCTCTTTGTCATAGCTGACATTTTGCGCGTCAAACATCGCGTCCAGCTCGCCTGAGAGGGTCATCTCAGTGATGATATCGCACCCACCTACGAATTCGCCCTTCACATAGAGTTGCGGGATCGTGGGCCAATCTGAGAAATCCTTGATCCCTTGGCGGATATTTTCATCTTCCAACACATTCACATCGGCAAATTCTACGCCCATGTAATTCAGAACACCTGCCACACGGCTGGAAAACCCGCATTGTGGCATGGATTTTGTGCCTTTCATGAACAAGACCACGTCATTTTTCGTGATCATCTCTTTGATCTGATCTTCTACGCTCATCTGGGTCTTCCTTTTAATCGGGGGCGCGGGTGGTGAGGGCGAGCGCGTGCAATTCGCCCGCGCTGCCATCCATTTTGCCTTTGAGGGCGGCATAAACAGCACGTTGTTGGGCCACGCGGTTCATGCCCTTAAAGCTGGCATCAATCACTTGAGCAGCGAAGTGCTGGCCATCATCACCCTCAACCGTAATCTGCGCTTCGGGAAAGGATGCGCGGATTAGATCCTCGATATCTTGTGCTGTGATTGCCATATCTGCCCTCATGAATTCCAGTCTGTTACGTCTAATCTAGGCCCCGATATGGCCCCAAACAAGGGGCCTGTTGGAGGCGCATTATGGGTTAGTCAAACAAGCGGGACAGCGTGCCATCTGATAGGGCCCGAAGCGCATCAAGGCTTTCGCTAGAGCCGGCGATGGTGATCTGGTCGCCGCCAAATTTACCAACCGTGGTGATCTGAAGGCCCACTTGGCCCGCGGCAACCATCAAGGCTTCGGCCTTATCGGTCGAGCAGGCAATCAAATAGCGCCCCTGATCTTCGCCAAACAAGCTGGCCGCATCGCTTGCGTCCAATGTTACACCCGTGTCGGAGGCTGCGGCCATCTCAAACGCAGCCAAGGCAAGCCCGCCATCCGAGAGGTCATTACACGCCGAAATCATTTCGCGATTGTCGAGAATGAATTGGCCCGCTTTCCGCTCTGCCTCAAGATCCACGGGGGGGGCATCGCCCTCAACGCGATGGAACACTTCGGCCAATAGCGCAGATTGGCCCAAATGACCTTTGGTTTCCCCGATCAAAAGCGCCCAGTGACCTTCGCGTGCCGTTCCATTGATCAGGTCGCGGTCAATATCCGCAATCAAACCAACCGCCCCAATCGTGGGAGTGGGCAGGATCGCGCTGCCATCGGTTTCATTGTAAAGGCTGACATTGCCCGAAACGATTGGGGTGTCGAGCGCTGAACAGGCCGCGCCAATGCCCTTAATGGCACCCACGAATTGGCCCATAATTTCGGGCTTTTCAGGGTTGCCAAAATTCAGGTTGTCGGTGGTTGCAAGCGGTGTTGCCCCGACAGAAACAAGGTTGCGATAGGCTTCGGCTACGGCCTGCTTGCCGCCCTCAAAGGGGTTCGCTTTGACATAGCGCGGTGTCACATCCGAGGTGAATGCCAGCGCCTTATTCGTGCCTGCCACGCGCACAACGCCCGCCCCATAGCCCGGCGTGCGGATCGTGTCTGCGCCAACTTGGGTGTCATACTGTTGATAGACCCAGCCGCGCCCGCAGTAATTTGGCGAAGACAAAAGCGCCTTTAACCCATCAATAGGGTCGATTTCTGGGATGAAATCCACCGCCTCGGCGGCAGGGGTTTCGACCCAAGGGCGGTCATATTCTGGTGCCGTAGAGGACAGTTTCGACAGCGGCAAATCCGCCTTAACTGCATTGCCGTGCATGATCACGAAGCGGTCTTCAGCAATCGTTTCCCCGACAATGGCAAAATCGAGATCCCATTTTTCAAAAATGGCGCGTGCTTCTGCCTCTTTTTCGGGGCGTAGCACCATCAACATGCGCTCTTGGCTTTCGGAGAGCATCATTTCATAGGCGGTCATATTGGGCTCGCGCTGCGGCACATGATCAAGTTGCAGCTTGATCCCCAAGCCGCCCTTATCCCCCATTTCGACCGCAGAGCAGGTCAGACCTGCGGCGCCCATATCTTGGATCGAGATCACCGCGCCTGAGGCCATCAATTCAAGGCAGGCCTCAAGCAAGCGCTTTTCTGTGAAAGGGTCGCCAACCTGAACAGTTGGGCGCTTTTCTTCAATCGTGTCGTCAAATTCGGCGCTGGCCATCGTGGCCCCGCCAACCCCGTCACGACCTGTCTTGGCGCCCAAATAGACAACAGGCATCCCTACGCCAGAGGCGGCGGAATAGAAAATCTTATCCGTCTCAGCCAGACCTGCGGCAAAGGCATTGACCAAGCAATTGCCATTATATGCCGCGTCAAAGCGCAACTCGCCGCCCACAGTGGGGACGCCGAAACTGTTGCCATAGCCGCCGACACCGCGCACAACCCCATGGATCAAAGAGCGTGTTTTGGGATGATCTACCGCACCAAAGGAGAGTGCATTCATCGCCGCAATTGGACGCGCGCCCATTGTGAAAACATCGCGCAAAATCCCACCTACGCCCGTGGCCGCGCCCTGATAGGGCTCGATATAGGAGGGGTGGTTGTGGCTTTCCATTTTGAACACGACCGCCTGACCATCGCCAATATCGACAATGCCTGCGTTCTCGCCTGGCCCGCAAATGACCTGCGGCCCTTCGGTTGGTAGGGTGCGCAACCATTTTTTCGAAGATTTATACGAGCAATGCTCGTTCCACATCGCCGAAAAAATGCCAAGTTCCGTGAAATTCGGGATACGTCCGATAATCTCGAGGATGCGCTCATATTCATCAGGCTTAAGGCCATGTGCAGCGATCAACTCGGGGGTGATTTCGGGTTCGGTCATGGGGTATCGTTCCTGTGGCGAGGCGCAAAGGCGCGCAGACACCCCGTCTTTACGGCATAGGCGCGCGAGGGGAAAGGGGGGCGGGGCACAGGTTTTGCAAAAGCCGCATCTTGCGCTTTGGCCAAAAAAAAGGCCGAGACAAGTCTCGGCCGAAGTCCAACAGGGAGGTGGTCATGACACTTTGTGCAAATGTCATCACTGCTGCCCAATTAATGATCACTTTGCGAAGTATCAAGAAAAATCCCGCCACAAGAATGCAAACCCGCTATGCATGTGGCGCATATCACACAGGGTCATGGCGGAAATGTCACGCAGGAGTTCGGGCAGTTTAGACGTTTCCGTCCCGTTCTTTGCGGCGATGTGCGATGATTTCTTCGGTCACAAATTCGCGGAAGGCCTCGATGCGTTTGGACTGCCGCAGTTCTTCGGGATAGGCAAGGAAAACGGGCACATCATTGCTTTCGACCGTGTCGAGAACGCGCACCAAATTGGGAAAGTCTTGGGTCAGGTAATCGGGCAATACCCCAATGCCGAGGTGATGGATGACGCCCTGCAGCACCCCGAAATAGTTATTTACAGTCAAGAAGCTGCCAATTTCATAAGACATCAGCTGACGCACCAAAAGCGCACCTGAGGAGACCTGTGCCGCCGTTGCATTTTGACTGATCAGGCGATGGTCGCGTAAATCGTCAAGTGTTTGGGGGACGCCGTTTTGTTCGAGATATTGGGGCGATGCGTAAAGCCGCATGCGAATATTCATTAAACGCTTGCGAATGAGATCCGCTTGGCTGGGTTCCTTCATGCGGATGGCCACATCGGCCTCGCGCATTGGCAAATCCAGCACCCGCTCCTCAAGCATCAAATCAATCTTGAGATTGGGATATTTTTCATAAAGCGCGGGCAGGCGCGGTGCCAACCATAGCGAGCCAAAGCCGATGGTGGTGGTCACGCGCAATTCACCGAATACCTCTTCTTCGCTGTCGCGAATGCGGGCGGCGGCAGCATCAAGACGCTTTGCCATATGGCGCGTGGCATCGAATAGCAATTCGCCTTGTTCGGTCAGGATCAAACCGCGCGCGTGACGATGGAACAGGGTTGCGTTTAATTCGTCTTCCAAGGATCGAATTTGGCGCGACACCGCCGATTGGCTGAGATGCAGCACGTCCCCCGCATGGGTCAAACTGCCAGCATCCGCCACGGCGTGAAAGATGCGTAAACGATCCCAATCCATTGCATTTATCCTGCGCGCATATCCAAGTAGTTGGACTATAAGGGTTTTCTTGCGTTCCTTAAAGAGAGATCGTCACATTTGTGTAAATTTTACGGGCCAGTGCCATTTTTTTTGGCACTGCGTGACGCCGCCTGTGTCCTGCGCTAACAGTCTTTGTCGAGCAGGCCAAGACCGCGCAGATAAATCCCGATCCCTGCCTCAAGAAGGTCTTCGGCGGGGAAGGGGGCATTGCCGCCCTCGCGACCGCGCGCAAAGAGTTCGACCACCCCGTGGCTCATGGCCCAGATATGTGCGGTAAACATAGATGCAGGCGGGCGTCTATCGGCGGGCAATTGTGCGCTAAGTGCCTCGGCGGCCCGTTCCAAAATCGCGCGGGATCTTTCTGATGCACGGGCCAAATCAGGATGGGCATTGGCCGAAAGGCCGCTTTCAAACATGGCCATGTAGTGACCAGGATAAGATTGCGCAAAACGCAAATAAGCGCGGCCCGTGGCCTCGAATGCGGCCAGAGGGGCAGATTTGCTGTTGAACGCGGCCTCCATCGCCTCGCGAAAGATCGCGTGACCTTGCAAGGCTGCCTCGGTGATCAATTCTTCACGGCCTTGAAAATGGCGATACACGGCGGCAGGGGTCACGCCCGCATCCTTGGCCGCCTCGGCCAAGGTAAAACCTGCAGGGCCTTTTTCGGTGATCAGCCGCAAAGCGGCCTCAACCAAGGCTTGACGCAAATTGCCGTGATGATAGCCCTGTTTACGCATTGTCCCCTTGATCTGTCCAAGCCTCAGGCCCGCCACTTATGGCAGGATCGGGGGCGGACGCAAGGTTGGGGTCTTTTTCTGGATAGTCATACTGGCTGAGAATCTGTCGGATCACCGCCAAACGCGCGCGGCGTTTATCATCGGCACGGATCACATGCCACGGCGCTGTCGCGGTATGGGTGCGGGTCAAGGTTTCGCGGATCGCGGCGCTGTATTCGTGCCATTTCGCCAGACCATCGACATCGATACGCGACAGTTTCCAATGTTTGAGCGGGTCATTTTCACGCGCCAAAAAGCGGCGCAGTTGTTCGGCACGGCCCAGATTGAGCCAGATTTTCGTCAGGCTGATCCCATCCTCAAGCAGCATATCCTCGAACCGTGGGGCTTGGGCAAAAAAGGCCTCACGTTGCGCGGGCGTGCAAAACCCGAACACATGTTCCACCACGCCCCGATTATACCATGAGCGATCAAAGAGCCGAATTTGCCCGCGGCTTGGCAGATGCTGAATATAGCGTTGGAAATACCATTGCCCCGCTTCGGTTTCGCTGGGTTTCGACAAGGCCACAATTTGCGCCACCCGCGGGTTTAGGTTTTCCATGACGCGCGCAATCGCGCCACCCTTGCCTGCGGCATCGCGCCCCTCGAAAATCACGGCAATCCGTTGCCCTGTTTCGCGCACCCATGCGTGAAATTTTGCCAGTTCAATTTGCAAGGCGGTCATTCCAGCCATGTAGAGACTATTCTGCATCCGCGCAGCATAGGGATAAGTCGGATCAAGAATGTCGGAAGTCTCGGCCGTCTTTAGGGCCGCGCGGATCGCCTCGGGCGCATCGTCTTCAAAATAGCGCGTAATGGCGCCATCAAATGGTTTTCTATCAATCATGGCCAATTTCCCAGTGCAGACTGGGGTGAATATAGGGACGCATCTTGCGCCCGTCTATCACCGCCGCAGATCGGTGCTGTCTTGACCAATGCGCGCCATATCAAAGGGTGTCGTCAGATAGATTTCCGAGATCCAATTGCCGAATAGAAGATGGGCATGGCTGCGCCAGCGGTTGAGTGGCTTTTGGCTTGGATCATCGTGAGGGAAGTAATTGACGGGCAGGGCGATACTGGCCCCGTCCACCTGCACATTGCCCAGATCACGTTGATATTCTTCGGCCAAGGTGGTGCTATCATATTCAAGATGATTGAAAATATAGAGCGCGCGATGTGCGCTATCTTCGACCAAGGCAGGGCCAACCTCGGGACTGTCGAGCAAAACGGGCAGACCCGCGGCCTCGATCTCGGGGCGGCGCATTTCCGTCCAACGGCTGACGGGCATCACCAAATCATCGGAGAACCCCCGCAAATAGGGACTGTCTGATTGCAGATTGCGATGCCGATAGCACCCGAATTGCTTTGCGGGCAGCATATGTTTTTTGACGCCGTGGAAATAATTGATCATCGCCATCCCGCCCCAGCAAATGCCAAAGGTGGAATGGACATTGGTTTGCGTCCATTCGAAGATTTCGCACAGCTCGGACCAATAGGTCACATCTTCGAAATCCAGATGCTCAATCGGCGCGCCTGTGATGATTAGGCCATCAAATTTTTGGTCGCGCACATCACGAAATGGCTGATAAAATTCGGCCATATGTTCTGCGGCGGTGTTCTTGGTTTCATGTTCGCTCATACGGATCAGCGAAAATTCCGTCTGCAACGGCGATGCGCCAATCAGGCGGGCAAATTGCGTCTCGGTCTGAATTTTCTTGGGCATCAGGTTCAAAAGCCCAATTTTCAATGGCCGAATATCTTGGCTTTCTGCCGCGCTGCGCCCCATGACCATCACCCCCTCATCCCGAAGGATGGAGAATGCAGGCAGGCTGGTTGGCAGGGTTATCGGCATTTGTTGATCCGTATCTTCCGCGCGAGCAGGGGATTTAGGTGATCTCGCCGCGCGCCTCAAGGGCAGAGGCGATCAAATCAATCACATCTTGGGCATCGGACACACGCGCCACATCTTCGGCGCTGACCCTCAGGCCCCAGTTTTTCGCCATGTCGCGATAGAGCGGCGCGCGATGATGCAAGGCCGCCGCGTAGGTGTTTCGGATAAAGTCATCTGGATTGACCGCATCGGGCGACAGCCCTGTTTCTGCCAGATAGTCAGCCCATCGCGCGTTCAGAAATTGCGGTTGGTAATACATGGGCTTTGGCGCACGGGTGAAGCGGCGGATCAATTCCTCAGTATGATCTTCGCTGCCTTCAATCCAAATCATCAGGCAATTTTGCGCAAGCGTGCGCAGCACCTCGTCTTGCGGGTCATTGGGGTCAACCACCTCGCAAATAGAGCCGCCGGTGTCGCAGACGAAATTGGCATATCCATAAAGGTCGCGCGCGCGGATGATAAAGCTGGGCGTGTCCAAAAGGGCGTTGATCTCAGCGCGCCGATGCAGCGCCTGACGGCGCATATATTCGTCAAACCCGACCCCTCCCTTGGCAGGATCACCAGGTTTTCCAAGGAAGGTAGAGAGCGGCGCGAGATTGTTAAACGTGATGTTCGAACCGATATAAATCGAATCCGACTTCAGCAAATCTGCCAGAAACGGCACTTGCATTGCCTGACGTTTGAGATTGTCGACAATATGCTCGCCCATATAGGCGGTGCCAATGCGGTAATCGATGGAATAGTGGAACCAATCCCCTGCATCGCGTAGCAAATTGGCAAGCCGTGTCTTGCCAAGGCCTGACATCCCGAAAAAAAGAACCTGTTTTTGCGCCGCTGCACGCCAATCGCTTGCGGATTTATAAAGCATTTCCATAGGGCCTGCCGCCTTTGCCAAAGCCTTGTTTTGGCAGGTCTATCCCGAAAACCTGCCAAATTCCAATGGCGATTTTGCGCGCCGCCTTAAAAGCGATGGCTGAGACGGATCGTGACAAGCCTTGCCCTGTTTCCGTTGAACCGCGCAAAGGGCGTGGTTCCAAGCCCCGTTGTTGTGTCGTCAAATCGCACCTCAGAGAGGGCAAAGCCGATGGCCGCGCCGCCGCGTGTATATTCGGCCCCAAGCGTGAAGCCGCATAGGCCATCAACAGGGGCAAGGTTGCTTGATAGGCCGCCCGTTTGCGGTTCTTGCGAATACAGGGCCGATATACCCCATGCCTCACTTAGGCGATGCTTGACGCCCAAATCATAGCGCATGACATCATCGCGATAGGTGACCAATGCACCTGCGGGATAGAGGTTTGGCCTGATCTCAAATCCCCCCCAACGGCTTTGTTGAATGCGGCCAAAAAGGGCGGTGTTGGTCGCAATGCCCTGTTGAAAATCAAGGCTGAGGGTTGCGGGCATCTCAACGCCAAACCGCGTGTCGCTGAGGGCAGGGGTCGCGCCTGCCGCGCCCAATACCCGCCCCTCTTGGCCTGAAAACGTCAAATCAATCGGGCTGGTATAGCTAAGGGCCAGACGGGTGCCGAATTCAGGGCGGCTATAGGCAAGCCCCAGAACATAGCCAAGGCCTGTATCGCTTTCGCCATCAAAGCGGTAGGAAAAGACATTCGGCAAGCCTGCATTCAGCGAAACGTAAATATCACCATCCGATTGCAACAGGCGCAGACCACCATAAGCAAAGGCGTTTTGGCCGATGTCATAGGATAAAAGCGCCGTGATCGCACGGCTTTCCAATGTGGCAGTGGTGCCGTTCAGCGGATAGCCCGCCGCAGTATAGGCGGTGTTGGCAGCATAGGGGGTGGTGATTTGCAAGGCCACGCCCATGCGATCACCCAAATCTTGCTTATATCCCAAATTCAGCGTGGTGCGGTTTTGCAGGACATTTTGTGCGCCCACGTTTGGCGCGGCGACAAGTGCGCCTGACACTGTAATATCGCGGCGCTGTGCGCTGATTTCGGCATAACCGCCATCCTCGAACAGGATGAGCGGTGAGAATGTGGTTTGATCTAGGCCCCCTGCATAGGCGACTTGGCCAATGAAAAGGCTGCATAAAAGTGAATAAACGGGTGCAAGCAACCAACGCTTACGGGTCATGATGGGTGTCCCTCCTACAATGATCCCCCTTGGTGATCATTAAGCGCAAGCACACCCTTCTTGTATATATAAAAAATGCCTAAAAAGTTACATTTAGCTGATGGCGGAATTGCGGCGTTCTAGCCGCGCGGCGCCTGTAATATTGAGGTAATTCGCCCCGAAAATAAGGGCTGCCCCCAAAAGAACCATGGCGTCAAGGGGTTCGGCATAGAGCATGACCCCAATCAGGGCAATCACAGGCAGGCGCACAAAATCCAGTGGCATCACCACCGAGGCGGGCGCGACACTGAGGGCGGATGTCAGGCAAAAATGCGCCACGAGCCCCGCAAAGCCGATCAAAACAATCCACGCCACATTGCCCCCTGTCGGCAAGGCCATATCCCCATCGGCAAGGCTGCACACCAGTCCAAAGACCAGTTGCATGATGGTGAGGTAAAACATGATGCAGGTGATGGTTTGGCTCTGCGTCAGGCGCTTGGTGAAAATCGCGGTGCTGGCAAAACAAAGCGCCGCCGCTGCGGCAATGATCATTCCCGCAGAGGGGGGCGCCACCCAAGGGCGCACGACAAGGAGGATGCCGATGAACCCCACAACCGCGACAAATAGCTTGAGCCGCGTCAAATGCTCGCCCAAAAACAGGGCAGCCAAAAGCATGACCCAAAGCGGCGAGGTGAATTCAAGCGCGAAGACCTGCGCAAGTGGGATCACAGTGATCGCGTAAAACCACAGATTTTGCCCCGCAAAATGAAAGATATTGCGCCCCATATGCATCGGCAGCTTGTCGCGTTTGACCTCACTCCATTTGCCAAAGACAGTGGCAAGGATCGCAACCACCACAACCCCCACAGCCGAGCGATAGGTCATGATCTCGAATGTGTCCAATTCAAAGGAGACAGCGCGCCCTGCGATGGCCATTAGGGTAAAGGCGACAATTGCCCCTGTCATCCAGAGCGCCGCCAATGCGGGGCGCTGTTGGTTTGCTTGGCTCATCAGTGCACGCTTTCCTAGGTTAGGCGCCCCAAAATCGCGCCAAGGCAGGAAGGTAGCCAAAATCACAGGCTTGGCAAGATGGCGGCGTTACAGCCGCTTGGTCTTGGCCTCTTGCCACAGGGCTTCCATCTCTTCGAGGTTGGACTGATCTGCGCTGCGACCAACAGCCCGAAGTTCGTTTTCTATATAATTGAAACGGCGGGTGAATTTTTCATTCGCTTTGCGCAAGGCCGTTTCAGGGTCTACCTTGAGATGGCGCGCCAGATTGGCCATCACAAACAGCAAATCCCCCATTTCTTCTGCAATTTTCTCTTGGGGGAGGGTCGCGCGCGCCTCGGCCAATTCAGCGGATTCTTCGGCGATTTTATCGATCACCTGATCTATCTGTGGCCAATCAAACCCCACGCGTGCTGCCCGTTTTTGTAGTTTTTCCGCCCGCATCAAGGCGGGCAAGCCGAGTGCAACATCGGCCAAAACCCCCGTTTTCGCACGGGCGGCGCGCTCGCGGGCCTTGATCTTTTCCCAATCTTCGACCTGTTGGTCTGCGGATTTGTCGCGATTTTCTGCACCAAACACATGTGGGTGGCGCGCGACCATCTTGTCGGAAATGTCGTGCAGAACATCGTCAAAGGTGAAATATCCCGCTTCTTCCGCCATTTGCGCATGATAGACCGATTGCAGAACCAGATCCCCCAATTCGCCGCGCAATTCGCCCCATGAACGGCGCGAAATTGCATCGGCCACCTCATAGGCCTCCTCAATCGTGTAGGGGGCAATACTGTCGAAATCTTGCTCGATATCCCAAGGGCAGCCCGCCTCTGGGTCGCGCAAGGCGCGCATGATCTCTAGAAGGCGGGCCATAGAACCGCCGCCATTTTCAATCAGATCACGATCATACATGGCGCATCCCTTTATTTGGTTTCCGGCGCAAGGGCGCGAAAGCGGCGTTTGTGGTAAATCAGCGGCTCGGTCTGATCGGAGAGGGTCACGGCGCGCACCACGCCGAAAATCACATGATGCGTCCCGATGGTGTCTGATTTTAATATGCTGCAATCAAAGGCGGCCAAAGCATCTGAGAAAACAGGCGCACCCGTGGCAAGCGGGGCATAGGCCACCCCGTCAAAGCGCGCAGCCACTGTGAGGCCATGCCGGCCTGCAAAAATTTCTGCTATCTTATCAGATCCTTGGCCGAGGATATTGATGCAAAATACGCCATTTTCCAGAATGACGGGCAGCGATGTCGAATTGGCATGAACGCAAATCAACATGGTTGGGCCATCGGCTTGGGTGTCTGGGTCTGCAGAAACAGAACTCATGGCTGAGACGGTCAAGCCGCCCAAACCTGCAACACCATCGGTGCTGACCACGCAGACGGAATTCGCGCAAAGGCTCATCGCGTCAATAAAATCTTGGCGCAATTTATCGGTCTGCTCGGTCATCTGCCCATCCTTTTTGATCTTTGGGGTAGATCTAGTCGAATTTCACCCTTGAGGCCAGTCGCCGTGGCGGGTTTGGCTTGAGTTTTTCCCAAAGCTGGAACAGAACGGATCAAGGACAGTAAGGGAGAGGCGCAAAATGGCGCTGGAAGATGCCAAAAGCCAAATTGATCTGGCCATTACGGCGGGATCGTTCAAAGGGCTTGCGTTTGAGAATGCGTTTTCTGGGGTGCCTTCTTTTTTGCGCCGCAAACTGTCTAAAGACCTATCGGGGGTGGACCTGGCTATTACAGGCATTCCCTTTGATCAGGCGGTGACGCATCGCGCAGGCACCCGATTTGGCCCGCGCGCCATCCGCGCCGCCTCAAGTTTGCAACCTTTTGATCCGCCCTTTGGGTGGGATGGTTTCTCGCCGCTTGAGGAATTTGCGATCGCCGATTACGGCGATATGGCACTGGATTATGCGCAACCCGCGCAGACGCCCGCCGCAATTGAGGCGCATATCGCAGGCATTTTGGCGCAAGGGGCGAATGTGATTAGCTTGGGCGGAGATCATTCGATCACCCTGCCGATTTTGCGCGCCCATGTGGCCAAATTCGGGCCCGTGGCGCTGCTGCAATTTGATGCCCATACCGACACATGGCCTGATGATGCGCCTGCGCGGGTGGATCATGGAACCTTCTGCTACAAGGCGGTGAAGGAAGGTTTGATTGATGTTCAGCGGTCAATCCATGTGGGTATCCGCACAGTGGTGGACGACAATCTTGGCATCGAGATCATCAGTGCCCAAGATGTGGCGCGGCGCGGTGTGGCGGATGTGATTTCAGCAATTCGCACGCGGCTTGGTGATGCGCCTGTCTATCTTTCCTTTGATATTGATGCGCTTGATCCGGCCCATGCCCCTGGAACAGGCACGCCCGTCTGGGGGGGCTTGAGCAGCCGTGAGGTGGCCCTGATCCTGCGCGGATTGGCGGGGATTAACCTAATCGGCGGCGATGTGGTTGAGGTGTCCCCCCCCTATGACACGGGCGAGATCACGGCGGTGGCTGCCGCCCATGTTGCGCTAGAGCTGATCTGCCTTTGGGGTTGGCCGAAGCGGGGGCATGGATGACAGAACATCCCCGCAAATTAAAGCGCTATCAGGTGGCGCGTGATATCACCTATGCGACCTCGGCGCAGACCCGAATGGGGCGTGCGGTGATACGTCTGTTGGAAAACACGACAGGGCGCCTGTCCTTGATCCGCCGTGCCGAAGGCTATGAGGATCAAGTGGCGGCAGGTCATGATTTTTGGCAGGTGATGTGCGATCGCTACGGCCTGAAGATCAATTATCACGGGGCAGGGCTAGAGGGCATTCCCGAGGCGGGGCCACTGATTTTGATTGCGAACCATCCGTTTGGTATTTTGGATGGGTTGATTATGGGGCATATCTTATCGCAGCGCCGTGGCGGGGATTTTCGCATTCTCGCGCATCAAATTTTCCGCAAGGCCCCCGATCTTGAGCGGATCATTTTGCCCGTCTCCTTCGATGAAACCAAAGAGGCGGTTGCGCAAAACATCACCACACGTAAGGCCGCGTTTTCCTATCTCGATCAAGGGGGCGCGATTGGCATTTTTCCTGGCGGCACAGTTTCGACTGCGGCCAAGCCCTTTGGCGTTCCGATGGATCCAGATTGGCGAGTCTTTACCGCGCGCATGGTCGCGCGTTCAGGGGCAACCATGATCCCGATTTTCTTTGAAGGGCAGAATTCGCGTCTTTTCCAGATCATGAGCCATATCCATGTCACCTTGCGCATGGGGTTGCTGATCCGTGAATTTCGCAAACGGATGAAAGTGCCGCTTGACGTGACCGTGGGCAGGCCAATTTCGCGGCAAGATATGGCAGCTCATCTGGACAATCCGCCCGCATTGATGGATTTTCTACGCAGCGAAACCTATCGCTTGAGCCAAACGCCGATTGACCCCCGCCTGCGCGGGTTTGAATTTGATCAAAAGCGTCTCGCCAAGCGGCATGAAAGGCAGGAAGATGGCGGTCGGCATATTTGACTCAGGCCTTGGCGGGCTGACAGTGTTGGATGCGGTCACGCGGCGATTGCCCGATTTGCCATTGGTATATTTCGGCGATAACGCGCACACGCCCTATGGAGTGCGGGATGCAGAAGATATCTACCACCTGACCACGCGCGGGGTGCAATGCCTGTTTGATCAAGGCTGTGATCTGGTGATTTTAGCCTGTAACACCGCCTCTGCTGCCGCGTTGCGGCGCATGCAGGAGGGGTGGGTTCCGAAAGACAAGCGCGTCCTTGGCGTGTTTGTGCCCCTGATTGAGGCGCTGACCGAGCGGCAGTGGGGGGATAACTCGCCCCCCCGCGAAGTTGCGGTAAAACATGTGGCGCTTTTTGCTACGCCTGCAACTGTCTCAAGCCGCGCGTTTCAACGTGAATTGGCCTTTCGCGCCATTGGCGTTGATGTCGAAGCACAGCCCTGCGGCGGCTTGGTGGATGCGATTGAGATGGGCGATATGATCTTGGCCGAGGCGATGGTGCGTAGCCATGTTGAGGCGCTTTTGCGCCGTATGCCGCGCCCCGAGGCGGCCATTTTGGGCTGCACCCACTACCCGCTGGTTGAAGAGCATTTCCGCACTGCCCTTGGCCCTGATGTGGCCGTATACAGCCAGCCCAATCTGGTTGCCGAAAGTCTGGCCGATTATCTGACCCGCCGCCCTGAAATGGTCGGTGCGGGGGCCGTGACGAAGTTTTTGACAACAGGCGACCCGCAAAAAGTATCGAATAAGGCCACACAGTTTTTGCGCCGCAAGATTGCCTTTGAACAGGCAGAGCTTCCTGATGCATGAAAGAGATGGAATGACAAAGAATATCGCGATCCTAGGGGCCTCTGGATATACGGGCGCGGAATTGGTGCGGCTGATCCATGGGCATGGGGGCATGCGCATCCTGGCCCTGTCAGGCGAGCGCAAGGCGGGTATGGCGATGGGGGATGTGTTTCCCTTTTTGCGCCACTTAGATTTGCCCGTTCTTCAGAAAATCGAAGACATTGATTTCACGAATATTGATCTGGCCTTTTGCGCGCTGCCCCATGCGACCTCGCAGGCGGTGATCAAAGACCTGCCGCGCGATTTGAAAATTGTGGATCTCTCCGCGGATTTTCGTCTGCGCGATCCTGTGGCCTATGAAAAATGGTATGGCCAACCCCATGCCGCCCCAGAATTGCAGGCCGAAGCGATCTATGGCCTGACCGAATTTTACCGCGATGAAATATCAGCGGCGCGCCTTGTCGCAGGCACAGGCTGCAACGCGGCCACGGGGCAATATGCCTTGCGGCCTTTGATTTCGGCAGGGCTGATTGATCTTGATGAGATCATCATCAACATGGTGGTTGGCGTGTCGGGGGCAGGGCGTAGCCTAAAAGAAAACCTGCTTCATGCCGAACTTTCCGAAGGCACAAACCCCTATGGGGTGGGCGGCACACATCGCCATTTGGGGGAATTTGATCAAGAATTTTCGGCCCTCGCAGGGCGCAAGGTTGAGGTGCAATTCACCCCCCATCTCGCCCCGTTTAACCGCGGGATCTTGGCTACGGTCTATGTCAAGGGCGAGGCTGAGGCGATTTACGACACATTGGCCGAAACTTATGCATCCGAGCCTTTTGTGCATGTGCTACCCTTTGGCGCAGCCCCGTCAACGCATGATGTGCGTGGCTCGAACCATGCCTATATAGGGGTGGCAAAAGATCGGCGCGCGGGCCGCGCGATTGTTTTTGCCGCGCTTGATAACCTGTGCAAAGGGTCATCGGGTCAAGCGATGCAAAACGCCAATCTGATGCTTGGGTTTGACGAAAAGCAAGGGTTAGAAAACCTCGCGCTTTTCCCATGATCCCGCGTGACGGCGTGATGGAATGATAGGTGTAAGACGATGCAAACATTGAAAAAAAGACGCCGTATTCAAATTGTTATGCTGGCTGTGTTTTTCCTTGGGGGCATGGCCGTGCTGGTTGGGTATGGGTTTCGTGATGGCATCAATTTCTTCATGCCGCCCGCCGAGGTGGCCGAAAACCCGCCCGCAGCGAATAAAACCTTCCGCATCGGCGGTTTAGTCGAGGAGGGGACCCTGCGCCGCGGCCAAGGAGCGACCATCACCTTCAACGTCACCGATGGCGCGGCCTCCATCCCTGTGTCTTACACGGGTGTTTTGCCAGATCTGTTTGGCGAGGGCGAAGGCATGGTTGGCACAGGCCGCCTAATTGATGGCGTGTTTGAAGCAACCGAAATCCTCGCCCGCCATGACGAGACCTATATGCCCGAAGAGGTAATTGACGCTCTTAAAGAGCAGGGTGTGTATCAAGCGCCCGAGAGTTAAGGCTCGCGCCTCACTCCCACTCAATCGTTCCGGGCGGTTTTGAGGTGATGTCATAGGTCACGCGGTTGATGCCCTTGACCTCATTGATGATGCGCGTTGCGGTTTCGCCCAAGAAATCATGGCTAAAGGGGTAGTAATCCGCTGTCATCCCATCAACTGATGTCACAGCCCGCAGGGCGCAGGCGTAGTCATAGGTGCGGCCATCGCCCATGACACCCACGGTGCGCACGGGCAAGATCGCGACAAAGGCCTGCCAAATCTCGTCATAAAGCCCATGCTTGCGGATTTGGTCGATATAAACCGCATCGGCCTTGCGCAGGATTTCTAGCTTTTCGCGCGTGATCTCACCGGGGCAACGGATCGCAAGACCGGGCCCAGGGAAGGGGTGGCGGCCGATGAAATGCGCGGGCAGACCCAGTTCACGCCCCAAGGCGCGCACCTCGTCCTTGAACAATTCGCGCAAGGGTTCGACCAGTTTCAGACCCATCTTTTCGGGCAGGCCGCCCACATTATGATGGCTTTTGATCGTGACGCTTGGCCCGCCAGAAAAGCTGACGCTTTCAATGACATCGGGGTAAAGCGTGCCCTGCGCCAAAAAGGCGGCACCTTCGATGCCATCGGCATATTTCTGGAACACATCGATGAACAATTTGCCGATGGTTTTGCGCTTTACTTCGGGATCGCTGACCCCTTCGAGCGCACCAAGGAACAAATCCTGTTCTTGCGCGTGGATCACGGACAGGTTCATGTGATCGCGGAACATCGTGACCACTTCCTCAGCCTCGCCCATGCGCAGCAGGCCATGATCGACAAAGACGCAAGTGAGCTGATCGCCAATGGCCTCATGGATGAGCGCCGCCGCAACCGAACTATCAACCCCGCCTGAGAGGCCGCAAATCACCTTAGCATCGCCAACTTGTTCGCGAATGGCGGCGACCGCTTGGTCACGATAGCCCGCCATCGTCCAATCGCCGCGAAAACCTGCGATGGAGAGAAAATTCTTATAGAGCTGCGCGCCATTGGGGGTGTGATGCACCTCGGGGTGGAATTGCACCGCGTAAAAACGGCGGTTCACATCGGCGGTGATCGCAAAAGGCGCGCCTGGGGAAGTGCCAAGCACTTCGAACCCATCGGCAATTTTGCTGACATGATCGCCGTGGCTCATCCAAACCTGTTCGCGGCCATCCTCCGCGCTGAACCATCCATCCACAAAATCTGATTGGGAGGTGGTTTTTGTCACATAGGCGCGTCCAAATTCGGCGGTGGCGTGTTCGCCTGCCTCAACCGTGCCACCGAGATCCTGCATCATCACCTGCTGACCATAGCAGATGCCCATGATCGGCACGCCCAGATCATACACGGCGCGCGGCGGGCGCGGGGATCCTTCGCGCATCACCGAATCTGGCCCGCCAGAGAAAATCACCGCCTTGGGGTCGAATTCCGCCAAAAACGCGGCATCGACATTTTGATAGGGATGAATTTCGCAATATACATTTTGCTCGCGCAGGCGGCGAGCAATCAGTTGCGTCACTTGGCTGCCGAAATCAATGATCAGAAGCCGCTCATGGGATTGGGCAATGGGTTCTATCGTCATATGCTTCGCATAGGCGAGGCTTTGCGCGCGCGCAAGAGCGCGAATGTCGCTTTCCCCTCGCAAATGGCGCAAATCGCCATCGCCCCCAATGTTTCGCAAGATAAAAGCGGCAACACACCTGCCCCGCAATTTTTGCGGGATTGAAATTTATGTCACTTCGAGAGGGCAAAACCATGAGCGAAGCAGCAGCAGATCGACGTCGGGGCAGAGGGGGTGGCGGAGCCGCCCGCCGTGCGGAGCGCAGCGCACCCAAACTTGAAGCGGCGAAATATATCGAACGCAAAATCCCCAATCTCGAAATCCTCTCGGATGAGGCGCTGGAGATCATCGAGGCGAACGCGGAAACTGTTCTCGAAGAGATCGGTGTCAATTTCGTGGAAAATCCCGAGGCGCTGAAGCGGTGGAAAGATGTCGGGGCCGATGTAAACGGCGAGCGTGTGCGTTTTCCCAAAGGACTGCTTCGCAGCCTGATTAAAACCGCGCCGTCCTCGTTTATCCAACACGCCCGTAACCCAGAGCGCAGTGTTGAGATCGGCGGCAAATCTTTGGTGCTTGCGCCTGTTTACGGCCCTCCCTTCGTTTGGGACAGTGTCGGTGGCCGCCGTTATGCGACTATGGCTGATTTTCAGAAATTCGTGAAATTGGGCTATATGTCGAAATGGTTGCACCATTCGGGTGGCACAGTGTGCGAACCTACGGATATTCCCGTCAACAAGCGCCATTTTGATATGCTGTACGCGCATATGAGCCTGAGCGATAAGCCCTTTATGGGGTCGGTGACCGAACCATCGCGGGCGCAAGACTCAGTTGATATGTGCAAAATCCTGTTCGGCGAAGATTTCGCGACCAATAACACGGTCATGACATCGCTGATCAATATCAATTCCCCGCTGACTTTCGATGCAACCATGATGGGCGCATTGGAGGTTTATGCCGCGAATAATCAGGCTTGCATCGTCTCGCCCTTTATCGTGGGGGGCGCAATGGCGCCTGTTTCGGTTATGGGCACGCTGACCCAAGTGTTGGCCGAGGTGATGGTGGCTGTCGCTTATAGCCAAATGATCCGCAAAGGCGCGCCTGTGATATTCGGGGCCTTTGTGACATCGATTGATATGAATTCAGGCGCACCCACATTTGGCACGCCAGAAGCTGCGCAAATCACATATGGTGCAGGCCAATTGGCGCGGCGTTTGAACTTGCCTTACCGCTCGGCGGGGTCGTTTAACGGCTCGAAATTGCCCGATGCGCAGGCAGCCTATGAGACGTCAAATTCGCTGAATATGGGTTTGCTGTCAGGCGTGAATTTCATGCTGCATTCTTGCGGCTGGCTTGAGGGTGGCTTGGCCGCAAGCCCTGAGAAATTCGTGCTTGATGCGGATCAGCTTGGCGTGTTGCACCATCTGGCGGCGGGTGTGCCGATTGACGAGAATGCCCAAGCGATGGATGCGTTGCGCGAAGTTGGCCCTGGCGGGCATTTCTTGGGTTGTGCGCATACACAGGCGAATTTTAAAACCGCCTTCTGGAAAACCAATGTGCTTGATTATAAGCCCTATGAAACATGGGTGGATGAGGGCAGCCGTGACAGCGTGGCCTTGGCGGCTGCGCGGGTGGACAAAATGCTGTCTGAATATGTCCAGCCCGCGCTAGACCCTGCGGTTGACGAGGCCCTCAAGGCCTATATCGCGCAACGCAAATCTGAGATGCCAGACGCCTTTATTTGAGCTTCTAGGTCACACGATCTTTCGCCGCCCCATGCCACAAGCTTGGGGCGGTTTTCTTTTGCGGCAGTCGCATCTGTGCTTTTGCGCTCAGCCAGTTGGATCAGCGCAGCAAGGGTCGTGATATGTTGCGTGGGCGAGTAATGGGCGGCCCCGCTTAAGCGCGCAGTATTGAGAGCTTCTTCGCGTGCCAAAAGATCTTGGCTTGATTGGCGCAAGGGTTTTTGACCTGCGGCGGCAAAGCGCGCCGCACGCACAAGAGAAGGCGGGCGGCGCATATCTTGAAGGGTTGTCATCAAATCAGCCATGGGGAGGGGTCTTTCTCTGATAAAGATTTACCCCCCAAGAATGCACTCGCATATCAAAGGCTTGCAGAATTCCGCGCACAGCGCGCGCGCGGCCCGTTTTTCTTTACGAAATTTAAAGAGTTTTCCCCATATTCGCAAAAATTAACCCTTCAGTAACCCTTTGCGGGAAATCTTAAGCAACTTGACCGCTATGGTTGTTTGATCTGGGGGCTCCATCCATGACTGATGATGATCTGACCTATCAGATTGATCTTCCCGACCCAGATCGGCTGACGGGGTTTTCTGACCCTGTGCAGCACTACATTTGCCACGTTCATTACGGGCTGACCTTCACCAAAATCGCCGCGGCCTATCACAGCCATCCCAGCACGATACTGCGCCATGTGCGCCAAATCGAAGATGCCCGTGATGATCCGCTTTTAGATCAGGCTTTGGCCGATCTCGATGATCCTCTCCCTCCCAAGGATGTTCTCCCTATGCCCTCAATTCCGAATGCTCATGCGCCAAAGCAGGCGCAAAAATACCCCCCTAATAGCGATGGCGAGGCGCGGCGTATCTTGCGCCGTCTTTGCGAGAAAGACGCGGTTTTGGTTGTGGCTCAAGATATGGATCGCGCGGTTGTTTTGCGCCCGAACCTTGAAGGGGGTCAAACCCGCACGGCGGTGATGGATCGCAGCCACGCACAATCTTTTGTGCTGAAGGATTGGATATGCGCCACCCGCAAAGGGCGGGTGGCCTCCTATCGGATTACGCCAACGGGGCGTTTGGCCCTAAAGCGCCTGATCGAGGAAGACCGCCGCCGCCGCAAATCGGATGGGGATATGGGGCAGGGGCCAAATGTCTTTGCTGCGCAGCATGGTGACTATGCCCTCAAGCGCGAAAATTTTGCCAATGGCAGCCATGCACAGATGCGCGTTAACCTTAACGAGTCGCCCCTGTCAGGCTTGGCGCGGCGCAAGGGTGCAGATGGCAAGCCGTTTCTCAGCGCGCCTTTGGTGCAGGCTGCTGAACGCCTGCGCGAAGATTTTGAGCGCGCCCAATTGGGGCCGCGCGTGGCGCAAAATTGGGATCGGTTTTTGACCTCAGCAGATCGCGGCGTGTTTGGCGATGGTGGGATCGGCGAAGGGCCTGCCGCCGCGCGCAAACGTGTTTTGGATGCAATGGATCATTTAGGGCCGGGTCTGTCCGATGTTGTGATGCGGGTCTGCTGTTTCCTTGAGGGGATGGAATCGGCCGAGCGCCGCTTGGGATGGTCGGCGCGGTCAGGAAAGGTTGTTCTGAAAATTGGGCTGCAACGCCTTTTGGAATTTTATCAAACGCATCACGGCTTGGTGCCCGCCATGATCGAGTGAGGCAAAGTGATCTGCGGGGTTACAATCGTGTGGCAAAGGGATTAAATTACCCCCGCAACGTCACGGAGCCAGACCCATGCGCGACCTTAAATTGCCCGAGCAGCGTCACCCAGAAAAGGCGCATCGTCCCGATCAGGCACAGCCGAAAAAACCCTCTTGGATAAGGGTGAAGGCCCCTGTTGGGGAAGGCTATAAGGCCACGCATAAAATCATGCGCGAGCATAAATTGACCACCGTTTGCGAGGAGGCGGGTTGCCCCAATGTCGGCGAATGTTGGAGCCAAGGTCACGCCACGATGATGATTATGGGCGAGGTTTGCACCCGTGCCTGCACCTTTTGTAATATCGCAACCGGTAAACCGCCCGAGGCCTTGGATGTCTTCGAACCGGGCCGCGTGGCCGATGCGGTCAAGAAACTTGGCCTGAACCACGTTGTCATCACTTCGGTGGATCGCGATGACATTGAGGATGGTGGGGCAGAACATTTTGCCCAGACCATTCGCGCTATTCGCCGCCAATCCCCTGACACAACCATCGAGATTCTAACCCCCGATTTTTTGAAATGCGACCCAAGTGTTTTGGAAATCGTGGTGCGTGCAAAGCCCGATGTGTTCAATCATAACCTCGAAACTGTGCCAGGTCTTTACCCTGAGGTGCGCCCCGGTGCGCGCTATTTCCATAGCCTGCGCCTGCTGCAGCGGGTCAAGGAGATGGATCCGACCATGTTCACCAAATCTGGTATCATGGTTGGCCTTGGGGAAGACCGCCAAGCGGTGTTGCAGGTTATGGATGACATGCGGGCCGCCGATATCGACTTTTTGACCATTGGCCAATATTTGCAGCCAACCCCAAAACATCACGCGGTGGATCGTTTTGTGACGCCAGAGGAATTCAAGGCCTATGAAAAGGCGGCGTTTGGCAAAGGGTTCTTGATGGTTTCGGCCACGCCTTTGACGCGCTCTAGCTATCATGCAGGGGATGATTTTGCCCGCCTCAAAGCGGCGCGTTTGGCAAAATTAGGCGCTTAAGGCAATTCTTTGAGATATTGCGCAATTGCGGCCCGATCATCGGGCTGCAGCATGGCCATGTTTCGGATCACATCGACCATATGGCCGCCTGCGCTGTCAAAGCTTGGGGTGAAGCCATCATTAAGATAGGCCGCGATCTCATCCTTCGACCAGGTTAATGCGTCTGGGGTGAGGGGGGGGATGCGCCCCTGTCCCGAAGGGTTTGGTGCCCCTCTCAACCACGCGCCATGATCCACTGCGCCAAGCGCGCCGCGGGATGTGTGGCATTCACCGCAATGCGCGAGGGCCTCAACCAGATAACGACCCCGCAGGGCTTCGTCACTCAAGGGGGCCGTGACCGCATATCCCCGCTCAAGGTAGAGGGCCTGCCAGAAGAATAGGGCGGGGCGGATGTTGAAGGGAAAGGTCAGATCATGGTCGCGCGACAGACTTGGGTCGGCAGGCAGGCTTTGCAGATAGCCATATAGATCAGCCATATCTTGAGGGTCAGCCAAACGATAAGCTGTGTAAGGAAAGGCAGGATAAAGGGGCAAACCATTCGGTCCGCGGCCATGTTGCATGGCGTGTAAGAACTGCGGCATTGTCCAATCGCCTATGCCTGCAGTCGCGTCAGGGCTGATATTTGGCGCGTAAAATGTGCCAAATTCCGTTTCAAAGGCGCGCCCACCTGCCAAGATCAACCTCGCCTCACCCTCGGCCCCGTTTGCTGCGTGGCATGAGGCACATCCCCCCGCCCAAAACACCCGCGCGCCATTCTCTAAATTGGGGTCAGCGAGGGCCGCCATTGTGCTTGCCGTGATTGGGTTGCGCGGAAAGACCGCCCATATCAAAAGAAACCCGCCAAAAGCGGCCAAACTGGCGCTGATGATCAGTTTCTTCCACATGGGCGGCCCGTATCCTGTGTCTTATTGGGGCTGGCGATAGGCATCGTGGCAGGCGCCGCAGCTGCCCCCCACAGGGCCAAGCGCCGCTTGCATCGCCTCAAGGCCGTTGCCCGCTGCGGCCTGCAACCCTGTCGCGGCTGTGCCAAAGGCCGCCCATTTTGCAAGAAAATCGTCCTGATTTTCCCAAATGGCGGGCAAGGCGCGATTGGTCGTTGCGGCCATCATGTCGCTGCCTTCGGGCCAGTTAAAGGCTTGGTTCAATTGCGAAATTGCCGCCAGATTATCTGCCGCAATTTGTGCCTGTGCAGCGTCATATTCCACTGTGCCGCGCGCCATACCGCCCAAGACCCCAATATTCAGCGCCATAATCTTGAACTGCCCCTGACGCGCACCAATCGCCCCTTCATTGGCAAAAGCAGGCAGGCCCGCCATAGCAAGAGCAGCAGCCAGTAAGATGGATTTGGTCGTGAAACTTGCAGAAAACGTCATGTGAAACCCTCCGTTTCATGCGGGATTGTTAATCGGTCGTCCCAAATGACCCGTCCAGCATCAGGTCACCACCAGCAGTATCGCGACATTCAAGCACGAATGGTACGAACTTTATATGCTAATTTTGCACAAGACCTGTGCCATAGCGCGCTAAGGTCACAAGATTGTGAGAGACATGACCGGCCCTAACGCGGGGGTAAGGTTAGGGCATCGGGCCAAAATCCCAAACGCTCGGCAATAAAGATTGCAAATACAATCGCGAAAATCACCAATAGGCGCTTCACCTGCTGCGCCGATGGCGGGTTGCGCGCCCATTTGGCCGCCCGCATCAACCATATTGGCCCCATCTTCCACCCCCAAAACCGATTTAGCCCCTGTCATATGGGGGTAGATCGCCTTGGCTGCAATTAACTTAGGTGAACCGCACGGCGCCGATATAGGGCAAATTACGATTTCGTTGCGCGTAATCAATGCCATAGCCCACAACAAAATGATCGGGAATTTCGAACCCCGTCCATGTGGCGCTGATGTCCACCCCGCGGCGCACGGGTTTATCCAAAAGCGCGATTGTTTCTAATCGTTTCGGATCGCGCGATTTTAACAGCGACAGAACATGGCTCAAGGTAAACCCTGTATCCACGATATCCTCGACAACCAACACATCGCGCCCCCCGATTTCGCCGCGCAAATCCTTGAGAATCCGCACTTCCCGCGAGGAGGTCATTTCATTCCCGTAGGAAGACGCCTCTAAGAAATCGACTTCAACAGGCAAGTTCAATTCGCGCAACAGATCCGCGATAAACATGAATGATCCGCGCAAAAGCCCCACAACCACCAGTTTATCGGTATCCTCAAATCGCGCTTCAATCTCGCGTGCCAATTCCTCGATCCGCGCGGCAATGGCCTTGGCCGAGATTAAAACGTCAATTTCATAGGGGCGATCTGTCATTTTCTTGCGCTCATTACCTTGAATTCCGCCGCCATATCTAAGACATCACAAGGTGCAAAGAAAGATGAAAGGCTGTCTATGCCCTCCCATTCCGAGACGCGCACGCTGCCCTATCGCGCCCATGAGATCTATGATCTTGTGGCGGATGTGGCGCGCTATCCTGAATTCATCCCTTGGGCCGTGGCCGCACGCGTGCGCAGTGTCACAGATCAGGGCGACCATCGCGAAATGTTGGCGGACTTAATCGTCGGTTTTAAGATGTTTCGCGAAAAATTTGGCAGCCGCGTGCGCCTGTTCGATGCAGAAATGCGGATTGAAACCGCCTATATTGATGGGCCTTTTCACCATATGATATCCAATTGGCGCATGCGTGATTTGCCCGAGGGCGGGTGCGAGGTCAGCTTTGATGTGGATTTCGAATTCAAAAACCGCCTGCTGCAAGGGGCGGCAGGCATGTTTTTCCATGAGGCGATGACGCGGATTGTGCGCGCCTTTGAGGCCCGCGCAGAGGCGTTATATGGGAAAAAATAAAAAGCGGGCCTGACAGCCCGCTTTCATGTCGTCAGGTAAATCTTTGATTTAGCTGCTCATATCATAGGCGCGTTCGCCATGGACGCTGAGATCAAGGCCATTTACTTCGGTCTCCGCATCCACGCGCAGCGGCGTGATCATGCCAACGAGTTTTACAAGGGCCACGGTCAAGACGATGGTGTAAGCGCCAACCACCGCCAAGGCGCCAAGCTGCGCCACCCATGCACCCTGTCCAAAGACGGCGATCATGATGGTGCCGAAAATCCCGCCCACACCATGCACAGCGAAGACATCCAATGTGTCGTCAATCTTGACCTTGTTGCGGATCAAATTCACCGCCTCTTGGCAAAGAATGCCCGCAATCGTCCCGATGATCAGCGCCGCCACAGGCCCGACAAAGCCAGAGGCAGGGGTGATAGAGGCCAAACCTGCAATCGTGCCTGTGACGACACCCACAAGCGAGGTTTTGCCGTATTTCACGCGCTCCCACAGGCCCCAGCTAAGCGAGGCTGCTGCGGCAGAAATATGCGTGACCGTCAGCGCCATTGCCGCGCTGCCATCCGCCGCAAGCTGACTGCCGCCGTTAAAGCCGAACCAACCCACCCACAGCATCGCGGCCCCGATCATCACAAAGCCCGGATTGTGGGGGGGCGTGGTTTGATTTTTCCGTGCGCCCAAGAAAACTGCGATCACCAAGGCCGCAAGGCCTGCGGTTTCATGCACGACAATCCCGCCCGCGAAATCGCGCACGCCTGTCTCGCCAAAGATGCCACCATCCGACATCATACCGCCGCCCCAGATCCAATGCACGACAGGCGCATAAACGATCAGCATCCAAAGCGCAGAAAACAAAAGCACAAAGCCAAACCCAACCCGTTCCACATAGGCGCCCACAATCAAGGCGGGCGTGATAATGGCAAAGGTCATTTGGAACGCGAAAAACAGGATTTCCGGCAGGCTGCCAGACAGGCTATCTGCGGTAACCCCGTTGAGAAATGCCTTGTCCAACCCGCCCCAAAATCCTGAGGTGCCAGACCCAAAGGCGATGGAGTAGCCAAAAGCGAGCCATAAAATCGACATCAAACAGGCGATTGCGTAGCAATGCATAAACACGCTGAGCACGTTGCGCGCACGCACCAACCCTCCATAGAAAAGCGCCAAGCCTGGCAAGGTCATGAACAAAACCAACGCTGTGGCGACTATGATCCACGCTGTATCGGCAGCATTCATTGCATCGTCCCTTCTTTTGTCATTTGCCCGCCTCAAAGCGGGATTCATCTGACGAAAAAAGAGGCAAGCTGTGAAATGGGCGCTGAAATCTTGGTCAATCTTCAAATTGGCGCGAAATTAATGCGCAAATTACACGCTATGCTTAAATTTTAATCGCTTTGCGAAATGGCGTCGTGCAGCAGGCGCAAGGCGTAATCGCGCGCGGCGATGCGCACATTCGCGCGTCCAAGCGCACCAAAATCAACTTGCTCGACCGCCACGCCCGCAGGGCTTGCAAGGCCAAAGCAAACGCGGCCCTCAGGTTTATGTGCGCTACCCCCAGGCCCTGCGATGCCGGTAATCGACACGGCCATCTCAACCCCCGCACGGGTTTTCGCGCCGAGGGCCATTTCACGCGCAACCTCGTTTGAAACCGCGCCAAACGCGGCAAGCGTCTCAGGCGAGACACCGAGAAGGTCAATTTTGGCCTGATTGGAATAGGTGACAAAGCCGCGCTCAAACACGGCGCTTGATCCCGCAATATCGGTCAGCGCGGCACTGACCATGCCGCCCGTGCAGCTTTCGGCAGTCGCGATGCGCAGCCCCTTGTCGCGGGCCGTCTGGATGATATCCGCGCTTAAATCAGCCATAGATGCGCGATCGCGGCCAGAATTGCGACCACAAGCGCGGCAAGCCAGCCTGCAATCACATCATCCATCATCACCCAAACCCCGCCGCGCTTGGCATCTGCCCAAGCCACGGGGGCGGGTTTCCAAATGTCGAAAAGGCGAAACGCGACAAAGGCCGTTAGAATGCCCGGCCATAGCGCCAAGATAGAGACATCAGCGAAGATAGCCCCACAAGAGACGGGCCAGAGCGCGATCCATTGTCCTGCGACCTCGTCAATCACAAATTCCGAAGGGTCATCTTCCGCGCCACTGCGGATTTCGGTTTCAATCGCCCATGATCCAAGGGCAAAGACGGCGATTGTCGCCATAGCAAGCAGCCAAAACCCGCCCAATTCATGCAAGGCCCATGCAAGCGGCAGCGCGGCCAAGCTGCCCCATGTGCCAGGGGCAGGGCGCAGGCGACCCACGCCAAAAACAGTTGCAATCCAATATGTCATGGTTTCACCAATGTGACTGTGGCCATCGCGGCGATCCCTTCTTTGCGGCCTGTAAAGCCCAGTTTTTCGGTTGTTGTGGCTTTGACCGATACGCGATCTAGGTCGATGCTCAGCAATTCTGCCAAACGCGCACGCATCGCGGCTGAGACGGGCCCGATCTTTGGGGCCTCGCACATGAAGGTCAGATCAACATTACTGATCCCATAGCCACGCGATGCTGCCAGTTTGACCGCATGAATGAGGAAAATGTCGCTTGGCGCGCCTTTCCATTGCGGGTCGGATGGCGGGAAATGGGTGCCAATATCCCCTTCGGCCAAGGCCCCGTAAATCGCATCTGTTACCGTGTGCAACCCAACATCCGCGTCCGAATGCCCTTTGAGCGCGCGATCATGCGGAATTTTAACCCCGCAGAGGATGACGTGATCCCCCGCGCAAAAGGCATGAACATCAAAGCCATTACCAATCCGAATATCCATTGCGCCGCTTGCCCCTATGACATGGCCCGCGCGGATAAAATCCGCCGCTGTGGTCAGTTTAAAATTTTGTTCATCCCCCGCAACCACCTTAATTTTCACGCCATGCGCTAGGGCAATTGCGACATCATCTGCGGCGTCTTCGCTTGCGGCGGCATAGGCTTGTGAAATGGTGGGATAATGAAAGGCTTGTGGCGTTTGTGCGCGAAACAATCCGTCTCGAGATTGAATTTGTGAAACGTGGCCTTCGCCCGCGCGCCACAGGGCATCGGTCATGGGCAGGGCAGGTGCGGCAGCAAAACAGCCGGGTTCGCGCAGCGCGGCAATCACATCTTGCACGATGCGGGCCGCCACAAAGGGGCGCGCGGCATCATGGATCAAAACATGGGCGGTTTTATCCCTCACGGCGGCCAAACCCGCCTGCACCGAGGCGCTGCGCGTGGCCCCGCCAGGGGCAAGTGTAACTCGCGCGGCATCCGCCCCAAGCGCCTCACGGGCGAGCGCCTCATCATCGGGGTGAATAACCACGATGGTTTGCGCGAAATCAGCAGCATCCCAGAGCGCCTGAACGGCGCGGCGTAAAACGGGGACGCCCCCCAAACTGCGATATTGTTTGGGCAAACCGCCGCCTGCGCGCGTGCCCCGCCCCGCGGCCACAACCAGCGCCACGAGCGGTGCAGCCGTCAAAGAGTGTGCGGTGTGGGATGGGCCAGATTTATCCATGGATCAGGTGATAGGGGCTAAGCCTATGACGCACAATACGGATCAACGTCCTGCACATTTTTTGGTCGTGGTGATTAAATATTGTGCATTTGTGTAAATTGCCCCAGTATAAGGTGGCGTTTCCTTTGATCTCCCGCCCCAAAGCAGATTAGGCCAAACCCAACTGCACAAAGAATAGGCAGCACAGCGCATATGCCCATCCAACTTGGCGATATCAGTCTTGACCCGCCCGTCTTTCTGGCCCCGATGGCAGGGATCACCGATTTGCCGTATCGCAAATTGGTTGCGTCTTTCGGCGCGGGGTTGGTCGTCTCAGAGATGGTTGCAAGCCAAGATATGGTCAACGCCAAGCCCGCCGCCCGCGCGAAGGCCGAGCTTGGGTTCGGCATTGCGGCCTCAGCCGTTCAATTGGCTGGCCGTGACCCCCATTGGATGGGGGAGGCCGCCCGCATGGCAGAGGCCGAAGGCGCAAGGATCATTGATATCAATATGGGCTGCCCTGCGAAAAAGGTCACATCTGGCTCAGGTGCGGGGGCCTGTGGGGCGGCTTTGCTGCGCGATTTGTCTCATGCTCGCGCCGTCCTTGAGGCGGTGACACATGCGGTTGCAGTTCCCGTCACCCTAAAGATGCGCCTTGGTTGGGATGATGCGTGCGAAAACGCACCGCAGGTCGCCCGTATGGCCCAAGATTTGGGGATTGCGATGCTAACCGTGCATGGCCGCACGCGCGCACAGTTCTATAAGGGCCATGCCAATTGGCAGGCCATTCGTGCCTTTCGTGAGGTGGTTGATATTCCGCTGATCGCCAATGGCGATATCGTGGATCCGCAAAGCGCCACGCGGGCCATGGCGCAATCGGGGGCGAATGGCGTCATGGTGGGGCGCGGTGCGCAAGGGCGGCCTTGGGTGCTGCGCGATATCGCGGCGGGCCTATCGGGCCAGACGCGCGCTGATGCCCCCAAAGGCGCGGCTCTTTTTCAGATCATCGCGCGCCATTACGAGGATATGCTGTCCTTCTACGGCAAAACACTGGGGGCAAAGGTCGCCCGCAAGCATCTGGGTTGGTATCTGGATGCGGCTGGGGTTGGGGATGCGCCACGGCGTGCCGTGCTGACCACAGATGACCCCGAGCAGGTTTTGCGCCTGCTGCGCGCGGCCCTAACCGATGAACGCGCACAAACGGGCTGCGCCGCATGAGCCCTGTAACCTCTGATATGATCTGGTCATCCTTGCCAATCCCCGTGCTGATCATTGACGGGGGCGATTTGATCCTATCGGTCAATCCTGCGGCTGAGACATTTCTGAACGCCTCAGAGCGCAGTTTGACAGGCAACCCAGTCTGGGATCGCGTCTTTGTGGATGCCCCGATGGAGGAGGCATTGGCCCGCGTGCGTCAAGGTCAATCCGCGCTTTTTGTGGGCGGTGTGGATGTTGGCACGGGATCTAAAAAACCAGTATCTTGTGACGTGCAGCTTGCCCCTGTGAGCGAGGGGGGCGATCAGGTGATGATGCTGCTTGAAAGCCGCGAATTGGCGGGGCGGCTTGATCGGGGCTTGGTCAGTAAATCCGCCGCGCGGTCAGCCATTGGTATGGCCGAGATGCTGGCCCATGAGATCAAAAACCCACTTGCAGGCATCACGGGTGCCGCGCAGTTGATATCGATGAATGCCAGCGGCGAAGACCGCGAGTTGACCGATCTCATCGTAGAGGAAACGCGGCGTATCGTAAAACTGCTTGAGCAGGTCGAAGAATTCGGAAACCTGCGCCCGCCTGAATGTAAGGCGGTAAATATCCACGATATCCTTGATCGCGCGCGCAAATCTGCGGCGGTGGGGTTTGCTGCGCATATGCGCATTTTGGATCAATATGACCCGTCTTTGCCGCCGACTTGGGTGGACTCGGATCAGATTTTGCAGGTGTTCTTGAACCTTTTGAAAAACGCCGCCGAAGCGGGCCGTGAAGGGGGCACAATCACCATTCGCAGTTTTTACGAGGCAGGCTTGCGACTGCGCAAGCGCGATGGCAGCGCCGCGTCTATGCCCCTGCAGGTCGAGATCATTGACGATGGCCCAGGCATTGCGCTCGAGCGTCAAAGCGAAATTTTTGAACCCTTCGTATCGGGGCGCGAAAATGGCACGGGGCTTGGCCTTGCCTTGGTTTCTAAAATCATTTCCGACCACGATGGCTGGATCGCGCTGGACAGCGTGCCAGGCCGAACAGTGTTTCGGATATCTTTGCCAATCGCGCCGCGCGGCGTGTGAGTAGGAGTTGAGACGATGGATGGCACCGTTCTGGTTGCAGATGATGACCGCACAATCCGCACTGTATTGACGCAGGCGTTGACGCGGGCAGGGTGCAAGGTTCACGCAACCTCTAGCTTGATGACGCTGATGCGGTGGGTCGAAGAAGGCAAGGGTGATCTGGTGATATCCGATGTGGTCATGCCAGATGGCAACGGCCTTGAGACATTGCCGAAGATCACCGAAACGCGCCCCGGCCTGCCGGTCATCATCATATCGGCCCAAAACACGATCATGACGGCGATCCAAGCCACCGAAAAAGATGCCTATGATTATTTGCCTAAACCCTTTGACTTGCCAGATTTGATGAAACGCGCGGCCCGCGCGCTGGATCAAAAACGGCGGGCCGCCGTTGCGCCGCCTGCGCGGGATACTGGCGCTGATGGTGAGGCGCGCGCCACTGTCGCGCAGCATGATCTGCCGCTTGTGGGGCGCACGGCAGCGATGCAGGCGCTCTATCGATTGGTTGCGCGGGTGATGAACACCGATCTGCCCGTTCTGATTTCTGGCGAAAGCGGCACGGGCAAAAGCCTGATTGCACGGGCGATCCATGATTTTTCAGACCGCCGTACGCTGCCTTTTGTTGTGGCGAGCGCCGATGATCTTGAGGGGGTCGATGGGCCATCCACGCTGCTTGCGCGGGCCAAGGGCGGCTCGATCCTGTTTGATGAGGTGTCTGATCTCAGCGATGAGGCGCAGGCCCGTATCGTGCGTCTGCTTGACACGATGCGCGAGAATGATGCCCGTGTGATGGCCACAAGCCAGCGCGATCTGTCCGAAAAAATGGATGCAGGCGATTTCCGTCAAGATTTATTCTACCGCCTTGGGGGCGTGTCGATTTCTGTGCCCTCCTTGCGCGAAAGGGTGGATGATATTGCGCTTTTGGCCGAGCATTTCTTGATCCGCGCTGAACGCGATGGCATGCCCTTGCGCCGCTTGTCTGATGATGCGGTTGAATTGATGCGTGCCTATTCATGGCCGGGAAATGTGCGGCAATTGGAAAATACCATTCGCCGTTTGGTGGTCACAGGACAGGGCGAAGAAATCGCGCGTGCCGAATTGCAAATTGTGCTTGGCAACCAGCCCGCGATGGAGCCATTAACAGGCGGCGGCGATGGGGATCGTTTATCCGCCTCTGTGGCCAAGCATTTGCGGCGTTATTTTGATCTTCACGGCGGTGTTTTGCCGCCCCCAGGCTTGCACGCACGAATCCTGCGCGAAGTGGAAACGCCACTTTTGGAAATTGCGCTTGAGGCCACGGGCGGCAATCAGGCGAAATGTGCTGATTTGCTCGGGATCAATCGAAATACCCTCAGAAAGAAAGTCTCTGATCTCGATATACGCGTGACACGGCGGCGCAAATTGATGTAAACCCGCCACAGGGCGTGACATATGGGCGACATATGGCGCGCGTCAGGCGAAATTCGTGGCCGCGTTTCGGGGCCGCGTAAAATACAGGCGGGGCAGGTGGCAAAGCCATCAAATGATAAGGCGATATCGGCTTGGCGCCGATTGATCCTGTTACAAAGCACCAAGCGCTTGCGCAATGCGGGCACGTTGGGGCTTGTAACGCTCGGGCCTGTATTGGCACTTCTGACATTTTTGGTGCTTGGCCCGCTTGGCGATTTAGCCTCTTCGCCTGCCTTGCGCCTAATCTTGTTGGCGGATTTGGTCTACATTCTTGTAATCGCCGCGCTCGTGGCGCGCCAAGTGGTGCGGATGATCGCAGCACGGCGCAGCCGCTCGCAAGGATCGCGATTGCATATGCGCCTGACAGGCGTCTTTGCGATTGTTGCACTTTTGCCGACCATTTTGGTAGCGGTTTTTGCAACCATCACCCTGAACATGGGACTTGAAGGATGGTTTTCGACCCGCGTTTCAGGCGCACTTGGCAATTCGGTGGATGCCGCCATCGCCTATCAGCAAGAACATCGCACGGATTTAGACGAAGATGCGCGCGCCCTTGCGGCCTTTTTGGACAATGCCGCACGCAATGACGGGGCTACCACCGATGGCGACCTTCGCCGCCTTTTGGGGCAGGGGCAGGGCCTTATTCAGCGTGGTCTGCGCGAGGCTTATGTGATCAGTGCAACAGGCGAAATTCGCGCGCGCGGCGAACGCTCGTATTTGTTTGATTATGATCAACCCAGTGACGCTGATCTTATCCGTGCGGCTGAGGGTGAGGTCGTGTTGATCGAAGATCGCGCCCAAAATGAGTTCCGCGCCCTGCTGAAGCTCTCGCAATATCTTGACCGCTATCTCTATGTCAGCCGCGAGGTGGATGGGCAGATTATGTCGCTGCTCGATGAAACCCAACAAACTGTGCAGCTTTACAGGCAATTGGAAAATGAGCGCGGGCGCGTTTTATTCGAATTTGGCCTGCTCTATATTGGCTTTGCTCTGATTGTGATCATGGCGGCCATTTGGTTGGGGCTGTGGTTTGCCGAACGTCTGTCGCGTCCCGTGGGGCGGTTGGCCGCCGCTGCTGAGCGGATCGGTGACGGTGATCTTGAGGCGCGCGTGCCTGAAGAAAAAAGCGGGGATGAAATCGCAACGCTTGGTCGCGTGTTTAACCAGATGACCCTGCAACTTAAGGCGCAGCGCGATCGCTTGGTTGAACAAAATGACAGAACCGAGGGGCAAAGACGCCTCTTTGATAGTGTGCTTGGGTCGGTTACGGCTGGCGTGATTGGTGTCACAGCAGAGGGCGATGTTGAGTTTATCAACCGCTCTGCGCAGCGGCTTTTGAGCCTGTCTGAGGATGAATTGCAGCATCACGGTGCCTTGGCGGCGCTTGTGCCAGAATTTGCTGATCTGCCCTCGCGCTTGCGGGAACGGGGCAGCGATACGTTGCAAGAGGAATTGCGCCTCACCCGTAATGGGGCGCAAGAGACGCTTTTGGTGCGCATCGCGGTGCGGGGGCGCAGTGATGGCGCGATTGAGGGATATGTGGTTGCATTTGATGATGTCAGCGATTTGGTCGCGGCACAGCGCATGGCCGCATGGGGCGATGTCGCGCGGCGCATTGCACATGAGATCAAAAACCCACTCACCCCTATTCGTTTGTCAGCGGAACGTGCGGCGCGTAAATTTACCAAGATTTTGCCCGAAGAAGACGGTCAAAGCCTTAAAGAGTTGACCGATGTGATCGTGCGCCAGACCAATGATCTGGCCCATATTGTGGATGAGTTCTCGCGCTTTGCGCGTATGCCTGAACCAAGCCGCCGCCGTGAGGATATCGCCAAGCTGTTGGAGGGGGTTGTGACCCTTCAACGCGCAGGTCAGCCTGAGGTTGAGATCACCCTGACAAAGCCCGAAGGCGAGATTTGGGCCGAGATTGACGCAACCATGATCGGGCAAGCCTTTACCAATTTGATCAAAAACGCGGGCGAGGCCATCGAAACATATTGCGAGAAACATCCACAAACGCCCCATCACGGCGAGATCCGCGTGGATTTGGTGGTCGAGACTGGTGCAGCGCAGCCCGTGCTGAAAATTACAATCAGCGACAATGGAATAGGCCTGCCCGAAGACCGTGCGCGCCTCTTTGAGCCCTACGTCACCACCCGTGAAAAGGGGACAGGGCTTGGCCTGGCGATTGTGAAAAAAATAATCGAAGAACATGGCGCAAGCCTAGAATTGAGAGATGCGCCGCCATTTGGGGATGGCGCGCATCAAGGAGCGCAGGCGGTGATCCACCTGCCGTTAATGATTGGCTAAATGAGGGGTATTCATGGCTGATATACTTGTTGTCGATGATGAGCGTGATATTCGCGAATTGGTTTGCGATATTCTGCAGGATGAGGGGTTTTCCACGCGCATGGCGGGAAATTCCGATGAATGCATGGCGCAATTGCAGCAAGAGCTGCCCGCGCTGATCATCCTCGATATTTGGCTCAAAGACAGCCATATGGATGGGATTGATATCCTCAAAACAGTCAAGCGCGATATGCCAGAGGTGCCCGTGGTCATCATTTCCGGTCATGGGAATATCGAAATCGCGGTGGCTGCGATTAAACAGGGGGCTTATGATTTTATTGAAAAGCCCTTTAATATTGATCAGCTCTTGGTGGTCATTCGCCGCGCGATGGAGACGTCCAAACTGCGCCGCGAGAATTCGGCACTGAAGCGTGGCGAGACGCGGGTTGGCGAAATGCTTGGGCAATCTGCCACCTTCCGCAATCTCAAATCGCAATTGGATAAGGTCACGAAATCCAATGGTCGCGTGATGCTGACAGGCCCTGCGGGCAGCGGCAAGGAGATGGCCGCGCGCTATATTCATGCACATTCTAACCGTTCGGACGGGCCTTTTGTCACTGTGGCCTGTGCCGCGATTGCACCTGATCAGATGGAGGTGGTGCTGTTTGGCCGCGAAAGCCCCGAACGCGGGGTTGAGCAGGGGTTGCTTGAGCAGGCAAATGGCGGTGTTTTGCTGCTTGATGAGGTGGCAGATATGCCCCTTGGCACGCAGTCGAAAATCTTGCGGGTTTTGGTCGATCAGGCCTTTACCCGCGTTGGCGGTGCTTCAAAGGTGCATGTGGATTTGCGGGTGATTTCCTCAACGACAAAACATCTGCCGAACGAAATTTCCGAAGGTCGCTTCCGCGAGGAGCTGTATCACCGCCTCAATGTTGTGCCGATTGAGGTGCCAAGCCTTGAGGCGCGCAGCGAAGATATTCCGATCTTGGCTGAATATTTCATCGAGATGTTCCACCGCGAGCAAGGTCTGGCTTTGCGCAAAATTGCCGATGATGCGATGGCAACTTTGCAAACCATGCGTTGGCCAGGCAATGTGCGCCAATTGCGCAACTTGATCGAGCGCGTCTTGATCTTGGGCGAAGGGACAGGCCCGATCAGCTTGGATGATCTTCCCATGAGCGATGAAGGAAAATCAGGCACCAGTGAGGCCAGCCTCTCACCCGGTTTGACCATGCTGCCGTTGCGCGAGGCGCGTGAATTGTTCGAACGGCAATATCTGATGGCCCAGATCAACCGCTTTGGCGGCAATATCAGCCGAACTGCGGGCTTTGTCGGGATGGAGCGCAGCGCGCTGCACCGCAAGCTGAAATCGCTCGGCGTGGTGACATCTGGCAAGACGCAATCGGGCGAAGAGGTGGAGTGAGCCACAAGCGTAAGGGTGGGTATTGGTAATTGACCCCGTGCTGGGTTTCTGCCAATCCTGATCCCCTTGAAGGCGCACTGAACGTTATCGCGTAAGGATACGGGAAAGATGAAAGTCATCATTTGTGGCGCGGGCCAAGTGGGTTGGCAAATTGCGCGACATCTTTCAGGCGAAAGCAACGATGTAACGGTGGTGGATAACAACCCCGAATTGGTGCGCCGTGCGACCGATACGTTGGATGTGCAGGGCCTCACGGGGTTTGCCAGCCACCCCGATGTGCTTGAGCGCGCAGGGGCGCGCGATGCCGATATGGTTATCGCAGCTACCTATTCTGACGAGGTGAACATGGTCACCTGTCAGGTGGCGCACTCGGTCTTTGGGGTTCCGCGCAAAATCGCGCGATTGCGTGCGCAATCCTACCTCAAGGCGGACTATTCCGATCTCTATCGTAGGGATCACCTGCCCATTGATGTTGTAATTTCCCCCGAACGCGAGGTGGCCGAGGCCGCATTGCGCCGTTTGTCACAACCCGCAAGTTTTGAGTCCGAGGTATTCCTCAGCGGCAAGGTGCAGCTGCTCGGTATTCAGCTTGAGGATGACAGCCCCGTTTTGGAAACCCCGTTGCGTCAGTTGACGGAATTGTTCTCGACCTTGCGCGCGATGGTCGTGGGGGTGCGCCGTGACGGCACGCTTTTTGCCCCCGAACCCCGCGATCAGCTTTTTGCAGGGGATCAGATTTACGTCTTTACCCATACGGATGATGCGGCGCGCACCCTTGAGATTTTTGGCAAAACGCAATCGCGTCAAGAACGTGTGGTGATCATTGGCGGGGGCAATGTGGGGCTTGCTGTTGCGCGCAAATTGGAAAGTGCTGCACATCGTCCCCGCGTGCGTCTGATCGAGGCCAATCGCGCCCGCGCTGAACGGGCGGCAGATGCGTTGGAACGCTCCATCGTGCTTTATGGCGATGGCATGGATATCGAGATCCTGCGCGAGGCGGGGATTGATAAATCCGATGCCGTTCTTTGCGTCACGGATGACGATAAAACCAACCTTCTCGCCTCTGTGCGCGCCAAGGCCGAAGGGGCAGGGATGGCGATTGCGCTTGTGAATGATCCTACTATGGTGCCGATGATGGGCCCATTGGACATTGATGCCTATGTCAACCCGCGTGCAACTACAGTGTCGAGCATCCTGCGCCATATCCGCCATGGCCGTGTGCAAGGGGTTTATTCAATTGGCGATGCCGAGGCCGAGATCATCGAGGCCGAAGTAATGTCGACCTCGCCGCTTGCGGGTAAGCAAATCCGCGATATCGAATTCCCCGAGGGCGTTTTGGTTGGGGCGCTGTTGAAAGCGGGGGATGTGATCCGCCCTGCAGGCTCGACCCGTTTGGATGAGGGCGATATTATCGTGATGTTCGCCTTGTCGAAAGATGTGCCTGCGGTCGAGGCCTTGTTACAAGTCTCGGTCGATTTCTTTTAAGCAGCCGCCGCTGCGGCCCGCCCGTTTAGTCAGCCCGTGAAGTCAGCCCGTGAAGTCAGTATGAGCATTGGTCAAAGCATCGCTAAACTGCCGCTGTTCGTTGTCCTCATCGGGATTTCAGCAGCGGCGATGTTATTGCCCTCAATCGTGGCTTTGGGGCAAGACGACATGCCAACAAGCCGCGTCTTCTTTTACAGCGCAATTTTATTCTTCATTCTGGCAATGCTTCTTGGGTTTGTGACCACCAGTTCCGCGCGGGTGCAAACGGGGTGGACACAGCTGATCACCTTGCTTTTGGCCTATCTGCTTTTGCCGCTGATCTTGGCCTTTCCTATGGATGCCGCCATGGAGGATGCCCGCTTTTTCACCTGCTATATCGATATGGTTTCGAGCCTGACCACGACAGGCGCAAGCTTCTTTGATGCAGAACGCCTCAGCGATCCGTTGGTGATGTGGCGCGCGACTGTGGCGTGGTTTGGCGGTTTCCTAATCTGGCTCTCTGCGATTGCGATTTTGGCACCGCTGAATTTGGGCGGCTATGAGGTGACATCCGAGGCGCAGGTGCAGGGGCTTCAGACCCGATCAGCGGGGCAGATGCGCGCCGCTTCGCCAGAGCAGCGCCTTGTCAAACATGCACGCCGCTTGGCCCCGACCTATATCGCCTTGACGATTATCTTGTGGGTTTTGCTGATGATCACAGGGTCGGAAAGCTTGGCCGCGCTGATCCATGCAATGTCAACCTTGTCCACATCCGGGATCAGTTTGAATGGTCAAATTGGCTCTGTTGGGGCCGAGGCGATGGTTTTGATTTTCTTTATATTTGCCCTGTCACGCCGCAGTTTCACCCATGCGTTGAACCGCGAATACCCGCGCCGCATGTTAAAAGATCGTGAAGTGCGTCTGGCCTTGGCCGCGATTGTGATCGTGCCTGCGCTGTTGTTCCTGCGCCATTGGTTTGGCGCCGTTGAGACGGACACAGCGCAGTTTTCAGATGCAGTGGCATCCCTATGGGGGGGCATTTTCACCGTGGCCTCTTTCCTGACCACCACGGGCTTTGTCAGCCAAGGCTGGGATGCTGCAAGCCAATGGTCGGGCATCGATGCGCCGGGCATGGTGTTGATCGGTCTGGCCCTGATGGGGGGTGGGGTTGCGACCACGGCGGGCGGGGTGAAATTGCTGCGGGTTTACGCGCTCTATAAGCACGGGTTGCGCGAAGTCGAGAAACTGATCCACCCGCATTCGGTCGCGGGCGCAGGCCGCTTGGGGCGGCGCATCCGCCGTGAGGGGGCCTATATCGCATGGGTGTTTTTCATGCTTTTGACCCTCTCCATGGCGCTGTTCATGTGTCTTTTGGCGGCCACGGGCCTCGATTTTGAGACAGCCATGATTTTGACCATCTCTGCGCTCACCACTACAGGGCCTTTGGCCGCTGTTGGGGGGGAAACGGCGATCAGCTTCACGGGTTTGAATGACCTTGCCAAAATGTTACTGGCCTTTGCGATGATTGTGGGGCGGATGGAAACATTGGTGCTGGTCGCATTGATCTCGCCACGGTTCTGGCGCGGTTAATATATATTTTTTCACGTTTTATTTTGGCAGTTTGGAATCGGGGTTTAATTTTCCCAAAATTATCTTCATACTTAACGCAATCTGACAGTGTTTGGAGCCAACCAAACAGCACAACGATAAGGCGAAACTAAAATGGCCGACACGAAAACAAACTTGCAGGACTCTTTCCTGAACCATGTGCGCAAGGCAAAAGTGCCTGTGACAATTTTCTTGATTAACGGGGTGAAGCTGCAAGGCGTCATCACTTGGTTTGATAATTTCTGCGTGCTTCTGCGCCGCGATGGCCAGTCGCAGCTTGTCTATAAGCATGCGATCTCCACGATTATGCCCGCGCAACCAATCAGTCTCTATGAAGGCGAAGAGTGACGCCAAATAAGGGCCGTGATGAAGGTCTGACCAAGGGCGTGGATATGCGCGCCTTTGTTCTCCACCCTGACATCCTGAGCGATAAAAACCGTCCCGAACCCACCGCAGCCCTTGAGGAGGCGGTGTCGCTTGCTAGGGCGCTGCCTGATCTTGAGGTTGCCCTGTCTCAGGTGGTGCGACTGCCGGCGGCTAAGCCGGGGCGTTTGTTTGGCACGGGCAAATTGGCAGAATTGAAAGATCAAATCAAAGACCATGATGTGGGTCTTGTCTTGATCAATGGCGCAGTGACGCCCGTGCAGCAGCGCAATTTGGAAAAGGATTGGGGGGTCAAGCTGCTGGATCGCACAGGTCTGATCCTTGAGATTTTTGCAGCCCGCGCCGCCACCCGCGAGGGTGTGTTACAGGTCGATTTGGCGGCCCTATCCTATCAGCGCACCCGCCTTGTGCGTGCATGGACGCATCTTGAACGTCAGCGGGGTGGTTTGGGGTTCGTGGGCGGTCCTGGCGAAACCCAAATTGAGGCAGACCGCCGTGCCATTGACGCGCAAATGGTGCGCCTGAAGCGGCAATTAGAAAAGGTGGTCAAAACTCGATCTTTGCATCGCGCGGCGCGCGCCAAAGTGCCTTATCCCGTTGTGGCCTTGGTGGGATATACCAATGCGGGGAAATCCACGCTGTTCAATCGCGCAACGGGTGCGGATGTTTTGGCGCAAGATATGCTTTTTGCCACGCTTGATCCGACCATGCGCGCCATTCATTTGGCTGATGGGTCAGAGGTGATCTTGTCCGATACGGTTGGCTTTATCTCGGATTTGCCGACCCAATTGGTGGCGGCCTTTCGCGCCACCTTGGAGGAGGTTTTGGACGCTGACCTTATTTTGCATATGCGCGACATTTCGCACCCGCAAACCGAGGAACAGGCCGCCGAAGTGCATTTGATCCTTGAGCAATTGGGGGTGTCCAAGGATGTGCCGCAGATCGAAGTATGGAATAAGATCGACCGACTTAGCCCTGAGGCGCAGGACAGTTTGCGCGTGTTAGCCGCGCGGCGCACTGATGTTGTCGCAATGTCGGCATTGACAGGCGAGGGGGTAGATCACCTGCACCGCATGATTGCCGCGCAACTGGCCCCGCCAAAGATCACCGAAACCCTGCATCTGCCCCATTCCGCAGGCCGCGCGCGTGCATGGCTGTTTGAGCAGGGCGTGGTGCGCGAAGAGCACGTTGATGATCAGGGCCAGCATTTCACAGTCGAATGGACTGCCACCCAAAGTGCGCGGTTTTCAAAACTTTAGCGGGGGATCAAGGTTGTGATACCAAGATTTCCGGCCCGCGCAAGGGTTGGATCAAGGCTCATGGGAAGGTATTCGCCGCGCCGCCACAGTTCAGATAAGTCGTCATAATGACGGCTTAACGGATGGCCTGATTGGCCCGTGGAAATGACAAAGACACTGCTGTCGAGATCGGCAAAGTCATACACCCCGCGATAGCCTGCCGCGTGACGATTTTCATAGGGCGCATTCCCCTCCCATGAAATAGCCCCGCGCATCAGGCTATGCGGCCCGCCCGATGTGGATTGGCGGATGTTTACAATCCACGAAAAAAGATCGGTTTGGCCCAAGACGGGATGACGATGCACCGCCTCATGTGCCGCGCCCCACCGCCAACTGTCCAAATTCGCGCCATATGTCTCGCGCAATTCAAGCAAGGCATCGTCAAGCGCGGCCTCTGCGATTTCGGGGCAGGTCTCAACGCGCGATGTCGTTCGCAGATCACACCAGACCGCTGCGCCATCGATGTTACGGAACACGCGCTCGATAAAAATTGGTTCAACCGCATAAAATTGATCAGCCAAGGGGCCGATATCGTCACGGATCAGCCGCTGTTGCAGCGCGCGCATCCACGCGATGTAGATCAAGGGCTCGGGCATATGCTCGTTCATATTGCCGTCCCAATCCGCCAAACGCTCCAAGGCGCGGGCGCGCATCCGTTCGGGCGTGCCTTCGGGGGCGGTTGTGCTTGTGAACCACAACTCCGCCCCAACCAAAGGCAGAATATTCACAGCCGCAGCAGAGACGGGATCAAGCTGCGCTTCGATGAAACTATCGCGCGTATGCACTTCGCGCATTTGCATCAACCGCTGCCAGCGCAACACGCGCTGCGTATCGCCCCAATTATAGCTCAAATGATCTGGAAAGGCGCGATCTATCGTTTTGTTATTGGTGTTGCCAACGATCCCGCCCTCTGGGTTCACAAAGCTTGGATTGGCCTCAGCGGGCATCATGCCGCGCCATCGGTTCTGGTCAAGCCATCCTTGCGCAGGGATGCGCCCCTGACCAATCATCTCAGGATTGCGGCGGGGTTGGCGGCCAATGACCTGCAGCGCGATATTGCCTGCACTATCGGCCAAAGTCAGGTTTTGCGAGGGCGCGATATGAGCGCGCGTGGCGCGAATGGCTGCATCCACGGATTGCGCACGCATCAAGGCAAGCCCCGCTTGCAAACTGGTATTGCGGGGGTTGAGCGCCGTCCATGCCAAAGCCATGACATGGTTTTCAGGCGTGACCGTGCCCAAATCCCAATGGGTCGCAGGGATAACGGGGCCATTTCGGCTGTTGCGCAGAGTGATGGTTACAGGCGCACTATCGGCGACCTGAATAATCTCTTGGCGCGTTTCAAAGGGGATAAACTCCGCCCCCGCGCGGTAAAGCGTAGGATCGTTTGGATCAAGTTCTTCAACGAAGAGATCCATATCATCGATATAGGCCGAGGTCATGCCCCATGCCAAACGATCAGACCGCCCAACGGCCACGATGGGCATGCCAGGAATGGTCGCCCCAATTACCCCGCCTGAGGCCAGTTCAAGCCGCGCCAGATACCAAATCGATGGGGCGCTTAAACCCAAATGGGGGTCATTGGCCAGAAGGGTCGCGCCGCTTGTCGCGCGAAATGGGGCTGCGGCCCATGCGTTGGACGCCCCCGCAAGGCCGCGGGGCGCCACAGGATAGAGCGGGTCCTCAATGCGGGGCGTGGTTGTGATTTCAGCAAAATCACTGGGATCGGCGTTGAATAGGCTTGCATATTGCGGCAGCGCCGCGATGCCCGCACCCGGGGCATCGGGCAGCAAATCTCGAATGCGTTCAGGGCGATCTAGGGCCAAAATCGCGCGGGCCCGCAAGACATCGCTTTGCGCTTGGTCACTCAAGGTGAGGGCCATCAACATTGAGATTGCGATACTGTCTTGCGGTCGCCATGGGGCGATATCGGGTTCAAACAAGAACAATTCGGGCGCACCACGCCCTAAGGCCTCGCGCGCGATTTGATCCAACCACCCATTGACCCCTGCGGCATAGGCCTCGAGATCGTTGCGGGCGGCGGCCGAGTAATTGGCATAGGATGCTTCCGCATAGGCCTCGAGATCAAGGCGGCGCATAAGGTCATCGCTGCGTAGGCTGCGGTCTCCGAATATTTCAGAAAGGCGGCCTTGTGCCGTGCGGCGCAAAACCAACATCTGCCACAGCCTGTCTTGGGCATGCGCAACGCCAAGGCCGTAGAACACATCTTGGTCAGTCGTCCCAAAAATATGCGGGATTGCCCCTTGCGCGCGCACAATCTCGGCGCCGTTTTCCAAGCCTGCCATACGCCATGTGGCGTTATACTGGGGCAGGGATCGCGCGGCAAACCAATAGGCAATCGTGGTTGCAACCACAACCACAAAGATCACCACTGAGGTGATCCGCACAAACCAACGCAGCAGCGACCCCATTGCCCTGTCAGTTACGGGATGATGCGCGAGTAGCGCGTGCCTTCAAGCGTGGCGCCCGCAATCAGCCCCGCCTGACCAAACACCACCGCAATCACGGGATTTGTCAGGGTGTTGCTGTCGATGCCCAAAGATGCACCGCTTGCGTTAAAGGCATAGCGTACATCGGCACCAACCGCCCAACCCGGCGAGCCACGGAACGAACTAAGCGCCTCCTCAGTCATGAAAAACAGCGCATGTGCATATTGCTGCGCACCGATTTGAAATCCGAAAGATCCGCTGATTGCGTTGTAATAATCAACTGTTGCGCCATTGATACGCAATGCGCCGCGCCCATAAGATGCGCCAAAGCCAAAGCCAGCCTCGGTGACCAATGGCATGATCAGAACACCAGCCGCGTTATAGGCCAGTTCTTCTGTTCCTGGAACTTCTTGGAACATGAATTCCTGCGCGCTGTCCACGCGTGCATCCAGACGCTGCGAGGCTTGCGAATTCACCCCATTGCCGCAGGCCGCCAAGAGCGGCACCGCCGACCCGCCAAGCACGAAATTGCGGCGGGTCAAAATTTGGGGCGAATGAGATGTTTTTGTTTCACTGCTCATATGTGACCTCATTCCCTGTAATGTCTCTGCCTATCTTTTACGGGGTCGCGCGTGGTTTGTCATGACCAAAGCGGCGCAATTTTATCAATTGACGCAGGTTTGAGGTGTTTTTGCCTAGCCCTGTAGGATGGCCGCAACCCTTGGGGCGAAATAGGTCAACACACCATCACAGCCCGCGCGGCGGAAACACATCAGGCTTTCAAGCATGACTTTCTCGCCGTCAATCCACCCGTTAGCTGCGGCAGCCTCGATCATCGCGTATTCGCCTGAGACCTGATAGGCATAGGTCGGCGCGCCAAAGCGGTCTTTGACCGCGCGCACAATGTCGAGATAGGGCTGGCCTGGTTTCACCATAACCATATCCGCCCCTTCCATCAAATCGCGCTCAACGCAGGCCAAGGCCTCGTTGCGATTGGCGGGATCAATTTGATAGGTTTTTTTATCACCTTTCAGCGCACCAGACGCACCTACCGCATCACGAAATGGCCCGTAATAGCTTGAGGCGAATTTTGCCGCATAGGACATAATCGTCACATTGCGGTGGTTTGCCCCTTCAAGCGCGCTGCGAATGGCGCGGGTGCGGCCATCCATCATATCCGATGGCCCCAAGATATCTGCGCCTGCCTCGGCCTGCGCCAATGCCATTTTCACCAATGCCTCAACGGTTTCGTCATTGATGATTTCACCATTGCGCACATAGCCGTCATGCCCGTTGATATTATAAGGATCGAGGGCAATATCGGTCATGACCGCAATATTCGGGGCGGCCTTTTTAATGGCGGCAATCGCGCGATTGGTCAGGTTTTTAGGGTTCCACGCCTCGGCGCAGTCCTCGGTTTTCAGCGCGGGATCTGTATAGGGGAACAGGCAGATCGCGGGAATGCCAAGCGCCTCGGCCTCCTGCGCGGCTTTGACCACCAAATCAAGCGACAAACGATTGACCCCAGGCATGGAGGCGACAGGTTCGCAAACCCCTTTGCCATCGCGCAAAAACACGGGCCAAATGAGATCATTGACGCTTAATTCCACCTCGCGGGTCAGATTGCGCAAAGCGGCGCTTGCGCGGGTGCGGCGATGACGGGCGAGGGGAAACGGGGCTTGGGTCACGCTGATCTCCTTGATCCTATCTGTCTCAAATTTCTGACAGGTCACAGGAGATTTCTCAAGGCTAGAAAAGGCCATAATTGCCGCGTAGAAGGGGGCGGGGTGCGAAAATAGGGCCAAGAAAATCAGTGCAGTTTCTCGATCATATCATCACGGTTTTGGATTTCTCCGCTTTTGAGGCGGTGTGGTATTGGGTGTTGTTTGCGCTTTTGTGGTCACATTGGACACAAACCACGCTTGGTGTGCCCTTTGCAATGATCCGCCGTGCCGAATTAGGGGATGAAACTGCGCGAAGCGATGCGCTGCAATTGGCCGAGATCACCGCGCGTGATTTGCGCGGCCTCAATGCACAGTTTGGGCCAATCTTGGTGACGCTTTTAGGGCTGATCTTGGGCTTTCTGGCTGCGCTTGGCTTTTATTATGACAGTCCTTTGGCGCAGTCGGTGTTCTTTCTTGTGATGCCCGCCGTAGGTGTCGGCTATTTGCGCAATCGTTTGGCGCAGGCTTGGCCGCAGATCCCGCCACAGGATCAGATCCGCGCATTGATGCGCCATCGCCGCCGTTTGCAATTCCTTGGCAGCGTGTTGATTTTTTTCACGGCGATTTGGGGCGTGTTTTTCCTTCAACGGGTGCCGCAATCACCGCTTTGATCTTGACACGCGGGGCTGCCCCTTTACCTGACGCTTCCATGTTACACGCAAAACCCCAACCCGCCCATATTCGCGCCTCTGGCGTGCCCGAAGGATATGACGCGCAGATGATCCTGCGCGAATTAGAGCGCGCGGGGTCTGATGAGACAATGGTGCTGCATATTGCGCGTGATGACAAACGTGCTGAAAGCATTGCCGCTGCGCTGCAATTCTTTGCCCCTGATCTGACCCTTCTGCGCTTTCCCGGCTGGGATTGTCTGCCCTATGATCGCATCTCCCCCAATGCCGAAATTTCAGCGCGGCGCATGGCGACCTTAGCGCGGTTGGTGCAGGACGGGGTTGGGCCTGCGGTTGTTTTAACCACGCTCAATGCGGCCACGCAATTTTTGCCCCCGCGCGATTTGCTGCGTGAGGCGGCCTTTCACGCCACTGTGGGTCAGCGCATAGACGAAGACGCCTTGCGCGCCTTTTTGGTGCGCATGGGGTTCACGCAAACCACCACTGTGACCGAGGCGGGGGATTATGCCCTGCGCGGCGGGATTATTGACATTTGGCCTGCGGGAACGCCGCAACCCTATCGGCTTGACCTTTTTGGCGATGTTCTTGATGGGCTGCGCAGTTTTGACCCTGTCACGCAGCGCAGTCTTGAAACTCTGACCCATTTATCGCTTTCGCCCGTCTCCGAGGTTGTGATGGACGAGGCCGCAATCACGCGGTTTCGACAGAATTACCGCATCGAATTTGGGGCTGCGGGAAATGATGATCCGCTCTACGAGGCGGTCAGTGCGGGGCGTAAATACCAAGGCGTGGAACATTGGCTGCCCTATTTTCACCCCAAGCTTGAGACTTTGTTTGATTATCTGCCCGATGCCGTGGTCACGATGGATGACCAGACTGCGCCGCAGCACGCCGCACGATGGGAGACGATCAGCGATCAATATGACACGCGCAAAACGGCATTGACGCAAAAGGGGCGGTTGGACAGCGTCTATAAACCTGTGCCGCCTGACTTGCTCTATCTGGACGAGACGCGGTTTGCCGCCGCTTTGGCGCCGCATCGGGTTTTGCATTTCTCACCGCTGCCTGCCGCCACGGGCCCGAATGTGATTGATGCAGGCGGACGTGTCGGGCGCAATTTCGCGCCTGAACGGCAGCAAGAGAATATCAATATATTTGAGGCGCTTTGCGATCATATCCGCGATATGCGCCAATCGCGCGCGGTAATTTTGGCCTCTTGGTCAGAAGGGGCGCGGCAACGCCTGATGCAGATTTTGACCGATCAAGGCTTGTCTGGTTTGGTCAAACTTGATCATTTCACGCCTGATCTGCCCAAAGGCAGCATCTCTTGCGTGATCTGGCCGCTTGAGGAGGGGTTTACCGCCCCCAATCTAGCAGTGATCTCAGAGCAAGATGTGTTGGGCGACCGGCTGATCCGTCCCCGCCGCAAAACCAAACGTGCCGAGAATTACCTGACCGAGGCGCAAAGCCTTTCAGCGGGTGATCTGGTGGTGCATGTTGATCACGGCATCGGGCGGTTTAAGGGGCTTGAAACCATCACCGCCGCGGGCGCCCCGCATGAATGTTTGGCCCTTGAATATGCAGGCGGGGATCGTCTGTTCTTGCCCGTTGAGAATATCGAACTTCTCAGTCGCTATGGCCATGATGAGGGTCTGCTTGATAAGCTTGGCGGTGGCGCATGGCAGGCGAAAAAGGCGCGGATGAAGGAACGCATCCGCCTGATTGCGGATAAGCTTATTCGGATTGCCGCCGAACGCGAATTGCGCCAAGCGCCGATTTTGGGCACGCCCGATGACATGTGGGAGAATTTCTGCGCCCGCTTCCCCTATGAGGAAACCGAGGATCAGCTGTCTGCCATCGCGGATGTGGTGGAAGATTTGGCCCGTGGCCGCCCCATGGATCGCTTGATCGTGGGCGATGTTGGGTTCGGCAAAACCGAAATCGCCATGCGCGCGGCCTTTATTGCGGCGGCCTCTGGCCTGCAGGTGGCGGTGATCGCCCCCACGACATTGCTTGCGCGTCAACACGCCCGCACCTTTGCCGAGCGGTTTCGTGGCTTCCCGCTTAAAGTTGCGCAATTGTCTCGCTTTGTGTCCGCGAAAGAAGCCGCAGAAACCCGCGCAGGGTTGGCGGATGGGACAGTGGATATTGTCATCGGCACCCACGCGCTCTTGGCCAAAGGGGTGCGCTTTGCCAATCTTGGGCTTTTGGTGATTGATGAAGAGCAACGCTTTGGCGTGAACCACAAAGAGCTGCTCAAAGAATTCCGCTCTGAGGTTCATGTGCTGACCCTATCGGCCACGCCCATTCCGCGCACATTGCAGATGTCGCTTTCTGGTGTGCGTGACCTTAGCCTGATTGGAACGCCGCCGGTTGATCGGTTGGCTATTCGGTCTTATGTCAGCGAATTTGACGCGGCCACCATCCGCGAGGCGCTGTTGCGCGAACATTATCGCGGTGGTCAGTCCTTTTATGTTGTGCCGCGCATTGAAGACTTGCCCGAGATCGAAACCTTCCTGCGGGATCATGTGCCAGAGGTCTGTTTCGTGGTGGCGCATGGCCAGATGGCCGCAGGTGATCTCGATGATCGCATGAATGCGTTTTACGATGGCAAATACGATGTTCTGCTTGCCACAACGATCATTGAATCGGGGATTGATATCCCGACCGCCAATACGATGGTCATTCACCGCGCGGATATGTTTGGTCTGGCGCAGTTGTATCAGATCAGGGGCCGTGTAGGGCGCGCGAAAACCCGCGCCTATGCCTATCTGACGACCAAGCCGCGCGGAAAATTGACCCCCGCCGCTGAAAAACGCCTCAGGGTGTTGGGCAGCCTCGACAGTCTTGGTGCAGGCTTCACCATCGCATCCCAAGACCTCGATATTCGCGGGGCAGGCAATATCGTGGGTGAGGAGCAATCGGGCCATGTCCGCGAGGTGGGGTTCGAGCTGTATCAATCCATGTTGGAGGAGGCGATTGCCGCCATCCGCTCTGGTGCGGCCGAAAGCACTGTCAGTGACGGGCAATGGTCGCCGCAGATCAATTTGGGCGTGCCTGTCATGATCCCCGAGGCCTATATCCCCGATTTGGATGTGCGGCTTGGCCTCTATCGCCGCCTGTCGCAATTGGAAAGCAAGGTCGATCTCGAAGGGTTTGCCGCCGAGATGATTGACCGCTTCGGCCCGCTGCCGCGCGAAGTGAACACGCTGCTTTTGGTCATGCGCATCAAGGCGATGTGCAAACGCGCCCATATCGCCAAGATGGATGCGGGGCCCAAAGGGGCGACTTTGCAATTCCATAATGACAAATTCCCGAACCCTGCGGGCCTTGTTGCCTTTGTCGAAAATCAGCGCGGGTTGGCTAAGATCAAAGATAATAAAATCGTCATTCGCCGTGACTGGGCCAAGGATGCCGATAAGATCAAAGGGGCCTTCGCAATTGCCCGCGATCTGGCCGAACAGGCGAAGGGCTAGCCTGCCTGTTCGGATTTTGGCATCATTTGCATCAGCCCCACGGCGATTGCGGCAAAGATCAGCGCGAATGAGATCAGGGGCAGGGGTGTGCCGTCAAAAAACTGGCCCACAATCGCCCCCAGAACCGCGCCGCCGATGGTTGCGATGGCGCCCATTACCGAACTGGCCGTGCCCGCGATATGGCCCAAAGGCTCTAGCGCGAGGGCGTTTAGATTGCCCAAGGTAAAGGCTGCAGCGGCAAAGATGGTCAGCGTCCATGCAATATAAAGCGCAAAGCCTTGCCCCGCCTCAAAGATCAGGCCAAAGGCTAATAGCGCGATGCTGCTGTTGAACAGCACCGCAAATAACGTGCCGCGCACCATCGCGCGCATACCAAATCGCATAACCATTTTGCCGTTGATTGGCCCTGAGGGGGCAGCCATCAATGCAATCGCACAAAACCAGAATGGAAATTCAGCGCCGCGTCCAAAGCTGAGGTCAAACACCTGCTGAATTGAGGAAATCACCCCAAAAAGCGCCCCGAATACGCAGGTTTGCACAAGAATGGAAAGCTGCATTTGGCGCATGCCAAGGGCGGTCGAAATGGCGGATTTAAGGGCAGCAAGATTTGGCTTTTGCCGCCGCTCGGGCGGTAGCGTTTCGGGTTGCCGCAGACCCAGCCATGAGACTGATAAAACGATAAAGACCAAAAACGCCACGAAGATCGCCCGCCAGCCAAAGCCCGCGATAATCGCCGCACCGATTAACGGGGCGATGGCAGGGAAAATGGTGAAAACCAACATGGCGTAGGACACAATCTGTGCCATCGCGCGGCCCTGATAAAGGTCGCGCACCATTGCCAAGGTCACAACACGCGGGCCTGCGGCACCGATGCCCTGCAAAACGCGCGCCGCCAAAACAAGCTCGAGAGAGGGGGCATAATGGGCCAAGATCGCCCCAAGCGCATAGAACCCTGCGCCGAGATAAATCACGGGCTTGCGTCCCAAAGCGTCTGAAATTGGGCCAGCGATGAAAATTCCGATCCCCATGCCAAAAATAAATGAGGTCAGGATCAATTGCGCGCGGTTGATGTCATCTGGCGAAAGCTCGGCCGCGATTTGGGGCAGGGCGGGCAGCATTGCATCCATCGAAAAGGCGATGGTTGCAAAGAGCACCCCCATCATCGCTGTAAATTCAAGCTTTGACGGGGATTTTGAGGCAGGGGTCATTCGGGGGCCGTTTCTTGGACTTGTTGGTTGAGCTCATCAATCACATTGAGCCAGAAATCGCTAGGCTGTGCGCCAGTTACAACGTGTTGATTGGCGATAATAAAACAGGGCACCCCCGTCACCCCACGGGTGCGGGCATGTTGGTCGCGTGCGGTGATGTCGGCCTGATCCGCATCACCCGCCAAGAGGCGCGCGATCATTGCGCGGTCAAGACCGATCTCGCTTGCGATACCCTCTAGAACATCTGCGGCACCGATATCGCGGTGGCTGATGAAATAGGCCTTGAAAATTGCCACCGCAGCCGCGGTTTGGCGCCCCTCTAGCCCCGCCCAATGGATGAGGCGGTGCGCGTTCAATGTATTGGGCGTGCGGGGAATAGCGGCAAAATCTATCGACAAACCCGCTTTTTCGGCATGTTCCAGAACGGGGGCATAGGCGGTGGCGGCATTGGCGCGCCCGCCAAATTTTGTCTCAAGATAGGTGGCACGATCCATCCCTTGGGGCGGCATATCGGGGTTCAATTGGAACGGATGCCATTCGACCACAAAGGGGTGGTCTGCGCGCTGTTCCATTGCGCGGGCAAGGTTTGTCCAACCAATATAGCACCACGGGCAAATCGGATCGGATAGGATATCGAGTTTGATGCTCATAGGGCTGTCCAACCGCCATCAACGGATAGGGTTGTTCCTGTGATCTGATCGGCTGCAGCGCTGCACAGAAACGCAACTGTGCCGCCCAGTTGTTCAACTGTGGCGAATTCTTTGGAAGGTTGGCGGGCCAACATTACATCCCGCACAACTTGGTCACGGCTCATATTATGCGTTTTCATTTGATCGGGGATTTGGGCCTCGACCAATGGCGTCAAGACATAGCCCGGGCAAATGGCGTTTGCTGTGATGGGGTCTTCGGCAGTTTCAAGGGCGGTCACCTTGGTCAGGCCAACGACCCCGTGCTTTGCCGCCACATAGGCCGATTTATAGGGCGAGGCGGTCAATCCATGCGCCGAGGCGATATTGACCACGCGCCCCCAACCCGCCTTGCGCATCATCGGCAGCGCCACAGCCGTGGTATGAAACGCGGAGGAGAGATTGATCGCGATGATCGCGTCCCATTTTTCGGGTGCGAAGCCCTCAATCGGGGCGACATGTTGAATGCCCGCATTGTTCACAAGAATATCACATCGCCCCGCCGCCTCAATAAGGGCGCGGCATTGATCGGGCTTCGACATATCTGCCGCGATATAGCGTGCGCTGATGCCATGACGTTTGCCTAAATCAGCCGCCAGATCATGGTCTTCGGGACGGTCCGTAAAGGAATTGAGAACAACATCCGCGCCCGCCTGCGCCAGTATCTCAGCCACGCCCAGCCCAATCCCCGAGTTTGAACCCGTGATAACAGCGGTTTTTCCTGAAAGATCAGTCTGCAATGCCATGGTAAGAATCTCCTGCGGCTCGAATATAGGGGAGGGGGCCTAGACCCGCTGCCGCAGAGAAAACCCCAAAAAAAACGCCGGCACAAGGCCGGCGCAAGTTATTGAGGCAGGTTTCATACAGGCAAGAAACCTATCGAGCAGTGCCTTATGTATAATCATGTTTGCGGTAGAGTTCCAAGAGAAAAGTTTGCGCTTCTTGCGCCAAGCCCCTAGCATTGTTCCTATAATTCATAAGAAAACGGGGATTGTTTTCAAAATGGCACGAGTTTGTTTCACACGTTTGGGGGTATGGGTGGTGGCCGCGATTGTCGCTGTGTCAACCGCACATGCCGAACCGCAACATGGCATTGCTATGTATGGCGAGCCTGCCCTCCCACCAGATTTTGTGCATTTGCCCTATGCAAATCCAGATGCGCCGACAGGCGGGCGGATCGTGACAGGCGAGGTTGGGGGCTTTGACAGCCTCAACCCGCATATCCGTTTGGGCAGCACGCCATGGCAATTGCGGTTCTTGGCATATGAATCGCTTTTGATCCGCTCTTGGGACGAACCGTTCACGCTTTACGGCCTGTTGGCCGAATCGGTAGAGGTTGATCCTGCGGGGTTTTGGGTTGAGTTCACGCTTAACCCTGCGGCGCGATTCTCGGATAACAGCCCTGTCACAATGGAAGATGTGATTTGGTCATACGAGACTTTGGGCACCGAAGGGCATCCGCGCTATCTGAATGCGTGGCAGAATGTCGAAACAATCGAGGCGCTTGATGAGCGCCGCTTGCGGATCACGTTCAAGGAAGCTGATCGTGAAATGGCGCTGATCATGGGCCTGCGCCCCATTTTGAAAAAGGCGCAATGGGACGGGCAAGATTTTCAGGCCTCAGGTTTGGATGTGATCCCCATCGCTTCGGCCCCTTATGTGGTTGATGATTTCGAGGCGGGGCGTTTTGTGTCCTTACGCCGTAATCCTGATTATTGGGGGGCGGACTTGCCCGTGCGCCGTGGCACCAATGTGATTGATGAAATCCGCTTGGAATTCTTTGCCGATGGCAATGCGATGTTTGAGGCGTTCAAAGCGGGTATCGTGACGACAATGCGCGAAACAAACGCGGCAAATTGGGCTGAGAATTATCAATTCCCCCGCGTGCAATCAGGCGAGGTTATTCTTTCCGAAGTGCCGCATCAGCGCCCCTCTGGAATGAATGGGTTGGTGATGAACACGCGCCGCGCGGCCTTTTCCGATTGGCGCGTCCGCGAGGCGATGATCCAAGCCTTTAATTTCGAATATATCAATCTCACCTTGAATGGCGGGGTCGAGCCGCGGATTACCTCTTATTTCTCAAACTCGCCCTTGGGCATGCGCGATGGGGCGGCCACGGGCCGTGTGGCCGAGTTCCTTGCGCCGTTTGAGGCGGATTTGCTGCAAGGGGCGCTTGAGGGCTATGCCCTGCCACAAACCGATAGCACCGAGGCCAATCGCGCAGGCATTCGCCGCGCAATGGCGCTGCTTGAGGAGGCAGGATATCGCGTTGAAAATGGCGTGATGCAGACGCCTGAAGGGGCGCCTTTTACCTTTGATATTCTGCTCTCCCAAGGGTCGACCGAGATGCAATCCATCGTGAATATCTATGTCGAGGCTTTGGCACGGCTTGGGATTGTTCCCACAGTCACAACTGTTGACAGCGCACAATATCGCGAACGGATTGATAATTTCGACTTTGATATGACCGATATCACCCGCGGTCTGTCGCTAAGCCCGGGCAATGAGCAGCGGCTTTATTGGGGCTGTGATTTGGCGGAAACCACAGGATCACGCAATTTGATGGGGGCCTGCCATCCTGCGATTGAGGCGATGATTGACCAAATGTTGACCTCGGCAAATCAAGAGGATTACCGCGCGGCTGTCCACGCGTTGGATCGCGTGCTGATGAGCGAGCGTTATGTGATCCCATTTTGGTATTCGCCAATCAGCCGCTTGGCGCATAATGCAGAGCTGAAATTCCCCGACTACATCCCGATTTATGGCGATTGGATCGGATGGCAGCCCGATGTCTGGTGGGTAGAGGCGCAATAAAAAAAGGGGCGGTCGAAGAGCCGCCCTTTTTTAGTGTTTTAGGCTGATGCGGTCGCGGGTCTATTTTGCGGTCTTGGACGCGGCCATAGCCTCGACCGCTTTTTTTGCATCCTTTCCATTAGGGTAGACAAGCCCCGCGGAAATGATCAGCTTTGCTGCGTCCTCGACAGTCATATCCAGTTCAATCGTGTCCTTGCGAGGCACAAAGAGCAAAAAGCCTGATGTCGGATTTGGTGTAGTGGGCAAAAACACGGAAATCAGATCATCGCCAAGCTTTTCGGCTACTTCGCCTTTGGCCTTGGTCGAGACAAAGGCGATGGCCCAGATACCTTTGCGCGGATATTCGACCATGCAGGCGCGGTCAAAATTCTGCTCGCCTTGTGCCAAAACAGTTTCGACAATCTGTTTCAGCCCTGAATAGACAGAGCGCACAAGCGGGATCGACAAAACCAAACTTTCGGCCCAACGGATCAGCGAGCGGCCAATGAGGCCCTTGGCAATCCAGCCAACAATCACCGCAAAAACGAGGAAGGTCGCCACGCCAAGGCCGCGAATATCAACCTGAAGGCCCGTATAATGTTGGATCAAAAAAAGCGGGTTATAGCGGCCTGGAATAAAGGGCAAAACCCAACTGTCGATCCATCCGATCAGCGTCCAGACCAACCAAATGGTCACCGCAATCGGGGCAATGACCACCACGCCTGTAAAGAAATTATTGCGTAGGGCGGCCAAGATGCCGCGGCGTGGGGGTTTGGGATTTTCGGGCAATTGCATGATGCGGGGGCGCGTTGGGGAACCGTTAAATCTGTGTTGATCAGATGTAAGGGGGTTTCGTTAACCTTACAAGAGGCAAGGGGCGGCGGGGTCGTCAGGGTTCCATTGCCATGGCCAGCGCAATCTGCGCGCCAAGGCGCGCATTGTTACGGATCAGGGCAATATTGGCTGCAAGGCTTGCCCCTTGGGTGGCCTCTAGAATTTCAGCGAGAAGAAAGGGGGTCAGTGCCTTTGCGGTGATGTTCTGTGCATCGGCCTTGCGCACCGCATTTTCGATCACAGGCGCAAGGGTTTCGGCGGTGATTTCATCCGCCTGAGGAATTGGGTTTGTAACCAATTGCCCGCCATTCAGCCCCAATGTCCCGCGCATCAGATGGGCGCGGGCGATCTCTTGGGGGCTGTTCATTTGCAGGGGCGCGCGAATGCCACTGTCGCGTGACCAAAAGGCAGGGATCATCTCTTGGCCATAGGCAATGACAGGCACGCCCAATGTTTCGAGCGTTTCAAATGTTTTGGGCAAATCTAAAATGGCCTTTGCCCCCGCACAGACCACCGTCACAGGCGTTTCGGCCAGTTCTGGCAAATCGGCAGAGATGTCAAAACTGTGCTCCGCCCCGCGATGCACGCCCCCAATGCCCCCCGTAGCAAACACGCGAATGCCTGCAAGATGGGCGCAGATCATGGTTGCGGCCACTGTGGTGCCACCTGTCTGGCCAAGAACAAGCGCCGCCGCCAAATCAGCCCGCGAAAGTTTTGCAGCCCCCGTGACCTGCGCAAGGTTGCGCAACTCTGCCTCGGAAAGCCCAATTTTAATTTCCCCCTGAACCACTGCGATTGTGGCAGGCACCGCACCCTGATCTCGAATTTCGGCCTCAACGGCCTGTGCGGTTTCAAAATTGGCGGGGTAGGGCATGCCATGGGTGATGATGGTGCTTTCAAGGGCAACCACAGCGCCGCCTGTCTTTAGGGCATGCGCAACATCCGGGGCTATGGTGAGGGGAAGCATGCTTAATCCTTTCCCGCCACATAAGCGGCGGCTTCGTTGAGTGCAAACATTTGCGCCTCTTGACGCGATGCACCACCGGTTTCGGCGGCGATATGGGCGGCCATGAACCGATCCCCTGCACCTGTCGCGCGGGTGGCGGTGACCTGTGGTGGCGTGCCCGTTACTTTTTCGGCACCCGCCTTGGCGTCTACAGTCAGGCCCGCACCATCGGTCACGATCACGCGCGCCGCCCCCGCCGCGATCAGCGCATCTGCGGCCTCTGTGGCCGAGAGGTCAGGCGCTTGCCCTGCAATCAAACAGGCCTCACGGCGGTTGACATAAAGGCTTGCCATTGGGTGATGCAAAAGCGGGCAAAGACGCGTGGCCTTGCCGGGTGATGCGGGCGCAATGCGTAAATCCGCCGCCTGAAAGGCAGGGGCATCCGCAATATAAGCCAAAAGCGCCTCGGTCAAATTGCCATCAAGCGCCACTACGCCTTGATAGGGGGCCGCGGCATCCCCCAAGGGGCCATGCTCTAGGGGGGCTAAAATCTGCGCGCCTGCGGCCTCAAGGCCATGTGCATCGGCGATGGCAGCCATCACTTGGCCTTGCGCCTCAATCGCCATGTAGTGGTCGGTCGGCCATTCAGAGCTGCGAAAAACATGGTCGCAATTCATGCCGCGCTTTTCGCAAAAGGCCAGCAAATCCGCGCCTTCGGCATCACGCCCGATCATGGTCAGCAAAACGGGCTGCATCCCATAGGCGGCAAGCCCGATGGCAATATTCAACGCCACCCCGCCAGGGATGCGCGTAACACGCCCCGCAACATCATCCTCAAGGGCCATTGCCGTATCTGTGCGACCAATCACGTCCCACAGAACCGATCCGATGCAGATAATGCTGTTTTTTGTCATGGCTGCGTCTCTATCCCGCCTATCGGCCTACGTCTATGCCCCAGCAGTGCTGTTGCAGATGGCCCTTGCGGGCAGGGGGAAAATGCCCTAAAGCGCGCCTGTCCGAAAGGGCAATTCACAGGCGAGGGCGGGTCGCATAGGGGAGACATCCCTATCGATCCACCGGTTGGGGCACGGCCCCTGATCCCTCGCTCAGGCGCAAACCGGAAAGGAAACTATTATGGCGCTTCCTGATTTTTCTTTGCGTCAGCTTTTGGAAGCTGGCGTTCACTTTGGTCACCAGACCCATCGTTGGAACCCTCGCATGGCTCCGTATATCTACGGCGACCGCAATGGGATTCACATTCTTGACCTGACCCAGACTGTTGACCTGCTTGAGCAGGCTTTGGTTGCTGTGCGCGAAACTGTTGCCAAAGGCGGCAGCATCTTGTTCGTAGGCACCAAGCGTCAGGCACAGCGCCCCATTGCCGAAGCGGCAGAGCGTTGCGCACAGTATTACATGAACCACCGTTGGTTGGGCGGCACGCTGACCAATTGGCAGACTGTTTCCAACTCGATCAAGCGTTTGAACGAGATTGATGAAGCGATGCAAAATGGTATTGAGGGCCTGACCAAGAAAGAGCGTCTTGGCATGGAGCGCGATCAGGCGAAGCTGCAAGCCTCGCTTGGCGGTATCCGCGAAATGGGCGGCCTGCCTGATCTGATCTTTGTGATTGACGTCAACAAAGAAGACCTCGCCATTGCCGAAGCCAACAAGCTGGGCATTCCCGTTGTGGCGGTTGTTGATAGCAACTGTTCGCCCGCAGGCGTGGATTACGTCATTCCTGGAAATGATGACGCGGCGCGTGCCATCAGCCTTTACTGTGATCTGATCTCGCGCGCAGCCCTTGATGGGATGAGCGCGCAGATGGATGCAGCTGGCGTTGACCTTGGCGCAATGGAAGAGACTGTCGAAGAAACCTTGGCCGAAGCAGCACCTGCTGAAGAAGCCGCAGAAGACGCTTCTGCCTAAGGGGTTCTAAGTTTGGCGGGGAAGCGCGCCTTTCCCGCTCGACTGACATATCTGTGACATATCGGCGGGGCATATCCCCGCCTGACTTACAAATCAGGAGATTCTCACCATGGCAATTACAGCTGCAATGGTAAAAGACCTGCGCGAAGCAACTGGCGCAGGCATGATGGACGCAAAAAAAGCGCTGACCGAAACCGATGGCGATTTTGACGCCGCGATTGACTGGTTGCGCACCAAAGGTTTGGCGAAGGCGGCCAAGAAATCTGGTCGCACTGCGGCCGAAGGTTTGGTTGCTGTTGCTGTTTCAAACGGCAGCGCGGTTGCGGTTGAAGTGAACTCGGAAACCGATTTCGTTGCGAAAAACGCTGAATTCCAATCCATGGTTGCAAGCATCGCGCAAGCGGCGCTTGACGTGGATGATGTAGATGCGTTGAAAGCTGCGGATATGGGCGGCAAGCCTGTTGAAACAGTGATCACCGATGCGATTGCGAAAATCGGTGAAAACATGGCGCTGCGCCGCATGGCAAAATTGTCGGGCCAGACGGTTGTGTCTTATGTGCACAACGCCGCGGCTGATGGCATGGGCAAGATCGGCGTTCTTGTCGCGTTCAATGGCACCGATGAAGGTTTTGCCCGTCAGGTGGCGATGCATGTTGCAGCAGTGAACCCTGCATCCTTGTCTACGGATGATCTGGATCCTGCGATTGTGGAAAAAGAGCGTCAGGTGCAAATCGACATCGCGCGTGAATCTGGCAAGCCAGAGGCTGTCATCGAGAAGATGATCGAAGGCCGTATGCAGAAATTCCTCTCCGAAGTAACCTTGGTGAACCAAGCCTTCGTCATCAACCCAGACTTGACTGTCGCGGCTGCAGCGAAAGAAGCGGGTGTTGAGCTGACAGGGTTTGTGCGCCTTGAGGTTGGTGAAGGCATTGTGGTGGAAAAAGAAGATTTCGCCGCAGAAGTTGCGAAGGCCGTCCAAGGCTAACTCCGCACCAAATTGCGAAACAATGAAGGGCAGGGGGCAACCCCTGCCTTTTTTCTTGTTAAATGAAAACGGCGTCACTCAGGGACATGAATGACGCCGCCAACAGCCCGCTTTTAATTTGGGGACGCGGGACTGACAGGTTGCTCTAGGTACAACCTGTATGTGCCTGCGGGGGACACCGCGCGACACATAGCGTTATTATATTCAATTTAAGAACATTCGACACTGAGGAATTCCTCAGGGCTGACCATGGTCACGCAACTGTGAGATAGGTTAAAAATTGGTTAATAAACTTGCTCTGCGATCAATCTCAAATAAAAATTTGATTTAAAACCAGTGCCTTAGCGGCGGCTTGCGCAGTTGTGTCAGCCTGTAGCACATCTCGTGCGCCGCGTAGATGTTTCTCAACCGTTGTTACATTTATCCCCATGGCAAAGGCTATCTCGCGCATGGTGCGTCCCTTGATTACCAATTCCAACGCTTCGCGCTGTCGTTCGGTTAGGATTCGCAAATGTGGCGATACGGGCAGTGCAGTGGCGCATAGGTGAAACAGATGACAATAGCCAAAGATAGCTGCACCATATTCATCCCAGATGTCGATAAGTGCCTCTTGGGTCATATGTTCTGCGCCGATCAATCCGAATTCCGCATTTGCCGCATGGTGGCGCTGTGGCAGCGAAACTGTATATCCCGCTGTAATCGCGTGAGCCGCAAAAAGCTCATATAATTCGCGCTCGGCACGAGATAACGCGGTTCCATCAGGTGTCGCTGATGACAGATGTGTCCAAGGTTCTGCACCAGTGTTGGACATGGCCCATTTGACGATAGGACAGACGCGATAGAGATTTTCGCCAACATAGCCCGCAACCAACGTTTTAGGGCAGTTGTGCAGGATACGGTTGTCATGCGCGTGACCCGTTTTGCCAAATTCAGCAGCAATTGGGTTGGTGGCATATATGAAACAGCGAAAGCCGTAAGACGTCAGCATCTCTTGATGAAGCGTGACCAAGCTCTCGGCATCAGCGCAGGCTAAGTAACGCGCAGTTCGTGCATCAACCATAACAACCCCCAAGTTTAGCGAATTGAATGTATCTGCGCGGGGGGATGGCTGTCGAGCGAATATTATTTCTTCGTTAAATTAGGTGGTTGCGTTGCTTTATTGAAGTGATCCTGCGTGTTTCCGCATTACAATAATTAACATAATCATGATTATCGGATAAATGGATGGGCGCAAAATCTCGCGCCCCTCTGATCACCCAAGAGCGTATCCGGCGCCGCGCACAGTGCGAATTGGGTCGCCCTCGCCCCCGCCTCGCAGCGCCTTGCGCAGACGGCCAACATGAACATCGACTGTGCGACTGTCGACATAGATATCGCGGCCCCAGACGCGGTCGAGTAATTGTTCACGGCTCCAAACGCGACCAGGACGTTCCATGAAGGCGGTCAGCAAACGAAACTCAGTCGGCCCAAGATTAATCTGTGCTTCACCGCGGAATGCGCGATGTGCGCTGGTGTCGAGTTTGATATCCTCATATTCCAATGTCTCCCCCACCGAAGATGGCCGTGTGCGGCGCAACTGGCTGCGGGTGCGGGCCAGAAGTTCGGCCAAGGAATAAGGTTTCGTGACATAGTCATCTGCGCCCGTCTCAAGGCCGCGAATTTTGTCGACCTCTTCGGATCGCGCAGAAAGCATGATCACAGGTATCCGCGCCGTTTGCGTGCCTGACTTTAACTGACGACACACTTCGATGCCTGACACATTGGGCAGCATCCAATCCAAGATAATCAAATCGGGCGGTGTTTCGCGCGCGATAAGCAATGCCTCATCACCGCTATCGGCGGTCAGCACGTCAAACCCTTCGGCCGCGATATTATAGGCCAAAACCTCGCGCTGTGCGGGTTCGTCTTCGACAACCAAAATTACGGGGGAATGTGCCATGTTACGCTACTTTTTTGTTGGATTACGACTTGTTAGAGGATTCAGAGATCACATCTTGCTTGGGGCGGATATCCTCAGGCATTGCGCCTGTTACGAGATAGACCACCTGCTCTGCAATCGAGGTGACGTGATCCCCCATGCGCTCAATATTTTTTGCCATAAAATGCAAATGCATACAGGCCGTAATTGATCTTGGATCTTCCATCATAAAGGTCAGATATTCGCGGAAAAGTGCAGAATAAATCTGATCAATTTCAAGATCGCGCTCGCGCACATCTTCGGCCAAGCCCAGATCCCGTTGGATATAGGCATCAAGCACATCTTTAAGCATCAGTTCCACCTCGCGCGCCATTCGGCGCAGTGAGGCAGTTGCGCCCTCAATCGGGGGCTGCGCCATCACCGCATGGCTGCGCTTGGCGATGTTTTTGGAATAATCCCCAATCCGTTCCAAATTGGTCGAGACGCGGAAAACAGAAAGCACCGTGCGCAAATCGGACGCTGTCGGCGAGCGCAAGGCCAAAATGCGCGCGGCTTCCTCGTTCACTTGGGTTTCCAAGGCATCAATGGCCGCGTCCCCTGCCCGCACCAGATCGGCCAGTTCAGGGTCGCGCGTGTCCAAAGCCAAGACCGATTTATGGATCGAGTCCTCGACCAACCCGCCCATCTTCATGATCCCCGCCTGAATGCTCTCTAGGTCGCGGTCAAATGAGGAAACGATATGTTCATTCGTGTTCATGGCAGCCCTTCCAAGCCGAGAATTAGCCGATACGGCCCGTGATATAGCTTTCGGTGCGCGGGTCTTCGGGATTGGTGAAAATCTTTGAGGTGTCGTCAAATTCAACCAAGTTTCCTAGGTGGAAAAACGCGGTCTTTTGGCTGACGCGTGCGGCCTGTTGCATCGAGTGGGTTACAATCACGACCGAATAATTGCTGCGCAGCTCGTCAATCAATTCTTCCACCTGCGCGGTCGCGATAGGGTCAAGCGCTGAACAAGGCTCGTCCATCAACAAAATCTCAGGGTTGGTGGCCACAGCCCGCCCGATACAAAGGCGCTGCTGCTGCCCGCCCGATAGACCCGTTCCCGGGGCATCAAGGCGGTCTTTCACCTCATCCCACAGGGCCGCACGGCGCAAACTTTTTTCGACAATCTCGTCTAGATCAGCCTTGCTGCGGGCCAAGCCGTGAATGCGCGGGCCATAGGCCACGTTTTCGTAAATGGATTTCGGAAACGGGTTTGGTTTTTGGAACACCATCCCCACCTTGGCGCGCAATTGCACAGGGTCAACGCGGCGGTCGTAAATATCCTCGCCATCAATGCGAATATCGCCCTCAATACGCGCAATCGAGATGGTGTCATTCATGCGGTTCAAGCAGCGCAGAAAGGTCGATTTTCCACAGCCTGACGGCCCAATAAAGGCGGTCACAGTTTTATCGAGAATGTCGACATTCACATCCTTAATCGCATGGGTGTCGCCATAATAGACCTGCACATTGCGCGCGGCGATCTTGATGGCATCCTCGCCTGCAATACGGGTGTCGAGTTGCATATTATTCACTTTCGTCTCCATGACTTACCACCTCCGCTCGAATTTACGGCGCAGGATAATGGCGAGGAAGTTCAACAAGAACAGAAGGGCCAGCATCACGATAATCGCGGATTGTGCCAAACCTTCGCGCACAGGCGCATCTTCATTTTGTGCCAAAAGGTAAACAACCGTTGGCATCGATTGTGTCTGCTCCAACAGACCCCCGCTGAAGGGCGAGGATAGCAGATCCGCGCCCGTTGATACAGACAGACCAATCAACAGCAAAGGTGCGGTTTCCCCAAGGGCCTGCGCGATACCGATAATCGTGCCCGTTAGAATGCCAGGCGCTGCGAGGGGCAGAATATGGTGGAACATGGCCTGCACCTTCGAGGCCCCTACCCCAAGGGCTGCTTCGCGGATTGAAGGCGGCACCGCCTTGAGGGCCGCGCGGGTCGCGATCACAATGGTGGGCAGTGTCATCAAAGACAGAACAAAGCCACCAAGCAAGGCCGTGCCGCGAATGGAGGTTGTAATTCCAAGATCCGTCAGCGCGAACAAAATTGCGGCCCCAAGGATACCGAACACGATGGACGGCACCGCCGCAAGGTTGGCAATGTTGATCTCGATGAAATCGGTGAATTTGTTTTTGGGCGCGAATTCCTCAAGATAAATCGAGGCTGCGACCCCAAAAATCAGCGAGAACACCAACACCACCAGCATCATATAGAGCGAGCCCATCAAGGCAGGGCCGATCCCCGTAATCTCACCGCTTTGCGAGTAAAGATTGGTGAAGAATTTCCAATGGAAATGGCGATTGATGATGTCGGCCTCAACCATTGCATCCGCCATGGCCAGATGACCCAATCCAAAACCAGGTGGCATATCGGCCTGACCGCGGCCTTGCAATTCACCCGTCAGATAGCGGGTGAGCGAGATTGCAACAGGCACGCCTGTGAATTCAGTTTCGCCGACCAGATTGGGATTAGCTACGAGGTAATCACGCGTATCACGGCGATTGGCGGCATAGATCATCGAGGCCAAGGCCGCATCATCAAATTCAGCGGGTTGGCGCATCAGACCTGCGGCATCGAGTAAGGCAGATTGCAGGCCTGTTTGCGCCAATGCGGCGGCGGCAGCGGGCATGGCATCAACCGTGATCCCATCGGCAATGGCCTGAACCTGTGACGCGGCAGATGCAAAGCCCGCACCAGAAAGGGCCGTAACGGCGGCCTCAAGCGCGGTATTTGCGGCCGCGACATCGTCGCCCTCAAGGGCAGATTGTGCCCCGCGCAAAGCGCTGCCCGCTTGGCCGAAGATACGGGCGACATCACCCCCTGCAACAGCACCGTTTCGCAGATCCGACAGAGGCACCCCTGCCCCATCCATGAGCCCTGCTTGGGCAAGAATTTCCTCCGCACGGTCAGCGTAGCGCGCGGTCACAGTGGCCATGACGTCAATCCCTGCGGCCTCAATTGTGGCCTTGAGAGAGTTTGCGTAAATCCCGCGCTCAAACCCCGAGCGCAGGCTGACGTCAGCGAGTTCCTCTGGCGTAACTTCGCCCCCGTTTTCATTCAGAATTGCAGGGTCGTAATAGAGTTCAATCTCGGCTTGATATTGCCAGAGCGCGGGAATGCCGCGCGAGACGATTGACCACAGAAGCACACATAGGAAAAACAAAACCACTGTGATGGCCGAGATGCCAAGAATCCGCAGCGCAAGACCCTTTTGGTGGCGCTTTTGCACCTGTTCTGAGCGGGCATACAACGATTGCATCCTGCGCTTTGGCAGATCAGAGGGGTTGGACAGATCAGTCATCAGTCATACTGCTCCCGATATTTGGCAACAATCCGCTGTGCGAGCAGGTTCAACCCCAGCGTGACGAAGAAGAGTGTAAAGGCCAGCGCGAAAACCGCCAGAACATCAATCGAGTCGAACCCTGACCCCTCGCCCGTGAGAACGGCCACAATGCGGGTTGTCACAGTCACAACCGCCCCGAATGGGTTTGGCTCCAACCCTGTGACCGAAGACAGCGCGCCTGCGGCCAGAACCACAATCATGGTTTCCCCAATCGCGCGGGACGCGGCCAAAACGATGGCGCCCACAATGCCAGGCAGCGCGGCAGGCAAGATCACCTTGGTCACCGTTTCCGCGGGTGTCGCCCCCAGACCAAGCGAGCCATCCCGCATCGCCTGTGGCACGGCATTGATCACATCATCGGACAATGACGAGACGAACGGCACCAACATCATCCCCATCACCACGCCTGCGGTCAGAACAGAGACCGTGTTGGGCATAATCGTTGACCCCACCACCGCCTGCAAAAACGGGCCGACTGTCACAAGGGCGAAGATACCATAAACGATTGTCGGGATCCCCGCGAGGATCTCTAGCGCGGGTTTGATCGTGGCGCGTAGCGCGCTTGGGGCGAATTCCGACAGGTAGATTGCCGCAGAGAGGCCTAAGGGAACCGCAACCAAAAGTGCCACAAGCGCAATGTAAAGCGTGCCCCATATCAAAGGCAAAAAGCCAAGCGCCGAGACATAGCTGCCATCTGGCCCCTCAGGCGCGCCTGCAACATCACCTGCAGGGGCCCACTCCATCCCAAAGAGGAAATTGAAAATCCCGTATTCCTTGAAAAAGGCTAATGTGGGGAATGTGATGGCTGACAGAATGCCAACAGTGGTCAAAATGGCGATAGTGGAGGCAAAGATCAAAAAGGCAAGAATCCAACGCTCGACCGAGATGCGGGCGCGGAAATCGCGGTTGATCAATTTTAGACCATAGAGAAACCCGCCGATGGCCAAAAATACTGCGCCGAGCCGCCCTATCAGTTCGATCGTGGCGTTAAAGCCGCGCAGGCGCAAAGCGGTCTCAAACATTTTTTGCGAGATATTCGCGCCAATAATTTGCCCGTCATCGCGCAAGCGCTGCGCCAACGGGGTGAAATCTACACGCCAGCCCTCAACATCGGCTTCGGTTGCGTTGCCATTGGCGATATAGCCATCAATCGCAACCGCCAACCCTTTGACATTCGCAACGAAGAGATCGCGCTGCGCGGCAAGGCGGACGTCTATCTCGTCCTGCGGCAAGCCATCGGTAACGTCAGCGGATAACTGCAATTCAGGTGCATTGGGATCAATGATCGAAGCGGTATAGCTGTTCGAAGCAATCCCTGATCCAATCGACCAGAGAATAATGAAAATCAGTGCTGGCACAGAGGCCGCAAGGACCACATGCATGCCATGCTGTTTCGGAAGTGAATGCAGGCTCGACTCGACCCCGTTTGCGACAGAAATCGCGCGGGCGCGCCCGATAAAAAAGCCCACAATCGCAAGCACTGCAATTAGGGCCAAAACAAGCGAAATGCTGATTGTCAGGGGCATTTGGTCGTCCGCTCTGCTCTTTTAAGTTTTGCCCTTTGGGCGGGGTGGATCTGGGCGGTGGAACCGCCCAGACCGAATTTAGAAAGCCGTCAGATCTTAGAGGCCTGCAACCATTGCTTGGGTCGCTGCCAATTCTGGATCAGGAACAAGGCCGTATTCAGCCAATGGGCCACCAGGGCCTGCGATTTCGTCAGAGATGAAGAACTCAACATATTCCTTCAAACCTGGGATCACGCCGATATGCTCTTGCTTGACGTAGAACTGCAGAGGGCGCGATACGGGGTATTCGCCAGATGCAATTGCATCAACGGTTGGAGTTACGCCAGACATAGTCGCAACCTGAAGACGGTCGGTGTTGTTTTCATAGAAAGACAGACCGAATACGCCAATACCTGTTGGGGTGCTGTCGAGATTTGCAAGCGTCTGTGTATAGTCGCCTTCGATATCAACCGAACGGCCATCGGTGCGCAGGGTCATGCAGGCTTCTTCAACTGCATCTTCGTCCATGCCCATACCAGCCATTGCTTCTGCTGCGCCAGTATCCTCACAACCTGCGAGGATCACGTTTTCTTCGAAAACTTCGCGCGTGCCGTGGTTCGTGCCAGGAACGAACATGTTGATTTCCTGAGAAGGAAGATCGCCATTTACGTCAGCCCAGTTGGCATTTGGGTTGGCAACCATTGCGCCATCAACAGGCAACTCAGCGGCAAGCGCCAAGTAGATATCTGCAGGTGTGAAAGCGAAAGAAGGGCCATTGATGTCAGAGGCGAATACGATGCCGTCATAGCCAATGCGAACTTCGATTGGGGTTACACCGTTGCCTGCGCATACTTCGCGCTCGGAGTCTTTCATCAAGCTAGAGGAGTTCGCGATATCGATTGTGCCTTCGCCAACGCCTTCGCACAGCATGCGGCGGCCAGTGGACGAACCGCCACCCTCAACAACGGGGGTTGCGAAATCGGTTTCAGCGCCAAACGCTTCGGCAACGATATTTGCATAAGGCAGAACCGTGGATGAGCCCGCGATGCTGACATAGTCACGGCTTTGCGCGACTGCGCCCGTTGCGGACAATGCCGCCAAGGCAAGGGCGGAAACGGTCAATTTTGTGAAAGACATTCTTCTGTCACTCCAAGTGGTTTTCGGGTTGGCAGAACGGGCACCAGTGCCGCGCTCTTGTGGGCCTGCCTATGCGTGGTTCACCAAGCTTTTGTGACAGAAACGTAACAGTTATGTGACAATGCCCTCGGATCGCCCAAATTTTGTGAAAATTCTGCGAAATTTGGAAATTTTGAGCATTTCATTAGGAAAACGGCGGATTTCGATGGTTATTCGCTCGGAAGAATCACGGAAAAGCAGCTGCCTTTCCCCTGTTCCGAAGTGATTTTCAAACGCCCGCGATGGCGCTGGACGATGTGTTTTACAATCGCAAGGCCCAAACCCGTTCCCCCCATGGCGCGACTGCGGTGATTGTCCACGCGATAGAATCGCTCTGTCAGGCGCGGGATGTGCAAGGGATCAATTCCTTCCCCTTGATCGATGACATCGACACATAAAAGCCTGCCCTTAAGGCTGCCCTGCCCCATCTCGTGGCGCATCTTGATTGTTACGGTCTTGTTTTGTCCGCCATATTTCAGGGCGTTTTCAATAAGGTTTCGGAAAACCTGTGTCAGTTGATCGCTGTCGCCGCGCAATTCGGTGCTGACATCATCGGGGCGCTGTATCATCACCTGACAGCCGCTTTCTTCGACCAAGGGGCGCAAGGCTGCCTGCACGCGCGAGACAACATGCATCACGTCAATCACTTGATCGGGGCGTTGACGCTGTTGCGATTCAACCCGTGACAGCGACAAAAGATCCCCGATCAGGCGGTTCATCCGCTGTGCTTCATCCTGCATGATCTGCAAGAAACGCGATTGCGCTGCGGGGTCTTTGGCGGCAGGCCCGCGCAGTGTTTCGATAAACCCAAGAATTGCCGTAAGCGGGCTGCGCAATTCGTGACTGACATTGGCCACAAAATCGCGGCGCATTTCTTCGACCTCGGTCAGATGGGTGACATCTTCGAAATGCAAAACAATGCCCAGATTTGCTTCGGGCAAGGCCGTGATGCGCACGATAAACCGCTCGGCCCCTGCGGTGCTGGTTTGGATAAATTCCGCCTCGGATGAGACGCCAGATTGCAAAACCTGCTCAATCGCCTGTGCTAAAGTAGGCTGGCGAAACAGTGTCACATAAGAGCGGCCTTGCGCCCATGTTCCAAACATGGCCTCAGCTTCTTCGTTTTGTTCGAGCAAAATACCATTTGGCCCCAAGCGCACCATTGGGTCAGGCACGCAATCGAACATGGCTGTCACAATTGCCTCAAAGGAATGGGTGTTGGTCATTTTCTGGGCCTTTTCGGGGGGTAAAGGGTCGAATCAATACGCTCTTTAGCTTCGCCAAGTTTCAGAAAATGTCGACCGCCCCTTTTTTTTGTGCTTTTTCATTCTAATTCGTTGCATCTGTAACGATTTTGCGGCGGATAATGGATTAGGCGTTAGGGCTTAGATGTCCGAATTGAGAGTGCGGGACGATGTCATCGGCTTCGAATAACGACACCGCGTTGCGTCAGATGCGCAACTTGGTTTTGGTGGATGTTCCCCCAAATCTCGCATCTCGTTTGCCGCGCATGGTGGTTGATGCCGCGGAAATGGTTATGGCGGCGAATATTGATAAAATGCCCGAAATTTTGGCCACTGAGCGCCCTGATATGGTGATCTCACCCTTGATTGGCCCGAAATTTGACGCGATTGAATTGGCGGTTCAACTGCGCAAGGCCGCATTTCGGGGGCGGTTGGTGGTCATTTGCGATAAGTTGCCTGACCCCTCTTTGATCCGACAAGAACTGGAAAATCAGGCCTTGGGGTTTACGGTTAGCCTGTTGGTTTTGGGCGATAAGGACAGGTAGATCAGGGTTTAGACCGCCGCCAATGCCGCTGTGAAATCGGATTTCAGTTGCGTCACATCTTCAATCCCGACTGACAGGCGGAAAAAGCCTTCGCTGATGCCAAGGGCCGCGCGCCCCTCTGGCGTTAAGGCGCGGTGACTGCTCGAGGCGGGATGGCTAAGAGAGCAGGCCACATCCCCCAATGTGGGCGCAAAGGCGATATTGGGGGCCGCTTGCACAAAGCGATTGGCCGCCTCGCGACCGCCCTCAATCTCAAAGGACAGCATATTGCCCCCCTGCCCCTCAAATAGCGCCATGGCGCGGTTGTGATCAGGGTGGTCAGGACGCGTTGGATATAGCACGCGCTTTACCTTTGGATGGTGGGCCAAAAATTCGGACAAGGCAGCGGCATTTTCCTGTGCCCGCGCATAGCGCAGATCAAAGGTGAACAGACCCCGTTCGGCCAACCAACATTCATAGGGTGCAGGCGTCATGCCCGTTGTGACCGCAAAATCATAGATCGCTTTGCGATGGTCTGGGTTTTTCGCGGCAACATATCCCAAGGTCACATCGGCATGGCCCGCCAAAAGCTTGGTCACGGAATGGATGATGATATCTGCCCCGACCTGATAGCTGCGCATCATTGCGGGCGTGGTGAAGGTGTTATCCAACACCATGATCAAACCATGTTGGGTGCAAATCTTGGCAATGCCTGCCATATCGGCCACACGCAAGGTGGGGTTTGAGAGGGCCTCGACCAAAACCAATTTTGTATTGGGGCGAAGGGCGCGTTTGAGGCTTGGCGCATCGGTCGGATCAAATTGACCCGTCTCGATTCCAAAACGCGGCAGGTCTTGCGACATCAACCGCAAGGAGCGGCCATATAGCTGGTCAGCGCCGATCATGTGATCACCCGCCTTCAAAAGCCCCAGAAGTGCGGCTGTGATTGCGGCCATGCCAGACCCCGTGATCAGGCCGCCCTCTGCGCCTTCTAAGGCATCAATACGCGCGGCCAATGCGGCTGCGTTAGGATGACCTTCGCGCGCATAGGTATAGCCCGCTAATTGCCCACTATATTGCGCATCCAGCTGGTCAGGGCTGCCTGCGGCATAGACCACGGATTGGTGTAAAGGCGTGGCCACTGGCCGCGCCGCGCCAATATCCATGGCTTGGCGGCGGATGATCTGACTGGTGGTTTTGGGATCTTTACTCATGCGCGGGTCGTCCCATTTCCTTTGACGATATATTTGAATGAGGTCAGCTGCTCTGCGCCTACGGGCCCGCGGGCGTGCATTTTGCCTGTGGCGATACCGATTTCAGCGCCCATTCCAAATTCCCCACCATCGGCGAATTGGGTTGAGGCGTTGACCATCACAATCGCGCTGTCGACATTCGCGGCAAAAATCTGCGCGGCCTTAGGGTTTTCCGTCAGGATCGCATCCGTATGGCCCGAGCCAAACTGGGCAATATGATCCATCGCAGCAGATAGGTTTTCCACGGGCTTGGCGGCGATGATCATATCCAAGAATTCCTTGCCAAAATCGTCTGGTGCGGCGCGGTTTGTGCCTGCGATATCTGCCAAGGCCCCATCGGCGCGCACCTCAACCCCTGCGGCAAGAAGTGCGGCAATAATGGGTTCCGCATGGCTATTGATCGCGTCTTGATGGATCAGCAAACATTCAGCCGCGCCACAAATACCTGTGCGGCGGGTTTTTGCATTTAACACCACGCGCAGCGCCTTATCCAAATCGGCATCCTTGTCGATATAGATGTGGCAGATGCCTTCAAGATGGGCAAAGACAGGCACGCGGGCCTCAGCCTGCACCAAACCGACCAAGGCCTTGCCACCGCGCGGCACGATGACATCAATCTGTCCTTGTGCATTCAACATGGCGCTGACAGCCGCGCGATCCCGTGTTGGCACGATTTGCACGGCCTCTGCGGGCAGGCCAGCCTCAGTAATGCCACGGACAATCGCAGCATGGATGGCGCGCGAAGAATGAAAGCTTTCCGATCCCCCCCGCAAGATCACGGCATTGCCAGATTTGAGGCAGAGCGCCGCTGCATCCGCAGTCACATTGGGGCGGCTTTCATAGATGACGCCAATCACCCCAAGCGGGGTGCGCACGCGGGCGATATGCAACCCTGTGGGCCTGTCCCATTCTGCAATCGTGGCGCCAATCGGATCAGGCTGTTCTGCAATCGCCCGCAGGCCACCCACGATATCGCGCAGTCGATCCTCGGTCAGGGTGAGGCGATCCATCATCGCCGCTGTCAGCCCTTTTTCATGTCCGTAATCCAGATCTTGCGCATTCGCGGCCAGAATATCTGCGCGGGATTTCCACACGTAGTCTGCCGCGCCAATCAGGGCTGCATGTTTGCGTTCAGCCGATGCTGTGGCCAAGGCGCGCGCCGCAGTTTTCGCGCCCGCGCATAGCTCGTTCATCAATCCTGTGATATCCTCTGTCACTGGCGCAGCCCTCCCTTATAAGGCCATGTCATCGCGATGCACCAAGGCCGCGCGCCCTGGATAGCCAAGTAATTCTTCAATCTGATCAGAATGATGGCCTGCAATAATCTTGGTTTCATCGGCACTATAGCGCGACAAGCCAATTCCGATATGCGCGCCGTCTTGGCCAAGCAGTTCTACAGGATCGCCGCGCAAGAAACTTCCTGAAACCTTATGCACCCCAGCAGGCAGCAGAGACTTCCCCAGATTGAGCGCGCGCAACGCGCCTGCGTCCAAGGTCAGGCTACCTTTGGGCTTCATTCCCAAAATCCAACGCTTGCGCGCATCTTGAGGGTCGAGTGTTGGAATAAACCATGTCACCCGTGCGCCGCCCTCAATCGCCGCAAGGGGCGCACTCACCGCCCCTTGGGCAATCGCCATGGCGCATCCTGCACTCATGGCATTGCGTGCGGCCATCAGTTTGGTTTTCATGCCACCTTTTGACAGACCCGTTCCCGCATCGCCTGCCATCGCCTCGATCTCAGGGGTTATGTCATGGATCATGGGGAAATGTATGGCGCTTGGGTCTTGTGAAGGGTTGGCGGAATAAAGCCCATCCACATCTGACAACAAAATACATTGATCCGCGCCCGCCATGGCGGCCACATTCGCCGCCAGACGATCATTGTCACCATAGCGGATTTCATCGGTGGCAATAGTGTCATTTTCGTTGACGATGGGAACAGCACCTTGTGCGAGAAGCGTTGCAAAGGTTGCGCGCGTGTTCAAATAGCGCCGCCGATCTTCGCTATCATCCAAGGTCAGCAGGATTTGTGCGGCCGTAATCCCATGCGGGGCGAGATATTCTTCATAGGCGCGGGCCAAACGGATTTGCCCTACGGCGGCGGCGGCCTGCGCCTCGTCAAGGGAGAGCGCCTTGGCCCCAAATTCAAGCACGCCGCGACCAAGCGCGATTGAGCCAGACGACACCACGATCACATCCGTGCCGCGATTGCGCAGCCGCGCGATATCCGCGGTCAAATCTTGCAACCATGCCTCGCGCAATTGGCCCGATACACCATCGACCAAAAGGGCCGAGCCGATTTTAACCACCAATCGCCGCGCCTGTGCCAGTTGCGGCACCGCCTGCTGGGGCTGTGTTATGGCCGCCACGCTTCGTCTTCCTTTGCGTCCAATTTCTTTTGGCGCAGATTGCTGTCATCAATCCCCGCGCGCAAGACCCGCAACACCTCGGTCACGCCTGTTTTTGCGACCCCTGACATCAACATGACTTTACCGCCAATCGCCTTTTGCAGAGCCTCGCGCTTTTCGGCGATTTCTTCATCGCTGAGCGCGTCAATTTTATTGAGAACTGTGACACGGGGCTTGTCATACAGCGCGTCTGAATAGGCCTCTAGCTCGGTCAGAATGGTTTCACAATCACCCACGACATCCTCGGATGTGCCGTCAATGAGATGCAACAAGATCGCGCAGCGTTCAATATGACCCAAGAAGAGATCGCCAAGCCCCCTGCCCTCAGATGCGCCTTCGATCAAACCAGGAATGTCAGCAACCACAAATTCAACCCCATCGACCCCAACAACCCCCAAATTCGGGTGCAGGGTGGTAAAGGGATAATCCGCGATTTTCGGGCGGGCATTGGACGTTGCTGCGAGAAATGTCGATTTTCCCGCATTTGGCAAACCCAAAAGCCCCGCATCCGCAATCAGTTTAAGGCGCAGCCAAATGGTGCGCTCGACCGCCTCTTGGCCAGGATTTGCACGGCGGGGGGCCTGATTGGTGGCAGATTTGAAATGTAAATTCCCAAAGCCGCCATTTCCCCCCTTGGCCAATAGCACGCGCTGGCCGACCTCGGTCAGATCGGCGATGACGGTTTCCATATCCTCGTCTAGGATTTCTGTGCCCGCAGGCACGCGCAAAATGATCTCGTCACCATCTTTACCCGTGCGCTGGCGCCCCATGCCAGGCTGCCCGTTTTTGGCAAAGAAATGCTGCTGATAGCGAAAATCAATGAGGGTGTTTAGCCCATCAACCGCAACCGCCCAGACATCACCGCCGCGCCCGCCATCGCCACCATCAGGGCCGCCATATTCAATGAATTTTTCGCGGCGAAAGCTGACGCAGCCAGAACCGCCCGCGCCCGAGCGGATATAAACTTTGGCAAGATCAAGGAATTTCATAAGTTCACCTTTCGCGGGTAGCTTATGGCGCTCCCTTGCCAAATTCGGAATGTCTGACCTGCCTTAGCGCCTTAGATCAGTTTTTTCAAATATGTCCATGTGGGCAATGCCGCGCTGCGCGCGACTGAATAGCTTTCTGCATCGCCTAAGTATTCAAAGCCTGCATTCACCAAAACCCGGGCCGAGCTTGGGTTGTCTTGAAAGACGCTTGCGAAAATTGTGTCATTGGCCAGCGGATTGGCAGCAATGAGGGCGCGCACCACTTCAGAGGCGATACCCGTGTTCCACATTGTGGGGGCCACCCAATAGCGGATTTCTGACTGCCCGCGATCCATTTGGTGCAATTCGATCACGCCAACCAATTCCGCCCCACCTGAAGGGCTGGCATCAATGGCCCAAATCACATCTTGGGATTGATCCGCCAAGGCGCGTTCAATCATGGCTTCAACTGCCCCTGGGGGCAGCGGATGCGGGATATTGGGTGTCATCTCGGCCACCCGTTTGTCGGATGCGTAAAGCGACATCAACCCTGTATCCGCCATGCTTAAGGGGCGCAGCTGAAAGCGATCTGTCGAGATGACAGATTGCGTGGTGATTTTGTCTTGCTTCATGATCGCACCTATTGCCCCATTATAGGGCTTAACCAACGAAAAAAGGGCCGGCTGAAACGCCGGCCCCTTTTCGAAATCATCGCGAAAAGCGTGGCGTTACTCAGCGGCTTCTGCTGTCGGCAACACGGAGATAAATGTGCGGCCCTTAAAGCCCTTGCGGAAGCTGACATTGCCCTCAGCGGTTGCAAAGATCGTGTGATCTTTGCCAATGCCAACACCTTCACCCGGCCACCATTTTGTGCCGCGCTGACGGCAGATGATGTTACCTGGAATTACGGCTTCGCCACCGAATTTCTTAATGCCAAGGCGGCGACCAGCACTGTCGCGACCGTTGCGGGACGAGCCACCTGCTTTTTTATGTGCCATGTGTCTCTCTCCTTATGCCTTGTCCGCTTTCGCGGCTTTGGGTTTCGCAGCTGCCTTTTTAGGTGCTGCGGCTTTCTTATCAGCGGCGTCCTTCTTAGGGGCTGCTTTCTTGGCAGGGGCCTTTTTAGGGGCGTCTGCCTTTGCATCCTCTGCCTTTGCGGCCGCAGGCTTTTTCGCGGCTGCCTTTGCAGGCTTCTCTGCCGCGTCTGCCGCCTTCGGCGCCGCTGCCTTCTTGGCAGGCGCTTTCGCTGGGGCTTTTGCAGGGGTTGCTGCAACCAAGGCTGCCATTTCAGCCGCAGAAACAGAACCCGCGCCAACAGCCGCCTTAACGCCAGATTTATCCGCGCCCGAGGCAAGGATCTCTGTCACGCGCAACAGGGTCAGTTGCTGACGATGGCCCTTCGTGCGCTTCGAGCTGTGCTTACGGCGGCGCTTGACGAAGTGGATCAGCTTTTCGCCTTTGATCTGGTCGATCACAGTGGCCTGAACAGCAGCACCAGACACAAGCGGCGCACCAAGCACAGGCTTGTCGCCACCGACCATCAGAATTTCGTTGAATTGAACGGTTTCACCCGCTGTAGCAGCCAGTTTTTCAACGCGCAGAACGTCACCCGCCTGCACCTTATACTGTTTGCCGCCTGTCTTAAGGACCGCGAACATGGGTCTTTCCTTTCCAGTTCCGCGCCGTGTGGCCCCCGCCTTGGGGTGTTGATGCAAGGGTTTGACCCACTTGCGCCTCTGGCTGCGCACCCTGTTTTCAGGGCGTTCATCACAAAAATCAGAAACCGCCCGAGTCACCTCGCGCGGCCTGTGCGCTGCGTATGCCCCAAGGGCGTTTGGCTGTCAAGGTGAAGTCAGAGGCAAATCATGGCAAATAGGGCTATGCATTCAAGGCCGCAAAAAATCTTGCAAGCAGCTGCCCACACCCCCTTGCGCGCCCTGCCGCCTGCCGCTATTCCCCCACCACCCTGACCCAAAGCGCGGAGAGGTGCCGGAGTGGTCGAACGGGGCGGTCTCGAAAACCGTTGTGGGGGTGACTCCACCCAGGGTTCGAATCCCTGTCTCTCCGCCACATCCCTGCACTCTCAATCCCTGCCCCGCGCATTTGCGTCTGGCTTTTGTCGGGCTTTGCCGTTATGGGCCTGCGAAACTCTCCCCCTTTGCGGATAAGGAATTCCGATGGAACTGCGTAATATCGCGATTATCGCCCATGTCGACCATGGCAAAACAACCCTTGTTGATGAGCTGCTCAAGCAATCGGGCGCCTTCCGCGAGAACCAAGCCGTGGCTGAGCGCGCGATGGACAGCAATGACCTAGAGCGCGAGCGCGGGATCACTATTCTGGCGAAAGCCACTAGTGTGGAATGGAATGGCGCGCGCATTAATATTGTGGACACTCCAGGCCACGCCGATTTCGGCGGTGAGGTGGAGCGCATTTTGAGCATGGTGGATGGCGTGGTGTTGTTGGTGGATGCCGCAGAAGGGCCAATGCCGCAGACGAAATTCGTAACGTCCAAGGCACTGGCGCTAGGTCTGCGCCCCATTGTTGTGCTGAACAAGGTGGATAAACCTGATGCCGAGCCTGATCGCGCCTTGAACGAATGTTTTGATCTGTTTGCTTCGCTTGGGGCAAGTGATGAGCAGCTTGATTTCCCGCATCTCTATGCATCGGGGCGCTCTGGTTGGGCGGATACATCGCTAGAAGGGCCGCGCAAGGATTTGACGGCGCTGTTTGAATTGGTGATGCGCCATGTCCCTGCCCCGCGTCAGATTGCAGAACGCAGCGCGCCGTTTCGGATGCTGGCCACAACGCTTGGTTCTGACCCGTTTATTGGGCGCATCCTGACAGGGCGCGTTGAAAGCGGCACGCTAAAGCCAAATGAAACCGTTAAGGCGCTGTCACGTGATGGCACCCAAATCGAAAGCTTTCGGGTGAGCAAAATCTTGGCCTTCCGCGGCTTGGGCCAGCAACCCATCGATGCAGCTGAAGCGGGGGATATTGTGACCCTTGCGGGTATGACCAAGGCCACTGTGGCAGATACAATCTGCGCGCCCCAAGTCACCGAGGCGATCCCTGCGCAACCGATTGACCCGCCTACGATTACTGTGACCTTCGGCATCAATGACAGCCCTCTTGCAGGCCGCGATGGCAAAAAGGTGCAAAGCCGCGTGATCCGTGAGCGTCTGATAAAAGAGGCGGAATCGAATGTGGCCATCAAGGTCACTGATACACCTGGCGGCGAGGCGTTTGAGGTCGCAGGGCGCGGCGAATTGCAGATGGGTGTCTTGATCGAGAACATGCGCCGCGAGGGGTTTGAACTGTCGATTTCCCGCCCGCAAGTTTTGTTCCGTGAGGAAGGCGGCCAACGTCTAGAACCCATCGAAGAAGTGACTGTCGATGTGGATGATGAATATGCAGGGGCGGTGATTGAGAAAATCACAGGCCCGCGCAAGGGCGATCTGGTCGAGATGAAGCAAAATGGCGGCAAGACCCGTATCGTGGCACATGTGCCATCGCGGGGTTTGATCGGCTATCACGGGGAATTCTTGACCGATACGCGCGGCACAGGTGTGCTGAACCGCGTCTTTCACGAATGGGCACCCCATAAAGGGCCAATTCCCGGTCGGCGCGCAGGCGTTTTGATCTCGATGGAAGATGGCGAGGCCGTGGCCTATGCCCTGTGGAACCTTGAAGAGCGTGGCCGCATGTTCATTGGCCCGCAGGAAAAGGTCTATCAAGGCATGATCATTGGCGAACATAGCCGCGACAATGATCTAGAAGTGAACCCGCTTAAGGGCAAGAAATTGACCAATGTGCGCGCCTCTGGCTCTGATGAGGCAGTGCGCCTGACCCCGCATGTTCAATTCAGCCTCGAAGAGGCCATCGCCTATGTTGATGATGATGAACTGGTTGAAGTGACGCCAAATTCGATCCGTTTGCGCAAGCGCTTCCTTGATCCGCACGAGCGTAAACGCCAATCGCGCGCGGCAAGCTAATAAAGAAAAAAGCCCGCCATTTTGGCGGGCTTTTCCTTATTCGTTTTTGCCAGTTGGTAAAAGTTGATCCATGCTGATAGAGGGCCGTGCGCACCCTGCCTCACCCACAACCTTTGCAGGCACCCCTGCAACTGTGGTGCAATCAGGCACCTCGTGCAGGACAACAGAACCAGCGGCAATGCGCGAGCAGTGACCAACACGTATATTGCCCAAAACTTTGGCGCCTGCGCCGATCAACACGCCATCCCCAATTTTGGGATGCCGATCTTCTTCCTCTTTGCCTGTGCCGCCTAAGGTCACCGAATGCAGCATCGACACATTGTCGCCGACCACGGCCGTTTCACCGATCACGATAGAATGCGCGTGGTCGATCATGATCCCCTGCCCGATCCGCGCATTGGGGTGGATATCCACGCCGAATAGCTCAGAGGTGCGCATTTGGATGAAATATGCAAAATCGCGCCGTCCCTGCCGCCACAGCCAATGACCCAAACGATAGGCCTGCACCGCTTGAAACCCTTTGAAATAGAGAAGCGGTTGGATGAAACGATGGCAGGCAGGGTCGCGATCCGTCACGGCAACAATATCTGCACGGGCCGCTGCCCCAAGAGATGGGTCGCTGCGATAGGCCTCGTCTGCAATCTCACGCAGGATTTGTTCGCTCATCTCGCTTGAGGCTAGCTTCTGCGACATTCGATAGGCCAGTGCCGCCTCTAGCGATTTATGATGCAGCACGCAGCCATGGATCACACCACCCAGCAGAGGCTCGGCCACAATAGCCTCCTCCGCCTCGCGCAAGATACGATCCCATACAGGATCCAGCTTCGATGGTTTTGGATGTGTTTGGGCCATATTCTGCCTCCATCACGTCAATTCAGGCGACCGATATAGCAGGTATAGCATATTTGAAAACCCAATGCGCTTTCAAAATTTTGGGGCGGTTTAGACCCAATCGGGCAGGCTTAATTCAATATAATGCGCCACCAATCGCACCGTTCCACCTGAAAACACACCGCCTTCTGCAGTCAGGGTGAGGGCCGTTGGTGACCAATAAACAAGCGGCGCTTGCGGCCCTTTCACCCATGAATTGACACCCAAAGATATGCCTGATCCAAATCGCAAGGGGTCGTCTGCGACCCCAATCGCCCATGTGCTCAGCGTGCCCGTGAGCGTGGATGTGACCAATCCCGTGACCCCCAACCCGATGCTGCGTTCTGGAAAAATCGGGTCTGTTGTGGCACTCGCACCGGGGGCAATCACGAGATCAAGGGATGCGGATCGCACCTCAACGCCCCCGCCCAAGGGCGCGCCGCTGATCTGCGGGCGTTGCCACGTCACGCCATCAAATCGCAAGATTTCACGGGCGCTCACATCATAGCCCTGCCACCCGATTGCGGGCGTGATGTAATCCCATCCCCCATTGCTAAACAGCGCGAGTTGCCCTGCGTGACCCGCAAAATCATCTTGGGCAGTGGCCCCAACCGCATAAATCGACCGCTTCAACAAAGAGACCAAGGTCGAAGAGAACAAGACGGCCATTCGTCTCTTGCGTGAGGCCGATATCTTTACTGAGGCGCAATTCATCGTAGGGCTCGACAATGAAACCCCTGAAACGCTCGAGGAAACCTTCCAAATGGCGTGGGATTGGCAGCCTGATTTGGCAAATTGGGCTATGTATACGCCTTGGCCCTTCACCCCCCTGTTTCAGGAATTGAAGGATCAGGTCGAGATCTACGACTTTTCCAAATACAACTTTGTCACCCCGATCATGAAACCCGCCGCGATGGAGCGGGGCGAATTGCTTGACGGGGTGATGAAAAACTACCGCCGCTTCTATATGCGCAAGGCGCTTTTCCATTACCCATGGCGCGGCACAGGGTATCGGCGGCGTTACCTGCTTGGCTGTCTCAAGGCCTTTCTCAAGGCGGGTGTGCAGCGCAGTTTCTATGACTTGGGCAAGGCAGGCTATTGGGGGCCGCAAACCAAGAAATCTGTCGATTTTCAATTTGACGAAAGCCGCACCCTAGCCCCTGCTCAAGTCGCAGATTGGGAGGCCGCAGCAGACCGCGCGGCCCGCGCAAAAGAACGCCGCGAAGCAGTCCGCGATCAAATGAAGGCCCGCAGCGCCGAACGGGGCAAAGCGGCGGAGGATGTCTAAATGGCCGATGCCGCCCTCATCGGCCCCAATGCGATCCTGCAATTAATCCCCGTTCTTGATCATTCGGTGGGTGAACAGGCCCGCAAGGCGTTGTTTTTGCGAACACAAACCGAAATTCCCTCAGGTGATCACATGATCCCCGAAGGCGATGCCGCCCGCATCCACCAAGGCCTGCGCGCGGCTTTCCCGCAACAGGCCGCAGGGCTCTGCGCACAGGCAGGGCGGGCAACGGCCGATTACATCATCACCCATCGCATCCCCGCAAAGGCACAAATATTGATGGGGTTTTTGCCCGCAAATTTCGCCGCTCGCGCCCTGTCTCATGCGATTGCGCGCAATGCGTGGACATTTGCAGGCTCGGGCCGCTTTCGCGTGATATCACCTTGGGAATTTGAAATTGCGGACAACCCCGTGATTGGCGGCGAAAGCTCAGACCACCCCCTGTGCCACTGGCACTGCGCGGTTTTTGAACGGCTCTATCGCCGCCTCGTCAGTCCTGATGTCATCTGCCGTGAAACAGCTTGCGCTGCTGCAGGCGCGGACGCCTGCCGTTTCGTTCTGCGCCGCGGTTAATTTCCAGAATTGGCTCGTGCATCCGCCTCAATCTCGCGCCAGCGCGCGACATTTCGGTTATGCTCGGCCAGTGTTTCAGCAAAGGCGTGACCGCCCGTGCCATCCGCCACGAAAAAGATGTAGTTCGTGCCGTCAGGGTTCAACGCCGCTTCAATAGAAGCGCGCCCTGGATTTGCAATCGGCGTTGGTGGCAGGCCGTCAATTTGATACGTGTTCCAAGGGGTTACGCGGTCAAGTTCACTGCGCCGCAAGCCGCGCCCCAACACGCCTTGCCCCTCCGTGACACCGTAGATCACAGTCGGGTCAGTCTGCAAACGCATTCCCTGCCGCAGACGATTGGTAAAGACACTGGCAACAACCCCGCGCTCTTCAGCCTGCCCCGTTTCTTTTTCGATGATTGAGGCCAAGATCAACGCCTCTTGCGGCGTGCTGATTGGCAGGTTTTCCGCGCGATTGGCCCACGCCTCCATCAAAATGGCCTCTTGGCGGGCTTGCATCTGAACCAACAGCTCCGCCCGCTCCATGCCGAGCGTGGCCTCGTAGGTGTCTGGGGCCAATACCCCTTCGGCAGGGATCTCCGCTACCTCACCGGTTAGGAATTCTGCTGATTTCAGCCCTTCGACAATCTGCCACGATGTCAAACCTTCTGGGATCGACACGCGATAGGCAATGCTTGCGCCGCTTTCGGTGATATCGCTGTAAATCGTTGGGATTTCCGCATCATAGGCAAATTCAGCCAATTCAATGACCTCGCCCGTGCCAGGCACCCGCTCGACCAGACGCTGCTCGCCCGTGCCATCAATGCGCAGAACATAGGTTGCAACATAACGATAAACGGGGGCGGCATTCTGGGTGATGACCCCCAAAATCTCCTCCATTGAGGCGCGCGCAGGGATTTCAAAAGACCCTGCACGAATAGCGCCTGCCATGTCACTATATTCTGCGCCCAAACGAAAAATAGCAGGATGCGTCACAGCCCCCGCTTCGGCCAAACGCGCAGCCACTTGCGACAGGCCCGCACCGCGCGGCACCTCGAAAAAGATCGGCCCCTCAAGCGGCCCTTCCTTGGTAAATTCCCGCTGACCCCACCCGATCGCGCCAGCCACGGCGATACATAGCACAATCAGCAGGCTGAACGCATTCGCAGCCACGCTTTTCCACATATGTCAGACTTTCCCCATAATCAGACAGGCATTTGTCCCACCAAAGCCAAAGGAATTGCTCTGCACCACATTGATCTCGCCCTTCACAGCCTGATTGGCGCAAAGATTAATGGCCGTTTCTGCCGCAGGCGTATCAAGGTTAATTGTTGGGGGGGCGATTTGGTCACGAATGGCCAAGATAGAGAAGATCGCCTCAATCGCGCCCGCTGCACCCAACAAATGCCCTGTTGCGGATTTTGTTGAGGACATCAGCAGATTTTTCGCATGATCCCCCATCAACCGCTCAACTGCGCCCAATTCAATGGTATCGGCCATAGTAGAGGTGCCATGCGCATTGACATAATCCACATCTGACGGCGCTAGCCCTGCACGCTTAAGCGCGGCACGCATCGCGCGCTCGGCCCCTTCATGGTCAGGCGGTGGGGCCGTGATGTGATGGGCATCGCCCGACAGGCCATAGCCTAAAATTTCCGCATAGATTTTTGCGCCGCGCGCTTTGGCGTGTTCATATTCCTCCAACACAACCACGCCCGCGCCTTCGCCCATGACGAACCCGTCACTGTCGCTATCCCATGGACGGCTTGCCTTTTGAGGCTCATCGCCCCGCTTGGTCGACAGCGCCTTACATGCGTTAAAGCCCGCAATACCAATTTCACAAATCGGGCTTTCTGCACCGCCTGCAATCATCACATCCGCATCACCCCATTGGATCAAACGCGCCGCGTCCCCAATGGCATGTGCGCCCGTGGAACAGGCCGTTACCACCGCATGGTTTGGCCCACGAAAACCATATTTGATCGACACTTGCCCAGAGATCAGGTTGATCAGCGCGCCTGGCACAAAGAAAGGCGATACGCGGCGCGGCCCTTTTTCCTTCAGCGTGATGGATGTTTCCGCAATCGAGGCCAAGCCACCAATACCAGACCCAATCAAAACACCTGTGCGCTCAAGCGCATCACGATCTTCGGGTTCCCATCCTGCGTCTTTGATGGCCTGCTCTGCCGCCGCAACGCCATAGAGGATGAATTCATCCACTTTGCGCTGTTCTTTCGGCTCCATGTAAAGATCAGGGTTAAAGGTTCCATCCGACCCATCGCCGCGCTTCACTTCGCAGGCATAGGTCGTTGCCAGATGGCTTGCGTCAAAGCGGGTGATGGTTCCCGCCCCTGATTGGCCCGCCAAAAGCCGCGACCATGTCTCCTCCACCCCTGTGGCCAGAGGTGTCACCAGTCCCAATCCTGTCACAACAACGCGCCGCATCTTCACTGCCCTTCTCTCGTTTCGCGAAAGCTTGCACGTTGATAGCCTAGGGGTGCCAAGATGGGCAATCCCTCTCGCTGAAATCAGGCAGATTCCCTTGCCATTTTGGCACAAAAAAACGGCACCGCCGCAACGATGCCGTTTTCAAAACCTATCCCTCAGCCACTAGGCGGACTGTGGGGGAATGACTTATTGCGCGTCAGTGATGAACTTGACCGCATCGCCGAAAGTCTGGATCGTTTCCGCCGCATCATCGGGGATTTCGATGCCAAATTCTTCCTCGAACGCCATTACCAACTCGACTGTATCGAGCGAATCCGCGCCCAGATCGTCAATGAAAGACGCGTTTTCAGTCACTTTGTCTTCATCTACGCTCAGATGCTCGACAACAATTTTCTTCACGCGACCTGCGATATCGCTCATGTTCTTTCCTCATCCGTTTCGTGCGTGGGTTTATCCCCTGCACTGTTTCACTGGGCCGATTTTGGCCGCTCAATCCCGATCCCAACCGACTCAACCAGAGAAATGTCAGAACCAGAGCCGCCGAAAAGCAAAGCCTTTCGGTGAAAATCAGCGCCGCTATAGCATGTTTGCGAAATAAGGCAATGCCTCAATCCCACCATAACGGCACAACTGTTACAGCATCGCCATGCCGCCATTCACATGCAACGTGGCCCCTGTAACATATCCCGCTTCATTTGATGCCAGATACAGCACGGCTGCCGCGATCTCCTCGGGGGTTCCCATGCGCCCTGCGGGGATTTTGACATTGATGGCCGCTTTTTGATCATCATTCAGCTTGTCTGTCATCGGTGTTGCAATGAAACCCGGCGCGACACAGTTCACAGTCACGCCACGGCTCGCCACCTCATAGGCAAGGCTTTTTGACATACCCACCATGCCCGCTTTCGCGGCTGCATAATTCCCCTGCCCTGGATTGCCCGTTGCCCCCACGATAGAGCTGATATTGATGATCCGACCCCACCGCGATTTCATCATACCGCGCAACGCGCCGCGGCACAGCCGCATGGTTGAGGTCAGATTAACCTCCAACACCTGCGCCCATTCTTCGTCTGACATCCGCATGAACAGGTTATCGCGTGTGATGCCCGCATTATTGACCAAAATATCCATCGCACCCATGGCCTCGATGGCTTGTTTTGGCAGGGCTTCAACCGCCTCAGCATCGGACAAATTGCACGGCAGAACATGGCTGCGCTCACCCAGTTCAGCGGCGAGGGCCTCGAGCGGCTCAACCCGCGTGCCAGATAAGGCAACCACCGCCCCCGCGCTGTGCAACGCGCGCGCAATATCCGCCCCAATCCCCCCAGATGCGCCCGTCACAAGCGCAGATTTTCCTGTCAAATCAAACATAAAGCCTGTCCTTATACCTTAAGCGCGGCAATATCCGCGGCCGTTCCGATTGCTTTTGTCTCCATCTCGCGCGCAATGCGCTTGACCATCCCAGACAGCGCTTTTCCTGCGCCAACCTCCCACGCCTCGGTCACATCATTTTGCGCCATCCACATCACGGATTCCCGCCACCGCACGCGGCCTGTGACCTGCGTGATCAGATTGTCGCGGATCAGCGCGGGGTCATCGCTTGGCCCCGCCATCACGTTTCCGACCAATGGCACAACGGGCGCGTTTAATGTGACACTTGCCAACGCCTCCGCCATTGCATCGGCCGCAGGTTGCATCAGCGCGCAATGAAAGGGGGCAGAGACAGGCAGCATCACAGCGCGCTTGGCCCCGCGTGCTTTGGCAAGCTCAACGGCGCGCTCCACCGCCGCTGCATGACCCGAAATCACAACTTGCGCGGGGTCATTGTCATTGGCCGCTTGGCAAACATCCCCTTCAGCCGCGTCAGAGGCCAAATCCGCCACCGTATCAAAATCTAGGCCTAAGATTGCGGCCATCGCGCCCTGCCCTTTGGGTGTAGCTTTTTGCATTGCATCGCCACGAATGCGCAACAACTTGGCCGTATCCGCCACCGACAGGCTACCTGCCGCACAAAGCGCGGAATATTCGCCCAAAGAATGCCCCGCCACAAAACTTGCGTGATCTTTCAGGGCAAACCCTTCGGCCTCAAGCGCGCGCACGGCCGCCATGGACGTTGCCATCAACGCAGGTTGCGCATTGGCGGTCAGGGTCAATTCGTCCTGATCCCCCTCCCAAATCAAATGCGACAGGTTTTGACCCAGTGCTTCATCCACCTCTTCAAACACCGCGCGCGCCGCGGCATAGGTTTCAGCCAAATCACGGCCCATTCCAATGGTCTGCGCCCCTTGGCCTGGAAAGATAAAAGCACGGCTCATATTGCCTCTCCCACTTGTTTGTCTTGGGGTTATGGCTACAAGATATAGGGGGCAAGGGCAATTCATAACCGCAATTTTGCCCTGATTTTACGGCAAGCCCGCGACAGCTTGCACCCTGCCGTGATCTGTGTATAAGGCAGGCATCTTTCGCCTAATATAAATGCAACGGCGTGATCCCTCGTGACTGATGGGGCGAAAGTGGAACGCATCGGTCTTTGAAACGCGCCCGAACAGTATCGGAGTTCACATGCCCCTTTACGAGCATGTTATGATCTCGCGTCAGGACTTGTCCAACGCGCAAGCTGAAAGCTTGATCGAGCATTTCAGCACCGTCCTCAAGGACAATGGTGGTTCCGTGGTTGATGCCGAATATTGGGGTATCAAGACCATGGCCTACAAAATCAACAAGAACCGCAAAGGCCATTATGCCTTCTTGCGCAGCGATGCCCCAGCGGGCGCCGTGCATGAGATGGAGCGTTTGATGCGCTTGCATGATGACGTGATGCGCGTCTTGACCATCAAGGTTGACGCCCACGAAGAAGGCCCTTCGGTTCAAATGCAAAAACGCGAAGAACGCGGCGAACGCCGCGAGCGCCGTTAATTTAAGGGAAGGATAGAATCATGGCAGCAAAACCGTTTTTCCGCCGCCGCAAGTCCGACCCGTTTGACGGGGAAGACGCGCCAAAAATCGATTACAAAGATGTGCGCTTGCTTCAGCGTTACATCTCTGAGCGTGGCAAGATCGTGCCTGCACGTATCACTGCCGTATCCGCAAAAAACCAGCGCAAGCTGGCACAGGCCATCAAGCGCGCTCGTTTCCTCGCGCTGTTGCCCTATGCAGTGAAGTAAGGAGAAACCGATATGGATGTGATCCTTCTTGAACGCGTGGCCAAACTTGGCCAGATGGGCGATGTCGTTTCGGTAAAAGACGGCTATGCGCGCAACTATCTCTTGCCACAGCGCAAGGCGTTGCGTGCAAATGACAACAACCTCAAGGCCTTCGAAGCGCAAAAAGCCCAGCTTGAAGCGCGCAACCTTGAGACAAAGAAAGAAGCCGAGGATTTGGCAGCCCGCTTGGGTGGTCAGCAATTCGTTGTGATCCGCTCGGCCTCTGATTCTGGGGCGCTTTACGGCTCTGTCACCACCCGTGACGCGGCTGATGCGGCCACCGATGCAGGGTTCAGCATTGATCGCAAGCAGGTTGCCCTGACCGCGCCGATCAAAGAGCTTGGCCTTCACGTTGTGTCTGTCGTTCTGCACCCTGAGGTAGATGTGACCATCACCCTCAACGTGGCACGTTCGACCGAAGAGGCAGAATTGCAAGCCTCTGGTAAGTCAATCCAAGACCTGGCCGCCGAAGAAGAAGCTGCTGCAGAATTCGAAATTGCAGAACTCTTTGACGATATCGGCGCAGCTCAGATGGACGATGACGAAGACGCCCCTGCCCCTGCGGCAGAGGCAGAGGCAGCAGACGAAGGTGAAGAAAACGCATAAGCGTTTCTCAGACTGCAAACCAAAAGAAAACCGCGCCCCAAACAGGGCGCGGTTTTTTCTGTTTACCACCTTCGCTTGGATCAGTTCGTCCAAGTCTCCAATTCCAAATTGGCGGGGCAGCTTTGACCATTATATGTGCCAAGCCAAACATCAACACGCCCGTTTAGCGCCGATGGCCCATAGACATTGATCAAAGGATCAAGGTTGCCATTGCTGTCATCATCAAACAGCCATGTTCCATCTGCGGTATTGACCAACATCACCGTGTCGCAGCTCGCATTGACCTGTAATTCCAACCGATACCCCTGCATCTGGCTGAGGTTGAAGGAAAATTGCGGTGCAGGCGTGAACCAGCCATGACCAGGCAAACCGCACCCAGAAATCTCGCCGCTGCCATAGGCCGAAGCTGAGAAATTGGTGGGTGAGTATAGTTGCGGCCCGTTCAAATCATAGCTTGGCCCCGTCAGGCCGATGGTCGGACAATTGCCCGAATTGCTTGGCGCGGCGGTGCTCGCCGTCCATGTTTCAAATTCAATCGTAGCCGAACAATTTGATCCTAAGGTGCCAACCCAAACATCCACCTGCCCATTCAGCGCATCACTGCCCGACATACGCAGCATCGGATCAAGATTGCCGTTGCTGTCATCGTCAAAATACCAAATTCCATTCGCTGAATTCACAAGTAGCGTAGCATCGCAACTGCTGTTCACTTGGATCTCAAGATCATAGCCCTGCATGCCTGACAGGTTTAGCGTATATTGCGGGCTTGCCGAGACTGATCCTGCACCCGATATGCCGCAACTGCTGAGCATTGCCCCGCCCGTTGCGATGGTTGAATAGCTTTGCGGTGAATAAAGCTGATCCCCGGTAAAATTCAGATAAGTGCCGCTTTTGGCAAAGGTTGGACAGGCGGTTGCCGTGACCACAGACACAAACAACACGGCATAGGCTGATAGTAAAACGCGTAGCATGACTTCGTCCCTCATTTTTTTGGTTTACCCCCAAGTCGCGAATGGCACGCGCGACCCATATATGCAGTGCACCCCGTCTCTAGCTTACGCCGAAATCCCCAAAACACCACAAAAAAGCCCCCAATCTTCATTGGGGGCCTTTCGTAATGCTGCAATAAGTCTTTTGAAGATTACTCTTCGTCCAAGGCCTCAACAGCTTTTTCAAGCTTGGCTTTGGTGGTTTCAACATCCTTCACTTCAGCCTGCTCAAAGATGTAGTCAACGACCTTATCCTCGAACAATGGTGCGCGAAGCTGCTGCTGCGCTTGCTGATTTTTCTGAATGAATTCAAAGAAGGCGCGCTCTTGACCAGGGTATTGACGCGCTTGGTTCATGACCGCTTGGGTGAATTCCGCATCGGTCACTTGAACCTCGTTCTTCTGACCCAATTCCGCCAAGAGCAAGCCCAACTTCACACGGCGCTCGGCCAGTTTTGTGTGCTCTTTGGTTGGTTTAATCTCACCATGATCATGGCCCTGATGCTCAGGGTTTTCTTCATGCCAAAGCTGATGCGCGATCTGCGCGGCTTCTGCCTCGACAAGGCTTGGAGGCAGATCAAACTTAACTTGCTTGTCCAACTGATCGAGCAAAGCGCGTTTTGTGATCTGGCGCGCGGCCCCTGCATATTCAGCCTGCAAACGCTCCGACACCTGACCCTTCAGGGCTTCAAGGCTTTCTGCGCCGTATTTCTTGGCAAGCTCATCATCAATCGCCGCAGGAACGGGCTTTTTGACCTCTTTGATTGTGCAATCAAAGGTCGCTGCTTTCCCTGCCAGATGCTCTGCGCCGTATTCCTCGGGGAAGGTGACAGAAACCTGCTTTTCTTCGCCTGCTTTTACGCCGATCAACTGATCTTCGAACCCTGGGATGAAGCTATTCGAGCCCAAAACAAGTGGGTAATCTTCGGCGCTGCCGCCTTCAAACGCCTCGCCATCGACCTTGCCTACGAAATCAAAGACGACCTGATCATCTTTAGCGGCTTTACCCTTTTTGGTTTCGAAATTCTGGGCTGTCTCAGCCAGTTTCGCCAGTGTCTCGTCAATCTCTTTATCTGATGCAGGCACAACCATGCGCTCAAGCTTCAGCTTCTTGTAATCCACATCAGGGATTTCTGGCAGACGCTCATAGGACATCGAGACGATGACATCATCGCCTTCTTTCCAATCTTCGTTCACCATCTTGACCTCAGGCTGCATCGCAGGGCGGTCGCCAGATGTTTCAAGGTGGTTTTGCATCGCGCTATCAACAGCGTCTTGCATCGCTTCGCCCATGACACGGGGGCCGAACTGCTTTTTCAAAAGCGCCATTGGCACTTTCCCCTTGCGAAAGCCTTTCATCTCAATCTCAGGCTGCGCTTCGGCCAGTTTCTCATTGACCTTGGCTTCAAGTTCCGCACCCGTGATGGTGATTTCATAGGCGCGCTTTAGGCCTTCGTTTAGGGTTTCCGTGACGTTCATCTGCTTTCCTCGCAATCGAAAACGGTGGTCACCCAAAGGCGACCCGCAAAAAGGGAATTTGCGCCTTACTATTGACAGGCAAGGGGGCGTTCAACCCCGAAATGCGGGCCAAGCGGCGCTTGGCCTCTGCATTCACATAAATTAGGGCAAAATAACCCGTGGTTCGGCCACGCCTTTGACCTCAAGCCGTGCATGATAGAGCAATCCTTGCGGCGCATCTGGGGCTTCCATCCCCTCCTGTGCGGAGGTGATGTAAAGGTCTTGAAGATCAGGCCCACCAAAGGCGGGGCAACTGGAATGCCGCCCGTCAAGCGTGACCACGCGCTCAAGCTTGCCATCGGGGGCATATCGCGCAACACGGCCCCTGCCCCATTGCGCATTCCAAACATAGCCCTCGGCATCCACCACAGACCCGTCAGGGTTCAAATCCTCCCCTCGCAGATCAAGAAAGACCGAAATTGGCCCATCGGGCCATCCATCGGCATTAAGGCCGACTTGCATAATCTGCTGATCTGGGGTCGAGCAGAAATAAGCGATCTTGCCATCGGGCGAAAAGCAAATCGAATTGGGTATGGTCACGGCGGCGAATAATTTGCGCAATTCGCCCTTATAGTAGCGATAAATCGCCCCTGCCCCCTCTTCGAATTTCTTGCCCATCGTCCCGATCCAGAACCCGCCCTGATGATCCGCGCGGCCATCATTTGAGCGTGTCACGGGGTTATCTGCCTCAAGATCACACAATGGTGTGGCGGTGCCTGTGTCCAAATCAAACACAAACAGCGCGCGTTCAGAGGCGATGACGATACGGGTCTCATCGACCCATCCCGCCGCCGAAACCAAATCTGGGAACCCATATTCGCGCTGAGCGCCATCTTTCAGCGCAAACAGGGTTTTGTTCATGATATCGAACCACAGCAATTCGCTACGCAACGGATGCCACAAAGGCCCCTCACCTAGAAAATTTGGCTGTGTCGTTATCGCGCTTGCATGCACACCCATGATCTAACCTCACTCGGCCAATTCACTGGGCAACAGACCCTCGGGCATGTTTTGATAGCAGACAGGCCGCAAAAAGCGGCGGATTGCCAAAGAACCCACGGATGTCGCCCCAAAATTTGTAGATGCTGGATAAGGCCCGCCATGCACCATGGCATCGCAGACCTCGACCCCAGTGGGGAAGCCATTGGCCAAAACGCGGCCTGCTTTGCGCTCAAGGATCGGCAAGAACGCGCGGGCCTCTGCCAAATCGCCGTCATCCATATGCAACGTGCAGGTCAACTGCCCCTCAAGACTGAGGGCAATTTCGCGCATCTGTGCAAGATCGCGGGCGCGCACAACCATCCCCATTGGGCCAAATACCTCGTGACCAAGCGCATCATTGGCCAACCAATCTGCACCGCTCACCTCGTAGAGATAGGGGGCTGCATCGCGGTTGTCGCACATGGTTCCCAAAACCTCACGCACCGCGTTTTGGGCGCCGATGGTTTTGACCCCATTGCGATAGGCCTCGGCAATGCCTGTGGTTAGCATCACCTGAGGCGCGGTCGCGGCGAGCGCCTCACTTGCGGCGGCCACGAATGCATCGGCCTCAGCCCCGTCAATCACCACGGCGATCCCTGGATTGGTGCAAAACTGCCCCACGCCCATGGTCAGCGACCCCGCCCACGCTGTGCCAATCGCCGCACCACGCGCGGCCATCGCCGCAGGCATCAAGAACATCGGGTTTACGCTGCCCAATTCGCCAAAAAATGGAATCGGGGTTGGGCGTGCTGCGCAAAGATCAAACAAGGCGCGCCCGCCTTTGAGCGATCCCGTAAAGCCAACCGCGCTGATCAATGGATGTTGCACAAGCGCCCCGCCCACCTCATAGGCGCCGCCATGAATCATGCTGAACACGCCCTCAGGCATTTCGCAGGCGCGGATCGCGGCCAAGATAGCCTCAGCGATGATTTCAGCCGTTCCTGGATGCGCCTCATGCGCCTTGACCACCACGGGGCAGCCTGCCGCCAAGGCGCTGGCTGTATCGCCCCCCGCCGTTGAAAAGGCGAGTGGGAAATTAGAGGCGCCAAACACCGCCACGGGGCCAACAGGGCGCTGCATCATGCGCAAATCAGGGCGTGGCAAGGGCGCGCGATCAGGCAGGGCTGCATCATGGCGCAAATCAAGATAGTCGTCTTTCAAGATATGCGCCGCAAACATCCGCAACTGGCCCGTGGTGCGACCCCGCTCCCCCTCAAGGCGCGCGGCAGGCAGGCCCGTTTCGCGCGTACCAATATCGGTGATCATCTCGCCGCGCGATTCAATCTCATCCGCGATTTTGTTGAGAAAGGCAGCGCGCGCAGCGCGGGATGTGGCGCTATAATCCCAAAATGCAGTTTCAGCGGCCTGAACGGCCTGATCCACCAAAGCGGTGCTGCCCTTTGAAACCGCGTGACCCTGACCATCCACAGGGGCCGAGGTAAACTGCCCCTCCCCTGCATGCCAGTGGCCTGCAATCAAATGCTGTCCATGCGGGTGAAATTTTGGCTCAGATCCCATAACGCGCTCCCTTATCACTGGCTGTTGGCGCTATCGTTAAAGACCTGCAAGCCATGCTGCAAGGGAGGGGCGTCAGGGTTTGCGGGAATTTGTCGCGCAAGCCTGACTTGAAATCAGATCAATCAACACCAAAACTAGCCTTGTGACGGCGTCATTTCAGTCATTCGTGCCAATAATGACTGACAAGGGAGTAAGTGATTTGACGCAAAAAATCGGACTGGCCGCAGCCTTGGCTTTTGCAGTTTCGGGCGGGGCAGCATGGGCAAGCGGTGATGCCGCTGCGGGTGGACGCGCGTTCAACCAATGCGTGGCGTGCCACGTTGTTAAAAACGCAGCAGGCGACACGCTTGCGGGGCGTAATGGGCGCACAGGGCCAAACCTATACGGCGTGGCAGGCGGCCCTGCAGGGGCGGCCGAAGGGTTCCGCTATTCCTCCAGCCTTGCAGCCTATGGTGAGGCAGGCAATGTTTGGGATGAAGAGGCCTTTGTGGCCTATGTCCAAGACCCAACCGCCTATCTGCGCGAGGCGCTAGGCGACAATGGCGCGCGCAGCGCGATGTCGTTCCGTGTGCGTGGCGAGGAAGATGCCCGCAACCTTTACGCCTATCTGCAATCTTTGGCGACAGAGTAACGCCAAACATTCTCGCGCGGCATGGTGTTTCAGCCATCCGCGCGAGATGAATTCGAAGCGTGAAAGTCACGCATGGCTTGATGGCCATCTTTGGGCGCTGCTTACTTGGTCGCGCCGATGTCAATGAACTCATCCACAAAGAGCGAAAGCAGCTCAACGCGCGACTTCACCCCTGCCTTTCCCATCAGCGAATGGGTCTGTGACTTGATCGTGCCCAACTTTACACCACGCATCTTTGCGATCTCTTCATTGTTCAATCCCCGCACAATCAAAAGCCCGATATCGGCCTCTGTTTTGGACAGCCCCCAATCGCCAAATTTCTGGCGGATCAACGCGTCAAAATCTTCGCGCAGATGATGGAGAGAGGCCGCTTGCGCATCGCTGAGACGCTCCAAGCCCCGAAGATGCATCACCATTTGAACCATCCCTAGAATGAGGGCCAAAACCGCGGTTAATTCAAAAATCAGATGCACCAGTTCGACTTGAGAGTAGGAAACACCCGCCGCCAAATGTTCACTCAAATCAGCCGCAACATCGAAAATGAAAAAGATGCTGCTGACGAGCATCAAACCCAAAGATACGAGAATGAAGCTTTTTTTGTTTTGCATCAGTTCCGTCCTTATTGCACGCCGATCTTTTCCGCTTAGAGTAAACCCAAGTTAGACGCCATTGAACTAAAGTTTAACGACAAAATTCAATATGGGTTCTAACTCGATACCTATCAATTTGCCGCGAGGCACGCAATTTACGAGGTATCAAAATGATCAGACGCACAGCTTTACAACTTCTCTTGGGCGGCGCAGCAGCCTTGCCTATGACCGCCATGCTTGCAGGCCAAGCCCGCGCAAGTTCGAATGACGGCGGCGGTTCTGGCGGCAATGACAGCAGTTCGTCAGGCAGCTTCGGCGGCAATGATGATAACAGCTCATCAGGTAGCTTCGGCGGTAATGATGATAACGGCACATCGGGCAGCAGCAGCAATGGCTCAAACGGCGGCTCATCGCCAAATAGCCCCTCTGGCCCTGATGACACGCTGAGCGGCAGTTCGTCCAATGACGATCTTCTGCGCCTTCAACAGACGCAAAATATTGACCAGTCCCTAAATGATGACGGGCTAGAACCCGTTTCGATGGATAATCTGGCCAATGTCTTGGCGGATTTCCAATGAGGGCAGCTGTTCTGATCCTAGGCGTGGCACTTTTGTCGGCATGTGTCGCCACGACATTTAATCGCAGCGCCACGCCTAACCTTTATAGTGCATTGGACAGCCAACTTGATGGCTATAGCGGGGCTCTCGCATCAGGCGCGGGACGCTTTGAAATTGTGTCCACGCGAACAGATGGGCGCCGCCTCTGCCGTGTTGTCAATGTCGAAACGGAAGGCCGCTTTCACACCGAAAGTTTCTGCAAGATCCGCGGCGGCGAGTGGAGATAATCTGCCGTGACACTAGACTGGGGCACGATAAGGACAGCGCAACTCAAAGGCGGGGATTTTTGCCTTTACTTGCGCTGCCCTGCCCCCTTCTTACAGTTAATTGAAACCTGCCTTACGGGTTGGCAGATCGTGGAGGCGACAAATCCACCACGATTGGACATCATTGTGACCAAGAGTGATGCGGTGCTTAAGATTTCGGGTCGCACCCAGATGATCATCAACCACAGCCCAGACCCGATTGATGCGCTGAATTATCTTTGTTTGGATCTTGCCTATTGCTGTGCCGCGCAATCCTCAAATGCCACGCTTTTGCATTGCGCCGCATTTGGGACAAAGGGAGCAACACAAATCGCATTCGGCAAAAAGGGCGTTGGTAAATCCACCCTATCCTTTCACCACGCCTATCGCGGGGATCGCATATTCGCGGATGATCTCCTGCTCTGGGATCGCAGCAAAAATCGCTTCATTTGTCTTGGTCTGCCGCTCAGGATGCGCCGCCCCCTGCCCAAACTCGACACTGATCTTGGGCAGCGCTTCATCGCGGGCAAATCCATCGCCTATTCACGGCGGGATGCTTTTGACATCGCGCCTGCAGGCTTCGCTTTTTTCCCCGATGAAATTGTCGAGCTGACCCCGACCCCTGCGCCAGTTCCTCTGACGCAACTCTTGGCGCGGATCAAAACCTTTTCAATCTCGAAATCGCTGACGAATTTTCACTCTGAAACCCTAGAGGGGTAAATCCAATGCGCGTTTTTCGCTTCATCCGAACTCTACACAGTTGGCTTGGATTGCTGATTTTGCCGTGGATCATCTTGTTTGGGTTTTCGGGGTTTTATTTCAATCACCAACAAGCGGTGTTAAATATCCTGCCCTCGGGTGAATATGACGAGACCGCCCTCTCCGAAGCCATGCTTGACGCACCGCTATCAGCGGCGCAGGCGCTGGCCTTGGTGGAAGATCACTTTCCCGATCTTGTTATCACAGATGCCAAACAAACCACCTATCATGGCTTTCGTGGTTATCAGTTTTTAGGTGAACGGGCACAGGTGATTGTCGCCGCTGATACAGGGCATTTCTACCACAAAACCCGTCTCACCCGCACAACCTTTGCGCCTGATGGCACCCGATTGCATCGCAAAATCTATTGGGGTCGATTTTTATCAACCTTCCACAATCTGGGTTGGGTCGATACACGCTTTGGCACAATTTTAGCGGATATAACCGCTTGGGCCCTGATTATTTTTGGATTTTCAGGTTTGTTTATCTGGGGCTTCCCACGGCACAAGCGCTACTTGCGCGCTTTGGGTGGCCTTTGGCCAAAGTGAGCTGCGCCAATATTGTCAAAGCGCATAAATTTATCATGATTTGGTGCGGGTGGAGGGACTTGAACCCCCACGCCTTGCGGCGCCAGAACCTAAATCTGGTGCGTCTACCAATTTCGCCACACCCGCAACGGAGCTGTCCTTAGCAGAGGCCTTTGCGGAGTGCGAGGGGGAAAATTACCCTTTTTGCAATTTCTCAAAGGCCGCATCGCCCCGCACCAAAGGCTGCGCCACAATTTCGCCTTATTTCTGATGTTACCTCCCCACAGAGGCAAAAGCGGGCAAAGACCCGCGTCAAATGCGAGCAAAACAAATGACAATTCCCGTTAGCCCTGCGATGCTTATGGGGTTGCGCGATTTGGTGCAAAGCCCAATTGACGCAAAGCCCGCTCTAGAGACGCAGCTCATTATGGCAAATTTGCCCATTCTCACCCTTGAGGGGGCCTTGCCCGCAGAACATCTCTATGTGGGGGATCGTGTCATCACCAGTATTGGCGCCCTGCCCCTTCAGGCAATGATGCCTGTGCATCTCGCCCACCCCCTGCGCGTGGTGCATCTTGAGGCCTATGCGCTTGGCTCTGACCAGACGCAGCCTTGTGATCTCTTTCCCAGTCAATTGTTGAAAACGCGCCAAGGTGACATGGCCTTTGCGCGGGATTTCATCGGGCAGCGGGGCGTTAGGTATCGCAATCTGCCACAGGCGCGCTTGTTGGCCTTGCATTTTGCGCGCGATGTCCAGATTTTTGCCAATGGGCTGATCCTACAGGCGGCCCGTTCAGTCGATCAGGCCGCAGCCTAAAGTCACAGTTTTCAAACTGATTAAATTTTGTGCGCAGCGCACAAATATGTTGCAAGTCTCTAAATTTCCCTTGAGAGAGAGCAGCGCGAGCGGGCAATCAGATTGCCCCGCCCCGCACAACATGGTGTCAGAAAGGCGCAATGCACGCAGGAAGGCGAGGGCCACATGAAAAAAATCGAAGCGATCATCAAACCATTCAAGCTTGATGAAGTAAAAGAAGCGCTTCAGGAAATCGGCATTCAAGGTTTGTCGGTGACCGAAGTCAAAGGGTTTGGCCGTCAAAAAGGTCATACAGAGCTTTATCGCGGCGCGGAATATGTGGTTGATTTCTTGCCCAAGGTGAAAATCGAAGTTGTTCTTTCCGATGATATGGTCGATGGCGCGATTGAGGCGATCATTGACGCGGCGAAGACCGATAAGATTGGGGACGGTAAGATTTTCGTCTCCACCATCGAGCAAGCAATCCGCATCCGCACAGGCGAGTCTGGTGAAGACGCGCTCTAAGGCATGAGGCCAAAATAGCCAGGGTCTCTTTGGCCCTATCTCACTCCCCAAAGACCAAAATGTAAGGGAAGGTCACGATGAGCAAAGACAAGGTTCTTAAACTGATCAAAGACGAAGACATCGCATATGTCGATATTCGTTTCACAGACCCGCGCGGCAAGATCCAGCACGTTACCGTGATGTCTGATCTGGTTGATGAAGATTTCCTCGATGAGGGCTTCATGTTTGACGGCTCCTCCATTTCTGGTTGGAAAGGCATCGAAGCCTCCGACATGAAATTGATGGCAGACACAGACAGCGCTTATATTGATCCGTTCTACGCAGAGAAAACCCTGTGCGTGCATTGTAACGTGGTCGAGCCCGACACGGGCGAGCCTTACGAGCGTGACCCACGCGGCACCGCCGTTAAGGCAGAGGCCTATCTGAAATCCACAGGGATTGGCGATGTGGCCTATTTCGGCCCAGAAGCCGAATTCTTCATCTTCGATGATGTGCGCTACTCGGTCGCCCCAAACAAAGTGGGTTACGAAATTGACGCGGTCGCAGCCGCATGGAACACCGATGCTGAGTTCGAGATGGGCAATATGGGCCATCGCGCGGGCTACAAGGGCGGCTACTTCCCTGTGAACCCAATTGACGAAGCCCAAGACCTGCGCTCTGAAATGCTGTCGACCATGAAATCCATCGGGATGAAAGTGGACAAGCATCACCACGAAGTGGCGACCTGTCAGCATGAATTGGGCCTGATTTTCGGGACATTGACCGAACAGGGCGACAACATCCTGAAATATAAATACATCATCCAGAACGTGGCCCATGCCTATGGCAAAACAGCCACCTTCATGCCCAAGCCTATGGCAGGCGATAACGGCACGGGGATGCATGTGAACATGTCGATCTGGAAAGATGGCAAGCCCTTGTTTGCAGGCGACAAATACGCGGATCTGTCAGATGAGGCGCTTTACTTCATCGGCGGCATCCTCAAGCACGCCAAAGCGTTGAACGCGTTCACAAACCCATCCACCAACAGCTATAAGCGTCTGATCCCCGGCTTCGAAGCCCCCGTTCTGCGCGCTTATTCTGCACGGAACCGTTCGGGCTGCGTGCGTATTCCATGGACAGAAAGCCCCAAAGCCAAGCGCGTTGAGGCCCGCTTCCCTGATCCATCCGCAAACCCCTACTTGGCCTTCTCGGCCTTGTTGATGGCAGGTCTGGACGGCATTCAGAACAAAATCCACCCAGGTGAGCCTTCTGACAAAGATCTGTATGATCTGCCCCCAGAAGAATTGGCCGAAATCCCAACTGTTTGCGCATCCTTGCGCGAGGCATTGGAAGAGCTGGAAAAAGATCACGACTTCCTGCTCAAAGGCGATGTGTTCACGAAGGATCAAATCGATGCCTATGCCGCGCTTAAGTGGCAGGAGGTCTATGCCTTCGAACACACCCCACACCCTGTGGAATACAAGATGTATTTCTCCTGCTAAGCAGCAGAAATCGAACAGAAAAGGCGCAAGCAATGCTTGCGCCTTTTTTATTCAGAACCGCATGAACCGCCGCATAAGACCGGTAGTCTGGCGCAGACGGCGCTCAGTCGCACGGGCCTGTGCAGGATCACCGCGCGCGCCCCGCCGCGCGACATGGTCGGTTGCTTTATTCACCCCACGCCAAACCATCCGCCTTATCACCATACGGATCAGTGCTGAAATAAGGTTGCTCATCTCACCCTCAATCGCGGCCCCTAAAACAAGACCCGCAGACCGCGGGCCATGTGAGATAATACCAGCGTATTGGGGCAAAATCAGGGCGCGTCATCCTCGAACAAGGCGCCATCCTCATCTGCGTCATCCATATCAAAGGGAAGACCGCCCTCCTCCTCCTCTGGGGCTTCTGCGCCCTCCTCGGACAGGTTCAAGCCGCGTGGGCGATTGTCGAGCAGCCCCGCATCGCGCAATTCCTTCACGCCCGGCAAATCGCGGGCAGATTCCAAACCGAAATGATCCAAAAACGCAGGCGTCACCACGAATGTGACGGGCCGGCCCGGCGTCATCTTGCGGCGGCCAAATTTGATCCATTCCATTTCAATCAATTGATCAATCGTGCCCCGATTGACCGACACGCCGCGGATTTCTTCAATCTCGGCGCGTGTCACAGGTTGATGATAGGCCACGATTGCCAAGGTTTCGATTGCCGCGCGCGACAGTTTCCGTGTCTCGACCGTTTCGCGGCTCATCAGAAAGCCCAGATCAGCACTGGTGCGCATCGCCCATGCGTCACCCACTTTGACCACATTCACACCGCGCCCCTCATAGCGGCGGCGCAGCAGTTGCAAGGCTTCAGCAGGATCACAACCATGCGGAAGACGTGCTTCCATCTCGCGGATTGAGACAGGCTCGGCACTGGCAAAAAGCAAGGCCTCAATCATGCGTTCCTGTTCCGCCAAAGGGGGCGCTTGAAACAGGCTCTTCTCAGGCGTGTTTGAGGGTGCTTCAGCAGGTGTTTCGGGTGAAGTTTCAGGTGTATCCGCCACGCCGCTCATCTTTCATCATCCCTTCGTTTCACTTCAATTGGCGCGAATGTTTCCGCTTGGCGAATGACCAATTTTCCCGCCTTTACCAATTCCAAACTCGCCGCAAATGTGGCCGCAGTGGCAGAGCGGCGTTTTTTCGGATCCATGCCCCACCCATCGGGCAGATAGGTCAAGATATCCGTCCACTCGCCCGCATATCCGATCAGACCGCGCATCCGCTCTAGGGCTTGCTCCATTGTAAAGACGCTGTCGCGATCCATGACAAAGGGGCGAAAATCATCACGGGTTCTAATCCGGGCATAACCTTGCATCAAATCAAGAAGGTTTGCGGTATATTTGACCTTGCGGGCATGGGTAACGGTCTCGGGAATGCCACGCACGAAACGATCCCGTCCCAAACGATCCCGCGCCATCAACTTGGCCGCGCATTCACGCATGGCGCTTAATCGCTCCAACTGGAAGGCCAAATGCGCCGCCAATTCTTCGCCTGACGGGCCCTCTTCTTCGGGATCAGGCGGCAATAAGAGGCGCGATTTGAGATAGGCCAACCACGCGGCCATAACCAAGTAATCCGCTGCCAATTCAATCCGTAATTTGCGCGCTTCTTCCACGAAGGCCAAATATTGTTCGGCCAATCGCAACACCGATATTTTGCGCAAATCCACCTTTTGCGTGCGCGACAATGTCAGCAATAGGTCAAGCGGCCCTTCAAACCCATCGACATCAACAATCAACGCCTCGGCCGCGCGGCGTTCGGCCACGCTATCCCATTCACCGGGATCGGCGAGAAGATTGTCATTTGCCGCCTCAGGGGGCAGCGCAGGTGTATCGCTCATACTGGGCCTTTTTCGCTTAGGCTGCGAAGTTCGGCATCTATCGCATATAAGTCAAGCGATGTCGCGGATTTGCGGGCCAAAAGTGCCGCCTGCGCGCGTTTTGCCGCGATCCCGTCCAACTGTCCAGAATGGGCAACGACCTCCTCCATTTCGGGCAGCTTGCCATTGCAATGCAAAATCACATCACAGCCCGCTGCGCGGGCCTGTGTGCTGCGTTCTGCCAAACTGCCCCCAAGCGCCCCCATCGAGATATCATCGGTCATCATCAACCCTTGATACCCAATATCCTCGCGGATCATCCGCATCAGCACAGGCGACAGGGTTGCAGGCAGGTCGGGGTCAACTGCCTCATATATGATATGCGCGCTCATCCCCATTGGCAGATCAATCAGGGGCCGAAAGGCCGCGAAATCAACCGCCTTCAATTCACTGGGCGCGGCACTGACACGGGGGCAGCTGAGATGGCTATCCACCTGACCAAGACCATATCCGGGCAGATGTTTCAAAATCGGGGCCACGCCCGCATCCATCAACCCTTGTGCATAGGCACGGGCAAAGGTTGCAACTGTGTCAGGCGCAAACCCGTAAAGGCGATTTTTTAACACCGCATGAGTTTCAGGCCGCGCGACATCCGCCAAAGGCGCGCAATTAACGTCAAGCCCCACGGCACGCATCTCAAGCCCGATATAGGCCGCGCGCAAATATAAGGCGCGCGCAGCCGAGTGCGGATCACGGCCTGCGATCATATCAAGGGGCGGTGTCCAGTGCCGCCAATGCGGTGGCCCCATGCGCTGCACACGCCCGCCCTCTTGGTCAATCAAAATGGGCGCATCCCACCCAACACAATCGCGCAAGCTATCGGTTAAGGCCCGCAGTTGGTCGGGGGTATCAATGTTGCGCGCAAAAAGAATAAATCCCCAAGGGTTGGCCGCGCGAAAAAACTGCGCCTCATCCGCCGACAAACTTAGGCCCTTCAAGCCAAGGATTGTGGCAGAATAAGGGACAGACATAGCCCTGCCCCCTCACCGAATGGTCGCAGGGATACAGGCCTGACCCAATGCCAAGAGCGCCGTGCAGAAACGGCGTGCATCATCCACCCCGTCAAACCCCGCGACACGCAGACGGAAGAATTCCTGACCGCCCGAACTGGCCGCCATAATCACGCGGCCACGCCCTTCGAAAAAACCATCATATTGCGCCGCAAGCCGATCCCATTCACGCCGCGCCGCATCGGGGCTGTCAAAGGCGCCAAGCTGCACAACCATGTCCCCCGCGGCAAGGGTTGAAGGATCAATTTCAATGACGTCATCACGGCTTGCATCACTGGGCGCCTGCGCAAGGCTCAGATCCATCGTAAAGGGTCGCGGCGTTGGAATAAGTGATACAGCCACGCCCGCGACAGAGGCAGGAATTCTGTCGACCTCAGGCGCAAGATCAGGCTGAGACGCATTCGGGCTTTCCCCCAAAGCCTCTGCTAAAAGGGCGGTGATCAAATCTTCGGTCGCCTGCGGCACATCCGCGACAGGCCGCGCAGGCGGCCCGATCAAGTCAAAACTGTCAGGCGCGATAATGTCCAATTCAGGCGCGGCTTGGGGCATTTCAGCCTCAGGCGTCACCAAAAGGGTTATATCCTCGATCAAATCAACAGGCGGCGGCGCGAGGATGATTTGCGCGGCTGCAGGCCCCGCCTCACGCCCTGCGGCGATCTCATTCACGGCAAGGCCCATGTGATCCGCCTCAACCCCGCCCGGATCATCCGGCGGCACGCGAAACGGCTCGGATGGTGCGGCAATCACAGGCACACCAAGGGTTTGCCGTTTCAGCGCCTCATATCCCCAATACGCCCCAAGCGCCACCATGGCGACCGACATCAGCCCCATGACCCCAAGGCCGAGCTTGCGCACAGACTGCGTGCGTTCGACCTCGGCAAGGCTCGCGGTGATCTGATCGGCGGAGGCCTGAAGGTCGGGCTCGGCTGTGGCGCTGAGAGGATCCCACCCCGCTTGCGGCATCTGTGGCGCGCGCGCGGATGGGGGATCAAATCTTTGCGGCGGGTTGGCAAAAAGACGCGCCGGATCAACCGCCATCCCCCCGACAGGGCGTCTGGCCTGCGCAGAGTTCGCTATGCGCTGAAACGGTCTTTGCGCGGGAGGTTCTTTTTCATAAGCCGCCATGCCTGCCCTTTTCCGCCGTGATGCCCTTTGTTTTATGGGCTTATGTCACGGCACTATCCTGCTCTGCCTCTGGCCTGCGGAAGCTGAAGACGTTTATCGCCTTACATTTTATCCGCAGGTGTTACCCCTAAGATACCAAGACCGTTGGAAATAACAACGGCTACTGCATCAATAAGGGCCAATTTTGCCGAAGTCGTGGCCAAATCATCTTCTTGCAAAAAGCGCAGATGGGGTGCGGCATTGCCCTTATTCCACAGTGCGTGGAATTCAGCGGCCAGATCATAGAGGAAAAACGCAATGCGATGCGGCTCGTGCGATTGTGCCGCGATCTCGACCACACGCGGCCATTCCGCGAGTTTCGCCACCAGCGCGAATTCAGCAGGATCGTTGATCGCGTCCAGATTTTTGTGATCTATCGCGATGCCCAATTCACCCGCCTTGCGCAGCACCGATTGAATGCGGGCATGGGCGTATTGAACATAGAACACGGGGTTATCTTTGGATTGCTCTAAAACCTTGTCGATATCAAAATCCAAAGGCGCATCGTTCTTGCGGGTTAGCATGATAAAGCGCGTGACATCGCGCCCGACCGCCTCGACCACATCAGACAGCATGACGAAAGTGCCTGCGCGTTTTGACATCTTAAACGGCTCGCCGCCTTTGAAGAGGCGCACCAATTGCGTCAGCTTAATATCAAGCGGCACCTTGTTTTCGGACAGCGCCGCCACGGCGGCCTTCATCCGTTTGACATAGCCGCCATGATCGGCGCCAAAGACGTCAATCAATTCATCATAGCCACGCGTGACCTTGTCATAATGATAGGCGATGTCAGGGGCAAAATATGTCCATGCGCCATCCGATTTCATAATCGGGCGATCCACATCATCGCCATGCTCGGTCGATTTGAACAAGGTTTGTTCGCGCGGCTCCCAATCCTCTGGGGTTTTGCCCTTTGGTGGCTCTAACACACCGCGATAAATCAGGCCCTTACCCTTAAGGTCTTCAATCGCGGCTTCAATCCGCCCCGTGCCATAGAGGGATTTTTCACTAAAGAAGTGATCCATTTTCACGCCAAGACTGTCGAGATCAGCCTCGATCAGCTGCATCATGGACGCGATGGCGAACTCACGCACGGGGGCAAGCCATTCCCCCTCGGGGCGACCAAGATACGCATCCCCAACCTCAGATTTCAGGGCCTGACCCACCTCGATTAGGTAATCGCCTGGATAGGTGCCATCCTCAAAGGACACAGCCTGACCATGCGCCTCGAGATAGCGCAAATACACAGAACGCGCCAAAACATCGACCTGCGCCCCGCCATCATTGATGTAATATTCGCGCGTCACGTCATATCCTGCGTAATCCAACAGGCTGGCCAAAGCATCGCCGAAGACCGCGCCGCGCGTATGCCCCACATGCAAGGGCCCTGTCGGGTTGGCCGACACATATTCGATATTCACCTTGCGCCCCTGCCCGATATTGACGCGGCCATAGGCACCGCGCGCCTGCGCAATGCCGCGCAGCATCTCGCGCCATGTCTGCGCAGAAAGGCGAAGGTTCAGAAAGCCTGGCCCCGCCACATCGGCGGTCTCAATCCGCGGGTCGGCCATCAGGATCGGGGCCAATGCATCGGCGATATCACGTGGCTTTAGCCCTGCAGGTTTTGCCAGAACCATGGCCGCATTCGTTGCCATATCGCCATGAGCGGCATCGCGCGGGGGTTCAACCGCGACATTGGCGAAATCAAGCCCTGCGGGCAACGTGCCTGCAGCCTCCATCTGACCCAAAGCGTCAATCACCAAGGCGCGAATATCGGCAAAAAGCATCATGTTTTATCATCCTGATTGTCTTGCGCCCTGCTCTATCAGGTTGCAGGGCAAGGTCAATGCCACAAGGCCCTTAGAAGACGGCCCCCAGACCCAAGTCACGGTTGAAGATCCGCCGATGGGTTTGCAGTGCGAACCGATCCGTCATGCCCGCGATATAATCACAAACCAAGCGCGCAAGCGTGGTGTCATCTTGTGCTGCGCGCACTTCGGCCTGCCATTGGCGGGGCAGTTGGTCAGGGTGGGCCATCATATGCGGGAATAAATCATTCACGACATCCGTGACGATTGCGCGTGTCTCGACCACCCGCGGCGCACGATACATGCGGGTGAACAAAAACGCGCGCACCTCTTTGAGATCAGCAAAAACCTGATCCGAAAACCGCACCATTGCGCGCCCTGCATGGCGGATATCTTGCGGCGAAGCAGGATCAAGCGCGCCGAGGGCCGTGGTGGCATAGGCAATCACATCCTCAACCAATACCCCGAAAAAGCGGCGCAGCGCCTCGTGCCTGCGGCGGGTTGGGTCAATATCGGGATAGGCCGTATCCACCTCGCCAAAACACGGGCCCACAAGGGGCAGCGCCATAATATCGGCCACCTCAAATAGCCCTGCCCGCAGCCCGTCATGCAGATCATGGTGATTATAGGCGATATCATCCGCAATTGCAGCAATCTGCGCCTCAAGGCTGGCATAGGTGGTCAATTCTAGATCATGGCGCGCATTATAATCGGCCAAGGCCCAAGGATATGGGGCGGCTACAGGCCCGTTATGTTTCGCAATCCCCTCAAGGCTTTCCCATGTCAGGTTTAGCCCGTCAAAATCGGCATAATGGCGCTCGAGATTGGTGACGATGCGAATGGCCTGCGCATTATGATCGAACCCGCCATAGGGGGCCATCAAATCGCAAAGCGCATCCTCGCCCGTATGGCCAAAGGGCGTGTGGCCCAGATCATGGGCCAGCGCAATCGCCTCGGTCAAATCTTCGTTCGCCCCAAGGGCGCGGGCCATCGTGCGGGCCACTTGCGCGACCTCGATCGAATGGGTCAGACGGGTGCGAAAATAATCGCCCTCATGCTCGACAAAAACTTGAGTCTTATGCTTGAGGCGGCGAAAACTAGAGGCATGGATGATGCGGTCACGGTCGCGCTGAAAGCAAGATCTGTGCCCACTTTCCGCCTCGGGGTAGAGCCTGCCGCGACTGTCGCTCGGAGTGCAGGCATAGTTTGCGCGCATGATCCCTATCCTTGCCGTTTCAATTTGGCGGTCTTATATTGGAAAACACACTGTTCTAACAGCCCGCAATCACAGCAATTTTTGCCCAAACGAGATGGCGATGGATTTGAACCTACCCCCCAAAGTAACCCCTCGCGCCTTTGCGCGTCTGGCTGAGATTAACGCAGATACACCCGCCCCGAAGGCGCTGCGCGTGGCCGTTGAGGGGGGCGGGTGTTCTGGCTTTCAATATGATATTCGGCTTGATGATCCCGCCGAGGGTGATCTGATCTTGGAGGATGCAGGCCAAAAGGTTGTGGTTGACGAAACCTCGCTGCCGTTTTTGGCCAATGCCGTGATTGATTTTTCCGAAGAATTGATCGGCGCGCGCTTTGTTATCGACAATCCAAATGCCGCGTCATCCTGCGGCTGCGGGATTAGCTTTTCTCTTTAACCCATTGATTAAAAAGGCCTGCGCTTATGAAAATAGCCACATTCAACATCAATGGGATCAAAGCCCGCATTGATGCCCTGCCGCAATGGTTGGATGAGGCGGCCCCTGACGTGGCGCTATTGCAAGAGATCAAATCGGTTGACGAGGCCTTCCCCCGCGAGATTTTTGAGGAGCGGGGCTATAACGTGGAAACCCATGGTCAAAAAAGTTTCAACGGCGTGGCGATTTTATCAAAATACCCGCTCGAAGATGTGATCTGCGGCCTGCCCGGTGACGCGGAGGATGAGCAGGCACGTTGGATCGAGGCCACAGTGGTCGGTCAAAAGGCGCTGCGGATTTGCGGGCTTTATCTGCCCAATGGCAATCCCTGCCCTGGCCCGAAATATGAGTATAAATTGGCGTGGATGGCGCGGATGCAGGCGCGTGTTGCCGAACTTTTGGCGGAAGAAACCCCCGTTTTGTTTGCGGGGGATTACAATATCATCCCCCAAGACGAAGATGCCGCCCGCCCCGATGCATGGCGTGAGGATGCATTGGCGCGTCAAACCAGCCGCGAGGCGTTTCGCAAAATCGTGAACCTTGGTCTGACGGATGCGTTTCGCGCACGGGTGCAAGGTGGCGACAATTATTCGTTCTGGGATTACCAAGCGGGGGCGTGGAACCGCAATGATGGGATCCGCATTGATCACATTTTGCTGTGCCCCTACGCGGCTGATCTTTTGCAAGATGTTGGAATAGATCGTGAAATCCGCGCGCGTGAAAAGCCATCAGATCACGTGCCGGTTTGGGTTGAACTGGCCGCCTGATTTCTAGCGCCCCGCGATTTAGCCTATTCGCGGCATTTGCCCCCCCAATTTGGTCGAATTTAAGCACCTCAGCCGCCATTTGGCGGTCTAGGTTTGGTGCAAGGTAAAGATCATCTCAACGGGAGGTATGGATGTCTGAAACAGCGCGGGTCGTGATTATCGGGGGTGGTGTTGTGGGGGCATCCGTTCTCTACCACCTCGCCAAAGCGGGTTGGACAGATAGCCTTTTGATCGAACGGTCTGAACTGACCTCGGGCAGCACATGGCACGCAGCGGGCGGGTGCCACACCATCAACGGTGATCCAAATGTTGCCAAGCTTCAGAAATACACGATTGATCTTTATAAAGAAATTGAAGAGCTGTCAGGTCAGGCCACAGGCTTTCACATGACAGGTGGGGTGATGTTGGCCTCCACGCCTGAGCGGTTTGATTGGTTGAAATCCATCTCTGCCAAAGGGCGCTATCAGGGTATTGAAGCCGAAGTAATCACCCCCGAAGAGGCGCATGAGCTGATGCCGCTTCTTGATCCGCGGCAGTTTACGGGCGCTTTGCGCACCGTTGTCGATGGCCATCTTGACCCTTCTGGTGTGACCTATGCCTATGCCAAATCCGCCAAAATTCTTGGGGCGAGCTATCAGACCCACCGCATGGTGACGGGCATCCTGCGCGCGCGCGAGGGCGGTTGGATCGTGCAAACCGACAAGGGCGATATCGCCTGCGAGCATGTGGTGAATGCAGGCGGGCTTTGGGCGCGCGAAGTGGGGCGTATGGTTGGCCTTGAACTGCCCATCTTGGCGATGGAGCATATGTATCTCATCACCGAAGACATGCCCGAAGTGGCCGAGATCAATGCAAAAACGGGCCGCGAAGTGATCCATGCGGTCGATTTCGATGGCGAGCTGTATTTGCGCCAAGAACGTGGCGGGATGCTTATGGGCACCTATGAGAAGGCCTGTGTTCCATGGTCGACCCGCAACACGCCCTGGGAATTCGGGCATGAGTTACTGCAACCCGATATTGACCGCATCGCGCCAAGCCTTGAGGTGGGGTTTGAACATTTCCCCGCCTTTGCGAATGCGGGCATCAAACAAATCATCAATGGCCCCTTCACCTTTGCCCCCGATGGCAACCCGCTGATCGGGCCTATTCGCGGGCTCGAGGGGATGTGGTCAGCCTGCGGGGTTATGGCAGGCTTCAGCCAAGGGGGCGGTGTCGGTCTGGCGCTGGCCAATTGGATCACCCAAGGGGATCCTGGCTTTGACGTATGGGCGATGGATGTCGCGCGCTATGGCGATTGGACGACCCTCAGCTACACCAACCCGAAAGTGCAAGAAAACTATTCGCGGCGGTTCTCCATCAAATTCCCGAATGAGGAATTGCAGGCCGCCCGCCCCCATAAGACCACGCCAATTTATGATCGCATGGTCGGGCTTGGCGCGCAGATGGGTGAATCTTGGGGGCTTGAAGTGCCGCTTTGGTTCGCGCCCGAAGGTGTGCGGGATCAATTCTCATGGCGGCGCTCAAGTGATTTTGACCATGTTGGGGCCGAGGCGCGCAACCTGCGCGAGGCTGCGGGCCTGTTGGAAATCTCGGGCTATTCGAAATTTCGGATCGCGGGCGCGGATGCAGGCGCGTTTCTTGACCGCGTTTTGGCCTGTGCCTTGCCCAAACCTGGTCGGATGACGTTGGCGCCAATGTTAAAGGAAAATGGCAAGCTGCAAGGTGATCTCACCTGCGCCTGCCTAGATCCTGAGACTTATATGCTGTTTGGCTCTGGCATGGCTGAAAATTTCTACGCCCGTTGGTTCGAGGCCCAAAAATTGAGCACCGAAGAGGTCACCATTGAGGTGATCGGTTTAGGTCTTTGCGGGCTGCATATTGCAGGGCCAAAAGCGCGCGACATCCTTGCGCAAATTGCCCCTGACATGGCGAAGATGCGCTTCATGGATTTTGCGAAAATGGATGTGTCCATGGCCCCCGCCTATGTCGGGCGGGTCAGCTTTACGGGTGATTTGGGCTATGAGATTTGGATGCGCCCAGAATTCCAGCGCCAAATTTTTGAGGCCTTGTTGCGCGTTGGGGCGGATCACGGGCTGCGTCCTATCGGTCTGCGTGCGCTCAATTCTTTGCGTTTGGAAAAGAACTTTGGTGGATGGGCGCGCGAATATCGCCCCGTCTATGGCCCGCTTGAGGCCCGTCTTGATCGGTTTGTGGCTTATAACAAACCCGCTGATTTTATCGGCAAAGCCGCAGCCTTGGCCGAGCGGGAGACGGGCGGAGCTTTACGCCTAATGAGTTTCGCGATTGACGCACATGATGCCGATGTGATCGGGGATGAGCCAATTGATTTTCAGGGGAAAACCATCGGTTGGGTTACATCTGGCGGCTATGCCCATGCCAGCGCGACATCGGTTGCGATGGGATATGTGCCGAAGGAATATGCCGATCAGGCGGATGGTTTCACAATCGAGGTTTTGGGCCATGCCCTAAAGGCCACGCCCCTGCCCCAGCCCCTGTTTGACCCAGAGGCGAAGGTGATGCGCGCGCCTTAATCGGCGCGCCATTCCTCAAGCGCGGGATTTTCGTGGCTGCCCCTTTGGCCAAATGGCCACCATCGGCGTGCTGATCTTTGCGGCGGTGTGTCGGGTATGCGGGCATAATACATTTCGCGCGCGCCGAAATAGAAACTCACCACCGCCCCCAAAAGCCACCAAAGCGGCTCGGGGATGGCCGCCAAACCCGTCATGCGCGCGGCAAAAGCCGCAGGGTCGATCATGGCGAAGGCGAATAGGCCAATGACCGACAGCGCCATCAAAGGACGCGGCAGGCGGTTTAGCCCATTAATCGCGCGGTCAAACCCCGTGCTGCCACTATGGGTGAATTCGGCCGCGTAGCTGCGCAAGATTTCTGCGCGAAATTCTGCATCTGCGGCCTCGCGCGCAGCCGCATTGCCGGCAAAGACCTCGGATATATTTTCAGCAGTCTGGCCAAGGGCCGTTAGCCCGCCAAGCGCCCCAATCACCGCCATGATTTAACCCTTTCGTGATGCTCTGCCGCGCTTAAATGATATTTGGGCGACAAGAAGGTTTCTGCCCGCGTGATCCAACCGCCCTTTCCGCCATCGCGCTTGCGCGCAAATTTCCGCAAACTGGGGCGTCTCTCCCCCAAGCTGTAATAGAAATTGCGCCGCGCAATGGCATAGGCATCAATCAACGCGCGCTCATTGCGGCTGCTCGCGGCCTCTGCGGCCCGTGCGGTGATGGGGCCAATCACCCCATCAACCGCGATATCAAACCCCATATCGCGCAGCAGGCGTTGCAGCAAAATGATTGCCTGCGCCCCCGCATTCACCTGCATATCGTAAACGACAGGCTGCAACGCCTCAGGCAGCAAATATATGCGCGGGGCGCGATAGTAATCTTCTTCGAAAATTTCGATGGCAATAGCGCGCGTCAGGCGCAGGATATCCTCGCGGTCGATGTCACCATCGCCATCCAAATCGCGCCCTGCATTTCGCAGGGCGGCCAAGGTGATGCCAAAATTTGTGGGGCCGCCCGGATCATCGGGATCATCGGAAAAGCCGCCCTCATGGCTTAGGATCTGGTGTGAAATCGCCCGAACCGAAAGCATGGGCGCTCCCTCCCTGCTCTGCGGTTAATGACGGGGAAGGTCTATCAGACTATGGTTAAAACAGGCTTAACGGCTCAGCGATAGGCATGCAGGCGACCATCTGCGCTGACCACATAAAGCGTATCATTGACAACGATGGGTTGGCTTGCCGCCCCGCCGCGCAGGGTAAGGTTGCCATCAAGCGCGGCACCTGTTTCAGGGTCAAAACGCAGAATTTCCCCATCGCCCGTAGCCAAGATCAAATGACCTCCCGCCAAAATCGGCCCGCAATAGGTAAATACGGCCTTGCGGCGGCGCTCGCGGCGGGCCTCGTAAAGGGGCAATTCGGTTTCCCAAATCATCTCACCAGTCGCTTGATCAAGACGGATCAACGCATTGCGGTCAGATACGAAAAACACGGAATTTCCTGCAACGATCAGACCCGAATAGGCCCCTTCTGTCGCTGTCCAAAGACGCTCGCCTGATCCCGCATCGATCGCGACAACGCGGCCAGACAGATTGCCCGCATAAAGCCTGCCCCCCACCACAACGGGGTCAGAGGTGATATCGTTGATATAATTATAAGCCACACCGATCCGCTCACCCGCGATGGCACCCGACCAAACCCGCACGCCCGATTGGCGCAGCACGCCTGTCAACTCGCCCGAGCCAAAGGGAAACACGACCAAGCGCGAGGTCAGCGCAGGGGATGGGCTGCCTGACAAGACCGCAGCGGCCCCAGTTGCGGGGATTTCCCACCGCACACGCCCCGTGGCCGCATCCACGGCATAGGCCTGATCATCACGGCCCGTCACATAAACAACGCCGCCCGCCACCGTTGGTGCGCCAAGCGTTGCCCCAAGACGTTGACGCCATGAAATAGCACCGCTTGCGGCATCAATGGCCAGCAATTCACCATAGCCAGTGGTTGCAAAAATCTGATCCCCTGCGGCGCCAATCCCGCCGCCAGAGACACCGCCATCGCGTTCGCTTGCAGGGGTCAAATCAGTGCGCCAAATCACGGCTCCCTCGGGCGAGGTCGCCTGAAGCCCTGCATCACTATCAAGCGTAACAATCGCGCCATTTGTGAAAATCGGGTCAGCGGTCAGTCGGGTGCGTCTGCCATTGCCTTGGCCAATATCCGTTGACCACAACAGGCTTGCCGATTGCGAAAACCCAAGCGCAGGGATCGCATTCGCGGCATTCGCACCGCGCAATGGCCAATCCGTCAAACGTTGCGCTGTTGGTTGCGTGAAAGGCACGAGGGCCGCATCTGCCGCCTCAGCGGTGGCATCCACCCCATCCTCGCTTGGCAGGGTTTGCGCCAAAGGCACGCGTGTCCCGAACCGTTCACCTTGCAAGATCGGCTCGCGCTCACAACCCGTCAAAAGGGCCAAAGCGATGAGGCTGACACCGCAGAGCCGCGCCACAGGTTTTGCGTAAGAAACGGTGTTGTGCATGAAACCTGTCCCTTTATTCAGATGACGCGCTTTGGCCCGTGATCGTAGCGCCACTTTGCAGCGCGAAAATCAAGGCGCTGATCCGCTGACGCTGTGACAGGGTCACAACGGATTGTTCAGACAAGGCCTCAAGTGCTGCAATCGCCCCCTCTTTATCGCCCGCCTTTAAGAGTTCCAACGCCTGCATTTCACGCGCGATGCCTGCGAAAGGCGCACCATCCTCGGCCAAACGCGCCAATGTTGCATCGACCAATCCCTGATCCTCCAAGGGGGCGAGGATATGAGCGCGCAACAGGGCCAGATCGCGATAACGTGGTAAGAGATCGGGTGCATCTGCAATTGCGCGCAACGCCGCTGCAGCAGCCACCGGGTCGCTTTCGCTGAGGTCTGAGGCACGAATGAAAGCTAGCAGAACCTCTTGATTACTGCGGCTTGGGGTGATCTCAGCGAGGGCCGCAGCACGGGCCTCGGCATCGGGCAGATCAAGGGCGGCAATCACCGCGTCCCCAAAATCACGCGCCGCTGCAAGATCGCGATTTGTGCTGATCTCGCGATAGGTCGCGGCCCCCACCAATGCGACAACAGCCAAGACGCCAATCCAGCCCCACCTTTTGAGCGCGCGAAACAGCTGATCGCGGCGCAATTCTTCGGTGACTTCATCAATGAAACTGTCGCTTTGGCTCATGCTGTGCCGTTCTCTCTTTGAAATCAAAACCCACGTGTCTCACTTAACGCGAAGCACAAAGCTTTGCCAAGTGCAACCGCACCCAAACGGCGTATTCGCAACAGATGGTCAAATTCTGTCACAAAATAAAAACTAAACCATTCCGTTCATTCTTGCGGACGTAGGTATAAAAGACTAATCTAAACGCAACAGTTCACTCGTATGAGACAGAAAGCGTTACTCAACCAAACGCAGAACACAAAAGATCAGCGGGCGTGATCAGATCATATATCCGCCCCGAAAAGAGGTTATTTAATGCGCATTTTTCCAGTCATCACGGCCCTTTTGGTCTGCGCGGCGCTTTATGTGCTTATTTTTCAGCGCGATGCCTTGATGGGGCGCGACAGTGAAAGCCCTGCGGCGGCTGAGGCCGCGCAAATGGACAGCGGCACATTTGGGGATGCGATGCGCGTGGTGATTTTGCCAAGCCGCGCTGAGGTGATTTCCGATGCCGTGCGTCTGCGCGGACGATCCGAGGCCGCGCGCTTTGTTGAGATTCGCGCAGAAACCTCGGGTCGGATTATTTCAGACCCGATCAAGGCGGGCCAATCCGTGACCGCAGGTGATATTCTGTGCCAAATCGATGAAGGCACCCGCGCCGCAGCCCTCGCCGAGGCTGAGGCCGCGCGCAGCACCGCTGAGGCGCAACTTGCAGCCGCGCAAATTGACGCCAATGCCGCAACCCGCCTGAATGAGAGCGGTTTTGCCTCTGAGACACGCGCGGCCAGCGCCTCAGCCAGCCTCAGCAGTGCAGAGGCCGCCTTGCGCTCGGCTGAGGCGGCCATTGATCGCGCCGCCGAAGAATTGGCCCGCGTAGAAATCCGCGCCCCCTTCAACGGGCTGTTGGAAAGCGACACCGCGGAACTGGGCACATTGATGCAGCCGGGCGCATTATGCGCCACGGTGATTGATCTTGATCCCATCAAATTCGTTGGGTTCCTGCCCGAGGCTGAATTGGCGCGCATCAGCATCGGCCAAACGGCAACCACGCGGCTGGTGGATGGGCGTGAGGTGGACGGAATTGTGCGATTTGTCGCGCGTTCCGCTGATCCGCAAACCCGCACCTTCCGCGTTGAGATTGAGGCAGAAAACCCCGATCTCAGCATTGGGGATGGCCAAAGTGCCGATATCGCCATTGCCACCGAAGGGACAGCCGCCCATTTGGTGCCAAGTTCTGCGCTGACTTTGGATGATCAGGGTGATTTGGGGCTGCGTGTGGTGGCCGAAGATAATCTCGTTGCATTTTACCCCGTCACCCTCCTGCGTGACACGCCTGATGGGGCCTTAGTCACAGGGCTGCCTGAGCAGGTCGACATTATCATCGTAGGGCAGGAATTTGTCTCAAACGGGGGGCAGGTCGTGCCTGTCTCGATCCATGACATACCCGCAGGCCAAAATGCCACGATTGATGCAGCGCGATCCGCGCTTGGAGGGGCACAATGACCGGGATCATCGATTGGGCCGCCGCCCGTGCGCGGATGGTCGTGGCCTTTATCGTTTTGTCGCTGACAGTTGGTGCGGCCGCCTATGTCGGACTGCCCAAAGAGGGTGAACCTGACATTGATATTCCCGGTTTGTTTGTTTCTGTCCCCTTCCCCGGCATTTCCGCAGAGGATAGCGAGCGCCAATTGGTGCGTCCGATGGAGGCCGAGTTTCAAGATCTCGATGGATTGAAATCCATCAACTCCACCGCCGCCGAAGGGTATGCGGGGATCTTTATCGAGTTTGAATTTGGATGGGATAAATCCGCAACCATTGCCGATGTGCGCGATGCCATGAACCGCGCCGAGACGCAATTCCCGCAAGGGGCGGAGAACTATTCCATCAATGAAATCAATTTTTCGGAATTTCCAATCATCATCGTGGCGCTGTCTGGCAACGCGCCCGAGCGCACATTGATCCGCCTTGCGCAGGATTTGCAAACACGGCTTGAGGGGTTGTCGCCTATTTTGGAGGCGGGGATTGCAGGCGCGCGCGATGAGATGTTGGAGGTCTTGATCGACCCGCTCTCGCTAGAGGCCTATAATGTCACGGCGCAGGAATTGATTTCGGCAGTTGTGAACAACAACCAATTGATCGCGGCAGGCGTGGTCGACACCCCAACGGGTGCCTTATCTGTGCGCATTCCATCCTCGTTTGAAAGTCCGCAAGACGTTTATGATTTGCCCGTCAAGGTAAATGGTGACCGCGTTGTGACCTTAGGGGATTTGGCGCAAATTCGCCTCACCTATGAGGATCGCACGGGCGCTGCGCGCTTTAACGGAAACCCCACGATTGCGCTTCAGGTCGTCAAACGCCAAGGGTTTAACATTATAGACACCGCCGAATTGGTGCGCCAAGAAGTGGCCGCCTTCGAGGCGGAATGGCCCGAAGAATTACGCGCCGCCGTTCATATCACCACCTCCTTGGATCAATCCAAAACCGTGGCCTCGATGGTGGCACAGCTTGAAGGGTCGGTTTTGACTGCAATCGCGCTTGTGATGATCGTTGTTCTGGCCACGCTTGGCACAAGATCGGCGCTTCTTGTGGGCTTTGCCATCCCCACCTCATTCTTATTGTGCTTTATCTTTCTGGGCATCATGGGCATCGCGGTTTCAAATATCGTGATGTTCGGCCTGATCTTGGCCGTTGGGATGCTCGTTGATGGCGCGATTGTTGTGGTCGAATATGCCGACAAACGCCTTGCTGAGGGCGCGCGCCCTATGCAGGCCTATACTGATGCCGCAAAGCGGATGTTCTGGCCCGTTATATCTTCAACTGCGACCACGCTTTGCGCCTTTCTGCCGATGCTATTCTGGCCTGGGGTTCCGGGTGAATTTATGGGGATGCTCCCCGTCACGTTGATCTTTGTTCTCTCGGCCTCTCTGATTGTAGCGCTGGTCTATCTGCCCGTGATGGGGGGCGTTGCCGCCCGTCTATCGCGCAGCGCGGATCGCTTTGGTGTGCTGTTGATGCGCCTTGTGCCAAGTCGCGCCATTCGCATCGCTCTTGCGGTTGTGGTGGGGTTTGCCCTGTTTCAATCCGCTTTGATGGTTATGCGTGGCGGTGGCGCAGGGCCAGACACCCCCGCCCTTCTTGCGATTCTGCCGGGCGTTTTGGCTTTTTCGGTTACAGGTTTGGCCATGTCGGTTGTCATGGGTACATTGATCCGCCCGCGCGTGGTGGAACGGGTTGAGGGCGGATATAAACGCACAAGATTTGGCCTGCTGATCGAGCGTTTGGTGGGCAACCCGTTTGCCCCCGTTTTGACCATTGCCGCGGTTTTGGGCTTTGTTGTCGTGACCTTCAGCTATTACGGGGCCAACAATAACGGCGTGGATTTCTTCGTGGAGACCGAGCCTGAAAACGCAATTGTCTATGTGCGCGCGCGCGGCAATCTGTCGGTCGAAGAAAAAGACGCTTTGGTCGCACAGGTCGAGGCGCGGGTGCTTGGGTTCGAGGGCGTGCGCGATGTCTTTGCCTTTTCGGGTGATGGCGGATTGAACAATAACACAGGCGGCGCAAGCGCCCCTGAAGACACAATCGGTCAGGTTCAAATCGACCTCGCCCCTTGGGGCACGCGGGCCGATGGCAATATCATCCTTGATGCGATCCAAGCGGAGTTGGACACCATTCCGGGCATCCATACCGAGATATTCGAGCAGGCCAATGGCCCTGCCAACGGCAAGCCGATTGATCTCGAACTAACAGGCGATGACTGGGTGCAGCTTCAGCAAGCTACGGCAGACGTTCATGCCTATTTCGAGAGCCTCGAAGGGCTGACCCTCATCGAAGATACCCTGCCCCTTCCGGGGATTGATTGGCAGATCAATGTCGATGTCGAGGCCGCAGGCCGCTATGGCGCGAATGTGGCCACAGTGGGCGCTATGGTGCAATTGGTCACGCGCGGGATTTTGCTTGATCGGATGCGCGTACCGACATCGGATGATGAGATTGAAATTCGCGTGCGTTTTCCAGAAGATGCCCGCGTCCTGTCGACCCTAGACACTTTGCGCGTGCGCACCGCAGATGGATTGGTGCCCCTGTCAAATTTCGTCACATGGGAACCCGTGCGCCGTTTGGCCGAGATCAAACGCCTTGATCAATCGCGCATCTTTCACGTGAAGGCCGATGTTATCTCGGGCCTTATGCGGGTGACGATCGGGGATCGTGACTTGGGATTGCTGCGCAATGCGGCGCCTGAACACGCCAACAGGCCCGCTGAATTCAGCATAGATGGGCGCGACTATGTGCTTCATTCCTTGGCCGAAGGCGTAAGCCGCGCCGAGTTTGACGATGCATTAAACGGCGATGTTACCCTGACGCCTATCACGGCCAATGAACGGATTGCCCATATCACCGCCGCATTAGAAACAGGCACAATTTTGCCCGATGGCGTGAATTGGCAATGGGGCGGCGACCAAGCCGAGCAAGCCGAAAGTCAGGCCTTCTTATCTCAGGCCTTTGCGGCCTCATTGGGCTTGATGTTCATCATCCTGCTGGCGCAGTTCAATTCGTTTTACAATTCGGTTCTGGTGCTTCTGGCGGTTGTCTTGTCGACCGCAGGGGTATTGATCGGGCTTTTGACCATGGGGCAAAGCTTTTCGATCATCATGACGGGCACGGGCATTGTCGCCTTGGCGGGTATTGTGGTGAACAATAACATTGTTCTGATTGACACCTATCAAGAATATAGCCGCTATCTGGCCCCGATTGAGGCGATCATCCGCACGGTCGAGGCGCGCATTCGCCCTGTTCTTTTGACCACCATCACCACGATGGCGGGGCTTGCGCCGATGATGTTTGGCATCAGCCTTGATTTTGCAAATGGCGGTTACACGATTGATAGCCCGACTGCCCTGTGGTGGAAAAACCTTGCCACGGCAGTGGTCTTTGGATTGGGCATTGCCACAGTTCTGACTTTGGTCTTCACGCCATCGCTTTTGGCGGTGCGGGTCTGGTGGAATGAAATTTTAGGCTGGATTGCGCAGGCCTTGGCGCGCATTGGCGCGGCGCGCTTGTCACAACGCACCCAAGATTACGCTTTGGCGCGCGCGGCATTGGAAACGGCAAACCCCCTCATCTTGTGGGAGGATGACACAGCCGAAGATCAAAAGACAAAACCTGCAGGCCCGACCGTTCACGCCGCACAGTAAAGACAATCGCGCCCCTTATTGGGGCGCGCGTTCCTGCTCACTCATCTGACGCGCCCACATGGCCGCATAACGGCCACCTGCGGCAACCAAATCATCGTGGCGTCCCCGTTCTACAACAACGCCTTTTTCAAGCACCATGATCAAATCCGCATCCACCACAGTCGACAGGCGATGCGCAATCATGATCACGCTGCGCCCTTGACCAAGCGCGCGCAATTGGCCCTGAATCTCGCGCTCGGTTTCCGTATCAAGGGCCGATGTCGCCTCATCGAGCAAAAGAATGGGGGGATCTTTCAACAAGGTGCGCGCAATTCCCACGCGCTGCTTTTCACCCCCAGAGAGCTTTAACCCCCGCTCCCCCACGATTGTCTCATAGCCTTCGGGCAGGCTTTCGATGAAATCATGGATTTTCGCGGATTTTGCGGCGGCCTCTACCTCGGCACGGGTGGCATCGGGCCGGCCATAGGCGATGTTGTAGAAAATCGTATCATTGAACAAAACCGTATCCTGCGGCACCACGCCAATGGCGTCATGCAGCGAGCTTTGCGTCACCTTGGCGACATCTTGCCCGTCAATCAAAATCTGGCCCTTTTGGGGATCGTAAAAGCGGAACAATAAACGCCCAATGGTGGATTTTCCCGAACCAGACGGCCCAACCAGTGCCACACTTTGACCCGCCTCTAGGGTGAAATCCACCCCGTGCAAAATCGCGCGCGTGCTTTCATATGAAAAATCAATGGCGCGGAATTCCACCTTGCCACGGCTGACCTTCAGCACTTGCGCATCAGCGGCGTCATGCACATCGGCGGGCTGCTCAAGCAGCGTGAATAATTCGCCCATATCAACCAAAGCCTGTCGAATTTCGCGATAGACTGTGCCCAAGAAATTCAATGGCATGGTGATTTGAATCATAAACGCGTTGACCATGACGAAATCACCCACAGTCAAATCGCCCCGCTCAACCCCCAAAGCCGCCATGATCATCACAATCACAAGACCCGTGGTGATGATCAATGATTGGCCGAAGTTTAGAAATCCAAGCGAGTAATTGGTCTTGATCGCCGCCTCTTCATAGCCCGCCATCGCGCGATCATAGCGCTGTGCCTCACGCTCTTCGGCGTTGAAATATTTGACGGTTTCAAAGTTCAAAAGACTATCGACCGCCTTTTGATTGGCATCGGTGTCCTGATCATTCATTTGGCGGCGAATTTTCACGCGCCATTCTGTCACCTTAAAGGTAAACCAAACATAGAGGGCAATGGTGACAATCAGAACCGCCAAATAGCTGATGTCAAACACCGTGGCGAGGATGATCCCCGTTAGCAGTAATTCAAGGATCAGCGGCCCGATTGAGAACAGCAAAAACCGCAAAAGAAAATCTACGCCCTTGACCCCGCGCTCGATAATGCGGCTTAGGCCCCCTGTGCGCCGCGTGATGTGAAACCGCATCGATAAGGCATGGATATGACGGAAGGTTTCAATCGCAATCATGCGCAGGGCGCGCTGCCCAACACGGGCAAAAATCACATCACGCAATTGCTGAAAGCCAACATTGCCCGCGCGCGCGAGCCCATAAGCGATAGTCAGGCCAACCGCCCCAAGGCCAAGGGCCCAAGCGGGGCTTGGGGCATCGCCCCCAAGCGCGTCCACAGCAGCCTTATAGGCAAAAGGCCCCGCAACCGCGACCAATTTGGCAACCACCAAGGCGGCAAGGGCAAAGACAACCCTATATTTCACCCATGGCATCTCTTTGGGCCAGAGATAAGGCCCCACCTTGCGCAAGGTGATCATGCTAGAGGCGCGACTTTCAGGATCAATCGCTGGCCCGTTTGTATGTGGTGCGGTCATTATTTGGAGACTCGGGTTTGGTCAGGTGACCCAAACGTAAAGAAGCGGGGCGCTGATGACCAGAGCCCCGCTTGTGCGATCCTGCCCCTGCCCCCGCGACCTATTGCGCAGGGATGGTGAAGACCTGACCCGGATAAATCAGATCGGGATCCCGAATTTGGTCGCGGTTGGCATTGAAAATCTGAACATAGTCAAAGCCAGACCCCAACATATTTTCGGCAATTCCCCAAAGCGTAAAGCCGCGTTCAACCGTTACCACACGAATGGCGTTTTGCGCACCACCTGCGGCATCTGCAATCTCAGCCGCAGCCTCGCGGATAAAGCGGGTTTCAGACCGCGCGATCACTGTGCCATCTGCGGCCAGTTGATCCACGCGCAGATCATAGGCCCCTGCGGCAACATTGGCGACATCGGCGCGCCATGTGCCATCGTCACCGCCTGTCACCTCAGCCACAAGCGCGTTGTTGAGGTAAACCCGCAAAGCAGCGCCGCTATCGGCACGCCCCGCAATTTGAACATCCCCCGCACTGGAATAGCTGACCGTGTCAATGCTGAGGGCCACGCCATCAGTGCTGCCACCTTGCACCAGGGAAACGCCCTGCCCGTCTGATTGCAAAACGATGGGCGTTGTGGTGCTTTGGGTCACTGTTTCCGCCTCGTCTGTGGCCTCTGCAACAGTCACTGGAGCGGCAATCGGCGCCACGACCAAGGTTTGTGCTGCAGCCACCCGCGCACCTGTCTCATCGGTCGCTTCGACCGACAAAAGACGCGGACTGTCCGAAGGGGCAAGTTTGGACAAAAGCACGAAATTGCCCGCGCGGTCCGCAGCGGCATCAGCGTTATCAACCCCATCGAGCAAGAGATAAATCTCGGCATTTGGCATCGCGCTGCCGGCGATCACGGTCATGCCATCGGGCGAGACACGGATGACATCCAAAACAGGCGTGGTCGTCACCACGGCCTCAGCGACATCTGCCGCAACTTGCGCAGCCGAAGATGTCTCGGGCGCGGTGGTTTCTTCGCTTGCAGTTTCCTCAGTCGCGGCGGTTTCCTCAGTGCCAGCGGTTTCTTCGCTTGCAGTTTCCTCAGTGCCAGCGGTTTCCTCAGTGGCGGCGGTTTCCTCAGTCGCCGAGGTTTCTTCGGTGGCCTCTGAACTGGCCTCTTCCGCAGCCGCTTCTTCTGCGGGCTCTGGCGCTTCCGTGCTGCTTGTGGCGTCATCTGCCACGGCGGGTACCTCTGCTACGGCCTCGTCACCAGCGCGGTCTTCGTTTACCACTTGCCAGCCCAAAAAACCCAAAGCGGCGATGGCAAGGGCAATAATGCCCATCCCAACCCCCGACAAGCCGCCCGCCATTTTTGACCCGTTTGCCATATTTTCTACCTTCATGATCGCACCGCATTGCGGGCGTATAGATTTATCCCCAAACCCAAGGGCTTACGCAGATATTGCACCACGCTTAGCACCATCCGCAAGATGTTGCGAAACCTATCTGACACAAAACTGTGTCACACTGACAGCGCCGCAACAGTTGAGCCCTTTGCCGAAGGCGGCTATCACAGAACCAACCCAATATGCAAAAACCAAAGGATAGGCCCGATGCGCGATTTTTCAGTTTGTGTCTTTTGTGGCGCGCGGGACGGGGTAAATCCCCTTTATGCAAAGGCCGCGCGTGACTTAGGCCTTGCAATTGCAAGGGCGGGAATGCGCCTTGTTTACGGGGCGGGTGATGTCGGGCTGATGGGGCATATCGCCCGCGCCGCGCAAGAGGCAGGGGGTGACACATTCGGGGTCATCCCAACTCATCTGATGGCGCGTGAGGTCGGCAAACGCGACCTGACACGTTTTGTTATCACCGAAACCATGCATGAGCGCAAAAAGGTGATGTTCATGAATTGCGATGCGGTCGTGATGATGCCAGGTGGCGCTGGCAGCTTGGACGAGTTTTTTGAAGTGCTGACATGGCGGCAATTGGGCCTCCATGATAAGCCCATTATCCTCATGAACACCGCGGGCTATTGGGACAGGCTGACCGATCTTTTGCACCATGTGGTCACAGATGGCTTTGCCGATGCCAGCCTGTTGGGCTTTGTGGAAACGGCAGATACGCCTGCCGATATCTTGGCGCGGCTTAACACCTATCGCGCGGCCTGAGGGCGCATGGCCCCCACCGAATAGATCGCAAGACCTGTCCAAATCAACGCAAAGGCAATCGCGTGCCACAGGGTGAGAACCTCACCAAAAATGACCACGGCAATCGTGAATTGCAGCGTGGGGTTCAGATATTGCACCAAACCAATCGTTGAGAGGGCCGCACGCTTTGACGCGTAGGAGAACAAAATCAAAGGTGCCGCGGTCAAAGGGCCAGACAAGATCAACAGCCCCGATTGGATCAGATCAGCGCCAAAGACGCCCTCAACCCGCCCCAACCAGACCAGATAGGCAAGCGCGATTGGCATCAGCAAAAACACCTCAGCCGTGACCGATACAACCGGCCCCGCCGCGACATAGCGTTTGATCAGACCATAAAGGCCGAATGTGAAGGCCAAGATCAGCGAAATCCATGGCGCCACCCCAAGACCGAGGGTCAATTGCACAACCGCAATGGCCGCCAAAAGAACGGCGATTTTTTTTGACCGCGAAAGGCGCTCTTTCAACACAATCGCACCAAGCGCCACAGCCACCAAAGGAAAGATGTAATAGCCAAGCGAGCTTTGCATCAAATGGCCTGTTTGGATGGAAAAAATGAAGAAAAACCAATTTGTTGAAATCATCAAGGCCGCAGCCCCGATCAATAAAAACGACCGCCCGCCCGACAAGGCGCGGCGCAATTCACCCAGTCGCGATTGCAACGCAAGCACGCCAATAAAGACAAAGACCGACCACAGCGTGCGATGCGCCAAAACCTCCAACGGCGGGATATCGGCCAATAATTTATAGTAAAGCGCGGAGAAGCCCCAAATCACACAGGCCCCCACCATCGCCAAAACGCCTTTGGTGGCCTCTGTCATGAAGCATCGCCTTCGGTTCCGTGGTTGCGCCCGTATGTGAGGGAGGAATTTGGGGGAGGTCAAGGGGGGCACTTGCGATAGATTTCCCCCTTCGCCTGAAATCCAAAGGGAAACAAAAAACCCCCCGCTTTCGCGAGGGGTTCTGTTTCGTCTTAGGCCGTGAACTGCCTCACTTCATCCGCGAAGCCACGTTTTCCCAATTCACGAGGTTGTTCAGGAAATTGTCCAAATAGGCAGGGCGCTTGTTGCGGTAGTCGATGTAATAAGAATGTTCCCACACATCACAGCCCAGAAGGGCTGTTTGACCAAAGCAGAGCGGGTTCACGCCGTTTTCGGTCTTGGTGACCTTGAGGCTGCCGTCTTTGTCCTGCACCAACCAGCACCAGCCCGCGCCAAACTGACCCGCGCCTGCGGCGGCGAAATCAGCCTTGAACTGATCAACCGAGCCAAAGCTGTCAACCAGTGCCTTTTCCAATTCCGATGGCATGGCCGATGACCCCGGCCCCATCATTTCCCAGAACTGCACATGGTTCCAATGCTGGCTTGCATTATTGAAGATGCCGTTTTGGGCCACAGCGCCTGCCTGATAGGTGCCTGTGATGATTTCTTCAACAGATTTGCCTTCCCATTCGGTGCCTGCAATCAGCTTATTGCCATTATCGACATAGGCCTTGTGGTGCAGGTCGTGGTGGAATTCCAATGTCTCGGCCGACATCCCCTTTGCGGCAAGCGCATCATGGGCATAGGGCAGGTCAGGAAGTGTAAAAGCCATGGGTTTATCCCCTCGTCTCGCGGTTTCAATTTCTAGACCACAGATGGAGGGCATCGCCCCCAAAGGTCAAGGGGGGGCAGATCAGAAATACCCCACCTCGCCGCCTTTTGCGCCAGAGACGCGCAGCAGGTCATGGACGTATTGCTTGACCGAACGAAACGCAAAAAGCCGTGCTGTTTTTGGATCGGTTAGCCAAACTGCGGCAGCGGCCTGTGCCACGCGACTGCGGCGCAATTCACCGACCCCAAAACTGTCGGGATGAAAATCTGCGGGCATCAATTTGGCCAAACAATCGCGCAATGCGCCCGCTGTGGGTGCGGTGATCTCAAACACCGCGCGCGCATCAGACATATCCAGCGCCAAATGATGCAGCTTGGCCAATTTCTTGTCCAAGGTGGCGACATGGGCCGCGCATTCCGCATAGGGGCAGAGGATCATCACCTCGTCATGTGACATCCATGCGACCCCATAGGCACCCTTCTCAAGGATTGCGCGCGGGGCGGGCATGGCAAGGCCTGTGATGGCCTTGACCGCTGTCGCCACTGTTTTCTGGGACAGATCTGCGCGCAAGGTGATCATACCTTGCAGCGGCAGTTCGCTGACGCTGACATAAGGTGTTAGGGTGCTGAGATCAGACATTTTGCTTCTCCCCCTCGGGATCAAAGAAGATGGTCGAACAAATCCGTGCCTTGATCTGACCACCCTTACCATCGGTGAGATTCACCACTTCGCCCATGCGATCAGGGCCATTATGGATCAGCGCCATTGCGATCCCGCGTTTTAGGGTTGGTGAATAATAGGTCGATGTCACCCGCCCTTGGACATTGTTCTGACCATTGGCGTTTTTGCCTGCGCGGATCACATAGGCACCATCTGGCAGAACCCCACCATCCAGCGTCTCAAGACCGACCAATTTCCACCGATCGGGATTATCCATGAAACTCCGCGCCTGTGCGCGTTTGCCCAAATAATCCTCTTTCTTTTTGGAAATCGCCCAATCAAGGCCCAAATCCTGTGGGATGACCGTGCCATCGGTTTCATCCCCGATCATGATAAAGCCCTTTTCGGCCCGCATGACATGCAGCCCTTCGGTGCCATAGGGGGTGATGTTCCATTCTGCGCCCGCCTCAATCAGGCTTTTCCAGAAATCCAATCCCTGACTTCCAGGGACAGCGATTTCAAAGGACAGCTCACCCGAGAAGGAAATACGGAACACCCGCGCCTCAAACCCGCCGATTTTCGCATCTGTCCACGCCATAAAGGGCAAGGCTTCTGCCGACAAATCCGTATCAGAGCCGAGCTTTTCCAACAGCTTGCGCGCATTTGGGCCAACCACGGCCACCTGTGCCCATCTTTCGGTCACATTGGCCGTGTATACCTTAAAGTCCCACCATTCGCATTGCAGCCAATCTTCCATATGCGCGTGGATGTGATCAGCCCCGCCTGTGGTGGTATGCACGAGGAACGTCTCTTCATCGAGACGGGCCACAACGCCGTCATCCATCAAAAAGCCGTTCTCATTGCACATAAGACCATAGCGGCAGCGGCCCGGTTTCAGGGTGCTCATCATATTGGTGTAGAGCATATCCATGAACCGCCCCGCATCAGGCCCTTTGACGATGATCTTGCCCAAGGTCGATGCATCAAGCAGACCAAGCGAGCCGCGGGTGGCATTGATCTCGCGGGTCACGGCTGCGTGGCGATCTTCGCCCGCCCGTGGATAGCAATAGGGGCGCCGCCACTGACCCACAGGCTCAAAATCGGCGCCATGTTCAACGTGCCAGTCAAAGATCGGGGTGCGGCGCAGCGGTTGGAACACCGCACCACGCGCCTCGCCTGCGATGGCCCCCATGGAAATGGGCGTATAGGGTGGGCGGAATGTGGTGGTTCCCACAGCAGGGATTTGCGCCTGAAGTGCATCAGCAAGCACCGCAAGGCCATTGATATTGCTTAGCTTTCCTTGATCGGTTGCCATGCCCAATGTGGTATAGCGTTTGGTATGCTCAACGCTTTCATAACCCTCGCGCGCGGCCAACTGAACGTCAGACACTTTCACATCGTTTTGGAAATCAAGCCACATTTTTGCGCGTTTCTGAATGGGTGCGCGGGCGGGCATGATCCAAATCGGGGCCAAGGCCCCCAATTCAGGCTCCACCACTTTAGGCAGGCGCGATTTCACCGCTTGGCCCGTGGCGGCCGCAACAGCCGCCTGCGCGGATTTCAAAGACGCAGCTGCGGTGGAATGCCCGTCTGCCGCCCCCGCAACGAAAACAAACCCTTCGCCATCATGGCTGAGCGGCGGGCGGGCGGGATCGGGTCGGAAACAGGCCTGTGCCTCATCCCAAATCAGCTTGCCACCGCAATGTGACCACAGATGCACCACAGGCGACCATCCGCCCGACATGCCGACCGCATCACAGGCGATGACCTCGCCCGTGCTGCCATCGCTGTCTTGCGCGCAGATTTTCACGCCCGTGACACGCTTGCCCCCTTGCGCCTCTGCAATGGCCATCCCCTGCTTGATCGCAATCCCCGCAGAACGGGCGGCTTCAATCAAATCGCCTGTCGCATCGGGGCGTGGGTCGATAACGGCTGCAACCTCAAGACCCGCCTCTTTGGCGACCAAAGCACTGCGATAGCCATCATCATTATTGGTGGCAATCACGATACGCTTGCCCGCAGCCACGCCATAATTGACGATGTAATCGCGCAGGGCGCTGGCCAACATCACGCCTGGAATATCATTGCCTGCAAAAGACAGCGGGCGCTCGATTGCACCTGTCGCGGTGATGATGCGTGCGGCGCGAATACGCCACAAGCGATGACGGGGGGCATCAAGGCTCGGCGCGTGATCCGTCACGCGCTCATAGGCCAAGGCATAGCCGTGATCATAGACCCCTGCCCCCATTGTGCGGGTGCGCAAGGTGACATTCTTCATCTTACCAAGGGCGGTCAATGTTGCGGTGATCCATTCATCCGCAGATTTACCGCCCAATTCGATCCCATCGACAGGGGCACGGCCACCCCAATGGGCGGTTTGTTCAACCAAAAGCACCCGCTTGCCTTGCTTGCCTGCGTCCAACGCAGCCTGAAGCCCTGCAATACCGCCGCCGATAATCAGCAGATCAACATGGGCGTAGAAATGCTCGTAACGATCTGCATCGCGATCTTTGGGGGCTTTGCCCAAACCCGCGGATTGACGGATAATGGGTTCAAACACATGTTTCCAAAACGGGCGCGGGTGAATGAATGTCTTGTAATAAAAGCCCGCAGGCAAGAACGGCGCGAGGTAATTGTTCACCACGCCGATATCGTTCTCAAGGCTCGGCCAGTGGTTTTGGCTTTGCGCCTCAAGTCCTTCGAACAATTCGGTGGTGGTCACGCGTTGGTTCGGCTCAAACCGCGCATCACGGCCCAAACCAACAAGCGCGTTTGGTTCTTCCGCGCCCGAGGCCACAATGCCACGCGGGCGGTGATATTTGAACGAGCGGCCCACCAACATCTGATCTTCCGCCAAAAGCGCAGAGGCCAGCGTATCGCCCGCAAGCCCGCGCATTTTCTGGCCGTTAAATTCAAAAGAAACCGTGCGGGCCTTGTCGATCAGACGGCCGCCTTGAGGCAAACGATGGCTCATGTCAGGCTCCAATCAGGGCGTTTTGCCTGTATCTTTGCAATAATCTCTTTGGGGGGTTCGGGCGTTTGTGCGCTATAGGTTCCAAACACCTCTAGGGTCGCGGTGCAGCGCGCCGCCAAGAACCATTTGCCACAGCCATATGTGTGCCGCCAACGTTCAAAATGCACGCCCTTTTGGTTGTGCCGCATGAACAAATAGCCTTCAAAATCCTCATCCGAAGATCCTGGGCCAAAGCGTTTGAGATGCGCCTCACCGCCTGGGGAAAGTTCAGTCTCATCGGCGGAGACACCGCAATAAGGGCAGGTCAAAAGCAGCATAGCTGAACCTCGCTTTGGTAAATCTTAAACATCAAGGCAGGCATCAATGCGCCACCCCTGCGGCCACGCTTTCATCAATGAAGCGGCCCTCGCGGAAGCGGTTTAAGCCGAACTCATCGGCCAAGGGTGAATGCCCTTTGGCCATAAGTTCCGCCATCGCCCAACCTGATCCGGGGATAGCCTTGAACCCGCCTGTGCCCCAACCGCAGTTGATGAAGCAATTCTCAACAGGGGTTTTCGAGATAATCGGGGAACGATCCCCCGTCATATCAACAATCCCCCCCCATTGGCGCAGCATCTTAAGCCGCGAAATCATCGGGAATGTCTCGACCAAGGCGCGCACTGTTTCCTCGATATGCTGGAAAGAGCCGCGTTGTGTGTAGTTGTTATAGCCATCCGCACCACCGCCAATGACCATTTCACCTTTGTCAGATTGGCTCATATAGCCATGCACCGTATTGGCCATAACCACCACATCCATGCAGGGCTTAATAGGTTCAGACACCAGCGCCTGCAGCGCAACCGATTCAATGGGCAGACGGAAGCCTGCCATGTCGGCCACATGGCTGGAATGACCCGCCACCACGATGCCCAATTTATTGCACCCAATGCGGCCCTTGGTGGTTTCAATCGCGCTGACCGCGCCATTTTCACGGTGGATGGCTGTGACCTCGCATTGTTGGATGATGTCCATCCCCATCGCGGAACAGGCCCGCGCATAGCCCCAAGCCACCGCATCGTGGCGCGCCGTGCCGCCGCGCGCCTGCCACAGACCGCCCAAAACAGGATAACGCGGCCCCTCAAGATGGATGATCGGGCAAAGTTCTTTGACCTCGCGCGGGGTGATGAAGCGTGTCTCAACGCCCTGCAGCGAATTTGCGTGTGCCGTGCGCAAATAGCCGCGCTTTTCATGCTCGGTCTGCGCCAACATGATCACGCCACGCGGGCTGAACATGATGTTATAGTTCAAATCTTGGCTCAGGGTTTCATAAAGGCTGCGCGATTTCTCATAGATCGCGGCAGATGGGTCTTGGAGATAGTTCGAGCGAATGATCGTGGTGTTGCGCCCCGTGTTCCCGCCGCCAAGCCAGCCCTTTTCAATCACCGCTACATTGGTGATGCCAAAATTCTTACCCAAGTAATAGGCCGTGGCCAAACCATGGCCGCCTGCGCCAATGATGATCGCGTCATACTGGGCCTTTGGTGTTGGGTTGCGCCACGCGCGCTCCCAACCTTGGTGATATCCCAATGCCTCTTTGACGATGGCAAAGACAGAATAGTGGCGCATGGCGAAAGACACTCCTGAAAACTTGCCCCTGTTTGGCCCTGTTCGGGACGCAAAAGGATACTGCGGGCGGCATATTTGCGCGCAAAAACGACCAGATGCAAAACGCAATTCCTGCATTTCTTGCCGCGCTTTGCGGGCCTGCGCAAGATGGTCGCGGCTTTGTGTCACGATTATGCTTTTGATCTGCGGGCCAAGGGCTTACATCTGAGCCAAGACGACATTCGCGGGAGAATAGGCTTGATGGTTTTCTGGATCGCAACTGCTGCAATTTCTGTGGCAGCTATCTTGATTTTGCTGCGTGCTTTTCTGCGCGGCGTATCCGCGACAACCCCAACCGAAGCCTATGATGTGCAGGTCTATCGCGACCAATTGCAGGAACTTGAGCGCGATGAAGCGCGTGGCGTGCTATCGCCGCAAGATGCAGAACGCGCCCGCGCCGAAGTTTCACGCCGCCTGATTGAGGCAGATCGCGCCCTGCAAGCGGCCCAAGAGGCGGGAACGGGCCTCGCCAATGGCAAGGTTTTGATCCCTGTGGGTTTGGTTGCGACATTGGCCCTTGCGGTTTTGGTCTATGCGCAATTGGGGGTGCCCAATTATCCAGATATGCCGATTGCAACCCGCATTGAACGGATTGAAGAAAATCGCGCCACCCGCCCCTCACAGGCCGAGGCGGTGGCCGAGGCTTCGGTGTCGGCCCGCCCTGCCATCCCCGAAAACCCAGAACTTGAGGCCTTGGTTGAACGTTTGCGCGCGATAATGGCCGAGCGGCGCGATGATCCAACAGGATGGCGCCTCTTGGCGGAAAACGAGTTGCGCCTTGGCAATTTCGAGGCTGCCGTTGCCGCGCAAGAACAGCTTGTCGGCCTGCTTGCCCCAGAAACCCCCGAGGGTGTGGCCGCAAGGGCCAATCTGGCCGAAATGATGATTTTGGCGGCGGGCGGGTATGTTTCACCCGAGGCTGAGGCCGTGTTGACCGACACCATCGCGCAAGAGCCGCGCAATGGAACCGCGCGCTATTACATGGGCCTCATGTATGCCCAAGGGGGGCGCCCTGATCTGGCTTATACAATCTGGCGCACTCTTTTGGCCGAAAGCACGCCTGATGCGCCATGGCTTGAACCCATCCGCTTGCAGATTGAAGAAGTGGCCTTTCTTGCGGGTGATCCCATCAATGTGGATGACCTGCCTCAACCCCGCCGTGAAGACGCCCCTCTTCGCGGCCCCGATGCCGCGCAAATGGAAGCCGCAGGTCAAATGAGCGCCGAAGATCGCGCTGCAATGATTGAAGGCATGATTGGCAATTTATCGGCCCGTTTGGCCAATGAGGGTGGCACTGTTGAAGAATATGCACAGCTGATTACGGCCTTGGGGGTTCTGGGCCGCCTTGATGAGGCGCGCACAATTCTGGCTGAGGCGCGCGCAAATTTTGCGGGCCAAGACGGCGCTGCGGCAGTGCTCGACAATGCCGAGGCAGGCCTGCCCCAATGACCGAGGGTTTTGTCGACCTTCACGACTTTGCAGCGGCCACCCCGCCGCCTGCCGCGATTTTGGGTTTGGATTTTGGCACCAAAACCATTGGCATTGCCATCAGCGATTTGTTCCAAAGCGTTGCAACCCCGTTGGTCACAATCAAGCGCGAGAAATTCACCCAAGACGCCGCAGAATTGGCGAAACTGGTGGCGGCACGCGATATTCGCGGCCTCATCCTTGGCCTGCCCCGCAATATGGATGGCAGCGAAGGCCCCCGCGCCCAATCAACCCGCGCTTTTTTGCGCAATATCGGCCGATTTGAGGGGCTGTCGCATTTGCCCGCCGCGTTTTGGGATGAAAGATTATCCACTGTGGCCGCAGAAAGGGCGCTTTTAGAGGCGGATACGTCCCGAAAACGTCGCGCCGAGGTGATTGATGCGGTCGCCGCAAGCTATATATTGCAAGGATCACTGGATCGCATGCGGGTAATCCGCAGCGCAGAATAGAGGCAGGGCAGGCAATGGTGGATGAGGTTTGGTCGCGCGAAGAAATCGCTTCGCCTTGCATAAAAATCTGCCTTGTTCATCCGACCGAACGGATTTGCACAGGATGCTATCGCACGATTGATGAAATCAGCACATGGGGCCGCAAGTCACCCGAAGAACGCGCGGACATCATGAAAGCCCTGCCAAGCCGCGCAAATCTTTTGAGCAAGCGCCGTGGCGGGCGCGCGGCACGGGTGCAGAGCTAGGCAGGCTCACGCATCATCTGCATCGCGCGCGCAATCACCTTGGGGCTTGCATCGGCTGTTTGTGCCTCGGTCGACAAAATACGCCGCCATGCGCGCGCGCCAGGCTGCCCCGCAAATAGCCCCAAAATATGACGCGTCACATGATGCAACCGCCCGCCTTGCGCGATATGACGCTCGGCATAGGGGATCATCGCCTCGGCCACCTCATGCGCCGACAGCACTGTGCGCGGGTCATCAAAAACCACTGCATCCGCGTGGCCCAAGATCACATAAGGGCTATGATAGGCCGCGCGCCCAACCATCACCCCATCAAGACCATCCCTAAGGTGGGATGCGACCGCGTCTAGATCCTCAACACCGCCATTGATTGATAGATGCAGGTTCGGAAATTCTTCCTTCATGCGCCGCACCAAGGCGTAATCAAGCGGCGGGATGGTGCGGTTTTCCTTGGGGCTTAGCCCCTCAAGCCACGCTTTGCGTGCATGAATTGTCAGACGCCTGACCCCTGCCTCTGCCATCTGTTTCAAAAATGCGGGCAAAATTTCGGCGGGGTTTTGATCATCCACCCCGATGCGGCATTTCACAGTCACCTCGACAGTCGCAGCATCCTGCATGGCCCGCACGCAATCCGCAACAAGCTGTGGGGTCTTCATCAAAACCGCCCCAAAACACCCTGATTGCACCCGATCAGACGGGCACCCCACATTGAGATTGATCTCATCATACCCATAGGGCGCAGCAATTTTCACCGCCTGCGCCAATTCAGAAGGATCAGAGCCCCCCAATTGCAGCGCAACGGGATGCTCGGCCGCATCATAGGTCAAATGCCGTGCAGCCTCCCCATTCACCAAAGCGGCGGAGGTCACCATTTCGGTATAAAGCAAAGCGTGACGCGACATCAGACGATGGAAATAACGACAATGCCGATCCGTCCAATCCATCATGGGCGCCACGCTGAGGCGGGCATTGTGGGTGAGGGTCTGGGTCACATCATTACCGCGTTGGTGGTGGGGCCTACCAATATGCGGGGTTTCGCAAGGCAGGCGCGCAGGTTGCGGGGCCTTCTAGCGGTAAAATCGGGGCCTTTGTCAAGGATTGTTCAATCCACCCTTGCGGTTGGCTTAACGGGTAAGGTGCGGGCAAAACCACAGGGTCAATGGCCGCAAACCCCGTCTTTCCGTAAAACGCAGGGTCACCATATGTGACCACGATATCGCCCACCAACTGTGAAAGGGCGTAGGCAATCAACCCCTGCCCCACGCCCTGCCCCTGATGGTTTGGCAATACCGCCATTGGCGAGAGTAAGAACACAATCCTACTCGTCTGCGGAAAATAGAGCCGCGTGAAAATCACCGCGCCCACGCACAGATCGCCCTCATGGGCGGCAAAGGCTGCAATGTCATTTTCTGGGGTAGTTTTGATCAAGTCAGCGGCCAGTGTTGATACAAATCCCCCCTCCTCCGCCCCTTCAGAGGCGGTGAAGCTTTTCAAAAACACATCCGCAAAAGCGGCGGGATCAGGATTTATGGCACGGCTATGCTGCATGTCTGGCAGAGTTAGCATCGGCCATCACGAACTCAAGCCAAAATGCGACTTTGCCCTCTGGGCTTGGCAAGTTCGGCATTTCCCCCTAAAACCCGCCCGAACAGCAGAGGGGCGCACCGGCCCCTCACGGCCAAAATCAACGCTTGATCACGCTGATCGGACATGACCCCGCCTTGGCATTCCAAGGCCGGCAAGGGACTAGATTTGATGATATCTCTCGCGCATTACCGCCATGAATGGACGCATAATATCCGTGGCGATCTTTTGTCAGGATTGGTTGTGGCCTTGGCCCTGATCCCTGAGGCAATCGCCTTTTCCATCATTGCAGGTGTTGACCCCAAAGTAGGGCTTTACGCCAGTTTCTCCATCGCGGTGATTTGCGCAATCACAGGCGGGCGGCCTGGCATGATTTCGGCGGCCACCGCCGCCACCGCCGTTTTGATGGTGACATTGGTGCGCGATCACGGGCTGCAATATCTCTTGGCGGCCACTGTTTTGGCGGGCCTTTTGCAAATCATGGCGGGTCTTTTGCGGCTTGGCTATGTGATGCGCTTTGTTTCAAAATCCGTCATGACGGGCTTTGTGAACGCCTTGGCCATTTTGATCTTCATGGCGCAATTGCCCGAACTTGACCCGCGCAATGTACCGATTTTGACCTATCCCTTGGTCGCGGCGGGGCTTGCGATCATCTATCTATTTCCGCGCCTGACGCGGGCTGTTCCATCACCCCTTGTCACGATCATCGTGTTGACGGCGCTATGTGTCTTCATGGGGTGGGATGTGCGCACTGTAGGCGATATGGGGCAATTGCCTGACACGCTGCCCGTATTTTTGATCCCTGATATCCCGCTGACTTTTGAAACATTGCAGATCATTTTCCCGTATTCACTCGCCGTTGCGGTTGTGGGCCTGTTGGAAAGCCTGATGACCCAGCAGATTGTGGATGATCTGACCGACACAGCGTCAGATCGCAATCAAGAATGCATCGGCCAAGGTCTGGCCAATTCTGCCACCGGGTTCATCGGCGGGATGGCGGGCTGCGCCATGATTGGGCAGTCGATTATCAATGTAAAATCAGGCGGGCGGGGACGGCTTTCGACCTTTGTGGCGGGAATTTTCTTGTTGATTCTCTGCGTCTCGCTTGGTGACATCGTGGCGATTATCCCCATGCCCGCCTTGGTCGCGATTATGATCATGGTGTCGATTGGCACATTTTCATGGTCATCCATCACCAATTTGCGCGAGCATCCCAAATCCTCCTCTATCGTGATGTTGGCAACCGTGTTCTTTGTGATTTACACGCACAACCTTGCAATTGGCGTTTTGGTTGGGGTGCTTCTGTCTGGCATTTTCTTTGCGTGGAAAATCTCGCAGCTCTTTCGCGTTACATCGAGCATCACGGCCGATGGACGCCATCGCAACTATCGGATTGAAGGCCAGCTTTTCTTTGCCTCCTCCGAAGATTTTATGAAGGCCTTTGATTTCCGAGAAGCCTTAGATCGTGTCACCATTGATCTGACCCATGCCCATATCTGGGATATTTCATCCGTAGCCGCCTTGGATATGGCGATTTTGAAATTCCGCCGCGAGGGTGCTGAGGTTGAGGTCATCGGCCTAAACGAGGCCTCAGAGACCATCGTTGATAAACTTGCCATTCATGACAAACCAGGCGCTTTGGATGCGCTGACGGGCCATTAAGGGGATTGTGTGATGACCGATAAACCAAACCTGATGGCGCTTGTGGATGCCTCGGCCTATTCCGAAAGCCTGTGCCATTACGCAGCATGGATCGCGGGGCAGAACGCGTGGAAGGTCAAGCTTTATCACATCTTAGGTCGCCGGTCGGGGCATGATCGGGGAGATTATAGCGGCGCAATTCGACTTGGTGCGCGCAGCCGCCTTTTGGCCGAGCTGTCACAAATGGACGAAGCCCGCGCGAAATTGGCCCAAGAGCAAGGCCGCGCTGTGCTAGAGGATGCCGCTGCCCTTATCAGCGCCGAGGGGGTCGAGGTCGAAACCCGCCTGCGGCAGGGGGATCTTGTCGATACGGTGGCTGACAAAGAACAAGCGGCTGAAATGATCATGATCGGCAAACGTGGCGAGGCTGCAAGCCACGCCATGGCGCATTTGGGGTCAAACCTAGAACGGATTTTGCGCAGCGCGCACCGCCCCGTCTTAATCGCCAATCGCAGCTTTGCCCCTATTTCTAAACTTTTGATCGCATTTGATGGTGGGGTCTCTGCCACAAAGGCAGTCGATTATGTCGCCACTTTGCCCGCGTTTTCAAAGCGCGCCGTCACTTTGGTTTTTGCGGGAACACCAAGCGCCGAACAGATCACGGCGCTTGAGGCGGCAAAAAATCGTCTGACCGCGGCAGGCATGGGCGCTGACATCCTGATCGAGGCGGGCGAGCCCGAGCACCTGCTTGCGCGGCTCTGTGACAGTGACAGCAGCAGTGGCGCTGCCCATGATCTCTTGGTGATGGGGGCCTATGGCCACAGCCGTGTGCGCCAATTGATGATCGGTTCAACCACCACGCAGATGATCCAATCCTGCAAGGCCCCCGTTTTGGTCATGCGGTAACGCCCTCTCACATGGGTGTGAGGGAAAGAAATAAGACTAGGCGCGCGCGGAATTCTTCGTCAAAAGCGGTGAAACGCTGTCGAATGAGGCTAAGGGGACCACGATGAAAAAACGCGCTATAGCCGCATTTTTGGTGGTGCTGATTGTCTTAGGGTTTTGGGCTCTATCCGCGCTTGATTTATCCCTAGAGGGGCTGCGCGGCTTTGTGGATGGCGCGCAAATGTGGCGCGACCAAAATGCAGGGGTTTTATGGGGCCTCTATTTCCTGATCTATGTGGCGGTCACCGCGCTGTCTTTGCCTTTGGCGGTTTGGATGACCTTGGGGGCTGGCGCAATTTTCGGCTTTTGGTCGGCGTTGTTGATGGTGTCCTTTGCCGCATCCCTTGGGGCGACCTTGGCCTTTCTCACCGCCCGCTATCTGGCGCGGGATTGGGTTATGGCCCGATTTGGCGCGCGGCTTGAGGGCGTCAATCGCGGGCTTGTACAAGATGGGGCCTTTTACCTCTTCACCTTGCGCCTTGTGCCGATTGTGCCCTTTTTCGTTGTTAATCTAGTGATGGGCCTATCGCCGATGAAGGCCTTGACCTTTTACGGAGTAAGCCAACTGGGGATGCTTGCAGGAACGGCCGTTTATGTGAACGCAGGGACGCAATTGGCAACAATCACAGCCGTTGCTGATATTCTGTCGCCCGCGCTGATTGGATCTTTTGCAGCGCTTGGCCTTTTTCCATGGATTGCAAAATTTGCGATTGCGCGCACCAAACGCTATCGCGCCTATCGCCCCTATACGCGCCCTGCCCGTTTTGATCGCAATCTGATCGTGATTGGCGCAGGCGCAGCTGGTCTTGTTTCGGCCTATATCGCCGCTGCAGTCAAGGCCAAGGTCACCTTGGTTGAGGCCGGAGAAATGGGGGGGGATTGCCTCAATTTTGGCTGCGTCCCCTCTAAGGCATTGATCAAATCCGCCAAGCGCGCCCATGACATTGCCCATGCCGAGGAATATGGCCTCATCGCAGCGCCCCCCAAGGTGGACTTCTCGCGCGTCATGGCCCGCATTCATGAGGTGATTGAAACCATCGCGCCCCATGACAGCGTAGAGCGTTACGAGGGTTTGGGGGTCGAAGTGATCAAAGGCTATGCCCGCATCCGTGACCCTTGGCATGTTGAGATCACGCAAAATGATGGCAGCGTCACAACCTTATCCACCCGCGCGATCATCGTGGCCACGGGCGCATCCCCGACCATCCCCCCCATCAAGGGCCTGTCCGAAGTGCCCTATCTGACCTCTGACACATTATGGTCAGAGATGAAAACCCGTGACACCGCCCCACAATCCATGGTGGTTTTAGGGGGTGGGCCGATTGGCTGCGAATTGGCGCAAAGTTTCGCACGGCTTGGGGTTCAGGTCACACAAATCGAACGCGCGCCGCGGCTTTTGGCGCGCGAAGATGAGGAGGTCAGCGCCGCCCTTCTTGCCGCGATAGAGGGCGATGGGGTTGCCGTCAAAACAAGCTCAACGGCGCAATCCGTGAGCCGTGCGGGTGATCAGATTGCCGTGGAAATCGAAGGGCCAGAGGGCCGTGAGGTGATCCTGGCCGATGATCTTTTGGTGGCAGTCGGGCGCAGCCCGCGCCTAACAGGGTTTGGCCTTGAGGAACTGGGGATTGTCACAGATCGCAAGGTCGACACGAATGACTATTTGCAAACCCTTTTCCCCAATATCCTCGCCGCAGGCGATGTCGCAGGCCCTTATCAATTCACCCATACGGCAAGCCACGAGGCCTATTACGCCGCCGTAAACGCGCTGTTTGGGGATATTAAGCGCAGCAAAGCCGATTATCGCACTATTCCTTTTGCAATTTTCACCGATCCCGAAATCGCCCGCGTTGGCCTGTCCGAAAGTGAGGCCCAAACCAAGGGCGTGGCTTATGAGGTCACGCGCTATGATCTCGATGATCTTGACCGCGCCATTGCCGATGGCACCAGAAAGGGGTTTGTAAAGGTGCTGACCGCAAAAGGCAGTGATCGCATTCTTGGGGCCACGATTATCGGGGCCGAGGCGGGAAATCTCTTGGCCGAATTCACCTTGGCCATGAAACACGGGCTTGGGCTGAACAAAATCTTGGGCACCATTCACATTTATCCAACCCTCGCAGAGGCGAATAAATATGTCGCAGGGAATTGGCGCAAAGCACGCGTGAACCCCCGCGCCCTTACGCTGCTGCAGCGGTTTCACGACTGGAGGCTCGGAAAATGATCGATGCCCGCCTATTGCCCCTACAACGCCGCCTGACCCGCCCCTTTGCCGAAGCTTTGTATAAGGCCAATATCAGTGCAGATCAGATCAGTTTGTTTGGCTTTGCTCTGGGGCTGTGCGCCCTGCCTGCGCTTGCAATGGGGCACTTTGGGTTGGGTCTTATGTTCATCCTGCTCAACCGCCTTTGTGACGGGTTGGATGGGGCTGTGGCGCGGATCGCGGGGCCAACAGATCGAGGCGCGTTTTTGGATATCGCGCTTGATTTTCTCTTTTACGCGAGCATCCCAATTGGGTTTGCGCTCTTCGACCCGACTCGCAACGCCCTGCCTGCTGCGCTCTTATTGGCCAGTTTCATTGGTACGGGCGTGTCATTTATGGCTTATGCGGTGATTGCCGCGAAACGCGGGTTGCATTCTTCAGCCTTTCCGCAAAAAGGGTTCTATTACTTGGGCGGCCTGACCGAAGGGGCCGAAACAATTGCCGCATTTGTGGTCTTTTGCCTTTTCCCCATGGCCTTCCCTGCCTTTGCGTTTATTTTTGCAGCGGCCTGCGCCATTACAACACTCACCCGCCTCATCGCGGCATGGGTGGCTTTTTCACCGAACACGCATTGAGAGAGAGACCTCATGATCAAACGCCTTTTGCCGATACTGGCCCTTATGATGGCTACACAAACCCATGCGCAAACATGGCAAGAGACAGTGGATGCCGCGCGCGGGCAGACTGTGTATTGGCATGCTTGGGGCGGTGATCCACGCACGAACAGCTATATTGATTGGGTCGATGCGCAGATGCAGGCGCGGTTTGGTATCGCGGTCGAGCATGTGCCGCTGACCGACACGGCAGAGGCCGTGACAAGGGTTCTCTCAGAACGTGCCGCAGGTCAGAACACGGGCGGCGCGGTTGATCTGATCTGGATCAACGGCCCAAATTTTCTAGCGATGAAAGAGCAAGATTTGCTGTTTGGCCCCTTTGTTCAACGCCTGCCAAATGCGCGCTTTGTTGACCTGTCGCCTGATGCGCCTGCATCGGTTGATTTTACCGTTCCCGTTGATGGGCTAGAGGCCCCATGGCGCTTGGCCAAATTTGTGTTCATCCATGACAGCGCCCGCGTTCCGAACCCGCCACACTCTATGGGCGAATTGCTTGATTGGGCGCGTGACAATCCCGGCCGCTTTACCCATCCCGATCCTGCCAATTTCATGGGGGCCAGTTTTCTAAAACAGGCTTTGATCAGTTTGGTTGATACCCCCGCCATCCTGCAAAACCCTGTGAGCGAGGCGGATTATGCCGCCCTCACTGCCCCCCTTTGGGCATGGTATGATGCCTTGCGCCCCTTGATGTGGCGGGAGGGTGAAACATTCCCTGAAAACGAGTCGATCCAAGCGCGCCTTTTGAACGATGGCGAAATCGATATCACCATGTCCTTTGACCCAAGCTATGCGGCAGCGGCCATCAATTTGGGGCTTTTGCCCGACACGGCCCGCGTTTTTGTGCCCGAGGGGGGAACGCTTGGAAATATCAGTTTTGTGGCGATCCCCTATAACGCGGCCCATGTTGACGGGGCGCAGGTTGTGGCAGATTTCCTGTTATCGCCCGAAGCGCAGGCGCATATGCAAAATATCGACAATCTCGGCGCGTTTTCCGTGCTTGACCCCGCGCTGATGGATGCCGAAGCGGCAGCGTTTTTTGCAGACCTTCCACAAAGCCCCGCCTTGCCCGAACTGGCCGATCTGGGGCCAACCTTGCTTGAACCCCATGCCAGCTGGATGACCGCCATCGCTGAAGATTGGGCGGCGCGCTACGCACGCTGATGGGGCGTGGCGCATCTATCGGTGTGTTCAGCGCGGCGGCGGCCTTGGTCTTGGCCCCGATTGTCGCGGGCTTTGCCATTGGCCTTGTGGCCAGTTTGGGCTTTTTCCCCGCGATTGGCGCAGATCACCTGACATTTGCGCCCTATCAGCGCTTGATGGCGGTGCCCGAGTTTTGGGGCGCGCTTGGTCTGTCGCTGCAAACAGGGGGGGTGGCCACGGCCATCTCACTGTTGCTTGCGCTGATCTTCGTGGCGCAAGGCGGGGGGGAAAGCCGTATCTTAGCCCCACTATTGGCCATTCCCCACGCTGCAATCGCCCTTGGCCTTGCATTCTTGATTGCGCCTTCGGGGTGGATCATGCGCGCGCTTACGCCCCTTTTGGGCTTTGAGCGCCCCCCAGATCTGGCCTTGGTGAATGATCCTGCGGGGTTTGCATTGATCCTTGGCTTAGTGATCAAAGAAACCCCCTTTTTGGTCATCGCTATCGCCAGCGCCATGGCGCAATTGCCCGTGACCCGCACGCGCCAAATCGGGGCAAGCCTTGGCTATGGCACGCTGCGCATTTGGGCGCTGCTGATCTTGCCGCAGCTTTACCCGCTGATCCGACTGCCTGTGATGGTAGTGTTGGCTTACGGGCTATCTGTGGTGGATATGGCCTTGATCTTGGGGCCGAATGCGCCGCCAACCTTCGCCGTCTTAGTCACGCGCCTGTTCATCGCGCCTGATTTGACGCTGCTATTGCCCGCATTTGCGGGGGCTATGGTTCAAATCGCACTGATTGCCTTGGCCTGTCTCAGCCTATGGTTATGTGAGCGCGGCATGATGCGACTTGCCAAGGCCGAGGCGCGCATGGGGCGGCGTGGGGGAACGCGGATACCCCTGTCATGGACCACGCCCCTGCCGCGCGGGATCATGGGGTTGGGTCTGCTCGGCATTGTGGGCTTGCTTTTGTGGTCGATCACATGGCGTTGGGTTTGGCCTGATGTTTTTCCACAATCCCTATCCCTCAGGGCATGGCAAAGCGGCGATTGGGCTGCGCCCCTTCAGACAAGCCTTGAGATCGCAGTGATCAGTCTGACAATCGCAACACCGCTTGCGCTTCTGACACTCGAGGCGGTGGATCATTTGCCCAACAAATTGGCGAAACCTATCCTTTTGCCGCTGATATACACCCCGCTGTTGATGCCCCAAATTGGGTTTCTTTATGGGGTGAATATTGCCGCGCTGAAACTTGGCATCACGGCAGGGGTGGCGCCCGTGATTTGGGCGCATATTTTGTTCGTTTATCCCTATATTTTGTTGATGCTGCTCGATCCGTGGCGCGCACTAGATCGCAGGGTTTCACAGGCGGCAGCCGCACTTGGCGCAGGGCCGTGGCGGCGGTTTTTCGCTGTGAAACTTCCCTTGATGCTTCGGGCAATCATGGTGGCCATGGCAGTTGGCTTTGCCGTTTCCATTGCGCAATATCTGCCGACCCTCTTTGTGGGCGGCGGCAGGGTTGCTACGATCACCACTGAGGCGGTCACGCTCGCCTCAGGCGGGGATCGCAGGATCACAGGGGTTTATGGCAGCCTTCAGGCCGCGCTGCCCCTGTTGGTCTATCTGCTGGCCTTCTTGACCCCGCGCTATGTTTGGCGCAACAGACGCGCGATGCAAGCGAGGGTGACTTGAGCCTAGAGATCAGAGACCTAAGCCTCAGCATTGGGAAACGGAGGCTGTTTCAGCCCCTCAGCCTGAGTGTTGCGCGTGGCGAGGTTGCCACGATCATGGGGCCATCTGGCATCGGAAAATCCACCCTTTTGGCGGCGATCGCAGGCCATCTTGATCCATCCGTCACGGCGACTGGTCATATGACCCTTGAGGGGCAAGACCTAGCCGCCCTTACCCCCGAAACACGCGGGGTGGGCATGATTTTTCAAGATCCGTGCCTTTTTCCCCATCTCAGCCTTGGTGACAATCTTGCCTTTGGTCTGCGGGCAAGCGCCGACCGCACCGCGCGCCGCGCAGGCATAGAGGCAGCCCTTGAGACAGCGGGCCTTGCAGGCCTCTATGAGGCAGACCCAGACACCCTTTCAGGCGGCCAAAAATCCCGTGCCAGCCTGATGCGCAGCCTCTTGGCAGAGCCGCGCGCGCTGTTGATGGACGAGCCTTTTTCCGCCTTGGACATGGAATTGCGAGATGAGATGCGCCGCTTTGTTTTTGCACATATCCGCGCGCGCAATATTCCTGCGGTTTTGGTCACACATGACCCCGCGGATGCAGAGGCCGCGCACGGCCCCTGCTGTCAGTTACAGCGAGATTAGATCACGTCTAGCTCTGCCTTAAGGTCGCCCATCTCTGCGCCCCCTGACATCAAGCGGCGCATTTCCTTGTCACCGATCTCGGTAGCGGTGCCCGCCCCAATCGTTTTACCAAGCGCAAGGAACGTGTAGCGATCCCCCACCAGACGCGAATGGATTTCGTTATGCGTGATGAAAATAATCGCAATATCCCCGCGTGCGCGGACGCGTTTGATTGTTTTCAAAACACCCATCTGCTGACGCTGACCAAGCGCTGATGTTGGTTCATCCAAGATCAGAACCTTGGCCCCGAAATAAATCGCGCGCGCAATCGCCAATGTCTGACGCTGACCGCCCGACATTGTGCCAACCGCCTGCGTGGGGTCAGAGAAATCAATACCGATTTTCAGCATCTCATCATGCGCAATCTTGTTCATTTCATTCATGCGCAAGCTGCCAAGCGGCCCCGTCAATTCACGACCCATAAAGAAATTACGGGTGACGCTCATCAACGGGTTCAGGGCCAAATCCTGATACACTGTGCCAATGCCAGCCGCAGAGGCATCCCGCGGCGAGCGGAAGGTAACAGGTTTCCCTTCGATATAGATTTTGCCTTCGGTGGGTTGGTGAACACCTGCAAGGGTTTTAATCAGGGTCGATTTACCCGCCCCGTTATCCCCCAACAGGCAATGCACCTCACCTGGAAAGACCTCAAGGTCAACGCCACCGAGGGCCGTGAAAGGGCCAAAGCGTTTGACCAGATTTTCTACGCGAAGATATGGTTCAGCCATGGTTAAATCCCTCCCGTGATACGCTTGCGGATACGCTCATTGGCGAAAACCGCAGCAAGCAGGATACCGCCAAGGAAAACGCGGAACCATGCGCCATCGATAGCAGGAATGAAGAACACCGCATTCGCCACAAGGCCAACGGTGATCGCCCCAAAGACCACGCCAAGGATGGATCCAAACCCGCCCGTCATCAGTGTGCCACCTACAACCGCGATGGCAATCGCGAACAATTCCATCAAATTGCCTTTGGCGGCATCTGATGTGTTGGTGTCATACACCTGACATGCGGCAAACATCGTGGCGCAAAAGGCGGTGAACATGAACAGGCCCACTTTTACCTTGTCGACTGGCACACCATTGGCGCGCGCGGCCTCTTTGTTGTCGCCTGTCGCGTAAATCCAGTTGCCGATTTGGGTGCGGCTGAGCACGAAATAAGACACGCCCGCGATCACAATCCACCAGAAAAACCGCGCGTCAAACCCGTGAACCCATTGTTCGCCATTGCGGTTAAGATTACCGCCAAGCGCGAACCAAATATCATAGAACCACCCGAACACCTCGCCGCCCATGATGTCGGCGAACCAGCTTTCCAGTTTGAAATCTTGCAAACCCGAGATTTGGGTCGATTGGTTGATCAGGCGGAAGCAAACTTCGGTAACCCCGCGCAAGAAAAACAAAAACGCCAAGGTCACAATGAAGCTCGAGAGGCCAGATCGCACAACGATCATGCCAATCACCCAACCGATCCCTAATGTCATCGCAAGGGTGATGAAAAACGCTGCGGCAGGGGTTGCTTCGCCCAGACCAAAGGGCAAACCCCATTTCAGCATCATCGCCATCGACATGCCCGCAAAGCCAATCATCGAACCGATTGACAGGTCAAATTCGCCTGCAATCATCAACACAGCGGCCCCCGTGGCAATGATCCCATATTGGGCAATAATCGCGATGTTATTTTTCAGACCCAAGGGGTTAAACGCCTTACCATCCGAGGCAATCGCCAAGGCCGCAATGATGATAATCATCACCACGAAAGAGCCGATCTCGGGACGGCGTAAGATTTTTTGAAAGGCAGTTTCTTGTTGAAGCCTGTTCGCTTCGCTTCGATCGGCCATATCTCACATCCTGTTTTTATTTGGATTTTGAGGGTGAAAACAGGCGGGAAATCCCGCCTGTTTCAAGTCTCGACTGATCACAAAACTTAGCGATCGATGCCTGCGAGTGCAGAAACCGATGCCGCGTTGGATGCATCCACAAAGCCTGGGCCAGATGGGATGTTCGCACCAGGCAACAGGCCTGCGCCTGTGTTGTAGAGGTGCAGGACGATCACAGGCATGTAGCCCTGCAGACGCTGCTGCTGGTCGATTGTGAAGGCCGCATCACCTGCTTGGATCATGTCCATCACGCCAGGGGAAAGGTCGAAACATGCCAAATGCACGTCTGCGCCAACTTCCTTGATCGCGCGGTTTGCCGCTTCACAGACATGTGGGCCAACAGCCAAAACGCCATCGATGGATGCGTCTGCCTGCAGCGCCGCTGCGGTGCGGGTTTCGATCTGTGCAGGGTCGTTTGACACGTCAATCATCTTCAGATCGCCGCCGATACCTTCAAAGTAGCCTGTGCAACGATCCACAAGCGCGGTGTTGAACGCTTCTTGGTTCAAGCAAAGCCCGTTGGTCACGCCTTCTGCTGCTGCGCGCTCACCGGCCTTTTGACCTGCCAAACGCTCTGGCTGACCTACGTGCATCAATGCACCCAGCTCTGCAGATGCTTCGAGGCCCGAGTTCATGGTGATCACAGGGATACCATCGGCAACAGCGGAACGAATTGCTGGCCCGAGCGCGTCTGCGTCAGGCAGCGATACGATGATTCCATCGGGCTGCGTTGCTGCTGCGGCTTCGATCAGCTGCGCCATTGCAGCCATGTCGCCAGATACGTCAAAGTTATATTCAAGGGTCGCACCTACAGCCTCGGCTGCATCACGGCCACCCTTTTCCACCACAGGCCAGAACGGGTCTGTGCCCTGCGTGTGGGTGATCATAACATAACGCTCAGCATGTGCCGCACCTGCCATCAAAGCAGCTGCTGCAGCGGTGAGAATAAGTTTTTTCATGGTCTTCCTCCCAAGTTATATGCTCCGAAGAGCTGTTATTCTGCGCTTATGGCAGAATTCTTTGAAACACCTACGGGCGCGCCCTCATGCTTGGCCCCTCCTCATGGCACCAATGCATGGGCAGGCGCAGGTGCCTGTCCATCATACCCGCCCCAGACAGATTGATCGAAATGAATGACAGAGCCCGTCATCATCCCGCTATCGTCTGACGCCATCCACAAAACTGCTTTTGCCACCTCCACCGGGTCAAGCAGTCTTCCGTAAGGTAATTCTTTTGCGGCGCGATCAAGGGCGCCTGCATCTCCCGTCTCCGCCTCTTGCAAGGCACGTTCGCCATCGGAGTTCATCCATCCGATATCCAATTGGTTCACCCGCACCCCATTGCGCATGAGGGCAAAGCCCGCATGGCGGCTCAGCGTGGCAAGCGCACCCTTTGACACCGCGTAAGGCGCAAGAAACGGTTGCCCTACCCGCGAAGATGCGGATCCAATATTGACGATGCTGCCTTTGACACCTGCCTCTTGCATCAGCAAAACGGCGTCTTGCATCAAGAAAAACGGCGCACGGGTGTTAACCGCAATCATCTTGTCAAACAGCGCGGCGTTGGTGTTCAGCAGATTGCCACGATCGGTCATGCCTGCCGCATTGACCAAAATATCCACGCGGCCAAAATGCGCCTTGGCTGCGGGAATAATACCACGCACCGCATCCAAATCGGCCAGATCCGCGCCCACAACGTGGCATGGGGTGCCAAATTCGCCCGCGATTTCATCGCAAACGCGCTGACCTTTAGCGCTATCACGACCGACCAGAATAAGCCCCTCGGCCCCCGCTTGTGCGAATACGCGCGCAATCGCGGCCCCAAGACCTTGGGTTGCGCCCGTTATGACGGCAATTTTTCCGTCAATACGGTTCATCCAATGACCTCATAATGCGCCTGCGCCATGACATCCATCAGGGTCTTATGCCCCGTGATGGCCATTTCCTTCGGCGGATTTGGTTTGGGGTCTTGTTCGGCTTCGATCACGAACCAACCCTCATATCCATGGCCTGCAAGCGCTGAAACAATCGCATGAAAATCTAAATCCCCATCCCCTGGCACTGTGAAGGCCCCCTTAACAACAGCATCAAGAAAGCTTTCGCTGCTTCGGTCAAGGGTGTTTATCACATTTTTCCGAATATCCTTCGTATGCACATGGGTTATCCGCGCGTGATGATTGTCGATGACGCGCAGATTATCCCCGCCAGCAAAGGCCATATGCCCCGCATCAAACAGCAGCGGAACCGAGGAATGCTTCATAAACAAATCAAGCTCAGACTCGGTTTCGACCACAGCGGCCATGTGATGATGATAGGAAATCGGCATCCCTTGGGCCGCGCACCAATCGGCAAAATCCGACATCTTGCGCCCGTAGGCGGCCATCTCGGCCTCGCTAATCACTGGCTTTTGCGCCAAAGGCACTTCGCGCTTACCCTGCACAGATCGCGCTGTTTCCCCGTAGACGATGCACGGCGCGCCTGCGGCTTTGAAAAACGCCATTTGCTCTGCAATGCGATCTTTCTCGCGCTCGATATCCCCATCAAGCAATTCACCCGAAAACCAACCGCCACAAACCGAGATCCGATAGCGATCCAAGATCGGGCCTAAAACCGCCATATCCATTGGAAAGCGGCGGCCTGTTTCCATGCCGCTAAACCCTGCCTCGGACGCTTGGGCCAGACATTCCTCTAGGCTGACGTCATCTGACAATTCAGGCAGGTCGTCATTCCACCATGCAATCGGGGCAATGCCCAATTTGGCCTTCAACATGAGGTTTACACTCCAATCCGCTGTTTTTTGCGGAATTCTTCTTGCCCCTTGCGGGCGGCTTGAACGCTTTCACGGGGGCTGACTTCGGGCACGCCGACATACCAATCCGCGCCGCCATCTGTCCAAGTATAGGCATCAGAGGCGATTGAAATCACGGTTGTCGCATCGGTGGTCTGTGCCCATTCCATCGCGGCCTCTAGATCAGCAAGGCTGTCACAATGGCGCGCATAGGCCCCCATGGCCTCGGCATGTTTTGCAAAATCAACATGGCGCACATTGGCAGGGTCTTTCACGCGGCAATCCTTGAGCAGGTTGTTGAACCCTGCCCCGCCCGTATTGGTCTGCAAACGATTGATCACTGCATAACCACCGTTGTCGCAGACGATAACAATCATCTTATGGCCTGAGATCACCGAGGAATGGATGTCGGAATTCATCATCATATAAGACCCATCCCCGACCATGACGATGGGTGTGCCTTTGCTGCCTGCCATCGCCATCGCGTGGCCCCAGCCCCCTGCAACCTCATAGCCCATGCAGGAATAGCCGAATTCACAATCATAGGTGTGCGGTGCTTTGCAGCGCCAATTTTTGATCGTTTCACCGGGCAAGCCGCCTGCGGCTGTCACCATCACATCTTCGGGGCGCGCCATGCGGTTCACAACACCGATGACCTGCGCATAGGATGGCACGGCCTGGTTTGTGGGCGCTTGGCCCTTGTCCAAGAAATCATTCCACTCGGCATACCATTTTTGCGCCTGCGCCATACGGGCAGACGGGGCAGACCAATCGCCTAATTGCGCATCAATCTCGGTGATCGCCTCAAGCGCATCCCCCACAACGGCCTGTGCGCGGTGCTTCTGCGCATCAAACCGCGCGGCGTTGATATTGATAAACCGCGCATCCTTCGGGAATGTTGTCCATGATCCTGTCGTGAAATCCTGCAGACGGGTGCCAATGGCAATCACCACATCCGCCGTTTCGGCCAATTGCCGCGCGGCCTCGGTGCCCTCAATCCCCATTGGGCCTGCATAGGCAGGGTTGTCATGCACAACGCCGCCCTTGCCCGCAATGGTTTCAGCCATGGGGATACCACGGCGCTTCGCGAAATCAGCCACCGCGGCCTCGGCCCCAGAATAGCGCACCCCACCCCCCGCGATGATGAAGGGATTCTTCGCGGTTTTCAGGATCTCGACCGCCGCCTCGACCTGATCGCGCGAGGGGCGTGGGCGGGCGATAGTCCAAACCTTCCGTTCGAAAAACGCCTCTGGATAATCATAGGCCAATTCCTGCGTGTCTTGCGGCAGACCAAGGAAGGCCGGCCCACAATCCGCAGGGTCTAGCATCGTGGCCACAGCCGCAGGCAAGGATTGGATGATCTGCGCAGGATGGGTGATCCGATCCCAATAGCGCGTCACAGCGCGGAAACTGTCGTTCACCGTGATGCTTGGATCCCCGAAATGCTCGACCTGCTGCAACACAGGATCGGGCAAGCGGTTCACATAGGTGTCGCCCGACAACAACAAGACGGGCAAGCGGTTGGCATGCGCAACACCCGCAGCGGTGACCATATTCGTGGCCCCTGGCCCGACAGATGAGGTCGCGACCATGATCTGACGGCGTTTCTTTGCTTTGGCATAGGCAATCGCGGCCAAGGCCATGGATTGTTCATTTTGCCCGCGCCATGTGGGGAGCTGATCTTGAACGCGCTCTAGCGCCTCGGCCAAGCAGGTTACGTTACCGTGGCCAAAGATCCCGAACACCCCTGCAAACAGCGGCACCTCCTCGCCATCAATGATGGTGAATTGATTAACCATGTAGCGCACGATTGCCTGCGCCATAGTTAGACGCACAGTGCCGTTTGCACTTGCTCGGTTACTCATACCAGCACCCCTCCCCTGGGCTAGATTCGTCCTCACACGAAATGTATATTGACAAAAAAATTTTTATGCAACGATCATTGCAAAAACTTTTTGACGCTGCAATAGTGACGCTGAAAGACTGTGCGCTTGCTTAAACTTTGGGCGAGGGATTCCCCCAAATCGCGACCGCAGTCATGGGGAGGTTAGAAATGAAAGCAAACAGACTCAAGGCCTTATGGCAAGGGGATCAGCCCGCGTTGAATGGGTGGTGTTCCATCGGTTCTAGCTTTACCGCCGAGATCATGGCGGCGCAGGGTTTTGACAGCATCACCATTGATATGCAGCATGGCGCGTTGGATTATGGCATGGCTTTGCCCATGATGCAGGCCTTGCGCAATGCAGGCCGCACGATCATGGCCCGCGTGCCGTGGCGTGACCCCAGTTGGATCATGAAGGCCTTGGATATGGGCGTTGAGGGGATCATCTGCCCCATGGTGAATTCTCGCGCCGAAGCAGAAGAATTCGTCAGCTACCTGCGCTACCCCCCGCATGGGCAGCGCAGCTATGGCCCGACCCGCGCGGTGATTGCCGACCCCAGTTACAATGTCAAAGACGCGAATGCGCAGGTTCTGGCCATTGCCATGATCGAAACCGCGGCAGGCATGGAACATCTTGAGGAAATCGCAGCGACCCCTGGCCTAGACGGTATTTATGTTGGCCCTGCTGATCTGACCCTCGGCACCCAAGCGGGGCGTTTGCCCCCAGGATTTGACCGCGAAGAACCCGAGATGATCGCGATGATTAAGGAAATCGCCGCCGTATGCCGCAAGAACAAAATCGCCGCCTGCCTGCATTGCGGCAACCCCGCCTATGCGGCCCGCGCCATTGACTGGGGCTATCGCCTCACCACTGTTGGGGGTGACGTGCGCTTTTTGGCGCAATCAGCCCGCGCGGCGGTCACGGGCTGGCATGAGGTTGTGGGCCGCGCCGGTGGGTCGGACAGCACGGGTGCTGGCAAAGGGGGCTATTGATGACACGGCTCTTGGTTGCAGGGGCGCTTCACCCGACAGGTGAGGCGCTGCTTGAGCGGCTTAAAACGCAGGGCGTGGATGTCACCTATGTGACCGATCCCGCACCTACGGCCTATCTGCCCTATCTGCCGCAGGCCGATGCGCTTGTGCTGCGCACACAACCCCTGACGGCCGAGATGATTGCAACTGCACCAGACCTGAAAATCGTCTCGCGCCACGGCGTGGGATATGACGCGGTGGATGTAGATGCATTGTCGGCCCGCGGAATTGGCTTGGCCATTGTGGGGGATGTGAATTCTATCTCCGTGGCCGAGCAGGCCATGATGATGATGCTTGCTGGCGCGAAACAGGCGCTAGAGGCGCATTTCGCCACGCGTGGCAGCGAAGGGTTCGAGTGGAACTGGCGTAATCTATTGCGCGCGCGTGAAGTGTATAACAAACGCCTCTTGATCATCGGCTATGGCCGCATCGGGCGGCGTTTGGCGAAAATGGCCGATGGGTTTGGCATGCATATATCCGCCTATGACCCCTATCTTTCCCAAATGGGCGCATGGCCCGAAGGGGCCGCGCAAGAAGTGACAGATTTATCCGCAGCCTTGGCTGAGGCTGATTTCATATCGGTGCATATCCCCGCCGCCAAAGGCGCGCTGCTGGATCGCGCTGCCTTTGGGAAAATGAAACGCGGCGTTGTGATCTGCAACACGGCGCGCGGTGGCGTTGTCGATGAGGCGGCCCTGTTGGCGGCGCTCAAGGATGGCACGGTGGCCGCGGCAGGATTGGATGTGTTCCAATCCGAGCCCCCTGCCCGTGATAACCCGCTTTTCTCGGATCCGCGGGTGATCCTGTCGCCCCATATTGGCGGGCTGTCCAATGAGGCGGCTGAACGTATGGCCTGCGCCTGTGTGGAAAACGCGCTGAACTTTATCGAAGGCAGGATTGATCCTGCGCTCATTGTCAATCACGAGGCAATCAATGGCAGCTAAACCGAAACTTCGCATTGGCTTGATTGGATCGGGCTTTATGGGCAAAGCGCATGTGTTTGGCTTTGCTACCGCTGCGCGGGTGTTTGATCTGCCCTATGAGGTGGAATTACACACGCTGGCAGATGTCACGCTTGCGGGGGCTCAGGCCGCGGCGGCTGGGTTTGGCTTTGCCCATGCCACGGATCGGTGGCAGGATTTAATCGAAAACCCCGATATAGATGTGGTCGATATCACCGCGCCAAATGCGTTGCACAAAGAAATGGCCATGGCCGCGATTGCGGCGGGCAAGCATGTCTATTGCGAAAAGCCCTTGGCCCCCTTGGCGCGTGACGCAGAGGAGATGGCCATTGCGGCAGAGGCGGCAGGGATCAAAACCCAAGTTGGGTTCAATTACCTGTGCAACCCCATCATGGCGCTGGCCCGCGAGATGATTGCGGGCGGCGAATTGGGTGACATTCGCAGCTATCGCGGCGTGCATGCCGAGGATTATATGCGTGATGCAAGCGCACCCTATTCCTTCCGTCATGATCCTGCGGGCGGCGGGGCCTTGGCCGATATTGGCAGCCATGCTTTGGCCACGGCGGAATATCTGTTGGGGCCCATCACCCGCGTTATGGGGGATTGCGTCACCATGATTGACCACCGCAAGGATGCCACGGGCTCCGCCCGCAAGATCGAGGTCGATGATGTCGGGCGCGCCTTTTTGCGGTTTAAAAATGGCGCAACAGGGTCGATTGAGGCCAATTGGGTCGCCACGGGCCGCAAGATGCAGCATGATTTCGAGGTCTATGGCAGCAAAGGCGCCCTCATCTTTACGGGCGAGCGGTTCAACGAGCTGCATTTCTACAACACCGATGACGCAACAGGCCGTCAAGGATTTCGCAAAATCGAGGCCAGCCCAGATCACCCGCCCTATGGGCAATTCTGTGTCGCACCGGGCCATCAGATTGGCTTTAACGACCTCAAGGCGATTGAGGTCGCAGGCTATCTTGATGCCATCGCAGATCGCGCGCCTGAACCCTTTAACTTTCGTGCTGGGTTGCGCATCCAATATCTGGTTGAAACCATCCAAGCCTCGGCCAAGTCCGAGACGTGGATCGCGACAGTCTGATCGGGGGCGTGATGGATCACAACACATCCCTCACCGATGCCCCGCCGCCTGACACCTATGAGGGGTTCATCCGCCTAATCCATGAACGTCACGGCGCGATGAGCAACACCTATCAGGCCATCGCGCTCTATCTGACGCAGAACCCCAATGATGTGGCGGTGCGCTCGGTCAATGCGATTGCCGAAAGCTGCGGGGTGCATGCCTCGAGTTTCGTGCGCTTTGCGCAGGCCTTGGGGTATAAAGGGTTTCGGGATGTGCAGGCCCTGTTCCAACAACGCCTAGAGACGGCTGCGCCTGGATTTGGGGCGCGGGTGCAATCCTTGCGCGATGGCATGGCCGCCCGCGATGATATCTCGGAAATCGGGTTCCTGCGCGAGATGATCGTGCAAGACATTGCTTCGCTCGAAGGTCTGGTTGATGAGATTTCAGGCGTTGATATGGCCGCCGCCGCCAAGCTGATGGAGCGGGCCGAAACCATTTATTTGGTCGGACAAAATCGTTCTTCGCCCGTGGTTTTGCTGATGCGCTATCTGCTGACCATGATTGGCAAACGCTGCATCCTTCTGGATGCCAGCGGCGGCCTTGCCACCCATATGGCGCGTAGTATGGGGCCGCGAGACGTGCTCTTTGCGGTATCCTTTCGCTACTACGCCAATGAGGTTGTGCAGATTGTCGATCAGGCCGCCTCGGAGGGGCATGATGTTATTGCCATTTCCGACACGACCCTATCGCCCCTCGCAAAATCGGCAAAGATCCTATTCGCCGTGCCTGAATACCAGCAAAGCCTCTCGCGCTCCTTGGCCGCGCCCATGTGCGTGGCGCAGGCTTTGGTCGTGGCGACAGCGGCGCGCTTACAAAAGGGGACAGAAGCACCGCTGATCCCCCATGTAACCCAAAAAGACACTTAAACCCCGACTTCCAAAGGAAAGATCCGCAATGAGCGTGAAAAAAGACCTTGATGTCATCACAATTGGCCGCGCTTCGGTTGACCTTTACGGCGCCCAAATCGGTGGCCGCTTGGAGGATATGCGCAGCTTTGACAAATATATTGGCGGCTCACCCACCAATATGGCCGCAGGCACAGCGCGTTTGGGGCTGAAATCTGGCCTTATCACGGGTGTGGGTGACGAGCATATGGGGCGGTTTATTCGCGAAGAACTGACCCGTGAAGGGGTCAATATCGAGGGCATCAAAGTCGATCCCGATCGCCTGACCGCGTTGGTGCTGTTGGGGATCCGTGATCAAGAACGCTTTCCCTTGATTTTCTATCGCGAGAATTGCGCCGATATGGGGCTGTGCGAAGACGATATCGACCCCAGCTATATCGCGCGCGCCCGCGCAGTTGTGGCAACAGGCACGCATCTCAGCAACCCGCAGACCGAAGCCGCGGTATTGAAAGCCTTGCGCTTAGCCCGCGAGGGGGGTGCCCGCACCGCCCTTGATATTGATTATCGCCCGAACCTCTGGGGCGTGGCAGGGCATGGCGATGGTGAAAGCCGCTTTGTGGAAAGCGCGGCCGTTACGGCCAAACTGCAATCAACCTTGCATCTCTTTGACCTAATCGTGGGCACAGAGGAAGAATTTCACATTGCGGGCGGCAGCACCGATACGCTGACGGCGCTGCGGGCCGTGCGCGCAGTCAGCGGTGCCACATTGGTGTGCAAACGCGGGGCCGCAGGGGCCGTGGCAATCACAGGCGAGATCCCTGCAAGCCTTGATGACGGGATCGCAGGTCAGGGTTTTCCGATTGAGGTGTTCAACGTGCTTGGCGCGGGGGACGGGTTTATGTCAGGCCTTATCAAAGGTTGGCTTGATTGCCCCGCGGGTCAGATTGATTGGGCGACCGCACTAAAATACGCCAATGCCTGCGGCGCATTTGCGGTGTCTCGGCATGGCTGCACCCCCGCCTATCCGTCATGGGAGGAACTGCAATTCTTCCTTGCACGCGGGATCACTCGGCCCGACTTGCGCAATGACGGGCCGTTAGAGCAGGTTCATTGGGCCACCAATCGGGGGCCAGATTTACCCGATATGCACATCTTTGCTTTTGACCATCGTATGCAACTTGAAGAGATGGAGGGGGCAAACCGCGCCAAGATTGATGCGTTCAAAGAGCTATGCCTTGAGGCGGCGCGCGTTGTGGCGGATGATCGGGCGGGATATGGCATTTTATGTGACAACCGATTGGGTCGCTCTGCCTTGCAGGCGGCATCTGACAGCCCGCTCTGGATTGGCCGCCCTGTGGAATGGCCGGGCTCCTGCCCCTTGGTGCTTGAACCTGAACTTGGCCCCGATTTCGGCGGGCTTAAGGAGTGGCCGCGCAATCATGTGGTGAAATGCCTGTGCTTTTGCCATCCCCAAGATGACGATGCACTGTGGCAAAACCAGATCGACACCGTCAGCCGCCTCTTTGCGGCGACCCGCCGCAATGGGTTGGAATTCTTGCTTGAGGTGATCCCCTCAAAACGCGGCGCAGTGGATCAGACAACCACCCCAGCCGTGATCCAACGCTTTTACGATGCAGGCATCTTTCCCGATTGGTGGAAATTGGAACCCTTTGCCGATGACGCCTCATGGGGCGCTGTGACCCAAACAATCACAGCAAACGATGCGCATACGCGGGGTATTTTGGTTTTGGGGCTTGATGCCCCCGCCGATGATTTGGCCGCAAGTTTCGCCTTCGCCGCCCGTCAGCCCTTGGTCAAAGGGTTTGCAGTGGGGCGCACAATTTTTGGCGATGCAGCCCGCGCGTGGCTTACAGGGCAAATCAGCGATGCGCAGGCAATTTCGCAAATGGCAGATCGCTATCGCAGCCTTTCGGCGCTGTGGGATCAGGCCCGAAAAGGATGAAAGATGGCCGCGCATAAAACCCTTGCTGATCCCATTTTCAACCCGCGGTGGCGGCGGGTGGCCTTGACCCTATTTCTCTGCCTCTGGACAGGGGTCGAGATCTGGAACCAAACCTATGGGTGGGCCGCATTCATCGCAGCCATCGCGGTCTATTGCGGATGGAATTTCTTTGTCCTGTGGGAAGATGTCCCAAGCAAGGAATAAGGGCGGCAAATGTGCCGCCCCCTTGGTTTCTTAGATTGATCCAGCTTCGACCATGTAGTTGTTTGCGGTGCACATGGCCGCATCGTCAGAGGCCAAGAACAAAACCATCCGCGCGAGATAAACGGGTTCGATCTCATCGGGCAGACATTGACGATCAAGCGCCTCTTTCAAGGCCTCAGGCGTCACCCAAAGCTGTTTTTGCCGCTCGGTCATCACCCAGCCCGGAACGACTGTATTTACGCGAATGCGGTGATCCCCCAAATCGCGCGCCATTGTGCGGGTCAGGCCGTGCACGGCCGATTTGGAACTGGTATAGGCGGGCATATCGCCGCTGGCCTGCATCCAAGAGTTCGACCCAAAATTGATAATCGAGCCACCACCCGCCTCAATCATCGCGGGCGCTACGGCCTGAATGGCGAAAAACATATGACGCAGGTTCGTTGCATATCGCTCGTCCCAATAATCTGGTTCGACTGTCCGCCAATCATGACGATCATCACGGGCGGCATTATTCACCAAAACATGTGCAGGCCCGCAGGCCTCGGCCAATTTTTTGAAGGCTGTTCGCAATGCTGAAATATCGCGCAGGTCACATTGCTCGAAATGCACAGTATCGCCCAATTCGGCGGCCAAGGCCGCACCGCCCTTGGCATCAATATCGACAAAACCAACGCGGCTGCCTTGCGCTGCAAAAGCCTTGACGATTTCCGCGCCAATCCCAGATGCACCGCCCGTAACAAAGACGGATTTATCCTTTAGGCTCGGATATATGGCGAATTGTGATTGATCAATCTGACCCATGGATCTGCCCCTCCTTTGGCAATGCCTCTTTACGCGCGAAACCTAACCGCTGCCCCTTTGGGCGGCAAGGCGCAAAGCGGTTAATCGTGGAAAGGATTGACAGAAATGAGTGGCAATGGTTGCATCTGTAAAGGCGTGTATAAGGGAGGATGCCCGTGAACAAAATCACCCGTGATTACAGCCTGCTTGGCGCATCGGCGGTCGAGGCAGAGGAAAAGGGTCTGGCTGCTGCGCAGTGGTATCACTCGGATATCCCGCGCGAGGATATGCGCCGCCTGATGCAGCGCAAAGATGGGCCTGCCATTCGTGATACGATCCTTTATTTCGCGGTCTTGATCGCCTCCGCCACGGGCGGGATCATGCTGTGGGGGTCATGGTGGTCAGCGCCCTTTTGGGTGATCTATGCCACATTTTATACTGCAGGCGCAGATAGCCGCTGGCACGAGGCAGGTCATCGCACGGCGTTCTTGACCCCTTGGATGAATGCCGTGGTCTATCACATCGCTTGCTTCATGCTGTTCCGTAATCCTGTCTTGTGGCGATGGAGCCATTCCCGCCACCACACCGACACGATCATCGTGGGCCGTGATCCCGAAATTATCACCATGCGCCCGCCGCAAATATTTAAGGTTCTATGGCTCTTTATTGGCAGCCATACATGGGATGGGTTCAAGGCCACGTTCCGCCACGCCCTTTATGGGCTGAACAAAGAAGAACGCAGTTTCACCCCTGACCGCTATTGGAAAAAGGCGCAGGTGATTGCGCAGATTTGGCTTGCGATCTGCGCCGTGGTTTTGGCATTGGTGCCGATCACGGGGTCGATCTTGCCGTTGATGTTGGTGGGCGTTGGCCCTGCCGTCTTGGGCTCATGGCATCTGATCATGACGGGCTTACTGCAGCATACGGGCATGGCCGATAACGTGCTGGATCACCGTCTCAATTCCCGTAGCGTTTACATGAACCCCATCAGCCGTTTCATCTATTGGAACATGAATTACCATGTCGAACATCATATGTTCCCCATGGTGCCCTATCACAATCTGCCCGCCCTGCATGAGGTGATCAAACACGATCTGCCGCCTGCAAATCGTGGCTTTGTCGATGGGCTGCGCGAGGTGGCGCATGCGCTGAAAATGCAGTTGAATGACCCCGAATATCAGATTGAGAAAACCTTACCCCCAACCGCAAAACCCTATCAGGCGCATCTGCACGATCTGGAGGTTTAGGGTTTCAGCGCGCGCAAAATGGGGCGGGTCAGAGCGACCAAGGCTTCCTCGGTTTGGCCAAGGATTTTGATACGATCAAATTCAGCGGGCTGCTCTGACATCACATTGGACAAGGCCGCACCAAACCCCATGCGCAATTCGGTTCCGATGTTGAATTTACAAATCTTAGACATACGCGCCAAATCTTGACGCTCTCGCACAGGCACGCCTGAGCCGCCATGAATAACCAGTGGAATGTCACAAAGCGCCTCAATCGCAGCAAGGCGGTTGCGATCCAGACCTTGGTGCTTTTCTTGTTGTAAATGCACATTCCCGATAGAAATCGCCATTGCATCTATGCCCGTCTCTTGGGCAAATCGGGCAGCCTCCTCAGGGTCAGTGCCCCGCGATTTTGCCCCATCCGCATAGCCGACATACCCGATCTCACCTTCACAGGAGACACCCGCCGCATGGGCCATCTCTGCGATTTCTGCGGTGCGGGCAATGTTTTGCGACAGGGGCAACGCCGAGCCATCAAACATCACCGAGGAAAACCCTGCCGCTATTGCTGCGGCGCAATCCTCAAGTGATGTGCCGTGATCCAAATGGCTGACCACGGGCACCGAAACGCTTTCGGCCAATTCGCCAAACATCGCCCCCCAAATCGAAATCGGCATATGCGCCCGCGCGCCCGGGCCCGCCTGCAAAATGATGGGCAGCCCCTCTAATTCAGCGGCGCGCGTATAGGCGCGCGCGTCTTCCCAGCCCAAACAGACCACCCCTGCCACCGCATAACCTTGGGCCAAGGCAGGGGTCAGGACATCGGTGAGGGTCGCGCGGGTCATTTAAACTTGGCCACCATATCCAAAATGCCTGGGATCGTGTGGATCTGTTCGGCATGGGTTGGTTGGAAATATTGTTTGAGCGAGCGTTGGCTCAGCCCGCCTAGAATGGTGAAGTAATACATCTCATAGCCCGGCAACGCGGCGCAAGGGTGATAGCCACTATCAAGCAAAATGGTCGAGCCATCCATGATATGATAGGCTTCGCCCACCTCATTATCGACCCGTTGCAACATTTGCACACCCGACCCGTAATTCGGGCGGAAGCGGAAATTATAGGTTTCATCATGACGGGTTTCGATGATCTCGCCACCGTCATCCGTTCTATCCGTGTCATGTTTGTGACTGGGAAAGCCTGACCACCCACCTGCCCCTACAGTGAACAATTCCGACACCAAGAGCCGCCCCACCTTATCCGCGTATTTAGTGCCGAGGATATGTTTGATCTTGCGATGCGTTTTGGTGTCATCCGATCCGTATTGGATCACATCTAATTCTGCCTCGCGCACATCAAACGGCTCCAAAACCTTGTCATATTTGGCCCCCGCAATGAAGGTTTCGGTCGTGTCACTGACACATGTGATCCGCACCCGCGCGCCCACGGGAACATAAACACCCTCGGGTTCGCCATCCCAAACATCGACTCCGCGATTGCCAAGGCGGGGAAAGGACGCGCCATCAACATCCACATCAACACTGCCCGTAGCGGGCACGATGCAGGTCTCATAGCCCGCGACCTGATAGTCGAACACCTCGCCTTTTTTCAGCTTTACGATGTTGAAATAATTCAGCGGCACCAAATCGTGATCTACGTCAACGATGGGTTTATTTTGGTTGTCATGGGGTGGGATATGCATCGGGCCCCTCCTTTACTGATGAATTTCGATGAATTGGGATAGGGCCGCGCGGTCGGGCATGGCCCCCGCACAACCTGGATGCGAGACGGTGATAGCCGCAGCAGCGGCACCTTGATCCACGGCATCGGCAAGGCTTGCACCATTGGCCAAGGCCGCAAGGGTTGCGGCCATAAAACTATCCCCCGCCCCAACAGGCTTGAGCGGCGTGGCGGGATAGGTGCCTGTGCGAAATTCCTGATCCCCCGTCATGGTGATCGCACCTTCGGCCCCCATTTTGTAAATCACCAATTTGCCCCGCGCAGCCAAGCCCCGGGCCGCGTCAAGACCGCGCTCATAGGCGCCTGCCATAAATCCGAATTCCTCATCATTGCCGACAATCATCGCCGATGCATCTGCCGCACGGGTCAGAACATCGGCTGCAACTTCGGGCGAGGGCCAAGAATAGGGCCGATAATCAATATCAAATATAATCGGCACACCCGCCTTTTCGGCCAAATCAAAAGCGGCAAAGGTGGCACTGCGCGAAGGTTCCGCTGCGAAAACCGTGCCTGCGGTGACAAGCGCGCCAAAGCGGCCATAGTCAATATCTGCAACATCCTCAGGCGTGACCTGAAAATCGACTGCATTGTTGCGATAGATGCAGACCTGAAAATCCTCCATCACCGATTCATAAACCGCCAAGGAGGAGCGGTATTCCCCCGCTAGAGTGCGGATATGCCCCACATCCACGCCATACTGGATCAGCTTGTTTCGGATAAACCGCCCCACCGTGTCATCGCTGAGCGAAGTCACAAGCGCGGCTTGCATCCCCAATTTACAGAGGCCTGCACAAATATTCGCAGACGACCCGCCAAGATCGGCCCGAAAATTTTCGCCAAATTCGGCCTTCACCCCAATCGGATCGGCATAGAGATCCATGCCCGCGCGGCCAAACACCACGAAACTGCCTTTTGCGATTCCACTGTGTAATTGCGCATATAGTTCGGACACTGACCCCCGCCCCTCATTCGTGACCTTGCTTGCACTGCAATCGTGCTTGCATGACTATGCGTTCAAAGCTACTTCTTTTGCAACCGCTTGCAAGTGCATTTCACGAGGGGGCCGCCATGTCAGAAATTGGGATTGGAATCATCGGAGGCGGCTATATGGGCAAGGCCCATGCCGTGGCCATGTCCGCCGTTGGTGCGGTGTTCAACACCACATTGCGGCCCCGTTTGGAAATGGTCTGCGCGAGCAGCGCAAAAAGCGCAGAAACCTATCGCGCCGCATATGGTTTTGCCCGCGCAACCGATGATTGGCGCGTGTTGGTCAATGATCCAAAGGTGGAGGCCATTATCATCGCCTCGCCGCAAACCACACATCACGACATCGCGCTTGCCGCATTCGCGGCGAAAAAACCCGTTTTGTGCGAAAAACCCCTTGGCGCTTCTTTAGCGGAAAGTCAGGCTATGGTCGCCGCGGCAGAGGCCGCAGGTGTCGCCAATATGGTTGGCTTCAACTACATCCGCACCCCTGCCAGCCAATATGCCCGCGCGCTGATTGCACAGGGGGCAATTGGCCAAATCACATGGTTTCGCGGCGAACATACCGAGGATTTTTTGGCCGATCCAAACCTGCCCGCAAATTGGCGCACATCGGGAATGGCAAATGGCACAATGGGGGATCTGGCCCCGCATATCATCAACGCAAGCCTTGCGCTGATGGGGCCCATTGCATCGGTCATGGGGGTTTATGAAACCGTCCACAAATCACGGCCAGAGGGCGTGGTGACAAATGACGACCATGCGCAGTTCATGTGTCGCTTTGAAAACGGGGCCATGGGGCAAATCTATGCCTCGCGCATCGCAACTGGCCGCAAAATGGGCTATGCTTACGAGATCACAGGCACCAAAGGCGCCATTCGATTTGATCAGGAAGATCAAAACGCGCTCTGGCTCTATGAGATGACAGGGCCAGAGGCCACGCGCGGCTTTCGCAAGATTTTAACGGGGCCTGCGCATCCTGATTACCTGCCCTTCTGCCAAGGGCCAGGTCATGGCACGGGCTATCAAGACCAAATCATCATCGAAGCCCGTGATTTTCTGCGCGCAATTGAAACGGGCGAGGCGATTTGGCCCACCTTCCGCGATGGTCACGCTGTGAACCGCGTGATTGCTGCCGTAATCGCCTCAAGCGATCAAGGCGCGTGGTGCGATATTTCATCTGTTTAAACGAGGGCATAACCCATTATGACAATCGAAATCGGCAATGCGCCCTGCTCTTGGGGTGTTGAATTTGCAAATGACCCCCGCAATCCAACATGGCGCAAAGTCCTGCAGGATTGCGCTGAGGCGGGCTATCGCGGGATTGAACTGGGGCCTGTTGGCTTTATGCCCGAAGATCCCGCAATTTTAGGCGAGGCGCTTGATGAATTTGGCCTCACCTTGATTGGCGGCGTGATTTTCCGCCCCTATCATGACCCTGACGCATGGGAGGATGTGCTCGATGCCACGCATCGCACCGCCCGCGCCCTTAAGGCACATGGGGCCGAGCATCTGGTGATTATCGACAGTATCTCACCGCGCCGCGCCCCTACTGCGGGCCGCGCTGATGAGGCGGTGCAGATGGATAAGGCCGAATGGACTGGTTTTCGCGACCGCATCGTAGAAAGCGCGCGGATTGGCGCCGAAGACTATGGCCTAACGGTTGGCATCCACGCCCATGCGGCAGGATTTATGGATTTTGAACCTGAATTGATCCGCCTGCTTGATGAGGTTGATGAGGGCCTTTTGAAAATCTGCTTTGACACGGGCCATCACTCCTATGCGGGGTTTGATCCTGTGGCCTTCATGCAAAAATATGTCAGTCGCATTTCCTATATGCATTTCAAGGATATAGACCCCAAGGTTAAGGCAGATGTGATTGCCAATCGCACAGGGTTTTATGAGGCCTGCGGACAGGGGATTTTCTGCAACCTTGGCCAAGGTGATGTAGATTTTGAGGCGGTGCGCAAGGTTCTTTTGGATGCAAATTTCGAAGGCTGGTGCACAGTCGAGCAAGATTGCGATCCAACCCTAGATGTGCGCCCCATTGATGACGCACGCGCCAACCGCGCCTATCTGCAATCCATTGGTTTTTAAACGAAAAGAGATCAAATCATGACAAAACTGAAATGGGGTCTAATCGGTGGTGGCGAAGGCAGCCAGATCGGCCCTGCACATCGCTTAGGCGCACAGGCGGATGGGCATTTTGACTTTGTGGCCGGCGCTTTGGATCATCGCGCGGATGTGGGTCGCGCCTATGCGCAGCGTCTGGGAATTGCCGCTGATCGCGCCTATGGCGATTGGCGCGAGATGTTGGCAGGGGAAAGCGCCCGCGAGGATCGCGTTGATCTTGTGACTGTGGCCACGCCAAATTCCACGCATTTTGAAATCACCAAAGCCTTTCTTGAGGCAGGTTTCAATGTGCTTTGCGAAAAGCCCATGACGGTGACAGTCGAAGAAGGCGAAGAAATCGTAAAAATTGCCCGCGCAACTGGCCGTATTTGCGCGGTGAATTATTGCTATTCCGCCTATCCGATGATCCGTCAGGCGCGTGCCATGGTGCGCGCGGGCGAATTGGGCAACATTCGGTTGGTCGTCACCAATTTCAGCCATGGCCATCACGGCGATGCGGAAGATGCCGATAACCCACGGGTGCGGTGGCGCTATGACCCTGCGATGGCGGGTGTTTCTGGGCAGTTTGCTGATTGTGGGATCCATGCGCTGCATATGGCAGGGTTTATTTGTGATGATCACGTCACCACATTGTCCGCTGACTTCGCCTCAACAATTTCATCGCGCGTGCTAGAAGATGACGCGATGGTGAATTTCCGAATGTCCAAGGGCACTGTCGGGCGGCTCTGGACATCTTCGGTTGCGATTGGCCGCCAACACGGGTTCGACATTCAAGTCTTTGGCGAAAAAGGTGGCTTAAGATGGGCGTCTGAGCAGCCCAATCAATTGATCTATACCCGCACAGGCGGGCGCACGGAGATCATCGAAAAGGGCGAAGGGGGCTTGCATGACGAGGCCACCCGCCTCAGCCGTGTCGCCATTGCACATCCCGAAGGGTTTCCCTTGGCTGTGGCCAATATTTACTGCGATCTGGCCGATGCCATTCGCGGTCAGGCCCGTGATGGGTTGCCAACGGCAGAAGATGGATGTCGCTCGCTGGCGGCTGTTTATGCGGCGGTGGCCTCAGCCAAGGATAACGGCGCGTGGCAGGAGGCCCGCCCACCTATGTTCAGGGGGTAAGCGGACGCAAACTTGCGCGTTCGACCAAATGACAGGGAAACATCTGTGCCTCAGCCTGCGGGCTGGGGTATTCACTCAGGCGCACGACAAGCGCCAGCGCCGCCCCCACAATCGCCTCAATCGGCTGCGCAATCGTGGTGAGGCGAATATTAGGCCACGCGGCCATTGCCATATCATTCAGCCCCAATATGCCAATATCATCAGGGCAGCGTAGACCCGCCGCGCCAATCGCGGCCATAGCGCCTATGGATAGAATATCATCGCCACAAAAATACACCTCCGCAGGCCCCGCGGACAGTTCGGCGGACATGGCCGCCTGCCCCGCCTCGAACCGATAGGCCGGCACAAAGCGCGCGCGGCAGCTAAGCCCTGCCTCTGCAAGGGCCGCGCGGAAACCCGCCAAACGATCTTGGGTTGAGGTGGCCCCTTCTGGCCCACCAAGAAACCCGATCTCGCGATAGCCGCGTGCGATTAATGTCTCGCCCGCCAAACGGCCTGCAGCGTGGTTATCAATGCCCACAACATTGACCCGCGCCTGCGGATCATGGCGACCAAAGGCGTGAACCACAGGAACGCCCTCTTCATAGAATTGCTCGACCAAACCAGCGGGCAAGGTGGATGAGGCCACCACCACCCCATCGACCGAATATTGCCGCAGCATTGCGGCGGCTTGTTCAATATCGCTCACATCGCTGAGATTAACCAAAAGTGGCCGCAATCCCATTTGCTGCAAGCCACGGGTGAACTGATCGAAAATCTCGAGAAAGACGGGGTTCTGGAAATTATTCGCAACCAAGCCAATCAGCTTACTGCGGCCAGTGGTCAGGGATGAGGCCAAGGCGTTCGGGCGATAGCCAAGGGCAGCAGCGGCGGCCTCGACCCGCGCGCGCATCGCAGGCGAAACAGATGCACCATCGGTAAAGGCGCGAGACACGGCAGAGGGTGAAACCCCCGCCTTTGCCGCAACATCCCTAAGCGTGATTTTCGCCTTGCGCATCAAACCCGTCCCCTCTCCGCGTCTGACTATGACCCAAAGCGGGGAAGCGCGGCAATCACAAAGCGCGACTTACGAGGACACGACCGCCTCAATCTCGGGGCGGGTTGGCATTGCCGGCGCCGTGCCTTGGCGGGTGACAGACAGGCTTGCCGTCGCGCAAGCAAAGCGCAACGCGGCCTCGATCCCCTGCCCTTCGGCAAGCGCCACAGCAAAGCCGCCATTGAACGCATCCCCCGCGCCCGTTGTCTCGACCACCGCGCCGCAATTAAAGGCGGGTTGGTGCAGGGTTTGCTGCCCATCATGGTAAAGGGCGCCTTGCTCACCCAAGGTGATCACCGCCGCCTTGGCACCAAGATTAAGCAATTTTTGCGCGGCCAATTGCGCGCTTTCAGGGGTGGTCACCTTTACCCCTGTCAACTGCTCCGCCTCAATTTCATTGGGCGTCACATAATCACAAAGGCCCAAGATATCCCGCCCCAATTCTTGCGCAGGTGCGGGGTTTAAGATCGTAAGCGCCCCTGCGGATTTCGCCATGCTCAACCCGTGCTTTGCAGCGGATAAGGGTTGTTCGAGTTGGGTCATGAAAACCTTTGCCGCGTTAATGACGCTGGCGCGCGCCTCAAGATCAGCAACCGCAATCTGTGCTGCCGCACCAGGGCTGACGATAATCGCGTTATTGCCGCTGCCCTCTTCGATAAAAATATAGGCAGCCCCCGTATAGCTTTCGGGATGGTGACTGACATGGGGGGTCACGCCGCACTCGGCCCAAAGATCAAGCGCCATCTTGGCAAAATCATCTTGGCCAAGCCGCGTGATCATATGAACATCCCCGCCTGCCTTGGCTGCCGCGACCGATTGGTTCGACCCTTTGCCACCTGGCCCCAACACAAAACGTGACCCAATCAGCGTCTCGCCCATCACGGGCTGACGCGGTGCGGTATAGGCCGTATCAGCCACAAATACGCCCAAAATCACAATCGCCTTAGACATCCATTTCCCCTATGCGTTAGGGCCAATCACGCCTTTGCGCAGCATGAAGCAGCCGTAAAAACGCCGCTCGCCCGTTTGAATCACAGCATAGCTTTCCCGCGCCATATCATAAAAGGCAAATCGCTCGATGCTGATCATGGGCCGCTCCGCCCCTTCGGCAGCGTTGATTTTCTGCTGCACCTCGGCCTGAACGGCGGGGATTGTGTCAGGCTCGCCCACAATTTCCATGCGGCCTGCGAAATCATCAACAAAAGTATCAAGGGGCATGACCGAAAGAACCGCCTCGACCGCCTCGGCAGCGGTGAGGTTATCCATGCGCAATAGGTTGCCGTAAACCGTAGCGCGGGCAACCGAGTCAGATGGAAAATTCGTGTCCGCAATGATGAGAACATCGCCATGCCCCATCATGCGCAGAACATGCAAAACATCGGCATTAAGCCTTGGATCAATTCCTTTTAGCATGATACCCCCCCTTTTCTCGAATAGTGATGATCACACGCGTTCTTTGGTGGATTTATCGAAAATATGCAGGTGATCTGGATCAGCCGTCATCGTGATCGTTTGACCCACCTTGAAATCGCGCCGCTCGCGCGAGATCAGTGTAAAATCCTGCCCCGTGCTGTGGCGCAGCATTACATGTGTCTCTGAACCTGTTGGCTCAATCACTGAAATCGTGCCAGAAATCCCCTTATCCGCGATTTGCAGGGCCTCGGGGCGGATGCCGATGATAACCTCTTGGCCTTCGGCGACGCCCGCCCCTTTTGGCAAGGACACCACCGCATCACCGATCTGCGCCGCCAGAGAACGCCCAGATTTGACCACCTGCCCTTCGAAGAAATTCATCGAAGGGCTGCCGATAAAGCCCGCAACAAAGACATTGCGCGGGCGATCATACAGCTCAAGCGGGGTGCCAATTTGTTCGATATAGCCGCCCTGCATGACCACAATCTTATCGGCCATCGTCATCGCTTCGATTTGGTCATGGGTCACATAAACGGTCGTTGTTTGCAGCCTTTGGTGCAATTCCCGAATTTCGGTGCGCATTTGCACGCGCAATTTCGCATCAAGGTTTGAAAGCGGCTCATCAAACAAAAACACCTGCGGATCACGCACAATGGCGCGCCCCATGGCAACGCGTTGGCGCTGCCCGCCTGACAAGGCGCGGGGATAACGATCAAGATAGGGGGTCAGACCCAAAATCTCGGCAGCGCGATCAACGCGGCTGTTGATCTCGCCCTTATCCATGCCGCGCATCCGCAGCGAAAAGGCCATATTGGCACGCACTGTCTTATGAGGGTAAAGCGCGTAATTCTGGAACACCATCGCGATGTCCCGCTCGGCAGGCGGTAGGTTGTTGACCAAACGATCCCCGATGTGAATCGTGCCCCCCGTGATCCCCTCAAGCCCCGCAATCATGCGCAAAAGCGTGGATTTCCCACAGCCAGAGGGGCCCACCAGAACAACAAATTCGCCATCCTCAATATCGACATCCAACCCATGCAACACGGCCGTTTCGCCGTAAGACTTCAGCAAAGATCGGATTTCTACGCCTGCCATTCTGTCACTCCTCCCATGCGCTTTGGCTTGGACGTTAAGAGGAAAATTTTGTGCTGTCCATGACTTAAACATACTAACATGTTAGAATCTTGACAGACACAAATCTGGCTGAAAAGGTGGAGGGGCTGGCTTGAGCGAAATCAGCACTATCCGCGGGAGGCGGGCAAAGCTGGCACACCGACTGTTGTCAAAGACGCGAAAAATATCTGGGAGGATAGGTCGTGAAAGTTGAAATGTATAAGGCTATTATGGCTGCGCAAATGAGCCGCCGTAATATGCTCAAAGGTGCCGCCAGTGTCGGCGCCATGGCCGCACTCAGCGGCGCGGGCGCGTTGACAGGTGCAAAACCTGTGCAAGCCGCAGCACATGGCGATTTGCGGGCGCAATTGCTACAAATTCCAGGTGTGGGCATGGGTTCACCCACCGATGCAGACTGGCAGCGCGTTGGCGAATTATGCCTCGGGCCAACCCGTGAACGTGTTGCTGAAGGCGAGTTTGAAGGTGTTGAGCTGACCTTCTTGGGCCTCAACAACCAAAACCTGCATAACTTCTTGTTCCGTGGTTTCCTCAAACCATGGGAGGCCTATACAGGCGCGAAGATCAACTGGATCGACCTTGCACAGGCCGATTATAACCCCCGCTTGCAGCAAGCGATTGCCACTGGCACAGTTGATTTCGACATTATCGAAATGGGCGCCCCTTTTGAAGGTGACACCGCAGGCAAAGGCCTGTTGGATGAAATGCCAGAATGGGTGAAAGACCAGATCGAAGCCGATGATTTGGTAGGGTATTTGCAGCCACCTGTGGGGACATGGGATGGCAAATCCTATCGCATCACCATTGATGGCGACTGCCATACATTCTGCTATCGCAAGGATTACTTCGGCGATGGCGCAATCGGCGGGGCCGAAGTGCCACGCACATGGCAACAGGTGAACCAAGTGACCAAGGATTTGGTTGGCAAGACCGACCCGCTGACTGGTCTGCCTGCACATGGCTATCTTGATCCGCTCAAAGGTTGGGGTGGTTTTGGCTTCTACTTCATCGCCAACCGCGCGGCTGCATATGCTAAGCACCCAAATGATCCCGCGTGGCTGTTTGATCCAGACACAATGGCCCCACGGGTGAACAACCCAGCATGGGTTCAGGCCATCCAAGATGTGATGGATTTGATCGACACCCCAGGCGCCTACCCTGCGGATCAGATCAATGCTGATCCTGGCACAACGGGCTTCCAGCAATTCTTGGCTGGCACAGGGTCGATGCTGATGTGGTGGGGTGATATTGGCTCGAACGCGCGCACTTCAGACACCTCCGTTGTGGGGGATGTTGTGGGCTTCGGCATCAACCCAGGTTCGGATCGGGTCTACAACTCGCAAACGGGCCAGTGGGAAGACAGCTATAACGAAGCGCCCAACATGGCCTATCTGGGTTGGGGTATCTATGTCACCAAAAACGTGCAGGGCGATGACCTCAAGCGCAAAGCGGCTTGGTCAGCGGCGGCACATCTGGGCGGCAAAGATATCTCGCTGTGGATGTCGGCCTATCCATCGGGCTTCCAGCCCTATCGTAACTCGCACTTCCAGTATGACGAATGGGAAGCAGCGGGCTATGACCGCGATTATATCGAGGATTATCTGGGCTCGAACGCGGATAGCTACAACCACCCCAATGCGGCGATTGAGCCTCGTATCCCTGGCATCTTCCAATATTATTCGGTGGCGGAAGACGAATTGGCCAAAGGCTTTGCGGGTCAATACGGATCGGCACAAGAGACCGCTGATGCGATTGCAGCCGCATGGGAGGGAATCACGGATCAAATTGGTCGTGACACCCAAATCAGCCTCTATCGCGCCTCTCTCGGGCTCTAAGGGCAAAAAACACGCTGTGGCCGATCTTTCAGGGTCGGCCACAGATTTGTTAATCCATTTACACAATAAATCGGGCGATAGGCATGGAAGACGGCGACAGGCTTCACGTGGTGACGGCGGATCATATTTCGGATCAACGCCGCCGTTTGGGAAAAACCCTTGTCTGGGGATCAGCCGCGCTGATGGCCTTGATCATGGCCTTACAGACCCTTGATGGGATTGGCACGCTGTCCATCGGGTTTGAAAATTGGCGGCCCTCTCTTTATGCGTATCTCTTTTGGTCAACCTGCCTTTGCGTGTCGCAAGTTTTGATCCGCGGCGAACATGGAAAGCGCACATTATTTGTTCTGCCCGCCGCATTATTCGTGATCTCTATGGTGGTGTTCCCGCTGCTCTTTGGATTGATCATTGCCTTTTCAGATTGGAACCTCTCCTCGCCCGATGGGCGGCAATTTAACGGCATCGACAACCTGCGGCAGATGGCGGGCGACCCGTTTTACTGGAACGCGATGCGCAACATGGTTTGGTATACGGCCGCTATTGTTGTGGAATATGCGATTGCCTTTGGCCTTGCGCTGTTGCTGAACGGGCAAATTCGGGCGCGCAAATTCTTTCGGGTGGCCTTCCTTCTGCCATTGATGCTGTCCCCCGTTGCGGTCAGCTGGATGATTGGCAAATCCATGTTGGAAATCCGCTTTGGCCCGATTTCGCGCTTTATGCGCTATATCGCCTCCGAGCCTTCAGCCGACCTGCCTGCCCCGCTGTTTTGGATTGGCTCCCATATCAGCGATTTTGGTCAATGGTTGGGATGGGCAAGCCCGTCCTTCTTCGGCTCTGCGGGGGTTGCGCGTGCGATGATCATGATGATGGACGCGTGGACGTTCATCCCGTTCATGATGATCATGATCCTTGCAGGGCTTCAGGCAATCCCGCGCGAATTGTTCGAAGCGGCAGAGGTCGATGGCGCCTCGAAATGGCGGCAATTTTGGGAGGTGACCTTCCCCTTAATGTTGCCCGTTTCCATCACTGCGATTTTGATCCGCATTATCTTTAAGCTCAAATTGGCGGATATCATCATCAACATCACCTCGGGCGGGCCAGGCGGCGCGACCGATAGTGTAACCAGCTTTATTTTCCGAGAATATCGTGACCGATCCAATGTGGGATATGGCACGCTTTTGGCGATTGTTTATTTGGTTGTGATCGTAATTGCGATGACAATCCTGATGAAACTAGCAGATCGCTGGATGAAACCGAGGTATTAAAATGTCGGCGCAGATTTTCAAAGACAGTGACACTGACCGCAAATTTCGCCCCGTTTGGTATCTCTCTCGCGGTCTGATCTATGGCGTGTTGATCCTTTGGGCCGTTGTGTGCCTGTTTCCAATTTTTTGGACAGCCACAACAGCCTTTAAGACCGCGCCTGATGTGATGCAGGGCAATATCATCCCTTGGGCAGATTTCACGCCCAATTGGTTAGGGTGGCGGTCGCTTGGCCTATCACCTGATACGATTGGAAATGAATCCACTGTGCGCGAAGAATTTCTCAAGCGATTTTGGAATTCGACTGTTGTCTCTGTCACCGCTTCGTTTTTTGCGGTGGTTTTGGGCAGTTGCGCCGCCTATGGACTGTCGCGGTTTAGCTATAAATTCGGCTTCATGCGCAATTCGGACATCTCATTCTTTTTCCTTAGCCAGTTGATCCTGCCACCTGTGGTTTTGGCCCTGCCCTTTTTGGTTTTATATAAATCGCTTGATCTTCTCGACACGCGGATCGGGTTGATCTTGCTATATACGCTGACGGTTCTGCCCATTGTTATTTGGATCATGCGGGATCAGTTCAGCTCAATCCCGACCGAGTTGGAAGAAGCAGCTTTGGTGGATGGTTTGTCGATCTGGGGGGCCTTTAGCACCATTGTGATGCCAATCGCCCTGCCTGGTATGGTGGCCGCGTTCATCTTGTCGCTTGTGCTGACATGGAACGAGTATTTCTTTGCAGCACTTCTGACCTCATCTGCGGCAAAGACCTTGCCTGTGATGGTGGCCTCACAAACGGGCTCACAGGGCATTTCATGGTGGTCTATGGCGGCGCTGTCCTTTGCGGCGATTGTGCCCTTGATCATTATCGGCATCATCCTTGAGCGATACATCATCAAAGGCATGGCAGCTGGGGCGGTGAAATAATGCTGAAGGGCATTGATCAGCGCCTTTCCGCTGAAATCGTCTATGCGCTGATGCAAATGGGGCATGGGGATGATCTGGTGATCTGTGACATCAATCACCCCGCCGTGACCATCGCAAAAGAGACAACCTATGGCAGGCTTTTGGATATGGCGGGGTGCGATATTCCGACCGCAACGCGCGCCATTCTGTCCCTCATGCCGCTCGATAGCTTTGTCCCTGCCCCCGTTAAGCGGATGCAAGTTGTGGGTGACCCCGAAGGGGTAGTGCCTATCTTCGGCAAGATGCAGAAGGTTTTGGATGCCTCAAACGGCGCACCTGTCTTGATCGAGGCCTTGGAACGGTTTGCCTTCTACGAGGCTGCAAAGCGGGCCTTTTGTATCATTCGCACCGCCGATAGCGGGCCTTACGGCTGCTTTATCCTGAAAAAAGGTGTGGTGGATTTAGCGCCGCTTTAGCGCGCGCGGGGTATTAGCTCAGGCGCTTGCGCATCTCAGCCATGATCAAGGATACCCCTTTCGCGCCAAGCTCTGGTGTCGCCTCACTCGCACTGGACGTATACCATGCTGTGTTCTGCGCCATGCGCGCAGCCTCGACCACATCGGGGGCAAGCGCCATCATCAGGGCAGTTTCCCCTGCCCCTGCATGATCAAAGGGATAATGCGCCGTCACCTCAGGCCCCATAAGCGGATGAATTTTGATCCAGTTGAAAGGATCACTGCCCGTGGCATGCTCGGCATAGTAATCGGCCATGGCGTTATCGCCCCACCACCCTTCGCCGCGCGTCTCTTGCAGATACCGAAACAAGGCGCGCCGCGCCGCGAATTTGAACGCCAGATCTGTTGGCATACCTGCGGCGAAGTTTTCCGATTGGTGATGGATAATGCCGTGAATATTGCGAAACCCGATGCGCAAAAGCGCAAAAAACATATCCTCGGCCAGTGCCGAAATTTTGGATGCATCAATATCCATGCTGCCCGTGCCCTCTGGCCCCGCAACCGCATAACTGGCCGCGCCATAGGCAAAGGGAGGTAGGATCACCAAATCCATCTCCGCCTCAAGACGCGTGAGGATCTCTGTGACCGCCAAGAGATCCATCCCAACGGCCATATGTTCGCCGTGATATTCCATAACCCCAAGCGCCAAGGCGACAGGCGTGTTATCGGCAATCGCATGCCGCATTTGATGGGGCAACATCCGCTCGAACCGCATTACTGCCCCCCAGCGAGGCTATGCGCCACGCCACGGCTGTCCTCGTATAATTGGCGAAACAGCTTATAGTGACTGGCATGCGCCGCACTATGGTTGGGCGCCACTTCGTGGGTGGCAGGGTTCCATTTGCTGATATCCTCAGGCCGCGCAGCCCCAATGGCGCAGGCGGCAAGGAATGCGTCCCCAAATGACGCGCCGATGGTCTTTTCACAGACGATCTGCGGGATATTCCCAAAATCTGAGGTTGCCTGTAACCACAGCGGGTTTTTCGTGCCGCCCCCAACCGCCAAACAGCGTTCGGGTGCATGGCCTATCTCGCGATAGGTTTCGATAACATGGGCGGTTCCCATCGCGATACCCTCAATGAAGGCGCGATAGATGTCGCCACGGCTATGGGTTAGGTTCAGGCCAAAAATCGCCCCTTTGGCCAGCGGGTCATGGATCGGCGTCCTTTCGCCCGAAAAATAGGGCAAGACCAAAACGCCATTGGCCCCCACGGGGGAGGCTGCCGCCTCCAGTGCCAATGTGCCAAAGGCCGTGTCCTTTGGCAGGTCTGGGGCGAACCTGTCGCGAAACCAATGGGTCAGCGTGCCCGATGTCGCAAGACCCGCCATTGAGGCGTGGCTGTCGGGCCAAAGCCATGGGGCATACCACAGTCGTGCGTCACTCACCCGTTCTGCGGTGCGCTGTATGATAAAGATGGTCGAGCCATACATCATCATCATATCACCCGCCTCTTGCACCCCGACACTCAGCGCTTCGGCGGCGGCATCAATTGTGCCTGCCGTGACGGGGGTGCCAACGGCCAATCCCGTCTGCGCAGCGGCCTGTTCGGTCACCCGCCCTGCAATCTCGCTTGACCATAAAAGGCGCGGCAAACGCCCTGTTTCGATGATCTGATCGCTTAAGGATTGCGTCCAGTCCTGCATGGTTACATCGTAAAGCGGGCTGAAATTTGCGGCCGTGTAATGGTCAATGACATATTCCCCCGTCAGGCGATGCACGAGAAACGAGGTCGAGGTCAGGATTTTCGCTGTGGCCGCGTAAAGATCGGGCTGCGTCTCTTTGAGCCATAAGATTTTTGGCCCCACAGATTGCGAGGTCAGCGCGTTGCCGCAGCGTGCCAAGATCTGATCTTCGCCGATCTCAGCATTAAGGCGGTCAATTTGCGCGGTGGCGCGGGTATCCACCCCATAAAGCACGCCATTCATTAAGGGCGTGCCTGCGGCATCCACGGGCAGCATACAGGGGCCGATGGCTGAGGTGGCGATGCTGGCAATCTCATGCGGATCAACCCCAGACTGGGCAAGCAGCGCCTTGGTGACTGCAACGAAATCACCCCACCAATCTTCTTCTGCGCGATGCTCGGCCCAACCCGCGCGTGGCACGATCATCTCATGTCTGACAGCGGCCTGCGCCAAAATCTGGCCGACCTCATTGGTCAAAACACCTTTTGTCTCATAGGTGCCAATGTCTACGCCAAGAAACACGGCCATCGCCCAAGCCCCCCGTTAATCGCGGTTGAGATTGAAATCTGGGCCAATTTGCGCAAGCCCTGTTTCAAGAAGCTGCGCAAGATCAGTCAAATCACTGAGCGCGCAAACCTCGAGACTGGAATGAGTGTAACGGCATGGAAAGCCCAAATCGATTGCGGCAACACCCTGCCCCATCTGCTGAATATAGGATAGGTCGGTCAAAACCCCGACCTGCGCGCTGCGCTGCAAGGGCAGATTGGCGGTTTTGGCAGCGCCTTCAAATAGGGCAACCATCTTAGGGTGCGGGATCACACCATTGAGGGTGCCCCGACCATGAAAGGAATAGAGCGACATTCCCGGGCCACCGCCCAAAACCATCTCGCCCCGATCCGCCAATTCAGGCGTGTCACAGGCCAGCATCAGATCCAATTGTATGGCAATATCGGGCTGCAAAATTTGTGCAGCAGACATTGCACCCCGCAAATTGAATTCTTCTTGAACCGAAAAGACGATGGCAACAGGCGGCCCTGATTTACGCGCTTTAAGGCGCGCAGCCAAATCCAAAAGAACGGCACAGCCCGCGCGATCATCAACGGCTGTGCCCGCAATGCGGCCATTCGCCAATTCAATCACATTGGGCCGATAGACCACGGGCGTGCCGATTTGCACCCCTGCGGCCTCTGCCTCAGCCTTGCCTGTAAAGCCTGCATCAATGCGGATCTGCAGCGTGGTCAAAACCTGATATTTCTCGTCAGGGGTGGTTGCGTGATGCGATTTATTGGCAATCACACCGTCAATATCACGCCCCTCCCCGATACAGAGACGCACCGCCTGCGAGGCTTGCGCACGCTCGGGAACGCCGCCCATGCGTTCAACCCTGATGCTGCCATCTTGTTCGATTTTACGCACAAAGAACCCAAGCTGATCCATATGCGCAAAAACCATCACGGACGGCGCATCAAGATCACCTGAAAACCGCGCAATAAGATTGCCGAGCCTGTCGGTTTCATGCGCAATACCCATTTGCGACAGACGCACTGCGATGGCGCGGCGCACCCGATCCTCGTGGCCAGAGAGGCCCACGATCTGCATCAGATCAATAAGATCTTTTTTTAATTGCTCGCTCATCTGATTGCTCGCACCCGATCCATGAAATCCTTGGCCCGATCAGGATCAACCGCGTTCCATGTATGCCCATCGAACTTGAGCGCCGATCCGATGATACAGCCATCCGCGACCCGCATAACATCGGCCACAGTTTCATGCTTAACGCCTGTATTGGCCAAAACGGGCGCATCGGGCAAAGCCGCCTTGACGCTTTCGAGATCCTCCATTTTTGCGGCCTCGCCCGTGATGGTGCCAGAGACGAGAACCGCATCAGGGATGGACGAGAACACGGCGCTGCGCGCACGATCCGCGACCGAACGCTGATCAAGGCTATAGGCAAATTCGGCGCTGATATTGAAAAACTTTGCAACATCGCCCGCGCCGACACGCGCGCCGTAGCGATAGGCCGCCCCCGCATCAGGCGCCCAAACTCCCATATCCGAGGCATAGGTGCCTGTGAAAATCTCACGCACAAAACGCGCGCCCGTTGCCGCCGCCAAAGCAAGGCTTGCTTTTGGATCCCACAAAACATTCACGCCAAAAGGCACAGTGATCTCGTCGCGCAGCCGACCGATGACATAGGCCATGGTCGCGGTCGAGGCAGTATCTACATTCAATTCATAGGGGCGATCATTCTCATTTCCAAACATCACCGCATCAACGCCTGCGGCCTGCAAGGCGTGCAAATCGTTCCTGCAGCCTGCAATCAACCCCTCAATACCTGCCTCTGCATCATAGAGCGGCGCACCTGGCAGGGCGCCGAAATGAACCATGGCGATGACAGGTTTCTTATCCCCAAAAATAGCTTTGAATTTCTGCACGATACTCTCCTATGCGCGACCTGCGCGAGACATAGCCTAACGTGAAACTATCTTGCATCCAAGGCAAAACATACTAGCATGTCAGTTAAACCTTGGAGGGCGCATGATGATCAAATTTCGCAATTGGGATCGCCATGGAAATGGCGGGCTGAGGCTGAGCGAGCTTGGGTTTGGTGCGGCCCCTTTGGGCAATCTCTATCGCGCGATCTCTGAGGAGGATGCGCAAAACACCCTGCAAGATGCATGGGATGCAGGGGTGCGGTATTTCGATACTGCGCCGCTTTATGGGCTTGGCCTCTCTGAGACGCGGATCAACCATTTTTTGCGGGGCAAGCCGCGCGAAGACTATGTGATCTCGACTAAGGTTGGGCGGCTGATGCAGGTCACAGCCCCAGAGGCGCGGGATGGGTTTGGGAAATGGTTTGATGTGCCCGCGCGGCGCGAGGTGTTCGATTACAGCTATGATGGTGTGATGCGCTCTTTTGAGGCCTCGCTTGAGCGGTTGGGAATAGACCGCATTGATGTGCTTTATGTGCATGATCTTGACCTCTTCACCCACAAGACCGATACCGTTCTAGAGGAAAAGCGCGCCGCATTCATGGAGGGTGGCTTAGCCGCGCTGACCGCCTTGCGTGATCAAGGGGTGATCACGGCATTTGGTGCGGGCCTGAATGAATGGCAAGCGTCACAATGGCTGGCCGAGCGTGGCGATTTCGACATCTTCCTTCTTGCGGGCCGCTACACGCTGCTTGAGCAAGAGGCGCTTGAAACCTTTCTCCCCCTCTGCGCCGCGCGTGGAATTGGGATTGTCATTGGCGGCCCCTATAATTCGGGCATTTTGGCGACAGGTGCGCGCGAGGGTGCGTATTTCAACTATGACCCTGCCCCGCGACACATCTTGGACAAGGTCGCGGCCATTGACGCGGTTTGTGCCGCGCATGATGTGCGCCTTGTCGATGCCGCCTTTCGGTTTCCGCTGATGCATCCATCGGTGATCTCGGTGATCCCCGGTGGGCAAAGCCCTGCAGAAATGGCCAGCAATCTGCGCGCGGCACAGGCGCAAATCCCGCCCGCCCTTTGGTCTGATCTCAAATCCGCAGGATTGATGCGCCAAGACGCGCCAATCGTCTAACATCGCAACGGGGATATAAACGATGCAAATTGATGCCCACCAACATTTCTGGAACCCTGCCCGTGGCGATTATGGATGGATGGATCCCTCAAACGCCACGCTCTATCGCCCCTATGGCCCGGATGATTTACGCCCGCATTTGGCGCGTCATGGTATTGATAAAACCGTTTTGGTGCAGGCCGCCCCAACGGTGGAGGAAAGCGCCTATATGTTGGGCCTTGCCGATGCCACGCCCTTTGTTGCGGGCGTAGTGGGGTGGATTGATTTTGAAAACCCAGACGATGAGGCAGTCTTAGCGCGATTTGCACAGCATCCTAAATTCGTGGGCGTGCGCCCCATGATCCAAGATATTGAAGATGATAACTGGATGCTGCGCACAGATATCGCATGGGCCTATACGGCCATCGCCAAGCATGATCTGTGCTTTGACGCGCTTGGATTTCCGCGACATTTGGAAAATTTCCACACCATCTTGACCCGCCACAGCGAGATGCGCTGCGTGATTGATCACTGCATGAAGCCGCAAATCCACGCACATAGCGCCGAGACGTTTCAGGTTTGGGCCGATGGCATGGCGGCTTTGGCGCGTGACACCAAGGCCTATTTGAAATTTTCGGCCCTTGTGACCGAGGCAAATGAAGGTTGGACAATCGAAGACCTGCGCCCCTATGCGGATCATGTCTTTGGCTGTTTCGGCGCAGAGCGCATCATGTGGGGGTCAGATTGGCCCGTCTGCCGCCTGCGGGCGGAATATGACGCGTGGCGCCATGCGGCGGAGGAGCTGACCAAAACCCTAACCGCCGAAGAACGGGCGCGGGTCTTTGGCGGCACGGCGGCCGAGGCCTATCGCTTGGCACTATAGGCCAAAGGCGTGGCGCAGTTGCGCAGGGGTAATATCGGCGCGCCCCTCAAGCGGGGTTGAGACATGAAGGGCCGCCGCCCCTTGGGCAAAGGCCGCCGCCGCCGCTAAATCGGCACCGCGCGCAATCTCAGCGGCTAGCGCCCCCACGAAAGCATCCCCTGCCCCATGGGTGGAGATGACGGGCACGCGATGCGCCTTGGCCCCAAAGCGGGTGCCGTCCCGCGCTTGCGCGATATAGCCATCCGCGCCCAGTGTAATGATCACCGCGCGCCCTTCGCGTGCAAGCTGCGTTAAGGCCGCTTCAGGATCGGGCAGATCATGCGGCAGCCCCGCCTGCATTGCGGCCTCTAGGCGATTAACCACCAAAATATCCGCTCGCCCCACCATCACCGCATCGCGCGTCAAGGCGGGGGCCGCATTCCAAATGACGGTGACATCCTGCGGCAAACGCGCCAAGAGCGCGTGATTTTCTGCAACAGGGATTTCGTTTTGCAGCACGACCACTTTGGGGGGCGGGTCAAGTTTTGCCTGCTGCGCATTAATTTGGCGGTTCACGCCCGAAACGACTACCGCGCCATAGCTGCCATCATTTTGCACAATGGCCACGCTCATGCCTGAGGCCCCATCACAGGTGGCAAGCATAGACATATCGACATCTGCGCGCGCAAGTTCAGCGCGCAAAGGCTGCGCAAAATCATCCGTGCCAACCACGCCAATCATGGCAACCTTGCCCCCCATGCGGGCGGCAGAAACCGCCTGATTGCCGCCTTTGCCGCCAAAACGATAAGCCACATCTTTGCCCATCATCGTCTCGTCTGGGGCGGGCAAAGCGGGGGCGTTGACAATTACATCAAGATGCAGCGCCCCCATCACAAGGATATCAGCGCCCATCAGGGATCACCCCGCCATAAAGCCGCTCGGCAATCAGTCGCTGGGTGAGTGCCGCGTTTTGCTTTTGCAACAGATCCGACAGCTCTGAACTTTCGGCGAGTTCTGCGGCAATGGTGCGCAACCGCTCGATGAGCAGGATATTTGTGCGCCCCTCTTCAATCGGGTTCAGGCCCGAATGGTCGGGAAATGTGTCGAAATAAACGACACCATCATAGCCCATGCGGTGCAATTGCACGAATAGCTCGACTGTCGCCACAGGATGCACCGTGCCCGCCATCAAGCCATCATCGCGCTTGCCATAGCCATCATTCAGGTGAACCCCCAAAATCTTGGCATGGCGCTGCGCCAGATAGGCCACATGCGCGGGCATCTCGTTTGCATAGAGAACATGGGCAAAATCCACAGTGACGCCCAAATTTTTGGCCCCAACATCACGAATGGCCAATAATGTTGTGGCCATATCGGGCATCAGCGCAAAGGCGCGCGGCTCATTGGGTTTATATTCGATAGCAATTTGCAGATCGCGGTTATGGGCGCTGACCTCAGCCAAAGCATCAAGCGTATCGGCCCAAAGACGCGCATAATCAGCCTGAAGCGCGTAATCAAACCCGTCTTGCCCCATCCAAAGGGTCATCACGCCCCCACCCATTTCCGCCAAAGCATCTAGACCCTGCTTGGTCAAATCAATCGCCTTGCGCCGTGTTGCGGGATCTGGGTTGGTAAAGGCCCCGATAGCAAAGGCAGGGTCAGAGTAATAGCGCATCGCAAGGCCGTTTAACCCCAACCCATTGTCGCGCAACATTTCGCCAATCTCACGCGCAGGACGCCCTTCGAAGTGATCAGGATAGTTCAAATCCGCCGCATCCATCCCTTCAACACGGGCGGCGGCGGCAATCATGCCCGCGATACCCCGCCCCTCGGCCAGTGGTTTGAATGCATTCAGACGCGCGGCATAGCGGGGTTTATTCGCAGGATAGGACATTTACTGACTTTCAACTGGGGTCGAACAATTCTGGATGGGTCTTTTCAAGCGGAATCAAAGATTTCATCAATTGGCCCAAATGGGCGCGCATCGCTTTTCGCGCCGTTTGCGGGTCACGGGCGGCAATCGCATCGACCAGATCACAATGTTCTTGCAATGTCTCGGCCACGCGCCCTGGCATGGGCAAGATCAATTGCCGCGCGCGATCCACATGAACCCACCCCGTTTTGGCAATGATCGATAATTGCTTGAACCCCGTAAAGCCGATGATGAGATCGTGCATTTCGCCATCTAGCCGATAAAATTCGGCAAAATCGCCCTCCTCAACCATCACCTTTTGCAGGCGCAAATTGCGGCGCAATTCGGTGATCTGCTCGTCTGTGATAATCTCGGCCAAAAGCTCGGCGCAGGCCAGTTCGATACTTTCCCGCAGAAACGCACCTTCGCGAATTTCTTCCATCGAAAAGCGCGCGACAAATGTGCCAGATTGCGGCACAACATCCACCAGACCCTCGTTAGAGAGGCGCGTGATCGCCTCGGCCACAGGGGACCGCGACACGCCGAGCGTTGCGCAAATATCCTGCTTGCGCAGCGCCTCGCCCGGTTTGTAGCGCAAGGTCAAAATTGCCTCACGCAGGGCGGCGTAGGTGCGCCGTGCCAAATTCCCTTCATAGGAATCCAAAGACCGCAGCCTAACTTCGCTGCCTTGCGTGGGGTCTGATGGTGAATTCTCTTGCATCGTGTCGCTCAATCTCGATAATTCTAGCATGTTAGTATGATTGCCGTGGAAATTTCAAGATCGTAAACTCTCACTTTGAATGAATGATGCCAGCGATGACCCAAGATATTTTGATCCTGAACGCAGATGACACGGTCGGAATTGCCTTAGTTGATATCCGATCAGGCGCGGCTCTATCATCTTTTGAAACCCTTGCGCAATCCGACATTCCAAAAGGGCATAAATTTGCATTGCGCCCTATTGCCAAGGGCGCGGCGGTCATCCGCTATGGTCAAATTATCGGTTATGCGACCGAAGATATTGCCGCAGGCGCACATGTGCATAGCCACAACCTGTCTTTTGGCGATCACAAACGCGGCTATGAATTTGCCACGCAGAACACCCCCCTGCCCGCGGCGGAAAAAAGCGACAGCTTTATGGGCTATCATAGGCCTGATGGGCAGGTCGGCACGCGCAACTATATTGGCATTCTGACATCCGTGAACTGCGCGGGCAGCGTGGCCCGCTTTATCGCGGAGGCTGCTGAAAAATCAGGGCTGTTGGAGGATTTCCCAAATGTCGATGGGATTGTCCCGATTGTGCACAGTTCTGGCTGCGGGATGTCTGGTTTGGGTGAAGGGTATCAGATGCTTTTCCGAACCTTGGCGGGATATTCGAAAAATCCAAATTTCGGGGCGATCCTGTTGGTCGGTCTTGGCTGCGAGGTGATGCAGGTGCCTGACCTGATCGGCCCCGCCCGCCTGCGCGATGGCGAGAGTTTCCGTTATATGACCATTCAGCAGACAGGCGGCACAAAGCGCACAATTGAACGGGGTCTCAGCATGCTGCGCGAGATTGCAGCCGTGGCCAATCGTGCAACACGCGCCCCTGCGCCCGCCTCAAAATTGGTGGTAGGCATGCAATGTGGGGGCTCGGACGGCTATTCTGGCATCACCGCCAACCCTGCCATGGGGTATGCCTCTGATTTAATCGTGCGCCAGGGCGGCACCACAATCCTGTCTGAAACCCCTGAAATCTATGGGGCAGAGCATCTTTTGACCCGCCGCGCGATATCGCCCGAAATTGGTGAAAAACTGATTTCGCGCATCCAGTGGTGGGAAGATTATACCGCCCGAAACGGCGGTGAGATGGACAATAACCCATCCCCAGGCAACAAACGCGGCGGGCTGACCACAATTCTTGAAAAATCTTTGGGCGCGGTTGCCAAAAGTGGAACAGCCCCTTTGGCGGGGGTTTACGAATTTGCAGAAACCCTGACCACGCAGGGCTTTGTCTATATGGACAGTCCTGGATATGATCCATGCTCGGTCACAGGGCAGATTGCCTCAGGCGCAAATATCATCACATTCACCACGGGCCGTGGGTCTGTGTCGGGCTATATGCCCACACCTTGTATCAAGCTTTCGACCAATGATGATCTTTACGCCCGCATGGGGGACGATATGGATATCAATTGCGGTGACATTATCAGCGGCGGCATCAGCCTAGCCGATAAGGGGCAAGAGATTTACCGCGAAATCCTACGCGTGGCCTCAGGCGGCACCACGAAAAGCGAGGAACTGGGCTTTGGCGGGGTCGAATTCGTGCCGTGGCAAGTGGGGGCGGTGATGTAGTTGGATCACAGCGTCAGCTTGCGATCCAGATGCACGTATCCACCATCCACGAACATCCATTGCCCCGTGGTATGGCCCGACCGCGCAGAAAGCAAAAACACCACCATTGCCGCGATTTCCGCGCTTTCGGTCATGCGGCGCGACAAGGGAATTGCGGCCTCGATCTTGCCGCACATCCCATCTGGATCAGGCAAGGTCGACAGCCAGTTTTGATACATGGGCGTCATCACCTCGGCGGGCAAAACGGCATTCACGCGGACACCCTCTGGGGCCAGCTCCGCCGCCCATTCACGCGTCAAACCCAAGACGCCCGCCTTTGCGGCCACATAGGCCGATGTGCCGCCCTGCCCTGTCACAGCGGTTTTTGAGGCCACATTGACCACCGCGCCACGGCTTGCGCGCAGGTCATGATGCAGGTGATGCATCAAGGTGTAATATTGCACGAGGTTGAGATTGAGAGAGGCCCGAAACGCGTCAGGCCCCGCCTCTAGACCCACGCCATCATTGAGGCCTGCATTATTCACAAGCCCGTAGATCGCCCCAAATTCAGCGCGAATATCGCGCAATGCCGCCGCACAGGCCGCATCATCGGTCAAATCAAGGGTGACGGATGTCGCAATCTGCGCCACCTTGCAGGGTTTTTTGTCGATCACGATGACCTTGGCCCCTTCGGCCACAAGATCTTGCACAATCGCCTCGCCAATCCCCGATGCCCCGCCTGTCACGATGCAGGGTTTCCCCTCTAGCCCAAAATCCATGACCCGCCCCCGTTTGTCGCTTGCATGACCCCCACGTTTCACAGGGGCGAAGATCCATCCCATTCCCCTTGCTTGTGCGCAGGCTTTCGGCACTCCTATTGCTGCAACGCATAGAATGGAGCGGGACAGATGTTTGTAAGATGCGCCTTTTTTAAGGGTAAAATCAAGGATGGCATGGAGGCAGACTTCCACATCCATTGGCGCGAAAATCTTTTGCCGCTTTGGTCGGCCTTTCCCAATCTGCAAGAGTTGCGCGTGATGCGTGAAGTGGAAAGCGATGACCCCGACAGCCCCTTCCCGCTTGTGATGGCCATGAAATTCAAAACCCGCGATGACATCGAAGAGGCGCTGAATTCCCCCACAAGATGGCAAAGCAAAGAAGTGTCAAAGCGGCTTTTTGACATGTTTGACGGCCATGTCATCCACACGGTCTTTGCCGCCGATCAGTTTGATCCGATGTAAGCAACTCATCAAAGGGTGAGGTGGCGGAGGGGATGGGCCTGATATCCAACCTTCTCCACCAAGCTGACACTGCCTGCCCTGCGCTTAAGTGTATGAAGGTGCGAGATAATATCGTTCTTCCGTCAATTCGTCCTCCTGATCATTCATGGCCATTACTACCGTGACCGTAGAGGTTGGCGTTGGTTTGGGCGTTCCTTTCATTCTCGAATTCGAGGCTGGAATGAGCGATGCCGAAGCGTTCGCTCAGTCGTGCTTTGATCTTGCCCTTGATGGCCTCAATTCTCGTCCATCCATCTTCGGCGACGACCACGTGGCAGTCGAGCGCCGCCTCGTGTTCCTGCATCTGCCAAAGGTGCACGTGGTGGACATCAGTAACGCCGTCCACGTCCCGCATCGCGGCGATCACGGCCGAGTTGTCGATATCCGGCGGGCTGCCCAGCATCAGTGTCCGGATCAGGCCGCCGATCTCGGTCAGTGCGAGATACAGTATGTACAGCGCGATTAGGATGGTGGTTGCGGGATCGACCCAGCGCAGGTCGTAGAGAATGATCAGCGTGCCGCCGACGATCACGGCGACCGAGGCGAGCGCATCCGAGATGTTGTGCAGGAAGAGCGCGCGGATGTTCACGCTGCCCTTCTGCATGGACCAGGTGAGCGCCGCAGTCAGAGCGTCGACCACGAGCGCCACGCCGCCGAGGATCACGACGGTCCAACCCTGAACCTCGGACGGATCGATAATGTGCATACCGCCCTCGTAGATCAGATAAACGCCGACGAGGATGAGTGTCGTGTAGTTGATCAGTGCCGCGACAATCTCGATCCGGCCGTATCCGAAGGTCATCTGCTCGTTCGCAGGCCTCCGCGCGATCTTGCGCGCCGCGAAAGCGATCACCAGCGACGCCATATCCGAGAAGTTGTGCAGCTCATCTGCGATCAGCGCGAGACTGCCCGAAACGATCCCGCCTGCGATCTGCGCGACGGTCAGAAGGGCGTTCGCTGGCTCTGTTGCACAAATGGTCTGAGGGGATTCATCGTGTGAAGCCAGCGTGGTAGCTGGGCTGCACGAGGCCCGGAACTGGCCAGCCTACAACGAGGCGTTCAAGCGCCGGGGCTCGCTGACGATCTGGTTCGATCCCGCCATGATATGGGGAGCTGCGCCCACCGGCAAGCGCGGGCGCCAGCCAGACGACAGCGACGCCGCCATCCAGACCTGCCTGACGATGAAGGTGCTGTTCGGCATGGCCCTGCGCCATATAACCGGGTTCGTCGAGAGCCTGCTGCGCCTGATCGGCTTGGACTGGGCTGTGCCCGACTTCAGCACGCTGTCGCGGGGCCAGAAGACGGCTCTATTGCAACAGAGCCCAATCAGGCCCCAATCTCGTCGTGCTCGGTCAGACATTCAGAATGGTCCCGCAATACCTCCAGCACCCGGCAATCCGCTGTCCGCCCGCCGCTGCACTCGTGGACCATGCGTTTCAGTTCCGTGCGCAGCGCCTTCAGGCGGGCCATGCGCTGCTCCACCTGTTTGAGCTGGCGACGCGCGATGGCATCAGCTTCATCACAGGGCCGATTGGGATGGTCGCTGAGGTCGAGCAGCTCGCGGATCGCATCGAGCGAGAAGCCGAGTTGCCGCGAGTGGCGGATGAAGGACAGTCGGTCGAGCTGTGCATTGTCGTAGCGCCTCTGTCCGCCTTCGGTCCTGCCAGGTTCGGGCATTAGCCCGATCTGCTCGTAGTACCGGATGGTCTGCACCTTCGTGCCGGTCTTCTTTGACAGAGTACCGATCGTGAGCATTCTCGCCTCCATGAAAAAGATATAGTCTGTGTAGGTTTTGTCGTCGGAATAAACAAGTGTCGGATTCACAAACGCGTGAGTTCAAGCGATACCATGATTTCGTGCTTGAACCTCTAGCGGCTAGAGGATGTATCCGTACATGCAGTAAGAATCAAAAACAGGCGAACAGGATTGTCCCTTACATCGGCACAAAAGTTTCTTTGGGTTTTGGCAGGCGTGGCAGCGCTTGCCTTCGTATGGTTATTGTTATGGTCCGATTATCGTGCCGATAGCGCCCGAACTGACGCCGAGCTACCTTTTTTAGCTGAGTTCGAACTGACGGACCACCAGGGTATGGTTCAAACCGAGGAAGACTTTGCGGGGCGTTGGATGTTGGTTTTTTTCGGCTTTACCAACTGCCCCGACGTCTGCCCGACGACCCTATCTGAGGTCGCGGCGGTGATGGAGGGTCTGGGCGACGATGCCGCCAAGGTCCAGCCGATTTTCATAACAATCAACCCTGAACGAGACACGCCCGCAGCACTCGCCGCATACGTCCCGCTGTTCGATGCGGGCATCATCGGGCTGACGGGCACGCCGGAACAGATCGCCGCCACGTCCGAGACGTTTCCAATCTTCTTTGAGCGCGTCGAAGAGGCCGCAGCGCCGGATGGTTACACGATGGGCCACACGTCGCATCTGTTCCTCTTCGATCCCGACGCGGGCTTCGCCGACTCGTGGCCCTACGGCACCTCCGCCGAAGAGATCCTCTCCGATCTGGAAGAGAGGATCTGACCGAAATGAGCCGCATATCCGGAGAAACAGCCCTCGGGCTGGCGTGGATCATCGCACTCGTCGCCTCGCTTGCCGTGCTTTTCATCGGCGAGGTGCTGGGGCAGACGCCCTGTTTGCTGTGCTGGTTCCAGCGCGCCTTCATGTTTCCCTTGGCCATTGTCCTCGGGCTCGGCCTTTGGTGGCGGGACGGCCGTGTGGGGCGCTACGGCATCGCATTGGCGCTTGGCGGCGGCGCAGTCGCCCTGTGGCACATGGGGCTGTACGTCGGTCTTGTTCCCGAACGCATCCAGCCTTGCACAGCCACCGGCCCCTCTTGCACCGATGACAACCAACTGGTCTTCGGCGTCCCTATCCCGCTGATGGCGCTCGTCGCCTTCGCGCTGATCGGGGCGCTGTCGGCCCTTTCATTGAAGGACACACGAACATGAACCGACGCGGCCTGATCCTGTCCGTTCTCGCCCTCGGCGTCGCCGGTTTCGGCGGAGCCACCTGGTTTGCAACCCGCCCCGGCCCGGTGGTCGAAGCGGAGCCTGTTGCTCCGGAACTCGCGGAGGCGATGATCCGCCCCTACTCGCCCATCCTCGGACCTGCGCAGGCGCCCGTCACGATCGTCGAATTCTTCGATCCGGCCTGCGAGGCCTGTCGCGCCTTTCATCCCATCGTGAAGGACATCATGGCCGAGCATGGGGATGCTGTCCGCGTCGTGATCCGCTACACTCCTTTCCACGGCGTGGCATCCGAGGAAGCGATCCGCGTGCTCGAGACGGCGCGCATGCAGGACATTTACGTGCCGGTGCTCGAGGCCGTTTTGCGGGAACAGCCGAGATGGGCGTCGCATGGTGCCCCGGCGCCCGGCTTGATCCTTCAGATCGCCGCCACGGCCGGACTCGATGCCGAGGCCGCGCGCACGCAAATGCTGGCACCCGATGTCGTGGCGATCCTGAACCAGGATCGTGCTGACGTCGAGACCGTGGGAATTCGCCAGACGCCCACATTCTTCGTGAACGGCAAGCCGCTCGATCCATTCGGAGAGGCAGAATTGCGTCGTCTGGTGGCCGCCGAAGTCGCTGCGGCGCAAAGCTGAATAGAAAGGGCAGGATCAGAACGATGAAAAAGTATATTTTGACTGGCACACTGGCCGCGCTTTTGACCCTTGGAGGGCTCCCGGTGCCCGCGCTGGCCGGACCCGAGGATGTTGTCGTCGAGAACGCGTGGTCCCGCGCCTCCATCGGGATGAACCGTCCCGGGGCCGCTTACATGACGATCCGCAACACCGGCGACGAGCCAGTGACGCTGATCGGCCTTACAACACCGCTCGCGATGATGCCCGAAATTCACGAGACGAAGACAAATGCCGAAGGTGTGAGCTCCATGAGCCCGGCGGGTGAGATCGCGATCGCCCCGGGCGAGAGCGTCGCGCTCGAACCGGGGGGCTTGCACGCAATGCTGATGCGGCTACAAGAACCAATGACGGAAGGGGACACCTTTCCGCTGACCATGCTTTTCGACGACGGAGGCGAAGTGACGGTCGAGGTGCCGATCCTCGGAATCGCCGCGAGGGGGCCGCAGGACTGATGCGGCGACGGGCGATCCTGGGGTACGGCGCGGCTGGTGTCGGGGCGGTCGCCCTGATGCTCTTCGTCGGTTGGTGGCTGGTCGATGGACCCGGTGGACCCGAACCTGTCGGGCAGCGGCCTGTGGCCCTGACCGAAATGGATTTCCGTCTGACGGATCATGAGGGCAATGGGGTCGGGCCAGAAACCCTGATCGGTCGCCCGACGATGGCGTTCTTCGGCTTCACCTACTGTCCCGATGTCTGCCTGACCACGCTCTCGGACATATCGGGATGGCTCGACGATCTGGGAGACGAGGCCGACGAGATGAACGTGGTTTTCATCACGGTCGATCCCGAGCGCGACACTGTCGAAACGATGGCCGAATATGTCGGCTACTTCCATCCTGTGATCCGTGGCTGGACGGGGCCGGAGGAGCAGATAGCGCGCGTCGCGGACGGCTTCCGCGCCACCTACGAAAGGGTGCCGACGGAGAGCGGCGATTACACGATGAACCACACCGCGAGCGTCTTCCTGTTCGCAGCCTCCGGGCGGTTCGTCACCATGATCGACTATCACGAAGCCAGAGAATTCGCGGTGCCGAAGATCCGTCGCGCGCTGGCAGAAGAAATGGAGGGGGCGACATGAGGCTCAGAACTTTGGCGGCTTGTGTTGCAATTGCGGGGACGGTTTCGGGTGCGGCTATCGCCATCTCCGATCTTTTGTCGAAAGAACCCGTGCCGCCGGAACTTGCCCAGGCAGGTAGCTGGATGCCCCAACGTCTTGAAGCCCCCCTGAACGTTGACATTCCCGTGACGCTGCCCGCGACGGCATGGGCAGAAGATGCATCCGACCTCGGCCCGCTGCCCCTTCTGCAAGTCGCTGTTGCCGACGTGCCGGTACGGGCGATCGAGCCACCGCTGTCGACGTGGTCGCGCGACATTGCACCCGGCGAGACGCTCGATTTCTTGCTGTCCGAAGCCGGTCTTGCGGCACCTGACAGAGCGGAAGTTGCCCTCGCGCTCGGTGCCGAATACGATCTGCGACGGCTGCGGCCGGGGCACTCGGTCACTGTTGCTTCGACCATGGACGGCAGCCCCCGCACCGTCGCACTTGCCGTCGAGGACGGGGTTCGGATTGAGGTGGTTTTCGGCGAGCAGATGTCCACGCAGGTCGTGGCTCCGGATCCGGAAATCGTAACCCTTGCCGGCGAAGCGGTGATCGACAGCTCGATCTTCGCGGCACTCGACGAAGCCGGCATACCCGCCCGTTTTTCCGTGGAGCTTGCGCAGATGCTGGGTGGGACCTTGGATTTCCGCCGCGAGATGGCTGGTGGCGAAAAACTAAGTCTTCTCTGGCGCGAGGCGCGGGTCGGAGAGGACAGGATCGGACAGCCCGAACTCGCCTTCGCCGCACTGGAGATCAGCGGTTCGCTTTACGAGATCGTATGGCCGGACGACGGCAGCGGTCAGGCGACGATCTACGTCGATGGCGAGGTGCTGCGCGTCTTCGCACAGCCGGTCGAGGGTGCGCGCCTCAGCTCGGTGTTCGGGCGCCGCACGCATCCGGTCTTTGGCAACGTCCGGATGCACACCGGCGTCGATTTTGCAGCGGCACGTGGGACACCGGTTCAAGCGACGGCACCGGGGCGGGTCAATTTCATCGGCTGGCGCGGCGGATATGGTCGCGTGGTCGAAATCTCGCACGGCTCCGACACCATGACGCGCTACGCGCATCTGAGCGCCGTGCCGGAAGACCTGGCACAAGGCCAACGCGTTGCGGCGGGAGATGTGATCGGCCGCGTCGGCTCGACTGGTACGGCGACAGGTCCGAACCTGCACTACGAAGTCCTCGTGGATGGGCGCCCGACTGACCCCCTCGCTGACGACCGGCTCGCCGAAGCGGATGAGAGCGATGCGGATGATACCGCCGCGCTCTCGCGTCTGGCCGAGGCGCGGGCGCTTCTGAATGAAAACCTCGGCAGCGAGATTGCCAAAACGACAACCGAAAGGCTCTGACCCATGAAACGCATGACCCAAGCTCTTGCCATCACGCTCGCCCTTTTCCCAGCGGCCCAGGCCCTCGCAGAGGCAACGGCGATCGACGTCCGCAAGACCAACGGTTGCGGCTGCTGCCTCTCGTGGATGAACCATCTCGAAGAGAATGGCTTTGCGCCGACCGGCCAGGACATGTTCGGCGGGTTGCTGGTTCGCTTCAAGCTCGACAACGGCGTGCCGCAGCGCATGGTCTCCTGCCACACCGCGCTCATTGATGGCTACGTGATCGAAGGCCATGTCCCGGCCGCTGACATCCGCCGCCTTCTCGAGGAGCGCCCGGACGCCGTCGGCCTCGCCGTTCCGGGGATGCCCTATGGCTCGCCCGGCATGGGGCCAGAAGACGACCGCGAGGCCTATGATGTCTTCCTCATCCGCAAGGACGGGTCGACGGAAGTCTTTTCGAGCTACGCCGAAGGATAATCTGGCCCGCCATGGAAAATCTGTCTCCGATAATGCTCGGCTTTCTCGGAAGTCTCGCCGCCGGATCGCTCACAGCAGTCGGAGCAGTTCCCGTGCTGTTCGGGCGCATCCCGTCCCGGGCCACGCGCGATCTGTCGCTCGGCTTCGCTGCCGGTGTCATGCTGTCAGCCTCGTTCTTTTCGCTGATCATCCCGGCATTGGATGCGGCAGAGCCAATGTTCGAAAACGGCGCGATGCCTGCGGCCATCGTATGCGTCTCGATCCTTCTGGGCATGGGGGCTGTCGCGCTGATGAACGAAAAGCTGCCGCACGAGCACTTCAAGACAGGACGCGAAGGGCCCGAAGCGGCGTCTTTGCGGCGGGTCTGGCTGTTCATCATCGCGATCACGATCCACAACTTCCCCGAAGGCCTCGCGGTCGGGGTCGGCTTCGGATCCGGAGGTATGGAAGGCGGTCTGCCGCTCGCCATCGGCATCGGGCTTCAGAATGCGCCCGAAGGATTGGCCGTCGCTGTATCTCTGCTGGGCGAGGGATATCCTAAGCTGCGCGCCTGGGGCATCGCGGCGCTGACGGGCATGGTCGAGCCGATTGGCGGTTTGCTCGGGGCCGGCATCATCACACTGTCGGAACCGCTGCTTCCATGGGGTCTGGCCTTTGCCGCGGGCGCAATGCTCTACGTCATTAGCCACGAAATCATCCCCGAAACCCATCGCAGCGGCCATCAGAACAGGGCGACGCTCGGTCTCGCAGTCGGGCTCGTTCTGATGCTGTTTCTCGATGTCTGGTTGGGGTGAGGCAATGTCACTCAACAAGGTATCTCCGATGATCGGCGTCTTCGCAGCGCTTACTGCGTTCGCGATTGATCAGATCACCAACCCGCTTTGTAAGGAAACCGGGATATCGGTCGAGCGAATTGCACAGGAAAACATCATCGGACGCGAGCCTGGATCGGGCACGCGTCAAGCTGTTGAAAAGCTCTGTCAAAAGGACGGTGTAGACCTTGTGGCACACATGGAATTCGACGACACAGAAGCGATAAAACAAGGTGTGATTTCAGGGCTGGGCGTCGCCTACCTATCGCTTCACTCGTTACGACTCGAGCTTAAGACAGGCGAGCTGAAGGTTCTCGACGTCCAAGGCTTCCCATTGAGGCGCAGATGGTTTGCTCTTAATCGCAAGGGCAAACACCTTACAAGCGCCGCACAAACATTCCTGACCTACCTACAGCAGGTCAATTCAGACCCGATTGCATAGTGTTCGAGGCTTTTGTGAATGGCGCTCCAGCCGGGTGAACGCTTCCAAGGTGCGGAGTCTCCCGGGTGGCAAATGGAACAATCCGAATATCTGAGATCAGACCTTCCCCTTCGGTACTTACGAACAACGGCTAGGAGTTGCTCGCGTGGGATTTCCGGAAGTGTCTCGGGCTTTCCCCGGTGCGTTGTTCGAACAGGCGGCTGAAGGCTGTGCGGCTGGCAAACCCAACCATATGGGCGATTCGCTTTACAGGCAGTTCGGTATCGCGCAGCAAGGCTGCGGCACGGCGCAGGCGCAGGTCGCGCAGAAGATCGATAGGGCCGCTCCCGTAGGCGTTTGTAAATCGTTGTGAGAAAGATGTTCTGCTCATGCCGACCCGCTCGGCAAGACTTTCCACGGTATGCGGGTCGCCTGGCGCATCCAGCATGGCATTCAATGCTTCCCAAATCGATGGATCTCGCAACGCGGCCATCCAGCGCAGGCCCTCATCACCCTCCATCAACCGGCGGCGCAGCATTTCAATCATGCACTGTGTCAGAAGAGTTCGGATCATTGCGCGGCTACCTGCGATCGGTTGGCTGAGCTCGCGCAGCAGCATTTCCAGCACCGGGTACAAATGGCTCCCGTTGCTGACATTTTCTATTAGTGGTGCGCGAATTAGGTCAATTGCATCCTCTGCCCCGCGCAAGCCCACGCGGACATGAGCGCAGAGCGCGGTGATCTGTCCGCCCTCGGAGTCACTTTGTGAAACCTCGATTAAGTGACGCAATCGGAGTTCGGCCGGGTTACATTTCGGAATCGGATCGCTAAGGCCTCCAAAGCTGCGCAGGGCGTGTCGTTGCAGTGCTGGTATCAGCGCCAATGTGCCTGCAGTGACCTGGATATCCGGTGCATCACGAAGTTGAATTACACCTTCTCCGCTAAGAATATAGTGCAACGTTGCGTTGGCGTCTTGACCGAGGCCAAGATCGCAAGCTCCCCTGAGTTCGCAGACAGCAAACGGATCTGTTGCAATCTCAAGCTGATCGAATAGATGTTCAAACTTCATGCAGAAGCTTTATAGAGCCTCCGAACGAAAAGATACGAAAACGTCTATTAAAGGGCAAATTTCGTACTTAATGATACATTCGGTTCGCCACATTGGATTCGTTAACAAAACTCAACAGGAGAAAATCCCATGTGTAACTGCCATGATCACAAGCATGAACCCAACAACCAGGTCATCTCGCGCCGCACCGCATTGCGAGGAGGACTGGTAGCGGCGGCCGCAGGGGCCGCCTCGGTCATTTCGGCTTCGGCAACACAGGCTCAAACAACCGAAAACCCCTATGCCGACCCCGCAGAACCGGCCCTGCCGCCATCTGACATGAAATTGGATCTAAGCCGCACCGCCCTGGTCGTGACTGATCCGCAGATCGACTTCTTGCATCCCGATGGCGTGACCTGGGGCGTCATCGGCGCAAGCGTCGAGGAACATAATACGGTCAACAATATCGAAACGCTGTTCAAGAATGCAAAAGCAGCGGGCATCACCGTGGCCGTATCACCGCACTATTACTACCCGACTGACCATGGGTGGAAATTCGAAGGAGCGCTTGAAAAATTAATGCACAAGATCGGCATGTTCGACCGCAAGGGGCCATTGATTATTGATGGCTTCGAAGGATCGGGAGCCGATTGGATGCCACAATACAAACAATATATCGACGACGGCAAAACGATCGTAACTTCTCCGCACAAAGTCTATGGAAACGACACCAACGATCTTTCGCTGCAACTGCGCAAGAACGGTGTCAATCAGGTGATCTTGGCGGGTATGTCAGCTAACCTCTGTACGGAAAGCCATCTTCGCGAGCTGCTTGAGGACGGTTTCGAAGTAGCTGTTATACGTGATGCTACCGCTGCGGCTAAGCTTCCCGAAGGTGATGGCTATCTCGCCGCGTTGACGAATTTCCGCTACATGGCAAACGCGCTTTGGACAACCGAGGAAGCCGTCAGCAACATCAAGGCAGCAATGTAATCGTCATCTCCTTTGCAAAAAATGAGGGGAAGCAACACATTGTCTGCTTCCCTTCGTCTGTCTGGTGACAAAGATCAAGCCTCACTTTTTGCCAGCAGATCTTTGCCCAACTTCCTGGCGGTGAAAGGCACCCGCTTTTCTAGGCACTAGTCGGAAAAGAGTACGCCATTTTTTAGATCTGGTTGTTGCGAGCCAAGCCGGGCCGTGAACTAAATCGCTCGACGATGAATGCGGACACGACCAACACGAATGAAAAGACTTCATCGACAACGAGTATTAATGCCGGTTGCTTGGCTCGCAGGAATCCACTTTGAAATTCAAAACCCGTGCAATCTTTTGGCCCATTGATACGCAACGATCAACCCTTTCATCCGTGGCAACAGGATCAATGAACCAACAATTGCTATCGTCGACATTGTAACCGCCAGAACCCACGGCTCAGGACGCCAATTGACCCAAGCAATGTGTAGGGCAAAGCCCATGATGTGGCCGACGACGAGAATGGTCAGATAGGCCGGGCCATCATCGGCACGCTGACAATGCAGCGGTTGCCGGCAGCTATCGCATGTGTCTTTCACCTTCAGGTAGCTATACAAAAGTTTTCCGTTGCCGCATTTCGGACACTTCAAGCGCAGCCCGTTAAGTATAGCCGATTTCAGATTTCGGGGTTCATCTTCGATACAGATGTCGGTTCTCATGTTCGGAATTCCTTTGTTCGCAGCTTCCTTTATAGGGGACTCGACGCAATTGCAATCAATTTCCATACATATCTAATCATTGTACAATATTGTAGTTGTATTGACTGCATAAATGTCTTAATTTCTCAACTACCCTGCGGCAAGGAGATGGCAATGAAACCATGGCAGCCCACACTCCGCGAGACTGGCAAGCCACGCTATATAGAAATCGCTGAAGCCATCGGATCGGACATTGAGACTGGCATCCTGTCACATGGAGACCGGCTGCCCTCCCAAAGAAGTGTCGCTCAGCAGTTAGGGGTTGATTTCACCACCGTATCTCGTGGCTATTCCGAAGCCGTCAAACGGGGCTATGTCGAAAGCTTTGTCGGCCGGGGGACATTCGTCCGCACCAGCAAAAATGACACAGAAGAGCCCGACCCACGGCGTGCGCTGGAAGAAGATCCGATGATGAATATGCCGCCGGAACCGACCGACCCTGATCTGGTGGCGCGCATGGATCAGGGGCTCAGAATGGTTTCGGCTAACCTTGTACCTTTGTTGAGGTATCAATCCGTTTCGGGGAGCATCCAGGATCGCGAAGTGGCGGCCCTCTGGATGGCCGAAAACGGTTTGGACATTTCTGTTGACAGTTTGGCGATCACACCTGGTGCACATGCCAGCATTCTTGGTATTCTCACCTATTTGAGCGAGCCCGGCCTGACCGTGTTGTGTGAAACCATCACCTATCCCGGCATTCGTGCCATTGCATCGCAGCTTGGCTTGAATCTGATCGGCATCGAAAGTGATGAGCACGGCATCCTACCCGACGCTCTTGAAAGAGCGATTAGTAAACACTGGCCGTCTGCACTCTATCTGAACCCCACATTACAGAACCCAACCACGCATACGATTTCAGCCAACCGGCGTCAGCATATTGCCGATATCCTGCGCCAGCATGAAATGCCCTTGATCGAAGATGACGCCTGCTGTTTTGTCGCATCCGATGCGCCAGTTCCCATCTCACAGCTTACCCCTGATCTAGGCTGGCACATCGCGGGCCTGTCAAAATGCTTTGGCGCCGGTCTGCGCCTGGCATTGACGACTATACCGAAAGGCCATTCCAAAGCTCGCTTTTCTCAGGTGTTGCGGACAGGCAACGTCATGACCTCACCGATAAGCACGGCCCTTATGAGTAGATGGATCGAAGATGGTACGGCCAAGGCGCTGCAATCCTTTGTCCGCAAAGCAGCATCAGATCGGCAAGCTCTGGCTAAGGAAATCTTGACGGGTTGTGATTTCGAGGGGCACACAGAAGCTTTCAACATTTGGCTTACCCTTCCGGAAGGCACCAGCAGGGCCGAGGTCTTGGGACGCATGACAGGCCGCCAGATCGGCATCATGCCCAGCGATGCCTTTACAGTCACGGGATCTCCGAAAGAAGCACTTAGAATTTGTTTGGGCGGGCCAGTTACCTTTAGCCAGTTGAAGGACGACCTGTGCGCGTTGAAGGACGCTGTTTTGCTTAAGGAATGGGTCGGTTGACCCGCGAAGGTTTACCGGCCTAAATGAGCGGCTTCGGCACACCTGTTAAGCTCTGCGAAGCAACTGAGAGAAGGCAGATCTGGAGGATTGACAATTCAGCCCCTATCACTGCGCGAAACTGTAAGCCAATGATCTTGGTTTCTCTTCGCTTTCTTGGATTCAAAAGCAACCAAAACGAAGACTACACAGCGCGTAGCGGCTCGAAAACCCGAAATGCTGAACATCGTACGAACGTCCGCTTCCGGGAAAGAAGAAAGCTGACAACTTGAAGGTTCGAGTGTCTGATCTGGGCCGTGGGCGAAGTGGCAGGTTAGGGGAGGGGGCAGGAAAGCATATATCACATCCCGCTTAGAAATTAGGCCGCAATAGAAGTGGTCGATTGGCAATCCGGTTCGCTTCTTCACGCGAGATTAGAGATCCTTGATCGCCGTAGCATCGCCGATGCAAATCGACATTTGAACCACTTTGGTGGACGGCACTTGCCGTTCGCCAATTCAGATCGGACCTGCGGTCGCGCCCAAAGGGACTCGTGCCGCGGCTAGTACGAAAGTGCACGAACTAGTAGAAAGCCGCCATCCAGTCTCACCTAATCATTCGAACTGAATTTGAACCTGAAAACTGTGTGTCTCGTAACATCGGTTACGATCCTGTCTGAACCGCCCCGGGTTTACCGGAGAGTTTCTGGTTCAATAGTTAAGCCGCTTTTTCTGCGGCGCTCAAGTTCTCGTAGAAAATCTCCTCTGCCTCTTGTGGCGTGATGTAGCTGTTTAGTGATTTTACCGGAACGGGTTCTCTGCCACGTCCCATCCAGGAAGAAACGCCACGCCTCTGGAGATGGCACTGGTCTTAAGACGCGGTTCACTCGTGAAGAGCGGATCTTGCAATTCTACCGACAATGTTCACGGCGGTCTCAGGATCTTCGCCACAGGTGTCGCGTTCTCAGACCATGGACAACGGGTCAGAGTGTCCCGCACGACGAGAGCACTCAGACGCCGGCGATCCCTGAGGGTAAAATTCAGATGCCGACAAGGCAACCAAGTCAAATGCGCGGTGGTGAGTGACCGAGAAAGAAAAAGTTGGGTGACGACTTAAGTGTCGACGAACCGACCTGGAGTCTAACCAAGACCCCTCCGAAAAATTTTGACAGCCAAGCCGACCGTCGAGAATTCCGGGATAGCCCAGGTGAGGAAAATCAAGGGAGGTTTAACGTGTCCTGATCTTTGCTGATCAGAGCGCGAAGAAACTGCATTACCCGTCGGATACGTGCGTTATGAAGGTGATCTTCATGCGCTGTGAGCCAGATGTCGCGTGTCACCTGTACCTCGTCTCGCATCACAGGGATGAGATCTTTGGCATGGTGAGCCACAAAGCTTGGGAGCATGCAGATGCCGACCCCGGCCTGAGTTGCCGTCAATTGGGCAATGAGACTGCTGGATTTGAAGGGTCCTTCGGGAACGCGGCACACTTCGCCAAGCCATCTGACCGCATCAATCTGAACGAGATCATCAACGTAATCGATCAAGTTGTGCTCGGTGAGTTCCTTGACGGAAGATGGGTGGCCGAAGTTCTCACGGTATTGTTCTGACGAATAGAGATAAAGAGAGAATTGCCCTATTTTCTCGATCTGTAAGCGCCGGCCCTTTGGCGGCGGAAAACTGATCAGGATATCGGCTTCGCGCCGGGAGAGACTGATCCAGCTCGCGGCGGTGACGAGTTCAATTCGGATGTCGGGGTTTTGCTGTGCAAACTGAGCAAGGCGGGGAGCTAGGTAAAGGCTCCCGATCGCCTCCATGGTCGCAATCCTGACCGTGCCGACGATGCCTTGCCCGCTTTCTTCTGCCCCCTGCCCTATTTGTTGAGCGATCCCTTCCATTTTCTCGACCTTGTCGAGGAGGCGCAAACCGCTTTCTGTGAGATGATAGCCAGTTCCAGAGCGGTCAAAAAGTTTCGTGTCCAGGGAATCTTCAAGTTCACGGATGCGGCGGCCGACCGTTGAATGGTCGACCCCAAGACGACGGGAAGCTCCTGCCAGGCTTTTCTGACGACAGACTTCAATGAAGAAGACAAGGTCATTCCAATTGAATGAAACCCGCTTTTTGATCGGAGACGTCATCTCATAGAATACCCTTACGCTTGTGCAACCTCGTTTGGTAACCGGTTGGCTTTTTGATCCGCAGGATCAGATTCCCTTTGGGAGCCGTTGATCGTCACGGGTTCCTGCCGGCGTGTATTGAGGTAGAAATCAAATACATCATAACGGTTATAGTAACCGGAGACATCATGGAACTGTTTGGGCTCAATGCAATCCTTAAGGTCGATTTCGCTGTGGAGGAGCCCTTCCTCTTCACACAGGGTGTCGCTGATGACGTCACCTGTGGGACCGAGGATCATTGAAACAGCCCGCGGCGTGTCCTGAAGAATATCCATGGCGTCCTTGCCCATGCCTTCAACAAAAGTCTCCAGAGTTTTGTCCACGCAGGCCGAGGCGACGACGTTAAAGACCTTGCCCTCGAAGGAATGCGCTCCGGCCCGGATCCGAATGGCGTTTTCCAAATTGTATGCACCAGCTTCACCGGTTCGTCTTGTCGGCCAGATAGGCGGGTAGCTTGAGATGTGCAGTTGCTCGCCTTGGGCAATCAGTGAGAATTTCGCAAGGGGGTTGGTGTTCTCGCCGCAAATCAGCATGCCGATTTTGCCAATCCTTGTTTGAGCGACTTTCAGGCCTGCCCCGTCGCCATTGGCCCAGACCAGCTTTTCGTAAAAAGTGGGTACGAGTTTGCGGTGGTGTGAGACGATCTCACCATGGTCGTTGATCAAGAGGTTGGAGTTCCAAATACAGCCAACACTTGCTTGTGAGGATTCACTGATACCGAGAGAGACGAAGATTTCGTTCTTTTTTGCTGCTTCCCGGATTTGAGCAACTTCGGGTCCGGCCGGGGAGACAGAGTTGGCGACCATGCGCTTGAAGTAGTCATGGCTATTGATCGGCGCCTGTAAAGCGACCCAGACCGGGAAGCCTGGAAGCATGGCCTCTGGAAACGCGATCAAATCTGCACCGTCTCGAGCAGCTTCTGCGATGAGACTACAGATTTTACTCGTCGTCGCTTTGGCGTCGAGAAAAACAGGGGCTACGTGAGCGGCGCAAACGCGGACGGTGTCGTTCTTGGTCAATGTCGTGGTCCTCGAATAGAAAAGGGCGGGCTCGCGTGGCGCGCCCGCCAGGTTATCTACGTTTCGATCACAAGTCGTACTTGGTGAAATCGTAGCGGGGAGGTAAATTGGCCATCAGGTCCTCTTTCGGGATCCGCTTGACGAGTTCGAATTCGTCATTTTGGACCTGGGTGATGTAACAATCGATCATTCCGCTATGGTCTTCCGCCCGCAGGAGCTTAGAGCCTTGTGGATGCGCAAGGGAATTCTCCATTTGCAATCCTTCCAGCGCCTCGATGACGCCCTGGTCATCGCTCTTTTGCTTCCAGCCGGATGCCTCGATGGCTTGTTTGAGCGCAAAGAGGTTTTCCCAGCTTTGCCAGGCGTGGCTTTTGGCCATGACCCGGTCAGACCCGTTTTCCTGCGCGTGGACGTCATCGATCTCCATGATCCTGTTGAATTCACGGTGGAATTCATCGTCCTTGGTTGCAACGGTCCGCGGGAAGTTTTCCAGGAAGTATACGCCTTCGGCCGCACCGTCGATCTGGGCCGGGCTCACGGCTTCGATGGTCCCGGAAACCGAATATTGTTTCATCCGCTTATCGAGACCCATGGATTTCATCTGGGTATAGAAGGCAACGGACAAGGCGCCGAAGAAGACGGAGAACAGAACCTCGGTCTCTTCTGGGATTTTGGCCAGGTAGGGCACAAGGTCTTTCGTATCCAATGGAACGGCAACTGGGTCATTCACCGTGCCGCCCATGGATTCGATGATTTTCTTGTGTTCCTCGTGATGGCTGTGGCCCCAGGCATAGTCTGGGAAGATCATCGTCCAGTTTTTGCCGAGGTTTTCGACCGCCCATGGCGCGCCGGCAGCTGCAAGGGCATAGGTATCGGTACCGGTCCGGAACGAATAGCGCGTGCCCTTTACGCCTGTGGCCTCTGTGGCTTCCCCGGCGGAGAAATAGACCGTCTTAAGTTCGGTCGCGATGGGGATTGAGGCCAGCATGATCCCCGAGTGGACGGATCCCACGACGAAGGATGACTGCCCTCGTTGGATCAGCGATCTCAGTTTGCGAGCGCCAATTGCGGGGTTGGATTCTGTATCTTCGGTCCGAAGCACGAGCTCGCGACCAGCAATCCCGCCACTTTCGTTGATGATATTGGCTGCGGCCTTGGCACATTTATCATGCCAGTAGCCCCAGCTTGAGAAGCCGCCGGTGAGCTCGGCCTGATGCCCGATGACAATTGGCCCACTGGGCTGGGCGCGAAGTCCCGACGTCAACCCCAGATAGGCCGTGCCTGCGGCAGCACCCCCGGCAAGGGCGTGGCTGAGAAAGCTTCGCCGCGACGGAGATTTCACCTCCGACGGCTTCTTCGAATTCTTGAGTTCCTCGGTCATATGGCATTACCTCCGTTCATGTTGGATCACCGTTTTTCTTAGTGCGACAAGCCGAGATAACGGTGAACGATCTCGGGTTGGTTTTGGAGTTCCTCAGAGGACCCTTGGTGGACGACAACGCCCTTTTCCATGATCGCAATCTTTGTGCAGATCTTGAGAGCCATCCGGATGTTCTGTTCGACCAGAAGAATTGAAACACCTTGCTGGTTGATTTCCTGGATTTCGGATCTGATCAGAGCCACGAGGCTTGGCATGATGCCTTCGGTCGGCTCATCCAGGATGAGAAGTTTGGGACGCATGACCAGGCACCGGGAGATCGCAAGCATCTGTTGCTCACCTCCAGAAAGCGTGCCAGCAGCCTGATCGGCCCGTTCGGCGAGACGTGGAAAACGCGAATAGACGAATTCCTGCATCTCCTCGTCGGGCTTGCCGGGCAAACCGATGCATAGGTTTTCGAACACGGTCAGGTTTGGAAACAGGCCGCGTCCCTGAGGGACATAGCCGATGCCTGTTGCCGGTATCTTATTGGCAACCATTCCAGAAATATCGGTGCCGTTGAAGGTCACGGTTCCGGATGATTTCTTCATAAGACCCATGATCGACCGGAGTGTGGTTGTCTTACCGACCCCATTGCGGCCGACAAGCGCCACAGCTTCACCCTTGTCGACTTCGAGGTTTACGCCGTGAAGAATTGGCAGCTTGCCGTATTGTGCCTTGACGTTTTTTAGCTCAAGCATTTTTCGCCCCTATCTGGTCATCGTCATCCTCGCCCAGATAGGCTATTCTGACTTCTTCATTCGCCTGGATCTCGGATGGTGTCCCTTCGGCGAGGATGGCCCCTTGCGCCATCACGGTGATGTGGTCGGAGAGACCAAAGACGACTTCCATGTCATGCTCGATGATGACGATGTCGACGGATTTGGACAGATCGCTGATCCGTCGCACGGTTTGATCGGTTTCTGCCGGGCTCATGCCGCAAACAGGCTCGTCAAGAAGCAGCATCTTTGGACTTGTCGCCAAGGCGATCCCGATTTCCAGTAGAGCCACGTCGCCGTAAGAAAGGGTCCCCGCGGTTCGTTTGGCCAGACGACTGAGGTCTGTTTGTTCAAGAATTTCCTCAGTTCTGCGTTTGGTGTCCTTAAGTGACGATGCGCGACTGAAGGGATCAAAAACCTTGCCGCGCGATTGCACGGCAATCCAGATGTTCTCCTCAACCGTCATGGAACTGAAGACGCTCTTGATTTGGAGCGTACGGGCGAGACCGCGTTGAGAAATGAGGTGTGTGCGCATCTTTGTCACGTCTTGTCCATCGAACCAGACGGACCCAGAGGTCGATGGCAAAAACCCGGATATCAGGTTGAACAGCGTTGTTTTTCCGGCGCCGTTTGGGCCAATGATGGCATGGAGAACGCCTGACCCAAGCTCAAGGCTGAGATTATCGACAGCGGTCAATCCACCGAATTTCTTTGTAAGATTCTGAAGGCGTAGGATTGGTTGTGTCATGTTATTTCCCCCCCTGTTCGTCGCCATTTTCATCTGACGTATTCAGGAGTTTGTTGAGCATGTCTGTGTAGAGACCGACGATGCCTTTTGGGGCATAGATGACGGTGAGAATGACGATTGCGCCGACAAGCAGGAGATAGTTGTCCCAGAGTACCGACAGTTCTTCGCGCAGAATAACCAGTAGCGCGGTGCCGAAGACCGGGCCGAGAAGCGTGCCAACACCGCCAACGAGGGTCCAGACCACGCCTTCGCCGGATACATGGTAGAACATGTAGCTGGCGGAAGCGTATCGTCCGAAGAAGGCAAACAGGGCGCCGGCCACACCAGCCATAAATCCTGCAGCGATAAAGGCCACGAGGCGAAGACGGTAGACATCCAGTCCGATGAGAGACGCGCGAACATCATTTTCCCGGACTGCGATCATGGCTTTGCCAAGTGGGCTCTGCAGCAATCTGTGCATCAGATAGAAGCATCCGATCACGACCAGGAGAATAAAGTAATACTGCGTGTTGGGATTTAGCAGGGTGACCTCGAAATCACCGATGCGCAGCATAGGCGGCATGGAGAATCCGATGCCATCATCGCCGCCCGTGAGTGGCTTCCAGCTCAGCGCAAGGAAGTAGAAGATCAGCGAGAAGACAACAGTGATGATCGCAAAGTAGTGCCAGGTCAGCCGTACGGCGAGAGAGCCTGCAATCACCGACATTGCGACGCTTGCAATGATCCCGAGTGCGAAGGCTGGCCAAAATCCCAAACCGAGGTGGGCGATGCCGATGGCGACGCCATACATGCCGAAGCCGAAATAGAGCGCCTGACCGAATGAAAGCAATCCGATATATCCGAAGAGCAGATTGACGCCTGCTGCGAAGAGCGACCAGATAAGGATTTCCGATGTGACGCTCACCCAGAACGGGTTTGCGATCATTGGAAGGATGATGGGTGCCGCAAATAGGAACGCCACAAAGGCGACAACAACGGCGATGTTGATTTTTTGAATCTTGGAGTTCATTTCGCCAACCCTGTGAAGAGACCCTGCGGACGCAGAAGGAGAACTGCGCTCATGAGGCAAAGCGACGTGATGCGCGCCATGGTCGGGTCAGTGAAACTTGCGACAACCCCTTCGACGAAGGAAAGAAGTACGGCCGCAGCTGCGGTGCCGGGCAGGTTGCCCAAGCCGCCAATGATAACTGCCATAAAGCAGAACGGCAGGATGTCGATCCCAGACCGGAAGTCGACCGTCGTGATCGGAGCCGCAACAACGCCGCCGAGCGCGGCCAGAGCAAATCCAATCGCAAAGGTCATCAGATAGACACGTTCAGTCGGTATGCCCATAATGAGCGCAGCTTCTGAATCGTGTCTGACCGCGCGCATCCAGGTGCCGAACTTTGTCCGATGCAGAAACAGGAAGAAGCCCGAGATCGCTAGGATCGACAGAAAAGCTGCGACGAGACGGTAGATGTCGTATTCAATGTTCAGCAGAGGAAACGTGCCTTCGATTGGCGGGAGGATGCGGCGCGGAGCAGCACCGTAAGTTGCACGAACGCTCTCTTGAAGAATGATCGAAAGGCCAAATGTTGCCACGATTGACAGGGCCGCGGCATTGCGGATCGGCTTGATCACAATTTGCTCGATGACTGCACCGAGCACGAAACCGAGGATCGGCACGATCAGCAGGGCGAGCCAGAAGTTGCCGGTTGTTTGCAAGACACCAAAAGCAAGCACGGTGCCGACCATGAAGAAGTCACCGTGTGCGACGTTGATGATGTCGAGTAGTCCGAAGATAATTGAGAGCCCTAAGGCAATCAAAGCTATGATAAGGCCCCAAACGATCCCGTTTGCGGCCAAAGCAATCATTAGATTCCAGTCCATCTGTGTTCCCGTCCTCCCATATTGCGGAATGCGCAGATTATAATTTTCACCATTTAGGCATTTGCGGAAATACCTTAGAAGTCGGAATTTTCGCGTGCGTCCGTGCAAAAATACCCAGACCAGTTCGAAGGACTAAAAATCCGACCGAAGAAAGGCCAGCGCGGTAACCGTCTAAGAAGAAAAGAAAAACGGCGAGTCGCTTTGGCTCTTAAGGGCTCAAGCCATGTTACGGCAGGCGACCGGGTGTTTGCGTTAAGATTTGTTAATGGTTCGCCTCGACTGCAGCACGAACCCATCTAGAAAAACGAACCGGCTGAGCACCAACCCTAGGTATCAATCCAGGATGAGACCTGCTCGCAAAGTTCATGCGGAAAGGGAGTGGCGCGCCGTGTGGCAGAGTCAAAGAGCATGTATTTAAAGACTGCTGAGAAGGCCACAAGTTCGTCATGGCAGCGGATCAGTTCGTGATTTATCGTGATCAGTTTCGTGTCAATTTCAGAGATCGACGTTTCAATACACATGGCATCTCCGAGGCTGAGTTCGGCGTCGAAATCCATCATTGTATGGGCTTCCACCAAGGAGAGTTTGCGTCCCTGTTTACCACCAGCTGACAATCCGAGTTTTGATTGTATGGCAAAGATGCCGCCCGAACAGGCTGTGAAATACCTGGAGACGTTTATGTTTCCAGGGTAATCACAATCGTCTGGCGCAACAACACCTCGAAACGTCGTTATCGGCCGCATGGCGTTTTCTCCGAAGATGCAACCGGAGCACGACGTAAGATTGCCAGCCTTGTCCCTCTATCTGATTTGGTCGCCAACAACGATTTAGTTTTGCCCAAACGTTTCAGCGAACTCTTCCCGGAGACGTTTTTTCTCAACCTTGCCCATCGCGTTGCGCGGCAGGGCCTCTTTAAAGAAGACCCGTTTGGGCTGTTTGAATTTAGCGACTTTCCCAGAGAGCTGTGTGAGGATGTCCTCCTCGGTCACATTTGCGGCCGGGTTGGGTACAGCAACGGCCAAAACACCTTCCCCGAAGTCGGGATGAGGTGCGGAGATGACCGCCGTTTCGATAATACCCTCCAGGCCATCAAGGACCTCTTCGACCTCTTTTGGATAGACGTTAAATCCTCCCGAGATGATGAGGTCTTTTTGGCGGCCAACGATGCTGACATAGCCGTCCTCGTCAATTTGGCCGAGATCTCCAGTTATAAAAAAGCCGTCCTCCCTGAATTCCGCCTTGGTTTTTTCGGGCATATACCAGTAACCGGCAAAGACATTTGGGCCTCTGACTTCGATGACCCCGACCTCCCCCTGCGGCAAAGGGGTACCGGTCTCAGGGTCGGCGATCCGCAATGCAATATCGGGCAAGGGGAACCCGACGGTGCCTGGGCGCCGGTCACCGTCATAAGGATTGCTGGTGATCATATTGGTCTCGGTCATGCCATAGCGCTCCAGGATCGCTTTTCCTGTCCGGGCACTGAACTGCTGATGCGTTTCGGCAAGTAATGGTGCGCTGCCAGAAACAAAAAGCCGGATATTGGAACAAAGGTCTTCTGTCAGGTCGTCAGAAGACAAGAGACGCGTGTAAAACGTGGGCACGCCCATCAGGACCGTTGCTTTCGGAAGCGCCTCCAATATGGCCGGAAGATTGAAGGAGGCAAAAAAGTCCAAGCTGCTTCCGGCAACCAGAGTGACATTGGTCGCGACAAACAGCCCATGCGTATGGTAGACCGGCAAAGCGTGGATCAAGCGATCGTTGGCCGTAAAGGCCCATTCCTGGGTCAGAACTTCTGCATTTGACGCAAGATTGCGATGGGTCAGCGTGGCACCTTTGGACCGGCCTGTTGTGCCTGAGGTGTAAAGAATTGCCGCAAGATCGTCTTCGCCGCGTTCAACCGGTTTGAATTTAGCGGATGACGAGATGCTTTTTTGCAAGGGAAACTCATCACCAATGGCCCCGTCGCTGGTGACCGGTATGAGTTTTGCATAAACCTCTGCTGCGAGATCAGTCAGATCCTCAGTTTTGGCGGCATCTCCAAAAAAAATTGCCGGTGTCGCGTCATGAAGAAAGTAGGAAAGTTCATCATGTGTATAGGCGGTGTTAAGCGGCAAATAAACGCCACCTGCCATGACGGTTGCACCATAGATAAAAATCGATGTCGGGGATTTTTCAATCTGGGCGGCAACGCGGTCGCCGGGTTTAAGACCCAGGCTTAGGAGTGCGGAGGCCATGGCAGCCATTTTCGAGTAGGCTTCTTCGTAGGTGATCTGGCTGCCATCTTGCAGATACATGAAGACGTCGGAATTGTTACGGTGTTTTGAAAACAACCGCTCATGCAGATAGTTTTTTCCCATGGGATACCTTACCTTTCGCGGAGATCAGCGCTGACACATCGCGAGACAGAGCGACCGTTCCCTCATTTCTTAATGCTTCATGACGGGCCTCGAGCTTGTCGAGGTCATAGAGATAGTTGACCATCACGCCTGCCGCGTTCTGCATCCCTCTTTCAGAAAGGTCAGCATTTGCGTGGACAGCGTGAAGGCAGGCACCGTTGCCGAGATGAAAGCGGGCAACTGGATCCTTGGGCGTCCCTTTTTTATGTTTGTCATTGGCCAAGTAATCTGCTGCGAGCATCCGCACGGTTTGCGCCATGTCTTCGCCGATAGGTTTTCCAGCCGCCGCTAGGTTGACGACTGCCTGTAATGTTTCGACATCGGTGGTTTCATTTCCGAGGCTGATTTTTTCTTCAAGCGATTTGATGAAGCCGGGCACCGGCGAGAGCGTGAGAAACAGCTCTAGGTTTGGAAGGTCACGCGATAGATCCGTGACGACCTGTTTGATGAGAAAGGCACCAAAAGACACACCTTTCAAACCGGCCTGACAGTTCGATATCGAATAGAAGACGGCGACCTTTTTATCTTCTGGCAGGCTTGGTACCCGGTCCTCGCGGAGAAGTTCCTGTATAGAATTTGGGATCTCACCTGTGAGTGCAACCTCGACAAAGACCAGCGGTTCTTCCGGCATCGTGGGGTGAAAAAACGCGAAGCAGCGCCTGTCCGCAGGTTCAGTTCTCCTGCGCAGATCATCCCATCCTTTGATTTCGTGTACGGCCTCATAGGCGATGAGTTTTTCAAGTTCACGGGCCGATGAGTCCCAATTTATAGGCCTCAGGGTTAGGAACCCCCGATTGAACCAGGACGACAGAAGGTGCCGCAGGTCATCGTCGATACGCTGCAGCTCCGGTTTGGTTCGCGTTAAGCGAAGCAGATCCTCACGCATTTTTACGAGGCGATAAGTTCCTTGTGGTGCAAAGTTCAGTCGCCTGAGCAACTCCTGCCGTTGCGGTTCACAGCTATGCGCGAGCCGCCTTAAATTTGCTGAGGATTGGTCCGCCTGATAATCCTCAGCAGCGGCCAGCACATCCGAGGGTGCGGGGTTATACTCGACCGCTAAAAATTCGAAGAACCCGAGTTTTTCGTCCGCCGACAAGTCACGATATAAACGCAGAGCCTGATCTGCCAGTGCGACGCCGGACGCCTCTCCTTTGGACGACAGCAATTTGTCGCAAAGAATGCGGATCTGGCTCGCTGGAGGCTCAGATTGAATTGCGGGCTCGATCCACCGAGACCCTTTTTCTACAATTGCTTGTAGGATTGTGTTCAGGTTCGCCATGTTTCTGCCGAAAGCTAAGTATCTGCATGAGCGTACAAAACCATTCGGCTCATAAACAATTCGACATTTTTGCATGGCCGCGTGTGTTGATGTCGTTGCCCGCAGTGAACGGCATAATTCCGCCCTTCAGCTATCACCCGGTCTCGCAAAATCAGTCGCATAGTGTCGCTGTTTGTATCTTATCGGTAGTGTCACTTGGCACTTAATTCTGAGACTACACTTTCAATGATTTCAGTAGGTTGCGTTGGCACTTAATTTGAGATTGGGCAGTTAAATTGAGATTTCCGCTTGTAGCTTGTCACTTTAACTGAGACTGTCACTCCGAAGTTCAATCGGTGCCGAACTGCCATGACCGACCCTCTTTCCGACGAGATTGACGAAGACCTCTGGAACGAGGCGTCAGGCCGTGCCGACGCGATCCGTGGTTTCCTTAAGGACAATCCCGGCCGGACATCTGCCGCCGACATTGCACGCCTCGCTGATGAGCTCGATCTCAGCCGGGCATCCGTTTTTCGGCTGGTCAAGCTGTTTCGTGAGGGCGGGACGGTGATGTCCTTGGTCGAGCGTAAGCGCGGACGACCGACCGGTCATCGAACGCTGGACCCTGCACGCGAGGAGATCATTCACGCGGCGATCAACAAACACTACCTCAAGAGAACTCGGCCATCGATTTCACAATTGGTGCGGGATGTGCACGCGGACTGCCTGACTGCGGGCCTGCAGCCGCCGCATCGGCGCACGATTGTGGCGCGGCTCGAGGATATCGATCTTCGCAAACGCGCCCGGCGCCGGGGCGAGCACAATGTCGAGAAGGCGGCCACTGCAGTTCCCGGAACCTTCCACCCTACCCGTCCGCTTGAGGTGGTGCAGATCGACCATACAAGAGCCGACGTCTTTGTTGTCGACGAGGAAACACGTGAGCCGGTGGGTCGCCCATGGCTGACGCTCGCGATGGATGTCTACAGCCGCATGGTGACAGGGTTCTACCTCACCATGGACGCCCCTTCCCGCCTATCTACCAGCCTCTGCCTGCTCCACTCCGTCTTCGATAAGTCCGCCTGGCTGAAAGAACGCGACATTGTGGAGCCGTGGCCCGTCGCTGGTCTTCCCGACAAGGTGCACGTCGACAACGGCGCAGATTTCCGCAGCCGGGCTTTCAAGCGCGGATGTGACGATGCGGGCATTGCCATTGACTGGCGGCCACCGGGCACGCCGCGGTTCGGCGGGCATATCGAGCGGCTTATCGGTACGCAAATGGGACGGCTGCACCTCCTTCCTGGAACGACGTTCAGCAACGAGCGGGATCTGGGCGACTACGACCCGAAACGCCACGCTGCCCTGACATTGCGAGAGCTTGAACGGTACATCGCACTCGACATCGTCGGTGCCTATCATCAATCGATCCATGGCAGTCTCGGCCGTCCACCACTCGCGGTCTGGCGGGAACAAGAAGGAGAAATCCCGCTCCGGCTGCCGGAGGATCGGTTGCGGTTCTGGCTCGCTTTCCTGCCGGAGCAAGAACGGACCCTGCGGCCGACGGGCATTCATCTCTTCGGTCTGCGCTACTGGTCGGCCGCACTGAGCGCCGATGTAGGACGGACCAAACGGCGCCTGATTGTCAAGTATGACCCCCGCGACATGTCGCGGGTGTTCGTGCGTCGGCCCTCGGGGAACTTCGTCGAGGCGCGGTATGCCGACCTGGCGCTGCCGCAGGTCACATTGCACGAGGCGATGACCGCCCGCCGTGCCCTTAGAGAGAAGGGCCGCCGGGAGGTCGGTACCCGCGCCATCGTCAGGACCGTTCTCGAGCAACGAGCGCTAGTCGAGGCAGCGGCCAAGAAGACGGCCGCAGCAAAGCGCGGCCGATCCCGCACGCAGGCGCGACTTGATAAGAGGGAACCGGGCACGCTCCGCGGTATCGACTCCAGCAAACCGGTCCCGTTTGTTGAGGATTGAATTTGAGCTGGAGCGACCATGACCGACACGACCCCTCACCTGACCTCCGGCGCGGCGGCACTACTTGCTGAACCACAGGCGGCACGCATTCGTGCCATGCGATCACGCCGATGGGTGCTCTACCCACGCGCCAAGCAAGCACTTGGTCGGCTGGACGCGCTGCTCGACCACCCACGAGGCACACGCATGCCCTCGATCGCGATCTACGGCGACAGCGGGATGGGCAAGACAATGATCATGAAGCGGTTCCGCGATCAGCACCCGCCAAACTTCGATAAGTCGACAGGGGCGCTGACGACACCGGTTCTTGCCATGGAAATGGTCAGCCGCCCCGGCGAGCGTCGCTTCTACGGTGAGCTTCTCACCCTTCTCGGCGCGCCACAGTCGCCCCGCGCCGACATCACGCAGATGGAACAGGCAGCCCTGCGGATCATGGAGGCGATCGGCGTGCAGGTGCTGGTGATAGACGAGGTCCACAATATCCTCGCCGGAACTTACCGGGAGCAGCGCATCGTCCTGAACACCCTGCGCTTCCTCAGCAATCGTCTCCAAATCTCGCTGGTCTGCTTTGGCGTTAACGATGCGCGAGAGGCCATCGGCGGGGATGTTCAACTCGCGCGTCGGTTCGAACAGTTCACGTTGAGCCGATGGGCAGCAAACGAAGACTTCGAAACCCTCGTGACATCGATCCTGCGCAACACGCCGCTTCATCGCCCCTCGGTACTGACCCCGAAGTCGCTGCGCCGCATTTTGCAGATCACGGACGGCATCACCGCCAACATCTTCCACATGATCAACAGCCTCGCGATCGAAGCGGTCGTGGACGGCAGCGAACGTATCACGGACAGCGCTGTCGACGCCTGGGCGCCGGACTTTGATGTGGAAGCGGTCTATGCATGAACGGGCGTCTTCCGGTCGTCCTGCCGCCGGCTACGGGTGAACTCTTCTCGTCCTGGATTGCCCGCCACGCCGCGTTCTACGGGGTTCCGGCCCTGACCATGCTGCGCCATGGGCTGCCTGACGCCGTCTCGCTGCACATTGCCGACCGAACACTAAGCCGGGACCAGGCAGGCCGTCTGGCGGAGATGTTCTCGATGGATGCCAAGACCGTGCGCCGGATGACATTCGCCAACATCCGGAGATCCGCACATCGTTTCATCGCAAAGGAACCGCTACAGCGATGCTCCAGCTGCAAATCGGGCACCTCCGATCCAGGACCAATCCTACGTTGTGATTTGCAGGGATGGCGGATCACTTGCCCGCATTGCGCCCGGCCATTCCAGGACTTGGCTCAATGCGACCGCGGCCGTCCGTTCAATCAATATCATGCCGCCGCACATCGTGGTGAGAAGCTGCTCCAAGATGATGCAGAACGCGACATTCAAACATGGACATCACCGCTGGAACTCGCCCGCCTTCTGCTGATGCGCCGGGTGCCTTGGCCATTCCCGCGCGACGCTGAACTCTGGCGCTATCGAGTTCTCAGTGTCGTAGTACCGGACCTCGATGACGTCATCGCCCGAGAGGGATCGTTCCCACCCTCACCCAAGCATCCAATTGTACCACTCCATATCCGACCGGCGCTTCTGGCAGGTGTCGCCATCGTGGAGCGCGCCGGCCCGGAGATGCTGCAGATGCTTCAGGCGCACACTTTCGGGCACAACAGACTCCGGTTCATCGAAGAAACCGACCATCTGATCAACCCGGCGTTCGGGCTACCAGGTCCTCGCCAGATGCAGTTAATTTGAGACTGAAGACATTCAAAATCTCGAATAAAGTGCCCAACCCGTCAAAAACCACCGCAATCTTACAATTAAGTGCCAAGTGACACCTGGAGCGACTTAGAAGCATGCAGACAGCACTTGAGGACATGCAGCGAGACATTGCAGGCCCATTGTCTGTCGCCGCTGTTTCAACAGCGAAATATTTTCTCCCGCAACTGCTAGGAAACTTCAAACGCAGGTATCCGGGGGTCGAGCCACGTCTGCAGATTACCAACCGCGAAGTCGTGCTCGCCCGTATCGCAGATAACGCCGACGATATTTATGTGATGGGCCAGCCCCCGCGCGAAGACACTGTGATCGCTGAACCATTTCTGGAAAACATAATTGTGTTCGTCGCGCCGTCCGACAAAGCCATTGTCGTTGCGAATGCCGCCAGTTTAAGCGCCGGGATTTCCATGTTTGCCGGATTCAACCTCGTCTTTTATCGTAATGACGGCGTGACTTTCGGGATGCTGGGCGGCGCGCCGTGGTGGAGCCTCATCGCTCTTGCTCTTGCCATTTGTATCTGGCTGGGGGTTATGCTGTTTCGCGCCGAAAATGCGGTCGAAGCGCTTGCCTATGGCGCGATCATTGGAGGAGCCCTGGGCAATGTCATCGACCGTGTGCGGTATCGGGCTGTAACAGACTTCTTGGATTTCTACATTGGCACAACACATTGGCCTGCCTTCAACATGGCCGATGTATTTGTCGTCGGTGGCGTGGGGCTCTTGCTCGCCGCGCCATGGATCAGCGCGCGACGTCCGATCAAGTCGTGAAGCCGGAAATTCTGAACCGCATCGCTCTTCGCCACCGTTTTCTTTCGCGGATGACGCTCGGTTTCGTCGCCGGGGCGCTGACCGTTCTGACTTTCCCGCCTTTCTCGCTTCTCCTGCTCGTTCCTGTTGCCTATTCCGCGTTCTTTGTCGGTCTTCGCGATCTCTCCCTCGGGCGTGCTTTCCTCGTCGGCTGGGCGTTTGGTCTTGGCCAGTTCGGTTTCGGGATTTCGTGGATTGCAGAGAGTTTCTACGTCGAGGCCGAGCGGTTCGGGGCGATGGCGATCCCGGCCGTCGCGGGATTGTCCGCAGGTCTCGCAATTTTCCCAGCCATTGCCGCAGCGCTCTTCGCCGAAATCGCGCGGCACGGAGCCCTGGGTAGTCTCCTCGCCTGCCTCCTGTTCACGACCTCCTGGACCGCGACCGAGTGGTTGCGTGGTCACGTTCTGACAGGGTTTCCCTGGAACCTCGCCGGCTACGCACTTGCCGACTACGCCGCCCTTCGCCAGACCGCCGCCTGGGTCGGAAGCTATGGGTTAAGCTTTCTCAGCGTGTTCGTCGCGACACTCCCCGGCACGGCTGTCATGGCGTCCGGGCGGCAACGATTGACCGCTTCGCTCATGGCGCTGGCCGGCATCGCGATGATGTGGGCCGTCGGCACGCTCCGCCTCCAGTCGAATGCACAACAGCTACCCGGTGTCGATTTGCGCATCGTCCAGGGCAACGTTCCCCAAGAGGAGAAATGGGCGCCCGAGAACCGCAAGGCGACCTTCGCGCGCTATCTCGAACTTTCTTCCCGCCCCGGCAATTTCGACGTTCTTCTCTGGCCGGAAACCGCCTTTCCGGGTTTCCTCGATGAGGATAAGAAGGCGCGGGCCCGGATTGCCACTGCGCTACCGGAAGGCAGCGTGCTGCTCACCGGTGTGCCGGACCGTGTACCGAGCGAGGATGGCACCCGATATTTCAACACGGTCCAGGCATTTGACGAGACCGGCGAGATCCTGACCGGATACGCGAAACACCATCTCGTGCCCTTCGGCGAATATGTGCCATTCCGCGGCTGGTTGCCCATCGAGCGGCTCACGGCGGGTCTGGGCGATTTTACGCCCGGACCGGGCCCGAGAACGCTTGCGCTTCCGGGTGTGCCGCTGGTCGCCGTGGCGATCTGCTATGAGATCATCTTCCCAGGGCATGTGGTCGACGACCTGTTCCGGCCGGACTGGATTTTCAACGCGACAAACGATGCCTGGTTTGGCACCAGCATCGGACCCGAGCAGCATCTGGCTTCCGCACGTATGCGCGCCGTAGAGGAAGGCCTTCCAGTCATCCGAGCCGCGAATACGGGCATCTCCGCGGTCATCGACGCGAGCGGAGAGATCGTTGCGCGGCTCGATACCGGCGAAACGGGCATCATCGACGCTAGCCTGCCCTCCGCGCGACCGCCGACACTCTACGCGAGCTTCGGGGACTGGATGCTGTTGGCGCTCATCTTGGCTTCGTGGAGCTGGGCAATGGCGCCAATGCGACGGCTCACTACCGCCGCATGAGAAAGACCGTCATGCAAAGATGTGGATAGGTGTTCCGTCTTTCACCATTGCATAGATGTCCTCGATCTGCCGATCTGTGACCGCGATGCAGCCAGCTGTCCAGTCGCGGACGTCCGTTGGGTCGATGCCTGGGCGTGGACCACCATGGATGAAGATGTCGCCGCCAGGGGAAAGGCCCTGCGCTTCAGCAAAGGCGATGTCGGCCTCATTCGGATAGGAGATGCCAACCGAAAGATGATACGTACTGTCGGGGTTGCGCTTATCGACTACGTAAGCGCCCTCAGGGGTCCGGCCGTCTCCCTCGAATTGCTTGTGACCCTCAGGAGCGAAACCCAGCCCGACCGGATAGGTTTGCAATACGCGATCGGCTCCGTCCAGAACAAGCAAACGCTGCCCCTTGTAAAGCCGAACACGGGTCACTTCGGGTCCGCCATAGCTGCGGAACTTGCTGGCACAGCCAGACAAAAACGCTGCCAACCCGCCCAACAGGACGGCGCGGCGGGGAAATCGGATGTTTTTCACTGCTCGACGCCTCTTTCGTGAGGTCTGATATGGACATTACGTTACCTTGCAAATGCTGCCTGATCAATGTCCGTGGGCAAGCGCGGCTTTTGTCATCTGTGGGCCAACCTGCTCACCGCCGGACGGCGGCGCCTTGGCCTCTTGGCTGTTCAGCAGGCGCAGGGCATTGGCCACCACCAGCAATGACACCCCTACGTCGGCTGCAATCGCGCCCCACATCGATGCCAGTCCGAACGCGGTAGCGACAACGAAAACGCCCTTGGTCGCCAAGGAAATACCGATGTTCTGATGGATAATCGACATTGTCCGGCGCGAATGACCGATCAGCCAAGGCACCTTCCCGAGGTCGTCGGTCATCAGGGCAATATCAGCCGTCTCGATTGCCGCGTCCGAACCAACAGCACCCATCGCGATGGCGTAATGCGCGCGCGCCATGGCGGGGGCGTCGTTCACCCCGTCGCCGATCATGGCCACCATGTCATGCGTTTCGACCAGTTCTTCGATGGCTGTCACCTTGTCTTCGGGCAGAAGCTCGGCACGGACCTCGTCGATGCCGACCTCGGCGGCAACGGCGCGCGCTGTCCGCTCGTTGTCGCCCGTCAACATGACGATGGTCTTCACGCCTTGCGCGTGGAGCTGTGCCACGATGCCCTTGGCATCGGGGCGGATACGGTCGCGCAATTCCAGGATGCCGGTGACGCCGGTGTCGTCGCCTACGGCAACAAGGGTGCTGCCAGCCCCTTCGATGCGGTCGCGCAAATCCTTCGGAATGGCATCGCCGAATCCCTTCTCCTCGGCAAACCGGTCCGACCCCAGCCAGATCGACCGGCCGTCTGTGCGTCCTTCAAGTCCCCTGCCCGGAACGGTTCGGGTATCTTCCGCGGCGGATACCTTGATGCCGTCGGCTTCTGCCCGCGCGAGAATGGCGCGCGCCAAGGGATGCGAGGAACGTGCCTCCAGCGCAACGGCGAGGGTCATCAGATCTTGCGCCGAAGCCCCGCCCAGCGGATGCACAGCCGCCACTTCGGGCTCGCCCATTGTGATTGTGCCGGTCTTGTCCATGGCCAGCGCGGTGGTCCGACCCGGTGCCTCGACATAGGCACCACCCTTGATGAGTACGCCCGCCCGCGCCGAAGCGGTGAGCGCCGCGACGATGGAGACCGGTGTCGAGATGACCAGAGCACACGGGCAGGCGATCACCAGCAGAACGAGTGCATTGTAGAACCAATAATCCCAGGCCCCCCCGAAAATGAGCGGCGGCAGCAGGGCAATTGCAATGGCGAGAGCCATGACGATAGGCGTGTAGATGCGGGCGAATTTCGCCACCCACTGCTCCACGGGCGCGCGGCGGGCATGGGCGTCACCGACCATGCGGATGATCTTGGCCAACACGGTGTCCGAGGCGGCCTTCGTGGCGCGCACCGTCAGTGTGCCTTCGCCGTTGATCGTACCGGCATAGACTTCGTCGCCTCGTTCCTTTGGGACCAGCGCACTCTCTCCGGTGATTGGCGCCTGATCGACCGCGCCCGCGCCGTCCGTCACCTCACCATCGAGCGGGATACGGTCGCCACCGCGTACTATGAAGCTTGAGCCTACGGCGACTTGGGCCGCCGGAACGTCGGCCTCGCTTCCGTCTTCGCGGATCACGCGCGCCGTCGGTGGTGCAAGGTCCAAGAGCGCCGAGACCGCATTCCTCGCACGCCCGACGCTCCAGCTTTCGAGGTAGAGCGAGAGCGAGAAAAAGAACGCAACCGTCGCCGCCTCGAAGAATTCGCCAAGCCCTATGGCACCGGCCACCGCGACCACCATCAGCAGGTTCATGTCGGGCGACAGTCTCCGTGCGGACGACCATGCCTTGGGTGCCACGAGCCAGACACCGAACAGGATCGCAACCGCGAATAGCCCTGCCTCGACCCGTGGCATCGGCGCTTCGCCGTGCCCTGCGAAGAGGCCGAGTGCCCCCCCCATGCCGGTCTCGATGATGTGCCACAGAAATCCCGCGGCCCAGAAGCCGCCACTGAGCGCCGTATACAGCCGCTGGCGTGCAAGATGGGCCGCCTGGTCGACCGACGCGTTTTCGGCATCCCAGGGCTTGGCGGTCATGCCGGTGCTTGCCACCAGTTCTGCAACTTCGCCGTCCGATACCTTCATTGCGCTGTCGAGGATGGTCATCCGTCCATTGATCACGTCGAACGCGAGATGCTCCGCCCCGCCGATCTTCGGGCCGACCACCTTGTTCAGGATCGCGACCTCTTCGGCGCAATCGAGGCCTGAAACCTGAAAGCTGCGCCCGGCATACGGCGCGGGCGTTACTGGAGCGACGTTGCCACAGCTTCGACTGCCTCCGCAGCAGCCGTCGCCGGATGCCTGCGGAGCGTCGGTATCATCATGGCGGTGGATATAAGACGGCATGAACGGACCTCGGGATTCGGACAGTTCAGATCGACATAGCACCTACAGCAACTAGAGCTTCAAGTGAAAAATCGGTTGGTCTTCATGTTCTGTTTTTTGGTAGGACTGACAGCGGATTGCCCCGTTTTGGCGAGGCAGAAAGCAAATGCGAAAGGAAACTCAATGCAATCGATCATGCAAAAACGTAACATGATGGTCCTGCCCAAGTTAATGCTCGCCGCCAGGTGTGCCATTTCACCGAGCGACAGCAGCGATACCGCAAACGCGATCGGGAACGTGCCCGAAAGCGTGGTGGCGCTGGCGGCACCCGACACGCATTTCGTGATGCTGGCCCAGGCGATCCTCTATCGCGGCGCGGGCATCGGCATCGTCTGGCCCCAGTTCCTCGCACTTGCGGCGATCGGCGCGATCCTCTTTGCCATCGCGCTCGCGCGGTTCCGGCGGACGATCGGCGCCATGGTCTGATCTCTCCAACCTGGTTTGCCGTCGACGTCGACGTCGACCGGGATCAGCTTGACTTCTGCGACGCAGCATCTATAGGACCAATCGGTCGGTTTCCGACCAAATGGTCGGAACGCCAGCCCCGGAGATGGAATGCGCGCGCGCAATGCCCCTGACGAGATCCTAGACGCCGCCCGTGCCGTGGTCGCGCGTGACGGCCCGGGCTGTCTGACGATCGAGGCCGTCGCGCGCGAGGTTGGCATGTCGAAAGGCGGCGTTCTCTACAACTTTCCCTCCAAGCTGGCGCTGCTTGAAGGTCTCATGCACCAGATGATTGCTGCTTTCGAACAGAGTTTCTTCGAGTTCCGCGATGCCGCGTCCGGGCAGCCAAACCCGACGCTGCGCGCCCTCGTCGGCGCCTTCGGCCATTTCGAGCGTTTTGATCCCGACATCTCCATGGCGATCATGATTGCCGCGGCGGAAGCCCCCGCGCTGATGACGCCGGTGAACCGCCTGATCGAGGGTTATACCGGGCGTGTTCTGGAAGAGACTGCCGACCCGGCAAGCGCGTTGGTCATTCTGGCGGCGCTGGACGGGCTGCGGTTCCAGCATCTGATGCGCCTGCCACCCGCCGATCCGGCCCTGCGCAAGGCGACCCTCACCCGTATTCAAACCATGATCGAAGATCTGGAGCCTGCCACATGAAACGCCTCTCTATCGCTCTCGCAGTCATCATCGCACTCATCGGGCTGGGCGGCACCGCGTGGTTCACCAACATGAACGCCCTGGCCCAGCAGGAAGACGCAGGTGCGCCCCCGACCGAGGCCGCCGTCGCGGTGCCCATGCAGGTGGTGCAGGCCGGCGATGGGCTTGCCGCGCGCAGCTTCATCGGCCGGGTCGAGGCGCAGCGGACCGTGGACATCGCCTTCCAGATCGGCGGACAGATCGTCGAGATCGGCCCCACCGAGGGGGAGCGCGTCGCAGCAGGCACACTTATCGCCACGCTGGACGACGTGAATTTTCGCCTCGCCCTGGAGAGGGCCGAAGCGGTGGTCGATCTGGCCCGCAGCGAGGAGGCCCGGGTGTCCGAGCTGGTCGAACGAGCGGCGGCGCCGCGCGCGCAGCTCGACCGGGCGCGCGCCGAGTTGCGGCAGGCCGAGGTCGCCGTCGCCGAGGCGCAGCGCGCACTCGAACAGACCCGCATCTCTGCCCCCTTCGAGGCCATCGTCGCCCGGCGCCTGATCGAGACTTATTCCAACGTGACCCCGGCAGTGCCGGTGTTGCGCCTGCAGGACGTCAGCACGCTGATGGTCGCGATTTCGCTGCCCGAGGATCTGGCGGTGTTAGCCCGCACTGCACCGGAAGACTACGAGGCGGTGGCGCGGTTCCCCGCCCTTCCCGACGCGGCGATGCCGCTGGATCTGGCGCGCTTCGTGACCGAGGCCGACCCGGTGGCGCAGACCTATGCCGTAAAATTCGCCCTGCGCGAGCCCGACCCGCGCATCCTGCCGGGCATGACCGCGACCGTCGAGCTTCGCCCGCGTCAGAGGGTCGATGCGGTCATGGTGCCGGTGTCGGCCGTCGACACCTTCAGCGGTGCGGCGCCGCGCGTCTGGGTCGTCGACGAGGAAAGCCGCGCCCATCCCCGCGAGGTGAGCCTGGGCCTGCCGCAGGGCGACCGCATCCCGGTCCTGTCCGGCGTGACGCCTGGTGCGCGGATCGTGGCTGCAGGCTGGTGGCAGATGCGCGACGGGGTGCTGGTGCGCCCGGCCATGTTCTGATCGGGGTCGCGCCATGAACCTTGCCGTCTGGTCCATTCGCCGCCCTGTTGCGATTTCCCTGCTCATCATTGGCTGTCTGATCGGCGGTCTCTGGGGGCTTGCCAATGTCGGGCGTCTGGAAGACCCGGGCTTCACGCTCAAGACCGCGCTGGTCTTCACACCCTATCCGGGCGCTTCGGCAGAGGACGTCGAGCGCGAAGTGACCGAGGTGCTGGAAAGCGCGATCCAGCAGATGCCGCAGCTGCGCCGGGTGGAATCGAAATCCATGCCGGGCCTCAGCCAGATCACCGTGGAAATCAAGGATACCTATGGCCCCGACGAGATGCCGCAGGTCTGGGACGAGCTGCGCCGAAGGCTGGGCGACGCCGGGGGCGACCTACCGGACGGGGCGAGGGCGCCGCAGGTCAATGACGATTTCGGCGATGTCTTCGGGCTGTATTATGCCGTCACCGCCAGCGGCTACAGCCCGTCCGACCAGCGCGAGATCGCCCGTCGCCTGCGACGCGAGTTGTTGACGGTGCCAGGTGTGGCCAAGGTGGAAACGCTGGGCCTGCCCGAAGAGGTGGTGATGGTCGAAGTGCCTTCGGCCCGGCTGTCCCGGCTGGGCCTGCCACCCGATCAGGTTCTGGGCCTTCTGAGTGGCGAAAACACGGTTCTGCAAGGGGGCGAGATCCGTGCCGACGATGCTCGGCTGCGCACCTTGCTTTTGCCCGGGTTCGACAGCGTCGCCGGGATCGAGGCGCTGCGCGTGGGGCGTGTGGGCGGCGTCGAGCAGATCTCGGTGCTCGATGTCGCGCATGTGGACCGCCGCGAAGCCGAGGCGCCGCAGCAGATCATCCGCCACGACGGCGTGCGGGCCTTTACGCTGGGCGTATCGGCGATCCAGACCGAGAATGTCGTCGCCGTAGGCGAACGGGTCGAGGCGCGTCTGCGCGACGTCGCCGAGGCGCTGCCCGCAGGCATCGAGATCCTGCCGATCTACGAGCAGCACCGGGTGGTGGACGAGGCGGTATCCTCCTTCATCACCGGGCTGGCGCTGTCGGTCGCCATCGTGATCGGCGCGCTGATGCTGACGATGGGCTGGCGCGCGGGTCTGACGGTCGGGGCCACGCTGGGGCTGACCGTGCTGGGGACGGTGTTCTTCATGGCCACGTTCGGGATCGAGATGGAGCGGATCAGCCTTGGCGCGCTGATCATCGCCATGGGGATGCTGGTGGACAATGCCATCGTCATCGCCGAGGGCATGGTGATCGGCATGCAGCGCGGCAAATCCGCCGAGGAGGCCGCGGGCGAGGCATCGGATGCGACCTCGGTGCCGCTTCTGGGGGCCACCGTGATCGGCATCATGGCCTTCTCGGGGATCGGGTTGTCGCCGGATGCCACGGGCGAATTCCTGTTCTCGCTTTTTGCCGTGATCGCGATATCGCTTTTGCAGTCGTGGGTTCTGGCGCTGACGGTCACGCCGCTGATGGGGGCATGGCTGCTGCGCGGATCGGATGGGGACGCGGCGGGAAAAGACCCCTATCGCGGCGTCGTCTACCGGGCCTATGGCTGGCTTTTGCGCGGATCGTTGCGCGCGCGATGGCTTGTGGTGCTGATGATGGTCGGGATCACGGCAGGGTCCCTTGTCGCCTTCGGCAACGTGAAACAGGCGTTCTTTCCGGCCTCCACCACGCCGCTTTTCTATGTGCATTACAACCTGCCGCGCGGGGCTGATATCCGCGCGACCGAACGCGACATGATCGCGCTGGAAGAAGCGGTCCTTGCCGATCCGGACGTGGTGGGCGTGACCACGCTGGTCGGGCGCGGCGCCTTGCGCTTCATGCTGACATATGGCCCCGAACAGGCCGATTCGTCCTATGGCCAACTGATCGTGCGCGCGGCCGACGCCGCAATGATCCCGCAGATCATCGAGCGGCTGTCGGACCTGCCAGGACGCGTTCCGCAAGGTCAGGTCCGCTTCGAGCAACTGGCCTTCGGCCCGCCGTCGGGTGCGGATGTCGCGGTGCGCTTCTCGGGACCGGACACGCAGGTGCTGCGTGATCTGGCCGCCGAGGCGCAGGAACGTTTTCGCAGGTCCGGCGCGTTGATGGACCTTCGCACCGACTGGCGCGAACGTGAACTGGTGATCGAGCCGGTGGTGGACGAAACGCGCGCCCGCGTCGCCGGTGTAACCCGTTCGGCCATTGCAGACACGATCCTTTATGCGACATCCGGGGTGCGTGCCGGAACCTTCCGCGAGGGCGATACCCAGCTTCCGATCATCTTGCGGGTGCCGGAGCACGAGCGCCGCAGCAGCGAGCAGTTGCACGACCAGCTGGTCTGGAGCGCGGCGGGCAACCAGTATGTGCCGCTCACCCAGGTCGTCGAGCGCATCGACGTCGTGGCGCAGGAGGCCGCCATTCATCGCCGCAACCGCGAGCGCACCATCACCGTGCTTGGCGGTTCCGTGCCGGACCTCAACGCCGATCAGGCGTTCCGGGCCGTGCGCGCGGATATCGAGGCGATGGAGTTGCCGTCAGGCTACCGGATGGAATGGGGCGGTGAATACGAGGCGTCCTCGGACGCGCAAGCCTCGCTCGGCACGCAGTTGCCGCTGGGATTCCTCGTCATGGTGGTGATCTCGGTGCTGCTGTTCAACAAGGTGCGCCAGCCGCTGATCCTGTGGCTTGTGGTGCCAATGTCGATCACCGGCATGGCGCTGGGGTTGCTGGTCTCGGGCCTGCCGTTCACCTTCACAGCCCTTCTGGGCCTCCTGAGCCTGTCGGGAATGCTGATCAAGAACGCCATCATCCTGGTCGAGGAAATGGACGCCCGCATCGCCGAGGGCGGCGACCGGGCCGAGGCGATCATCGCCGGTTCGGTCAGCCGCTTCCGGCCGGTGGTGCTGGCCGCGGGAACGACGATCATGGGCATGATCCCGCTCCTGCCGGACGCCTTCTTCGCCTCGATGGCCGTCACCATCATGGGCGGGCTTGCCTTCGCGTCAGTGCTGACGCTGGTGGCGGTGCCGGTGATCTACGCGCTGATGTTCGGCATCAGGCCGGGATCGGGCGAAACGGCCCCTCAGCAAACGGCATCTGCGACCTGAAGCGCGGGCAGTCCCGATCCCATGCCATGCGCGGCGCGAAAACTGGCCGATAGGCGCCCGGTGCCGCCCGTGATCGGCGCGGCGCTGTGGTCACGCCTCGAAGACCCGGCGCTGCGCTAGTTTAGGAAGCCGCCACATCATCAAGGCGAGATAAGCTGAGCTGATGGCGGCAAGGTAACACCAGACCGACTTGAAGGCATAGCCCGCGAAGAGCATGGTAAGCAGCATCGAGGCGGCGACCAGGATTCCGAACGGTCGCACGCCGGGTGCCGAGGATGTCAGGAGCGGTAGGCAGACGACGCAGGCATAGATGGCTATCAGGACCGCGCTCGGAACCAGGCTGCCATAGATCAGGCGCGTCTCGTAGAGGAGCGAGCCGTGAACGACATCGACTCCGAGCCGGTCGGGGCTGGCCAGAAGCGGCAGGAACAGCGACAGGCCAAAGACCGCGCCGAACAGCAGGATTCCCAGAAAAGCCCGCCGCAGGTCTTTCCGGTGTTCGAGCGGGATCACCGCAAGCGGCGCCAGCACCAGCCAGACGACATAGGCGAAGAACAGGAAGACCATTGCGGCGCCGAGCGAAAAATGCCCGTCCGGATCATCCAGGCTCAACCAGACCAGACCCTCGGATATCTGTTGCACCCCGAACATGACGGGAAACGAGGCCAACACCAGATAACGCCGGTCCGTCGTGCAGGCATGCCGCAGCGCAAGCCCGCCAAGCGGTATAAGGACGGCGGCAGCGCCGAAGCTCACGGTTGCCGATATGCACATGGTTCACTCCCCTTGGCATGCTCCTGCGGCTTGTCGGGCACTGGTTTCCAAAGAGTTTGTGCCACCTGTTTGTTCGAGGCCCTTGCGCCGCTCGATCTTTTCAAAATTGGCGAACAACGTAAATACGCAGGAATTCGCGGGAAATCCCTTGCCGCAGAACTTGCCGATCCAACTCCTTATGGGGGAGATCGTGCTTCGCGCGCCGGACCGCCGGCGCGCGAGCAGGAACATGAGCCCGGCGAGAAGGAAGGCTCCGTAGCGCAGCGCCCCCCCACACCCACGGGCTGGCCGTGATCCTGCCTAGGAGGACGGCAGTCACCGCCGCCCCCGGCGCCAGTCGTCGAGGCGGGCATAGATGGTGACTGCGATGCCACAGAGTGCCACCGCGATGAACACCCAGCGCAGAGTGTCGAGATACGGCACCAGCGGCAGGATGGCGGATTGCGTCTCGGCCAGGACGCCCTGTGCCACCTCGACGCCCGCCGCGCCCAGCGTCGCCACGCCCGCCGTGCCACCACCCTTCATCGTGCGGCTGTCGGCCAGCACCTCGCGGGCGGGCGGCGCCTCGGCTGCGAATGCGGTCGCTCGGACCGGGAAACGCTCGCCCCACTGGCGTGCGGGGCCGAGGTCCACATGGATGAACCCCGAGCGCGGATAGAAGCCGAAGCCGAGGAACCCGACCTCGCGCGCCGCGGCCTCGAAGGCCACTGGGTCGTGGTTCGCCATGGCGATGTCAAACGCCGCACCCTCCTTATGCTTCAAGCGGATTGAGCCGCCAACGTCACGTTTGTGCTCAGGGCTGCGATAAGGGGAGAATCCGCTGGACCAACCAGTCAATGATCAGCAGCGCCGCAACCGGCAATCCCTTCCAGCCCAACCACCACCATTCCCGTCAAATGCCACACCGCCGCCATCATGATCCCCATATTGAAGGCAAACTCGTTAGCGCAGCTCTGTCTGAAGAACTCCCCCTCGAGGAACATGCACGAACTTATCGATTAACTTAGTGTGGTTTGGGTTTCCTTCAGAACGTAATAGCCACCTTTTCAAAAGCTGAGTAATCGGGAAGCGGGAAAAAAATAAATTTATTCAACACCTTAAAACAACGCATTTTGCTTCATAGCTGTCGGATATTGATGTACACTTTGGTCAGAAAAATGCGGGAGAACTGATAATGTCCAGTCAAACTGAACGAATTGCTCGAGCGCGATTGGCAATCAACGAAGCAGCTCAAATTAGCAATCCTGACAATGCTATCGCAATGCTTATGGAGAAAGCTGAGATCTCTTCAGGAGATGTGGCTGGACAGTTTTTCTCAGAGTTCGATGATCTGCAGGCTTATTGGACGAGTATCTCTATTGAGAAAAGAGCCACATTACTATCCGATTACCTAGACACTGAAGCAATTTATCAATCTTAGTGCGTTGATAACCATGCAAGCCCACTCAAGGCTTATCGGATTCGTACCGATCGGTATTTAATTATTTATGTTCGGCCTCGGCAAAAAAGACCAAAGCGGCAAGCAAGTCCGCATTGAACATCGTGGCAAATACACCCGTGCCTCACGCACTGGCGGCGTCTCTGTTCGTGCTGAGAAAAAACTTGGACCCGTTAACCTCACGGCGAACTCTTCCAAAGGCCTGCGGGTTTCAACCCGCGTGGCAAACGGCGCTCGGGTCGCGTTGCAGAATGGTCGTTTCCAATTCATCGGTCGATGGAAAGCTGGACCTCTTGGATTTAATTTGTCCAAGACTGGTGTGAGCGCTTCTGTGAAAAACCACATGGGCAGCTTTAACTTTCTGAAGCCCCAATACTCTTCATTTAAATTTGCGGGCGTGCAACTGCGCGGCAAAAAGGCCGCACAACTACAGTTAATTTACATAGGCGCCATGGCGGTCGGGCTAGCCGCAATGCTGGCTATCCGATTGGTGATATTCCTGCTTTGGATGCTAAGCCTCCCTATGCTGCTACTGTGGGATATGGCAAAGGGGTTTGCGCAAGGCTTTCGCGATCGGTGAGGTCGGCACTCCGAAGACATTTCAGGCGCCAACTTAACTGACCACTGTCGCCTCAACCCAAACCCGACCATCCTCATTCCAATAATAAACGGTACCATCCGATGGCCGCGGAACTGGTGGCTTCCAAAGACAGGTCTCACGGTCAAGTTCCCAAGAGGGATAATCTTTCGGCGGAATAAACGCGTCTTTCTCTGCATCATAAGTGAAGCCAATCCCCGCAAAGTTCTTGCGCAATGCTTTTGACTGATCTGGGCTTGGTGTGTCGCTGTTTGGAAGATAATGCACCCCACCGCGTGTATTGTAGGATGTCTGGATCCATTGACCTTGAGAAGCCGGTGGCGTGATGGTTTCCAGATCAGCAATAGAGTCTGCAACCACCACGTTCTGAACTATGTCGTCTTCGACCCATGCAAAATGGCTCATGTCGTAAATGTCCCTGATGATGTAAAGCTGTGAAATGTGTAGCCTCCTGACTGGGTGATCGTCCCACCGGAGGCGCGCGGTGTCCCTGCATATCGGACTATGACAATTCCTGAGCCGCCGGCGCCTGAACTGACAGCATCGCTGCCGCCTCCACCACCGCCGCCAGTATTGGCCGCGCCATTGCGTCCGCCGGCTGGGTAGGAGTTTCCGCCCCCGCCGCTTCCGCCATAGGCGGCTTGGTCATTGCCGCGCGCTGAGCCTGCTCCCCCGCCTGCATAGGTCGTGCCATTGAGCCAAGTTTTACCCGTGCCTCCGTTGCCCGGCTTAGTATTGGAGGGACTACCGCCAGATGAAGCGTTACCCCCGCGCGCGCCCGCACCACCACCGCCGCCGCCTGCGCCAGCAAAGGCCCAGGTAGAGCTCCAATTCCCCCCACGATTTCCGAAACCATAGGTTCCGCTGTCTCCTGATTGGCTCGGCTGGGTCCCCGAACCCCCACCTGTGACGACATAGTCTCCTCCGCCACCTGAGCCGCCCGACATCGCACTGCCTGTATCTCCGGTGCTGCCACGCCCACCGCCTTTCGCACGAAGCCGCGCGCCAAAGGTCGTGTCTCCGCCCATATAGCCGCTATTGCTGGAGGAGGCGCCACCTGCGCCAATGGCAATGGCAAAAGCTGTGCCTGCAGGATCCGAATAGGAGGCTGCGATATAGCCGCCTGCGCCCCCGCCTCCACCATGGCGCTGGGCGGCAGAGCCCCCGCCCGCCACGACTAGGACATCATAGCTGAGGCTATTTGCGGCCCCATAAAAACTCTGCGCTAGAGTAATTGCGCCTGAGCTTGGCGCATTTCCCTTGCCACGATACTCTGAGAGCGCATGCGGCACGGTGCCGCCGAACTCGGCAGCAATATCTCCAAGCGAAATCGCCCCTGTGGTTTGTAAAGGCATTATGGCGCTCCAAAGGCTGTAACATCACCGGTGACGGTGAGATTGCCTGAGCTGTCGAGGGCCATGCGAGTGGTGCCGTTATAGCGCAGCTCTAACTTGGTTCCATTTTGAAGCAGGGACCAATTGCCTAAGTTCAAGCTTGTGATCCCTAATGCCCCACTCTCAAGCGGGGCCAACTCAAGCAGAGCCTCTGTGCCATTGTTCCGCTTAAGAAAGACGCGACCATCGTAGGTGTTAATGGCCAGCTCACCTAAAACAAGGTCGCTCAATTGTGGGACTTTACCAGCCACATTTGATTGTTTGAGTTTGATCGACATCTGTCATGCATCTCCCGTTTGATTAGAAAGTGCCGCAGTCGATCGTCACACCGCTTAAGATGCCACCCGTAATGTTCACATTACCTGCAGATTGCAGGGCAAGACTGCCTAAGCCCAAATTGCTACGGGCCTGGGCTGCATCTGTGAGATCGCTGAGATTGGCGGATTTTGTGAGTTTCTCTGCAAGACCAGTGGTAACACTCGAGGCGAAGTTTGGATCATCGCCTAAGGCTGCAGCAAGCTCGTTTAGGGTATCGAGAGTGCCGGGCGCCGATCCAATGAGCGCATTGACGGCGGCCTGCACAAAGGCGGTGGTTGCAATTTGGGTATTGTTGAGCCCCGGTGTGGCGGTAGGGGCCGTCGGTGTGCCGGTGAGGCTCGGTGATGCAAGCGGGGCTTTTGTGTCTAGGCTTGCCTGAAGCCCTGTGACTTCTGAGATGGAATGGCTATGGGTTGCCGGTGGAAAATTACTTGGTTTGCCCGTGATGCCTGTCCAAGGTGCGCTGTCAGCGGCTTCCGCTTGATCCACTTTGCCGTCAGCATCCGTGTCATAGACAGAGCTCAACATATCGCCTGCAGCAAGAGAGGAGAGTGCAGCGTCTAATTGAGACTTGCGCACCAATTCCGTGCCAAGGCTTGCATCGACACTTGCACGCGGTGCTTGCGAAAAAATCTTAACAGCGGGGATGGTTTGCGTTGAAGCAAGATCCACAAAAGCGCCTTTGCCGGCTAAAGGTGTGATCGAGCTTGCGGTACCGGTACCGTCATCGCCGAGACCTACATAGAGGGTTTGGTCGATCTCATTATGGGCAATTTCGCCAGATTTGAGGGATGCGGGGGCTCCAGCGAGACCAGAGACACGGCGTTTTACTTGAATAATATTGGCCATCAGAAAAAGCCTCCATTGATGGGGAGATTATCGGGAACAATAGTGATGCCAGGCGCTCCTTGGGGCCCGGGCTCGCCAGGTGGGCCTTGAACACCTTCGGGGCCTGGAAGGCCTAGAACGGTCACGCGCCCGACCCCTTGAGCCACGTTGATTTTTATCGGCCCGCTTGGACCTGATGCGCAGGGCGAAGTGTAACTGGTCATGAGGGGTCTCTTGTGATGGGAAGGTGGACTGGGATCTCCAGAGAGAAGCCTAGGTGAAGAGGCTCAGGCAGATCGCGGCGCACCAAATCGATCATAACCGAACCTTTGGTGAAGCGCGCAGTGGCCGTACTTGGGATTTTAATTTCAACGCGCGTGTCACTGATCCGGGCGAGCGTGCCCTCTGCACTCGTTAATGTTGTGAGTGCGAAGGGATCGCTCGGCTTCCCGCGGATATCGGCCTCAAACAGACTTTGAGACGGGAACAGCGCGGCCTCTGTCTCAATCTGAAGTCGATAGGTATAGCCGATAAGAATGACGGGGCCTTGAACAAAGCAGCTCATGGGCGCCACCCGCAAAACTGTTCTCCCATCTCGTTATGTACCAGGATTTGCTTCGTGGTCTCATCTGTGAGCTGATCTTCGTCACTTGGACGAATGGGGTTTGCCCAAAGGCACGGATCAATCTCGGGGCTTGGTACTTGGGCGCATCCAGCGACGCAGAGCATCACGGTGGCTTTGCGCAGTTTTTTGATCAAGCGCATCACGCAGCTCCTTTGCTTTGATCATTGTGTGAAGGCGGGCTTCTGCGCGTTTGCGCCAGTAATGGGATTGGGCGGCGTGCTTGCCGCGCAGGATCGCAAAGCCAATACTTGCAGCTGCAAGTATCATGACGGTGAAGACCAGTTTGAGCGAAATCAGGCTTTGCTGGGCCCATGTGAACATACGCATCAGGCTCATGGCGTTTTGCCTTTGCGATGGTCGTCAAGTCGGGCTGCACGGGTTTTGAAAGCCAAAAGCAGCATGCCGACGCAGAGCGCGAAGATGAGAGCGGTAGGGATAAACTGGAACCCGGGGAGGTCGTGCAGGAGCGTGAGAGTTCGGGCAATGAGACCTTGTGCGGTTTCAAGGTTTGAGACGAGTGGCTCTAGAAGCATGAGAAGACTGCTGAACGATCCAACTAGCCCCAGTCCCATTTGTTGATTTGCGGCTTTAAGGATACGGCTCTCCTGGGGCGCACCTGTTTTGCGGGCCGGATCTACGCTGCGTGATGGGGCATGGCGCAATGCCTCGCAGAGTTTCGTGTCAATCAAAGGGGCGAGGTCTAAGCTGCGATCAGCACGAAAGGCGAGAATACCTGCACGTGTACGTGGCCCCATAACGCCGTCTGCAACGCCCACCTCGTAATAGCCCAGAGCCCGGAGGCGTGTTTGCACGTCAAGGATCGAGCAGGTGGCCTTTGGGGTGACTTGGCCCGCGCGCCGTATGCCCAGAAGCCGCGCCGCGGGATAGCGCCCAATGCTAACGGCATCTCCTTGATTGCCGCCTAGGATGTACAGGAACTTACCTTCGATTTTGCTGATAAAGCCGACATGGCCTTGCCAGCTGGCGGCTTTCCCGCGCCAGAATACCGCCAAGTCGCCCTCTTGTGCTTCAGAGAGGTCGACCTCAATGCCCCATGTGAGATACGAACGCGCAGTTAATTTGCGTGTGGATTGGAGGCCTGCCTCCTCCAAACAATGTCCGACAAAAGCTGCGCACCAAGCAACACTGTCATGTTCGATATGGGACTGACCAATGCTGGCGTACATCTTCAAAATGGTGGGGTTATTCTCAGGGCCTGGCCCCTCAACTGTGCCGAGATAAGTTTGGGCGATTTGATAGGGTGTCATATGCTGCTCCCATGACTAAAAAAGCCGCCCAAAATCTTGGGCGGCTGAATGGCAGATGTTTTTGGTATTAGGGGCGGGCTACATTTAGCCTCTATGCGGCGCTGCGCTCACCTTGCGCTTGATGAGCCCAATCTTCTACTGCAGCGCGCGCAGAGGAGCCAAGGCCGGTGATGTTTTCGAATTGCACCTCAAAAAGTCCCTCGCCGAGATCGCCTTCAGGCCAGGTGCCGCCTGTTTCTAAAATGGCGCGGCGCATAAGCTGAACTGGGTCCTCACCAGCGCGCATGCGCGCGAGAAGGTCCTGCTTTGTCAGAAGCGTCATTATATCCCCCTTGGGTCAAGCGGTGACTGCATTGATGTGGTAATGTGATTTTGTAAAATCAAGGTGAAGCTTATCGCTTATGGCGTCCCAGCCAGCGAATAATCACCGCCTCTGCGCCACGTGGGCCCAAGTAAGCCAAAGTAGCCACAAGGCCCGTTGAGACCGGCTGCCCAAGGCCCAAATAGCTTGCAAGCGCTTCGCCAATAATGGCCATACCAATGGCAATCGGGATTTCCCAAAGAAGCTCTTTGCCGAAGAACTTGCGATTACCGAGTTTGACTTCGCCTGAGTGATACATGAGACGGCCAATGGTGGCGCCCAGAAGCGTGGTCAAAGCGCCGCCAAAAAAGCTGTTGAGTGTTTCAATAAGGCTGCTCTCGCTCATGGATGGTCTCGCTTTTAGCTGCGTGATCTTAATAGGTCCCGCCATCAAGCAGCTCTTGGAAAGTATCATCGCTGATGTTGCGGATCATTAGGCGTGGGGGTTGGGTGCTTGTATCAAACCAAAGCATACCTGGAGCGGTGTCCTCGGGCGCATTTGGGCCTGCATTGGAGCTTTGCAGCGCCTCAAAGATTTCATTGAGGCGCACGCGTACGGCAAGGCCTGCATCATTAATGATCACAAAGCTTGGGGTTTGGCTCATGGGCTTACCTCATCAATCCGGATCTGAAGCGCGAATATCGCGGGCGTGAACGCGCGATCTGTGGTGGTGATGCGTGCCCGGGCCTCTATGGCGCGTGCCTCGATCTCGTGGCTATCAATGCGCCCCCATGGGCTCCAATTGGGCGCATCATTTGGGTCATCATCTGTCTCACGCAGTTCAATCACTGCATCAACTTCGGCACCATCTGTGCCATCAAAATCGGCCCAATCGTCTATGTTATTGAGGCGCGCATCAATATCATCGCGCAACGCAAGCGCGCCGATCTCAATATGGCTGCGCACGCGCACGCGTTTGAGTGCTCCAAAATCTAAGCCTGTCTCGAATTGATAAAGCCCCTCATAGCTTTGTGTTTGAGGTACACCGGAGGGGTCTAACTCTTCGGGGATACGTAAGCTGCCCTCTTGCACAGTAAGGTTTGTTTTGGCGCCCAAAAATGCGGGCTCAGCTTGAAGCTGATCGAAGGGTGCGAACCCTAAGACATGAGAAGCTTTTGTCGTGACGTGTCGGATTGCGCCAAGCCTGCCTTCGCTATCCTCTGCGCGAACAAGGTAAGTGCCAGGTTTGAGTGGGACGACTGCGATCGCCTCGGCGCCCGCAATTTTGTCCATGAATATAGAACTCGACCAATCTGCAGGTTCCGCGACTGAATGTCGGATGATGATATTCCCGCCAACCCTGACATCAACATCGCGAGAGCGTTCCCACTTGAGAATGGCGAGCCCACCCGCGTTTTGAATTGTGAGACCTTCAAGCGGCTCCGGTGGGGCGGTGAGGCCTACCACTTCGCGCGCGCCCTCGCGCCAAATAGAGGAGACGCCGAGAACCGAGATGGCTTTTACTCGAAACGTCCACTGGCCTGGGCGGATATCGCGAAGCTCAAAACTGGTACCAGTTGTCCTCCCATAATCTTGCCAGCCCAAACCATCTCTTTGCGCCTCCACCTGGTACGTATCCACAAAGCCGTTTTGAGCCTCTGGCCAGATGATGCGCAAAAGCACTTTGACGGCGGAGCCATCACGTGTGACGTAAAGCTCTTCCTCGCCTTTTGGAGCTCCGGGTGGGGCTACATCAAAGGCAGAAGGCAGGGTTGTGCGCGGCGCTGCAGCATAGATTTGTTCTTCGGATGCGGACCAGCTGTAGACCAAAGGCGAGGTCTCGCGCAGGATCAGTTCTGGTGCGAGGCGCACACCCTCGCCAATTTGGGTGAGATCAAGTCTCACTGATTGAACCTCGAACGGTTTTCCATCGGGTAGAGCATCGCCGTCAAAGCCCCAGCGAGAATATTTAAAAAGCGCAGTTTCTCCAGCGGCCACGCGCCAGGCTTTCAACTTTCCACTCAGTTTGAGCGTTTGTTGGCGGCGGTTGCGCTCAAGCTCAATTTTGGCGATGCGCTGTGCGGCTGCCGCAGAGATTGTGAAAGGCAGCGAGATATCGCGCCAGATTTGCTCGCCGCCATCCTCTAAGCGATAGACCTCGCTGGCAAAGCCTGGAAAATCATCTGGCTGCCAATCATTCTCCGGGCTGACGAATTGGCCACGCACAGCGTTGAAATTGGAGCTGCGACTTTGGCGCGTTGTGAGCGCGATGCCGCCTTCTCGGATATCATCACTGGTCAGGATCTCTGAGGGGATGCGGTAAGCGCCTGCGCGCATGTGCCAAGCGCCGCTTTGCCAAACACAGCGCCCCGCCATGGAGGTGAGCATCGCCTCAATGATGGTCTTTGGGGTCTCTGCGAGTGAGATCACGCCATCGCAGGCGTAGCGTGGCTCACTGCCACCTGTGGCAAGCGGGATTAGCTCATCACAGATATTGGCGGCTTCAATGAGGCTTTCAATGCTGATCCCGTCCTCAGCTCCGATCGCTGCACCAAGGCCGAAGATCGGATGGGCCATATAATCGGCGATGCAGAGCGCTGCATTTTGTGTGAAGCCGGTGCTACCAGTGCGGGGGTCAAAGATATCATCCTTCCCTTCGATATCGACTGTGATGTTGGGGATGCCGCCTGGGAATGTGTCTTGATCATAGGTGAGGCGCAGATAAAGAGCGGCGCAGCCAGAAAGGCGATGTGCGCTGGTCCAAAATTCTGGGGCAGCAGTGATCAGATCGGCGAAGGCCGCTTGATTGGGCCGCCCTAAGCGCTTCTCGATCGTGACTTTGCCTGCCCATCGCCCTTGTGCCTGGCCTGTTGCGTCCACCGCCATCTCGCCCTCAAAGTAAATCGCCCCAATGGATTCGACGCGGTGGCTTGCAAGCACCACAACCAGGTGCAGATATTTATCTTGCGCTCCGGTGGAGTGAAGAAAGGTGATCACACCGCCCTTCCGCGTGCGCCCGTAGACCATTTGACGGGGCATGACTGGTTCGCGCACGGTAACGGTGCGTGATTGCAACTCCATCTGACCCAAAGATGGTTTTGGCATCATCGATTGCGTGGCGGCTGAGAGCAGCATAGAGGCGCCAAAATTGGCAGCAAAGCCAATCAATCCGCCGGCTGCAAAGGCTGCTGCCACACCACCGGCCGCAACAGCGGCCCCGCCCAGCGCCACGGCTCCAATGACAACAGGAGGCATAGCTTAGCTTCTCCAGGCGAGGTGACAGTTCAAGAGCGGGCGCGTGGCCAAACCCTCAGGCGCAAGGAAGGCTGCGCGGGCGCCCAAGCAGATGCCAAAGGCTTCGGGTTGGCCGCCCAAAACAAGATCCCCGCGCTGCGCAAGCCCTACGGCTCCAAGTGGCGCACCCAATAGTGCGCGTGCGCCTTCCTCGAAGGACGCCCAGCCCAGTTTGCGCAAAACCCGCTCAGCGCCACGTGGGGTTTTATAGCGTCCACGCCAGATCTGCGCATGATCAGGGCCACCTGTCAGCCGGTGTCGAACATCAAAGGCCCAAGTGGCGCAATCATGCGCGCCCCAGACGAAGGGGCGCCTGCGTGCGTCTTCAATGGATAGGGCGAGGAGGTGGTCCCAGTTTGGAACGCGTGCGCCCGGCTTGCAGCGCTCAGGCATTTGATATACATTGTGAGACATGTTTATCCTTGGTTAGGAGAGATCAGATGCAAGTTGCAAAATGGGGAAACTCGCTGGCGGTGCGCTTGCCTGCTGATTTGGTGCGTAAGCTTGATCTCAAAGCTGGCGATGAGATTGATCTGCGCGCAGATGCACAAGGTTTTGCAGTGTTGCGGCAGCCTCGCCCTGAGGAGGTGTTAGAAGGTTTGGCGCAGTTTCGAGGACGCTTGAAGGCGGATCAGCGTTTGTCGCGTGATGACGCCAATGTCCGCTGAGTTCGTGACTGCTCAATATACGACGGTTTGGTTTTTTGACACCAATATTATTCTCTATCTCTTGGAAGAGGGGGAGAAGGCGGAGATTGCAACGGGACTTTTGCAAAAGCGTGGGGTGATCAGCGTACAAGTCCTCAATGAAGCATTGGCCAATTGTCGGCGCAAAGCGGGGATGAGCTGGGAGGAGGCGGGCGCCTTTCTCAAAGGCGTACGCTATTTTTGCGATATTTGTGATGTGACGGTTGAGACGCATGATTTGGGCCTTGCGCTCGCTGCACGGTATCAGTTCTCGGTTTATGATGCGATGATTGTGGCAGCGGCTTTGTCTGCGGGCTGCACTACGCTTTATTCTGAGGATTTGCAGCATGGCATGGTGATTGCAGACAGCTTGCAGATCGTGAACCCATTTCAGGCTTTGACTTGAGGTCATCCTCGCCCCCATGTGATCTCGCGGTCTTGGATTGCGGTTACATGTTCAAAGCCGCGATCTCCGGGGAACAGGACCTGCTGGCTTTCATGGGTGTAGCGCCAGTTGCGTGGAGTGTTGAGATCAATCAGCCGGCTTTCATATGAGATCGTGATAGTGCATGTGGATCCATCTTCACTGATCTCAGGGATATCTAGACGTCCTGAGAAGGCTTGCACGGGATTGGCAATGACCTTGCGCTCAGGCGTCAGGAGCGCGAGCCATATCCTTCCGGGGCTTCCTTGACGCGCTTCCTCGATGGCTAAGCTGATGAGATCAAGAGGCACGCCTGAGAGCGAAACGTTGGTGCCAGAGGCCACCACATCTGAGGTCTCTTCCAAGGCACCAAGACCGATGAGGGCGCCCGCACCTGTCCAGAGCTTATCATCCCAGGTAATGTCATGTGATCCGGTCCAAATGCGCACCCAGCCAGATGCAAAGGCACCCTCAAAGAAGATAGCAGGGTAGAGTTCACCGCTGCTTAAAGCGGCGAGATAATCCACGGTTGCATTGCGGGTCATAAGGCTTCTCTGGCAGCGAAGGTGAATTGATATTTCCCTGCACGCCCTATGGAAGAGGGCACAGGGCTTATGAGGCGGAGGGCAAGTTTGGGATTAATGACTTCAAGAGCGGCCCCATCCACCGGGATCTCGCGTAGGCGCGGAAGGAAGCGCAGCGTGGCATAGCCTGCTGCGTCCGAGCTGACATCTTCTGTAATTTGATAGGTTCGGCTTGTCGCATCTGTTCCAAGGGAGAAAAAATCTCCCGATTGAAACAGCGGCGTCGATGTCTGCCAATCTCGTGTTTGAAGGCTGTTGCCGCTTTGATTGCCGCCCAGAACTGTTCCGCTTCCAATGTCTGTCGGTGGTTCTATGGAGGGATCACGAAACAAGAACCGACCGCGGACCCCTCCAAGCCCTGCGAAGAATGCAGAGACACGGCGCCCATCGCCGGGGCGTAGGAGGGCCAGCGTGATCTGATACTCCCACCATTCTCCACCCCAGTCTTGGATCTCCTGTGTGCCAGTGAAAGGAGAGGTGGTTGCGGTGGCCGCCGTCGCAAGTCTGCGCTCAAGCGAGGACACCAAGGAAACCGGCAGCTCGGGGATCATATTGCATGCCCTCTGCGGCGTTGATTGGCCACGCTTTGAGTGGCGATGCGTGCGATCTCTGGAAGCGCTGCGCGCAGCTTCAGGTCAATTTGTTCAGCCACCCCAGCTTGGGCACCTCGGGCATCAATATGGATGTTGATCCCGGATGTGGCCATTATGCCTGGGGCGTACTGTCCTGCCTCTTGGCGATTTAAGACTCGCTCGCCGCGTTGCAAAATGGTGGGCACTTCATCGGGCCCCAGTCCCACCCAGCCGCCGCGATGAAGGCGGGGGGCTAGCGCAAATAGTGCTGATGGCACGTAGCGCTGATGGCCAGAGATGCCAACCATCCCGCCTGTATGGGAGACGGCCGCTGTCACGGATCCGCCACCACCAAAAATCCCACCCAAAGCGTTCGCAACCGGGCCCAACACGGCGCGCCGAAACTGAAGAACCGCGAGGTCTGCCAGGATCGATCGTACCATGCCGCGAAAATCAAGCTTTCCGGTCTCTACAAAACTCCGAAACGCGTTTTCCGCGCCAGAAAATGCTTTGCTTAAGGTCTCCCCAAGGGTTTTGCCCCAATTGAGCGCGTCAGATGCATAGCCCTTCAATGCCTCTGAGACTGCGCGCCATCCGCTGTTGGTTGCTGCCCCTGCGCCTGTGGATGCTGCTCCAGCCTCTGCCACGGCTTGCCCCAAACGTTCCGCAGAAGCCGTTGCTCCATCCAGAGCCTCCGCACCGTCTGCGCCAGTATCCGCGACCGCGTCCTGCAAAGCCTGCCAAGCGGTTAAGGGAGCTGTTGCAAGAACAGCAAAATCTTCTGAAGCCTCTTTATACGCATTCGCAGTAGCAGAAGCGGTCGAAGTAATTCGATCAAGCCCAAGATCCGGGGCGCTCAGCGGGTTGTCTGAAAAGGCTTGTCTAAAGGCTTCTGCCGCAGCGGCTCCAGCCTCAAGCGAAGCCCCTGTGAAGGGGTTCGCGATATTGCCCAAGCTGATTTCGCCAATCTCACCGAATGCAGTTTCGATCCCCACTGCAGCCAAGGCGTCCCGAATGCGTGTGGTAAAACTGTTGATCCGCGTAATGGCCCCGTTCAGCATCGCTTCCACACCGTCAAGCATACGGTTTGCGGCTGTGAAGATCAGATCGCCCACCACAGCGGGCAGACGTGACCAAATCTCACGAATGGCCATAAGCGCACCTTCGAACGTATTGGCTACAGTATTCCCAAAGGCAATGACGCTCTCGATTGCACTATCGATGGCAGCCGCAGCATCGGCTTTGAGGTCGTAGAATAGGGCGGCCATAGAGGTCCCGACGGAGGATGCTCCAAGTTTTATCCTCTCCCACACCTCCAGGGCGAGGTCTTTCAACAGGCCCATGGCCGTGCCAAAACTTCCTGCGCCAGCTATGAGGCGAGCAAACCAATAGACAAGCTCTCCTGCACCGACAATTAAAGCTCCAATGCCAGTGCGGATGAGTGCGCCTTTTAGAATGACAAGAGTGGTGGCGAGCCCGCGTACCGACACGACCGCCGCAGCCATAGCAGCTACCCAACGCCCTGCCATAAACGTGGCAAAGCTGCCTGCATAAATGGTCAAGCGATCTAAGTTTGCGAGCACCGCATCAAAGGCACGAGAGATTGGGCTGGTACTTGAGGCGAGAGCCACAAAAGCATTGGCTGCAGTCTCTAGTATCGGTGCCAAGGCAACTGCAATTCGGTTGCGCACGCCCGTGAAGACTTGCCCAATGCTGACAAGGGCCAGTTCTGAGCGGCGCATGGCCGCGATGGCATCCGCATCAAGCACGGCGCCCAATCCTTGGGCCTGGGCGCCAAGGCGTGCCATCTCTGTGCCTCCGTTTTGTAAAAGAGGTATGAGGCGTGTGGCATCTGACGCCATGGCTTCAAGATAAAAGGTCATCTCCTGTTGGCTAACGCCGGCGCGCTCAAGACTTGAAACATAAAGCTGCAAAGCCTCGGGACCTGACAGTCTTGCAAACTGCTCTGCTGTAACGCCTACACGCGGAGCGATATTCTCAAAAAAATCCGCCATTGGGCCTCCGCCCGTCTGCAGAAAATCCCCGATGCGGTCATTCACATCTTTCAAAATGTCGGCGAGTTTTTCCTGCTCAATACCAACAGTGGCGGAGGCCGCCGACCAGCGTTGGAAAAGCTCTGGCCCAGAATTGGCCACTCGTGAGAGTTGATCGATCTCATTGGCCGCTGCCACAGTGGACCGGGTCATCACCACAACCGCCCCTGCGAGAGCTGTTGCTGCGGCACTTGCCGCAATTCGAGCGCGGCGGGCAAACGCTGCCATACGAGCATTGGCCTGATCTAGTTCTCGGCTCAGGCGCCCCATTCCGCGTGTGCCTGCTTCACCCACGCGTTCAAGTTCGGCACGGACTTGGCGACCTCCCGTGGCAGAGAGCCGGACAGAGACGCGTTTTTCAGCCATAGGAAAGCATCCTTGAAGAAATGAAAATTTTATCTTACGTTTTGCTTATCGATCAGAAAGGAGTATGATCATGGCAGATACTGCGACACTCTCCTCGAAGTTTCAGATATCAATTCCCAAAGCCGTGCGCAGAGCACAGCAGTGGGAGGCGGGTTTAACTTTCGCCTTTATCCCTAAAGGATCGGGGGTTTTGCTGGTCCCCATCCCCAAACGGGATGCGCTCCACGGCATCGCAAAGAACGCCAACCCGCGCGATTACCGTGACCGCGCGGATCGCACCTAATGATTCTGGTTGATACATCCGCATGGATCGAATGGCTCATTGGTTCCACAACCGGAGATTTGGTGGCCGGCGAGCTGCCTGCGCAAACAGATTGGCTTGTGCCAACTATTGTTCAACTCGAACTTTCCAAATGGCTGTCGCGCGAGTTGAGCGAGGACAAGGCAGATCAGGTAATAGCATTCACACAAACTTGCCAAGTTGTTGGACTCGACACTGAAGTGGCGCTTGCAGCGGCCGAGGCCTGTCGCGCGCAGAGCCTCGCAACAGCAGATGCAATCATTTTCGCAACGGCTGATCTCAATGGAGCAAAGTTACTGACTTGCGATAAGCATTTTGCTGGGCTTCCGAATGTTACCCTAATCGAAAAGCTGAGTTCATAAGGTGTTTGCCATGGCAGGACAGTCCCGACACTTTAAAAACCCAACTTCGCCAGGTGTTGTTTTGCGTGAGCTCTATCTGGCGCCCATTGGATTGAGTGGCGCTGCTCTGGCGCGTCATTTGTTTGTCCCGCGCAGTCGGATCTCTCGCATTTTGAAAGATGAAGCCGCCATTACAGCAGATCTGGCCCTGCGGCTGGCACGCTTCTTCTCCACGACGCCTGAATATTGGATGAACCTGCAACGTGCGTGGGATTTAGCGTGCGCAAAAGAGACAATTGATGTCTCAGGGATCAAACCCCTCGAGGCCGCTTAATCTTGTCTGCTCGTTTGTTTTGCGTACCATTACAGCTTCGATGGCGGGCAATAGTTCTGCGATGATGGTAGTAGAAACGCCAAGTGCGCGGCCCATCTCGATAGCCGTTGCCATATCCCATCCAAGGACACGGCCGCCGCTCATGCCGTCAGTGATGCGCATTTGCCCACCCAGTCTGAGCACCAGATCCCAAATTTGCCAGCCTTCAAGGGTTAACGGCTGGTGAAGCTTGCGCGGGCATTCCGCGCAAACAGATCGGCATTCCGAGCAATACTCGCCGCCCCCGCCAAATTCCCAATCGGCGAGAGCGGTTGGGCGTTTTTTTCTGCATCCAGAATGAGCGCGCCCGCGATATATTTTGTTTGGAACGCCTCAAAGATCGGCCAGAGTTCCAATAGCGCGTCGATGCCTTCAGGCGATAGAGGTAGTGGTTTGCCGTCTTCGTCACCCACACCCTCCCAGTCTTTCACTACGATGCGCGCAACCGCTTTGGCCACAACTCGAGCGAGATCTTCGTTTGAGTGGTCTGCATTACTCTCAGCCTCAGACGCCGCAACAACAATCGCCGGATCACTGCGCGCCGCGAGCATGATGGCGGTGGTGAGTGGTTCGACAAGAAGACGAACGCCATGACCAAGATTGAGCCAGCGCGCTTCGGTGGAAAGGTTTAAACGCAGCATGCTCAATATACCTCGCGTTCATTGGTAAGCGTGACAGTGCACATACGGCCGAGAACTGGATCACTGGCTGCTTGCCAGTCGAAGGTTGCCTGTACACCTTGCGGTCCTGAGATCTCGATCCGGGGACGAGGCAAATAGACGGCATGTGCTGTCAGTGTCAGGGTCTCGCCGATGGGCAGGGTATAGGAGAACTCCAACTCGCAGGCCTCGCCATTGATGGCTTGGGTCACCAGCGTCTGGTCAGCAAAGCGTACAACGACATTGCCAGTCAGAGCCGCAATCGACGGGTCCGCGCCGTCGATCTTGCCATCGGCACGGATCGTCTCAATCCGGTCGAGGTTGTTGGCATAGGTAAGGTCGGCAGAGACAACGTTACCGATGTTGGAGCCATTGCGCGTGATCGCCCCGTTGAAGTGGCCAAATCGTTTCAGCGCGATATTGGCTGGCGTGCCCGCCGCCGTGCTCGTGGCGATGTTTTCGCCTTGGGCCACGATGCTGGCCGTCGCGGTGAGCAAGCCAGAGCGCGCCATCTGCCAGTTGAGGCTGTCTACCATGCAGCCGGAATACATCGCAAATCGTGGCACCTCCGGCATGCCGGTCTCGACCGAGAAGGACGGCAGTGCCCAGTTTCCAGAGCGGAACTCGTGGGTGTAGGGTCCGGTCCCGGTTGTCATCGGGGCGCCGAACGCAGCCTTCAGCCAAAAACCGAAGGCCTCAGCATCCAGTGGCACGACAACATCGCCATCCGCCGTCACCGCATCTTTGATCGGGGCCTGCGGATCCCGGCCGTAGCCCAAGAGTTCCGATGTCTGAAGCGGTTGTTCAGCCCCCAGCGTCGTGCTGGCAAAAGGCATTTTGGTAAAGCCGCTCGCAGGCGGCGTGCCATAGGTTGTTTCGAACGCAAGCGCCATCTGCGCTCGCGCCCCTTGGGCTCGTGCCATGGTGTTCTCCTCGGGTTATCGGGATCAGCTGAGTGGGTCAGCCGTTGAATAGTGCAGGACGACCTGGATAACGGCGGCCTTCAGGCTCGCCGCGCCCTGGACAGGCAGATCTACAGGCTGCGGCGCCTCCGCCTCGACCCAATCGCAGAGGCCGCCCAGTGTGCGGTCGGCGGCGAGCGCCGTGCTGATGCTGGCGGTCAGGGTGTCGAATAGGACATCACGGTCAGGGCCTTGAACCACAGCCTCGATTTCGGCGCGATGCTGGTAGTGATAGGCGAGCGGCGATAGCGTCACCTCGGGCTCCTCCGGCTCGCCGTCGCGCAGGATCAGCAGGCCAGCATCTGGGACGCGCTCCGGCAGCACATCATCGCGCAGGGCGCTGGCTGGCAGTGCCGAAAGCCGCGCGTGCAGCGCGGCGAGTATGGTTTCGCGAATTGAAGGCATGTCACTCCCGGACCACCGGGGGTGGCTCGTTCTCAATGCTCTGTGTCACCCTTTCTGGGTGACAGGTTTGCCAGATGGCGCGGCAGATCGGATCGGCTGTGCAGGAAATCGATTATGATGACCTGCTCGGCATTTTCGACGAACACGACAAAATGCTGTCCGGCGCGCGCAAAGCGCAGATCTTCATTAAGATCCGGATCGATGATCCGGCGGCAATCCTGCGACTGCGCCATACCCGCCGCGATGTTCCGGCAGACGGCAATCAAGTCTTCTTCGTAGGCAGCAGCCTGCCTGGGGCCAAAAGTCTCGACCGTCCAAATCGCGATATCGATGAGGGAGCGTTCCGCCGCTCGTGTGAGGCGCCAGGGTTTTGGCATTTTGGGCTCGGATCAGGACCGATTGCGGGAAAGAGCAAAGGCGCGTCGCATGGCGTCCTCACCACTGCCGTCGGCAAATTCCCCTCGGCGAGCCTGCTCAAGGCCAACCGACAGCCGCGAGCGCAAGTCTCCGAGTTCGGCTTCTTCGCGTTCCAGAAGGCGTAGTCCTGCCCGCAAGGCTTCTGAGGCATTTTGATAGCGTCCCGAGGCAACCAAGCGGTCGACCAGGTCGGATTGCGTTTCAGTCAGGACAACGTTTCTCGTGGCCACGGCAGTCTCCATCAGCTTCATTGGCAATATATGCCAATTTCGCCCGCCTGTCGACTGGCCCCGTCAAACCCGTTCAGACACCCAATTCGCCACGATCAGCCCCGGCACCGCCGCCTGCGCGCGCTCTGCAACCCGCGCCAGGTCCAGCCGTTTCGCGAGCTTCACCTGCGGCACCAGTAGGAAGATCGGAACGGTCGCCTTACCGCGCCCGGTCTTTGAGCGCGATGCAACACCAAGTCCGCGACTGTTCAACCTCCCATCGGCCACCAAAAGGCTCGGCCCTCGACGGCGATAGACGAACCGCAGCCTTAGCCCCCGACGCCGTTCCCATTCCCCCGGTGTGATGCGCCCGCCTTTCAGGCCTTTGCCTGCCGCCGCCGTCGGGATCGCGAGCCAAAACCCGTCCTTCGAGCGGATCAGCGGGCCCGTGTCGTGCGCTCCCACGATGACCGGCGCCTTCGACCAGACCAACGCGGCGGCCTTCAAGCTTTCACCAGCCTTTGGATAGGTCTGGCTCCGGATCGAGTTCGCGAGGCGCCGACCAAGCCCCGCTTGGGTGATCTGCCCGCGCCAGGCGGATTTCAGGTTCGTGCCAGCTTCGCGCATCGCGGCGCTGACGGCCTTTTCGCCCGCTTTGATTTCGGCGGCCATCACTGCGACGAGGTCGGGTGTAATGTCGAGGCCAAGCTTCATGCGGGGGTCAGCTCAATAGTCCAGACCAGCCGCTCGCGGTCACGGCGCGGCTCGCCCTGGATCAGAAAGGTTTCGTCCCCGATCAAGATCTGCTCTTGGGGCCGAGGGTCTGGGATATCCGCCACCCGAACGTCGATCCGGGTGGTGTCTGACAAAAGCCGCGCCGCCCCAAACTCAGTGATTTCGTCAGGACGGCGCAGGATGCCCCGGGCGCGTGTGAACTGCCCCTCGCTGTCTCGATGCCATATCTCGACCGAGAGGTTGGCATCAAAAAACAAGACCTCGAGGGCGTCAGCAAAGGCGCTCATTAGGTCCGCTTGGCTGTGCGCAGCACCTGTGGGCGCGTGCAGATGGGCAGCGGGTTGCTTTCGATCTCAAGGCGCACCCACTCATCGCGCTCACGGTCAGGGATCATGCGCGCATAGAGCGGAAGTCCTAAAGTGTTGACGGTTTCAAACGTGTCTGCCGGTGCAAAGTAGATCTCAAAAAGCCCCTCGATCCCTTGCGGGTAGAAGAATGCCTTGTCGGTTGGAACACCAATATTGGAATTACCCCCATAGCGGCGGAAGGTAATGCCGCCAAAGTTCACCTCGTCCACCACCCTGCCCCGTAACTCGCTGGCGGCAGCCGTGTTGAGATAGGTTTCGCGGATCTCCTTATGCGCCACCAAATCCGCAAAGAAGGCAGAGCCACATTCTGCGCGCAGGTTCACAGGGCCCATTACAAGGCCGCCCAAGCTTTCCTCAACGCTTTCAATCAGCGCCTGGCATTTCTTGCGCAAAACGCCCGACCCTGGCGATGCGTTATCAAGGTCAAAATCCACCTCTGCCGCCGGCATGATCCCAAAATCATTGGCAAAGTTGATGACAACGCCACCATCGCGCGGGTCTTTCACCACGCCTTGAATGGCGTTGAGCAGGTGATATTCGAACGTCGCCTCAGCATCTGCGCGCAGTCGCCGCAGTCGCCGCGCGACCTCTACCTGCGCCTGCTGCGTCACGCTTTCGGAACCAAACTCGCGGATGCCCTGGATCTCAGAGGCCCAAAGCACATCCTGCTTTTTGAACTGCCGGCACACAAAAGCCCGAACTTGTCGGCTTTCAGGCTGCTGCTGGTCATAATTCGACCCACGCTCGGAGAACGGGATCAGAGATAACGTCCCGTCCCGGCTCTCAATGACGACTGTGCGCGTTCTCACACCGCGCTCGCCAAACAGCCCAGAGCCAGAAAGAGTGGCCGGCTTGAAGGGGATGTTTTCCAAAGCCCGTGTGAGTTCAATAACGGAGAAGGCATCGCCTTCAAAAATATCCATAGTTGCCATGTGTAGAATTCCTTTTGTCAGGGGGCTCAGCGTAGGATGACGCCAAGCGCACCCAATGCCGTGGTGGCGGCGGTGATCTGGGCCTCGCTCGCCCCCTCGGGCCAGATGATCTCATGCCGGTTCACGAGTGCGGGGCCGCGCAGGATCACGACGCCTGGGGCGTCAGCCGCTGAGGCGTCAACGCCAGCCCAGAGAATGCCGGCAGCATTCTGACTGCCGTTCGTGGCAGCCGGCGTGAGCTTGGTGAATTTGCCGCCCGTGGTGATCTTGCCAAGCACAGTGCCAGGCTCGAGCTTGCCCGCACCCGATGCGATGGTGACCGTCTCCCGCGTGTAATCGCGCAGCACCTCCCAAACGAGAAAGCCACCGGCGTGGTTTGTTTCTGTCAGTATGCTCATGATGGCTTATCCTTTTGTCTTGAACGTGCGAGCGATCACATCGCCCCAAGGGTTGCTGGCAGCGCCCCTGCCAGGCTGGGCATGCAGCGATTGTGGCGGCAGGCCCTCAGCCTCGGCTTTCGCGGCCAAAAGCCTGCTGCGCACCATGTCCAGATCCGTGTCCTCTTCCAAAAAGCGGCCAGCCATATGCGGCTGCCCCGCAAGGCGGCAGAGATCGATGACCATCCGTGCATGAGCGATGGCCTCGGCGCGAACGCTCGCGCTGTCAGTCATTGTGGGCGCAGTGTCGGCCTGGTGTTCGGGTTCAGCGGGCGCGCTGGTGCCTGCATCATCCTCGTTCTGGGGTTCAGCGATTTCAGGTGCATCTGGTTCGCTTGCAGCTGTCACCAATTCGGGCGGTGCATTGCGGAAGCGCGACACATCAAAAGACGCAGCAAGTTTCACAGGCTCGGCCATACGGTCGATAAACCCGAGAGCCAGCGCGTCCTTTGCATCAAGCCAAGTTTCAGCCGACATCAGGTTGGCAATCTCTTCGTCGGTCGCACCTGATTTCGCGGCATAACCTTGAATGAGGCTGCCCTTCACCTTGTCGAGCGCCTCGGCAGTGGAGCGCATGTCCTCGGCCGTGCCCATCACCAGCCCTGAGGGGTCATGGATCATCAAAAAGGCGTTTTCTGGCATGACAATGGTGTCGCCTGCCATGGCGATATAGCTTGCAGCTGAAGCCGCAATACCATCAACCCAGACGGTGATCTCGCCCGCATGACGCTTCAGAGCATTGTAAATGGCGACCGCATCAAAGACCGAGCCGCCGGGGCTGTTGAGGCGCAGATCAATTGCCGCATCATCCGGCAAGGCGCCGAACTCTGCCAAAAATCCCTTGGCCGTTACGCCGTAGGCACCAATCTCATCATAGATCAGCACTTCCGTGCCCGTCCCCCGGGCACGGATCATATACCAAGACTTCATGAGGTTACTCCTGTTGTAGGTCGGTGCCCGCATCCCTATCGGGCGGTCCGTCACTAGAATTTGGGTTGGGCTCTTGGATGGGCGTTGCTCTTGCCCCCTGCGTCTCACCTGGGCTTGCGCGATACATCAGGCCCAGATCAGCCGCCCGTTGTGCGTCCGAGGCGTTTTCCTGATCGACCTCTTCCACATCGTACCCTGTGGCCTCGACCACCTTCCGCCGTGATGTGATGCCAGCTTCCATCGCCAGCACCTGCGCTTGAATGTCTTTCAGAGGATCCACCCAATCCCACCGTGGTGGGATCCATTGCACAGGACGCGCCAAACTCGGGGCCGCCTCAAGGGCCCCAGAAAGGGCCGCTGTCTCCAGCCAGCGCATCCAAACAGGCCGGCAAAGTTGATGCGCCACAACCCCATGCTGCAACTGGCCAATCCGCCGCCGGAACTCCACAAGTTCTGCCCGCAGGCTGGAATAGTTGGCCTGTCGGACATCGCCGGTCACAAGGTGATACGGCAACCCCAGCGAGGCAGAGACCGCGAGCAGCGTGCGATATTGGAAGGCTTCATATCCACCACCAACATCAGCGGGGCTTGAGAATTTCACATCCTCGCCAGGCAGCAGCACCTGCATGGTACCAGGCTCAAGGCTGGCCACGGCCGCACCATCAAGATCGACCTCCCCCTCGCCCATCATCGGATCATCAGGGGCGGTTTTGGTGATAAAGCCCGCAAACATTGCAGCCGTCTTTTTGCGATCAAGCTCTGCATCATCATACTGATCGAGCAAAAACAGCCGCACCATCGCCGGGGCGATATGCGGCAGCCCTCGGATTTGCCCCGCATCGATCGGTCGATAGATATGGAGCACATCCTCAGCTGGCACACGCGTCGTAGACGTGCTGCCCTGCCCCGCCTCAGTACTGTCCCCTGGATGGTGTCGGCGGAAGTGGTAGGCCACACGCCGGCCAATCAGATCAAATTCTATCCCACACCGAATACGGTTGCCGTTTGGCGCCGTCTCAGTTTTGTCAAAGGGCAGCATCTCAGATTGCAAAAGCTGTAGCTGCAAAGGCACCATCAGCCCATCTTCCGCCCGCCTTGAGCGCAGCCGCACAAAACATTCCCCGGCGACAAACATCTCGCGTGCCACAATGGCTTGAAGGCCATAAAAATCTGTCAGCCCATCGGAATCTGCTTCATCCGTCCAGGCAAGCCACAGCTTTTGTACCTGGTCTCGTAAGTTCGCATCACGGATCAGCGAGGACGGTTTAATGCCGTCACCCACAAGGTTTGCGGCAAAAGCCTCGCACGCATTCGCGGCATAGCCGTTTGTCACCACCAACTCGCGCGAGCGTGCCAACAGTCGCGGGCCCCCAGAGGCCACCAGCGCGTTGATGTTTTCCAAGGGTGGGTTCCAACCCCGAAGCCGGCGCTTGGCCATAGCCCCCTCTAGACGCGCACGCATGGCTTCAGGGCCACCAGGCTTCTGGCGGCGGAATTTATCAAAAAATGCCATTCAGCTTAGAGGCCCTTCGTCGCCATCACGCGGATGTGCCGCACCATGCGTCGCCCCTCCGCCGCTGCAATCTCGCGGTCGAGCGCTTCAATGGCGCGGTCGATCTCAGCGACCGAGCGATAGTCCACCGTCTTTCCATCATAGCTGACACGGGCCACGCCCGAAGTGCGTTGCGACGTCAGAACGTCGCGGCGGAGTCTCAGTGTCGCAATATCCGCCATGCCCAAACTCATCCCATATATGTTGATCGCGCAACGCGGCGCACCTGTGCCTTGCGAGCAGATTGAGGGCCGCCCCCAGTAGGAGCCTTACGCTTACTACCAGCCACCGCAAACTGTACGGCCAATTCCTCCCACCTGGCGTCTGACCAGCGGTCGGCGCCAAGGATCCACGCGGCCGCACGGGCGTACACCCGGCAGTCCAATGCCTCATTACGTTCCCTCAGCTTTTGCCATTCGAGCCTAGCAAACCCGCGCTTGTTCTTGACCGTGACCAGCTGCTCTGCAGTCAGTTGCTTCAGCCATTCGGCATCAACCCAGCCCGGAAGATGGAGAAAGCCGGGAGGAGAATAGCCCTCGCCATCTCCCGCGCTGGTGACTTCCGGCGGGTCAAGCCGCAGGAAACGGTAGGTCTCGGCTTTGAACGTCGAAGTCGCAATGGTCCAAAGCCGCGCTCCACGGCGCAGACGTTTGCCACCTATTGTGGCGTCCACAAAGGTTGGCCCTGTGACGGGGCTCGCCCGATTGAAGCCCTCTAGGCCCTTGATCGGAGCCACCTGACCAAAGCCCACCTGCCGCGCCCAGGCGTAGACCGCGGCCGTTTCATAGCCCGTGTCGATCGCCAACCGGGCAATGGTCATAGGCGTGCCGCTAGCGTGGACCCAGGTCCGGCCAAGAAGGTCGGAGAGTTTCTGCCAGCACGCCGGATCGCCCGGGCCACCGTCTATGACGATGTGATCGATGAGCCAGCTTTGCAGGCCCCGCCCCCAGGCCCAGACATCGACCTCGATCCGGTCTTTCTGCACGTCGGCGCCAGCGGTCAGGAACAGCCCGCCGGGCGGAACCGTGCCCGCGCGCCAATCTTCCTTCAGACCCTGGAGGCGCTGCCAGTCCGGGGCCTCGCCGCTTTCCATCCAGGTCTCGCCGAGCGAGGTGTTGATAAACGTTTTCATCGTCTCATCCCCACCGGCGCGCGCCGATAGAAACCCCTTGGCCATGGCCTCAAGTCGCACCCAGGGCGAATAGATCTCGTTCAGATGGAAGCCAGCCGTTCCATTGAATGGCGCGTCCGCGATCCAGCGTCCCTTAGAGATTGCGGTCCAGCGGCTCTCATCGTTCCAGGGAGCATCGCAGTGGGCGCAGTGGTAGCGCGCGGTTTCGGGGCGATGGCCACCGCTCTCATCTTTGTCCCATTTCACCTGTCCCCAGGTCAGGATTTGTTCATGGCCACATTCCGGACACAGCACCCAGAACCTGCGCTGGTCACTTTCCTCAAATGCCGCCTCGATCCGGCTCGCGCCCTTGTTCGTCGGCGTCGAGACCAGCACGATCTTGCGGTTCCAGAAGGTCACCGTCCGCTTCTTTGCGAGGTTGACCGGATCCCCCTCGGCCCCTGCGCTGAATGGATAGCGGTCGACCTCGTCACAGAGCAGCAGTCGGATAGGTCGGCTCGCAAGCCCCGAAGGTGCGTTGGCGCCCACGATGGTCAGATGCCCGCCCGGGAACCGCTTGTGCAGGATCTTGTTGTTGCCGTCTCGCGACTTCGGATTAGCGATCTTATCCTGCAAACACGGCGTATCCCGCGCCATCGGCGAGAAGCGGTCCTTCGACCAGGTCTCTGCATCCCGCTCGGTCGGCATTACCACCATGATCGGTGCAGGATCTTGATCGATGTGGTAGCCGACGCAATTGTTGACCACCTCCGTGTTATGCGTCGGTATCATGGTCCTTCCGGCCAGATACAAACGGTTCGGGCTGTCCACCTGAATGCAGCGCACAGGCACACTCTCAACCGCTTCAACGGCGACAATGCGGCGCCGCTCAGTTTCTGTCGTCCGCCGCCCCGCCCGCGAGACCTGACGCGCGCGCTTCCTCGCCAATCGAAACACTGGTGTGTCGTCATAAATCATGAAGGAAAACCGCGTCGCAGGGTTTCCAAGCCGCCGTTCGCCATCGATCACCACCGTCGGCTGCTTATCCACGGCCGTGAACTTGATACCCAAGGAGGCTAGAAGCTCGCCGAAGCCCTCGGCCAAACGTGGATGAACCGTGATGAACTCGCAGCGACCGCATTCCGCGATATAGCCGTCTGTGTCCATTAGTCCCTGCAGAAGGGCTAGGCGCTGATTTATCGACGCGCGCAGGTAGACCGACGGTATGTGTTTGCCAGTCTCTGGCGTCTTCCGATCCTTAGCCAGCCCCATCTCCCGCAAGCGCTTACTGAATGGCTTTCCGGCTTCCAGAACAGGATCAACGGGAAGGCCGTGCTTCCACTGCATTGCGAACTGCCGTCCACATTCGGCGCATTGCCCATTCCCATGGCGGCCCAGCACATCCATGTCATGCCCCCGACGACACATATTGTCGGGCCAAGGCAGTATTGGCTTCAGCGTCAGGATATGCGGGACCCGTTTGTCCTTCGACTTGACCTCAACTTCCAGACCGCAAGCGCGAAGATGGTCGGCGATTTCCAGATCATCCTGATGGCAGGTGATCTGTGATCCGTAGCTGTGGCCGTCCCCCAGCCAGACGCCAAGGGCGTAGGGTGGGATAGGTAAGGCCTGTTCGGGCAGCTGCAGCGCACCTGCAACGGGAATGGCATATCGGTTCCGTTTCTTAGCGCCATAATAATGCGCCGTCTCAGCAATCTCCTTCGTCGTTAGGATCGCGCGGTGGATCGTCATGGAACAGGTCCTTCATCGCGTCCTGCGCGCGCACGGGTATGTCGCTGTCGACAGCCCAAAGGTGATCGGCGTCGGCGATGATCGTACTGCCGTCCGAAAACCGCACGCGGAAGCAACTCCGATTGAGCATCACATCTGTGGCGCCCGTGACGCGGCACGGCGCGCCGGTTTCGTCAAAAAGAATGTCGCCGACCTGCACATCGCCCATCGTAGTCCAGCCTGTAGGCGTCGCTAGCGGCGTATCAAGCGCCAGCGCCTTACCCACCTGTGAACTGGACATGATCACAACGGTTTCGGTGGCGGCGTCTGAGACCGCCTCCATAATCCCGCGTTGGTATTCCGCACGGCTCGTGCGCCATTGGCCCGGCTCGGCACTGGCCTCAGAGCTCAGCCGGCGGTTCTGATCCGCCCAATCGCTGATCGTCAGATCCGGCGGCGGCTTCAGCACCGCCAGCGCCTTCGCCACCGTCCGCTTCAGGATCGCTGACCCTCTCAAGGTCAATGTCGGCTTCAAGTTCAATGTCTGGCTGCGCGAGATCATCGAGCACCTCACGGATCGCAGTTCGGATCAGGTTCCGAGTGTCTCCGACGGTTGATTGTTCAAAGGCCTGTGGTGCCAGCCGGTCAGGGAGCGCCAGCAGACGGGTGCGCAAGAGCGCGAGCACGGCGATCCAGGCGGCCTCGATTTGTTCGGCGGCAATCAGTGAGCGGCGCTTTTCCTCTGCCTCCATTTCGGCGAGGTCGGCCCGCGCCCGGATGAAGCGCGCGCGTTCGGCAGCATAGTCTGGCGCGCCCGCCTGTGCCTTCAGCGCCTGATCACGCAGGTAGCGGACGTAGCCGCGGACCGATCCGATCAGGTCGTACTGACCACGCTCGGCTTTCGGGATTACACCCTCTCTGCTCAGTTGTTGGACCCGCCGCTCTGAGAGGTCGAGCAGGCGCGCGATCACGCCAATGGGCTGGGTGGCTGATGACATTCGCAAACCTCGAGAGTGCGATTAACCGTATGGGTTTGCGTCGAATTCACTGGATAAGCCTGGCCGCCAGAGCGAAGCTCACGACTGCAGAAAACACAACTCAGGACGCCTCGAGATGAGCCACCAACCAACAGCCAAAGACGCGTTTATCGCTAAGAAGGCTGCGATCGACACGATGCTCGCGCGGCTGCAGGCGCTGAGCGCAGAGCACTTCGACACCCACCTCGACGCGGTCCATTGGGGCCATGTCGGCAACCTCGACTACTACGCCGAACTCCTGAAGCGCATCACCGACAGCGCCTTCAAGGAAGGCGAGCACGCGGAGTGAACCCCATGGAAACCACCAGCATTCGCTTCCCCATCCGAAACCTGCCCGAGCATTTCGACCGCAGTCGGATCACCGTCGTCCTTGAGGAGATCGAAATGGCCCTGATGGACGATGGGGGCGTTTACGGCAGAACCTTTGCCGACAGCTTCACCATCACAGTCGAGGTTCCGACCCATCAGCTGATGGACACAGCCAGCTGCCTGAAAGGCCTCGGCTTGATCTAAGCGCAACGCTGCCGTTCTTTGAACTCAGTCCCGTCGTGACACTCCAGGGTATTTCTAAGGGTCACTTTTTCTGGAAGATACTATACTGGAAACGCTGTTCATTTCCTTTAGGCGTCACATGCACGTGGCGTTTGGCATCAATCATTTCGAATTGGCCTGGCAGCAACCGGTTTAATTCAAGCGCTAGCGCTTCGGGAGAGTATCGAGCAACGGGGAGTCCAGAGCATTTTTCAGGCCCGTCGTCCGCAAACGTGGCGATGATCGCAATACCGCCTGGGCCAAGTGCCTCAGACAAGGCGCGCGCATAGCTAGCTCGATCTTCGGTGCCCGTCAAAAAGTGGAAGACCGCTCGATCATGCCAAACTGAGAATGTTTGATTTGGTTGCCATGCTGTAATGTCGGAAACAATCCAACTGACCTCACTGGCTCTCGTACCCAGTCGATTTTTGCTGACTGCCAAGGCTGCGTCGGAAAGGTCTAGGACAGTTAGCGGACCGTAACCTTGGGCCAGCAATGTGTCCACGAGACGAGAAGCCCCTGCACCGATATCAATAAGCGAGTCACCAATCCGAAGATGCCTTTTGACAAATTCCAGTGATGTCGCAGGCGTCATCTCAAACCACGTCAGTTCGTCCTCCGCCCTTGCCTCGTAAACGCTATCCCAGTGCTGCTTATCCGCTGTCATTTGGACCTCCGCTATGGAGAAAGTGTAATTTCCGAACTCATAAAGGAAAAGATAAGCTTTGGACCAATTACGTTAGTCGACGGAGGGGCGGAATGCCTCAAAGAGCCGGCGCAAGAGGAACGAGCGTATCAGGCTGACGATCGTGAATATCCCGCCCATAGCAAGATTTTGTCCCAACGATGTTTGCAGCCCAAAGACCGGAAAGATCAGAATCTGCGTCATAACCGCGACACCATAGCCGACGACCACGTTGGTGATAGCCTCGACCAAAGACATGAGGCGCGACTGTTTCATGCAGCCTCGCGCTCAGATTTCAGCGCATCGAACGTCTGCTCGCCTCCGTCAAGAATGGCCTGCTTGCCTGTGAATTTCTGCCAGCGCGCAACCGCCACATCAACGTAAGCCGGATTCAACTCGATGCCGTAACAGACCCGTCCAGTCGTTTCCGCTGCGATCAGCGTCGTGCCCGATCCCATGAAGGGCTCATAGACCGCCTGACCTGGGCTGGAATTGTTCAGGATCGGACGCCGCATGCATTCCACCGGCTTCTGCGTGCCGTGAACGGTCTTCTCGTCCTGGTCTTTGTTGGCGATCTGCCAGAGCGTGGTCTGCTTGCGGTCTCCCGCCCAATGGCCCTTGCCGGACTTGCGCACAGCGTACCACGCGGGTTCGTGCTGCCAGTGATAATCACCCCGGCTCAGGACCAGCCGATCTTTGGCCCAGATGATCTGGGACCGGATGGTGAAGCCTGCGACTTCGAGGCTTTCGGCGACTGTGGCTGCATGCAAAGCGCCATGCCAGACGTAGGCGACATCGCCGGGAAACAGCGCCCAAGCTTCGCGCCAATCGGCGCGATCATCATTCAGCACCTTGCCGGTACGCTTGGTCTTGGCGGCCCCCGCCTGATTGCGCCAACTGGGATCATATTCCACACCGTATGGAGGATCGCTTATAAGCAATAGCGGCTTTACGCCGTTCAGTACTTTCTCGACATCCGTGGCGACCGTGCTGTCGCCGCAGAGCAGCCGGTGGTTACCGAGCATCCAGAGATCGCCAGGACGGCTGATCGGGTCCTCAGGGGTTTCCGGAACATCGTCCTCACCCTCCTGCGGGCCGGTGCCTTCCTCGAGGCTCGACATCAGCGCGTTCAACTCGTCGTCGGTGAAACCCGTCAGGCCAAGGTCGAAATCAGCCTCCAGCAGGTCAGCAAGTTCGAGGTTCAGTAGGTCCTTGTCCCACTCGGCATTCTCGCTCGAGCGGTTATCCATGATCCGGAAGGCGCGGGCCTGTGAGGCCGTCAGCCCTTTGGCGACATGCACCGGCACGGTCTCGAAACCGAGCTTGCGGGCCGCTTCAAGACGGGTGTGCCCGGCCAGCACAACCATCGCCTCGTCCACGACGATGGGCTGCCGCCAGCCGAATTCTTGGATCGAGGCTGCAACTGTCGCCACCGCCTCAGCGTTGTTCCGCGGGTTGCGCGCATAGGGAATGATCTGCTCGAGCGGCAGGTCGACGACGTCCATGGGAATGTCCTTGGAGATGCTCGAAAGCGAAATGGGGTCAGACCCCCGTTTCGGTTCAGGCGTGGTTTGTCAGGCCGTCAGGCCTTTGTTTTCTTGGGGTTCGCGTCAAAGCGAAACGAAACGGGTATTTTCAGAGGTGTCACTGGGAAACCCTCGGGCCTCGCCCCCCCGAATACGGTTACAAACAGGAGGGACCCGTTCAATTTCAATGGGTTACGTGTCTCACAAAATCGACCAGAGACAGTTTTTTCTGGCAACCGGTCATCATTTGCACCCCCACAAGTCCGTTCAAACCGGCCCGGCTGTCTCAGCCACACGACGGTCATCTTATCCGTTTTATAGCTCTTCGCTCGGCATCTGTCTTGCTTTCCGGTGTCTCACCGAAAAATGTCCCGCTGGAACGAAAGGGGTTGACACCTATGCCATGTGTCAACCAGCGACAGGGATCACCAACTTCGAAAGCCAAGTTGCGAAGGTTTCTTCGGAAATCACGCCCGAGGCCAAGTCTTCCATCGCCCTGACACCGTCGAGAGGATCCGGGCGCAAGCCGAAGCCATTCAGACGCAGAAACGTGGCGGAGGTCACAAAGGCGGTCCGCTTGTTGCCGTCAACAAAGGCATGCGCCTTCGCAATCCCAAACGCATAAGCCGCGGCAATCTCATAAAGGCTAGGCTCGCCATAGGCCGCCTTGTTGCGCGGACGCTCCATCGCGGCCTCCAGAAGCTGGATGTCGCGCATGCCTGACGCACCGCCGTGGCGTGCGATTTGGCGATCGTGGATGATCAGAACCGCCTGCAACGGCACCCATACCGGCTCGCTCACGCAAGCGCCTGCAGCATGTCACGGTTTTCGTCCATGACGATTTGCGCTGCAGCAAGAGCTGCAGCCAACTCAGGATTCTGCGGCGTGATCTTCAGGCTACCATCGTCGCCACGCACCAAGTAGACCGTGTCCCCTTCGCGGGCATCAAGGGCCGCAAGCATCTCAGCTGATAGCGTAACGACGGCCGAGTTGCCGACTTTGCGGATGCGAGTTTCGAACATGGCGGACCCCCTTGTGAATACATTAGTATATACGAGATTTGAACGATCGACGCAAGCTTCGGCGCCGCGCCAGCCCAGCACGGCGCCCAAGCATCAAACCGTCTGCCCGATCACGAACTCCATCGAGCGCTTGCGAGGCACGGTTTTGCCGTTGAGTTTCCATACGATCACAGCCAGCCCATAATCGAACCGCCGGTTTGCAGTGGCCCGGCTGATGCCATGTTGCCAGCAGATGCCCTTCCAAGCCTTACGGTTTGCGCGAGCCCATAGAATCTGGCCGATATCCTTGTCGACCCACCGCAGCCAAAGCATAGCCTCATCTGCCTCAGTGATCATCCCTGGAGATGGCAGCGGCTTTTTCATCCGGGCTTCTTGTCCCACCTGATCAGCAAACGTGGAGACGTATTCAGGCCATGCGCTGACGTAGCCTTGTGGGCGCACAGGCGGCAAAGAATTCATGACCTCGGCGGCAAGCTCTAGCCGGGTGGCCACCATGGCGCGTGTCCATTCATCGCTCATGACGCACCTCCCTTAGGACGGGCAGCTTGCCATAAAGCTTCTCGCCCAGCTGGCGAACCAGTTCGCGTTCTGGCCAGGTCAGGCGCGGGTCGTCCAGCGACACGGCCAGTACATGCTGTTCATGCCAACCCTCCCGCTTGACCTGCTCGGGATGGCGGCGCTGGCCGCCATAGCCCTTGGGGTAGAGCCTCATGCCACACCGCCTTGGGTCTCAAGGGCCCAGAGCAAGATTGCGATGGCATCCGCCTCGTTGTCGTCGGTCGGGGTGAATCCACGCGCCCTGGCAGCATCGATCATGGCCTGTTTGTTCGCATTACCGTGGCCAGTGGCGTGGCGCTTGATCGTTCCAACTGGCACGCCCTGGTATGGCACAACACGGAGCTCAGCCCAGCTGGTGAGAACAGCCAGCAGGCCGCCATAAACGTGGGCTGCGTCAGTGCCTGCGTGTCGGCGAACCTCTTCGAAGTAGATGGCCTCGATCGGACCCGACAGGCGATCAATCTCGGTCAGCCAGTTGGTGAAGCGCAGGTAGCGCATGCCGCCGCCATCGTAGCGGCCTGGCTTGAAGCTGACGGTGCCGCTGGTGATGAGGCCATCGAAGCCGCAGATCGCCCAGCCGGTGGTGGTGCCGAGGTCGAGGGCTAAAATGGTTTTAGCGCCGCCAAAGGTCTCAGGCAGCGTCTCTGTCGGGATCAGTTCTTTTGTGTTCATTCTGAAGGCTCACGCATTCGAGTGGGCCTTCGGCTTTGGTCTTGATCAATTTATCCCGTCGCAGCGTGACGGACAAGAAAATTCACCAGGTGATCACCTGTCACCACCTGTCACCACTTCGAGGAAAGGTGGTGACAGAAATAACTATTTAAAAACAACGCTGTCACCACTGTCACCAGCTGTCACCACTAAATTCCTTTGTCTGTATGAGAGAGGGTGAACTGGGTGACTAACACACTTGTATATGTATAAGGAAAGAAGATGGTCGCCAAAGTGGTGACAGTGGTGACACGATTGATTTTGCTGATTTTTTTCCGTCACCACCCTTTCTGCAAGGTGGTGACAAACGCAAGGTGGTGACAACCAAAAGTAAAAAAGGCACCCGTCTGGGTGCCCTCGCGAGTAAACGGGATGATAACCTGATCAGTGTTCCTGGCGGAGTTCACGCGCCAGGCGGATCCGATCAAGTCCCGCTTGCGTCATTAGAACCTCGTACGGCCTGTTTACGAACAAACCATCACGCACCCACCGCACATAGGCCCGCGGCTGACCTACGCCGGTATAGCGGTAAAGATATCCGGCCCGGAACAGGAATAAGAGGAGATCATCAGGCGAAGTGCCGAGCAAACACGCGGCGCGAGGTATATTCATTCCGGCTTTGGGCCCCACTTGCGGTACCTCCATTCGCGTCCTTCTCCCGTCCTGCATTGATACCTCTCCCAGTTTCTGGATTTCAGCCAAGCCCCAATGCGCATCTGGTCCAACTTGGTCCACTTCGCGGGCTCGATAGAGAGAGCGCCTTGAAGGATTTCTCCAACCGAAACGTCCTGAAGCGGTTCCAACCGTTCGAATTCCTCCTCCTTCCAGTCATCGACACCAGCGTAGCCGCGATTTATGGGGCGCTTTTCATAGCTCAACCAACGGTCAATCACCCCGTCCCAGGCGTCAGATTGGTACCGTTTGTCCTGCTCCTTTTTAGCGGCCTTGAGGAGTGCCTTGTCCTCAAGCCACCAGATGGCGCCATACTTGAACCGAGCCACGGCCTCGGCCCAGAGCTGGTCCCGGTCCTGCGCGAGAGCATCGATGTCGATATCGCCGCAGCGGATTGGCCAAAAGCGGCGGTTACCGGTTTCATCGCGCAGATAAGTGTCCGGGTTCACCGTGCCGGCAAAGACGCATTGGCGTTTGATCTCGACCGTGTGTCGGCCATAGGGCGGCCGGAACCGGTCCGTGGTGCGGGTCAGGAACGCCTTGATCCGTGAGACCTCGGCGCGGCCGATGGCGTCCAATTCCGCGATTTCGACGATCCAGACACCTTGCATGTGGATGGCTGCATCCTTGGACCCGAGGTCTGGCAACTCGTCGGTGAACCAGTCTTCGCCTGCCAGTATTTTGAGCGCGGTCGATTTGCGCGCGCCCTGCTCGCCCTCGAGGATCAGCATGTGGTCAGCCTTCACGCCCGGCCGATAGACGCGTGCGATGGCCGATATCAGCCACAGACTTCCCATGGCATGGGTCAAATCCGTCGGCTCAGCGCCCAGGTAGCGGCTGGCCCAGGTCTCGAGACGATGCGTGCCATCCCATTGTAGGTGGTCGAGATAGGCGCGCACCGGGTGAATGCGGTGGTCGCGGGCGACTGCGCCGACCGAGCGGCCAACAACGAGAGGCGCAACATTCACTTCCCGATGCTGAAGCCATTCGGCCAGCCGGATGTCGTCGCTATCCTCCCACGGCCGCGGATAGTCCGTGTTCTGCTCATCCCAAGGCACGGGCTGCAACACGACCACCTCCTGGCGGAAGTCATCAAAGGCGATAGTGCCTGCAAAGGCCGGGTCAGAGCTCAGCGCTATGATGACATTGGCCTCGTTGCGCTCGGGCGTTCCCGAAAGATCAAGGCGCAGCCGGTTCGCCCAAGCCGGGCGGGCAGCGGGCTTCATCAGATCGCCGGTGCTGTTCAAACGGCGGCGCAGAACGCTGAGTTGCTTGTCGAGGATCGACATCGCAATCCCGGTGCGCGCCTTGATGAGCGACAGCACATGTCGTTCTTCCATGGGCTCAAGCCGCGCCTTGACGATGCGTCCCATGAGGGCACCCAACTCGGCAAGATCGGGCGGATTGGCGAGCCCCTTGGTTGCGGCGGCCAGCGCGTCGGCGGCAGGCTCCGGATCTGTGGCAGGCATCGTCACGCCGCTGTCATCGCGCAAGAGCTTGCCCTCGGCGGTCGTTATTTGACTGCCGTAATCCGTCTTAACGGCCCCACGCAGAAGATCGTCGTTGAAATCATCGCCATCGATAGGAGCAATCACCTCATTCGGGATGTCCGCCATGTTCAAGCGGTCTGACAATGTTGCGGCCGCCTGACGCCCCACCTCACCCGCATCGGCAAAAATCGTGACGCGGCGTGTGTCTTGAGGCCATTTGAACCTTGCCATGCCATCGGCCGACAAGGCCGCCCACACAGGTTTTCCAAAGATCGCGGAAGCCGCGAGCGCCGTCTCGATCCCCTCGGCCACACCCAGATGACCATCTTCAGGCAGCGGAAAGAGCCGCACCGCCGCTTCTGCGATCGTGCCCAACATCTTCTTGCCCGCAGGGGCCTTGCCGCTGCCATCGTCCAGCAGGAAGGTGCGATGGATGCCGCCGACTGGATCACCATTTGCCAGGCGCGGGATCGCGACCATGCCGGGCCAGCCACGGCGACTGTCGTAATCCGTGAGGTCAGGGTGAAACAGAAGATCCGGCGAGCCCGGATCTCTAAGCCCCCGCGACTGCAGATACGTCTCAGTAAGGCTTCCTGCCAAGGGCACGCACCCGTCCAGAATGCGGCGAATTTCAAGGCTGTGATCAGGGCGCGCTGGCGCAGCCGGTCGCACTGGCAGGTCACGCTCCAGGCGGGCCAGACGGGCGGCCTCATCAAAGAGGCGCCCCTCGCTCATGCCCGTGGCGTGGTAGATCATGTCGATCGGCCCTGCGCGTTCGCCGGTCGCAAAGTCAAAGCCCCAGCCTGCATAGGGCCCATCGAGATGGATGATACAGGAGCCCTCACCGCGAGAACGGCGCCCAGAGAGGTCGGCGCACCGCATCGCGCGTTTGTCATGGGTCAGCTGTGCCTCCGGGAAGAGCGGGGGCAGCCAATCGCGGGCTGTGGCTGCAAGCCGCGCCTTGATGGCTGTCAGGTTATGTCGGGCAGCCGGGACGAAGACATCGTTGAGGTCGATCATGGGCATACCTCACGCAAGGAGCACGAGACCGCGCTCCGCGCGGGTGATGGCCGTGTAGAGCCATCTGCGGCGGTCAAGCTCGCTACGACCAAGCCCATCGTCCCAGACGATCACATTCTCCCACTGCGAGCCTTGAGCCTTGTGCGCGGTGATCGCCCAGCCAAAGGTCGCCTCGATCAGATGTTTTTTCTCCTTCCAATCCCGATCATGGCGCGTGCGATCAAAATCGATATGGTCCTCAAAATGTCCCTTGTAGATGCGCAGACGGCCAGGTTTGCCATTGGGGTGAGGCGTTCCCACCTCACGGCCGTCCTCGTCAGTCACCACAGCCGAGAAGTAGAGGCTGCCCTCGTCCACGATGTCCTCGAGCGTCAGGAACATGCCATTGATCAACCCGAGGTCATTCTGGTTCTTCAGGCAGATGATCTTCTCGGCAGCTCCTGAAGGCAGGACGCCACCGGCCAGACCGGCCGCCCCGCGCATGGCATTGTTCAACTGCAGCCGTGTCGCGTTCATGCCGCAAATCAGCTGCCCGCCCCTTAGCGCCTGATCGGGCGTAATATCGGCCTTGTGCATTTTGGCGACATGGTCGTCATAGCTGCCAAAGCCAATTGGCTGGCCCTCGCGCGCCATGTTGGCCAGACGGATGATGGCGCTCTCGGAGGCCTGTCGGTGGATCTCAGTCAACATCACATCAGGAGCGACATTGGTGAACGCCCCGTCTCCCTTGATAGGGGGAAGCTGACCGGGATCACCCAGCACAAGGATGGGTTTCTTGAAGCTCATCAAATCCCGCGCCATGTCCTCGCCCACCATGGACACCTCATCAAGCACGATCAGCCTGGCGTCAGCGGCATCGCTTTGTGCGTTCAGCGCAAAGCGGGGCTTTTTCATCGCAGACAACGCCTGCCGCATGGCCTCAATTCCAGCTTCCGCCGCAGTCCGATCGAACCCGGACAAGGATCTGACGCTGATTTCTGCCTCGCGCACTTTCTGCGCTGCCGCTGCGATTTCCTCTTCTGTGGCCTCCGACACAGAATAAATCAGACTGTGAATGGTGCGCGCAGGCGTGCCCTTTCGGCTCAAGACCAGCGCGGCTTTGCCGGTGAAAGTGGCGGTAACAACGCCCGGCACGCAGGTGCCGTCGCGGGCGCTCCGGTGTGGCGAAAGGCCCAATTCATCGAGTGCGAACTTCAGCACTGTGGATTTTCCGCTTCCCGCGTAGCCAAAAAGCCTGAATACCTGCTGCTCATGGGTTCGAGTTTCAAACCAGGTCTTGATCGCGCGGATCGCGGCCGCCTGACTGTTAGAAGGCGTGAAACTGGTCATGCGGCTGTTCCCTTTACGATGTAATCCTTGACCACGCCTCCCTGCGCAGGATCGCCAACCTGACATTGGCGGACAAAGACACGGCGGCCGTCTGCAAGTTGGCGCCAATGGCCACGGCGGATATGCCATCGCGGGCTGGCATGGGTGCCGCCAAGGTCCTGGGCTTTGGCCCGGGCGCGCGCGAGATCGATGGTAATTTGGTGCCAGCTCCACCCACGCACGCCTGCCTTGGCGTACGGGCGGCGCAGCGCTGACATTACCTTGCGCGGCTTGTCATCGCTCGCGAAGGCCAAGATGCTTAACGACCGCCACACCATACCTGAAACGGCTTCCATATACATTTTGGCCTGATCCTGCTTGATCCCAGGGTGTACCGAGACATCAGCCCAACCAGGCTTGGCAAAAACGGCGTGTGCGAGACAATCGGTCCAGCCCAGGCGTTTTTTCCAGCGAGAAAACAGCGCGGCTTCCACACGGTCCTCAAACTGACGCACATACACCAGCAAGGACTCACGGTCGGGGTGGCGATCCTTTACCTCGAAGATGACCTCAGGGTGTGGCAGCTTCAAATCCTCAGCCATAATCAGCCGACCGAGAGCCTCAAGCTCATCACTGTCAAATGCAGCCTGATCAGAGAAATAATAAACTGGCGCTGCCTCAACTCCGTCCAAGAAGAAGCCATAGGTTGATTTTAGGCGCAGTTGCGGTGCCAACCGTTTGAACTCATAGCCATAGGGGATCATGATTTTGCCCTCCAGCACCGCTGCGCCCAGGCACAGGGTGGATGCCAATGGCCCGCGGCCATGCCCCCTTTGCAGACCACTGAGGCCGGCTCAGCCGCCTCGCGCGGCAATACTTCCTGTGCGTCCGACGCCCGCACCACTGCGACAGCGCGATCGCTCATCTGCTGGGCAAGTGCTGCATCGAACGGCACCAGTTCCGCATAGATTTCCATCGTGTCGCGATTGAGCGCGGTGAAGAGCGCCGGGTTGGACAGCTCCAGATAGGCTTGGTAGAGCGCGATCTGCGCCGCGTAGACAGGCTTTGAAACGATAACCCCGCGTTTGACCGTGTCCTTCCAACTCGAGGCCCCGAGCGCCTTGGTTTCCCAAAGTGCGGGATAGGACATCTGGACCGGGCCACTGACGATAAAGCCATCAATGTGGCCCTTGAACCGTCCGCCCAGAGCCGTGAAGCCGAACTGCCGTCCATCGTCGCGCTCGGTGCGCAGATCAAACCCCGCAAGGCGCATCCAGCTGGCGACCATATCCTCGCCGCGATGGCCCGCCTCAAAAATACGGAGGGTTTTGGGCGCAAAGTCCTGACCTTCGTCTTTGGGTACGGCCAGATAATCGTATTGAATCTGCCGCAGGCAGGCGCGGCCAAGACCAGACGAGCTGACATAGCGACGCGGACGCTCGCTGCGCTGTCGGGCGCCAAGGCCGATGTCGATCGCATCGCTGAGAGCTGTGCTGATGTCGGGCATGGAGCGCGAGGTCGCGTACTGCGCGCCAGACCCATGGTTCAGATCAATCATGGGGAACACCTCAAAATGGAATAGGGTCTTCAGGCAGGCGGCCGTCGCGTTCCGGCTGCGCGCCTTGGGTCTGCATGCTCTCGATATATCCGGTGACCGCTGCTTCAATCAGCTGGTCAATCTCGGCCGCTGTGCGGTCAAAAAACGGGGCCATCAGACCAAGCGCCGTCAATGCTTCCGCAAAATCCTTGCGCGCATCGCGGATGGCCTGTGCCTCGCGGGCTGTTTTATCAATCATGCCGTGGCTCCTCTTGGCAAGGTCCGCGCCGATGTCCTGACACCGGCGCGAACAGAATTTGTGGAAGGGGAACTGCGACCACTGGAGGCGTAGGCAGAAACCGAAGCCCCGGGTTTCTCGGCCGCAAAGCGCACAGACCCCGCTCACCCCATCAGCAGGTTTTTGAGCTCCGGATGCGCCGCCGGTTCCTCCCGTATCTTGACGGAGGCCAGAACGACGAACCGGCTGATGGCCACCGAGGCCATGGCGTCGAGATCCTTGAGCCGCAGGCTTGCGATGGGACGATCCAGTCTTCCGCGGGCCTCGAGCCATTTGCCGATCTCCTTTGCCGCTTCGCGCGTGACATGCGCCTGCCATTCATCCGGGGTCATGGGCTCAGCTGTTTAACCAGGCCGGAGCACCCCCAGGTGTTGCCGCCGATGTGGACGCACTAGGCTGTGCTTGTGCGGCTGGGGCCTGCTGAGGTGGGTTGGACCAGCCCGTCTGGGCAGAGGCTTGTGCGTTCCAGGCTGCGGGCACCGCCGCTGGTGATTTGCGTGGCGGAGCATTGACCGGCTCGGGCGAAACGGTTTCTCCGCGCATGATCGCGGCGTAGGCCGGCTCATTGGGCAGCACCACATTCGCGATCTTATTGCTGTCGCGGTAGTTCGGGTTATCCGGGGCCTCGACCATGATCCGCGCGGCAAATGTGATGCCATCAAGCTGTTTCAGACCTGCAATCACACGCTTGGCGCGCGCGGCCTCGCTCAAATCGTCAGGTTTGAGACCCAGGGCACTGTCGATCATCGCCCGGAAGGCGCTTTTCGAGATGTTCCAGCCCTTCGATTGACCCTTTTCGTCGAGCTTGCCGCCCGCAACGGTAAAATTCTGCCAGAACTTGCGCCGAGCATAGGGTCCCTCGGTCACAGTGAATTCACAGTCGAGCATCTTCGCATCGCTGTGTGGCGAGGCCTTCAAGAGCCCCGCATCCATTTCACTGGCGCCATTTGCACCACCGGGGCGGAGTTTCATTATCACCTTGGCAAAGGTGCCATCGGGGATCAGCTCGCCCATCGGGGCCATTTGCGGTCCGGCGTCGTTCAAATCAAAACTCATGGGAGTTGTCCTTTCCTGTTTAGACGGAGGATGCGGTGGGAGGGGTCAGTGCCGCGCGGCCATCAATTTTGGCCAGCAGCGCTGCAAGGTCCGGCGGCTCGGTCATGTCGAGACGGCCCGAGCGATCCTTCGCGGGTAGGCCCCAAGGATTGCCGGATTTGCACACGAGACGGCGGTCGGTGGATGTCACATCGAGCGTCCAGGCCTCGTCTACATCCTTGCCAAAAAGCTGCATGGAGATGACCTGATCGACGATGCCGGGCAATTCACGCCCCGCTTTGGTGCCTTCCATTTGCGGCACCCAAGACGACGCCCCGTACTCATCAGTGACTTTTTCCAGGACGCCCACGAAGATGACGGTCTTGCCACGCGCATGCTGCAGGTGCTTGAGCGCCTGAATCACCTCGCGGCCCAGAAGCCCGTAAGCTCCGCGCACATCCGGTTTGCCCGTACGGTCCGAAAACGCCTCCGGCTGCTGTTTGGCATAGGCCATCGCCTGACGCGTCAAATCGGTGATGCTGTCGACGAAAATGATCGAGCGATCTTTGAGAAAGGTTTCCAGACCGCTTTCGGCATATTTCGTCTGTACATGGGCGTGGTAGTCAGTCCCGTAATAACTGCCCGGATGCTGTGCTGGGTCCGGACCTCCGATCAGGATCACCAGATCCCGGAAATCAGGGAAACTGCGGATCGGGATGCTGGGCCCGCGCCAGTCCTGAACGGATTTCATGCCAGCCTCGAGATCGAAACACACCGCCTTATCCGCGGGCAGCGTCTTGATCAGCGTGGTTTTGCCCACACCCGGCGGGCCGAATACCGCCAGCGACGTCTTGTTTTCAGATGCCGACAATCGTTCGTCGGCGGTGATGATGCGCAATGCCATGGCGCGCTCCTTTGGTTGGGTAAAAAATCAACAGCGGCGGGGGGTGACCGGGCGCCGAAGGGGAGCCTGCCCCGCCTTTCGGTCAGGGCGTCCCCGCCGCCGCATTCAGGGGGCTTTGGCCGGCTCGAGCTTGAAGCTGGCCTTGCCAGAGTCGACGGTTCGCGCAGGCTCGAAGCCCTTGCGCCAGGCTTCAGGCAGCGCCCCGTACTTGCGCTCCGAGACCGTCAGCTTGGTGTCGATGAAATCGGTCGGGTCCTCGCCGCTGTCAGCGATGTTCCGGGCGATCTGCGCCAACGCCTCCTGGTCCCAGTCAACGCGTTTGGGCAGATCGGCCACCACAGTGTAATCGCCATCAGCGAGACGCACTGTGCCGGTGTCCTTGCCGCAGGCGCGACGGGCCTCGGCAGCGCGGGTGGCGTAGCGCACCTCAAGGGCCGCACCGAACCGGGCGGTTGCAGCTTTTAGCTGTTTGCTCGCATGATCCAGCTCGGCTTGCAGCGCGGCCAGCAACTCCACCGGCATCTGTGCCAGATCGCCAGGCGGCATGTTGAGCATGTCATCCACGGTCGGGGTGTTATCGGGATAAGTCATAGGGGCTCCTTTTCGGGGGATGGGTCAGGCAGCTGCCGCTAGCTGCTTCACAGATGCTGAGGGAACAGCGCCCTTGTGCGGGCGAGTGATGGCGAGATAGGCGAACCGATCCGGGCCAAGGCGTTCTTGGACAAGATGGATGCGGCCGAGCGCAAAAAGCCGGTACGCAGCATTTGCAGTTGCCCGCAGTGCCTCGAGAGCCGGCTTGCCAAGCGTCGAAACATTGGGGGTTGTATCAACCACTAGAAACCCACGGTGATAGACCAGACAGGCGCCAGGCTCGGCGGCATCAACCCACGACATCAGCGTGATTTCAGAGACAGTACCAGACATCACAGCACCCTCGAGGTGCGGATGCAGTCATTCAGCTTCAGTTGCTCTTTCTCATGATTGAGGATGTCTTCCAGCCGATAGACGACGCGCCCCCCGATTTTCATGAAGGCAGGTCCCTTGCCCTCCCACCGCCACCTCTCAAGTGTGCGATGAGACAACGTCCAACGTCGGGCGAGCTCCTTTTGCGTGAAGCAAATCTTATCGTGCATCATGGCCTCCAGTTCAGTTCTTGGAGCTAAGATGCAAAATTGATCCGTGGGATGTCGTCAGGATCGATGGGGGATGCGAAAGGGGATGATGGATCCCTTAAATACAACGGTCAAAATGCAAAGAGGGGGATGATCATCCCCCTCTATCCCCCAGCATATCCCCTTTCGATCCCCCACCGTGAGGGGCCGAAGATCGTCTCATTCGATGTTGAGCCTGTAGTTTCCTCGACGATCAGAGCGAATCAATTCACGCCAGTTATCCTTCGACTTGAAGACATCCGACATGCGCAGGCTCCGCGAGCGCGCTCCAGACAGAATGTTCTTGCCATTCTGCCAAGGCTGCCCCGCTTGCGCCGCACGATGTAGGGAACGAACGACGGCGGCTTGAATGGGACCGAGCTGAAAACGGTGGCCATTGCAGCGCACCTCAGAATAGTCGCGCGACACGATGAAGGTCGGCTCCTCTAGGCGGCCGCCTGTAGAGAAACCCTTCATGATTTCATAGCGATCACGCTCATCACGCCGCATCAAAAGATCGCCGATCACAACATAAACGGCATCGACAGAGCCCCAGAGTGACGCATAGTCGGACTGAACAGACCGGAACTCTCCTATGTACGCTTCTCCACACCGAAACAGCTGAAAGACATCACGCGCATGCAGGTCCACAACACCGCTGAACGACACGCGATCTGTCGGGATGCGGAATGGTCGCCCGTCCACGTCCTCTTCGAAATCACCAAACTCCAGCGGCAACTCAAACACACGTATTGAGAGGCGCACCTCGTCGTTTTCCGCAAGATAGATCAGGTCATCTTCTGCAATCGACCAGCGCTCAAGGATCTCGGAGAGTGCAAAATATGCTTTTTCAATTTCCATCTTTCCTCCGATTCCCCTCGCCAAATGTTCTAATTTTGTTCTACCCTCTTGACGAAGCCGGATCAATCCAATCTTATCCGAACTAATCCACACCCTCATGGGGATAACATGACCGAACACCACACACTTGCAGAGCGCCTGCAGGCTCGCGCAAACCAGCTCGGGCTCAGCCCCGCGCATGTTGCTGAAATGGCCGGTGTGAACCGGTCGTTTGTCTATGACATACTGCGCGGGCGCTCGACACGCCCAGGGCTGGACCGTCTCGCGGAAGTCTCCAGGGTGCTAAAGGTAGAGCTCGAGTGGCTCATTCACGGGATTGGGAACGTGGAAGGAGCCTCCCCTTTCATCGAAAACCCTGACGACAGCTTCGTCGCCATCGCACATGCTGGCGTCCGACCCTCTATGGGCGGAGGCACTGTGGTCTTAGATGAGCACGAAACCCCAGGCCGCGCCTACCACTTCCGGAGGTCCTGGATCAAACAGGGGCTGAAAGCCTCGCCATCCCAGTTGCGCATAATGACCGTCGAAGGCGACAGCATGGAGCCAACATTATTCGATGGCGACACAGTTCTGGTCGACATGACAAGGCGCTCTCCCAATCCTCCCGGCATCTTTGTTCTCGATGACGGCATGGGTTTGGTCGCAAAACGCCTGCAGCATGTCCCAAACAGCGATCCACCTGCAGTCCGCGTCATCTCAGACAACAAGCACTATCCTGAGTATGAGCGTACGGCAGATGAGATTAATATCATCGGACGGATTCGCTGGTTCGCTCGGGAGGTGTGAGCATGACCCACGTCATCACTCGCGGAAACAATGGCCGACGACACGAAGTCGATTTCGAGGATGCCGATCTCACCGTCGAAAGCTTTATCAATGAACAAAACGTGGAACTCGTGATCGAGGCACTGGATGAAGACCGCCCCTGGCAGAAGACGCGTTTTGCGCTAGTCAATCTTCCTCGCTCAGAATTCGATGAAGCGATGGCCAATACGGCGCGCAAACGGATATCGAAAATCAAGGCTGTTGAGTGAACGATGGGGCGGACACGACTGAGGTCCTAGCCGGCCTAGTGGAACGCGTAACCTTCCACAGCACGGAGAGCGGGTTCTGCGTTCTGCGCGTCAAGGCGCGTGGCCATCGTGACCTCGTCACGACTGTGGGGCATGCAGCAATGATTTCTGCCGGTGAGTGGGTCACCGCCTCCGGCACCTGGATCAATGATCGCAACCACGGCCTTCAGTTCAAGGCGCACTTCCTGAAAACGCATGCCCCCTCCACTCTGGACGGCATTGAGAAATACCTCGGCTCCGGTATGATCCGCGGCATTGGACCAGTCTATGCCAAGCGCCTGGTAAAAATGTTCGGGAAGGACGTCTTCGACATCATTGAAGCTGAGCCAGAACGTCTTCGTGAAGTGGAGGGTATCGGCCCAAAACGCGCCGACAAAATCACCGCCGGATGGGCAGACCAAAAGGTGATCCGCGAAATCATGGTGTTCCTTCACGAACATGGCGTGGGGACAGCCCGCGCGGTCCGCATCTTCAAGACCTACGGCACAGATGCAGTCCAGGTGATGAGCGAAAACCCTTATCGTCTGGCCAAAGATATTCGGGGGATAGGGTTTCGAACAGCGGATTTGATCGCAGAGAAACTCGGAATCGAGAAGACGGCAATGATTCGCGTTCGGGCAGGAATTTCCTTCGCGTTGACGGAGGCCATGGGCGATGGCCATTGCGGCTTGCCCCGGGCAGAATTGATCGGCCTCGCAAGCAAACTACTTGAGGTCCCGGCGCCTTTGATCGAGGGCGCGCTTGCCGAGGAACTGGCCGAGGAAACCGTGACAGCCGATTGCGTTGAGGACACGGACTGCATTTTCTTGACAGGCCTCTATCTCGCAGAACGCAGCATTGCCGAACAGCTAAAACGCATCCGTGCAGGCGCCCTACCCTGGCCAGACATCGATGCCGATAAGGCCCTGCCCTGGATCGAGCAGAAGACAGGCCTCACACTCGCATCCAGCCAAGCTGAGGCCATTCGGATTGCGCTTCGCTCCAAGACCATGGTGATCACCGGCGGTCCCGGGGTCGGCAAAACCACGATTGTGAACTCAATCCTCCGCATTCTCGCAGCGAAATCCGTCAACTTGCTTCTCTGCGCCCCCACTGGCCGCGCAGCAAAGCGAATGGGCGAAGCCACCGGCATGGAAGCCAAAACAATCCATCGGCTTCTAGAGTTTGACCCGAAGAGCTTTGGCTTCAAGCGCAATGACGAAAACCCACTCGAGTGCGACTTGCTCGTCGTAGACGAAAGCTCGATGGTCGACGTGTCATTGATGCAATCCTTGATGAAGGCTGTGCCGAGCCATGCGGCTCTTCTCGTCGTCGGCGATATTGATCAACTGCCGTCGGTTGGCCCCGGTCAGGTCCTAGCCGACATTATCGAATCCGGTGCTGTACCAGTGGTCCGCTTGACCGAAGTGTTCCGGCAAGCTGCACAGAGCAAAATCATCACAACTGCACACGCGATCAACGCCGGCCGGCTGCCTGATCTGGCTCCCCCTGATGGCGATACAGATTTCTATTTTGTGCCGGCCGACGATCCGGAACAAGCCGTGCCGCGCATTGTGGAACTCGTCTCCCGACGCATTCCACGCAAATTCGGGTTCGATCCAATCAAGGATGTCCAAGTTCTCTGCCCGATGAACCGCGGTGGCGTGGGCGCGCGTTCCCTCAATGTAGAACTGCAGGCCGCGCTGAATCCTGCCGGAGAAAAAAAGGTTGAGCGCTTCGGCTGGACCTTTGCCCCCGGCGACAAAGTCATGCAGATCGAGAACGATTACGACAAAGACGTTTATAACGGCGACATTGGCATGATTGAGGATGTCGATCTTGATGAGGGCGAAGTCGCAGTTGATTTTGACGGTCGCACCGTCACGTTTGTCTTCGGCGAACTAGACACGCTGGTCCCCGCCTATGCCGCGACCATCCACAAGAGCCAGGGTTCCGAATATCCCGCTGTGGTCATCCCAGTGATGACCCAGCATTATGCGATGTTGCAGCGAAACCTGATCTACACCGGCGTTACGCGCGGCAAAAAACTCGTAGTTTTGGTCGGCCAGAAAAAGGCAGTGGCGATCGCAGTCAAGAATGTGTCAGGGCGACGGCGCTGGTCTAAACTCGACGAATGGCTCCGCCCAAATGAAGCGTCACAATCTCATCAAACCCCACTTCCGACATAAACACCATTAAACACGCAGACCTACGCGGCAACACGGCAGGTCATTGTTTTTGTTTGAATTTCATTCTGCAAGGCGCTTCAATCTGAGTGGCAACCAGAAAGACGCTCCCATGAAAAACATCGCTGTCACCCCGATTTCGGGGCCCAATCCCTTATGCCCTGAACGTATGTCAGCAAACGCGCGCCTCACTGAGATCGGGCGCATCTTGGCCGCGGGCGTGGTTCGGCTGAACGCCACGAAGTCCAGCGGTTTATCTGCCGAGAACGGAGACAGTTTCGTGGACTTCTCGCCACGAAAGAGCGGTGGTCGTCGTACAAAACGTTTGCCGTCAGGAGGAGTTCATGAAGCATCACAATAAGATAACCCCAATGCAACCAGGACATGATCCAGGTATCGACCAGACGGTGCTATCGCGCTTGGCTGGATTGAAGGCCATGTCTGTCAAAGAGTTGAAAGGCGAATGGGAAAAGCTCCTCAGCACCTCAGCGCCAAACAACAGCCGGGCGTTTCTAGAACTGCGGATCGCCTATCGGCTTCAGGAACTGACCTACGGCGGCCCAGACCGTGAGACCCGTCGCATGCTGGACTTGCTGGCCGACGAGGTCGAAGGGCATGCCCGGCGCAAGCATCAGATCGCCGACCCCCGCAATCCGGTGGCGGGCACGAAGTTGCTGCGCGAATGGGATGGCATAGAGCACACCGTCACCGTGCTGAAGGACGGCTTCGACTGGCAGGGGCGCAAGTTCAAATCGCTCTCCGCCGTCGCCCGCGCCATCACCGGCACGCGCTGGAATGGGTATCGTTTTTTCGGACTGCGCGAGCGGAAGCGAGGTGAGGCATGAAGGACATGACCTCAAAACCCAACCGCCGCCTACGCTGTGCCATCTACACCCGCAAATCCAGCGAGGAAGGTCTCGAACAAGAGTTCAACTCGCTTCATGCGCAGCGCGAGGCCTGCGAGGCCTATATTGCCAGCCAGCGCTCCCAGGGCTGGGCCTTAGTGCGCGATCAATATGACGATGGTGGGATCTCCGGCGGCACCTTGGAACGCCCCGGCTTGAAGCAGCTGCTGGCCGACATTGACGACGGGCTGGTCGACGTGGTGGTCGTTTACAAGATCGACCGTCTGTCGCGCTCGCTGATGGATTTTTCGAAGCTGGTCGAGGTCTTTGACCGCAACGGCGTGACCTTCGTCTCGGTGACGCAGTCCTTCAACACGACCACCTCGATGGGACGGCTGACACTGAACATCCTGCTGTCGTTTGCCCAGTTCGAGCGCGAGGTCATCGGCGAACGTATCCGAGACAAGGTCGCCGCCTCTCGCAAGCGCGGGATCTGGATGGGCGGCTATGTGCCCCTTGGCTATGATGTGCAGGATCGCAAGCTTGTGGTGAACGAGGTCGAGGCCGCCTCTGTGCGACGGATTTTCCAGCGGTTCATCGAGTTGGGTTCCGCCACTGTGCTGGCGCGGGAGCTGCGTCACGAGGGCTTCCGTAACAAGCAGGGCACGCTGATCGATAAGGGCTATCTTTACCGGCTGCTGAACAACCGCGTGTATCGCGGCGAAGCTCTGCACAAGGGTAAGGCCTATCCGGGCGAGCATGACGCCATCATCGACGCGGACCTTTGGGATCAGGTCCATGCCATCTTGCAGGAAAGCCCCCGCAAGCGAGCCAACAACAGCCGTGCGCAAACTCCTGCACTATTGAAGGGGCTGATCTTCAGCGAAAACGGCGCCGCCATGACGCCCACCAGCACGAAGAAGGGGGCGAAGCTCTACCGCTACTATGTGTCAATGGACGTGATCCGGAACCGCGAGACCGGCGAGGAGACCGCGCCGATGCGGCTCGCCGCCGGAATGGTCGAGGGCGCGGTCGTGACCGAAGTTCGGCGCATCCTACAAACGCCAGAGGTCGTCACGCAGGTCTTGGCCGCCCTGAAACGCGATGACGGCGGGACATCTGAAACAGACGCCATCGCAGTCCTACACGAGTTCACGGCCCTCTGGTCGCAACTCTTCCCGGCTGAACAGGCCCGCATCATCCAGCTTCTTGTGCGGCGGGTCACGGTCACCACTGCTGGGCTCGAGGTCGACATTCGCCGTGAAGGCATTGCGGGCGTCATCCGCGAGATGATGGTGCCGCGCCGGATGGAGGTAGCGGAATGACCAAACCCAACGACACGATCCGCGTTCTCATTCCCATGACAGTTCGCAAGAAGAATGGGCGGCCGAAGATCCTACCGCCCGCCGACTACCGCCCCAGCGAGGACCAGACCCAAGATCCTCATATCCTGCGCGCCATCGGTCGCGCATGGGGATGGCGGCGGCGCATGGAGGCCGGTGAGTTCGCCACGATCCAGGAACTGGCCGAGGCGGTCGGGTTGGCCGAGCGGCATGTCAGTCGCCAGCTGCGCTTGGCCTATCTCGCGCCGGAGGTGTTGAAGCGACTGACATGCGAGCGAGAGGCCTCGGCGGTCAGCCTGTATGATCTATGCTTTCTGGCGGGAGAGACATGGCACAAGCAGGCTGAGCGGGTTTTTAGGGCATGAATTTTGGGGCCGTGAAGCACTGGTTTCCTGACCTTATGTAGATTTATGATGTAAAGTGATCGGACAGTGCTTTCTTCGCGCAATCAATTTTTGGATCAGCATCCTATCCGGCTATTGGGTTTGCGGTTTTGCGCGGCCGGATATCCTCAAGCGCTGCATAGAACGCAGGCAGCACCAGCAAGATCAGAACTGTCGCCGCCAGAAGGCCAAAGACGACCGAGATCACGAGTGGCTTCAGCGTCTGGGCTTGTGTCGATGTTTCCAACAGCAGAGGGGCCATTCCCATGATGGTGGTCGACACCGAGACAAAAATCGGTCGGAAGCGCGACCTGACGGCCTCTCCCGCGGCCAGCGCGGCTGAAAGCCCGTCTGCGCGGCGTTCATTGATGACGCCGACCAACAAAATCGCGTTGTTCACAACAATACCGGCAAGTGACGCGGCTCCAACCAGAGACGGCATGGAAATGTTGTAACCCATCAGGACATGGCCCCAGATCACACCAAGAAACGCAAGCGGAATGGTGATCATAACGATGAACGGCTCAACATAGCTTCTGAACTGGAAGCTGAGCACGATGTAGATACCTACCAACCCGATCAAAAACCCGCGCAGGATCGAGGCGACGGTCTCGGCTGAATTTGCCGCTTGTCCACCAACTTCGAAGTCGAGACCAGGGGTTGTAGTCACCAAATCAGGGAGAAAACCCTCAGCCAGTTGAGCGGTGATAGCGTCAGCATTGCCGATGCGACCGTCTACGTCGGCCGCGACAGTCAGCGTTCGCAGGCCATTACGTCGCGTGACGCCTCCCCATCCGCGTGCCTCGTCGATGGTAACGATGCTGGATAACGGCACGGCCCCTCCATCGGGCAGGGCAATTTCGAAGGCATTTAGGTCGGCGCGAGCAGCGCGATCATTGTCGGGCAGCCGCACTTCCAGATCCCAAGCCAGATCGCCGCGCCGGATTTCCGTAAGCTGCGTGCCAAGAAAGGCGGCACGAAGTTGGCCCGCCACTTCCGTGGCGGTCAGGCCAAGCGCCTCTGCCCCCGGCGATAGGGTCAGTCGCAACTCGGGCGCGCCCGGACGCAAGTCGAGGATCGCGTTACGCACACCGGCGTAGTTTTCGAGTTCAGCCAAAGTGGCACGCCCTGCCGCTTCGAGCGTGACAAGGTCAACGTGAGACAGGCGCAGTTCAACGGCTATACCCTGAGGGCCAATCCCCGGTTCAGTCAGGATTAGGGATGATACTCCAGCCAATGGGCCGATTTCCTCTCGCCATAGCGAGACTATCTCATCCAATGTATTTGCGCGGGTCTCGGCGCCGAGAAGGTCCACTGCAACGGTGGCGACATGAGCGCCAGTCTCGCCGGTCGACAGGTTGCGGCCAAGTCGGGTAATGCGACGGATTACGAGTGCCTGCGACGCAGGCTGTTCGGGCGAGAGGCGCTCATTCACTCGGTCCAGAGCAGCCTCAACCTGTACAACTGCCTCTGTGGTTCGCGCCAGCGGAGTACCGGCAGGCAGCATCAATCGCGCTTCGAGAACATCGCCATCTATTTCAGGCATAGCCTCCCGTTTGACCACGCCACCCATGAGAGCGCCAACCGTCAGGATCAGGGCACCAATGGCTAGGCCTACGACCAGCCAGCGTGCCTTTATCGCTGCGTCAGCCAGACGGCCCACACCACGTTCACGCAAGGTATCAAAGCCTGCATCAAAACGGGTTCGGAAACGAGACGGAGTGGTTTTCTTCATCCCACCTTTTAGGTGATGGGGCAGTATGAAAAAGGCTTCGATAAGCGATGCGGCGAGCGCCGCCAACAAGACTACTGGCAGAACCTCGAGTACGGCACCCAATTCACCCGCCAAGTAAGCAAGAGGAAGAAACACTGCCAACGTTGTTAGGAATGACGATATAACGCCAGGGGCTACAGCTGTGACACCTTTGGTTACGGTCTCGACTGTCGGTTTTTCGGCGGCATGGACCGCGATGGAATCCGCGATCACAATAGAATCGTCCATCACGATGCCGATTGCCATAAGAAGCGCGACCAACGTCATCATATTCAAGCTGAGACCAGTCAATGCCATCCAGAGGAATGCACCGGCAAAAGCGACGGGCAAGCCCATTGCCGCCCAGATCGCGAAACCGGGCCGGAAAAACAAACTCATGACGATGACGACCAGAACCAAGCCGATCACCCCGTTCTGCACCAGCATCACCAATCGATCGCGGATGATGGATGTCACGTCCTGAACGACCTCAACTCGGATAGAGGCAGGTAGGTGAGTAGTTTCTTCGGCTACCAGCGTTGCCACGCCGTCCAGCACACGCAATGCGTCTGCATTGAGCGCTTTCGCCACGTCAAGCACGATAGCGGGAGCGCCATCGACGAAGGCACGATCGTGCGGCGGCTCGAAGCGCTCCTCAATCAACGCCACGTCGCTCAGCGTCAGAGTAGCGCCATTCGGTAGCACCATAACGGGGATCGTGGCCAGCGCAGCAGCGGTGTCACGCTCGGCGGTGAAGCGCACAGTAAGTTCGGCGCCATCTCCCTCGAGCGTTCCGATAGGAAGGTCAATGTTCTGCGCAGCGATAGCCATAGCAAGTGCCGCGGGTGTGAGCCCATGGCCTTCCAGTACTGTGCGCGAGGCAGAAATTGTAAGTGTGCGGGTGCCCAAGCCTCCGCGCGTAACACGGGCAACGCCAGGCAGAGCTGTCAGGCGGTCCAACAGTCCGTCTGCGTAGAAATCCAATTCGCTTAAGGGCAAATCGCCCGAGATCGCAACTGATGTGACAGGATCGGTGCGATGTAGTTCACGGACAACAGCCGGATCTGCGCGATCTGGGAAGGTGTCGATAGCCGAAACCTCGGTCCGCAGAGAGTTAACGAAGCGCAAAGCGTCATTGCCAGGCGCCATTGTGGCTACTGCTCGCGCGCGACCAGCCTGTGCGGTGCAGGTGAAGGTTTCTAGCCCCTCGACACTTTGCACACCGTCCCAGAGAGGCGCGCAGATAGCTGTTTCCACATCCTCGGCGGCCGCCCCTCTGTAGGGTACGACAATCTCGGCCTCCACTGCGCGGAAATCGGGGAAGGTTTCACGCAAGAGCCCGGGCGCGGCAAAGCTACCTGCAGCCAGGAAAAGAAGAAGTAGCAGGTTGCCCGCCGTCGGATGGCCCGTGAACCAACGTATCATGGCTGGACCTCGATCGGCGTCAGCGCCATGCCGGGAATAGCAGGAGCGATGTCGTCGATGACGACGATTTCGCCCGGCTCGATTCCGTCGGCGATGACGATGCGCCCATTCTGAGAAAGGGCAACAGAGACCGGGCGCAATTCTAAGAGGCCACCGGGACCGACGACGCGTACCATACGGCCGTGGAGCGCTGTTTCAGGAATTACAATGGCATCGGTGAGCGGCGCGCCTTGGAAGGAAATCAGCACTTGCATGTTTGGAACCAGCGGCATGCGGTTTGGTGGGTTAGCTCCAGCGTATGGATTATCGACTGCCACCACGACCGGCACCGTCCGAGCGCGGGCGTCAAGCGCCCCCTCGACCCGACTAATGTGGGCTGACCACATCTGCGATGGATCTGACAACGGACTGAGAACCACATCAATCTGCGTGAAGGGCATGGCGCGCATCATCTCTGAAACAGAGATCGCATCAGGTGTGTCGCCCAATAAGCCGCGAAAGCTGTCGATCGGCAGATGCGCCACGACCTCAGCGGCTGCGATGCCATTGGCACGGATAACGACCTGACCAGGCGCGACGGTTTGAAACAGCTCGGCACCGACCTCGGTGACTCTTAGGTCGAAAGGCGTTCTTATCCCAGTGTGTTCCAGCGCCCTCAAGGCCCGCGCAATGGCGGCCTCGCTGCGTGCGATCTGTGCTGCGATCCGGGCCTCACGAGGCGGGATCAATGCGAGGCTGTTTTCCAGTTCGGTGACAGTGCGGCGAGCCAGAAGCGTCGCGCGCTCGGCCTCATCACTGCGGGATTGTGGGACGGTGCCCTGTGCGGTCAGCGTGCGAATGCGCTCCAGGTCGGTTTCGGCTAGAGCCAGCCGTTCGCGCTCTAATTCCAAGATCCGGGTAGTGTTGACCGCCTCGGTAGCCAGCTGCGCGCTTTCAGCGTTAAAAGCCGCTAGGTCTGCCCGGGCCTGCGCCAATGCAAGCTCGTAATCGGCAGGGTCAATACGCAGCACTTCGGTCCCGGCCGGGACCAGGCGTCCGGGCTCCAAGTCGGGGTGACGCCAGATCACCTCACCCTGCACCTCAGCAACGGCGACCCAGACCTCGGCCGCACGCAGGTTGCCCCAAACATTTACGGTGGGGCGAATGATCTCTGACGTGGCCGAAATAACCCGGACTGGCAGTGCAGGTACCGCACCGTCGACCCGTGCTGGTCCGGGAGCGGATGAAATCAACCAGACTGCTGTAGCGATACCCAGAGCGATGGGCGGGGCCGCAAAGAGAGGTGCCAAGCGCATAAGTTCACCCCTTCGCCTGGCGCATCCGCGCCAATGTGCCGTCGCGTAGAACGAAGTGTTGGTAGAATGCACCCGCGACATGAAGGGCGACCAGTGCCAATAGCACGATTTTCATCACATTATGCCCCTGCGCAGCGGCCTCAACACCTCCGAACCACGCGACCGATCCGCTCATCGGCATCAGGATCATCAACGCATAGAGGCCAAAATGGGTGAGTTTGGAGAGGGCACCTTGCAGCTTGTTGGCTTCAATTGCTTCCGGAACGCCACGCCGGGCGCGCAGAGCTAGTCGCCACATCGCAAAGAGTAAGACGAGAGCTCCGCCCGCGATATGGGTAAGAACGAGCGGATCGAACCCGATTTCCATTCCGTTAGTCACGCGATCCCACGCGGCCGAAATCGCACCCTTGAAGAGGTATTGCTGGGCGATCAACACAAAGACCAGCCAGTGTAAACCTATTTGTAGGCGAGAATAGCCGGAGGGGGCAGTTTTGACATGCATGGCAGGGACCTTTGTAACTGGACTGGAGACTCGGGATAGTAGTTGTTGGCGCCTCCCTTATATGTTAGTGAGTTATAACTAACAAGAGGTGACAAATGTCTGGCCGACAGAGCGCAGAAGAGCGAAAGACGCAGATCGTGGCTGCGGTGTTGCGATTGGCCGATGAGATTGGCCCTGATCGGTTAAGTACAACAGATGTCGCTCGCGCCATTGGCCTCAGCCAGCCCGCGATCTTTCGACACTTCCCGACAAAAAACGAACTCTGGCTGGCAGTGGCCGAGGATATCGCCGAACAGCTGAAGGCAGCCTGGACTGCAGCAGAAACCTTGGCTACCGGGCCGAATGATCGATTGAAGGCTTTGATCGAAGCACAGCTATCAGCCATTGCCCACACGCCGGCCTTGCCTTCAATCTTGTTCTCCCGCGAATTGCAGGTAGAAAATCCTGGCTTGCGCAATGTGTTTCGCGAGATCCTTGGAGCATATCAGGGCCGCTTGGTTTCTGCGATCCGTGATCAGCAGGCGTCAGGGGATCTGCAGGGTGACGAAAGCCCCGAAGACATCGCCATTTTGTTAACCTCGCTTGTGCAGGGTGTCGCCATTCGATGGACCCTTGGAGCACGTGGCTTTTCGCTCGTCGATGAAGGCGTGCGCTTGCTCGACGTCCAAGTGGGGCTGCTGCGTAGGTAGACTGCTTACCTACTTAAGCGACAACTAACAATTACCACGTACGTCTCCGACACGGGCAACACCCCGCACAACCACGCCGCTTTCGGGTGTCTCTGTTCGCACCGAGAGCAGATGAACCCGCTTCAACTGCGGCGCAGTTCGATTTCAGCACTGTGCTGCGCGCCATCGGCCGGGCATGGGGCTGGCGGCGGCGCTTGGAGGCCGGTGAGTTCGCCACCATCCAGGAACTGGCCGAGGCGGTCGGGCTGGCCGAGCGGCATGTCAGTCGCCAGCTTCGCTTGGCCTATCTGGCACCGGAGGTGCTGAAGCGGCTGACCCTTGGGCGCGAGGCATCGGCGGTCAGCCTGTATGATCTGTGCTTTCTGGCGGGTGACAGCTGGCCGGAGCAAGTGGAGCGCGTGTTCGATTGACGGCTGGCGTTTGGTCTCAAACGAGGCAGGCACCGTTCCGGGTTCAGATGGAGCGGACGTTCGTGCATTTTGCAGCTAATGCCTGGTGAGAGCCCACAACGTGAATTCACTTCTTGTGCCGCGTGCGCTCGCGGCGTTGGAGTTCCTGCATTTGCTAAATTGAGCGCACCGCGCCGCAGCCAGAAAAGCGGCCACTCTTGCAAGGCGCAGCGATAATTTTTAGTCAAAGAGCAAATTGCGAAAAACGCCACCGTTCCGTGGGCCATATGCTACGAAGGAACCTGATTGCTTCTGAGAACTGGAAGTCCCAGTTCGGAGTCTAGGCTCTAAACCCATTAATCTGCTTGATGCCGTTCGGGTTGCATGGCTCAAGCTCCCATGAACAAACGGCTCACCATTTCTGAGCGAAAGGTTTCTCAACTTTTGACAAAGCCGATAAAATGCGCGGCACGAACTCAACGGGATAAGGCGCAATGATGTCTCAAGCCGACGTCATCCAACAATTCCGTCTGGGGTTCAAAGCGCTTGATCAACAAGTGAAATCAGGCAATAGCGACGTCAAACGACATACCACTTGAGGAATGTCACTGAAGACCACATGAATTTAAATGGCCCCGATGCAGTTTGGGCCGGACAGGAGACGCAGGGATGACCTTGACCGTGACGCTTTACTGGTCTTTCCGCAGTCCGTATTCTTATATCGTGCTTCCGAGGATTGCAGATATGGCCCGGACATTTGATGTGGAAATTGACCTTCGCGTCGTACATCCGGCCGCTATCCGGAATCCTTCGATTTTCGCCCGGATGGACCCGATCGCGCGGCCATATTTTCTGAAAGACACTGCGCGGGCGGCGGCGTTTCATGGTCTACCGTTCAGACGCCCCATCCCTGACCCTATCGTTCAGGATCAGACAACGCTTCGTCTGGCCGAAGATCATCCGCTTGCACGCAGATTGGGGCATTTAGGTATTGCCGCAACCGAGGGGGGAAAGGGTCTTGAATTCGCGCAAGAGGTTGCAACGCTGCTTTGGGATGGCACAGTCACTGGTTGGAACCAAGGTAGCCATCTTGCCGACGCCGCCCGGCGCGCAGGGCTCGATCTTGAGGATATGGACACCGCAATCCAAAATGCGCCGAAGGCGTTTGAGGCAAAGCTGACCCGGAATGATGCCGATCTGCGCGCTGTAGGCCATTGGGGCGTGCCCACCATGGTGTTCGAGAACGAGGCGTTTTTCGGTCAGGACAGATTTGATGTGCTGGTCTGGCGGCTCACACAGAAAGGGCTTGCCGTCCGAAACGGCGAGACATGAGTTGTCGGGTTTGGTGCTGAATCTAAAACCATCAACTAAAATGCAGCTGGTCTTGCCAGAATTCGATTAAGCTTGCATGTCCGGGAGAAATCGAGATGGATATTTAATACGAGAGAACTTTATCAACATGACCGAGGACAAGTAAATGCCACTAAAAGCCATCGCATTCGACGCCTATGGAACCCTATTCGATGTCTATTCGGTAAGTTCCCTGGCCGAAGAGCTGTTCCCCGGAAAAGGCGCACAGCTGGCTACTATCTGGCGCGACAAACAAATCGAATACACCCGCTTGCGCACCCTGTGCGACAAATACGCGGACTTCTGGCAGGTGACAGGCGACGCCCTGGATTATGCCTGTGCGGCACTTGGTCTGGAACTGACACCTGGCTCGCGGGACCGCCTGATGGGTCAATATGCCGAACTTTCGGCCTTTCCCGAGAACGCTGAGCAATTGCTTCGCATCAAGGACGCCGGGATCACCTTGTCGATCCTGTCAAACGGAACGCCATGGATGCTTGATCAAGCCATCAAGGCCTCCGGGCTTGAGGGATATTTCGAGCATGTTTTAAGTGTCGATGCCGTAAAACGTTTCAAGACGGCGCCGGAAGCGTATCAAATGGGACCGGATGCCTTGGGCTGTCATGCGAAAGAAATCCTGTTCGTTTCTTCGAACTGTTGGGACATCTGTGGCGCAACGTGGTTCGGCTACCGCACCATCTGGCTCAATCGATATGGGCTGCCGCTGGACCGCTTGGGCGTCAATCCGCACCGGATTGGCTCATCACTGCAAGATGTTGCGGACTTCGCCCTTGAACTGAACACCTAAGAATCCAATCCGAAACCAAAATACGACTTTTTACATGGTCGAACATAGCTTCCGAGAAGGAATACAAATTGTCTGATCCAACGTCCGAGGTCATCTTCCACGCCTACCCGCAATCCCCTGTTGCCGAAAAAGTTCGGGTTGCCTTTGGCATCAAAGGACTTGCGTGGCGCAAGGTGGAAATCCCGCGCCTGCCACCGAAACCAATGTTGACGGCGCTGACCGGTGGCTATCGCCGCACACCGGTCATGCAGATCGGTGCAGACATCTACTGTGACAGCCAATGTATCATCCGCGAACTTGAACGGCGGTTCCCTTCACCGACCTTCATGCCCACGTCCAATCAGGGCTTGATGTGGTGCCTAAGCCGATGGACGGACGGGGCCCTGTTCGACCAAACCGTGCGTCACATTCTGGGTGCGGCCGGCGATCAGCTAGATAAGGATTTTGCGGCGGATCGTGGGCGGCTATACCTCGGAGAGGACTGGGCGGCAGCGTTGAAACAAGCCAACGAAGACCTGCCCCATCTGGTGTCGCAAGTGCGCGCACCGCTGTCATGGCTGAACACGCAAATGTCTGACGGGCGGGCATTCCTGCTCGGTCCGCAGCCCGCGGCGATCGACGCACAATTCTACCACGTGGTCTGGTTCTTGCGCGGCCGCTGGGCCGACGGACCGTCATTTCTGTCGGAATTCAAAGACCTTGTCCGCTGGGAAGCGAATATCCAAGGCGTCGGCCATGGAACCTGTAGCGATATGGATCCGCAGGATGCCATTTTGCGCGCAAAGAGCCTGGAACCGACCTCCGAGACTGGTGTCGCGCCACATGATCCACAGGGGCTTTCGGTCGGGCAGCCAGTGACTGTGCAGCCAGATGTGAATGGCGGCGAGCAACCCGTCGCAGGAACCTTGCGCTACGCCGATGCCGAGACCGTAGTCATCGAACGCTCGGCTGAGGACGTGGGCAACCTGTGCGTCCATTTCCCACGGTCCGGCTATCGGATAAACTTGCTGTGATGCGTTCCGATACACAAGATCAAGAGATATGAAACGTAAACTATCGCATGGAAAAGGCGTCAGATGATTGATCTCTACACATGGACGACACCAAATGGCCGCAAGGTTTCGATCCTCCTCGAAGAACTTGGCGTCCCTTACAAAGTGCATGCAATTGACATCAATAAGGATGAGCAATTCGCACCTGATTTCCTAAAAATCGCACCGAACAACCGCATCCCCGCGATCGTCGATCAAGAGACCGGTCTTCATTTAATGGAGTCCGGCGCGATCATGATGTATCTGGCGGACAAGTATAAAAAGTTTCAATGCGAGGGCCCCGAATATTGGCCGATGGTTGAATGGTTGATGTGGCAAATGGGCGGCTTGGGCCCAATGCTAGGGCAGACCCATCACTTTGTGAAATATAACAAAGGCAAATCGGAATACGCCGAGAAGCGCTACGCCGCTGAAACGCAACGTTTGTACACTGTTCTGAACATGCGCTTGGAAGGGCGTGATTTCATAGCAGGGGCAGGCCGTGGCACCTATTCAATTGCAGACATGGCATGCTGGCCTTGGGTGTCGCGCTTTGAATGGCAAGAAGTTGACTTGGACGCTTTTCCAAACATCAAGGACTGGTATTTACGCATCGCTGAACGCCCAGCGGTGCAAGCTGGCTATTCCGTTCCCAAATATACAACCGACGTTCCAATGCCATAACCAAAACCCTGTGTTGAAATGACCGATGGAAGGGGAATGCGTGCCTGAATTTGTTGAACCGAGGCACAACACCCAAGGCCGCCGGACCAATGCACTATTTTGAACGCGACCCCGCTGGGTGATGTTCATTGCGTCACAGTATCTTGTTTCCAAGGCCCGAAAAGTCCGCGACCCGATTGTTGGACCCGGACGTAGCGAAAAAGTAGTTTGGATTTTGCACTAGGTCTCGGATAACAATGGCTGCTCCGGTGAAGTTCGCTGCATTGCTGCAAGAAACCTGCTGTTGGTGCGAAGAAATGCTGCGTCAGCAATAGCCGCGACTGCACAAGGCAGGTTCGTCCGCATCTCGGTCCTTATTGCAAGCTGCAGCGAATGACTGGTCTGGGATCCGTCGACCACTGTCGCGGGAGCAGTGTCGCCCGACTTGGTTGTGGCCTAACCTACCAAGGCTTTCTCACCATCTCGCACTACCACGCCGCCTTCGGGTGTCTCTGTTCGCACCGAGAGCAGACGAACCGGGGTCAACTGCGGCGTAGTTGGATTTCATCAAATCGCTGAAAAGACGTCACTTTTTGAATCCGTCTCGATTTCCATGAAGGGCGGGTGGAAAGAGACGCGGGGCGTTCAGAGACCGATTTCGGTGGAAATACCAGTCTCCGAAAGTCGGATTGCTCCGCTAAACCCCTTTGAAACAAAAAGAAAAAAGGCCCCGTCAGGGACCTCATCTCGGGTTTGCGATGTGCAAGTGGCGGACAGACAGGGATTCGAACCCTGGAGACGGTTTCCCGCCTACACGCGTTCCAGGCGTGCGCCTTCGACCACTCGGCCACCTGTCCGTAGGGCGATCTCCTATAGGATATCACCCCCCTTGTGCAACCCGTGAATTGACATCCCCCGCAGAGAATTTCACCGAGGGACGAGTTTAGGCAAACCCGATGCTGACGCGGCGGTTTTGGCGGCCTTTGTTTTCGATTTTAAGGATCTCTAATTTGCCGATCTCGCCTGTGCGCGCAACATGGGTGCCGCCGCAAGGTTGCAGGTCAATCTGGGCCGCCCCTTCGCCGATTTGCACAAGACGAATACGGCCCGCGCCGCGCGGAGGTTTGACCGAGAGGGTTTTGACCATCTCAGGCTTTGCGTCCAATTCCGCCTCGGTGATCCAGTGCTGTGTTACGGGCAGGTTGCGATCAACCAATGCGTTCAGCTGACCTTGCAGGATCATACGCTCGGGCAAACTATCGGGAATGTCGAAATCAAGCCGCCCACGTTCTGCGCCAATCGCCCCGCCTGTCACCCCATAGGGCAGCACAACAGACAACAGATGCAAGGCGGTGTGCATGCGCATATGGTTAAAGCGGCGCGCCCAATCAAGACGCTGCTCAACCGCCGCGCCAGATTTTGGCAGGGCCACGGGTTCGGCAGGCAAGAGAACAACATCCCCGCCCTCGCCCTTCATCGTGGTGGCGATGGCGATGCGCCCGCCCTCGTAATCCAACCACCCGCTATCGCCCGGCTGTCCGCCCCCTTGGGCATAGAAGATGGTTTGATCCAAGATGATCCCACCTGCATCCGTCAGCCCTTTAACGGTCGCAGGCGCAGTTTTGCGATAGGCATCTTCCAGAAATAAAAGCTCACTCATACCAGCACTCAAGATTTAGGGGCGGCAAGCGCCTCGGGGTTGCGCAGCCACAAATCACGCTGTGCGAATGGGATTTCGATACCTGCCTCGCGGAACCTGCGGAGCAGTTCAAGGTTCATCTCGGATTTCACCGACAATAGGAAATTAACATCTCGCAGGATCGCGCGAATTTCAAATTCCAACGCATCCGCCCCAAAATTCACCATCAAGATGGTTGGTTTTGGTTTCAAGATCACCATCGGATGCGCCTCGGCCACCTCGGCCATGATTTTCATCACAAGCTGCGGATCGCTGTCATAGGCCACCCCAACAGGCAAAATCAGGCGGCCTGTGTTGGAGGAGTGGGTCATATTGGTGACCACGCCCGCAATCAAATCGGCATTCGGCACAATCAAATCAGAACGATCAAAGGTTTCAATTCGGGTGGAGCGCACAGAGATTTCGCGCACATAGCCCATCTGACCATTGACCTCGATCCAATCGCCCTCTTTGAACGGGCGCTCGATCAACAAAATGATCCCTGAGACGAAATTGGACACGATTGTTTGCAGGCCAAAACCGATACCGACCGACAGCGCACCAGCCACAATCGCAAGGGAGGATAGATCAATCCCTGCCGAGGTGATGGCAAAAAGTGCGGCCAAGAAAATGCCGACATAGCCCGTTCCCGCCAAAATCGCGCTTTGACCGCCTTGGTCGATTTGGGTTTTTGGCAGAAGGTTATAGCGCAGCGTGCTTTGAAGCGCGCGGGTTGCCGTATAGCCAATCGCAAAGACAATCGCGAAAATCAGGAAATTGCGGGGCGAAATCGTTACGCCGCCAATGGTGAACCCCGAGACAATCTGCGCCCAAATGTCAGATAATTGCGCGGGCCGCACCCCCCAGATCAGGGCAAAGGCGGGCAAGGACGCCAAGACCAAGATAAATCCAATCAAGGTCGGGGTCAGGGCCTCGTCCAACCCCTCGTTGCGGCGGGTTAAGGCCCCGTAGGCATCAGTCACCACCCGCTGCAAGATACCTAGAACCGCAAGCAAAGACAGGCTGAACAACATCGGCAACAGGAAGGACGATCCCGCGGTGAAATACCCAACCCCCGCTAAAATCGGCCCCAAAAGACCAAGCGCCATGACCGCCAAAGACAGCGCGCGTGTCATGCGCAGCATCAGGGGGCGCGCGCCCTCCAACTGGGCTGAATTTTTGACGTGAAGGGCCAAAAGACGACCTAATTGCCACATCATCAGACCCGCCAAGACCACGATTGGGAAACTGATCACCAATCGATCAGCGGAGGTGAAATTTTCGGTTTGTGCGACCTGCCCCACCAAAAGCCACAGCCCCACAATCGCCCCCAAAACCCGCGCCAAGCGGCGCCCTGTCGCGCGTGTCGCCTCGTCTAGCTGCAGAAGGGGGCGGTTGGCCTCATCGAAGGGAAAAACCTGCCGCCCAAGCCATATCGCCGCCATAAAGCTGAGCGCCATCGGGGCGGCCATTTGCACCAACACCGCCGCGCGAAACCCGACCATGCCCGAAATCTGCACCGCATAGGCCAAGGCCCAAACCCCAAAGACGGGCATGGCATGATGCAAAAGAGACAGACCAAACAAGGCAAGCCGCGCCGTGGGGGTCGGGCTTGGGCTGTGATGCGCTTGCATCCACCGCCCCACAAACCCCCTGCCACGGGTCAAAAGAACAAGCCCCACAATCACAAAGATCGCCACAAGCGGCAGGTTCGCCCCAAGGGCGGATAACTGCGCAGGCGCAAGTGAATAGGTTACGACCTCCTGCCCTACAGCAAAAGCGAAGCCAAGCAGTGTTGCAACCGCACTGGGCCAATTGGCGGGGTTAATCGGGGCGGGTTCCAGCTGCAACAAGGCGCCCGCCTGACGGGCGGCGATTTGCGCATCAATTTCGCCGATGAGGCCTTGCGCCTCGCGATAGGCCGCCTCCGCGCGCCGCGCGGGTGCCTCTGCATCGGTCAGGCGTTGGGTCAAATCCGCGCGTTCTGCGGCAATCGCAGCAGGCTCGACCTCCCCCTCTGCGGGGACAGGGCCAAGGGCCGCGATCTGTTCGCGCAAAGTTGCGATGCGACTGGCATTGATATCTTGCGCGTCCAAAAACACCGTGCGCCACGTGACGATCTCAGCGCGCACCGCCTCAAGCATCGAGGTTGACGCGCGATCCCCGTCAATCATCACCTGCGCGCGCGCACTCAGTTGTGACCACGCAGTGTAATCGGGCGGGTCTTGTGCCAAAACCTCGGCTGTGAGGCTAAGCCACAAGACCGCAAAAGCGATCAAAAGCCGTGTCAGGGCCAAACTTGGTCGTGCGAATTTCATCATTACTCAAATACCACGGGCAAATCCGCCGCACCGCAGTCAAGCCACGCGGGCACGGGTAAGCCCTTTTCACGCAAGAATTCAGGGTTGTAGAGCTTTGATTGATAGCGGGTGCCATAGTCGCACAAAATGGTCACGATGGTATGACCCCGCCCCATCTCGCGCGCCATGTGAACCGCGCCTGCAATATTCACCCCTGATGAGCCGCCAAGGCACAAGCCCTCCGTGCTGAGCAAATCAAACACGATTGGCAGCGCCTCTTGATCCGAGATGCGATAGGCGCAATCGGGCGTAAACCCCTCTAGATTAGCGGTGATGCGCCCCTGCCCGATCCCTTCGGTGATCGAGGTTCCGGGCGCGTCAAAGGTTCCATTGGTGTAAAAGCTATAAAGCGCGGCCCCTTCAGGATCAGCCAAACCGATGCGCACGCCTTTGGGTTGCAGCGCGGCACCAACCCCCGCCAATGTGCCGCCCGAGCCAACCGCGCAGATGAACCCATCCACCTTGCCCCCGGTCTGTTCCCAAATCTCTGGGCCCGTTGTCTCAATATGCGCCTGACGATTGGCGGTATTGTCAAACTGATTGGCCCAAATCGCCCCATTAGGTTCGGATTTTGCAAGTTCAGCCGCCAAACGCCCTGAATATCGCACATAATTGTTCGGATTTTTATAGGGTGCCGCAGGCACTTGCACCAATTCGGCACCTGCCAAACGCAGCATGTCTTTCTTTTCTTGGCTTTGCGTTTCGGGGATCACGATCACAGTGCGAAACCCAAGCGAGGCCCCAACCAGCGCAAGACCAATGCCCGTATTTCCCGCCGTGCCCTCAACAATCGTGCCGCCGGGCTTGAGATCACCGCGCGCAATGGCATCGCGAATGATGTAAAGCGCTGCGCGATCCTTAACCGACTGACCGGGATTCATGAATTCTGCTTTGCCCAAAATCTCGCACCCAGTCTCATCGCTGACTTTGTTCAGACGGATCAGGGGCGTATTGCCAATCGCAGCAGAAAGATCGGAATAAATGGTCATAGCGCGCCCCTTTTTGGCAGAATTCTTTGCTTTCTCAAGGGATAGGTGGGATGGGGCGATAACTCAAGGGGCGTTGGCGCTATTGTGAGGGCCAGCCCCGCGCGGCACGCATGCGATCAAGCGCCATTAAAGATAGCAAAAGCGGTGCATTGCTGAGGCGCGCCTCCTGTACAAGGCGAAAGGCTTCGTCAAAGGGCAAGGTAAAGGCGCGAATATCCTCGCCTTCGGCCAACAGGCCATGGGTGCTGTCATAATCCTGCGCCAAATCAGCAAGGCCGATGTAAGAAATCAGGATTTGCGCAACCGCCCCTTGGCTTGGGTAATACCGCCCGATGAGATGCAGCGCGTTCAGCGCAACCCCTGCCTCCTCGCGGGCTTCGCGCTGTGCAGTCTGCTCATAGGTTTCGCCCTCGTCACATATGCCTGCCACAGTCTCAAGCAGCCATGGGTTTGGGTCACCTTGAATCACAGCGGCGGGGCGGAATTGTTCAATCAAAAGCACCAAGTCCCTCTTGGGGTCATAAGGCAGCACAGTGACAGCTTCGCCCAGATCAAGGATCAAACGCCCCGCAGGGTCAGACAGGCTACCATCAAATCGTTGGTAAGAGGCCGCAATGTCGATTAAATTAAAAAATCCATTATATACAGAACTTTGATGCGCGATATTCAAGCGGCGCTTGAGGGTCTCGCCCGCAGGCGGATGATCGCCCGCACGCAGATGGGCCTGCGCCCGCGCGCGAATAATTGGCAGACGGGCAGCAACGGCCTTGGCCGTTTCAATACCATATGACGACATGATGTCTTGCGCGGCCAAACGTGTCAGCGCGCCATGTGCCACAGCCCAAGTTGCAGGGTCAAAGGCCCCACCTTTAGGCCAAGACCCACCTTCAGGTGGCAGATAAATCTGCAGCGGTCGCGCCTCATAGGAAATGGTTGTGCGGGTGTATCCAAACACATCCTCATAAAAATCTAGCCGTGCGAGATCGCCCGCATCCAACCCTTGCAAAATGTCGATCTCGCAGTCCGCCCCACCCTCGGGCCAGATCATGGGATAATGCTGTCCCGCAACCATCGCCACACGATAGCCAGAAAGACGGGCAGATGGCATCTCGCCCCCTGCCCGCCCTAAGACAATCTTGAGGATATCAGGATCACGCAGCGTGCCGTAAAGCGCGAGATCAGTCATACTATCCCTCAGCTTGGCTTGCGCACCGTGATTTGGGTCACATCGCAATTGCGGAAATGAAAGGTTGCAGCACAAGAGGTTAGATAGAAATTCCACATCCTGCGGAAGCGATCATCAAACCCAAGGGCGGCCACCTCATCCCAACGATCGTTGAAAGTGTCATACCAACGCCGCAAGGTCTGGCTGTAGCTTTCGCCAAATTCAATTGACCCCGCTACCTCAAGCCCCGCTTTGTGAACTTCTTCGCGCAAAACAACGGGCGATGGCAGCATGCCACCGGGAAAGATATATTTCTGAATGAAATCGACCGTATTGCGGTAAATCTGCCAACGGCGATGCTGAACTGTAATGATTTGCAAAGTCGCCTGTTTGCCAGGCTTCAAGCGATCTCGCAGCGTTTTGAAATAGACGGGCCAATATTTCTCGCCAACCGCCTCGAACATCTCAATCGAGGCGATCCCATCATAAAGCCCCGTTTCATCGCGGTAATCTTGCATCTTGATCTCGACCTGATCAGACAGGCCCGCGCGGGCAATCCGATCAACCGCGTAATCATGCTGCTCGCGCGAGATGGTTAGGCCCGTGACCTTGAGGCCGCGTTCGCGCGCAGCATATTCGGCAAACCCACCCCATCCACAGCCGATTTCCAAAACATGATCCCCAGGCTGTGCGCCCATCTGATCCACCATCGAGGCGTATTTGGCGATCTGCGCGGCCTCAAGGCTTTCTTGGCCCGTTTGGAACAGGGCCGAGGAATATGTCATCGTGTCATCAAGCCACAATTTGTAGAAATCATTACCCAGATCATAGTGATAAGAGATATTCTTGCGCGCCTGAGATTTGGAATTGCTTTGCAGCCAAAACCGAAACCGTTCATAGGCGCGGGCGATTTTGAGACCCAAGAAACCGTCATAGATATCGTCATTGCCCGCGTGAACCAGATCAAGGAAGGCTTGCAGGTCAGGGGTTGACCACCACCCATCCAAATAGGCCTCGCAAAACCCAAGATCCCCTTCGCGGATCAGGCGCGCAAATACATCCACATTGTGAATGTGAATTTCAGCAACAGGCCCCTGACCAGCCCCTTCGGCGCGGAAGATGCGACCATCGGGCAGAACCATATCCAAACGGCCGTTTTTCATGTCCACAGATTTGGCAAAAACCGCCTCAAAATAGCGCGGTAGGTTTGGTTCACCTTTGGTGGTTGTTTTTATTGTCATCGTTCCCCCTGACATTGTCAGCCAGTTTCGCCTTAAACCTGTGCAGGCTCAAGCGAATTCATCTCATCGTTGCATGTGTTAAGAATTTCGCGCGCTATATGCGGCAAGCGCCCGCGCGCGCCCCTCGGCCAGATCCACAATTGGGCGGGTGGGATAGCCCATTTTGGGCTGCAAATTCCACGACCGCGGCGCGGCTTCGAAGAAATCAAGCGCGGTTTGCGGTGCAGGGTTTGATAGCTCAGCAATCCAGCGCGCCCGATACCGCCCGTGCTTGTCGAATTTTTCGCCCTGGGTTTCTGGGTTGAAGATGCGGAAATAAGGGGCCGCATCAGGGCCAGAGCCCGCAACCCATTGCCACCCCATTGCATTGGCGGCGGGATCCCAATCAATCAGGCAATCGGCGAACCAATCAAGCCCAATTTTCCAATGGCACATCATATGTTTGGTCAGATAGGACCCCACCAACATCCGCGCGCGATTGTGCATGCGCCCCGTCACATACAGCTCGCGCATCGCAGCATCGATCACTTGAATGCCTGTCCGTCCCTGTTTCCACGCCTGAACCTGCGGGGCATCAGGGTCGGTGGCCCATGGGAAACTGTCCCAGTCAGGGCGCCAATTCTCAGTCGCAATCTGGGGCGAATGATAGAGAAGATGATAGGCGAATTCGCGCCAAACTAATTCCTTCACAAAATGCTCGGCCCCCGCCGCACCATGGCGATGTGCCTCCCACCCCATATGCCAAATCTCGCGCGGGCTGATTTCGCCAAGCGAGAGATGCTCGGACAGGTTAGAACAGGCGTCTTGATCGAGAAAATCACGCTTGTCCTTATAGGCGGCCACCTTGTCACCGAGGAATTGCGCCAGACGGGTTTGGGCGGCCTCGGCCCCGATTTGCGCATAGCGCGCCAAAACGCCCGCGCCACGGCGCATCTGCGGCGCAAGGTTCAGATCCTCGGCCGATAGGCTGTCAAGCGCGTGATCGACCCCGCGCAAGGCGGGCACAGGCAAGGGGCGCGCCACATCACGCCCCATCACCGCGCGCCAATAGGGGGTATAGACGCGATAAAACCCGCCCTGCCCTGTTTGCACTTCCCATGGCTCGAACAGGAGATGGCCATTATGGCTCTGCGCGGCGATGCCTTGATCGCGCAACGCGGTCTTGATGGCACTGTCGCGCGCGCGAGCATGGGGGTCATAGAGCCTGTTCCAATGCACCGCCTTGGCCCCAGTCGTGGCCACAAGATCCGCCAAGACCGCATCAGCCGCCCCCTTGCGGATCACCAGATCAAGACCCTGCGCATGATAGGCGCGGGCCAAGGCGCGCAGCCCCATTTCATAGCGCCAACGGGGGGCCGCGCCCATCTGATCAATGCTGTCATCCAAAATCACAACGGGGATCACAGGCCCCATGGCGGCGGCGGCAACGAGCGCGGGATTATCGCTGAGGCGAAAATCACGGCGGATCCAATATAGGACAGGCGCGTCTGTCATGGCCCCTCTTTTTTATCTTTGGCCGTTGGCGCGATTGGCCTTGGCATTTCCTGTTTTGGGGCGGCGTCACAAGGCCCAACCCGATCATTTGGGTGCAAGCTAGTGCAGCATCTGGCGGGTCAAGGTATGGGGGGTAAAATCTCGGGTCACAAACTGCTTAATGCTTTGGCACTTGCCCGATCCCAAAGCGCGAATTTCGCGAATCCTCTTGCGTGATGGTTGGCTTCGCCCTAGCGTCCGTTGCGATTTTTCCCTTAACTCACAGGATCGGGATTGCTGCTTATGACCAAGAAAATGCTCTTTAGCACTGTTGCACTGATGGCGATGTCTGGTGTGGCCCTCGCCCAAGATAGCGAATTGACCGTGTTCGATTATTCGGGCTTTGAAGAACCTGGTTACCACCAACCCTATATCGACCAACATGGCGCAAGCCCCAGCTTCGTGTTCTTCGGGGATGAGGACGAAGCGTTTCAGCGTCTCGTCTCTGGGTTCAAATCTGATGTGACCCATATTTGCGCAGGCTCCGTGCCGCGGTGGCAAGAGTCGGGCATCATCGAACCATGGGATCAGAACCGCATCGCGGCCTTTGACAATCTCGATGCAAGCCTGGTGGGCCAAGATGTGCTTGCGGGCACGTCTGAATTGTTCTTCCTGCCCACCGATTACGGCACGACCGCGATCACCTATAACACCGAGGAAGTGACCGCCGAACAGGTGGCCTCCTTGCAGGTCTTCACTGATCCCGCCTTCGCAGGCCGCTTGTCGATCCCTGACAATGTGGATGACGCCTATGCGCTGGCCTATCTGGCGACAGGCGTGACCGATTGGACAAAAGCCACAGATGCCGAGTTCGAGGCTGCCACCGAATGGCTGCGTTCGATCCACGAAAACCTGCGCACCTATTGGACCGACCCCGCCGAATTGGGCCAGTTGATGGCATCGGGCGAGGTTCTGGTGGCTTGGGCATGGAACGAGGTGCCCGTAGCATTAGCCGATGAAGGCTTCCCCGTTGGGTTCGAGCGTAACACGGTCGAGGGCACATCCGTCTGGCTCTGCGGCTATGTGAATATGGCCGATGCACCAGGGTCCGAGGATAAGGCCTATGACTTCGTCAACGCGATGCAGTCCGAGGTGTCAGCACAGCCCCTGCTGGATGGCGGCTTTGGCACCGCCAATAGCGCGGCCCTTGCCGCCCTTGGCGCAGAAACGCTCGAGGCCAATGGCTTGGGCGAAGTGACCGTGCCCGTTCTGGCACAGCTGCCCATCAGCAACGACCGCCGCGAAGCACAGGCCGAGGCCTTTGTGCGGATCAAAGCAGGCTTCTGATTAAGGTCAGATGGTGGACATGAGACGAGCGCCCGAAAGGGCGCTCGTTTTTGTTTGGGGGGCACTCGGGCCAGCCCGTGAAGTCATCGACCGCATTAAAAATCAGTGTTTTGTATCTTTAGGTGACCGCATCATCCACAAGCCACGCACATCTTCGTGTAGTGGTCCTTCCCAACCTCTTCGATGAAACTTATGGCTGCTTCGGCCGCACGAATAGCTTCTTCAAGAGTAAGGTTCGGCAGAGTGCCAAGGCCGTCTATTGTGCCGTGTGACTCAATTTGCACGAGCCGCTCGAGGGCGCGAACGTCGAGCTTGTCTTTCACGGTATCGTGGTGGTCCATGAGCGCGCCTGCAAAACTCGACTGTCCGGGAGAACAGAAGGTTGCGAACATCTCTAAAAGCTTTCGAGTCGCATTGGGAAGCAAGAACACATAATCTGTCGTCCCTTTGCGAGCTGCATCCCGAACCAAACTGAAGAGGTAATGATACTCGCTATCATAGTTCACCAGCAACGTGTGCATAGTGGTCAGCGAGGTCACGCGCTCATCCCCATTGCCAGAATTCCGACAGTCGAGCGACAAGAGCGTGGTCACCTGTTTAGTGGCATCCCGCTTCTGAAGGGTTTTAAACTCGCGCTTCACCATGTTCATGAAGCTCGTGTTGTGGGTGAGAACGATCACCTGAGCGCACTTCTTGGTCATGCGGGTCATCAGACTATAGGCATGGGTTCGAGCGGCGGTATCGAGACTCGAAATCGGGTCATCAATGACCAGTACGAGATCTTCAACCTTGCGATCCTCGGCAGCAAGTTGTGTTAGGAAGTAGCAGAAGGAAACCGCTGTCCGCTCTCCTTCACTGAGCTCTGTTGCAGGTTTTCCGCTCGGGCGAAGGATTTTATAGCCGCCAGCTTCGGCGACTAGGCGAAGTTCTTTATGCCCTAGGTAGGCCCATATGAGCTCGTTCAATTTGTCCGCGCCAATACCGTTGTCCTGTAGATCGTTGAGAAGTTCTAGCTGACGTTCGGCAAGACGCTTTTCGTCTGTTTGGGCAGCCTTGAGCTCCTCTTCAGCGTCCCGCACTGCCTTCTGGAAGCGGCTCCAACCACCTTGGTTAGTCGCCAACACGTGTGCTTCGATTTTCGTGAAGGCATCCTCCTGCATTTCGGCAAAAGTCGTGAAGGCTTCGTTATGCCTCTTAACGACTTCAGTCAGAGTGGTCTCTACGGCTATATAATTCTGCACCCACTCCTCAATGTTGAAATCGGCGATGTCTCCAGTGATGGCGACTTCTTTAGTGGGGTTTGCCGCCCGCACGCCGAGCCCTTTGATAAGCTCCCCGACATGAAGGCCAAGCTGCTTAATAGCGGCTTCAAAAAGCACTCGGTTCTCTACAAAATCCTTCCGCTCTTCCGCGGTAACCTCTGCCTCCTTCGGAATAGACCTATAGAGGTCTCTAAGAGCTTGTTGATGTGCCTGCCCTTGCCTCACAGCGTCTTCTAGGACGCGCAAAGCCTCTGTCCACGATTTGTCGAACACACGCCGGAGCTGCGCTCGTCGCTCTTCAGAGAAAGCGTTACCACAAAGCAAGCAATCGCTCACACTGTGTTCGTCATAATAATGGAGCCCTTCTTCTACCCAACGAAGAGCATCAGAGTGAGCTTCGAACTCCTTCAAGGCGATGCTAGATACGCTCTGAGCAAGCAGAGCTTTGCCAGCCGTGAACCAATCAATTAGGCTAGCAGGAAGGCTTGGGAAGAACGAAAGCGTTGGCAATGGTTGCCGCTGAGCAAGCACTTCTTGGTTTTTTGTCAGCTCTTCTTCGGACAACTTCCTTCCCGCGCCGAAGGATACTTTGGAGTAATGCCCTTGAATTTTTCGAGCGTCGTAGGACTGTGTGTATATGCTTGATGAAGCGACTTCTCGGATGTTGCGAGCCACTCTAGTTTTGAAGTCCGATAAGTCTTTATCAGCTTTGGCCTTCGCCTTTTCTTTAGCCTTAGCCTCCTGTTTTGCGACTGCAAGTTTCGGCGTTACTTCATCAAACTCTTTTCGGGCATCGACTTTCTTTTCGCTAAGATATGCAATTCCCTTCGTGCTGCTCCTATCCCACTCAAAGTTTCTCGACACAAAATCCGTATTGAAGACTAGCAAGTTATTGCCAAACGGATTTGAAGTTGATTCTTGCGTAACCACAGTGCCGTCTGAGGTCTCTATGCTAAAAGTCGTTTCGGCAGGCAGCCGAACCTCTAGCCCCCCCCGCTCAATCGAAGAAAATAACCTTGAAAGAGTGGTCTTGCCTGAGCCGTTAAACCCATAGAGAAGGGTTCTTGGCGCAAAAGTAACTTCCGCAGAAGCGGAGAAATTCTTCCAAACGCCCGCATTTTTAATTTGCGACACCTTAGAAATGATGATCGAACGCTCTTGCATTGCAAAATCCTTAAACGTTTTTCATACACAAAATGTATGTTACTTTATATCCTCATTCCATCCCCCCTTCCCATCCGCCCCCACAGCGCCTATATTCCACCTGCTCCCTTCGGGGGGCTATGGACATAAACGCGCTCGTAATAAGCGGATCGGACCCGGGGGCGGTACCCGGCGGCTCCACCATACCCCGTCATTTGCGGATCATGGGGCCGAAATAGGATCGACGAACGTCTAAAGGGGTTAGCTTTGTCTCGGTGAGATACCACCGTTATCGGTTCAAATCGTACAGTTGCAAATGACAACCGTGCTCCGGCAATGGCTCTGGCTGCGTAAGCAGTTCGGGTCGCCGAAACTAAGCCCTTGCGCCTAGCCGCGTAAGGCGGGGTCCGCAGGCACCTGGCAACAGAAGCCTGCACTTCCCCCCCGATTTCCAATCAAGACGCGGAAAAGATTTTCTTGCAAATGCAAGGAAAAGTGATCCACTCCCCCGTCCCCACCGAATAAGAGGAAAGACAGGGCTTGGAAGGGTCAGATGGGCATCGTTGATATTCTAAATTTCGCGGCGGGCGCGATCACCATCGCCCTTGGCGCGCTTGGGTGGTTGGCCACGCGTTGGACGATGGATGTGCTTGATATGCGCGCAGGCCCCACCAATATGGCCTATACCGAAGTCTCTGCCGCCTCGGGCTGTTTGTTTGTGGGCCTTGGTCTGGGCGCGATCTTGATCAATGACCCGCTGGCATGGGTTGTGGTGGGATTGGCCTATGCGGGGGCGGCGCTTGGTCGGATCACCTCGATCCTGCGCGACAAGGCGTGGTCGCGTCAAAGCCTGACCTTTTTTGGCTGCGAAGCGGGATTGGCCGCGTGGTTGATCCTCGCAAATAGCTGAGGCGCGGGCCAAAACCGCGCTTTCTTTCCGTTCCGAATCTTCTATGCTTGGGGCTGCAGATGCAGCAAAGGCAATGATGATGAGTTCGAGTTCCAACGCCTCTATCCCCTATGGTCGCTTGATGCATCACGCGATGCGCAAGCTGATCCAGACTGTGCTAGAGGATGTTGCGGATAACGGCCTGCCCGGGAACCATCATTTCTTCATCACCTTCGCCACGGGCCATCCTGATGTGGAAATGGCCGATTGGCTGCGCGAGCGCTATGACGCAGAAATGACCATTGTGATCCAACATTGGTATGACGCGCTTGAGGTGGATGAGGACGGGTTTTCCATCGTTCTGAATTTTGGCGACAACCCTGAGGCGCTGCGCGTGCCTTTTGACGCGATTGTCACCTTTGTTGATCCTTCGGTTGAATTTGGTCTGCGGTTTGAATCGGTGGAAGCCGAAGATGACACCCCTGATCCAGACACCCCCGCCGAGGATGACCCCGTCACAGACCCCGACCCCGCCCCGAAAGGGGCCAAAGCGCAGGGCGAAGTGGTATCTCTGGATCGGTTCAGAAAAAATACCTGAAATTTGTGGGCATCCCGCATATTCGACATAAATAAATTACAATAACCCTGCATCGGATGCGGTATGAACAAAGATCTGCGCCTATTCCTCTCTCAGATTGTGTCAAAACCTCATCAGGTTGTGGCATTGGCCCCCTCATCGGCGGCGCTGTGCCAAGAGATGGTTGCAGGTCTTGATCCCAATAAAGGCCCCGTGATCGAATTGGGCCCAGGCACGGGCAATATCACCCGCGCCATTTTGGGCCGTGGCATTGCCCCGCAGATGCTGCATTCGGTTGAGATGAACCCCAACTTTTGCACCCATCTGCGCGAGAGTTTTGCAGGGGTGAATGTCCATCACATGAGCGCCTGTGATCTCGACAAGTTGGGGTTAAACAATGTGCAGGCCGTGATCTCGGGTCTGCCGCTCCTGTCGATGCCCATCGAGGTGCAGCGCGATATTCTCAAAGGCAGTTTCAACAGCCTCGCGCCCGAGGGCAGCTTTGTGCAATTCACCTATGGGCCAAACCCTTCGGTGAATGCCGATCTGCGCAAAGAGATGGCCCTGTCATGGACACGCAGCGATAAGATTTGGCGCAACCTGCCCCCTGCCCGCGTCTATCGCTTTACGAGGCCGATGCACTAAATTCCCCGTTGCGATTAAGCGGCGCAGGCCCTATTTGGTATGCAACAGCATACTGGAGGATCTTTGATGACCCAAACCCGCACCGAATCCGATAGTTTTGGCCCGTTGGAGGTTCCTGCCGACCGCTATTGGGGCGCGCAGACACAGCGCAGCCTGATGAACTTCCCCATTGGGTGGGAGAAACAGCCCGTTGCCATCGTGCGTGCCCTTGGGGTGATCAAACGCGCCTGTGCCGAGGCGAATAAGGCAAGCGGCAAGCTGCCCGCGGACTTGGCCGATGCCATGATCACCGCCGCGCAAGAGGTGATCGATGGCAAGCTTGATGATCATTTCCCCCTTGTGGTGTGGCAAACAGGCTCTGGCACGCAATCCAACATGAACGCGAATGAGGTGATCTCGAACCGCGCGATTGAGATTTTGGGCGGTGTGATTGGGTCGAAAACTCCCGTTCACCCCAATGACCATTGCAATATGGGGCAATCGTCTAACGACACCTTCCCCACCGCCATGCATATCGCCGCCGCAATGACCGCGCGCGATGTATTGCTGCCTGGCCTCGACAAACTGGCCACCGCCCTTGAGGCGAAGGCCAAGGAGTTCAAAGACATTATCAAGATTGGGCGCACCCATACCCAAGATGCGACCCCGCTGACCTTGGGGCAAGAATTCTCGGGCTATGCGCAGCAAATCCGCAATGGGATTGCCCGTATCGAAATGGCCCTGCCGGGCATTTACGAGTTGGCGCAGGGCGGCACAGCGGTTGGCACTGGCCTGAACACCGATAAAGGCTGGGACACCACCGTTGCGGCCAATATGGCGCGGATCACGGGCCTGCCCTTCATCACCGCGCCCAATAAATTCGAAGCCTTGGCCGCGCATGACGCGATGGTCTTTATGTCGGGCGCGATTAAAACAACGGCGATGGCCGCCTATAAGATCGCCAATGATATGCGCTTCTTGGGCTCTGGCCCGCGGTCTGGCCTTGGGGAATTGATCCTGCCCGAAAATGAACCAGGCAGCTCGATCATGCCCGGCAAAGTGAACCCAACACAGGCCGAGGCGATGACACAGGTCTGCGCCCATATCTTGGGCAATGATGCCGCGATTTCCTTTGCGGGCAGCCAAGGCCATTTTGAATTGAACGTCTATAACCCGATGATGGCCTATAACCTGCTGCAATCCATGCAGCTGTTGGGGGATGCTGCCGATAGCTTTACCGAGCGTATGCTGAAAGACACACAGGCCAATGTCGAGCGGATCGAAAAACTGATGCGCGAAAGCCTGATGTTGGTCACCGCGCTTGCGCCCACAATCGGTTATGACAATGCCACCAAGGTTGCGAAAACTGCGCATAAGAATGGCACCACCTTGCGCGAAGAGGCCATTAATCTGGGCTTTGTCGATGGGGAAACCTTTGACCGCGTGGTCCGCCCCGAAGATATGATTGGCCCCAAAGGCTAATCACTGCTGCATTTTCATCACGGATGATGGGGTGCCTCTTGCAGGCACCCCATTTTTCTTGCCAAATCACTGATGAAACCGCCAGATAGCCACCTTGCAAAGAGTGACGAGTATGAGCCAGATCATCAATCTACGCCGCGCGCGCAAGGAAAAACAACGCATGAAGAACCGCGAACAGGCATCTGAAAATGCTGTAAAATTTGGCCAATCAAAGGCTGAGAAATTACTCGCCGCCACGCGCGAGGCGCGTCTACGCGAAGTGTTGGATCAGCATAAACTGACCCCCGATTCAGAATATGATGCAGAATGACTGACCGCCCCAAAAAGCGTTCCCTCACCTTGCGCGGGCATCGCAGCTCCGTCTCATTGGAGGATCCGTTTTGGGAGGAATTCTGCGCCATTGCCGCTGCGCGCGGGCAGTCGGTGAATGCCCTAGCCGCAGAAATAGACGAGGCCCGTGGATTATCCTCGGGCCTTGCCACGGCGATTAGATTATTTGTCCTGAAGGAACTGCGCGCTCAAAGAGACGCGCGGTAAATCTTATCAATATTCGCCCCAAGTGCCGCGTTAAATTCGGCATCGGATTGCGCCACATTTAAGCCTTCGGTCAGGGCACGGCTAAAGCTTGCTATCATTTTTGGGTTTTGCGACAGGCGCGCACAAGCGTCATCTGTGCTATAGCCCCCCGACAGGGCCACCACCCGCAAGACACGGGGGTGATCGGCCAAACCATCATAAAGCCCTGCTTCATTTGAAATGGTCAGCTTGAGCATCACCTCCTGGCCAACGGCCAGTTGATCCAAATGGCGGGCAATGGCATCGCGCAATAGGGTTTCCGCCTCGGATTTTGTATCTGCGTGAATATTCACTTCTGGCTCAATAATCGGCACCAACCCTGCTGCGCAGACCTCTGCCGCAAGATCGAATTGTTGCGCCACGACCGCCTCGATGCCACCAGCATTGGCGGCATGGATGACCGAGCGTTCCTTGGTGCCAAAGACGCCAAAGGCGCGCGCATCTGACAAAAGTGCCGTTAAGCCCGAAATCGGTTTAAGAAGCTGCACATCATCGCGTGTCTCTTCCAAGCCTTTGTCGATTTTCAAAAACGGCACTACGCCCTTATCGCGCCACAGAAGTTCTGACACAGGCGTGCCGTTGATCGTGTCGCGCATGGTGCGCTCGAACAGGATCGCGCCTAGGATTTTCTCGGCGGTGAAATCGCGCGCCATAATGATCCGTGCGCGCATCTGATGCATCAGCGCAAACATTTCCGCCTCGCTGCTATAAGCATCTTCCGTGATGCCATAAAGCGCCAGCGCCTTTGGGGTGGAGCCGCCCGATTGATCCAAAGCGGCGATAAAGCCTGCATCCGTCATGATGCGCGTGCGCATGTCTTGGAACATATCAAACATCGTAAAACCGCCTTTTTCTAGCTGCGCCTTTTGGCTGCATACGCCAATAAAACAAGGCTGCATAGGGGCATGGGCGATGTTATCGCTACCGTTAGCGCTGCGTGATATTTAGCCAAATCCCATTGGCGGCGCGCAAGGTGAGATGGGCCACAGGGCGCGGAGGGGCGCGCCCTTCGATCAAGTCGAACCGATAGGCGCGGGCCAGCATAGCCAAGAGCACAACCCCCTCGACCATTGCAAAGCCCGCGCCTGTGCAGATGCGCGGCCCCGCTGAAAACGGCAAATACGGCCCCCGCCTGCGCCCTTTTTCCCATCGGGTGGGGTCAAACTCATCAGGATTGTCCCACAGCCGTGTATGGCGGTGGATATGAAAGGGCGAGATGACCAATTGCGCCCCGCGTTTGATCACGCGATCTCGAAACCGCTCGGGGCGCGTGGCTTCGCGCACCATCATGGGCACGGGCGGATAAAGGCGCAATGTTTCGCGAAACACATCGCGCGTGACGGGCAACTGAGACAGCACCGCAAAATCACATCCCCCCTCTAGGGCGCGCGCCTCATGGGCGATACGGGTCTGCCACTCAGGGTAAAGTGCTAAAAGGTATATGGCCCATGCCAACGCACTGGCCGATGTTTCATGACCCGCCAGAAAGAAAATCGCGACCTGATCCACCATTTCATCAGGCGAGAAGCCCTGCCCCGTTTGCGGGTCATGCATCGTCAAAATCTTGGTTGCCAGATCATCTGGGGCCTGCCCTGCGGCAATCTCAGCCACGCGCTTTTCTGTCATCCGCGCGATCAAGGTGCGGATATCGCGCGCGGCCCGTTTGGTGGATTTTGCAAAGCCACGTGGCATAAATCGCGGCATAAATCGCGGAAATGGCAAAAATGCCGCCAAATTCACCAAGGGCTGCGTTCTTTGATAGGCGCGAAACCCGTGAAACACGGATTGGGCCGTTTGATCCTCAATCGGAACTGAAAACAAGGTGCGAAAGATCACATCAGCCGCAGCGTGGCTGGTCTGCGCCTCAATCTCGACCTCGCCTTGCGGCAGCCGTGCCACCGCAGCCTCGGCAGCGGCCCAGATTGCGGGGAATGTGGCCCGCAGGCGCCCCCCCTCGAAGGCAGGGTCTATGATACGGCGCTGCCGCTTCCATGTCTCACCATTGGTCAGGAATACTGAATTCCCCAAAAGCGGGCGCAGGCCTTCGGAAATGCGATCAGATTTTGGAAAATCATCGGGACGTTCTTTCAAGACCAAATCAACCAAATCGGGTTGGTTCAGCAGGTAAGAGCGGAAAAACGGGGTGCGAAATTCCGCCATCCATGCGTGGTAAAGGCGCGCGGGCTGCGCAGACAGGATATCGCGGCGAAATAGCCGCAGATATTGGAGGAGGCCCACCCGATCCGCGCGGGCGGGCGGCTTGGGGGGGAGAGGCGCGTTCATGTTACACCCCGATGCGGCGACACGGCCCGCGTGATCCGCGAGGGCGATGGCGTGCGCCCACTATAGCGGGCAGCCAAACTTTGCCCGCCTGCGGTAAGCGCGAAATAATCATAATCCCCGCCCCCATCAAACGCGTTGAGATATTGAAAATGCGTCTCGAACAGCCGCCACCGCAGCGCCGCCCATGTGGCGGGTGTCAGGGTTTGAGAAAAGGCGGCAGAAATGACAAGCGGCCAAGATTGGTTGTCAGGGGCCACGCCAGACACAGCCACAGGATCACAGAGCGCAAAGCAGCACCCATCGGCAGGCGCGCTGATATCGACCCATGTCAGGGCCTGATCGGTGCTTAGCGCCGCCAGATCGCCGCGCAAGCGCGTTGCGCGTGGCAAAAAGCTGACCATCGGCACGACATGGCCCAAGGTCAACAGCGATAGCGCGGAATGCGCCCCTCCTGCGCGGCGCAAATCCGCCATTAAGGACACTGCCAAATACGCGCCCGAGCTGTGACCGATCAGCAAAACCTCGTCATAGTCAGCAAGACAGGCGGCGGCGAGTTTGGCCTGAAACGCCGCCAAGCGCGCCTCAAGCGCGGGCGGGTAAGCCCCATCTTCCCGCGCGGCATAGGCATAAGCATCAATCAGGTAATGCGCAAAAATCGGGTCTTTTCGGGCGGCCAGTGACAATGCGGCATAACCTGCCACGCCTCCAACAAGCGCGCCAATGGGGCCAAATTGTGCCCCTGCTCCCACCAGTAGCGCAGCAACCAATAATTCAGTCAGCAGCACCAAGACAGGGTAAGAGATCGCAATCACGGGCCCCTTGCGCAGCGAGAATAAGGGCGCAATCGCCCCAGCCCGAATATAGGTCATCGCCGCACGGGTGAGATTAACAAAACTGCGCCAAACACCGCCCCCACGCATTTCTGCGCGCACCAAATCAGACCATGCCAGAACCTCAATTCGTGTTTCGCATTCCTGCCCCTCGATCACCGCATCCACGCGCCATGCGTGGCTGCCATCCGCGCTGATTTGGATCACATGGCCTGAGAGACGGGCCTGTTTCGCGGCCTCGCGGCGATACCGTTCGCGCAAGGCGCGTGGCGGCGCAGGGTCAAACCCTGGCACAAAGAACACCGCCCTACGGCGCACGATATGACCCACCCTATCCATGCGGCCAGACTATCGCCGAAAGAGTGAAAATTGCTATATGAAAAAGAAACCTTTAACCAAGCGAACCAAGGGCTGGGAAATTCTCTAAAAGCCAGAAAGAAAAGGCGGAAAACGCACCCGTCAAAAGGGCAAGCCCCACGACAATCAAAAGCGCGCCCATCAGCCGCTCGATCAGCTTCATATGGCGCTTGAGCCGCGCCATGACCCCCATCGCACGCTCAAGAAACAGCGCGCTTAGCAGAAACGGAATCCCCAAGCCTGCGGCATATACCCCAAGTAAGATTGTGCCGCGCGCAAGGCTGGCCTCATTCGCGGCCAAGGTCAGGATCACGCCAAGCTGCGGGCCGATGCACGGCGTCCAGCCAAAGGCAAAAGCCAAGCCCAAAACATAGGCCCCAAGTGCAGACCCGCCCCGATCACCCGCATCAAGCCGTGCTTCGCGATCCAACATCGGGATACGGAAAACCCCTAAAAAATGAAGGCCAAACACGATGATAACCGCGCCTGAGATACGGGACAAAAGAATTTGGTTTTGCAGAAAAAACTTGCCGAAAATCGAGGCGGTAAAGCCCAAAAATAAAAACACGGTCGAAAGGCCCAGAACAAAAAACAAGGCCGCAACGACCGCACGATTGCGTCCCCGCCCCTTAGCCTCGTCTAGGCTGATCCCGCCCATATAGGCCAGATAAGGTGGAACAATGGGCAACACACAAGGGCTGAGAAAACTCAGCACCCCTGCGGTTAACGCCACTAAGACCGCGGGCAAAAGCGATGCGTCATATAAATCGATTCCGAACATGAGTTTGGCTTTAGGGTATTTTTGCCCCTGCGTCACCCATGGCCTGTCTGCGCGGGAGATCACATTCTTGTGGACGGCAGGCAGGCCCGCAGGCTAAGCCACACCCCATGCAAGACCAACCCCCATATGAGATTGAAATTGATGCGCGCGATTTGCGCTGCCCTCTGCCTGTTTTGCGTCTGCAAAAGGCGATACGGGCGGCGCAGATCGGCGCGGTGGTCAAGCTCTGTGCCACCGATGCGATGGCCCAGATTGATGTGCCGCATTTTTGTGCCGAGGCGGGCCACGCCCTCATCTCATCTCACCAAGAGAATGGCACCTATACGTTTTTTGTGGAAAAACGCGGTTAAGTGAAAACCGTAAACGCGCGGGGATCCCAACTGACGCGGGCGCGCGCGCCGACCTCGAGAACGGGGCGGCCTACAACATTACGCATAGAAATCCGCACAGGGCGCGCTGCCCCGTCAAGGCGCAAATCATAATAGGTCATATCGCCATAATAGACGACCTCATCCACCACACCTTGGGCGGTTCGCGCGGATTTGGGATCATCGTCAAAGAGGATCGACAAGGTTTCAGGGCGCAGCCCAATAGAAACGGCCCCCGCAGCGCCTGATCCAACCACTTGCTCGGGGGCGATCTCCGCGCGGCCAAGCCCCGCGATATCTACAGACAAACCGCCCGAGTGTTCCAAACTGCCCTCAAGGAAATTCATCATCCCGATGAATTCCCCCACCCTACGGCTGACAGGGCGGCGATACAGGCGCTCGGGGTCATCCAATTGCGCGATCTCGCCCTCGAACATCACCGCGATGCGATCAGACATGACCAAAGCCTCTTCTTGGTCATGGGTCACAAGGATAAAGGTAATCCCCACTTCGCGTTGCAGTTTGATCAATTCAACCTGCATCACCTCGCGCATTTTTTTGTCTAAGGCCGAAAGCGGTTCATCAAGAAGCAAAACCTTCGGCTTTAGGATCAGGGCACGGGCCAAGGCGACACGCTGCCTTTGCCCGCCCGAAAGCGCATGTGCCGCGCGCGCGCCATAGCCCCCAAGGCCCACCATTTCCAAGGCCTGCCCTACGGCGCGTGTCTTATCCACTGTAGACATCCCCGATTTTCGCAAACCAAAGGCCACGTTTTGCTCGACATTCAAATGCGGGAAAATCGCATAGGATTGAAACACCATATTGGTGGGGCGATGGTTTGGCGCCACCCCCTCCATATTCTTGCCGCCAAGCATGATCGCGCCTGAGGAGATCTCCTCAAAGCCCGCAATCGCGCGCAAAAGCGTGGTCTTGCCACAGCCTGATGGCCCGAGCAGCGAAAAGAATTCACCCTGCCCGATTTCGGCCGTGATGCCCCGCAGCGCATGATAATCGCCGTAATATTTGTGGACATTCTCTAGACGGATGATTGGCTCTTGCTTGGTCATAAAAACCCTCCAACATCGCGCTTGCCTGCACGGCGCAGGCCACGGCGGCGGAAATATTCGGCAGTGATCAACAGAATAATCGACAACGACACCAACAATGTGCCAAGCGCCATGATCACAGGAACCCGCGCAGGAAAGCGCAGCAAACCCCAGATATAAACGGGCAAGGTTGGCTCATTCCCAGACAGGAAGAAGGCGATAATAAATTCGTCCAGACTGATCGTGAAGCAGATCAAAAGGGACGCAATGATCCCAGGTGCGACAAGCGGCAAAGTGACAAGGCGAAACGTGCTGAGCGGTGTTTCGCCCAAATCCACAGCCGCCTCTTCCAGGCTTTTGTCCATATTGGCAAAGCTGCCTTGCAGGATCGCAATTGAAAACGGGGTGCAGATCAAAACATGGCCCGCAATCACCGACCAAATCCCCGTGGACAGCCCCGCTTGGATCAACACGACCAATAAGGACACCGCCACGATGATTTCGGGCAGGACCAAGGGCAACATGACAAAGCCCACAATTCCCCCTTTGGCAGGAAAATTATACCGCGTGGCCGCGCGTGCCGCGAACAGGCCAAAACAGGTCGACAAGACCGCAACCGAAACCGCGATAAAGACGGAATTGCGCGTGGCTTCAACCAAGGCTTGGGTGGTGAAAACCTCGATGAACCAGCCAAAGGTAAAGCCCTGCAACGGGAAGGCGATGACGGTGCCCGAATTGAAGGCAAATAAAGGCAAAAGCACAATCGGTGCGTATAAAAACACCAAATAAAGGATCACATAGATCTTAAGGCTTTGCCCCTTCATTTCGACTTGCCCCCGCGTGTCCACCGCAATGTGCCAAGGATCATCACAAGCGAGACAAACCCCACCATCAACATTGCCAGAACCGATAAGGTCGCCCCCATCGGCGCGTTATTGAGGCGCATGAATTGTGTTTGGATCATATTGGCAATCATCGTGCCATCCGACCCGCCCACAAGACGCGGGGTGACGTAATCGCCGATTGTCGGAATAAACACGATCAAAACCGCCGCCAAAACACCCGGCATCGCAAGGGGCAATGTGACGCGCAAAAACACCATTACGCGATTTTCTCCCAAATCGCGCCCCGCCTCATGCAAGGATCTATCTATTTTCTCAAGACTGACGAAAATCGGCAAAATCGCAAATGGGGCGTAAGCATGCGCCAACGTAATAACCACGGAATTGGCCGAGTAGAGGATCCAGGCCAAAGGCTCGTCTATCACACCAAGGCCCACCAATGTGCCGTTTACGGGCCCATCATAGGCCAAGATCACCCGCCACAAAAACACGCGGATCAGGTAGCTTGTCCAAAACGGGATTGTGATCAAAAACAACCACAAGGATTTGCGTTCTGGGGCCACATAGAAAGACACGAAATAGGCCACGGGAAAGGCCAATACGACCGTGATAGCCGTCACCGACAACGATATACGCAAAGAGCGCGACAGCAATTCCATATATAGCGGGTCTGTGAAGGCCTCGCGGTAATTCGACAAAGTAAAGCTGCGATCAATCGTCATGAAATCCTGCGTCCAGAAGGAAAACAAAACAATCGCGGCCAAAGGCGCCGCCAGCAGCAAAACCGCGTAAATGAATGGGGGCGCGATCAGAACCATTCCTTTGGTCTCATCGCGGCGCAGGAACCTTCCCAGATCAAAGGATCGGGCCATTTATATCCCCCAAATTCGCCCCTAATCAGGGGTGCATAGCATTCGACCTTTAGAAGAAATCAATCTTTGCGCAAGGGATTCGATGCGTGAAGGCGCAAGATCGGGCGCTTGCGCGAATATTCTGCACAGTCGTGCCGCACCATTGCCTACGCCTTGGCCCTTGCACCAACGCAGGCAAGCCTGTAGCCCCTTTTTCACCAACACTGACAGGCCCATCATAATATCTATGCCCCAATCTGCACGCGCCTCCCTTGATAAGGTCAAAACCTATCTGATCAATTTGGATCGCGCGCCTGCGCGCTTGGCCAAACTTGACGCGCGGCTTCGGGCGATTGGCCTGCCCTATCAGCGGATCGCGGCGGTGGATGGCAAAATGCTGCAGTTTCCGCATCCTGATTTCAGCGATTTGGCCTATCGCCTGCTGCATGGCCGCAGACGCGCGCCCGCTGAGGTTGGGTGTTACCTCAGCCATATCGAGGCCTTGCGCGAATTTCTAAACAGTGACGCGGATCACGCGTTGATCTTAGAGGATGACATTACATTCGAGCCTGATTTTACGCAGGTGATGCAGGCCGCGATCGCGCGCGCGGGCGAATGGGATATTCTGCGCCTTTCAACTGTGAATACGGGCCGCGCCATTCCCTATAGCGGGCTTACAGGGCGCTATCGTCTGGCCGTGGCCCTGACCCGAGAAAAAGGTGCGGGGGCCTATATGGTCAATCGGCGCGCGGCCAAATGGTTGGTGCGGCAACTGCCCATGCGGTTGGCCTATGACATTATGTTTGACCTCGAATATCTTGCAGGCCTGCGGGCGGTTTTCGTCAAACCCCTGCCTTGCGCGCAAATTACGGGCGAGGTGACGCAAATCCAAAACCAAGGGCCGGATTTCAAACTGCCCAAATGGCGCTATTTGACGGTTTTGCCCTATCGCGCATGGCTGGAAGTCTCTCGCTTGATCATACGGCTATTTCAACTATTCCGTGCATGGGGCACTGGCCTTCTGCGATAAGATGATCGCAGCAAAATCAAAGCTTTGATTCAAAATCTTTGCATCAAATATTTTTTACGCGAGAGTCTAAACTCAACCTTAAGCTGTTCGTTATCATCTGTAACTGAATATAGATGACGGATGCCTTCATGACCCTACAGCGCGCCACACCACATCAGCATGATATTGATGGCGAAGAAGCCCGCCTTTCTGCCATCGCAGATCAGGCTCTCCTGTCCATGGTGAATGACACCCAAGCGGTCATTCATTTCAAAATTGACGGCACTATCATTACGGCTAATCACAACTTCCTTTCCACACTCGGCTATCGATTAGATGAGGTGGTGGGGAAACATCACGCCCTTTTTGTGGATCCTGACTATGCCCGCAGCGCGGCCTATGCGAAATTTTGGGATGATCTGAAGAGCGGCAAAATATTCACGGATCAATTTCCACGCCGCACCAAGACAGGTCAAACCATCTGGATCCAAGCCACCTATGCGCCCGTGAAGGATGAGAACGGCAACCTGACCCGTGTTGTCAAAGTCGCAACCGATATCACCGAACGCGTCACAGCAATCGAGGAAATCGCAGAGGCGCTATTTGCCTTGCGCGACGGCGATTTAACCGCGCGGGTCGCCCTCAGCCAACTGCCTGATCTGGCAAAGGTGGCTGTGGCCTATAATGAGGCCGCAACGCAATTGGGTAATCTGATGCGCAATGCAACCGATGTCAGCCGCGAGGTGAAGGAGGTGGGTCAAGCCATCAACAGCGCCGCAGATGCATTGGCAAATCGCGCCACCGAACAGGCCGCGCAGATCGAACAAACGGCTGCTGCGGTTGAGGAACTCACCACCTCGACAAAGGCCAATGTCGACACCGCGCGGCGGGTTTTATCAGGGGCCAATTCCACCCGTGACCGCACCCGCGAGAGCGAGGCAGTGGTGGCTAATGCCGTTGCCGCCATGCATAAAATCAAGGAAAGCTCTGATCGTATTGCGCAAATCATTTCCGTGATTGACGGGATCGCGGCACAGACCAATCTGCTGTCTCTGAATGCCGCGATTGAGGCCGCACGCGCGGGCGCAGCAGGGCGCGGGTTCTCGGTCGTGGCCTCGGAGGTGCGGCAATTGGCACAACGCAGCGCCGATAGCGCGCGCGAAATCAGCACCCTCATCGAAGAAAGCCGCCGCCATGTCACAGGCGGGGTTGATTTGGTCGATAAAACAGGCAGCGAACTGCGCCGCATCTTCGAAGATATTGGCCAAGTCGCCCATGAGGTCGATGGAATCGTGGCGGGTGTCAGCGAACAAAGCATCGCCCTTGCTGATATTAATAGCGCCATTTTCAATATGGAACGCGCGACCCAAGAAAATGCCACGATGGCCGAAGAATTGGTCAAAGACAGCGGCGCCATGACCCAAGCCGCAACGGGCCTGACGGGGGAATTGCAGTTCTTCAAGCTTGGGGGGGCGACACAGGGCTATGATCGCGCCTATCCAGCACAGAGCGGGCCGATGCCATCACAACAGGACTATGCGCGCGCCATATAAATTGAGCGCGCACAAAATGGGGACGCGTCAAAGGGACAAAGAAAAAGGCCACCCAAACGGGTGGCCTTTTTGTAATCTTGAAAAGCGTTGATCCAGATTAACGCTTGGAGAACTGGAAGCTGCGGCGTGCTTTGCGCTTACCGAACTTCTTACGTTCCACAACGCGGCTGTCGCGGGTCAGGAAGCCTGCCGCCTTCAGCGCGCCGCGCAAGGAGGGATCATAAAGCTGCAGCGCCTTAGAGATGCCGTGCTTTACCGCGCCTGCCTGACCTGACAAGCCACCGCCTTTGACGGTTGCCATCACATCAAACTGATCTTCCACACCAGCCACAGAGAAAGGCTGACGCAGGATCATCTGCAACACAGGGCGGGCAAAATAGGTTTTGATCTCTTTGCCGTTCACGGTGACCTTGCCAGAGCCTGGCTTGATCCAGACGCGGGCAACCGCATCTTTCCGCTTACCCGTTGCATAAGAGCGGCCAAGCGCATCGCGCACAGGCTCGCGGGGGGAGGCATCCACGGAAATGGATGTCGCACCTGCGGCGGGGGCAGAGCCCTCAGCCACGGCGCCTTTCAGCTCATCGAGCGAAGAGAGTGTCTCGGCCATGGTTTAGCTCCGCGTGTTCTTTTTGTTCATGGATTTTACATCCAGAACTGTGGGGTTTTGTGCCTCATGCGGGTGCGCTGCACCTGCATAGACGCGCAGATTGGTCATCTGGCGGCGCGACAGCGGGCCACCAGGAAGCATGCGCTTGACCGCCTGCATCACAACGCGCTCAGGATGCGCACCTTCGAGGATCTGGCCTGTGGTGCGGCTCTTGATCCCGCCGGGATAGCCTGTGTGCCAATAGTTTGGCTTGTTGCGCTTGTTGCCCGTCACCTGCACCTTTTCAGCGTTGATGACGATGACATTGTCGCCCATATCCATATGGGGCGTGAAGGACGGCTTGTGCTTGCCGCGCAGCCGCATGGCGATGATCGAGGCAAGACGACCGAGAACAACGCCCTCAGCGTCAATCACGATCCATGACTTGTCGATATCCGCAGGAGTTGCGGTAAAGGTTTTCATGTATACGTTCCTTGGTCTTAGATTTTGACCGAAAAAAGAGGCCGCCTGTGCGACCCCCGTTAAAGATGGCAGGCTTATGCGGCAGAGACGGGGTAAGGTCAAGCCTTTTTAGCGCGATCAAATTCTAATTAATTATTTAAAATCAATCGCTTAAATATGGGGTTATATTTTACCCCACTATTTCCTTACCCAAAACCCGCAAAACTGCCTCAGCCGCGCGGGCCTTTGGGTCGCGATCCCCTGCCCCAAGCCGCGCCATGCTCACTTCGGCAGCTTGGATTTGATCATTGCGCGCGGTCTGATCGCTCACCAACCGCTCAAGCGCCGTCAAAACAGGCGCAGGTTCAAAACCCTTCCCCAAAAATTCGGGGATATGGCGGGTTTCGCTGATTAAATTGACCAAAGTGACCGTGTCAATTTTCAACATCCACCGCATCAAAACCCGTGACAGCGGCGCCATATCATAAGCAATCACCATCGGGGTTTTTGCGGCAGCCAATTCCAAGGACACGGTTCCCGAAGCCGCAAGCGCCAGATCCGCCGCCCCAAAAGCGCAGGATTTTTGATGTGGATAGTCCGCGCCCGCGGCCCGCGGGTCGAGCAGGTGCGCCCTTGGCCCAAGATCCCAAGCAGCCATCATCTGCGCGACATCATCGGCAATGGCGGGGGCCGCAGGCAAAACGATGTGGGCGCGTGGATGCGCCTGCAAGAACCCGCGCGCCACCTGCCCAAATCGGGGGCCAAGCCGCGCAATTTCGCCCCGCCGCGAACCAGGCAACATCAACAGCATGGGATCCCCTGCCCCAACACCAAGGCCCGCGCGATAGGCGCTGCAGTCCTCGGGCGCGGCTTGCGGCATCTGCGCGACTGGATGCCCCACAAAATCACAGCCCATCCCCACAGCCTGCATCAATGGCGGCTCAAACGGGAACAGCGCCAGCACATGGTCAACAAAGCGTGCCATTTTACGCGCACGCCCCGCCCGCCATGCCCAGACAGTTGGGGCGACATAATGGATCACAGGAAGCTTTGCAGCGCGTTTCTTCACCTGCTTTGCCACGCGCAAGCAAAAATCGGGGCTGTCTATAGTGATAAGCGCGTCAATCTGCCCCTCAATCACTGCATTGGCCGCTTGATCGCGGCGCTTGAACAAATGCCGAAGGCGCGGCAGCACCTCGGCCAGCCCCATGACCGACAGATCGGACATGGGAAAGAGGCTATTTAGCCCTTCGGCCTGCATCAACGGGCCACCAATGCCTGAGAATTCAATGTCAGAACGCGCGGCCTTCAGCCCCGCCATCAGGCTGGCCCCAAGCGCATCGCCCGAAGGTTCGCCCGCAATGAGAAACAGTTTCACGGCGCGGCCCATAGGGTGATGCCCGCCGATGCCGCGCGGGCGAGAACCTTTTCCCGCTCAAGGATCAGCGCGCCGCCTGCCTGCACCACCAAGCCAGATAGCCCCGCCTTTTGCATCATCGAAATCGTCTGCGGGCCAATTCCGGGCATATCAACGCGCAAATCCTGTCCTGCCTTAGGGCGCTTCATCAGAATACCCCCCGAATTGGGGCAGGTCTGCGCCACGAATTCCAGCATCGCATCTGTGCCCGGTAGGGTTTCAATCGCTAGAACTTGGCCCTTGGCCACCACGGCACCTTGGCCGACATCTTGGGGTGCAAGGGCCGCCAAAACGGCGGCAGCGCGATGTGCATCGGCCTGCAAGGCCGCGCTGACCTCGCCCACCATCACGCCCTCGGACGCCAAAAGATCGGGGCGGATGTAATGCGGGGCGCAAATGGTGAATCCCTGCTCCTCCAACAGCGCGATCACGGCGCGCAACAGCCCGTCATCGCCCTGCTGCAAGGCCGCCATAAGGCGTGGCATCAGCGCGGCTGTGCCCGCATCAAGCGCGGTGGGGTCAAATACGGGGCGGCGCATTGCACCAGCAAGGCACAGCTCCGTCACGCCTTCGGATTTCAGACGCGCAAACAGGGAGGCCAATTGCTCGAACCGCGCCTCAATCTGCTGCGATGCGCGGGCGTCCACGGGCGTGCCGTGGAAGGTGACCAATATCGCGTCCCCCGCCTCAAGCAGCGATTGCGGAAGGGCACCCCCACCTGCCAAGATTGCGCGTTTTGGCATGATCCCCCCGTTCAACCCGGCGTTAAGAATGACCGATCCGAGCCTTTGAGCACAAAATCCACCACATCCCGCACATATTGGGAATTTGGTGCCTCTTCTGATAGACGGCGCGCGCGTTCCTGAAATGCACCTTCGCCTTGCGCCAAGGCCTGATAGGCGGCGCGCAATGCGGTGATATCATCCTTGGCCACGCCACGGCGTTTTAGGCCGACCAAATTCAGACCATCCAAGGCCCCACGCGGGCCTTGCACGAGGCCATAGGGAATAACATCATTGGTCACCATCGTGACCGCGCCAATGATGGCCCCGCGCCCGATGCGCACAAATTGGTGGATGCCCGAAAGCCCGCCAATGATCACGCCATCCTCAATGATGCAATGGCCTGCAATGGCGGATTGGTTGGCCACCACAACATGGTTGCCCACGATTGCGTCATGGCCAACATGCGCGCCTGTCATAAAGAGGTTGTCATCACCAACACGGGTGATCCCACCCCCGCCATCTGTGCCCGTATTCATGGTCACACCTTCGCGGATGCGGTTGCGTTTGCCCACAATCAGCTGCGTCTTTTCACCCGCATATTTCAAATCCTGCGGAATATCGCCGATATTCGCGAAGGGGAAAATCACGGTTTCAGTGCCAATTTCGGTCAATCCTGTGACCACGGCGTGGGATTTCAGCACCACCCCCTCATGCAAGGTCACCTCAGGGCCAACATGGCAAAACGGGCCAATCTGGCAGCCCGCAGCGATATTCGCCCCGCTTTCAACGACAGCCGATGGATGGATCGAGGCCGAAGGATCAATCGCCATTACGCCGCCCCACCCGTGGCACCCTCAAGATCCATCATCGCGGTAAATTCAGCCTCGGCTGCCATTTCCCCCTCGACAGTGGCCTGCCCCTTAAAGCGCCAGACCTTACCACCGGGCTTGCCGCGCGTGGTTTCGATTTTCAGCTCCAGCACATCGCCCGGCACAACCTTGCGGCGGAATTTGCAGGCATCAATGCCCATGAAATACACAAGCAAATTGCGATCCGCCATATCCATAGCCACCCCAACCATCACGGCGGCGGTTTGCGCCATCGCCTCGATGATTGTGACGCCGGGCATAATGGGGGCGGATGGGAAGTGACCCTGAAAATGAGGCTCATTAAAGGTGACATTCTTGATGCCCGTGGCCGAATGATACCCTTCGATATCGCGCACGCGGTCAATCAACAAAAACGGATAGCGATGCGGAATAATCCGCTGGATCAGATGAATATCTGCCTCTTTCGGCGTCTCGCCCGTCATTTTGGTCTTCCTTTATCAAATTCCGCCTTGCGTGGGTGGGACGGTCACATCCCCCCGCGGCCTTGCATCCCTAGCACTTTGGCGCCCCTTGGGGCAAGCCTGCGCAAGCGGCCTTAGCGCCCTTCAAATGTGGGTTTGCGCTTATCGTTAAAGGCCAAAACGCCTTCTTTGAAATCGCGCGTTCGGCTGAGCGCGCCTTGATGCGCGGCTTCTTGCAGCATTTGCGCCTCAAGCCCCTGTTGCGCCGAGGCGCGCAGTGCAGATTTTATCTTACTGTAGGCCTGTGTGGGGCCACTGGCCAAATGCGCGGCGCGGGCGCGCCATGTGGCGTCAAATTCGGCCTCACTTGTGGCTTGCCAAATCATCCCCATCGCTTCGGCCTCCCGCGCGGTGACAGGTTCGCCAAAAAGTGCTGCCCCCATGGCGCGGGCCTGCCCCACGAGGCGGGGCAAAACCCAAGTTGCCCCCGCATCAGGCATGAGGCCGATTTGCGCAAAAGCTTGGATGAATCGCGCATTTTCGGCAGCAATGACGACATCACAGATCAAGGCAAGGCTTGCACCCGCCCCCGCCGCCACGCCATTGACCGCCGCAATCACAGGGATCGGGCAATCGGCAATCGCCGAGATCAGCGGCATGTATTCATCCCGCAAAACCCGCTCAAGATTGAGATCAGCCACACGGCCCGCATCGCCTAGATCCTGTCCCGCGCAAAAGGCGCGACCTGCGCCCGTGATCACCAAAACCCGCGCAGAGGCCCCCGCCTGACCAATCGCATAGGTCAATTCGGCCCGCATCTGCGTGTCGAGCGCATTTAAGACATCGGGACGATTGAGCGTAATCACCGCAATGCCATCATCCAATTCATAGAGAATCCGCTCGTAGTTCATGATCGCCTCAATTTAGGTTTGGAAGGCTCAACTTTGCTTGTCGCCAAGAATACGCGCAAGCGCGGCCTGCTCTTCTGGGGTGAGCTCTGCTTCGGTGGGGTTCGTGCTGCGCGCTCGCGTGCGGATAAAGGCAAAGGCCACACCAAAGCCCAACAAAAGCAAGGCAGGCCCCGCGAGCCAAAGCGCCAGATTGCTACCCGACATCGGCGGACGCATCAGCACATATTCACCATACCGATCCACCACTTCTGCGATGACCTGCTCGTTGCTATCGCCCATCATGATCCGCTCGCGCACGAAAATGCGCAGATCGCGGGCGACTGTGGCGTTGCTTTCGTCAATCGATTCATTGCGACACACCACGCAGCGCAAATCTGCTGAAATCTCACGCGCCCGCGCCTCGAGGGCAGGATCAGGCAAAACCTCATCAGGCTGCACCGCAAGCGCGGGGGTTGAGATCAACCATACTGCGGCAAGCGCGGCTTTTGCGAAGGCCCGCATCATTCCGCAGGCACCCCAACAGCGGCGCGATCCCGCGCGGCCCCTGCCGCGACACGATAACGCCGATCGGTCAGGCTAAGCGCCCCGCCAAGCGCCATGATGATTGCGCCCCCCCAAATCCAATTTGCAAAGGGTTTGATCCATGTGCGCACGGCCCACCCCCCATCCAACTGGGGATCGCCAAGCGCCACATAAACATCACGGGTAAAGCCACTGTCGATCCCTGCCTCCGTGGTGGGCATGCCCGCCACGGGATATATCCGCTTTTCAGGGGTCAAAACATCCACGATACGCCCGTCTTTGGCGACTTCGACAAAGGCCATGGTTGAGATGTAATTTGGCCCTTGCACCTCGCGCACATCGCGCACTGTCAAATGATAGGCGCCCACATCGAATTCTTCGCCGATTTGTGCCACGCGGATATCTTCGATTTGATAGGTCACCAAGGCCCCCACACCAATAAAGGTGATGCCTAGCCCTGCATGGGCCACGGCCTTGCCCCAATCGGCGCGCGGCAGGCGGGTCAGGCGGCCAAATTTCGCGGCAATCTCACGCCCCTGCCCTGTGCGCTGCCACAGATCAACGGCGGCCCCTGCGACCAGCCAAACCCCAAGCGCAAGGGTAATCAACCCCGCCAAGGAACGCCCCGTTCCAAGCGCATAAAACAAACCCAAAAGCGCGATGGTCAAAAGGGCAACACCACTCATCAGGCGCATGGCACGGCCAAGCTGCGCGCGTTTCCACGGCAACACCGCCCCAATGGGCAAGGCCACCGCAATGGCAAAGGCAAAGGGCGTAAAGGCCGCATTAAAGAAAGGTGGCCCTACCGAAACGGTGCGGCCCCAGAACATCTCTGCCACCAAGGGCCAGATTGTGCCGATGAACACAACAAACGATGACACCGCCAAAAGAAGGTTATTCAAGACCAAACCGCTTTCGCGGCTCACAGTTGAGAACACGCCCTTAGCCTCCATCGCGCCAGCACGGAAAGCATAGAGCGTAAAGGCCCCGCCCATGAAAACGGCCAAGATTAGCAGGATGAACATCCCGCGCTCTGGATCATTCGCAAAGGCGTGAACCGATGTGATGATGCCCGAGCGCACGATAAATGTGCCGATGAGCGAGAAACCAAAGGCCAAAATCGCCAAGAGAATTGTCCAGCTTTTCAGCGCCTCGCGTTTTTCGACCACAATTGCCGAATGCAACAGCGCCGCCGCAATCAACCACGGCATGAAAGAGGCGTTTTCAACTGGATCCCAGAACCAGAACCCGCCCCATCCAAGCTCGTAATAGGCCCACCAAGACCCAAGTCCGATCCCGATGGTCAGGAACACCCATGCCGCCAATGTCCATGGGCGCACCCATCTGGCCCATGCTGCATCAACGCGCCCTTCGATCAAGGCCGCCACAGCAAAAGAGAACGCCATACTAAGGCCAACATACCCCAAGTATAAAAACGGCGGGTGGAAGGCGAGACCAGGATCTTGCAGAAGCGGGTTCAAATCTTGGCCATTAAAGGGCGGCAATTCGAGCCGCAAAAACGGGTTCGATGTGAACAAAATAAAGGCGTAAAACGCAACCCCCACCGAAGATTGCACGGCTAAGACGCGCGCACGCAGGCGCGGCGGCAGGTTTGCACCAAACCACGCGGCTGAGGCCCCAAATAGCGCCAAAATCAAAACCCATAGAAGAAGCGAGCCTTCGTGATTGCCCCAGACACCGCTGATTTTATACAGCAGCGGCTTGTCGGTATGGGAATTGGCAACAACCAAATTCAGCGAGAAATCAGAGGTTACAAAGGCATAGGTCAGCGCGGCAAAGGAAATCGCCACAAGCGCGAATTGCAAGCTGGCCGCAGGGCTGGCAACCGCCATCCACGCGCTCCAATTTTTATGTGCGCCAATCATCGGCACAATCATTTGGAACACAGCCACGGCAAAGGCCAAAACCAAAGCAAAATGGCCAAATTCAACGATCATCTCTGCCCTCCTTCATCACAGCACGACCCGCATGATCTAGATTTTGCCGTCCCTTCGTGGCGAAGAGTAACGACAAAGCCACCCGCATCCAAGGGGTTAGCGCGAAAGAGCCGCACCCCTGCTCACAGCGCCGTGATCTACCAACGGACATCTTAGCGCCCTGTGAGTGCCCCCAAGACACCGCGCATTACGGCGCGCCCTGCCCTTGTGCCCATTTGACGGGCGAAACTTTTGGCAAAGGCTGTGCCAACACTATCGCCACGCGAGGATGCTTTTGGCTTGGGGCTGCCCCCCGCAGTATAACGGCGCGCTGCGGTAAACTCGCGCGCGGCTTCTGCCTCGGCCACCTCTTGGACTTCGCGTGCAGCGGCGGCTTCTGCCTCGGCTGCGGCCTTTGCCGCGCGGGCCTGTAGGATCTCATAGGCGCTTTCACGATCGAGTGGAGGGCCATATTTGCCCTGCAGAGGCGCGGATTTCACCATCGCCTGCCGCGCCGCCTCATTCATTGGCCCCAATTTGGACGATGGCGGGCGGATCAAACAGCGTTCAACCACGCTTGGTGCGCCTTTTGCCTCAAGGAAGGACACCACAGCCTCCCCCACCCCCACCTCGCGGATGGCTTCGGCGGTGTCGAAATTCGGGTTCGGGCGATAGGTGTCCGCCGCCTGACGCAGGTCTTTTTGGTCTTTGGCGGTAAAGGCCCGCAATGCGTGCTGCACCCGATTGCCCAGTTGGCCGAGAATCTCATCGGGCACATCGGCGGGGTTTTGAGTGACGAAATACACCCCCACCCCCTTTGATCGGATCAAGCGGGCGACCTGTTCGACCTTTTCAACCAAGGCCTTTGGCGCGTCATTGAACAGAAGATGGGCCTCATCAAAGAAAAACACCAATTTTGGCTTATCTGGATCCCCCACCTCGGGCAGCGTTTCAAAAAGTTCTGATAACAGCCACAAAAGCGCGGTTGCATAAAGGCGCGGTGACATCATCAGACGATCCGCCGCTAAGATATTGATCACCCCACGGCCATCCGCATCGCAGCGCATTAAATCTGCCAATTCCAATGCAGGTTCCCCAAAGAAACCTGCCCCGCCCTGATCCTCTAACACCAATAGACGGCGCTGGATCGCCCCGATAGAGGCGGCCGCGATATTGCCGTATCGCAATTGCAATTGATCTGCATTTTCGCCCGCGAAAACCAACAGGGCCTGCAAATCCTTGAGATCAAGAAGATCCATTCCTTCTTCATCCGCAAGGCGAAAGGCAATGGTCAACGCCCCCTCTTGCGCCTCGGTCAATTCCAACAGACGCGACAGAAGGACAGGCCCCATCTCGGTCACCGTGGCACGGATAGGATGGCCCTTTTCGCCGAAAATATCCCAAAAGCTGACGGGAAAAGCGCGATAATCATAGGGCGCAAGACCGATTTTCTGCGCGCGCGACATGAAGGCATCATGCAATTTGAACCCGGCGCTGCCCGCCTCGGCCAGACCCGACAGATCCCCCTTCACATCAGAGAGAAACACAGGCACGCCTTGCGCGGAAAAGGCCTCGGCCATGATTTGAAGGGTGACGGTTTTTCCCGTTCCCGTTGCGCCCGCAATCAGCCCGTGGCGATTGGCGTATTTCAAAAGTAACTGCTGCGCCGTGGCATAATTCGCCCCGCCGCCACCTATAAAAATGGCCTCATCCGACATAAGTAACCCCAAAATTTCGTAACCCTGCCCAAACAATACATTCTTAATGCTTTTGTGCCAGTATGATTTGCAGTGATGCTGATGCTTGTGTGTTTTGTATCCTCCTCTTGGGTGTTGGCGTCATTGTTCTCCCTGTGGACTGGCCGCGCCACGCATCTCTGCTGGCGCGGCTTTTTTGTGCCCCATCGGCCCGCAGTAAAAAATCGCAGCTTCATAAAAAACCCCTGTTGACGGAATGAAAATCCTGACATAGCGTTCGCATCAATAAGTGGGCCAGTCCGACAGGGAGCGATAAATCAGTCGCAAAGACTGATCAAAAAAGAGCCTCGTTTTGAGGCTCTTTTTTGTTGGGGACGCGCCACATGGAAAACATGGCAATTCTGCCCCGCCGGCCAAGAATTTAGATCATATCGCGCTGCACCCGCTGACAATGGTGCCATGCTATGTTAGCGCAGGGGTCATATGACATATGAGGATATTATGACCCGATTTTCACGTCACCTTTTGCACACGGTTCTGGCTCTGGCGCTTTGCGGGGGCGTGGCCCCACAGGCCATCGCGCAAGACACTGAAACCTTTGGCGCATGGACGAAAATTTGCAGCGGCGAAGGCGAGGCACAAACCTGTCTGATTTCGCAGGTGCTGCAAGATACGGATGGCAATAACGTGGCCGAGGTCAGTATTGCCGATGTCATTGACGGCGGCGATACGGTGGGCGCGATCAGCATCGCAACCCCGCTTGATACGCTGCTTTTGCCAGGTGTTCGGTTCAAGGTCGATGAATTCGATGAAAACCGCCTACCGTTCAATTTCTGCCAACCCGGTGGATGCGTGGTGCAAATTGGTCTGACGCAAGACAATATTGACGCCTTCGAAGGGGCCACGGCGGCAGCTGTCACCATCGTGCCAATTGCAGCGCCCGATGCAGAGGTTGCCCTAACCCTGTCTTTTGACGGGTTCACCGCAGCCTTTGCCAGCCTTCAACCTGAATAAACCATCAGGAGCAGCGCCCCGCTTAGGGCGCTGCTTTTAATGCCAAAACTGCGTTTAACCCGCCAAAGGCAAAGGCGTTGGAGAGAACCGCATCAACCTTGGCCTCTCGTGCCTCATTGGGGACAACATCAAGGGCGCATTCAGGGTCGGGCTCCTCATAGCCGATGGTGGGCGCAATCACCCCATCGCGCAGCGCCATGATACAGGCCAACAGCTCGACCGCGCCTGTGCCGCCGATTAAATGCCCGTGCATCGATTTGGTGGAGGATATCATCAGATCATCGGCGTGATGGCCAAATACATCGGCAACAGCCGCGCATTCCACCTTGTCATTGGCCGCCGTGCCCGTGCCATGCGCATTGATATAGCAAATATCCTCAGGGTTCAGCCGCGCATCCTTGAGCGCGCCTGAAATCGCCCGACCTGCCCCTTGTTTGGACGGCATGACGATATCCGCCGCGTCCGATGTCATGGCAAACCCCACCACTTCGGCCAAAATCTCGGCGCCACGCCGTTTGGCGTGATCATATTCTTCGAACACAAACACCGCGGCCCCTTCGCCCTGCACCATCCCATTGCGGTTGGCCGAAAAAGGACGACAGGCATCTTTGGACATGACCCGCAACCCTTCCCAAGCTTTCACCCCACCAAAGGAGAGCATCGCCTCAGACCCGCCCGTGACCATCACGTCACAGGCCCCGCCGCGGATCAATTGAAAGGCCAAACCCATCGCATGGTTTGACGAGGCGCAGGCGGTGGCCACCGAAAAGGATGGCCCCTTAAGGTTCCATTCCATCGACACATGGCTGGCTGCGGCATTGTTCATCAGCTTGGGAACAACAAAGGGGTGAACGCGATTTTTCCCCTCTTCATAGACAGTGCGGTAATTCTCGTCCCATGTATTAACACCGCCCCCTGCCGTGCCCAGAACCACGCCCGCCCGCGTGGCCGCCTCGCCCCCAAAAACAAGGCCAGAATGATCCAAGGCTTGATGCGCAGCGATTAAGGTGAATTGCGTAAAGCGGTCATAGAGCGCAATTTGCTGGCGGTTGAACAGCGCCTCTGGATCATAGCCCGTCACTTGCGCCCCAATTTTGACGGACAGCCGATCCACATCGCGCAAATCAAGCGGGCCTATCCCACATTTGCCTTCGCGCATCGCCGCCAAAGTGGTCGGCACATCATGCCCTAATGCATTGATTGTGCCCTGCCCCGTGATAACAACACGTCTCATCCGTGCTGCTCGGCCACGAGTTTTTCGACTGCCGCCACAATGGCCGCAACCGATGAGATATCAAAATCACTTTTGTCAGGCTCATTGGCGTTGAACGGCACCTGAATGTCGAATTCTTCTTCGATGGCAAAGATGGCTTCGACCAACCCTAACGAGTCGACCCCCAAATCTTCGAGTGTTTTTTCAGGCGAGACATCGCTTGTCTCAAGCACCGCTTGTTCTGCAATGATCTTGATGATCCGCTCAGAAATATCTCCAGACATAAAACCTTGCCTCCATCAGCATATCCAAAGGCCTAGCCTTTCGGATTGGTCAGTTTCTTCTCAAGCGCCGCCACAGTTTTTGCAAGACGCGGCAATCGCCTTAGCGCCTTATACATCTCGATATGTGTCTCCATTTTGACAGCCGGGCTGCCCATCACCATTCTGCCCGATGGAAGGCTAGAATAAATCTTGGTGGCCCCTGCGGCGACCACATCAGAGCCGATCTCGATATTATCGGAGACACCGCACTGTCCGCCCAAAACCACGCGATCGCCCACGCTACAAGATCCCGCAAACCCGACCTGCCCGCAGAGCAGGCAATCGCGACCAATGCGGCAATTGTGGCCGATATGAACCAAATTATCGATCTTTGTGCCTGATCCGATTTCCGTATTGGCCACTGTGCCGCGGTCAATCGCAGCGCCTGCGCCAATTTCGACATCATCCCCGATGACGACACGACCCAAGGAGTGAATGCGCGCCCAAGATTGCGGGGTCTGCGCCGCGTCTGATTTCCCCAAGGATTGGCGGGCAATTTCGACTTGGGATTTTTCTGGGGTGACGAAAGAGAACCCATCCCCCCCAATCACCGCATTGGGTTGAATGATCACACGATCCCCAATTTGCACATGATGCGCGATGCGCACACCCGCATGGATCAACGCATCGGCACCAATTTCCGCGGCTTCGGCAATGCTGACATGCGGGGCGATGCGGGCGCGCGGCCCAATGATGGCGCCCGCCCCGATGACCACGAAAGGCCCGATGGCGGCATCCGCGCCAATTTGGGCGCTTGGGTCAATCACCGCGCTGGGGTGAATTCCGGCCACAATATGTGGCCCTTGATCCATGAGAGCCGTGACACCCGCCATCGCATAGCGCGGGCGGGCGATTAAAATCGCAGCCTCTAATCCAAGCGCCTTCCAATCCGTGCCCTCGGCCACAATCGCGGCCTTGGCCTGTCCTTTGGCCAAATCGGGCAAATATTTTTCTGACATCGCCAAGGCCAGATGATCAGCGGCGGCCATGGCGGGCTCGGACAGGCGCGAGACGACTAATCCAACCGCGCCTTCGGCTTTTGCGCCCAATTCTTTGGCGATATGCTCAATGCTGCTGCCAGCCATGTGGGATGCGCCTTATTCTTGCTATGGCCCAACCACGGGGCCACCCTTTGCCTTTACCTTGAGCCTTTAACTTGAGATTGCCGCAACGGAAACCCCCGCCGCCTCAAGGGCCTGCCACAAATCGGCATTGCGCCCGTAAATATCGGCGCGATGCTGCAGTCGCCCATCGGGATCCACAAAGGATGTCCAATAGACCAAATGCACGGGGATCGGCGTTTCAAGCTGCACCGTTGTTTCGCGACCCGTTGCAAGGATACGCGCGAAATAGGCTTCGGGATTGTCCACTTGAGGGGCCAAAAGATGATAGGCGAAATCAAACGGATCCTGCAGCCGCACGCAGCCATGGCTATAGGCCCGCGTTTCGCGCGCGAAGAGGTTTTTTGCAGGTGTGTCATGCAGGTAAATGTTCCACGGATTGGGGAACATGAATTTCACCAACCCCAAAGCATTGCTGGTCGAGGGGGCTTGGCGCAACGTATAAGGGAAGGTGCTCGCCGTGTATTGGGTGAAATCCACCTGCGCGCGATCGACAACTTGCCCCCCACTCCACAATTCCAACTGACTTTGCGCTGTGGGGTCTTCTTGCAATTGCGGCAGATATTCGCGTGTGGTGATTGAACGGGGCACCGTCCAACTGGGGTTAATGACCATATATTCCATGACGTCCGAGAATTCGGGCGTGTGACGGCGTGGATCGGGGTGCCCTACAACCGAACGGGTTGAGAAGGTCACGACATCTTGATCCACCACAGTCGCATGGAAGTCAGGGATATTGACCAAGACATGGCGCTCACCGCGGTCAAAATTCATCCAACGTTGCCGCTCCATGGCCAAGATCACATCTTTAAGGCGCGTTTCGGCATCCACATTGATCGCGGCCAATGTATTGGCGCCAACAATTCCATCTTGGGTTAACCCGTTATCCGCTTGAAAGCGCATCACCGCCCCGACCAGCCTATCATCAAACAGGGCTGGCGCAGGCGCTTCGGTGGCCGTTTGCGCATCATTCGCGGTTGATAGGGTTACGGATGCAGAACTGGGCTCTTCGGCGAGATATCCCATCGCTTGCAACCGCGCGATCAAGGCCGCGACAGCGGGCCCTTGGTCGCCCAATTCCAGTCTTTCCGCCACCACAGGCGCGCCCCATCCGCCCGCTTCAACCACGCGCGCCAAATCAAACATTGCGCGCTGAAGACGGGCATATTGCGGGTGCTTCGGTGTCAAATTTGACAAATATATCAATGGATTATCAGCCGATGCAAAACCTGACAGCAGGGCCTCACTGCTTTGGCGCGGGGTGGTTTTATGAATGTCTTCGGCCAAAGTCGCAGGCTCTAACACCCCTGCGCTGATATCTTGCGCATAGTCCAGATAGGTCAAAGCCGCGCGCAACTCGGTTGCAATATCTGCCCCAGTTGCAAAGCCCGCGCGTAAACCTGCAATGTCATAACTCGCGCGCGGCAGGCCGTGATCGCCAGATGCCTCGAGGGCCGCGAGCAGCGCAGCGCGGCGCAGCTCAAATTCAGGCCCCTCGCCCGTCCAAATTGGCGCAAAGTCGCGTGCGGCATAAAAGTCGAATACCTCAGGATGGCTTGCAAAGCGGGCCGCCACCGCCTGGCGCGCGGCGACATCCTGCCAGAACTGCGCCGATGATGGCGGAGAGGTAACCACCGTGGCAGGCAGGCTTTGCGCCACAGCAGCGCCCGCGATGATCAGGCCTAAGCCCGCGCCAGTCACCAACTCAACCCAAAAACCAGTTCTTTCAACACGCACGATAATACCTATTTTCAAACGAACCCCTATGCCAAATATGGGGAAGAAGGCGCGCGCCGTCCATGTTCAATCGCGGGCGCACGATCGCTCAGGCGTCACGCCTATGCAGCGTTGCAACAGATGTTTTTTACCCTTTACGAGGGTCTGATGGCCGCCACGAGGCCAAACCCGCGCAGAGGCAGGTGAATTTTTACGCAAAAACAGTGCATTACACCGATTGGCAAATTTCCGCCGAATCGAAAGACCCTTTCCGCCAAAAGGTTAATCAATGCTTTCACAATCATTTCAACTGTGTCATATTTCGTGACGTAACGTGCGAATAAAAAACCGCCCGCTGCCATTCACGCTGGATCCGTCCAGCTCAGGGACAGAGGCACCCGTAGCAAGTGTAGTGGTAATCAGGGCAGAAGCATGGGGACTGGAATGAAATTGATTAGCCGTCGGGGCTTATTGCGGGCATTTGCTGCGACAACGATCGCGGCGGCACCTGTATCTGCTAACGCCTTTGGGATTTTGCGCGGCGCAGGCGATTTTCGCAAATTGCGCATGCATAATGGCCGCACGGGCGAAACGCTGGATATGATTTACTGGATTGATGGCGACTATATTCGCCCCGCAATTGAAGAAATCAGCTACTTCATGCGCGACTGGCGCCAAAATGAGGTGCATGCGATTGACCCGCGCACCTTGGACATCATGGCAGCCTCTCATAATCTGTTGGATACAAACGAACCTTATCTGTTGTTGTCTGGCTATCGCTCGCCTGCAACCAACGCGATGCTGCGTCAACGCTCGTCAGGTGTTGCTCGCAACTCACTCCATATGGTTGGCGAGGCGGCTGATTTGCGCCTCACCTCCCGCAATGTCAGTCAAATTGCGCGCGCGGCTGAAAGCTGCGCCGCAGGTGGGGTTGGGCGGTATTCGCGCTCGAACTTTGTGCATATGGATTGCGGCGATGTCCGCCATTGGGGCGGGTAAGTCAGCCATTATTCGCCTCAATTCGGCATAAAGTGCGCTTATTTCGGCGTAACGTCTTTGTGTGGCTTGCCATTTTCACTGGATAATTTTCGCGCCGCCCCCACATTATGGCTCAAACCCCATAAGGAGTGAGCCGTTCCTAATGACAAAATATCAAAAGACGCTGCAGGCCATCGCGGCACTGACGCCCGAGCAATACCACATTACCCAAGAAAATGGCACCGAGCGCCCCTTTACGGGGGCCTATACCGATTTAGAGGCGCGCGGGATTTATGTAGATATCGTATCTGGCGAGCCGCTGTTTTTGTCTAATGACAAATTTCATTCTGGCTGTGGTTGGCCCTCATTCACAAAGCCCATCAGCGATGAAATGGTGGTCGAAAAGCGCGACCTCAGCCATGGGATGGTGCGCGTTGAGGTGCGCTCGAAATATGGCGACAGCCATTTGGGCCATGTTTTTCCCGATGGGCCACGGGATCGCGGGGGCTTGCGCTATTGTATCAATTCGGCCGCTTTACGTTTCATTCCCGAAGCAGATATGCAGGCCGAAGGGTATGGCGAGTATCTGATGATGTTGGAGGCGTGAACAATGGCGCAAGAACGGGCGGTTTTAGCGGGTGGATGCTTTTGGGGCATGCAACAATTGATCCGCCGCATGGATGGGGTGTGTGCAACCCGTGTTGGCTATTCGGGGGGCGATGTTCAAAATGCTACCTATCGCAACCATGGCACCCATGCCGAGGCGATTGAAATTTTCTTTGATCCCGAGCGCCTAACCTATCGTGATCTGTTGGCGTTTTTCTTTCAAATTCATGATCCCACCACATTGAACCGTCAGGGAAATGATATTGGGATGTCCTATCGGTCTGCGATTTTTTATGTCGATGAAGCGCAACGCGAAACCGCGTTAGAGGTTATCGCAGATGTCAACGCATCGGGGCTTTGGCCTGGAAAGGTTGTGACTGAGGTAGCGCCTGTGGGCCCGTTTTGGGAGGCAGAACCTGAACATCAAGATTATCTTGAGCGCCTTCCCAATGGGTATACCTGTCATTTCCCGCGCCCTGATTGGGTGCTGCCAAAGCGCGCCTAAATGACAACCGATTAGATCAAAAAATGGGCCAAATCGCTGGCCCATTTTTGCGTTCTGCGGTTTCATCAATTTTAAAAATCTTCCCAAACAACACCGCCCGTGCTGGCCTCACGTTGCAGATACGGGCGTTGCGGTGTGGGGATGATCTCGGGCTTTTCTGGCGCCTGCTTCGTCCCATGATCCTGCATCTGAGGGGGGGCAGGGTCGGCCATAACATCTGATCCATTGAGCAATGCCGCGCGGGCAGCCTCACCCCAATCTTGCGATTTTTGATCTTTTGCCGAGCCTAATTTTTCTGCGCGCGCGCCATAAGGCAGGGCGTGATGCCCGTCTTTTGCCGCCATATCCGTGCGGGGCTTGGCCTTTGCTTGACCCTTCACCGCGGCATCCCCCTGCCCAGTTAAATGAAAACCATTAAGCGCCGTGATCAAATCCTCCGCGCGGGCCAGCAAAGTTGCCGCTGCGGCATTTGCCTCCTCCGCGACAGCGGCGTTTTGTTGTGTGACTTGATCAAGGGTATTCACACCTGTCGTCACCTCCTCTAGGCCTATGGCCTGTTCATGCGCCGCAGATGCAATCTCACTGGCGAGGCTTGAGGCCTCCTGTGCAGTTTGTAGGATTTCATCCAATGTGCCGCCCGAGCGTTTTACGAGATCAGACCCGTTCGCGACTTGCGCGGTGCTTTCGGAAATCAGATTGCGAATTTCGCGGGCAGATTCGGAGGCGCGTTGCGCCAAAAGCCGCACTTCGGAGGCCACAACCGTGAACCCGCGCCCTGCCTCGCCCGCGCGGGCGGCTTCAACGCCTGCGTTCAACGCAAGAAGGTTGGTTTGAAAAGCAATATCCTCGATCACGGCGATGATCCGCGTAATTTGACCAGAGCTTTCTTCGATGCGCGCCATGGCATCCATCGCCTCGCGCATGACCGAGGCGCCGTGCTCGGCGCGTTCACGATTGGCGCGGCTGGCCTCCTTGGCGCGCTCTGCGCGCTCGGAGGTGCTGCGCACACTTTCGGTCAACTGGTTTAATGCTGCAGATGATTGTTCCAAAGTGGCCGCTTGCGTTTCAGAGCGGCCCGACAAATCCTCGCTCGCCTTGGTGATTTCCTCTGACCCGCCACGCACGGCCGTTGCCACCGCACGGATGCTTTGCACTGCCTCAGACAAACGATCTACCACACCGTTAAAGCTGACGCGCAAAGGCTCGTAATCAGGGGGGAAAGGTTTTTCTGCACTGCTGTGAATACGATGGGTCAAATTACCATCGGCAAGATGCTTTAACCCTTCGCTTAAAACCGCCATAACCTCGCCTTGTTCAATGCGGTCTTGATCTATTTTTGCTTGCAGTTGGTTTTGCTGCTCCTCAAGAAGGCGCGTATCACGCAACTTGTTGCGGAACTTGACCAAGGCCCGCGCGATATCGCCAATCGGATCTTGCCGATCCTGCATCGCAATTTTTAACGACAAGTCGCCTTCGGATATTGTGGTGATGTCTTGGGCTAGCTGCTCAAGCGGACGCAGAAGTTGACCGATGGCGACATAAATCGCACAGGCGAATATTGCAAAAATCCCAAGTGCAGCCGCGATGACATAGGAAATTTTTGCCTGAATATTCGCCTGAAAAGGGGCCCAGCTTTGCCCAACGAATAAAATGCCTGCAACCTGGTCCGAACTGTCAATAATTGGATAATAATGGGTGAAATAAGGCAGCCCCAAAATATCGGCCCGGCCATGAAAGGCTTGCCGCGCGATAATCTCTTGATGAACGGCACCCGTATTTCCCAAAACTGTTCCAATTGCACGGGTGCCATCGGCGCGGGTAATATTGGTCGCACGACGCACGAATTCGCCCTGCCCTTCATCCCATACAAATAGCGTGACATACCCGCGGGTCAGAACCCCAATTTGATCGATCACACTGAATGAGAATGTATCGGGCACCTGCCCCCAATTCACCTGTGTAATCGTATCGGACGCATCTTTTTCAACCTCGAAATCGACCGCGTAAATGGCCATGAACTCAGCGGCGACACGGCCTGATTTCGACAGCGTCTCCTCGATATTTTCGACCATATTTTGGCGCATGCTTTCGATGAGCATCGCAGAAATGGCAACAGTGCTTGCTGTCAACAATGCCAGGATCATGGCGAGCATTTTAAACCGCAAAGGGCGTTGCCCCCAGACCCGATGGAAAATTTCAGAACGAACCATGGAACATCAACTCCTTCCGCGGTGTATCAAATTGGCCATGTGAAGGCCTTAATGCGCTTGCGTGATCTAGCTGCGGTCACGCCACTCACTTTCAGCTGTGCTACGTCCCTAAGTGATAAAATTCCGTATACACCGCTTAGAAAAGTTCAGCCTCACCTGCCCGTGGCTCAGGCAGGGCGGCATGAACCACTGGATCGGGCACATCATCGCCCAAGAATTTGATCTGGGCCCGACCCGTATTTGGGAAAAAGCGCAAACGTCTGGCCCGTGTTCCGCCTAAGGATTCAGCCAAACAGGGGATTTCCTCGTTTCGAAGAAATTCAAATGCAGCTAGCCCGTTATTGCGGCCGATATCGGGCAGTGTTTTGATCATTTTTGCACCGCCAAACAGCTTGGCGCGAATATCAGATTTCAACGCCCCTTTTTTCAGCAGGGCATTGAGCAATTGCTCCATCGCGGCGGCCGCAAAGCGGATGTCAGAATGATCGCCCCGCGCATTTGGCAGTAAAAAATGATTGATCCCGCCAATCCCACGCAGCGGATCAAAGAGACAGGCCGCAACACAAGATCCAAGCACAGTGGACATCACCACATCTGCGTCTTTTGAAACGGCAAATTCGCCTTGAACCACATGGATGACGCGCGCGGGCAAGGCGGCATGTCCATCACGCGCAGAGATATTCATGCCTTGACCCTTTCGCCCTGAAGGGTCGCAGCCGTTAGGTCACGAATTTTTGCCGCGATGTCGGATAGCGGCACTTGATGTTGCACGGCGCCGCGTTCAGCCGCCACCCGTGGCATACCATATACGCGGCTTGATTGGGCATCTTGCCCGATTGTGTTGCCGCCTGCACGGCGAATTTCCATCAAACCCGCGGCCCCATCATGGCCCATCCCTGTTAATATCACCCCCGTCACACGCGCCCCATACTCCGCTGCGGAGGTGAAAAGAACATCGACCGATGGCCTGTGGCCATGGACGGGCAGATCCCCTTGCAAACTGATGTAAGGCACGCCGCGCCCGACAAGGCGGGCGTGGTGCTCATTGCCACAAACCACATAGACCGTGCCCGCACGAAGCAACGCCCCCTCTTCCGCGGCACGCACAGACGCGCGGGCGATCCGATCCAATCGCGACACAAGACTATAGGAAAAAGCCCCGCGAATATGCTGCACAATCACAGTTGGGGGGCAGGTTGTGGGATAATCGGACATAATATGATCAAGCGCCTCAACCCCACCCGTTGACGCACCAATCACCACGATTGCCTGCGGGTCAGGGCGAAAGGTTCCCACATCCTGAGGGCTTGGGCGCGCGGCAAACCGTTGCGCGATGCTCAGCGCATCGGCCTGTGAATTCAGGGGCAAACAAAGCGCGGGCAAATCGCCAAAATCGGATTGGGAGCCATAGATCAAACATTGTGCCCCGATCATTCGGATCATGGCAAAAAACATCTCAAACTCAGGCAAGGCCGCCAATTCCGATGACAGAAGAATAACATCAGGCATGTGATCTTCGGCCAGAACATGGCCATCGCTGAGATCCGCCCCCTGCCCCAACAGACGCGCAGAGGGCACTGTGCCAAGCGCCTCAACCAAGATGTGTCGCCGCGGCGCGCGACTGTCTATAACCAGCAATTTGATATGCGACATCGGCCGAACCCCAACGCCCCTATGGGCCAAAAACCTATGAACGCGACCATAGGCAGCAGCCCTTAACGCAAGATTTAAATTGGCCTTCTCCTCCCCCAGTTCAATTAGCGAAATGATGAAAAATTAGCTCAGTTTGCACGGGCTTTTTCCGCAGCTTGGCAACGCTTCGTTAAATATCCTGCCCTACTCCTGTGCCGTGACGCGGATGCAAGACAGGGATTTAAGAATGGATTTAGAAATACTTGATGAACAGGGCCGGCGGGTGATCGCGCTGCCCGCGCGGGTCGACACACGCGCGGCGACCCAGCTGCGCGATGCATTGCTGCAAAGCCAAACAAACCCCGTCATCATCGAGGCGCATGGCCTGCAATTCTTGGGGGCCGCCGCGCTTGAGGTCGTGCTAATCGCAGGCGAGGCTTGGCGCAAGCAGACCCTGCCCTTTCTTTGGCGCGGCACGGAATGGCCTACACATTTAGCCCTGCTTGGAACCACCCCATCGGCAATTTTCACAGGAGAGGCCGCATGAGCCTGCGTATTCTGGCGATAGACGATTCGCGCACAATGCGCCATTTGATCGGCGCGGCGCTTGAGCCGCATGGCTATGACATGCATTTCGCAGAAGATGGCGTAGCCGGGATGGAGATCCTACCCCAAGCCGACCCGCATTTGGTGATTACAGATATTAATATGCCACGGATGGATGGTTTCGGCGTGATTGAGGCTGTGCGTGCGACTGCGGATTACGCCTGTATCCCGATCCTTGTTCTGACCACGGAAAGCGGGGCCGAACTTAAGGCGCGCGCGCGCGCCTCGGGGGCCACGGGATGGATCGTCAAACCTTTCGATGAAGAAAAGCTGCGCGCCATTATCGGTCGCACGATCGGCGCATAAGGCGCGGCGCGAAGGAGGGTGAAGATGGCCAGTCTTGCCGATTTAAAAGAGCTGTATTTTCAAGAATGTGACGAATTACTCGAAGCCATGGCCGAAGGCCTGCGCGAGATGGAGGCACATTCGGATGGCGGCGAGGCCATTCATTCCGTCTTTCGGGCCGTGCATTCGATTAAAGGGGGCGCTGGTGCATTTGATCTCTCCCAATTGGTGGAATTCGCACACAGGTTTGAGACGCTCTTGGATCATATCCGCGCGGGCCGTTTGGCCCCTGATCCCGATTTGATGGGTCTTTTGCATCGGGCGGGCGACCACCTCAGCGACCATGTGAATGCTGCGAAAGGCGCTATTGATCCAATCCTGGAAAGTGATCCGAAAATTCTTGCCGCCATGGATGCGGCCCTGCCCGCCGATGCAGAGATGGCAGCAGAGGTCATCCCTGACTTTACCCCCCTCACCTTGTCCCTCGATGCCCTCACAGGGCTTGCGCTGCCCGACACAAAAAATCCGCGAGACGCCATAAGTGACAAAAACCCCGCCCTTATTCAGCGGATCATTCGGTTTGCACCGCATGCTAGCCTCTATCGCGCGGGCCATGACCCTGCACTCTTCATGCGCGCCTTGGCCGATTTGGGCCAAATCGATGTCACCCTAACCCATGCTGAGCTACCAAATCTCACGGATGCTGATATCGGATCTGCGGGTCTGTCATGGGACATCACCCTCACCAGCGATGCCAGTGATCAAGAAATCAGCGGGATCTTCGAATTTGTCGAAGATTTGGCCGATATCGCCATCCGCAGAGTTGATGATCAATCCATGGCGACCTCTGAAACAATTCAAGCGCCCCCTGAGCCGACAGACGCATTTCCCCCCAAAAAACTTGCAGAGGGCCAAGATGCGCCCCCCGCCCTCAGTCAGAAACAGCCGCCCCAACCCGCGCAAGGGATGGGCACCGCCAACCAATCGAAAACGGTGGCGACCATTCGTGTCAATCTCGACCGCGTTGATCGGTTGATCAACCTCATTGGGGAATTGGTGATCAAGGAAGCGATGCTTGAACAAACCATTGATATGGCGGGGCTGCCGCAAAATTCGGACATTCACAAAGGGCTTGATGGGGTTAGACAATTAGCGTCTGAAATCCAAGAAAGTGTCATGGCGATCCGTGCGCAGCCCCTGAAATCGGTGTTCGAGCGGATGCATCGCGTGATCCGCGAGGCCAGTGATGCCACGCAAAAACCTGTGCGCCTCGTGACCGAGGGGGAAGAGACAGAGGTTGATAAAACCATCATCGAAAAATTGGTTGATCCGCTCACCCATATGTTACGCAATTCGATTGACCACGGCCTAGAACCAAGCGCGCAGCGCCGCGCTGCGGGCAAGGATGAGGAAGGCGAAATTCGCCTCACCGCCGCACATCGATCAGGTCGGATCGTGATTGAGGTCAGCGATGATGGTGCGGGCATAAACCGCGAAAAAGTCCGCAAAATTGCTGAGAGCAAAAACCTGATCTCACCTGACGCGCAGCTCAGTCAGACCGAGATCGACAACCTTCTGTTCTTACCTGGGTTTTCCTCAAAAGACGAGATTTCCGCTCTCTCTGGTCGTGGGGTTGGCCTAGATGTCGTGCGCCGTGAAATCACCTCGCTTGGCGGGCGGGTCATCATACAATCCACTAATGGGATCGGGACGTCATTTACCATATCTCTCCCGCTCACATTAGCGGTGTTGCAGGGCATGTTGGTCGAGGTCGAAGGCCAGACCGTGGTCATTCCAATCAATGCAATTGTTGAGACGATCCAACCCCATACGGTCAAAATTCACAGCACGGGCACCCATACCCGCGTGGTGCAAAATCGCGGTGACTTGGTGCCCTTGGTCGATGCGGGGCACTCCTTAAACCTGCGCGCGCCGCTGCAAAATATAACGGATCGAATTTTGATCATTGTTGAAACGGATAAGTTCAATCGCGCAGCACTTTTGGTCGACCGCATCCACGATACACGCCAAGTGGTGATCAAAAGTCTCGAAGAAAACTACGGTGAAATTCCTGGCATTTCCGCAGCTACAATCCTTGGAAATGGTAGGATTGCGCTGATCCTTGACCCTGACGAAATTGTCCATGCCGCAGGTGCAGGACCACTTCCCATTGCTTTGGAGGCTTGAACATGCTCGACAATACCCTGCGCACTGCGTCTGACACGCGCCAAGACATGGTCGCCTTTCGGGTCGCTGATCAGGATTTCTGCATTGATATCGGGATGGTGCGCGAAATTCGCAGCTGGTCAGAAACCACATTCTTGCCCCATGCGCAGCCCTATGTGAAAGGGGTGATCAATTTGCGCGGTGCTGTGGTTGCGGTGATTGATCTGGCCGCTCGATTAGGACTGGGGACCACCCAAGAAGACCCGCGCAACGTCATCATTATCGCCCAGGTGGAAAATCAAACCGTGGGTCTTTTGGCGGATCATGTTGCCGATATTCTGCCCGTTCCTCCCGAGGCGATCAAACCCATGCCCGATGTCGCCGCTGAAGAGGCAAAAGCCTTTATAACAGGCTTGGTCACACTTGATGATAACCGATTGCTGCGCAAGCTTGATCTGACGCGCATCCTGCCAGATGCGAAATCCATCGCCAGATGACCCAACCCGATTGTGACCCCACCTTGTCAAGCGTGGCCTTTGAAGGGCTGCGCGACATGCTCTATCGCGAAAGCGGTATTGTCATTTCATCCTCAAAATCGAGCTTGATGGTCTCGCGCCTCAATCGCCGTTTGCGCCATCTGGGCCTGACGGATTTTGATCGCTATTTGCTGGCGTTAGAGCAAGATGAAACGGGCCAAGAGCGCCGCGAATTTGTCGCGGCCATGACCACGAATGTCACCTCGTTTTTTCGCGAAGGGCATCATTTCAAACAGCTTGCCCGCGATATTCTGCCACCTCTGATTGCGCGGGCGAAATCACAAGATGCGCGCCTGCGGATTTGGTCAGCGGGGTGTTCCACTGGCGAAGAGGCCTATTCCATCGCCATCACTCTGCTTGATCTTTTGCCTGATGCGGCCCGATATGACATCAAAATCCTCGCAACGGATATTGACACCTATGCCATCGACAAGGCGCGTGCAGGCCGATATCGCGCGGGGCTGACAAAGGGCCTCAGCGCAGACCAAATATCTCGGTATTTCCAAGAAGAACATCATCAAGGCGAGCCGTGGTTGAATATCCGCGCGGAGCCGCGTCATCTGATTGCCTTTGAACCACTGAACTTACATGGCCCTTGGCCAATGCGCGGCCCGTTCGATGTTATTTTTTGCCGCAATGTCGTGATCTATTTTGATGAAGCCACCCGCACAGAGCTATGGCAACGCTTTGCGAAAATCGTAGCACCTGGGGGTTGGCTGTTCACAGGCCATTCAGAACGTCTCGATACGCAGGCGTTAGCGCATTTTAACCTAAACGGCACCACCAGCTATCGCCGTAGCGCAGAGGCACAGGGTGACACCACATACAGCGCCCCCATGGCCCTAAAAATGCAACAAGGAGCCTGAATATGAGCCTAAAGAAGCAACTACATGTCATGGTTGTTGACGATATGTCCGTCAGCCGTGGCTTAATTGATCAGGCGCTTGATTGGATTGGCATTGAAAATGTCGTCTATGAACCTGATGGTCGCAGCGCGCTGCGCCGTTTGCAGGCACAGCCCGTGCATCTTGTGATTTCGGACTACAATATGCCTGAAATGGATGGTTTGACGCTGCTCCAGAATTTGCGCGCCAACCCTGCCACGCAGCGCATTGGTTTTATATTAATCTCAGGCCGCATCGATCAGGCTTTGATCGACCGAGGTCGGGCTTTGGGAATGAATAATTACCTGAAAAAACCCTTTACGCGCGATGCTTTTGCACACTCGATTGAATCTGTTTTTGGCCCCCTGTGAGGCGTTGATCCGCTCGCAGTTTGAAACTTGCCACAATAAGACGGGATCACAATGCCTGACAGCCAGCCGCAGACTGTGCCAGACTGTGCCGAAACAGATCTTGACCTTTGGCACATTGAATTGAACGAATATCAGTTATTGGATGACGGGCCGCATGACATCTCGGACAGCGAAGGCCACGGCGCCCGCCCTTTTGAGATTTGTATGCAACGGCTTTACGCCGAAATTTCTCTATGCGCCGAGATAGCAAGAGATCTCGATCAGGCCATTGGCAGCAGCCCCGAAATGACCAAGCATTTTAGCACAACCCATCTTGCAGCTTTGCAGAAGCTAGATCTGTTGTGCCAACTTTTAGAAGGGGCGCAAATATACAGCCAGGGTCTTTGCGACATTTCCTCTGATCGTGCTGGAGATTTACGGCAGCCGATTGAGGACGGCCAAACCGTTGCAAGGCTTCTCTTGGGCGCACAGCGCAGCCGCATCGCGCAGAATGGGTGAAAAGCGATCCGAGAACGCGATGCAGTAGGACCTTGCCCTGTTTGATCCACATGGGTGAACCGCAATCGCGGGATGTCTATTTTGACACCCCTGCGCCTGAGATCCCCCCGCGGGGCCAAAATTTGCGGGCGAAACCCCAGAAAAAATCTCGCTCGCATGGTCAAGTTCATTTTGGCAAAGGCCGCAGGAGGAAGGTCGCGCGCCCCTTGCGCAACGCCGTGTGTATAGGCGCAACCCAGTATCGAGTATCGGTGCGTGTTGACCTTTTGGCCCCCCAATCATGAACCGATGACGAGAAGAACCGCGGTTTTCTGCGCATCTCGCGGGGAAGCTTGACTTCGGAAGAAAGGTTGAACCTTCGCACGGAATGGGCGCCTATCCTTGCCAACAGGGTCGGCCACAGGCCCTTGGGCATTCGGCAACACCCTCCGCAGGGCGCAACCAAGGCACCAGCGATCGCTATGGAGGGCCCCATGATTTGACCAATTGAACGGCGGAATATTTTGGAGGCCGCGGCCTTGCGCTAAACCAGATATGCCAAACGCACTGCACCCCAATGCCTGCCAAAGATATCAATCGGGGCAGAGACATCTTTCATCATCGCAAATTCCCCATTGCCCATATCACGGCGATAGGCCTGCAAGAGGAAGGGTTGTTGATTTTGCCCCGCATTCAACCCCACGCGATCATTAAAGATCCGCCGATTACGCCCGTGGCGCGCATTCCAATCGGCCTCATTTGGGCGATGCGGATGACTGAATTTCACATTATGGGTTGGGATATACCCATTCCTGTCAATGGCCGCACAAAACACGACCTTGTCTGAAAATTTCAATACGGGCTCTTGCAGTGGCGGCAAAACCTCATCGGTAAAGGCGGTAAAGCGCGTTATATGTTGTTGCGGATCTGTGCCTTCGATCGGCACATAGACCTCGTCAAAGAGGTCGTTTAGCAAAATCTGCCCCGCCTCAACTGCGTCTCTAAACCGCTCGGCCACTTGTCGGGACACCTGCTGCACCGCGCGGATGTAAGCTGTGTCAACTGTGTCAACCCCAAGCCGCGCGGTCAGTGAGATCATCTGCTCTGACGTATCGGTCAGGGCGGTCAATTTATCCGAGGCAGAGGCAAGAGAAACGGACGCCGTTTCAACCGCCTTGGTCATCTGGTCAATTTCGGTCTCTGCATGGTTCAAATCATCCCCGATGGCACGCGCCGCGCCCACAATATCGGTTTGCACCTGATGCACGACTGTCAAAACCTTGGGCAAAACCTCGACATCGGCGCCGACCATATCGGTGCTGTTGCGGATTTGGTCGGCCAATTTCGTAGCCGCCCCCGCCTGCGCGATTGCGGCATTCATCTGCGCGCCAAGCGCATCCATGGTTTTGCTAATTTCCGCAGTGGCATTACCTGCTTGATTTGACAGCTCCTTCACCTCGCCTGCCACCACCTTAAACCCGCGCCCATGTTCCCCAGCACGGGCGGCCTCAATCGCCGCATTCAAAGACAAAAGGTTCGTCTGACGCGCCAATTCAGACACATGGGCCGAAATTTTTGTCACCTCAACCATACTATGAGACACGCGCGACAATTGGGCCGAAATATCATTCACATGGGCGGTCAGCGCAGACACATCTTGCATCACCTGTTTTAACCTGTGCGATGTTTCGTCCACCCGCGCACGCGCATTGGCCGCCGTATCCAACGCCTCGCCCGCGGCATGAACAACCTGCCGCCCGCGTTCAGCCATGGAATGGACGCCCGTGCGCAATTGTTGAAAGCCTTTGGTCTTGCTTTTATACAGCGCCGTTACATCCTGCACATCGCCAGACACCTCGGCCAATGTGACCGATAAGACCCCAACCCGATCCGCCACATCTTGAATCACGCCGCCCAAATTCGCAGCTTGGCGCGTCTGTTGTTCAACGGGCGAGCCGAATACCGCATCATCACCATTAATAAGGGCTTTCGCATTCAGCGGACGATTCATCGCGCACTCCAAAAACAGCGTGTGTAAGGGGCGTGCAACACAGCCAACCCACGCGCTGTCTGTGGAGCAGAAAGCATAAAATTCGGTAAATCTGCGCGAAGAATATCTAGCGTGTCAGCCCCGTCAGGAACCGCCGAAACAGGGGTTGGCTTGCCGCGCCAAGGGCACGGGCATCTGCGCCAACTGTGCCCTCTTGCACTACGGGTCGCTCTAGGCCTGTGAAATCAAGCCCTGCCAATTCTGCCTCAACCCGCGCCACCAAGGCCGCACGGATGAGACTTGGCATCCAGCCATCAATACGGATCACGGGAAAATCAATCACCGAAATCGCGGCATGGGTCGCATGGGCAATCGCCCGCCCCGCCTGTGCGATCCAGCCATTGCGAATATCATCGGGAATGTCCCACTGCGCATGCGTGCGCCACAGCGTCATCGGGTCGATCCCCCGCGCCTCAAGCGCGCGTTCAAGCAAAACAAGCGAGGCTTGGTCAATCAACTGACGCAATTCGCCTTCGGCATCGGGCACTGGCATCGAGCCAATCGCCCCCGCATTTCCCGTCACCCCTGCATAAAGCCCGCCCTCCATGACCACGCCGCCGCCAATGAAATAGGCGATGTAGAAGGACAGCATCGAAGCGGGCTGACTGCCCGTGCCAAAGGCCAGTTCCGCCGCGCAGGCCGCGGTGGCGTCATTTTGTAGAAAGATTGGAAACGGCAATTCCGCCTGCAATTCGGCCTGAATATCGTGATGGCGCCACGGCTCCATCTGGGCGGGGCTTACGCCGATAATGGGGCCCCAGTCCCACATCTGAAAGGGCATCGCGATCCCCAACCCCTCGATGCGCGATTGCGCTTCTTTGGGAAGCGTCTCCTGCAAGTCAGACGCGGCCCTAAGGGCAAAGCGCAGAACATCCGCATAATCGGGATAAACCTGCAGATTTATTCGCCGCTCTAGAATATTGCCCAAGAAATCGGTCAGCACCATTTCCGAGGAACGCCGCCCAATTTTCAGACCCAAGAAAAAGGCACCATTGGGGTTTAGCGTCATCGGAACGGAGGGCTGCCCCACGCGACCGCGCTGCGGCTCGCCACGCAAAAGAAGCCCGTCTTCCTCAAGCGCGCGCATGATCACCGAAACAGTCTGCGCCGACAGGTCACTCAGCCGCGCGATCTCTGCCTTGGCCAATGCCCCGTGACGGCGGATCAATGTGAGAACCACGCGCTCATTTTGCGCACGCATACCCGTTTGGTTGGTGCCGCGAAACTCGGCCCCGCCCTGTGCTATTGTTTTGTCACTGCCATCTGCCATGACATCCTCCCTGCCAAAAGATGCGCGCGCTGTCACCTCCTGTCAATTAATAAATAAGAGTGATTTATTTATTGACAGGGCTAAATGCATCGCGCATCACATTGGGCATAGGCAGATTCTGCCTCCATTGGATCATTGGGGAGGAAAAAATGACCAAAGGTTTGAAAACAGTGCTGTTGGGGGGTGTTGCAGCCCTCGGTTTTGCAAATGTTGCATCAGCACAGGACATCACCGCATGTCTCATCACAAAAACCGACACAAACCCCTTCTTTGTTAAAATGAAGGAAGGCGCGACCGCTGCCGCCGAAGCGGCAGGGATTAACCTGCAAACTTACGCAGGCGCGATTGATGGCGATGTTGAAAGCCAAGTTGCCGCTGTTGAAACCTGCATCGCGGCAGGCGCACAAGGGATTTTGATCACACCATCTGACAGCCGTGCCTTGGCCCCTGTGATTACACAGGCCCGCGAAGCTGGTGCTTTGGTGATCGCGCTTGATACACCGTTTGAGCCTGCAGATACGGCTGATGCAACCTTTGCCACCGACAACTTCCGCGCAGGCGAATTGATCGGCCAATGGGCCGCTGCTGCGATGGGGGACACCTCGACCGCACGGATCGCTATGCTTGACCTCAACGCGTCCGAGATTTCGGTGGACTATCTGCGCAACCAAGGCTTCCTCACGGGTTTTGGTGTCGATGTAAAAGACCCAACCGATATCGGTGATGAAGATGACCCGCGCATTGTTGGCAATGATGTCACCAACGGCTCGTCCGAAGGTGGCCGCACCGCGATGGAAAGCTTGCTGCAAATCGACAGCGGCGTGAACGTGGTTTACACGATCAACGAACCTGCCGCTGCAGGGGCCTATGAGGCGCTGCGCGCCTTTGGTTTGGAAAGCCAAGCCCTAATCGTTTCGGTCGATGGCGGCTGCCCTGGCGTGCGTGATGTTGCTGCGGGCGTGATCGGCGCGACCTCCATGCAGTTCCCGCTGAAGATGGCCTCATTGGGCATTGACGCGATTGCACAATTCGCAGCCGATGGCACGATGCCACAAAACACAGATGGCCTCGATTTCTTCAACACAGGCGTTCTCTTGGTCACTGACCAGCCTGTAGACGGCATCGAGTCGATCTCTTCCGAAGAAGCGTTGGAGCAGTGCTGGGGCTAAGCTCCTGACCTGATCTATCCCAAAGGGGGTGGCTTGCCGCCCCCCAATCCCAGAGGGCGCGGCGCATCCTACGCACCGCGCCCATCTGACCCGCCCTTCCCCCTTTGGGGACACAGGGGCAAAACTTTGATCCATCGGTTTTGGTTTGACCGCGCGCAGGTTTTTTGACGAAACTTTCGCGGCGCGACCGCCCCAATTGGAAGAGAGCCATGCAAGACCAAGAACGCACCGCACCTGCCCCGAAGGGCCAAGATTACGAGGCTGATCTCGCCAAAAGCGATGATCGCGTGGCGCAGTTTGAGCATCAAAAACGGGGCTTTGCGGCCAAGCTGCAGCATATTTTGCACGGCAACCCCACATTTGTGCCTGTGATCGTGTTGGTTAGCGCCGTTTTGGTGTTTGGCCTAATTGCAGGCGAGCGGTTCTTCACCCCGTTTAACCTGACTTTGATCATGCAGCAGGTTTCCATCATCGGGATCCTTGCCGCAGCGCAAAGCCTTGTGATTTTAACCGCAGGGATTGACCTGTCGGTTGCGGCAATCATGGTCTTGATCAGCGTAATTTCTGGAAAATTGGCGGTGGAATTTGGCGTTCCCGCCCCAATTGCCATCCTCATCGGCTTTGTCGCAGGCACATTTGCAGGCTATCTCAATGGTCTGTTGGTCACAAAGATTAAACTGCCACCCTTCATCACAACGCTTGGCACATGGAATATCTTTTTCGCGTTGAACCTGTGGCTGTCTGGCGCGCAATCTATCCGTGGCGAAGATATCGACAACGCCGCCCCCCTCCTCAAATTCTTTGGTGAGAATATCGAACTGGGCTCAGCGCGGCTGACATATGGCACGGTTCTGATGGTGTTGGTCTTTGCGGGTCTTTGGTATTTGCTGAACAAAACCGCTTGGGGCCGCCATGTCTATATGATCGGTGACGACAAGGACGCGGCCGAATTGGCAGGTATTCGCACCGACCGCACCCTGCGTCAGGTTTACATGCTTGCGGGGTTCATTTGCGCGCTTGCGGCCTGGGCCTCAATCGGGCGGGTTGGGTCCATCTCACCCCAAAGTTTTTATGAGGGCAATTTGCAATCAATCACGGCTGTTGTGATCGGCGGCATCAGCCTCTTTGGGGGGCGTGGTTCTATCATGGGCGCGCTCTTTGGCGCCCTCATCGTGGGCGTATTCCAGTCAGGTCTGCGCCTCGCGGGGGTGGATGTGCTTTGGCAAATTTTCGCAATCGGTTGGCTGATTATCATCGCCGTTGCCGTTGACCAATGGATCAGGAGGGTCTCCGCATGACACAACCCATTCTCAAAGCGCGCGGTTTGGTCAAACGCTATGGCCGTGTCACCGCCCTAGATCATGCTGATTTTGATCTGATGCCCGGTGAAATTCTGGCCGTGATCGGTGACAATGGTGCTGGCAAATCGTCACTGATCAAGGCGATATCAGGGGCGGTCACCCCCGATGAGGGCGAAATCACTCTTGAAGATCGCAAAATCAATTTCACCTCGCCGCTAGAGGCGCGCGAAGCGGGCATTGAATGCGTCTATCAAACCCTCGCGCTGTCGCCCGCACTGTCGATCACGGACAATATGTTCGTGGGCCGCGAATTGCGTAAAAAGGGTATTTTGGGCTCGGTTTTTGGGATGCTTGACCATCGCGCGATGGAGGAATTCGCGCGGCAAAAACTCAGCGAATTGGGTCTGATGACCATCCAAAACATCAATCAGGCGGTTGAAACCCTGTCAGGGGGGCAGCGCCAAGGGGTGGCTGTGGCGCGTGCTGCGGCCTTTGGGTCAAAGGTCATTATCTTGGATGAGCCGACCGCAGCCCTCGGGGTGAAAGAAAGCCGCAAGGTTCTGGATCTTATCCAAGATGTGCGTGCGCGTGGCACGCCTGTGGTTTTGATCAGCCATAACATGCCCCATGTGTTCGAGGTGGCCGACCGCATCCATATCCACCGCTTGGGCAAACGGCTCTGCGTGGTGAACCCGCGTGAAGTCTCTATGTCCGATGCCGTGGCCCTGATGACAGGAGCAATGCAGCCCGATCATGTCGCAGCCGCCTGAAGAGATTGCCCGTCAAATGCGCGATCACATCTTGGGCCTGCCCAAGAAACCGCGCCAGATCATTGCGGTTGCGGGGCCGCCCGCCTCGGGCAAAAGCACCGCTGCGCGCGCGCTTGCCCATGCCCTTGGGCGGGCAGGTAAATCCGCCGCCGTGATCCCAATGGATGGGTTCCACCTTGATAACGCGGTGCTTGCGGCGCGCGGGATTTTGTCGCGCAAAGGCGCGCCGCATAGCTTTGATTTACAGGGCTTTACGCAGCTTTTGGCTCGTATTTCCGAAAATTCCGAGGCTGAGATCGCTTATCCCTTATTTGATCGGGCGCGTGATATCTCGATCGCGGGGGCAGCCACCCTGCCCCGCTCCGTGGAATTTGTCATTGTCGAAGGTAATTATCTGCTTTTGGATCAAGACGGATGGCGTGATTTGCGCAAGTTTTGGGACAGCGCAATTATGTTGATGCCTCCGCGCGCGGAAATTGAGGCGCGGCTGTTGCAGAGATGGATTGATCACGGTCACACCCCCGAAGCGGCCCGCGCAAGGCGCGATGCGAATGACCTGCCAAATGCCGAATTGGTCTTGGCCAATGCCCTGCCGGCAGATTGGGTCATGGCGGAGGCCGCCTAGGCGCAAATGGCGCAAACGCGCCTTTTCGTGACGCGCCCCTTCCTTGACAAGCAGAGCCCGTCACGGCCAGCCTAGGCTGGCACAGTCGCGAACCGCTAAGAGGCATCCTATGGCAGACCCGATCTTGCAGCCGTTTCAGCTGAAACATCTGACCTTGCGCAATCGGGTCATGATCACCAGCCACGAGCCCGCCTATAGCGAGGATGGCCTACCCACCGATGCCTATCGCGCCTATCATGTGGAGCGCGCCCGTGCTGGCATTGCTCTGACCATGACGGCGGGCTCTGCCGTGGTCAGCCGCGACAGCCCACCCGCCTTTGGCAATCTCTTGGCCTATCGGGACGAGATTACCCCGCATATGGCCCGTCTTGCCCGCGAAGTGCATGACGAGGGCGCGGCTGTGATGATCCAACTCACCCATCTGGGGCGGCGCACGCGGTGGGACACAGGCGATTGGCTGCCTGTCCTCTCGCCAAGTGCGCTGCGCGAACCCGCACATCGCGCCTATCCCAAAGTGCTTGAGGATTGGGACATCGCGCGGATCATCAGTGATTACGCCGATGCGGCTGAACGGATGAAGGATGCAGGGCTAGACGGGATCGAATTGGAATCCTACGGCCATTTGATGGATGCGTTTTGGTCGCCCCGCCTCAATCACCTAGACGGGCGATACGGGGCTGAAACGCTTGAGACGCGCATGGCCTTTTCGATGGATGTCCTGCGCGCCATTCGTGCCCGCGTTGGGGATGATTTCATCGTTGGCGTCCGTTTTGTGGCCGATGAAGATATCAAGGGCGGTATTTCTGCCACCGAAGGCCAAGAGATTGCCCGCCGTCTGCGCGACAGCGGGTTGGTCGATTTCCTAAACGTCATTCGGGGCAATATCGACACCGATGCAAGCCTGACCCGCGTGATCCCGTTGCAGGGCATGGCCTCGGCCCCGCATCTGGATTTTGCGGGCGAGTTACGCGCGCAAACGGGCATACCGATCTTTCACGCCGCGCGTATTCCCGATTTATCGACCGCGCGTCATGCCATTGCTGCGGGCAAGTTGGATATGGTGGGGATGACGCGGGCACATATTGCCGACCCGCATATCATGGCAAAACTTCTCGAGGGGCGCGAGGAGGATATTCGCCCCTGCGTGGGGGCAAATTACTGTATCGACCGCATCTATCAGGGCGAAAAAGCGCTGTGTTTGCATAACCCCTCAACGGGGCGGGAATTAAGCCAACCGCATAAGATTGCCCCAACGGACACCCCGACCCGCGTCACCATTATCGGCGCGGGCCCTGCGGGCCTTGAGGCCGCGCGGGTTGCGGCCACGCGCGGGCATCAGGTGCATCTCCTTGAGGCCGCCCCGCAGGCAGGCGGGCAAATTCGCCTCACTGCGCAATCGCCCCGCCGCCGCGAGATGCTGGCGATCACCGAATGGCGGGTTGCACAATGCGAAAAGCTGGGCGTGCGCGTGCAATATAACACCTATGCCGAGGCAGAAGATGTTTTGGCGACTGCGCCCGATGTGGTGATTGTGGCCACAGGCGGCATGGCCCGCGAAGGGGGGTTAGAGACGGGCAGCGACCTCATTTGCAGCGCATGGGATATTTTGTCGGGCGATGTCAAACCCGAAGGCGATATGCTGATCTTTGATGAGGCAGGCGATCACGCGGGGTTGCAGGCCGCGGAATTTGCAGCCCCCCATGCCCGCAGCATTGAGATCGTCACCCGCGACCGCGCCATCGCGCCCGAGGTGATGGGCATGAACCTCACCCCCTATATTCGTGCGCTGCAACACTCAGGCGCGCAGATGACCATCACGTGGTATCTCAGCCATGTAACGCGCACAGGCAATCGCCTGACCGCGCATTTAGTCAGTGACTATAGCGACAAAATCGAAACCCGCGAGGTGGATCAGGTCGTGGTCAATCAAGGCACAACGCCGCTTGATGATCTTTATTTTGCGCTCAAACCACAGTCGCGCAATTTGGGCGAGATGGATTACCATGCCTTTCTTGCAGGGCAGTCCCAAAAGATTATCAAAAATCCAGACGGGCAGTTTGACCTCTACCGCATTGGTGATGCAGTCTCACCGCGCAACACCCATGCCGCAATTTATGATGGGTTGCGCCTTGCGCGCAGCCTCTAAGAAAAGAGCCCAAAAATGACCCGCTACCCGCCCCTAGACAACGCCCATTGGCCCGCCGAAATCGCGGATATGCAAGCAGGGTTTGCGGGGCGGCTGAATGTCTATCGGGTGATGGCGCATCACCCTGCATTACTACGGGCTTGGGCAGATTTGCGGGATCATGTGGTGGTCAAAACCGCGCTTGGCCCCGAATTGAGCGAGGTGGTGATCCTGCGTGCCGCGCATTGGATGGGCTCGGATTATGAATGGGCGCATCATGTCAGCCGTGCGCGCGCCCTCGGGTTTGAAGATCACCGCATCGCGCGTCTCGCAGGCCCAATTGACGAGATCACAGGTCAGGATCAAACCATCGCCCGCGCAGTCGATGCCCTGATGAGCGCGCGCGCGATCCCCCCCCAGATGCAGGGGCCGCTTGAGGCGGAAATTGGCAAAGAGGGCATTTTTGATTTGATTGCCACAGTGGGCTTTTACAGCACGCTTGGTTTTATCCTCAATTCCTTCCCCCCACCGCTGGATGAGGCGGTCGCGCGCGAGCTGCGCGAAACCCCGTTTGAGGGCGCTTAGGCGCAGTTGACCTTGCCCCCTGCTGCCTTAGCTAGATGCGCAACGCACATCCAAGCGAGGCAAAAACATGCAGGCTACACGGGCAGAGGCAGAGGCGCGTCTCATCGAATTCACCCCCAAAATGGGCAAGGCCTATGCCAATGGCCGCAATTACGATCTGGGACATGGCGCACATAAATCTGTGTCGCGCCTGTCGCCTTATATCCGCCGCCGCCTGATCCGCGAGGCAGAGGTCGTCAAAACCGCGCTTGGCACACATGGCGCGGTTGCCGCTGAAAAATTCATTCAAGAGGTGATTTGGCGCAGCTATTTCAAAGGCTGGCTTGAGATGCGCCCTGCCATATGGCGCAGTTACGTATCAGGTCTTGAGGCCGATATGGGCGCGCTCGACCAAGATCGCCCTTTGTCCCGCGCCTATACCCGCGCCATCGAAGGGCGCACGGGGATAGACTGCTTTGACCATTGGGCGCGCGAATTGGTTGAAACGGGCTATCTGCACAATCACGCGCGGATGTGGTTTGCCTCGATCTGGATATTCACGCTGCGATTGCCATGGCGGCTTGGCGCGGATTTCTTTTATCGTCATCTCTTGGATGGGGATGCAGCGTCTAATACCTTGGGCTGGCGATGGGTTGCGGGCCTACATACACGGGGCAAATTCTACGCGGCCGAGGCGTGGAATATCGCAAAATTCACGCAAAACCGATTTACCCCGCGCGATGTAGATTTGGCCGTGGTGACAGAAGGGCTTGAAGCAACCGAACCTGATGGCCTGCCCCCGACCCTACCGCTGCGCCGCCCCGTTGCGCCACAGACGGGGAAGAAAACCCTTTTGCTGATCACTGATGAAGACTGCGGGATCACAGGCGCCGATATTGCGGGCTTTGATGTTGTTGCCGTGGTGGGGTTGACCCAATCGCATTTGCGCCATGCAAGCCCAAGTGTCGCCGCCTTCGAGGCCGAGGCCATTCGCGATTGCGCAAATCGGCTTGACCTGACCGCTGAAATGGTCGAGGCGCGCGATCCAAAACTCTTGGCGCAAATGGCCACCCGGCTTGGGGCCGTGCAAATCGCCACCCCCTATATCCCGCAAGGGCCGTTATTCGATTGGATGACCGAGGCGCGCAGGCCCCTTGAGGCCGCAAATATCGCCTTCGCCGAATGGTGCGACCCTTGGGATCAAAGGATATGGCCCCATGCCACGGCGGGTTTCTTCAAAGTAAAACAGAAAATCCCCCAGCTGATTGCCGCATTGGATTGAGAGATAAATTCTTAACTGGCATCGCCCGTAGCGCTGAGGCAACATGCGCGAAATTGTAAGCTGGCGGGAGGGTAAAATGACAGCGCAAGGGCAGGATAATAATCAAATTTGGGTCAGTGCCGAGGCAATAACAAATTTCAGCCACGCCATATTGCGCGCTGCGGGCGCAGATGAGGCCACAGCCACAACCACTACAGATGCCATGATGCATGCCAGCCTGCATGGCGTAGACAGCCACGGCTTCCGCCTTTTGCCGCATTATCAGGCGGTGATGCGCGGCGGGCGTGTTAACCCGCGCCCCAATCTCAAATTCACCAAAACCCGTGCAGGCACGGGCATGTTGGACGCGGATGATGCGCATGGTGCGCGCGCACTTTATGCTGCAGCAGATCATGCCGCCGATTTGGCCCGTGAGGCGGGCATTGGTGCGGTTGGGGTGATGAACAGCTCGCATTACGGCGCTGCGGGGGCCTATACCATGGCCTTGGCCAAGCGCGGGATGGGTGGGATGGTCTTTGGCAATTCAGACAGTCTTGTGCGCCTGCATGACGGGGCCGAACGGTTTCATGGCACCAATCCGATCTCCATCGCCTTTCCCACCGCAGGAAACCCTTGGCTTTTGGATATGGCGACCAGTTCTGTGCCCTATAACCGCGTGCAACTTTATGCCTCCCTTGGCGTGACCTTGCCCGAAGATGTCGCATCTGACGCCGCAGGTGTGAACACAACCGACCCTAATAAAGCTGAAATGTTGGCCCCGCTCGGGGGCGAATTCGGGTTTAAGGGGGCCGCATTGGGGGGCGTTGCAGAAATCTTTTCGGCGGTTTTCACGGGCATGAAAATCTCGCCCGATCTCGATGCGATGGTGGGCGGTGACATGACCCGTCCGCGGGGCGTGGGGGGATTTGTGATTGCGATTGACCCAGAGGCCTTTTTAACAGGCCCGATGTTCATTGCGGGCATGGAGCATTACCTGACCAAGCTGCGCACCAGCACGCCACGCACAGGCGCGCGCGTCATGGCGCCTGGGGATCGCGAATGGGATGTGGCAGCCTTACGCGCTCAAAAGGGTATCCCTCTTGACCCTGTTACCCAAGCAAGCTTTGCCGAACTGACCAAGACAACAGGATTGTCGCTGTGACGGGGCGCTTTGATATCGCGGTGGTTGGTCGTGGCCTGATGGGCACAGCCGCTGCGCGGTATCTGGCGCAAATGGGTCATCGCGTGGCCCTAATCGGCCCCTCCGAGCCGCAGAACCGTGCAACCCATGATGGCCCCTTTGGCAGCCACCATGACGCAGGCAGGATCACGCGCGGCCTTGCTGAAAAGGCGGACTGGTCCCGCCTCGCCTTACGTTCAATGGCGCGATACCGTGAACTTGAGGCGGTATTAGGGCAAAGGTTCTACACCCCATGCGGGGTGATGATGGCAGGGCCAATCGCAGGGCCCGCTGCGGATTTTACTCGCGCCTTTCTGCAGGCGGCTGAGGCCTTGGCCATTCCCCATGAGCGGCTTGATGATGCAGGGCTTGCCGCGCGCTTTCCCTTTATGCGGTTTCCCGCAGGAACAGCCGCCGCATGGGAGGCCGCAGGCGGTTGGATCAACCCCCGCTTATTGCGCGCCGCAGAGGAACGCGCGATGGAACAGGCAGGGGGCGTGGTGATTGACGCCGCCGCCGTGGCGCAGGATCAGAGCACAGTCACCCTTACAACCGGCGAAACAGTGGATGCGGGGCATGTCGTCATCGCCACGGGGGGCTATGCGCGCACCGACAGGCTTTTGCCCGCCCGCCCCGATATGAACGTGATGGCACGCACCGTGCTTTTGGCCGAAATCGCGCCGGATGACGTGGCGCGCTTGGCCGAGATGCCCACGCTGATTTCCATGCCCGAAGATGGGCGCATGGATGAAGACCTGTATCTGCTGCCACCGATCCAATATCCCGATGGGAAATATTATCTGAAAATCGGGGGCGAACCTGCCTCGCCAAGCCTGACCAATCAGGCCGAGATGACCGCATGGTTCCGCTCTCAGGGCAGCGCAGAGGCCGCCGCGCGTTTGCAAGGCTATTTGACGGCAATTTTGCCCGATCTGCCAGTGCAATCCTATCACACCGATACATGCGTCATCAGTTTCACCGCCACAGGATACCCCTATATCGAGCGGCTTGATGATCACCTGACCATTCTGACAGGCGGCAATGGGGCCGCCGCGAAAAGCTGTGATGAAATCGGTCGCCTGGGGGCTTTGGCGGCCACAGGCCAACCCCTCGCCCCTGAGGGGTATGATACCGATTTCAAAACCAAATTTATCTGATTGTAACGAAAGAAAGGTTGCCGCGTCATGAGCCTATCCATCACCCTAAACTGGCAGCGCCAAGAGGCCACGCTGACCCCGCAGAAATACAGCAACGCCCATGAGATCACCTATACTGATGACACCAAGGTCATGGGGGATGCCGCGCCCGATTGGGGCGGGAATGCCGCCTATACCAATCCAGAACAGGCCTTGGCCGCTGCGATGTCGAGTTGCCATATGATGACCTTTCTGGCCCTTGCCGCGAAGGCAGGTTGGCCTGTGGCAAGCTATAGCGACCATGCCGTGGCCCATTTGGGCAAAAGCCCCAAAGGCCGCATGGCCGTGACCCGTATTGATCTGCACCCCAAAGTGACCTTTGATACCGGCTTTTCGGTGGATCAGGAAACGCTTCACGAGATGCAGCACCGCGCCCATCGTTATTGCTTTGTTGCAAATTCCATCGCCGACTATGTTGAGGTGACGATCAGCTAAGCCCCTAATCTGGGAGAGGATGCCATGACCATAGCTAGCCAAACCAATATCCTAGACAGCGCGCTTGATGCGCGGGGGATTTTACGTCTGACCCTGAATGACGAAAAACGCCGCAATGCGCTGTCCGAGGCGATGCTGAACCACCTTCTTGAGGCGATCCATGCGGCAGGCGATGATCCTGAGGTGCGGGTGGTCATTCTTGCCTCTCGTGGCCCCGCTTTTTGTGCGGGTCATGATCTGAAGGAATTGACTGCCGCCCGCGCTGAGGGCGATGGGGGGCGCGCCTATTTCACCAAGATCATGGCGCTTTGCGCATCCGTAATGCAAGCGATTGTGGCCTGCCCCAAGCCCGTGATTGCCGAGGTGCGGGGCGTGGCCACGGCAGCGGGGTGCCAATTGGTTGCGACCTGTGATTTGGCGGTGGCCGAAGACGGCGCGCGCTTTGGCACACCAGGGGTGCATATTGGGCTATTTTGCTCGACCCCCATGGTCGCTTTGTCGCGCAATGTCAGCCATAAACACGCGATGGAGATGCTGTTGACGGGCGATATGATCGCGGCCCCGCGTGCGGTTGAGATGGGATTGGTGAATAAGGCTGTCCCTGAGGCAGAACTCAGCGCCACAACCGAAGAGATGGCCGCCAAAATCGCCGCAAAATCCACAATGACCCTCGCCACTGGAAAATCGGCCTTCTATCGCCAAGCCGAAATGGGGCTGGCCGAGGCCTATAATTATGCCGCGCAGGTTATGGTGGATAATATGCTGACCCATGATGCCGAAGAAGGGATCGGGGCCTTTATCGAAAAACGTCATCCACAATGGCAGGACAAATGAGCCAGATTTATCACGATGACCCAAGCCTTGCGCGGCGCGCGGCCAATCATCAACCCCTCAGCCCGCTGAGTTTTCTTGAGCGCGCTGCAGGCACTTACCCAGATCATGTGGCTATCATTCATGGCCCCTTGCGCCGCAGTTACCGCGATTTCTATGCGCGCGCGCGGCAATTGGCGTCTCGCCTGACACAAGACGGGGTGCGCAGGGGCGATAATGTCTCTGTGATCCTTGCCAATACACCCGCCATGTTGGAATGCCATTACGGCGTGCCAATGTGCGGCGCTGTTCTGCATTCTATTAACACGCGGCTAGATGCGGCCATCATCGCCTTTCAGATTGACCATGCCGAAAGCAAAATCCTGATCGTAGATGCGGAATTCATGCCACTGGCCCAAGAGGCGCTGCAACTGGCGAAATCCAAGCCGCAGTTGGTGCAATATGATGACCCCGAATATGACGGCCCGCGCAGCGATGTAACAGCCGAAGATTACGAGGCCTATCTGGCCAAAGGCGATCCTGACTATCAATGGGCCCTGCCCGATGATGAATGGGATGCGATTGCGCTTAATTACACCTCCGGCACCACGGGCGATCCCAAAGGTGTGGTTTATCACCATCGTGGGGCTTATTTGCTGGCACAGGGCAATGCGCTGATCACTTCGATGCAGAAACACGCGGTCTATCTGTGGACCTTGCCGATGTTTCACTGCAACGGCTGGTGCTTCCCTTGGACAATTTCCGCCATCATTGGCACCCATGTCTGCCTGCGCCAAGTGCGCAGCGCGCCGATTTGGCGCGCCTTGACCGAGGATGGCGTAACCCATCTATGCGGCGCGCCAATTGTGATGTCGGTGATCTTGGATGCGCCCGAGCGAGAGAAACTGCCATCACAGGTGAATTTCTTTACTGCCGCAGCCCCGCCACCAGAGCGGGTCTTGGCCGATATGCAACAGGCGGGGTTTGATGTGACCCATCTTTATGGCCTAACCGAAACCTATGGCCCCGCCGTGGTCAATGAATGGCATCAGGAATGGTCAGATTTGCCCCCGCCCGAACAAGCGCGGCTTAAATCGCGTCAGGGCGTGAAATACACGCCGCTAGAACAGTTGGATGTGCTTGATCCCGATACATTGCAGCCCGTCCCGCGCGATGGGGAAACTTTGGGCGAGGTCATGTTCCGCGGCAATGTCGTGATGAAAGGATATTTCCGCAACCCAAGCGCCACCGAAAAAACCTTTGCGGGCGGTTGGTTCCATTCGGGCGATTTGGCGGTGATCCACCCAGATGGGTATATTCAGCTGAAAGACCGCTCAAAGGATATCATCATCTCGGGCGGCGAGAATATTTCCTCCATCGAGGTGGAGGAGGTGCTTTACGGACACCCAGCCGTGGCTGTCGTGGCCGTGGTGGCCAAGCCAGACGAGAAATGGGGCGAGACGCCTTGTGCCTTTATCGAATTGAAATCAGGGGAACGCGCAAGCGCCGATGATCTGCGCGAATGGTGCCGCGACCGCCTTGCCCATTATAAATGCCCGCGTGATTTTATTTTCACAGAGATCCCGCGCACAAGCACGGGTAAAATCCAGAAATTCCAACTGCGCGACATGGCAAAGGCAGGGGCAAGCTAACAGGCTTATCCCCTGCGCCCCCCCGCACGCCGCGCGCGCAAAAGCTCCATAAGCTTTAGATCGCGCGCGCGATGCGCCTCTGGCAGGCTGTCTTGCGGGTGCAGATCATCCAAATAGGACGTCAGTCCTTGGTCTAAGGCAGCCGACCAATCGCTGATCTTTGTGTCGCCCTCAAACATGGTCTGATACATGCCCGCAAAGCGCGTGACATAATCCGACACGCCCCCCGGTGCATTCAGGTGGATTGTTTCAAACGGCCCCATAAACGACCATCGCATCCCCAAACCATCGCAAATGGCGCGGTCAATATCCTCGGGCGCAGCCACATCATTTTGCAGCAGCTTAAACGCCTCAATCAGCAGCGCACCTTGCAATCGGTTAACCACAAACCCGTCAATCTCGCGCTTCAATGTAATGGGAATTTGCCCTGTCTGTGCAATCAAATCGCGCACTTTTTGGGTAACCTCAGCTGCGGTAAAAGGGGCAGGCACAATCTCAACGGCGGGCACCAGATGGGGGGGATTGATCGGATGCACGACCAAGCAGCGCGCGCGCCCCGCGACATCAGCCGCATAGGACGAGGCAGGAATGCCCGAGGTTGAACTGCCAATCGGCACATCGGGCGGCAGAATTGCATCCATTTCGGCAGTCAGGGTCGCCTTTACATCGCGTTTTTCTGGGCCACTTTCTTGGACATATATCACCCCCTCAAGCGCCGCGGCCAAGCTCGCAGCCACGCTGATCTGACTGCGATACTCTTGTGCGGCAATCAGGCCGTGATCGGCTAAATCCTGCAACCGCGCCAAAACCTTTGGCGCCGCGCCATCGGCAACACCCGCGATAGGATCATAAAGCACAACATCATGGCCCGCTGCCACAAACACAGCCCCCCATGCCTGACCAATCAGCCCTGCCCCCACAATCGCAATCTTGCCCATATCTCGCGCCCTCCACCATCATATCTGCCGATATGCTATAGGATCGGCGGGGCGGCATTCCAGATGAAAAAGAAAACTGGCGCACCCGAGAGGATTCGAACCTCTGGCCTCTGCCTTCGGAGGGCAGCGCTCTATCCAGCTGAGCTACGGGTGCCTGAGCCCGCTTTTAGCGGCGCGGGCGCGGTTTCGCAATCATCAATCCGTGCGCGCTTAGGCGAAAAGATCGTGGCACAGTTCCAAGGCTTCGACCAAGGCATCCACCTCGGCACGGGTGTTATACATCGCAAAGGACGCGCGGCAGGTGGCCGTCACACCCATATGTTCCATCAAAGGCTGTGCACAATGATGGCCCGCGCGCACGGCCACACCTTTTTTATCAAGGACAGTGGAAATATCATGGGCATGCGCCGCCCCATCTATCGTGAAGGAAAAAATCGCGCCTTTATGCGCAGAATTCCCCTGAACATTCAGCCAATTCAGCCCCGCAAGGCGGGTGCGTGCATATTGGGTTAGATCGGCTTCATGGGCGGCAATTGCCTCCATCCCCACGGCGCTCATGTAATCAAGGGCAACGCCAAGACCGATTTGCTGCACGATGCCCGGTGTCCCCGCCTCGAATTTCATTGGGGGGTCATTCCATGTGATCTCATCACGATGCACTTCGCGGATCATGTCCCCCCCGCCCAAGAAGGGCTGCATCTCAGCCATGCGCGCCGATTTGATATAGATCGCACCTGATCCTGACGGGCCATAGAGTTTGTGCCCTGTGATTGCGTAAAAATCCGCGCCAAGCGCATCAAGGTTCAGCGGCATGTGCACAGCCGCCTGCGACCCATCCACCAACACGGGGATATCGCGGGCATGGGCGGCATCAATCACCGTTTTGACGTCAAATACAGTGCCAAGCACATTTGACATATGCGACATCGCAATCAGCCGCGTGCGCGGGGTGATCGCATCAATCATCGCTTGCGGGTCCAAATCCCCGTTCATATCTGTCTCGACCCAGACCAATTTCACGCCAAGACGTTCCCGCAGAAAATGCCACGGCACGATATTGGCGTGATGTTCGGCAATGGTGAGGATGATCTCATCCCCCGCCTGCAGGCGCGGCGCGGCCCAACCGTAGGAAACCAGATTGATGCCTTCCGTTGCCCCTGAGGTGAAGACAATCTCGCGCTCGTCCGCCACGCCGAGGAAGCGCGCAATCTTGCCGCGCACCCCCTCATAGGCCTCGGTCGCAACCATAGAGAGATGATGCAGACCACGATGCACATTGGCGTATTCCGCCTCATAGGCATGGGTCATCGCATCAATCACCGCGCGCGGCTTTTGCGCACTCGCCCCATTGTCGAGATAGACCAATGGCTTTCCGTTCACCTCACGTGAGAGGATCGGAAAATCAGCGCGGATTTTATCTACATCAAACATGGAAACCCTTTACGGCATCATTGGGACAAGACCGAAACTTGTCACGACTAGCGAAAGAAGAAAGGCAAAGGCGATGAGAAACATGATAATCGCCCAAAAGGTTTTCCAAACGGACGAAAACCCATGCAAAACAGTGACAAACTGCGCCATGAGCCAAAAGAATAGTGGGATAGAGGCAAGGCTGACAATATCGGCAAGAACCGACAAACCAATGGCAATGGCTACGATTTGAAAGGCCTGCACGACCAGAAACACGGCCTGCAACCAGACCATCAACGCAAGCGCACCGTCAAAATCGCCCTTGCCCCCAAAGCGCGCACCAATCACCGCGATGCCAAGGGACACCAAAACAAGGAAAACCGCCTGAACAATCCCCATCACGACAGGCATCGGCACGCCTGCGCCCGCCTCTGGCATCGGCACCATCAACAAGACCGCACTTGCCAACAGGGTTGATAGGGTAATGACCAAGGCCAAGCCCAACCACAAAACATTGCGCGGCAAATTGAGGGCCAAAACCGCCTGCGCCGCCTCTTGCGGGGCGCGGATCGTGTCACGCGTATGACGCCACAGACCCGATAGGGTGAGAATCTCTGACAGGTTCACGCGCCTAAACCCCTTCTGTTACGGCCTCTGGTGCGCGCTCTGCCTCAATCAGGCACGCCAGCCAAATCACCAAAAAGCCAAGCAATGTCACCAAACCCGTGGCATCGGATGCAGGCCCCTGCCCGATGAACCCTGCCACAAGCCCGTTCAGCAAAAATAGCGGTGCCGTCACCAAAAGCGACCAAAACAGCGCCAACCGCGCAGAATAAAACGTGCCGCGCCCGCGAAACAATTTCGCCACCAAATGCGAAATCCCTGCAAAGACATAGAGCATCAAAGGCATCACCATCATCATTGAGAAAAATGTGATGGCCAGGCGCGCCTGCAGTGGCACCGATGGATCCAAAAACGCCTCACGGCTCAGTTTGGGCCATTGCCCCACAAACATCAGGAAAGACGCGATCATGACAAAGGCAATCGCCCGATCCTCGCGGCGGCCATGGTTCAGCATAGACCGCAGCACCTGTCGCGGGCGACGCCAAGAGGCGACAATATCGCGGCTGACTGACATTGCAGACCCTACCCTTTAGCCGCGCCGCCGTGCCAACCACAGCTCTAGCTGGGCCAATATATCTGCGCGCAGCGTCTCATCTTCGATCTCATCAATCGCCTCGGCCAAAAAGGCCAGAACCAAAAGATCGGTGGCTGTTGAGTGATCCACCCCGCGCGAGCGCAGATAGAACAACGCCTCTTCATCAATCGCGCCAGTGGTCGAGCCGTGGCTGCATTTCACATCATCGGCGTAAATCTCAAGCTCGGGCTTGGCCAAGAACGTGCTGTCATCATCCAAAAGCAGGGCTTGGCTGATTTGATAGCCATCGGTCTTTTGCGCACCAGGCGTCACAAGGATTTTCCCCTGAAACACGCCAGAGGCCCCGTTACGCAACACCTTTTTAAACACCTGACGGCTTTCGCAATCCTCACCGCGATGGGTCACAAAGACCGTGTCGTCATGATGGAATTCGGCCCGCTTGCCATCGCCAAGTGCTGCACCCGCCACATGGGCAACTGCATTATCCCCAACGATATCAATCACATGCTCGTTGCGGGTCAGAACGCCGTTGCAGGTGAGGGTAAAGCTTTTGTAATGCGCCGCCTCGGCCACGCGCACAAAGCTATGGGTCACGGCGCGGCGGGCGTGATCGCGCCCCTGTGCGCGGATGTGATGAAAGCGTGCGGTCGGGGCCAGATCAACCTCAGTGCATTTATTGAACCGCGCCGCCGCAGGGCCCTGTTCAAGCAAGGTCATCTCTGCGCCTTCCTCAACGCGGATCACATGGTGCAACACGGCATCGGAGGTTTCAGACTGATGCAGATAGATCAGGCTGACGGGTTTGGACACCCGCCCTGTGGCACGGATCACAATGCCATCCGTGGCAAAGGCCGTGTTCAGCGCAGCCAAGGGGCGCGCGACAGGGTCTTGGCCATGGGTTTCAAGATGACCATAAAGATCCATCGCCCAGTGAATGTCGGTTTTCAAAACATCCGACAGTCGCGAGATTTCCAGCCCCTCAAGGCTGAGATCATCTGATTGAGCCGCGTCAAACACACCATCCACAAAGACAATCTTGAGGCGATCAATGTCTTCAAAGACACGCCGATCTTGGCCCGGATCAAACAGCGCCGCTTCGGGTGTATCGGCCACGGTCAACTCGGCGGGGTTTGTGTATTTCCAATATTCATCCCGCGCGGTGGGCAAACCCATGGCGCGCAGCCGTGTGAGGGCAGTATGGCGCGCCTCATTGGCCCAATTGGCCCCGTGCGGCAACTCAAGCGCCGCAATCCGCGCCTCGGTCAAATCAATGCGTGCCTGCGCCAAAGCCATTACGCAACCTCCGCCAACAGATCCGCGTAGCCGTTTTTCTCAACTTCCAAGGCCAATTCTGGCCCGCCCGTTTTGATGATACGGCCATCCGACATGATATGCACAACATCAGGTTTGATATGGTCAAGCAGGCGCTGATAATGGGTGATCACAAGGAACCCACGCCCCGCATCCCGCAACGCGTTGACACCATCGGAGACCAGTTTCATCGCATCCACATCAAGGCCACTATCGGTTTCGTCCAAGATGCACATCTTGGGTTCCAACATCGCCATTTGCAGAATTTCATTGCGCTTTTTCTCACCGCCCGAGAAGCCCACATTGACGGGACGCTTGAGCATTTCTGCGTCAATCTTGAGGGTCTTGGCCTTTTCGCGCACCAGTTTCAGAAACTCTGCCGCACTTACCTCATCCTCGCCGCGCAGCTTACGCTGGGCGTTCAGCGCCGTGCGCAAGAAGGTCATATTGCCAACACCGGGGATCTCAACGGGATATTGGAATGCCAAAAACAGGCCTGCGGCGGCGCGCTCTTCGGGTTCCATTTCAAGGATGTCTTCGCCGAGCAAAGTGGCAGAGCCATCCGTGACGCTATACCCATCGCGCCCCGACAGCACATAGGACAAGGTCGATTTGCCCGAGCCATTTGGCCCCATGATCGCATGAACCTTGCCCGCCTCTACGGTCAGATCGACACCTTTGAGGATTTGCTTTCCTTCTTCCTCAAGTTCGACATGTAAGTTCTTGATCTCAAGCATTATCTTCTCCTTCAAGGGCGTAGGCCCTTTACCTTATTCCACCGTGACAGCCGTGCCTGAGGCACTGACCATCAGCATATTGTTGATAACTTCGTAATCTAGATCGACACCGACCACCGCATTCGCGCCCTGCTCGCGCGCGCGATCTTGCATTTCGGCCAGCGCGGTTTCGCGCGCACGGGCCATCTCGCCCTCATAGGCCCCAGAGCGCCCGCCGATAATATCAGTGATGCTTGCGAAAATATCGCGAAACACATTTGCGCCCAAAATCGCTTCACCCACCACGATACCACGATAGTCCGTGATTTTTCGACCTTCGATAGATTGTGTTGTTGTAACGATCATCCGCCTTACCCCATAACGCCGCGCAGCACGGCCATTGCAACCCAAGCCGCCATGCCCACCAGAACTGAGGTCAAAAAGATCGATCTGCGCACCAATCCACCGCGCTTGCCTTGGCGCGCCCGCACAGACAGGCCAATCAGCGCCCCAAGAAAGGTGCCAACGCCGATCCCCGCGGTTTGATGCAACAGCTCTGGCAACATGGGCTTATTTCCGCATGATCATTTTTGCCGATACATGGCTGATAATGGTGGCCGCCACGGCGGCGAAGGCCGCGAGGCCTGGCCCACCTGGATGCCAGATAGAATAGGTCAAGGCCATCATCACAACCACACCGATAGCAACCAACAGCGCATAACGCGGGCGTGGTTCCCCTGCGGTGAGCCAATATTTCCAGTTCATCAGCCGACACTCCCCTCAAGACTGATTGCAACCAATTGCTGCGCTTCCATGGCAAATTCCATTGGCAGCGCCTGCAACACCTCGCGGCAGAAGCCGTTGACCACCAAGGCCACCGCCTCTTCCTCATCCATCCCGCGGGAGCGGCAATAGAACAGCTGATCATCATCCACTTTCGAAGTGGTGGCCTCATGCTCAACCCGCGAAGAGTTATTCTTGACCTCAATATATGGCACAGTATGCGCGCCGCATTTATCACCAATCAGCAAACTGTCGCATTGGGTGTAATTGCGGCTGTTTTTCGCCTTTGGATGCATCGAAACCTGACCGCGATAGGTATTTTGCGCGCGCCCTGCGCTGATGCCTTTGGAGACAATCCGCGATTTGGTGTTCTTGCCCAAATGGATCATCTTGGTGCCTGTATCGGCCTGCTGCGCATTATTGGCGATGGCGATGGAGTAGAATTCCCCCTGACTGTCATCACCGCGCAGGATGCAAGACGGGTATTTCCATGTAATGGCCGACCCCGTTTCCACTTGGGTCCACATCACCTTCGAGCGATCCCCACGGCAATCGGCACGCTTGGTTACGAAATTGTAGATCCCGCCCTTGCCGTTTTCATCGCCCGGATACCAGTTTTGCACTGTGGAATATTTGATCTCGGCATCATCATGGGCGACCAATTCCACAACTGCGGCGTGCAATTGGTGGGTGTCGCGCATCGGGGCGGTGCAGCCCTCAAGGTAGGACACATAGGCGTCTTTATCCGCAATGATCAATGTGCGCTCAAATTGGCCCGTATTTTCCGCATTGATGCGGAAATAGGTGGACAATTCCATAGGGCAGCGCACGCCAGGTGGCACATAGACGAAGGAACCATCCGAAAACACGGCAGAGTTCAAAGTGGCGAAGAAATTATCCGAAATCGGCACAACCGAGCCAAGATATTTCTTCACCAGATCTGGGTGCTTTTGAATCGCCTCGGAAATGGAGCAGAAGATGACTCCTGCCTTTTCCAATTCATCCTTGAATGTCGTGCCGACCGAGACACTGTCAAACACCGCATCAACCGCCACTTTGCGCGGTGCGGCCTCGGCGTCTGCGCCTTCAACCCCTGCGAGCAACATCTGCTCCTTCAGGGGGATACCAAGTTTCTCATAGGTCGCCAAAAGCTTTGGGTCGACCTCGTCCAAACTTTTGGGCTTTTCGGTCATGCTTTTGGGTTTGGCGTAGTAATATTGATCTTGGTAATCAATCGCCGTGTAATTCAGCATGGCCCAATCAGGTTCAGCCATCTGCTTCCAGCGTTTGAACGCCTGCAGGCGCCAATCAAGCATCCATTTGGGCTCGTTATTCTTTTCTGAGATGAGGCGCACAATGTCCTCGTTCAGGCCTTTTGGGGCGAACTCCATCTCAATATCGGTTTCCCAACCGTATTTATACGCGCCACCCATCGCCTTGACGGTTTCAACGGTTTCGCGATCGACACCTTCGCGGATATCGCTGTCGAGTGCGGTCATGGGATCAACTCCTGTTTCTTCCTGATGGGTGCGTATAGGCCACCCACCCCCTCGTGCATCTATTCGATCGCAAGGGGTGCGGCGCGGTGGCCCTGCCGCATCTTATGATGATGCGGCCCCCTAGCGGTTTAACCCTGCCCGCGCCTTGCGCCTGTCATAGGCATCGGCCCAAGCTTCCGCGAAGGCCATTACATCGGCCTCCTGCGTTTGTGGCCCAAGAGAGACACGGATCGCGCATCCTGCCATCTCTGGCGTCAGCCCCATTGCCTGCAAAACGGCGCTGGATTTGACCTTGCCACTGGAACAAGCAGAGCCTGCGGAAATCGCAAATCCTGCTAGATCCATTGCCATCACTTGGCTTTCCCCTTTCCACCCCTCCGTGACCATCAGGCTGGTATTGGGAAGCCGCGCGACATCTTTCCCGACAAAAATAGTATCTTTGGCGCGATGTTCCAGTGTCTTTTCTAGAATATTTCTAAGTTTTTCCAGCTTTTTCGACAGGCCATTTTCAATATCTTGTATTGCAGCCTGCGCTGCACCACCAAATCCTGCAATGCCAATTAAATTCTCGGTTCCAGATCGGCGCCCCATTTCTTGACCGCCGCCACGAATTTGCGCCGCCACATCAAGGCCACGCCGCAAGATCAGCGCGCCGATTCCCTTCGGCCCGCCAATTTTATGCGCCGAGATAAACGCCATATCGACCCCCGACCAATCAAAGGCAAGCGGCAGCTTGCCAAAGCCTTGCGTCCAATCAGATACGGCCAAACCTTCGGGCAAGGATTGGATGATCCCCGTTTCGGAATTCGCAAGTTGGAGGGTCGCTTCTGCAGGATCTGTGACATGCACCTGACCTTGCGCATCGACCTCTAGTTCCTCGCGGATCCACGCGCGCACAGCGTCATGTTCAATCGCGGCCCCTTTAAGATTGCGCCCAGACAGGGCCAATGCGGCGGCCTCGGTCGCGCCAGACACGAACACGATATCGGCGGCCTCTGCGCCGATGGCACTGGCAATTTGACCGCGCGCGCGTTCCATCAACGCCTTGGCCGCGCGCCCCTCTTGATGAACGGAGGACGGGTTACCCACCACATCCATTGCAGCGATCATTGCCGCGCGCGCCTCGGGCCGAAGCGGCATTGTGGCGTTGTGATCCAGATAGACGCGCGCCATCAGGCCCCATCCACCACTGTAAAGAGGGTTGGAACGGCCGGGCATGGCGTCAAATCATTGCGGATCACATCCGAAAGCCGTGTTTGATGCAGGTAGACATAAACATGGGCGCTGAGACTTTCCCAAAGGCGATTGGTCATGCTTTGCGCACGACTGCCCGACATGCCGCCAGAGGCGCCCGCCCCCTTATGCATCGCTGAAACCGTTTCCTCGACCGCCGAGAAAATATCGACCACGCGAATTTCTGCGGGCGCTTTGGCCAGTTTATACCCCCCGCCAGGCCCGCGCACAGACACCACCAAACCCTCGCGGCGCAGTTTTACAAACAGCTGCTCAAGATAGGGCAGCGAAATATCCTGCCGCTTGGCAATATCCGCAAGAGAGGTCAACGCGCCGTCCGCTTGCAAGGCAAGATCGGCCATAGCCACCATCGCGTATCGGCCTTTTGTGCTGAGCTTCATCTTGCCCCCCGAATTGTGCCATTTTGGCAGCCCTGTTTCGCAGAAACTTTGCCGCGCGCCCTTATTCACACCAAGCCCGTGATTGACCTTTTGATCCGTCACGCTTAACTGCAATGCGTGGTGCAAACCGCACAGACACGCGCGCCCCGCGTTTAGGGGCAAAACCGCAGCATTGCGGTGACACAGGTTCTAGGTAGGGCGATTGCGCAGGTCAAGCATGACGCGCATGCGCCAGAAAGCGACAAGGGGAACGACATGCCCGAGGTGATATTCCAAGGCCCAGAAGGGCGGCTTGAGGGCCGTTATCATCCACAAAAGGCAAAGGATGCCCCGATTGCCATCGTCCTGCATCCGCATCCGCAATTTGGCGGCACGATGAACAACCGTGTGGTCTATAATCTGCATTACGCCTTCTACAATATGGGCTTCACCGTTCTGCGCTTTAACTTCCGCGGTGTCGGGCGCAGTCAGGGCGAATATGACCAAGGTCAGGGCGAATTGTCTGATGCAGCATCGGCCTTGGATTATCTGCAAACGATGAACCCTAACTCGAAACATTGTTGGGTTGCGGGGTTTTCTTTTGGCGCATGGATTGGGATGCAGCTGCTGATGCGGCGCCCGGAGATCACGGGGTTCATCTCGGTCGCACCGCCCGCGAATATGTATGATTTCAGCTTCCTTGCACCCTGCCCCGCGTCAGGTTTGATCGTGAACGGCACCGCCGACCGCGTGGCCAAACCCCAAGACACCCGTATCTTGGTCGATAAGCTGCATGAGCAAAAAGGCATCACCATCACCCATGAGGAGATGGAGGGGGCGGGTCACTTCTTTGAAGATGAAGAGACCCAGATGAACCCGATGATCGACATGGTTAAGGCCTATGTGAAGCGGCGCCTGACGGAAAACACGCGGTAATCCACCATGAGCACCCGTCTTGCCGAAGAAATCGCAGATGCCTTGGCCCAAGAGGCCCTGCGTGTCGCGCAAGAAACGGGGGATGAACGCCTGACTGATGAGCTGTGCCAAACCGTTGGTGCGCTTTCCCCCACTGTCGAGGAAGCCTTGCGCACTGCGATACGCATGCGCATGGCCGAAAAACGTGGCTATGATTTTTTGCGCACCAAACGCAGCCAAGCCCCAAACTAGTGGCATCACAAATCTGTATACAACGGCATACAGTTCTTGCGAATCCGCCAGAATTTGATATGCGCAGCCTCAGTATTTCTTCCCCGCGCGAGGCTGCCTGATATGACCAAAATCAAAGTTGAAAACCCCATCGTGGATATGGATGGGGATGAGATGACCCGCATCATTTGGGCCTTTATCAAAGATAAGCTCATCCTGCCCTATTTGGATCTTGATCTGCTTTACTATGATCTTGGAATCGAGGAGCGGGATCGCACCGATGATGCCATCACAGTGGCCGCTGCCGAAAAGACCCGCGAGGTTGGCGTGGCCGTGAAATGTGCCACCATCACCCCAGATGAAGCGCGGGTTGAGGAATTTGGCCTCAAACGGATGTATCGCAGCCCCAATGGGACAATCCGAAATATCCTTGGGGGCGTGATTTTCCGCCAACCGATTATTTGCAAAAACGTGCCCCGCCTTGTGCCAGGCTGGACGCAGCCCATTGTGGTGGGGCGTCATGCCTTTGGCGATCAATATCGCGCCACCGATTTCCGCTTTCCAGGCAAGGGTAAGCTTACGATGAAATTTGTGGGCGAAGATGGCACCACGATTGAGCATGAGATTTTCGATGCCCCCGCCGCAGGTGTGGCGATGGGGATGTATAACCTTGATCAGTCCATCATTGATTTCGCCCGCGCCAGTCTGAATTACGGGCTGAATTTGGGATGGCCCGTTTATCTGTCGACCAAAAACACCATTCTCAAAGCCTATGATGGCCGCTTTAAGGATTTGTTCCAGAAAGTGTATGACGAAGAATTCCGCGAGGCATTTGAGAAAAAGAAAATCTGGTATGAGCATCGCCTGATTGATGACATGGTGGCCTCTGCCCTGAAATGGTCGGGCGGCTATGTCTGGGCCTGTAAAAACTATGATGGTGATGTGCAATCCGACACTGTCGCCCAAGGATTTGGGTCGCTTGGGTTGATGACCTCGGTGTTGATGACGCCCGATGGCAAAATTGTCGAGGCAGAAGCCGCGCATGGCACCGTGACCCGTCATTACCGCCAGCACCAAAAGGGCGAGGCGACCTCAACCAATTCGGTCGCCTCCATCTATGCATGGACAGGCGGGCTTAAGCATCGTGCAAAACTTGATAACAATGACGCGCTGCTGCGCTTTGCGCAGACGCTTGAGAAAACCGTGGTCGATACAGTCGAAGCAGGCTTTATGACCAAGGATTTGGCGCTTTTGGTTGGGCCAGATCAGAAATGGCTGACCACGCAAGGCTTCCTTGAGAAAATTGATGAAAATCTGAACAAGGCACTGGTGGGCTAAGACCCCCCTTTCCTTTCAAGACCTTACACGCGCCGCACCCGTGCGGCGCGTTTTTTATGCGACAAAGCGGCCCTCACCCCTAAGCTGAAAGCCGCTCCTGCCGTTTCAACAGATGCGCGAACATCACCAAGGGGCGCAGCCCCGCATTTAAAACGGAACCCATCTGCATGTTTTCACACAGCTTTCTCGCGGGCGTGATCCAATCCAATCAGGATCTCTCCCAAGCTTCGCTTGCCACACGTATCTTGATCGGTCGTTTGCGCATCGAAATCCGAAGCACCCCTACATTGCTTGAAGCCAAGATCAAGGAATTGGCTGATTTTGCCAAAGCAAATGCCTTCGCCGCCGATGATTTGGCGAAAATGACCCGCTAACGAGGATAAAACAAAATGAAAAACGAAGTTTTGACCCTCGCGGAGGCATCCGCGCGCATCGTCTCAGGGGAAATCCTAAGCATTGCAGGCCACCCCGCTTATTTGGCGCAATTGCCAAAGGGAACTTGGATCGGGGGCAGCAGCCATTACTTTGTGACCTCTGAAGGTGGCAAAAAAATCGAAAACCGCCTCTATTGCACCAGTTTTGACGAGGCCGAAGCCGCAGAAATCCGCGTCATCGCCCCCGATAATTTAACCGATATCGCCACAGGGTATCAGACAGGCGGGGCAAGTCTGATCTTGATCCCCGCTTTTGGTCACGCACATCGCCGCTTTGCGATTGATGCGCCGCAAAACCCTGCTTTATTCGCGCAGCCCTTGATGGGATGGGTCGCAGGCACTGCGCTAGAGCGGATCGGCCAAGATCATGCCATTGTCATTGATGGCAGCACCGGTCAGACCCACGAGGATGCCGCGATCGTGATGCATCTCGGCTTTGCCAAAGGGGTCACCCCCAACTTGGAGATTGTGAATATTTTCGAGCAGGCAGGGGATACGGCCACAAGCATTATTTTTGAAACCTCTGGTTTCGAAGCGGAAGATGCCATGATCAACGGGGCCAAGCGGAATTTGGCACGTTATTTGACGGCGCAAAATTGGGATACGCGCTTGCCGCTCATCGCCAATTACGGCGGCGCCCATCTCAATGTGTCGATCAAATCGGTTGATGCCGATACAGGCATTGTCAGCTTCTATGCCCCTGTGCAGGAGGGCGTGGTCTATCGCCCCGCCGCAGCCCTTCCCGATGACTATGCCCAAGCCTTTGCCGGCTCGCTCTGCGATAAGGTCACAGGCGCTGATTACAGTTGTAATTGCATCTTGAACTATCTCTACGGCGAAATGGAGGGCAAATCAGTGTCAGGTTTCACAGGCCCAATGACCTTTGGGGAAATTGCCTATATGCTGCTGAACCAAACCCTTGTTCGGCTTGAACTGCAAAAGGCCGCGTAACGGCTTTTTTCAAGGCGGGCGGCTGTTACAGAAGCCCGTCTTCCATCACCCCATCGCGGCACATCTGCGCATAGAGCAAGCCCTCGCGCAGGCCACGATCTGCCACAGACAAGCGATCCGTTGGCCATGCGCGCAGCAGCGCCTGCAAAATCGCAGAGCCTGACATAATCAGACTGTGCCGATCCCGCCCGATCCGCGGATCATTGCGCCGCCCCTCTGGCCCCAAGGCAAGATAGGTTTGGATCACAGTGTCAATCTGATCCGAAGTCATCCGCAGACCATCGACCTTATTGCGATCATAGCGCTTGAGGCCCAAATGACTGGCGGCAACAGTTGTGACAGTGCCAGAGGTGCCGATGATCTGGAACCCTTCGCGTGCTTGATCCGCCGCATCGACATAGGGTGAGAATTTTGCAAGCTGTTCTTCGAAATACCATGACATCAGCGCAAACCGCGCCCCGTCATCTTCGACATCGTGATAAAGGTCTTTCAGGGTTGCCACGCCCAAAGGCACAGAAATCCAATCCACGACTTTCGCGCGGGGAAAAATGGTTTCCTCATGCCCAAACCCTTGATGCAGGCGCATGATCGCGCGGGCGCGTTCCGAGGGCGCAACCCGAGACAGGTCGATCCAAACCAATTCGGTTGATCCCCCCCCGATATCCACCACCAAAAGCTGTTCGGTTTTGGCTGACACCAATGGCGCGCAGGAGATCACCGCCAGCTGCGCCTCTTCTTCGGGCTTGATGATCTCCATCTGCAAGCCCGTTTCGCGCTTCACAAGGTTGAGGAACTCGCCCCCGTTGGTGGCGCGGCGGCAGGCCTCGGTGGCCACGATACGCATATGGCGCACTTGGTGTTGGGCCAGTTTGCGTTGACAGATTTTCAACGCCCCAATCGCCCGCGCCATCGAGGCACGCGACAAGCGCCCCGAGGCCTCTAGCCCGTGCCCCAGTTGCACCGATTTCGAGAAACTATCAACGATATGTAGATGCGTGCCTTTCGGCTGTGCAATCAACATTCGGCAGGAATTCGTGCCCAAATCAAGAGCGGCGTAAAGATCGGCTGGGTCTGCTTTTTCGATCTGTGCGGGGGCGGCAGGTTTGGGTTTGCTATAAAATCTACGCTGCCCCTGCCCCATATTCGGATCAAGGCCGCTTGGATCAGAAATATGCGCCACAGGCGCAGGGTTTACCCCGCCCTCTTTTGCGTCTCTCTGTCGGTTTGGGTTGCGGCGTTTGCGGGCCATTTCTGCCCCTCCTTCATGGGCATGGTAGCGCCCCCATGAAAAAGCGACAACTGCTTTCGCGTGGCATTCGGGGGCAGTTGGGCGCTTTGGCGCATGATCATCATGAAAATTTTGGGATGTTCGACCACTCGCAATGTGCGTATGCGCGGGCTATGTGCCTCTTACAAGGTCGGTTGCGCCGATTTTAGTGTCGAAATTAGTCCCATTGCGCGGGGGTTGCGCCCATATGGTGCGCCTTACGAGAAAGGAATCGCATTCAATGCCATCTGTGACCATCGTTTACTGGCGCGACATCCCTGCCCAAGTGATTGTGGGCAAAGGCCGCGCTGCAGCCAAATTGCCCCTGCCCGAACGGTTCGAGCAGGCAATTGACCGCTGCGCGATGAAGGTCGGGGCAAAAGATGACGAAGCCTATCTCGCCGAGTGGCGCCGTGTGGTAGAGGCCGAGGTCGAAGGTGACCCATCCGACATCGCGCGCGTCTATGCAGATCGTTTGGATGCCGACTATGACACCGACCGCCTCAAGCGTTTGATCGCGGGCGATGGCGTTGAGGCAGCCTGATGAGCCTTGAGCGCGTGAGGGATCAGATTATGGCCTTGTTAAACTTTAAAAAACCAAGCGCGCCAGTCGCGCCCCATTCCCCTCAGGTTGAGGCCTTTCTTCAAGGCTATTCGATTGAGGTTATGCCGCGCACCGCCGAAAAGGTGGAAGATTTCCGCGCCCTTTTGCCCGAGGGCACCCGCGTCTATATCGCCCATATTGACGGCACCGAGATTGATGACATGGTCGCGACCGCAGCGCGCCTTGCCCGTGACGGGTTCGAGGTGATGCCACATTTCCCCGCCCGCTCAATCAAAGACAAGGCCACGCTTGGCGATTGGATCGCGCGCTATCAGGGCGAGGCAGGTGTCACCTCTGGCCTCATCTTGGCGGGCGGCATCCCTCAGGCGCATGGTGAATTTGAAAGCTCGATGCAGCTGTTGGAAACGGGGCTGTTTGATCAAGCAGGGTTCAAACGCTTGCATGTGGCAGGCCACCCCGAAGGCAACCGCGACATCGACCCAGATGGCAGCGATGCCAATGTGATGGAGGCTTTGCGTTGGAAACAGGCCTTTAGCGCGCGCACAGATGCAAAAATGGCCCTTGCCACGCAATTCTGCTTTGAAGCCAAGCCCGTGATTGCATGGGTGAATGCCTTGCAGGCCGCGGGGATTGATCTGCCCGTCCATATCGGTATCGCAGGCCCCGCCAAGCTGCAAACCTTGATCAAATTCGCCATTGCCTGCGGCGTTGGCCCATCTCTGTCGGTTTTGCAAAAACGCGCCAAGGATGTCTCGAAACTTCTTTTGCCGTTCGAGCCTGACGAGATCATCGCAGAACTCGCCGCGCATAAGGCCGCAAATCCTGATTTCGGGATTGAATCCGTCCATTTCTTCCCGCTTGGCGGGATCAAGACAAATGCCCAATGGGCCATCGACCATGGCGGCGCATCCACGCGTCCGGCCGTTGAAGGAGTATAAGCCAGCATGACTCGCACCATCATTGAATCCCAAACCAAAACCACCGTGATCGGTTTTGACGAACCGTTTTGCGTGATTGGCGAACGGATCAACCCCACAGGGCGCAAAATCTTGAACGAAGAGCTGGAACGCGGTGATTTCTCACGCGTGCAAGCGGATGCCATTGCACAGGTGGCGGCGGGTGCGACCGTGTTGGACATCAACTCTGGCGCGGTGTTCTCGAACAAAATGGCCGAAGATCCCCGCTATGCCGACAATAACTTTGTTGAGCCTGCCTTGATGAAGGCCTTGGTCGAATGCGTGCAGGAAGTAACCGATTGCCCCTTGTGCATCGACAGCTCGGTTCCCGGTGCCTTGGAAAATGGTCTGGCTGCTGCCAAAGGTCGCCCGCTTTTGAACTCTGTCACAGGCGAAGAAGAACGCCTTGAGATGGTTTTGCCCTTGGTCAAGAAATACAACGTGCCCGTTGTTGCGATTTCTAACGATGACACAGGCATTTCCGAAGACCCCGAAGTGCGCTTTGCCGTTGCCAAAAAGATTGTTGAACGCGCGGCTGATTATGGCATTCCCGCCCATGATATCGTGGTTGACCCATTGGTCATGCCCATTGGCGCGATGGCCACAGCGGGCCATCAGGTCTTTACCCTCGTGCGCCGCTTGCGCGAGGAATTGGGCGTGAACACCACCTGCGGCGCATCCAATATCAGCTTTGGCTTGCCGAACCGCCACGGCGTGAATAACGCGTTTTTGCCCATGGCCTATGCAGCGGGCATGACCAGTGCGATCATGAACCCAGTCGCCCTGCCCGTTGGCCCCAAAGCGATTGCCGAAAAGAAAGCCGCGATTGAGGCCGCAGGAATTATCCTGCCCGCAGATCTGGACGATGAAACCTTCGTCAAATTGTTCGGCATGGGCTCGACCAAGCCGCGCGCGGGCAAGGAGATGGAGGCGATCCGCGCCGCCAACCTGCTGCTTAACCAAGATGACGGTGGGACTGCTTGGATCAATTTCAACAAAGATCCAGATGCCGCCCTGCAAGGGGGGCGCGCCAACCGCCGCGCAGGCGGTCGCCGCCGCGGCTAAGGCACCATTTTTTGAAAATCGCGGGCCAGAGCATATTTAACCTTATGCTCTGGCCTTTGCGCCAATAAAAGCAATGAAAGACCAAAACAGGATCCTTCCCGATGGGCAGCGCAGGCACAGATGACAAAGACCCTTTGGTGATTTTTACCCCCTCTGGCAAACGCGGTCGCTTTGCCAAAGGCACGCCCGTGCTGCAGGCGGCCCGCGCGCTCGGGGTGGATTTGGATAGTGTCTGTGGCGGGCGCGGCATTTGTTCCAAATGCCAGATCACCCCCAGTTTCGGTGAATTTGCCAAACATGGCGTCACAGTGCACGAAGATGCCCTTTCCGAATGGAACGAGGTTGAGGCCCGCTATGACCGCGTGAAAGGTCTGATTTCAGGCCGCCGTTTGGGCTGTCAGGCCAAGGTGTTGGGCGATGTTGTGATTGATGTGCCTGAAACCAGTCAGGTGCATCGTCAGGTCGTGCGCAAAGAGGCCTCGACCAAGCCAATCACTATGGATCCCGCCACGCGGATTGTCATGGTCGAGGTGGCCGAGCCTGACATGCATGAACCCTCGGGCGATTTTGAACGCTTGAAAGATGCCCTCGCACAACAATGGGATGTGCATCAGGTCAGCGCCGCCCTGCCCGTTTTGGCCAAGCTGCAAACCGTTTTGCGCAAGGGCAAATGGCAAATTTCAGTCGCCCTCTTTCAACCCGATGAGGGCGGCGTGGCGCAAATTCTTGAGATTTGGCCAAATCTTCATGAGGGCGGAATTTACGGCCTTGCGATTGATCTTGGCTCGACCACAATCGCGGCGCATCTGTGTGATTTGACCACGGGTGCAGTGATGGGCTCTGCGGGGATCATGAACCCACAAATCCGTTTTGGTGAGGATCTGATGAGCCGCGTCTCCTATGCCATGATGCAAGAAGGCGGTGCCACTGAGATGACCCGCGCGGTGCGCGAGGCCATTAACACATTAGCCGGGCAAATTGCCGAGGATGCGGGCATTGACCCCAAGCTGATCGTGGAAACCGTATTCGTCTGCAACCCCGTGATGCACCATCTGCTTTTGGGAATTGATCCTGTGGAATTGGGCCAAGCGCCCTTTGCACTGGCAACCTCGGATGCCTTGCGTCTCAGTGCGCCTGACTTGGGGCTGTCCACATTGAACCCACAAGCGCAGATTTACCTGCTGCCCTGTATCGCGGGCCATGTGGGGGCCGATGCCGCCGCCGTGGCCCTATCGGAGGCCCCAGAACAATCTGAGGATTTGGTGCTGATCGTGGATGTCGGAACCAATGCTGAAATCCTGCTTGGGAATAAGACCAAGGTTCTCGCCTGTTCCTCGCCCACGGGGCCTGCCTTTGAGGGGGCGCAAATCTCGTCAGGGCAACGGGCCGCGCCTGGTGCGATTGAGCATATCGAAATCGACCCCGCCACCAAAGAACCGCGGTTTCGCGTCATTGGCTGCGATCTGTGGTCTGACGAGGCAGGGTTTGCCGAGGCCACCGCGCAGACAGGCATTACGGGCATTTGTGGCTCTGGCATAATCGAGGCCGTGGCGGAAATGCGCGCCGCGGGCCTGTTGGACGGGTCAGGTCTGATTGGCAGTGCCGAGCAAACAGGAACCCCGCGGTCTATCCCCACAGGGCGCACCCATGAATATCTAATCTTTGACGGCACCGCCACGGGCGGGCCGCGCATCACCGTCACGCAAGGCGATATTCGCGCCATTCAATTGGCGAAATCCGCGCTTTATGCAGGCGCGCGTTTGTTGATGGATCAGATGGATGTAGAAGCGGTCGATCGCGTGGTTTTGGCGGGGGCTTTCGGCGCGCATATCAGCCCAAAACACGCAATGATTTTAGGGATGATCCCCGATGCCCCGCTTGAGAAAGTCACAAGCGCAGGCAATGCCGCAGGCCATGGCGCGCGCATTGCGCTGTGCAACCGTGCGGCACGCAAGCGCATTGAGGGGGGCGTGCGCGCCATCCAAAAGGTTGAAACCGCGATTGAGCCAAGGTTTCAGGAACATTTCGTGGCCGCAAACGCCATCCCGCATAAAACCGCCGCCATGCCCCATCTGACCACAGTGGTCAGCCTGCCTGATGTAAATTTTGGCGCCTCTGGCGGCGGGGCCAATGATGACGGGCGGCGGCGCAGACGGCGGGGCTGACTGAGAGAAAGGCAGAGGTTGACGAAACCCCTGCCTTATCGTATCGACTGGCCCATCAAGGCCATGCGCGGGTATGGTGAAATGGTATCACACGAGCTTCCCAAGCTCTTGGCGCGGGTTCGATTCCCGCTACCCGCTCCAGCCTTATGTCTTTCCCTAAAACACGACCTCTGAACCCAAACCCTGCGCGCGGGCACGGCTGAGGGCGGTTTGGGCTACGGCCAAATCCTGAAGCCCGACACCCGTGCCATCGAAAATCGTGATCTGATCGGGCGAGACACGGCCCTTGGCCGCCCCTGTGACCACCGCCCCCAAGGGGGTGATATCCTCGCGCCCAATCAAGCCTTGCGCCACGGCGTGTTGTGCCTCGCCGATAGTGACAGATTGTGCGACCTCATCGGTAAAGACCGCAGCGCGCGCAAAGAGTGCAGGATCAATCTCCTGCTTGCCGATTGTATCGGTTCCCATCGCAGAGATATGGCAGCCTGCACTGACATGGTCCGTAAGCAGGCTTGCGGCATTGGATGAGGTGATGGTGATGATCACATCGGCCTCCTGCATCGCGGCCAGATCAACGGGGGTGAACTCAACCCCCGCTTCGGCACAGACCTCCGCCAAGCGGGACAGGCGGTCAGGATTGCGGTTCCAACCCAAAACGCCGGTAAATTCGCGCACCTGCAGGGCCGCGCGCAATTGAAATGCCGACTGATGCCCCGCGCCCACCATACCCAAAACTTGGGCATCGGGACGCGCCAATTGATCAATCGACAGGGCCGATGCGGCGGCTGTGCGTAGGGCCGTCAACAGGTTCCCCCCCACCATTGCGGTGGGACGGCCTGTTTCAGGATCAAATAACAGCACACAGGATTGATGATTGATCAAACCGCGCGCGGCATTTCCGGGGAAATACCCGCCCGATTTCACCCCCATCACCGCGCCTGCGCGATCAAAGCCCGACTTGAACCCATATTGGCGCCCCTCGCCCAAGGCCTCGCGGATCACGGGGAAATTATAGGCATCGCCATCGGCCATCGCGGCGAAACAGCCGCGCATTGCCTCAAACGCATCTTCGGCACTGACAAGATCGGCAATCAAACTTTCTGGAATGATATACATCGTCCCCCCGCCTCAATAGGCCTTGCCACGGGCCGAGATGGGCCAAACCACCTCAACCTTGCCGCCCCGCACGCCGACATACCAATCATGCACATTGCAGGTCGGGTCACAGTGACCTGGCACAAGACGCAGCTTTTCATTGATGGCCAAAACCCCTTTTGGGTCGGCCACCACGCCATGCTCATCGCTGCATTTGACATATTCGACATCATCGCGCCCATAGATCACAGGCAAGCCACTATCGACCGATTGCGCCTTGAGCCCTGCATCGACAATCGCCTTATCGGCCTTGGCATGGCTCATCACCGAGGTCAGGATGAACAGGGCATTTTCCCATTCGCCGCGGTCAATGCGGTTGCCGTTTTCATCAAGAATGCGGCCATAATCCGCATCCATAAAGGCGTAAGAGCCACATTGAAGCTCGTTATAGACGCCCGATGTACTTTCGAAATAATAGCTGCCTGTGCCGCCACCGCCCACGATATCGCAGGCAATCCCTTCTGCGGCCAATGTATCGACCGCGTCCTTGACCATGGCCACGGCAACCGCAATTTTCGCTTTGCGGTCTTCATAGTGATCAAGATGCTGCATTGCGCCTTGATAGGCCTGAATGCCTGCAAATTTTAACCCCTCGGCCGCATCAATGGCGCGGGCTAAGGCCACAACCTCGGGGGTGGTGGTGACACCACAGCGCCCTGCCCCGCAATCAATCTCAACCAGACATTCGATGACCGTGCCGTGACGGGTGGCAGCCGCAGAAAGATCGGCGATGTTGCTCAGATCATCGACACAGCAAATCGCGCGCGCGCCCAAAAGGGGGATCCGTGCCAAACGATCAATTTTTTGCGGGTCGCGCACCTGATTGCTGACCAAAACATCCCGAATACCGCCGCGGGCAAAAACTTCGGCCTCGCTCACCTTTTGGCAGCAGACACCACAGGCCCCGCCAAGGCTTTCTTGCAACTTCGCCACATCGACTGATTTATGCATCTTGCCATGCACACGGTGGCGCATCCCATGGGCGGCGGCATAATCGCCCATTTTCTTGATGTTGCGCTCAAGCGCATCGAGATCAAGGATCAAGCACGGGGTCTGGATATCCGCCTCCGCCATGCCAGGCAGCGCGGGAATGTCATAGCCAACTTCCAGATTTTCAAAACTTGTATGGGTGTTCATGCTCTTAGCCTTTCATCCATGGCAAACGGTCTAAATCGACATTGCCGCCTGTAATAATCACCCCAGTGCGCTTGCCCGCAAAGAGATGTTTGTTCTTCAAAATCACCGCCAAGGGCACTGCACAGCTTGGCTCGATCACAATTTTCATGCGCGCCCAAGTCAGTTTCATCGCATCCACGATTTCATCTTCGCTTGCGGTCAAAATATCGGTGACATGGGATTTCACAAAATGCCAAGTCAGGTCTTTCAACGGCACTTTCAAACCATCCGCGATGGTCTGGGGCGCGTCATCCGCGATGATATGGCCTGCCCGAAAACTGCGCGCGGCATCATCCGCTTGGTCTGGTTCGGCGGCATATATTTTGATCTCAGGGGCGATATTTGACAGCGTCAAACAGGTGCCAGAGATCATACCACCCCCGCCAATTGGGGCCACTACAGCGTCAAGATTGGGCACATCTTCGATCAATTCACGCGAACAGGTGGCTTGGCCTGCAATCACGCGGGGATCATTATAGGGATGCACAAAATTGCCGCCTGTTTTCGCCTGCACCTCGGCAAAGACCGCCTCGCGCGAGGTTGTCGAAGGCTCACATTCCGTGATGATCCCGCCATAGCCCCGCACCGCGTCTTTTTTGGCCTGCGGCGCGCTGTGCGGCATCACCACATGGCACGGAATGCCCCGCCGCCCTGCTGCATAGGACAAAGACAAGGCGTGATTGCCACTCGAATGGGTGCAAACGCCGCGTGCCGCCTCTGCATCTGACAGGCCAAACACCGCATTACATGCACCGCGCACCTTGAAGGCGCCTGCCTTCTGAAAGTTCTCACATTTAAAGAACATCTCCCCCCCGACCAACGCGTTCAAAAAGCGCGAGGTCAGAATGGGCGTGCGGTGGATATAGGGCGTGATCCGTGCGTAGGCATCAAGGCTGTCTTGATAGCTTGGCACGGAAATTGGGCTAAGGTCGTTCATATTTTTACCCTCTCATTCAGCAGCTTGGCGAAGGGCGGTTTGATCCGCGCGGAAATAATCCTGCGCAGCGGCAACCCCTGACCCAAGCGGGATGTCCCATCCCAGATCGGCCATGCACATTTCGGCAGTGGCCAGACCAGAAAGAACCATAACATCGGTCAACATCCCCAAATGGCCGATGCGAAACACCTTGCCTGCGACCTCGCCCAGACCCACACCAAAGGCCACGCCATATTTAGTGGCGGCAAGCTGCGCGAGTTCGGTGCCGCATTTCCCCGCAGGCACCACCACCGCCGTCACTGTGTCAGAGGCCGTGGCAGGATCGGTTGCACAAATCTGCAGACCCCATGCCGCAACAGCACGGCGCACCCCTTCAGCCAATCGGTGGTGACGGGCATAAACAGCCTCTAACCCCTCGCCCTCAAGAAGTGCGATAGAGTGAGACAGGCCCGCGATCAGACCAACAGAAGGGGTGTAGGGATATCCCCCCGCCGCGTAGGATTTCAGCATGTCGCGGAAATCAAAGAAACAGCGCGGCAGGGTGGCACTGTCCATTGCCGCCAAGGCCTTGGGGCTGACGCCCAAAATCGCAAGGCCTGCAGGCAGCATGAAGCCTTTCTGGCTACCTGCCACGGCAATATCGACCCCCCAAGCGTCAAACTCAAATGGCATAGACGCAATGGATGACACGCCATCGACAAACAGCATCGCATCATGGCCTGCGGCATCGAGGGCCGCGCGTATCCCCGCTATATCAGAGCGCACCCCTGTCGCGGTTTCATTATGGGTGGCAAGGACGACTTTGATCTTGCCCTGAACATCCGCGCGCAACGCCGCCTCAATCTGCGCAATCGGGGCCGCCTGCCCCCATGGCACATCAATGATCTGGACGTTCAGACCATGGCGTTGGCACATGTCAATCCAGCGATGGCTGAACATGCCAAACCGCGCGGCAAGAACAGTGTCACCCGCACTCAATGTGTTGGTGATGGCCGCCTCCCACCCGCCTGTGCCTGTCGAGGGCAGCAAGATCACTTCGCCCTCGGTCATTTTCAACACGCGGCGCACCCCCGCCACGGCGGGTTTGAACATCGCGCCAAAGGCGGGACTGCGGTGGTCAAGCGTGGGCATATCACAGGCTTTGCGAATGCTCTCTGGGATATTGGTTGGCCCAGGAATGAAAACTGGATTTTGAAACGACATCTCGTGCGGCCCTCCCTTCAAAGGTTGGGTGCAGATTAACAGGGGGGCTTTACAGCTCGCAATTTTTTCGAAATAATTTTTTAATAGGTGAAAAAATACTTTTTCATCATAAAATTCAATGCGTTGCAGTTTTTCACTTCTCTCTTTGCAAATGAAAGGGCCGCAAATATGACATCAACCACGCGTCAAAGGGGCCGTCCGAAGGCCTTTCATGACAAGACCGAACAAAACACGGTGCAGGCCCTAGATCGCGCGCTTGCCGTGATGGAGGTGGTGGCACAAAAACCTGGTTTGCGGCTGTCTGAACTGGCCGAGGAAACGGGTCAGGCCACCGCAACGCTCTATCGCGCGTTGACCACATTGCAGACGCGCGGGATGGTCGAATGCGATGAGATGCAGCAGGTCTGGCATATCGGCGCGGGCGCCTTTCAAATCGGGTCTGCTTTTTTGCGCCGCACCAATGTTGTGGAACGATCCCGCGCAGGCATGACGCGGCTGATGCGCGAAACGGGCGAGACGGCAAATTTGGGTGTCGAAATGCAGGATGAGGTTTTATTCCTGACGCAAGTCGAAACCCACGAAGCGATCCGCGCCTTTTTTCCACCCGGAACCCGCGCGCCGATGCATGTCTCTGGAATTGGTAAGGCGTTATTGGCATGGCTTCCGCCCGCCCATGTGCAGTCAATCATCCTCAAACGGGGCTTGTCGGCCTTTACCGCGCATAGCCTAACAGATGAGGCAGCCTTGCGCGCCGATCTCGATCAGGCCCGTGCGCGCGGATTTGCCATTGATGACCAAGAGCGCGCCGAAGGAATGCGCTGCATTGCAGCCCCGATCTTCAATGTGCATGGCGAACCTGTGGCGGGCATCTCAATCTCTGGCCCCGCATTTCGGCTGTCGCTGACACGTTCCATGGATTTTGGCGGCATGGTGCGCGAAGCCGCCGATCAGGTCACCGCCGCCATTGGGGGGCGCTGCCCCTAGCGCGCGGCCTGCACCCATGCCACGATGGCGCGGCGCGCCTCATCATCCATTGCAAAGGCATTTGGGGGCGGCATCGCATGGGAAACGCCCGCCTGAGTATAAATCTGGCTGGCATGACGGGCCACATCCGCCTCGGTTTCGAGATAGACATTTTTCGGGGCCCAACGGATACCATCCCATGCGGGTTCACGGGCATGGCACATCGAGCAATTGCCGATCACGGCATAATAGGCCTCTTCAAACCCGTCTGCCGCGACCATCTCGGCCTCATAGGGCGTCAAGGCGCGGCTTGCTGCGGCCTCGTAGGTTTCTGCCGTGCGTGGGATTGACAGCCAAGCGATGACAATCATCAGCAAGACCGTGACCGCCCATGTCCAATGCGGCCCCTTGCCCGTGGCGTGCATCGTGTTGAAATAATGGCGAATGGTCACACCCGTCAGGAAGATCAAGCTTGCAATGATCCACGAATATTCGGTCGCAAAGGCGAGCGGATAATGATTGGACAGCATCAGAAAAATAACGGGCAGCGTGAGGTAATTGTTATGGGTTGAGCGCAGCTTGGCGATCTTGCCATATTTCGCATCAGGCGTGCGCCCCGCCTTGAGATCTGCTACCACAATGCGTTGGTTCGGCATGATCTGGAAAAACACATTCCCCGTCATAATAGTCGCGGTAAAGGCCCCCAAATGCAGCAGCGCCGCCCGCCCCGTAAAGACCTGATGATACCCCCAAGACATCACCACAAGGATCACAAACAGGATCAACATCAGGGTCGTAGGGTTCTCACCCAAAGGCGATTTGCAAAGCTGGTCATACAGAACCCACCCCAAGGCCAACGAGCCGCCTGAGATCAAAATCCCCTGCCACAGCGCCAAATTGGCCTTTGTCGGGTCAAGCAAGAACAACTCGCCCCCGACCCAATAAACAATCATCAACAAAGCTGCACCTGAGACCCAAGTCATATAGCTTTGCCATTTGTGCCAGATCAGATGCTCGGGCATGTTTTCAGGGGCGACCAAATATTTCTGAATGTGGTAAAAGCCGCCGCCATGCACCTGCCATTCTTCGCCATAGGCCCCTTTGGGCATATTTGGCACAGGCCGCAGCCCCAAATCCAAGGCAATGAAAAACAAGGATGCACCAATCCACGCCATCGCCGTGATGACATGCAGCCACCTGACGGAAAACGCGATCCAATCCCAAATGATGGCCAGATCATACATACCGGCATCTCCCTGTTGTTACTTGTCTTTCCTGCATACTAGGCGGCTGAGGTTTATTCTGCTATTACGGGCAAACGCCAAGCAGTATCAAAAAAAGCAAAACAATGTCCTATATTGATAATATCCGAACCTTTGTCCGTGTCTACGAGCTTGGGTCAATGTCGGCGGCAGGGCGCGATTTGCGCATCTCACCTGCCGTGACATCTTCGCGGATTTCTCAACTTGAGGAACATTTGGGCGTGCGTCTGTTTCAGCGCACAACCCGCAACCTCACCCCCACCGAGCAGGGCCAAGCCTTTTATAGGGGGGCAACGCGGATTTTGGAATCGGTCGAGGATGCCGAAGCGCAGATCGTCAACATCACAGAGAACCTCAAAGGCAGTCTCTATGTGGCCGCACCTTTGGGGGTGGGTCGGCGCTTGATCGCGCCCCATGTGCCAGATTTTATCGCGCAATACCCTGAAATTCATGTGCGTCTGCGCCTGTCAGATCGCAAGATTGATCTGACCACCGAAGGGCTTGATCTGGTGTTTTTCTTCGGGGAACCCGAGGATAGCAATCTGCGCATCCGCAAGATTGCGGATGTCGCGCGGGTATTGTGTGCAGCGCCTGCCTATATCGCGGCGCGGGGGATGCCCAAATCAGGCGCTGATCTCGTGACCGAGCGACATGAATGCCTCAACTTGCGCTTTCCAGGGGCAAAGGAATTTCAATGGCGGTTGCAAACCAAAGCAGGGTTTGAGCGGTTCCGCGTGGCCGGGCGTTACGAATCCGATGATGGCGATGTCCTGACAGACTGGGCTTTGGCGGGGCATGGGATTGTAATGAAACCCATCTTTGAGGTGGCCGAGCATCTCAGCTCAGGCGCGCTTGTGCCCGTGGCAACAGAAACCCCACCCGCCCCTATTCAAATGGCCTGTCTTTTCACCCATCGGCGCAGACAAGACCCCAAAACGCGGCTTTTCATGGAATTCATGATTGACCGCGTGGGGGATGTGATCCGCAACAGCGCGCGCGATTAACTGCCGCGATAGGTGGAATAGCCAAAAGGCGACAGCAAAAGCGGCACGTGGTAATGCGTGTCTTCTGACATGCCAAAGCGGATCGGGATCATATCCAAGAAACGGGGGCTTTCGGGTGGCACGCCTTGCGCGTCAAGATAGGCGCCTGCGTGAAAGCAGAGCTCATAAACCCCGCGCGCAAATTCCGCGCTTGGCAAAATCTGCGCATCGGTGCGCCCGTCTGCGTTGGTTTCAACAGTTTTGATCAACTCCGCCCCAGCACCGCTGATGCGATAAAGATCAATTTTCATGCCTGCCGCAGGGCGGCCCGTTGCCGTATCCAAAACATGGGTGGTCAAATATCCCGCCATCGCGCGCGTCCTTTTGCCTGTAAATGAACCCTAGAAAATCTCAAAACTTGCGCCCATGATAGGCGAGATTATGCGCCTGATACAGTGCAGAGCGATCAAAAGAGTGCTTATAGATTTTTTTTAAAATCATCTGCGATTATCTGCATTATGCCATAGAAAAACAAACGAGGCTGATATGACACGCTACCCCCGAGATTTACGCGGCCACGGGCCAGATGCGCCCCATGCCGCTTGGCCCAATGGCGCGAAAATCGCTGTGCAGATCGTGCTGAATTACGAGGAAGGTGGCGAAAACAATATCCTGCACGGCGATGCTGCCTCCGAGGCTTTTTTATCCGAGATCACAGGCGCGCAACCATGGGTTGGGATGCGCCATTGGAATATGGAGTCGATCTACGAATATGGTGCGCGTGCAGGGTTTTGGCGGCTTTATTCCATGATGTCCGACCTACCCGTGACAGTTTATGGTGTGGCCACGGCCCTTGCCCGCAGCCCCGAACAGGTGGCGGCGATGAAAAAGGCGGGTTGGGAAATTGCCAGCCACGGCCTGAAATGGGTGGAACACAAAGATATGCCCCCCGAAGAGGAGCGCGCGCAAATCCGCGAGGCCATCCGCCTGCATACCGAGGTGACCGGAACCCCGCCACGCGGGTGGTATACGGGGCGCTGCTCCATGAACACTGTGGATCTTGCCGCGCAAGAGGGGGATCTGGCCTATATCGCAGACAGCTATGCCGATGACCTGCCCTATTGGGTCAAGGCGGGCGGCAAGGATCAACTGATCGTGCCCTATACAATGGATTGCAACGATATGCGCTTTGCAATCCAAGCAGGTTTCACCGAAGGCGCGCAATTTGAGCGCAGCTTGATCGACACCTTTGATCAGCTTTACGCCGAAGGGGCGGCAGGCGCGCCCAAGATGATGTCGATCGGTCTGCATTGCCGCCTTGCAGGGCGCCCTGCCCGTGCGCTGGCGCTGAAACGCGCGCTTGCGCATTTCCAAGCACATGAGGGCGTTTGGTTTGCTACTCGCGCGGAGATTGCCGATCATTGGGCCGCGACCCACCCCGTGACCGCGCGCATGACCCCCTCGCAAATGACACGGGAGGAATTTGTCGCCGAATTTGGAGGCATGTTTGAGCATAGCCCGTGGATTGCTGAACGTGCCTTTGAGATGGAGCTTGGTGCCGCACATGATTGCGCGGCGGGGGTTCATTCGGTTCTTGCGCGCGCCTTTCGCAGCGCCAGCGCGGCGGAACAGCTTGGGGTGTTGCAAGCCCACCCTGATCTGGCGGGGAAACTGGCCGCGGCCAAGCGTCTGACGGCAGACTCCACCGCCGAGCAGGCCTCAGTCAGGCTTGATAGCCTGACAGATGCAGAACGCGCCGAATTCACCGCCTTGAATGACCGCTATACCGAAGCCTTCGGATTTCCCTTTATTATCGCCGTGCGCGACAACACCAAGGCCAGTATCTTGGAGGCCTTCAAGCGCCGGGTGACGCAATCGCGCGATGTGGAATTCACCGAAGCCTGCCGTCAGGTCGAGCGTATCGCAGAATTGCGTCTGATAGATCGGTTCGCACAATGAAAATCATCATCGAACCCATGAGCGCCGATGCCTTCGCCCCGTTTGGCGATCTGCTTGAGGCGAAAGGCACGCCTGATAAAATCATCAATCAAGGCCTATGTGGCCGTTTCCACGACCGCGCGCGGATGGATTTTTCGGATGGGCGTGCGGGGATCAGTATCTTTCACGCAGAAAAGCGCGATTTGCCCTTAAAGCTTGATCTGGTCGAGCGGCACTCTGAAGGATCTCAGGCCTTTGTTCCGATGAGCCACCAGCCGTTTTTGGTGGTCGTGGCCGAAGATCAAAACGGGACACCGCAGAACATCCGCGCCTTCCTGACCGAGGCCGGGCAAGCGATCAATATTCATCGCGGCGTCTGGCATGGGGTGCTGACGCCGCTTTATGACCCTGGTCTTTTCGCGGTCATCGACCGCATCGGCGAAGGCCCCAATTTAGAAGAATATTGGCTGCCTGATGAGGTGATTATTGCCACCTCATAAGGGCATGTGGCGGTTCACATCTTTGTAGAGCAGATAACGGAACTTGCCCGGCCCCCCTGCATAGCAGGCTTGCGGGCAAAAGGCGCGCAGCCACATATAATCGCCCGCCTCAACCTCGACCCAATCCGTGTTGAGGCGATAGACGGCCTTGCCCTCTAGCACATAAAGACCATGCTCCATCACATGGGTTTCCAGAAACGGGATCACCGCGCCAGGCTCAAATGTCACGATGGTCACATGCATATCATGGCGCAGGTCAGCCGGGTCAACAAAGCGCGTGGTGGCCCATTTCCCTTCTGTGCCCGCCATTGGCGTGGGCGCGATATCGCGCTCGTTCAAGATTAGAACATCAGGGTGATCAAGACCTTCAACCTCTTGATAGGCCTTTCTGATCCAATGAAACCGCAAAGGCGACTGCCCACGATTATATAATTCCCATGCATGGGCAGGCGGCAAATAGGCGTAACCGCCCTCCTCCAACAGATGGGTTTGACCATCCACTGTCAGGCTTGCTTCGCCCTCCACCACAAAAAGAACCGCTTCGGCCTCCTCATCGGTTTCAGGGCGCGCGCTGCCACCTTCGGGCGCGACTTCCATGATGTAATGCGAAAAGGTTTCAGCAAAGCCCGACAGGGGCCGCGCAATCACCCAAAGGCGGGTTTTCTCCCAAAAGGGCAGGAAACTGGTGGTAATATCGCGCATCGTGCCGCGTGGGATCACGGCATAGGCCTCGGTAAAGACCGCACGATCTGTCAAAAGCTGTTCCTGCGGGGGATGGCCGCCTGTGGGGGCGAAATATTTGGGGCTCATAAAGGCAACTCACATTGAAAACTGAGACTATGATAGGCGCTTGTTGCGGCGCTGTCGCACCCAAAAAGCACGAAGGCAGTTTTCGGGTTTCTTTGACAATCACAGCACTCTATTAGGCAATTTTTGCAGACTGCACCTTAGGCAAGCCGCCCATCTCAAGGATCAGATCAACGATTTTCTCTACGCCCTGCTCATTGCGCAATTGCGCCATCACGAAGGGCCGCCCTGCGCGTGCGCGGGTGGCGTCAGCCTCCATCACCTCAAGCCGCGCCCCGACATAAGGCGCGAGATCAGTTTTGTTGATCACCAAGATATCCGAGCGTGTCAGTGCAGGCCCGCCTTTGCGCGGAATATCCTCGCCCGATGCCGTATCAATCACATAAATCGTCAAATCCGCCAATTCAGGGCTGAATGTCGCCGATAGGTTATCGCCGCCACTTTCGATCAACACGATTTCAAGGTCAGGGTGGCGCGCCTGCATTTGCGCAATCGCGGCCAAATTGATGCTGGCATCCTCGCGGATGGCCGTATGGGGGCAGCCCCCTGTCTCAACCCCAATGATCCGATCAAGGGGCAGGATCTGCATCCGCATCAGCGCCTCTGCATCCTCTTGGGTGTAAATATCATTGGTGATGACACCAATGGAAAACTGGTTTTTCAGACGCGCGGCGAGCCTTGCGGTCAGCGTGGTTTTACCCGCGCCAACAGGGCCACCGATCCCAATTCGAAGCGGGCCATTTGGGGAAAGATTGGTCATGATTGAAACATCCTCGCAGGGGCCAACCCGTGGTGTGCGGCGGCAATGTCAGAAAGAAAGGCGGTGCTGTGCAAATCATCCAAACTTGCGGTTTCAGCAATCGGGGCAAGGGCGGTAATCTGGGGCGAAAGCCGCGCCAATATCCCTTGTGCCGCCACCTGCCCCAAGGGCATCAAGCGTTGCGCCGCAGCGACAAGATTTGCGAAAAACCCCTGAAGATAGAGGGCCGCCGCATCGGCGGGCGCAATCCCGCGCTGTGCGGCCACAAAGCCTAGCGCGATTGGCACAAACAGATCAGGCAGGCCCTCCTGCCCCCAAACATCGCGCATCAAGGCGCTGAAACTGGCCCCCATATTTTGCGCCTCGCGCAGACGGGGGGCCGCAAACTGCCATGCGCGGGCCTCATCTTGGAGTGCGATCAAGGCGCCATGCCCCTCGGCTTTGGCGCCAAGCCCGATCCAAATCGCATCATTGCGCCCCGTGCCATGATGCAGCAGGTCACATAACCAATCCTCAAGATCATCGGCAGATGTGATTAGCCCGTCTTGAATGGCGGCCTCAATCCCATGACTAAAGGCAAAGCCCCCCACAGGGAAGGCAGGCGAAACCCACTGCGCCAGTGTGATATAATCGGCATCAATGCGCATGGGGCATATGCGCGCTTGCGCCATGTTCATGGGCATGGGTGCGCCCATGGCCGTAGGCCCCGCCCTCGGGGGTGAAGGGGCGGGTTTCTTCCACCAAATCCGCCCCAAGTTGCCCCAACATATGCGCGATTACGGGATCGCGGCGGATGATCAGACAGCCCTGTCCAATCTCGCAAGGGGTGTGGCGATTGCCAATGTGCCACGCGAGACGCGCTAAGTTTTCACCACGGATGACCAACACCGCCTCAGGGGCGGCGCGCACTGCAATGCGGCGACCATCGGTCAGCACCAAAACATCCCCCGCGTCCAGCGATGTGGTCTGCGCCAAATCCAATAAAAACGCCCGCCCACCATCGCTGATAAGGCGCTTGCGGCGTAAGAACCGCGCCTCGTAATCCAGCGTGATCGTGTCAAAAGAAAGGGCCACGCCCGTGACAGGCCCGCGCATCACCTCATGGCACAAGGGTAGATCAGTCATCCTTCCCCCCTTTTTCAGAATAGGAAATAGCGCTGCGCCATTGGCAGCACCTCGGCAGGTTCGCAGATCAGCAATTCCCCATCTGCGCGCACCTCATAGGTTTCAGGGTTCACCTCGACCTGTGGGGTGGCGGTGTTCAGCTTCATATCTGCCTTGCCGATGGCGCGTGTGTTGCGCACCGCAAGGGTCGCTTTGGCGAGGCCAAGCGCGGATTTGATGTCGCGCGATTGCGCGGCCTCGGATACGAAACTGACCGATCCGCGTTCCACCGAACGCCCATAAGCCCCCCACATGGGCCGCGAATAGACGGGCTGCGGGGTCGGGATTGAGGCATTGGGATCACCCATTTGCGCCATGGCAATCGTGCCGCCGATCAAGACCATCTCAGGCTTGACCCCGAAAAAGGCAGGTGACCACAGCACCAGATCGGCGCGCTTGCCAACCTCAATCGAGCCAATCTCATGCGAAATTCCATGCGCAATGGCGGGGTTGATCGTGTATTTCGCGACATAGCGGCGGACGCGGAAATTGTCATTCTCGCCCGTCTCCTCGGGCAGGCGGCCGCGTTGTTTGCGCATCTTATCCGCCGTTTGCCATGTGCGGATGATCACTTCACCCACCCGCCCCATCGCCTGACTGTCAGACGCAATGATCGAAAACGCGCCCATATCGTGCAGGATATCTTCGGCGGCGATGGTTTCGCGGCGAATGCGGCTTTCGGCGAAGGCGATATCTTCGGGGATGGATTTGTCCAGATGGTGGCAGACCATCAACATATCGAGATGTTCCTCGACCGTGTTCACGGTGAAGGGCCGTGTTGGGTTGGTTGAGGACGGGATCACATGTGCCTCGCCGCAGATTTTGATGATGTCAGGCGCATGACCGCCCCCCGCCCCTTCGGTGTGGAAGGCATGGATCGTGCGGCCTTTCAGCGCCTTGATCGTATGTTCGACAAAACCCGACTCGTTGAGCGTGTCGGTATGGATCATCACCTGCACATCCATCGCATCGGCCACGCTGAGGCAGCAATCGATTGCAGCAGGCGTTGTGCCCCAATCTTCGTGCAGTTTCAGCGCGCAAGCCCCGCCCATAATCTGTTCCTCAAGGGCGGCGGGCAGGCTGGCATTGCCCTTGCCCGCGAAGGCAAGGTTCATCGGAAAGGCATCCGCCGCCTGCAACATCCGCCCCAAATGCCACGGCCCAGGCGTGCAGGTGGTGGCAAGCGTGCCATGCGCAGGCCCCGTGCCCCCGCCCAACATCGTGGTCAGGCCTGAATGCAGCGCATCTTCGATCTGCTGCGGGCAGATGTAATGGATATGGCTGTCAAACCCGCCTGCGGTCAGGATACGCCCCTCGCCCGCGATGATCTCGGTGCCTGCGCCGATGGGGATGGTGATCTTGGGCTGCGTGTCGGGATTGCCCGCCTTGCCGATGGCGGCGATGCGCCCATCCTTCAGGCCAATATCCGCTTTATAAATCCCTGTGTAATCCACCACCAACGCGTTGGTGATGACTGTGTCCATCACCCCTTCAGCGCGGGTCAGTTGCGATTGGCCCATACCATCGCGGATCACCTTGCCGCCGCCAAACTTGACCTCCTCCCCATGGGGGCCTGTGAGATCACGCTCGACCTCGATGATCAAATCTGTATCGGCAAGGCGCAGTCGGTCGCCTGTGGTCGGCCCAAACATCCCTGCATGATCGCGGCGCGAAATTGAGGCAGGCATCACAAATCCCCCATGATTGCGGCGTTAAAGCCAAAGACCCGCCGCGCCCCAGAAATCGGGATCAGAGTGACCTCGCGGCGCTGACCAGGCTCGAACCGCACCGATGTGCCTGAGGCAATATCAAGGCGCATCCCACGGGCGGCCTTGCGGTCAAACTCTAGCGCGGGGTTGGTTTCAGCGAAATGATAATGGCTGCCCACTTGCACAGGCCTGTCGCCCGTATTGGCAACCATGACAGTCATCGCCGCGGCACCCGCATTCAGGGTCAAATCCCCTTCTACAACAAACAACTCGCCCGGGATCATTTCCGCTGCTCCGCAATGATCAAAACAGCCAATCCAATTGCGCCAAGAGCGCCAAGCGCCACGGCCCAAGGTTCGACCCCATGCGGGTGAAGATGCAGACCCTCATGCGCAATTGCAGGGCTAGCAAGCATGAGGGACAGGGCAGAAAGGATCATAGTTTTCATGAATTTATTCCTTTATCTTCAACGAATAGGGTTATGGACAGTGACCAATTTTGTGCCATCGGGAAATGTGGCCTCGACCTGCACCTCGTGGATCATCTCAGGCACGCCTTCCATACATTGATCGCGCGTGATGACATGGCCCCCTGCCTGCATCAAATCCGCCACACTGCGGCCATCACGGGCCCCTTCGACCACCGCATCGGTGATCAGCGCGATTGCCTCGGGATGGTTCAGCTTCACCCCCCGCGCAAGGCGGCGGCGGGCCACCTCAGCGGCCATCGAGATTAGCAGTTTATCTTTTTCACGGGGGGTGAGGTTCATCTCTTACAGGCTCCAAGAACGGGGAAGATCATGGGGGGATAAGGCGCGCAAAACGGGCACCAAAGTGCGGCGCAGGCCAAACCCATCTTCGGCTAGAATGCGCAGCAGCAATAAATCCGCTTGCGGGGCTGATACGGCAGCGGTTTGGGGCAACAGGGTGCGGATCATCTCAAGCTTGGCGCAGGCACCAGGCGCGGCACATATCACCGTGGCAAATCCCGCAGCCCCCTGCCCGATGGCGGCACGCGCAAGATGGGCGTGAAGATCACCCTCCATCCGCAGCGCATCGCGATAGAGGGGACGCCCTGCGCGGGTGATGCTGATGTGATCTTGCAGATAGCCCTGTCGCACCACCTCGCCCATCGCAGCGCGCCCAAGGATAACGCTTTCTGCGGCCAATAGATACGCGTCTTCGGCCATCTCCACGCAGAGGCGCCGCCGCAGCGCGCCGCCATCAAACAAGATCACCTCCTGCGGCAGCCATGACAGCGCAGCCCCTGCTGCAATGGTTAACTGCGTGCTGACCTGACCACGGCCCGTTGCGGCGCGATAGATGCGTTCGGCCGATTGCGTGGTCAACGTCAGATGCCCGCCCGCCACATCGCCCACAATGGCGAAGCGATCCCCGCCTGTGATGCCGCCAGCAGTGTTGATCATCACCGCCTCAACGGTGCCTTCGCGGCGCGGAAACAGCGCGCGCAATGATCCTTCGGCCCGAAAATCCTGTAATCGCCCCGAGGGCCCCAAAGCCACACGCAAAGCCCCCTTTGCACGCGGGGGGGCGCATGGTGGCGATATGGGCAAAGTTTCAGTCACGCGGAGGCGGCCTTGATGGTGGATTGCACGTCTGACCCACGATTTCCCTCTCGGGCAGCAAGGAAAAGAGGCGCGCTTGGCCCCAATCGGCCCCCGCGGATGATTGATTAAATTTTAATCGAAATTTTGATCTGCGCCCAAAAATAGCGCGAAATGAAAAGCCCCCGCGGCGCGTGCCTGCGGGGGCCAAATCACTCGGGTCAATTTGGCGCGCGCTCTGCCCATCCTGCAAAGATACGCTCAAGCGCCACAACCACATAGAACAGCAAGATGCCAAGGGCGGCCAACATGAACAGCACCGCAAACATCAATGGATAATCTGCGCTAATCCGCCCTGAATCGAACAACGCCCCAAGGCCGCGACCATGCGGGCTGACGATTTCCATCAAATTTGTGCCAATAAAGGCCAAGGTGACAGCAACCTTCAACGCCCCGAAAAATTCGGGCAGGGTTTTGGGCAACGCAATTTTCCAGAAAATCGTGAATTTCGAGGCACCAAGTGCGCGCAAAATATCGCGATATTCAGGTTCTAGCGTGGACAATCCGATTGAGACAGAGACTGCAATCGGGAAAAACGAGATCATAAAGGCGATAAGCACGGTGTTGAAATCATGCTGACCCACGAAGATCAGCGCCACAATCGGCACCACTGTCGCCTTGGGGATCGCGTTGAAGCCAACCAAGAGCGGGTATAACCCCTCGCGCGCGATGCGCGAAAAGCCCATGATCATCCCCAACCCTGTGCCAAACACCACCGCCAAGGCCAAACCCACCACTGTGCGCCAAAGCGTTTCCCACGAGGCCACAACGAATAATTCGCGGAATTGCCAAAATTTTGGGATCAAATCCGAAGGTGAGGCCATGCGATAATTGGGCAGTTGATAGAACCAGACCAACCATTCCCAGATGGCAATCACAGCCGCGATGAACAGGATCGGCACGCCGATTTTAAGGAACTTATCATTCATGCTGCGCCCTCCTGAGGAACGCGACCTTGCGCCAGTTGAATTTGGTGGCGCAGCACGGCCAACATATCGACCGCTTTTTTGCTGTAGAGATCTTCAAGACTGCGCTTGCCCGTCAGATCAACCTGCAAAATATGTTGGGCATGGGCGGGGCGACCCGAGAGAACCACCACTTGATCTGCCAAAAACACACTTTCGCGCAGATCATGGGTGATCAACAGGCAGGTAAAGGGCTCTTCCGCACGCAGATCATGCATGGTGCACCACAGGTCTTCGCGGGTGAAGGCGTCAAGCGCCCCAAAGGGTTCATCCAAGATCAGCACATCGGGCTTATGGATGATAGAGCGGCACAAGGAGGCCCGTTGGCGCATCCCCCCTGAAAGCTCGGAGGGTTTCTTGCCCTCAAACCCTTTGAGCCCCACCAATTCCAACAAATGGCGCGCGCGCGCCTCGCCCTCGGCGCGGCTCATTGGGGTTTTGACAATCTCCAAGGGCAGAAGCACGTTTTCCAAAATTGTGCGCCATTCCAACAGAACGGGGTTTTGAAACGCCATCCCCACTGTGGGGCGTGGCCCTGTTACCTTTTGACCTGACAACCAGACCTCGCCTTGGTCAGGGCGCATCAGCCCTGACACCAATCGCGTCAGCGTGGATTTCCCACAGCCCGAAGGCCCAACCACCGCGCAAAATGAATGTTCTTCAATCTGCAAAGAGAGATCATCAAGAACGGGCAAAGGCCCCGATGCCGTGCGATAGGCATGAGTGACCCCTTTTAATTCTATTTGAAACGCCATCTGTGCCTTTATCCCTGAAAAATTGGGCCAGCGAGATCAGGTCGCGCTGGCCCTTTATTGTCTTATGGTTTGGCTTTATTGGGCCAAGCTGCGCTCCTCAGCGGGGGGCAGATAGGCATCGGTGAAATAGAGCGATGCGTCAGGCGCGTTTTGGAAATCGTAAACGATGGTCATCTGCTCAAGCGCCTCAGCCATGCGGGCAGGGTCAATATCGCCCATGCCATTTTCAAGCGCATAAGCGGTTGCGATATTCGCATCGAGCGCCATTTGCAGACGCCGCGTTTCCAAATCAACATCGCCTGCAGGGTTGCGCGCGATTACGGCAGCTGCGCCTGCGGCAGGGTCAGCCATAGCATCGCGCACACCATCGACAACCGCACCCAAGAACGCGGTCACAATCTCGGGGTTCGCGGCGGCGTAATCCGTGTTTACGATGATCGCGTTGCCATAAAGTTTAACCCCGTGATCCGCGAAAAGGATCGTGGTCAGATCATCCTCAGGCACGCCCAAACGTGCGGCGCTGAGATAGGAGCTAAAATTGAAGCCCGTCACACTGTCCACTGTGCCTTCGGCCAAAGATGGCTCGCGCGTGGGGAAGCCAACAGGCTCGACCGTGATTGTGCTGACATCGATACCATTTACGGCTGCCAAAATCGGGAATTGCGCCCATGCCCCATCAGGGGGCGGTGCACCAAGGGTAGAGCCTTCGAGATCTTCAATCCCGTTAATCCCAAGGCTTTTACGACCCACAATCGAGAAAGGTGGGCTGTCATAGATCATCATAACGGCGGTCACAGGGGCGCCAGGGTTTTGATCTAGGAAGCGGATCAATGAGTTGATATCGGCAAACCCAATGGGAAATGCACCCGTGGCAACCTTGGGGATCGCATCAAGCGACCCTTCGCCTGCAGAAATCTCAACATCAAGGCCTGCATCTGCGAAATGGCCATTATCGATAGCCAAGAAATAAGGCGCAGATGGCCCCTCAAACCGCCAATCGAGCGTAAAGGGGATATCGGTTTGGGCGAAGGCAGGGGTGGTTGCAATCATCCCTGCGGCGATCAGTGGTAGTGTTTTACGAAGCACGGCTTATTCTCCAATCCAATGCAGCACTGTGAAGCCACCTCATGATCCCACCCGCCTGCGGTCAATCCGCGGCATGGGCAAGACGGCGCGCCATGACGAAGGCCTGTTAAAGATTAGGCAGTTCCAGAAATTTTGCCTAGAAAAAAAGCAAACCGCGAAGCTGATAGATGAAGAATTTGTAAAATTCCCTTAAATTTTTCTCCAATTGCCAAGCGAACCCCAAGCCCCTAGCGTGGCAGTCGCGTGAGAACTGAAAAAGAAAATAGCCCAAATGAACCAAGATAATTTTGTGATCCCTGCCCCCCCGCACCCAATGATTCCCGTGGAGGGGGGCGGCGTATTTCCTGTTCGCCGCGTGTATTGCATCGGGCGCAATTATGCCGCCCATGCGATTGAAATGGGTCATGATCCCGACCGCGAGCCGCCGTTCTTCTTTCAGAAAAATCCAGACAGTTTGGATGCGTCAGGCGAGATGCCCTACCCTGTTGGCACGTCTGACTTGCATCATGAGATCGAAATGATGGTGGCGCTGAAATCAGGCGGGCGCGATATCGCACTTGAAGACGCGCTATCCCATGTGTGGGGCTATGGCGTGGCGCTTGATATGACACGGCGCGATTTGCAGGGCGAGGCCAAGAAATTAGGCCGCCCTTGGGAGATCGGTAAATCCTTTGAGCACTCCGCCCCGATAAGCCCGCTTTTGCCAGTGGCCCAAGTGGGCCATCCCAGCACAGGAGAGATCACGCTGCATGTGAATGGGGCGCTGCGCCAAGAGGGGGATTTGGCGCAAATGATTTGGAAAACGCCCGAAATCATTCGCTATCTGTCGCAATATTTTGAATTGGCGGCAGGGGATGTGATCCTAACGGGCACACCTGCGGGGGTTGGCCCCGTGGCGCGCGGCGATGTGATGGAAGGAAAGGTTGCAGGTCTGGGCACGTTGCGCGTCCGCGTGACCTGAACCTGCAAGCAGGGGAGAAGAGAAAATGAGCGTCATCACACTGGGCCTCATCATGGGCATCTGTGGCACTGTTGCGATGGATATCTGGGCGGTCATCCTGACACGGATTGCGGGCATCCCTGCGCCCAATTGGGGCAATGTGGGCCGTTGGGTTGCGCATTTGGGGCGCGGGACAGTGTTTCACGCTGATATCAATACCAGCACCCCCGTGGCCCGCGAACGCCTAATTGGTTGGATTTTCCACTATGCGGTCGGTGCGGTCTATGGTGCGCTGTTTTTGGGGATCATGGGCCAAGCGTGGTTAAGCGCGCCCAATTTCCTGCCGCTTTGGATTTTCGCGATCCTGACCATCGGGGCGGGATGGTTTTTGTTGCATCCAGGCCTCGGGCTTGGATGGGCGCTTGCCAAAACCGCCGCCCCATGGAAGGGGCGGGTTTTGGGCCTTATGGCCCATACGGTCTTTGGCCTTGGAATGTGGATGGGCGCGGTGGCGCTTGGTTAACGATGCGCGTGGATATAGCGCAACAGGCTTGCGGTAGAAGGGTCTAACCCCTCTGCCCCCGCCGCGCCTTCAACGGCGGGTTGCAGCGCCAAAGCCAGTTCTTTGCCCAATTCCACCCCCCATTGGTCATAGGAATTGATCCCCAAAATTACCCCTTCCACAAACACCCGATGCTCATAAAGGGCGATGATCTGCCCCAAGGTGAACGGGGTCAGGCGGGGGTAGATCAGCGTGGTTGACGGGCGATTGCCCATGAAAACGCGGTGCCGCGCTTGGCGTTCCAATTCCGCACCAGACAGGCCTTTTGCAGCCATCATGCCGCGCGCCACCTCAAGGCTACGGCCCTGCATCAAGGCCTGAGATTGCGCCAAGCAATTCGACAAGAGCAGGGTATGGTGATGCGCCAATTCAGGCTCATGCCCTGCGGCGGCCACCATAAATTCGCACGGAACGACACGCGTGCCCTGATGGATCAGCTGATAAAACGCGTGTTGCCCATTTGTGCCCGGCTCGCCCCAAACAATCGGGCCTGAATGATATGGCAAATCCTGCCCATCCATAGACACGCCCTTGCCGTTCGATTCCATTTCCAATTGCTGCAAATAGGCGGGCAGACGCGATAGGCGTTGGTCATAGGGCAACACCGCGCGGGTCGCATGACCGCAAACCTGATTGTGCCACAGCCCGACCAAGGCCAATAATACGGGCATATTCTCGGGAAGATCAGCCTCGCGGAAATGGGCATCCATGGCCGCCGCACCCGCAAGGAATTCGTCAAACTGTTTTGGCCCAATGGCCAGCATCACCCCAAGGCCAATTGGCCCCCAGAGGGAATAGCGCCCGCCGACCCAATCCTCGAACCCAAACACGCGGGACGGATCAATACCATAGGCCGCTGTTTTATCCGTGGCAGAGGACAGGGCCACGAATTGCGCGGCAGGCTCGTTGACCGCCTGCGCCATCCAATCGCGCGCCGTTTGCGCATTGGTCATGGTTTCAATCGTGGTAAAGGTTTTCGAGGCCACAATGACCAAAGTTGTTGTTGGATCAAGCCCTTGCAGCGTGTCGTTGATATGTGCCCCATCCACGTTTGACACATAATGCACGCGCGGCCCATCGTGATAAGGTGCAAGCGCAAGCGTGGCCATCGCAGGGCCCAGATCAGACCCGCCAATCCCAATATTGATCACATCCGTGATCTTGCCGCCCTGCCCCTTATAGCGGCCTGCGCGCAGATCATCGGCGAACTGTGCCATACGGGCGCGGGTTTCTTGCACGGCAGGCAGAACATCCACCCCATCCACCATGATCGGGCCAGAGGGCGCGCGCAAGGCCGTGTGCAGCACCGCGCGACCTTCGGTTTCATTGATCTTTTCGCCCGCGAACATCGCCGTGCGTTTTTCTTCGACATTGGACTTGCGCGCCAATTCCACCAAGAGTGACAGCACCTCATCGGTGATATGTGTCTTAGAAAAATCGAACATCATATCGCCCGTCTTGGCCAAAAACCGCGCAGCGCGGGCAGGATCATTGTCAAAAAGCTGCGACATACGGGTGCTGCGCAGGTGATCCCACGCGGTGGAAAGCTCTGTCCAGATGGTCATGATTTACTCAGCCCAATGAATGGTGGCGGTCTTTAAAACAGTGGCAATTGGTGCTTGATCTTCAGGCAAGTCTGCGGCCCGCTCAAGTGCTGCGCGCTTTTCTGGCCCTGTGATCAAGATATGGCAATGCAGCGCGGCTTTCAGCACGGGGGCGCTCAAGGTGATCCGCGGCTCGCCCGCATTTGCGGCCCGCATCGCCATCAGGGGCGGCGCATCTGCGCTGAGAGCTGCGTTGAGATTATCCCCATCGGGAAAGAGGCTTGCGGTATGCATATCTGCGCCCATCCCCAACAGCAAAACTGTGATCGGCAAATGCGGCAACAGCCCGTTTGTCAGATCGGGGATGCCATCCTCTGGCGTATCGGCGCCGTTAAATAAGGGAATTAACTTTGCCGCGGATGCCTTTGATTGTAATAGAGTTTCCCTCAAAAGTCTTGTGTTGGAGCGTGGGCTATCCTCACCAAGCCAGCGTTCATCATTGAGAAAGACTGCAACATCGCGCCAAGCCAAATCCACTTCGGCCAAGGTTTTGAACACAGGGCCCGGTGTCGTGCCGCCTGGAACACAGAGCGAGGCACGCCCCGCCATGCGCAAGGCCTGCCCTAATTCCGAGGCGATACGATCCGCCAAGGACATCATCAATAGATCGCGGTCGGGATAGGTGATCAATTCCATGAGATCAGCCCACCTCACGCCAACGCCGCCCATCGCGATGCAACAACATCAGCGCATCTTCTGGCCCTGTGCTAAAGGCCTGATAGGGCACGGGGCGCTCATTGCGCGATTGCCACCCTTGGATGATTGGATCCGTCCAACGCCAAGCTGCCTCAACCTCATCGCCGCGCATGAATAGCGTTTGATTGCCACGGATCACATCCATGATCAGCCGCTCATAAGCATCGGGTGCATCGGCCGCATCCGCCCCAAGCGCCTCGGCAAAGGTCATATCAAGCGGCACATCGACCAAACGCATCCCCCCTGGGCCTGGCTCTTTGATGGTGACGCTTAGATCAATGCCCTCATCAGGCTGCAGGCGAATAGACAAAACATTGGGCTTCGTCCCTGCATCCTCATCAAAAATGGAATGGGGCGGTTCTTTGAAATGGATCACAATCTCGGACATCCGCGCGCGCATCCGTTTGCCTGTGCGCAAGTAGAATGGCGTGCCGTTCCACCGCCAATTGGCGATATGCACCTTCATGGCCACAAAACTTTCTGTGCGGCTTTTGGGGTCTTCGACATCGTCCAAATAAGACGCTGTCTTATCGCCTGCTTTATACTGGCCGCGCACAATATCCTCGGGGCGCACAGGATCGAGTGCGCGGATCACCTTAAGCTTTTCATCGCGCACCGCATCAGGGTCAAAATGATTGGGTGGCTCCATCGCGGTCAAACACAGAAGCTGCATCAAATGGTTTTGCACCATATCACGCATCGCGCCTGATTTATCGTAATAGGCCCCCCGCCCGCCAACACCGACCTCTTCGGCCACAGTGATTTGCACATGGTCGACATATTGGGCGTTCCACAGCGGCTCGAACAGGATATTCGCAAAGCGGATCGCCATCAGGTTTTGCACCGTTTCTTTACCCAAATAATGGTCGATGCGGTAAATCTGGCCTTCGTCAAAATGCTCGGCCAGAGTTGCGTTCAAGGCCTTGGCGGTGGCCAGATCATGACCAAAGGGCTTTTCCACCACAATCCGCGCGTCAGAGCGCGCAACTTTATGGGTGTGCAGACGTTCGGCCAGATCGCCAAACAAGGCGGGCGCGACCGAGAAATAAAAGGCCTGCACGACACCATCACGCATTGTTCCCGCGAGATCGGCCCATCCATCCGTGCCGCGCGCATCAATGGCGACATAGCTCAAACGCTGCAAAAACGCGGCAAGGCTGGTTTCATCGCGTCTGGCTTCGGGGGTGAATTCGGCAATGGCCGCGCGGACAAAATCACGAAAGGCTACGTCATCTTGGGATGTGCGCGCTGCGCCGATGATCCGCGCCTCGGGCGGCATTTGCCCGTCATGAAAGCGCCGATAAAGTCCAGGCAGGATTTTGCGCCGCGCCAGATCCCCTGTCGCCCCAAAAATGACCAGATCAAAATCTTCAACTGGAATGACGCGCGAAACCATTTTCTCTCCTTTGCCCTGCATCTGACCCAAATTCTTTGGGAAATTCACAGGTTATTGCCGCCTTTGGCCGCGATTTACGTTAGCGCTAACGAAAGCTAAGGCGGGCTTAGCCAATCTCGAACCCAAAGTCTAGCAGAGCCTGAAGATTTGGCAAAGCGGCGGGGCAGATTTTCGCGCGCTGTGGCGCGGCGTAAAATGAAAAAGGCTCAAGCGGCCTCCCCTCCGCTTGAGCCTCAACGCGACGTGAAACTCCCTTTCGGGGCTCGCGCGTATTCAATGTGCCTGCGACATTTTATCATTTGCAACGATCCGTCAAGAGTTTTGTCACACTCATGTCATCTGGCTTTGGCTTGACCTTTTCCGCCCTGTCGGGCATCGCCTCTGACATTGGGGCGATATTAGGATAAATGCGATGCTGCGCGGGCTCTATAATTGGACAATGGGTTTGGCGGGTCATCGCCACGCCCTGTGGGCCTTGGCGATTGTGTCCTTTGCGGAAAGTTCAATCTTTCCCATTCCCCCTGATATTTTGATGATCCCAATGATCCTTGCGCGGCCCAATCGGGCTTTTTTAATTGCCTCTGTCTGCTTAATCGCCTCAGTTTTGGGGGGTATTGCAGGCTATGCGATTGGGGCGCTGTTCTATGACCAAATCGGCGCGCCGATTTTGGCGGCCCTTGGCAAGGCCGATGCAATGGCCGAGTTTAACACGCGCTTTAATGATCTTGGCTTTTGGCCCGTATTGATCGCAGGGCTAACCCCCTTCCCCTATAAGGTCATCACCATCATGTCAGGGTGGACAGGCCTGCCTTTGGGGACATTCATTGTCACCTCGATCATCGCGCGGGGGATTCGATTCTTTGTCATCGCGGCATTGCTGCGCCAATTCGGCGCCCCTTTACGCGATTTCATCGAGCGCCGTCTGGGGCTGATGTTTACATTGTTCATCGTCATCTTGCTTGGCGGATTTTATGCTGTGAGGTTCATGGGATGATGCGGGATCTGAATTTGTCAAAATTATCCGCCCTCGCGGGTCTGGGGTCTGCCGCGACATTGGCGGGCGCTTTTGGGTTTCAGTATCTTGGCGGGCTTGCGCCCTGCGCCATGTGCCTGTGGCAACGTTGGCCCCATGCGGGCGCTGCACTGGTTGCGCTGTTCATCGTAATCATTGCCGCCATTGCCCCCAAATTGGCGCGCGGCTTGACCCTGATTGGGGCGGGCGCGATGCTCGTGAATGCAGGGATCGCGCTGTATCACACAGGGGTTGAGCGCGGGTGGTGGCAAGGCCCCACCTCCTGCACGGGGGGCGCAGAAGATATCCTGTCGCTTTCGGCCAGTGAATTGCTCTCAACAGACACCGCGCCTGCGATTGTTATGTGTGACGAGGTTGCATGGGCCTTTGCGGGTCTGTCGATGGCCTCATGGAATGGCCTGATTTGCTTGGCCCTGTTCGTGATCTGGGCCAAGGCCGCAGCGGCCAAAGCATAGCCCCACGCCTGTCCCGTGGGCTAGTGATAGGAAATCTCCTCAACGACATTGCGCCATGACCCGTCAGATATCAGCCGCCGATGCGCAAAACGCACAGAATGCAACGGTGCCTCAATCTCGCGCTTCCAGAAATCAATAAATCCGAAAATGCGCGGATAATCTGGCGCGAGATCGTAATCCTGCCAGATGAACACGTTGATAACATTACGATAATCAGGCATCCGATAGTAAAATTCCGCCGTGGTCAGCCCATACCCCTCAAGCATCAGCCCCGTTGCGGTTTCATCACTGTTGCGAGACCCCCAAGTCATCTGCACTTTCCCTTGCTTGGTTCATGATGTCTCATGATTGCAAATGCAAATTAAAAATCAACAAAAACAATGCATTAGCAGCATCCTGCGGTGGCTGATAACAAGCGGTAGACCGACAAAGGCCAATTCACCAGACAGGAGCATTGCGCCCTATATCGCGGGGGTCTATAGTGTCAAATAACAAAATATAGCTGTGCCAAGAGGTGCAGCATGTCATCGCAGAACAAGATCGAAAAGACAGCAGGCCCGCACAGTGACAGATACGCCCGAAACCCCCGAGAATGACCCCGCCACGCTCCCCGCGCGGCACCCGCATTCTGGCCCTTCGATTGATATCGCCGATGAGATGAAAACATCCTTCATCGATTATGCGATGTCGGTGATCATCAGCCGCGCGATCCCCGATTTGCGCGATGGCCTCAAACCCGTGCATCGCCGCATTTTGTTTGCGATGCACGAAACGGGCAACACGCATGAAAAGGCCTATCGGAAATCTGCACGACCCGTGGGCGATGTGATGGGTCAATATCACCCGCATGGCGACAGTGCGATCTATGACGCGCTTGTGCGGATGGCGCAGCCTTTTTCGATGTCCCTGCCCCTGCTCGATGGTCAGGGCAATTTCGGCTCTATGGATGGCGATAACCCCGCCGCCATGCGCTATACCGAAGTGCGCATGGACAAACCCGCCGCCTATCTTTTGGCCGATATCGACAAGGACACGGTCAATTTCCAAGACAATTATGATGGCAAGCAAAAAGAACCCACCGTTCTGCCTGCGCGCTTTCCCAATATGTTGGTCAATGGTGCGGGCGGCATTGCGGTTGGCATGGCCACCAATATCCCACCCCATAATTTGGGCGAGGTGATTGATGCCTGTCAGGCCTTGATCCAAGATCCCGACCTCAGTTCGGAACAGTTGATCGAGTTTATCCCTGCCCCCGATTTCCCCACAGGCGGGATCATCTTGGGCCGCTCTGGCGCAAGGCGGGCCTATACCGAGGGGCGCGGCAGCGTGGTCATTCGCGCGCGCACCCATGTTGAGGAAATTCGTAAAGACCGCTTTGCCATCATTATTGATGAGATCCCCTATCAGGTGAACAAGGCCTCGATGATCGAACGCATTGCAGAATTGGTGCGCGAGAAAAAGGTCGAAGGCATCTCAGGCGTGGCGGACGAATCTGATCGCAACGGCGTGCGCGTTGTGATCGAGTTGAAACGCGATGCCACCCCTGATGTAGTGCTGAACCAATTGTTCCGCTTTAGCCAGATGCAGACCTCCTTTGGCTGCAATATGTTGGCGCTGAATGGCGGGCGGCCCGAGCAGTTGGATTTGCGGGGCTTTTTGACCGCCTTTATCGCTTTCCGCGAGGAGGTCGTGGCACGCCGCACCGCGTTTGAGTTGAACAAAGCACGCGAACGCAGTCACATTCTGTGTGGTTTGGCGGTTGCCGTCTCCAATGTCGATGAGGTTGTGGCCACGATCCGCGCCTCCGCAGATGCGGCAGCGGCGCGCGAAGCCTTGATGACACGGCGCTGGCCAGCAGCGGATATTGCCGCCTATATCCGTCTGATTGACGACCCGACCCATACCATGAACGATGACGGCACCTATAACCTCTCCGAGGCGCAGGCGCGCGCGATTTTGGAACTGCGCCTGCAACGCCTGACCCAGATTGGCGTCAAGGAAGTGACGGATGAGTTGGAGGAACTCGCAGGTAAGATCAAAGAATATCTTGCCATCCTCGCCAGCCGTGATCGGATCATGGCGATCATCTCGGAAGAATTGGCCGAGGTGAAAACGGCCTTCGCCGTGCCGCGCCGCACCGAGATTGTCGATTGGTCTGGCGACATGGATGACGAAGACCTGATCGAACGCGAAGACATGGTCGTGACCGTCACCGCAGGTGGCTATATCAAGCGCACGGCCTTGGCTGAATTCCGCGCACAAAAACGCGGCGGCAAAGGGCTATCGGGCGGCAGCCTCAAGGAAGACGATGTCGTAACATCGCTCTTTGTGGCCAATACCCACACCCAGCTTTTGTTCTTCACCACCGATGGGATGGTCTACAAGCTCAAGACATGGCGCTTGCCGCTTGGCAGCCGCACATCAAAAGGCAAGGCCATTGTGAATATCCTGCCCATTCCTGTGGGGGTTACGATTGCGGCGATCATGCCGGTTGATCGCCCCGAGGAAGATTGGGGCGATCTGCAAATTATCTTTGCCACATCCGCAGGCGATGTGCGCCGCAACCAATTGTCGGATTTCACCAATGTGAAATCAAACGGCAAGATTGCAATGAAATTGCCCGAAGATGGGACAGTCAGCCTTGTGAATGCGCGCATCTGCACCGAGGAAGACGATGTGATGTTGGTCACCGAAGGGGGGCGCGCGATCCGCTTCTCTTGCACCGATGTCCGCGTCTTTAAGGGCCGCGACAGCACAGGCGTGCGCGGCATCCGTTTGGGTGATGGGGAATCTGTGGTTTCCATGGCCGTGATCCGCCATTTCACCGCTGACCCTGCTGAGCGCGCCGCCTATCTCAAACAGCGCCGCGCCTTGGCAGGTGCGCCCGAAGATGAGGTCGAAACGGACGAGGATGAGGGCGTGGTGGCCGAAGGCACCCTTAGCCCTGAACGCTTTGCCGAAATGCGCGCCTCAGAGGATTTGATCCTGACCATTACAGAAAGCGGGTCTGGAAAGTTATCTTCAAGCCATGATTACCCTGTCAGGGGCCGTGGCGGCATGGGGGTTATGGCCATCGACAAGGCGATGCGCGGCGGGCCACTGGTGGCAGCCTTCCCTGTCGAGATGACCGATCAGATCATGCTCGCCTCATCAACGGGTCAATCTATTCGCGTGCCTGTTGAGGGCATCTCATTCCGTTCACGCTCGGCAGGTGGGGTGAAGGTGTTTAACACCAAGGCAGGCGAAACCGTTGTGTCAGTCGCGCGCATCGTTGAAGGTGATGACGAGGACACCGCCACGGCGGATGCGGATGCGGCCGAGGCCAGCGCAGAGAGCTGAAGCTCAGGCCCGCTCAAACCAAAAATTTACGACCCACATCAAGGGCCGCACCGCCAAGGCGCGTGCGGGCCTTACGATTTAAGATAAATTGCGGCCATTAACCATATGATATAATTCATATATATTTTTTCTTCACCATGCGCCATTTGCAAAAGAACCTTTGTTGAAAGCGCGTTCTGATGGCTGCACCAATCTCGCAATTTTGCCTTTGCCTCGGTCTGGCCTCTTTGGCTGCGGATATGGCGCACGCCGATAATTTGGGCCTGCGTGCCGCAACGCTTGGGCTTAACAGCACTGGTGCTGACCAAAATGGGGCGCATCTCAATCTTGATTACGCGATTACCGCGCATCACGGGTTTGAGGTGAATTTTGATCTGGCCGATACCGAAATCGGCACCATTGGCGCCGTTCGGGCAGGCCTACACCTCAGCCCTGCCGCTGATCGGCGCTATGGTCTTTTTGCCTATTTGGCCGATCTCAACAATGAAAGCAGCCGCTGGGGTGGGCTTGGCATTCAAGGGCGCCGTGAAATTGCAGGGCTTACGTTGGGGGCTTATGGCGGGCTTGGCCTGCGCGACAGCGCCATGGCGACACGCCCCCTTGGGGATGCAGATGTGCTTTTTGCAGGTGGTGAGATCCGTCTTGATCTGGGCCCCGCATGGCAGGCCTTTGCGCAAATCGGACTTGCAGAATTTGACGAATTGCGCCTGTCCACAACGCAGGTCACTGGCGAAATTGGTGTGCAATGGCTGGATCACAGCGGTGCAGTTGCGGTGACGGCAAGCTATGGTTTTGAAGAATTCTCCAACCCCGCCTTGCGCGATAGAGGCCAGTTCCGTCTTGGGGTCGAGATCGCCTTGGGGAACCGCCCTGTTTACACGCCCCTGCCCTTTGCAGACCCATTCCTGCCTGTGGTGGCGCGCGGCCTGTAACGCCCCCCAAAAAACCCGTTTCACCCTGCCCCGCTTTTGATCTAAGAAGCGCCCATGTCAGATAACGCGCTTCATATCATTGGCGGCGGCATGGCGGGCTCTGAGGCCGCTTGGCAGGCCGCAGAGCTTGGTCAACAGGTCGTCATCCATGAGATGCGCCCAAAGATTGGCACATTTGCCCATCAAACTGGGCATTTGGCGGAAATGGTATGTTCCAATTCCTTCCGCTCGGATGATCACGAACAAAACGCGGTCGGCCTTTTGCATTGGGAAATGCGCGCGGCAGGTGGCCTCATTATGGAAATGGCCTATCACCACCGCCTGCCTGCAGGGGGCGCATTGGCGGTGGATCGTGATGCTTTCGCCCAAGCCGTCACAGCGCGGCTGCACGCGCATCCCAATATTACGATTGAGGAAGGCGAAATCAGCACCCTGCCCGAAACAGGCCATTGGATCATAGCAACAGGCCCGTTGACATCAGGCGCGCTGGCACAGGCCATTGCCAAAGAGGCAGGTCAAGACAGCCTTGCCTTTTTCGATGCCATCGCCCCCATCGTTTATGCCGAGAGTATCGACATGTCGCGGGCGTGGATGCAGTCGCGCTACGACAAGGGCGAAACCGAGGAAGAGCAGCGCGCTTATCTCAACTGCCCCATGACGCGCGACCAGTATGAGGCCTTTATCGATGCCCTGCTGGCTGCCGAAAAAACCGAGTTTCACGAAGGCGAAACGGCGGGCTATTTCGATGGATGCCTGCCGATTGAGGTCATGGCAGAACGGGGCCGCGAAACCCTGCGCCACGGGCCTATGAAACCTGTGGGCTTAACCAACCCGCATCAGCCCGATGTGAAACCTTGGGCTGTGGTGCAGCTGCGCCGCGACAATAAACTGGGCACGCTTTACAATATCGTGGGCTTTCAAACCAAAATGAAATACGGCGCACAGACCGAGGTGTTGCGCATGATCCCCGGTTTGGAGGAGGCACGATTTGCCCGTCTTGGCGGCATTCATCGCAACACCTTCATCAATTCCCCCACGCTTCTCGATGCGCAAATGCGGTTGAAATCCATGCCGCATATCCGCTTTGCGGGCCAAATCACGGGGGTTGAGGGCTATGTTGAATCGGCGGCAATGGGTCTGCTAGCGGGGCGCTACGCGGTGGCAGAATTGCGCGGCCTCACCCCGCCCGATTTGCCCAATACCACCGCGATGGGGGCCTTGATCCATCACATCACAGGCGGGGCGGAGGCGAAAACCTTTCAGCCGATGAATGTGAATTTCGGTCTTTTTCCCCCGGTCGAAGGCCCGAAATCGGGGCGGCGTGGACGCAAAGACCGCTATAAGGCCTATACGGACCGCGCCAAGACCGATTGGCGCGCATGGCTTGATGCCTTCCCTGCCTAAGGGCTGTGTCACCCGATTTGCCCCGTCCCCCACAGGGCCTTTGCATTTGGGCCATGCCTATAGTGCGTGTCTGGCCCATGACATGGCGCGAATGACGCAGGGGCAATTTTTGCTCAGGATTGAGGATATCGACCAATCCCGCGCCCGCCCGCAATGGGAGGCGCAAATTTATGATGATCTGACATGGTTGGGGCTGTCTTGGCCCCTGCCCGTGATGCGGCAATCCGAGCAGATGGCCCGCTATCGCGCCGCTTTGGATCAATTGGCGCAACAGGGCCTGATTTATCGCTGCACCTGCCGCAGGCGGGATATCGAGGCGGCCAGTGCCGCCCCGCAGGAAGGGGCCCCCACATTCGGGCCAGATGGGCGCATCTATCCTGGCACTTGTCGCGGCCAGACTGTGACCAGTGCCGCCGAGGCCGAAGGGGCCGCCTTACGCCTTGATCTGGCGCGCGCCTTTGAGCGCCTTGCGCAAATGCGTTTCACAGAAACAGGGCCATGCCATCAGGGGCGGCATGAGATCACGCGCGATGCCGCGCTGGCCCATATTGGCGACCCTGTATTGGCGCGGCCAGACATGGGCAGCTCTTACCATCTCAGCGTGGTGGTTGATGACGCGGCACAAGGCGTGACCCATGTCATTCGCGGCGAAGATTTATTTGAGGCAACCGCAATCCATGTGATTTTGCAAAATCTGTTGGCCTACCCCGTGCCGCAATATCATCATCACGCCTTGATCCGTGATGAGCAGGGCAAACGTCTGGCCAAGCGCGATGATGCGCGCGCTATTGCCCTTTATCGGGATACAGGAAAAACCCCTGCGGATATTCGTGCAATGGTCGGGCTTTAGCCCTCGGGTTGCATCAATTCGACCTCGCCCCCCTCGCGGATCGCGGTGTAAAAGCAGCTGCGGCGATTGGTGTGGCAGGCAGGCCCCGTTTGCCGAACCACGAGCAAAAGACAATCGCGGTCACAATCCACTCGCAGATCAACCAAATCCTGCACATGGCCCGAGCTTTCACCCTTAACCCAAAAAGCCGCGCGCGAGCGGCTCCAATAGGTGACTTTGCCTGTTTCTAGGGTTTTTACGAGAGAGGCGCGGTTCATCCATGCCATCATCAGCACATCGCCCGTCTCGGCGCATTGCGCAATCGCAGGGATCAGACCCGCCTCATTATAGCGCAGGCTATCTGGGTCAAATTCCACAGCACCCGTCATTTCCACATCTCACCCTTTCCAAATGGTCATATTCACACTAGCTCTTGGGGGGAGATCATGGAAGGGGCCGAGACGCGCATGGCTGAGATGAGCGACACAAAATCCGATTTGGTGCAGCTATATTCGCAGCGAATTCTGGCATTGGCGGCGGATATTCCGCATCACGGGCGGCTTGAGGCGCCACAGGCCAGTGTCAAGCGGCGGGCCCCGCTTTGCGGATCAACCGTTACAGTGGATTTGGATATCGCCGAGGGGCGGATCAGCCGCTTTGCCCAAGATGTAAAGGCCTGCGCACTCGGTCAGGCCTCCGCCGCATTGATGGGTGCCCATATTCTGGGCCGCAACCGTGCCGAAATTGCCGCCGCCCGAGACGCGCTTGCCGCCATGCTCAAAGGTGAGGGGAACGGGCCAGAGGCCCCATTTGAGGGTTATGAGGTGCTGACCCCCGCCCGCGATTATCGCAATCGCCACGCCTCTATCATGCTGTCACTCGAAGCGACCCTTGAGGCGATGGAGCGCGCCGAAGACCCCTAAAAAAAACCGCCCCTGCAGGGCAATGCAAAGGGGCGGTCACAGTGATGCGGTGTATCGTTTCAACCGTGCGATTGGGGGATCGCGCGGCCTATCGGCATTGGGGACAGATCCGAGGCAAGGATCATGATGCCAAGGGGGCGCATACCCCTGAAACCTGAACCGCAGGCAGAAAACTTAGAAAAATTGCGGCAGATGCAGCAGCCCCATCGCCAAAACAACAAGGGACATCGCCCCGCAAAGATCGGCCAAAAGCGTGGTGGATGAACGCGTGATAATCGTTTTTACATCTGACAACATGGGCCATCTCCCGTTAATGTTGCCGGATTGTTCTCATACCCTGACGCGAGTCGTCAAGAACTTTTTGAGAACATTTGTGAACAAAGCGGGTCAGCCCGCCGAAATCAGGCGAATAGCCTTATCTTGCTCAAGCAACCATAACAGGGTGCGTGCGGCCTGACCGCGCGGCCCCTCAAGCGATGGATCAAGCGCCAAAAGCGCGCGCGCATCGCTTTGCGCCATCGCCATCAAGCCGCCATGTTGTTCCAGATCGGCCACGCGAAACCGCGGCAGACCAGATTGCGCCGTGCCAATCACATCGCCTGCGCCACGAATGGCCAAATCTTCTTCTGCGATGACAAAGCCATCATCCGTGTCGCGCAGGACATGCAAGCGGCGCTTGGCCGTTTCTGTCAGGCCATTGCGATAAAGCAGCACGCAAGTCGATGCACGGCTGCCGCGCCCCACCCGCCCCCGCAATTGATGCAGCTGCGCCATGCCGAAAAGATCGGCCTGTTCAATCACCATAATGCTGGCATTTGGCACATCCACCCCCACCTCAACCACCGTGGTGGCCACCAGAACCTTGGTGCGGTTTTCATTGAATTCGGTCATGGCCGCATCTTTTTCAGGGCCGCTCATCTGCCCATGGACAAGGCCCACCACCCCCTCGCCCAGTCGTGCGCGCAAGGATTTAAAGCGTTCTTCAGCGGCGGTGGCCTCGTAAACTTCGGATTCCTCAACCAATGGGCAAATCCAATAGGCTTGCTGGCCCTCTGCCACCGCCTTTTGCAGATGTGCCACCACCTCATCCATCCGCGCCTCGGACACCAAAGCCGTGGTGATCTTTTGACGATTGGCGGGTTTTTCATCCAAGATCGACAGATCCATATCGCCATATTGCGCAAGGCTCAGCGTGCGGGGAATGGGCGTGGCCGTCATCACCAACATATCCGCCAAAGCGCCCTTTTCCCCCAATCGCAGGCGTTCGCGCACGCCAAAGCGGTGCTGCTCGTCCACAATCGCCAAACGCAGATCGGCAAATTCAACATCCTCTTGAAACACGGCATGGGTGCCGACCAAGATCGCGATATCGCCGCGCGCAAGGGCGGCCAGTTTTGCGGCCCGCTCGCGCCCCTTATCCGCCCCTGTGAGAACCTCAAGCACGACACCTGCCGCTTCGGCCAAGGGGCGCAGATTGGCGGCGTGCTGTTGCGCAAGGATCGAGGTGGGCGCCATCATCACCCCCTGCCCACCCGCCTCGACCGCCGCCAAAAGCGCCATCAAAGCAACAAGGGTTTTGCCCGCCCCAACATCGCCCTGCAACAGGCGGCTCATCCGTTCGGGCGCGGCCATATCGGCCACGATTTCCGCAATGGCGCGGGTCTGTGCGCCCGTGGGGCTGTAGGGCAAGCTTTGCAGAACCTTGGCCCGCAGCGCACCATCGCCTTGGCTGATCCGCCCTTTGCGCCGCTTGGCCCGCGCCCGCGCAAGGGCAAGGGTCAATTGATGAGCAAACAATTCGTCATAGGCCAGACGCAGCCGCGGCTTGGCATTGGGGGCGGCCTCACTGGCCGATTGCATATGGTGCTGTGCCCGCATCGCAGTGGCCCAATCGGGCCACCCCTCGCGCGCCTTTAGGGCGGGATCAATCCATTCGGGCAGGTCAGGCACGGCTTGCAAGGCATCGGCAATCGCGCGCGCCATGATCTTTTGCGTCAACCCTTGCCCAAGCGGATAAATCGCCTCGAATTTGGGGAGGGTTTCCGCCTCCTCAACGGGCAGGATGTGATCAGGATGCACGATTTGCGCAATCCCATCGAAAAGCTCAACCTTGCCCGAGATCAGACGCCGCGCGCCTATGGGCAAAAGCTTTTCGAGATAGGGCGCACGCGCGTGAAAAAATACCAGATCAAAGGCGGTTTGACTGTCGGTGACCGTAACCCGATAGGGCCCACGCCCGCGGGACGGGGGCGGGCGGTGACGGATCACCTCAACCTCTAGCGTGGCAATGCGCGGTGGGGTGATTTCAGCAAGGCGCGTTACGGGGCGGCGATCCACCACACCCACGGGCAAGGTGTAAATCAGATCTTTCGGGGTTTCGATATGAAGATGCCCCAATGCCTGCGCAGCTTTGGGGCCAATACCAGATAGGCCCTCAAGGCGCGAGAAGAGCCCGAACAAAACCTCTGGTCGGCCCTGCGCGGCCATGGGTTAAAGATCCCCAATGAGGGCCAACCACGCATCTTCATCAATGGTTTCAATGCCCAATTCTGCGGCCTTTTTGGCCTTTGATCCTGCCCCAGGCCCTGCAACCAAAAGGTCGGTTTTGGCAGAAACCGAACCTGCGACCTTGGCCCCCAAACTTTCGGCACGCGATTTGGCCTCTGCGCGGGTCATCTTTTCGAGACTGCCCGTGAACACCACTGTCTTGCCCATCACGGGGCTGCCCGACACATCACGAATAGCGGGCGATTGGATCTCAAGATGGGCCACAAGCCGTTCGATTGACGCATATTCACGCGGCTGCGCCCATGCCTCGCAGAGCGCCGTGGCAACCGTATCCCCGATGCCATCAATACCAGTGATTTCGGCCCATGCGGGACTGTCCTCAAGCAATTTTTTGCGCGATTTGGCGTCAGGCGCCGTTGCGGCAGGCTCAAGGCGGGCGGCATGAATGGCCGCGTCAAAGGCGGCCCAACTGCGGAAATGTTCGGCCAAATCCTTGGCCGCCACCTCGCCCACATGGCGGATGCCCAAGGCAAAGATCAGACGGCCGAGGGGGATTTGACGTTTCTCTGCAATCGCAGCGAAAAGATTTTGCGCAGATTTATCCCCCCACCCCTCGCGGTTTTTTAGCTGCTGGATACCGCTGCCATAGCGTGCCTCAAGGGTGAAAATATCGGCAGGCTCGGTGATCCATCCGTCTTTGTTGAATTGTTCGACCTGCTTTGCCCCTAAACCCTCGATGTCAAAGGCCGCGCGCGAGACGAAATGCTTGAGGCGCTCAACCGCTTGGGCTGGGCAGATCAGCCCGCCCGTGCAGCGGCGCACGGAATCGCCCTCCTCACGATGCGCCTCTGATCCGCATTCGGGGCATGTGGTGGGAAAGATATAGGGCTGCGCATCAGCAGGGCGCTGCGTGACATCCACATCTGCAATTTTGGGGATCACATCACCCGCGCGATAGACCTGAACCAAATCACCCACGCGAATATCGCGCCCCGCGCGGATCGCCTCGCCTGTGTTGTTGCGGCCTGCGATGTAATCCTCGTTATGCAGCGTTGCATTCGAGACAACCACACCGCCCACAGTCACGGGGGCAAGCCGCGCTACGGGCGACAACGCGCCTGTGCGCCCCACTTGGATGTCGATCGCCTCGATCCGCGTCCAGGCCAGTTCAGCGGGGAATTTATGCGCAATGGCCCAACGCGGGGTGGTGGCACGCAACCCCAAGCGGCGCTGCAAGGCCAGATCATCGAGCTTGTAGACCACCCCATCAATATCATAGCCAAGACCCGCGCGATCATGGGCAATTGCCTGATAATGGGCGATAATCGCCTCAAGGCTCTCGCAGCGAATGGTTAAGGGATTGGTCAGAAATCCAAAATCACGCAATTTCGCAATCAGTCCAAATTGCGTGTCTGCAAGCGGAGCGGAGACAACCCCAAGCGCATAGGCGAAAAACCGCAGCGGGCGGGCGCGGGTGATCTCGGCATCCAATTGGCGCAGCGATCCTGCGGCCGCATTGCGTGGATTGGCAAAGGTTTTGCCCCCTGCCTGCTCGGCGCGCGCGTTGAGCGCGGCGAAATCTGCGTGGCTCATGTAAACTTCACCGCGCACTTCGAGAATATCGGGACAATCGCTGTGATGGATGGCCTGCGGAATATCGGCAATCGTGCGGGCGTTGGCGGTGACGTTTTCGCCCGTCTCCCCATCGCCGCGCGTGGCGGCATGCACCAAAACGCCGTTTTCATAGCGCAAAGACAGGGACAGCCCATCGATTTTTGGCTCGGCGGTAAAGACCAAGGGCGTGGTATCAGACAGGCCCAAATAGCGCTGAATGCCCGCGATAAATTCCGCGACATCGGCCTCGTCAAAGGCATTGGCCAAGGACATCATGCGTTCGGCATGGGTGATTTTGCCAAAGCCCTCGGCAGGGCTGGCGCCGATTTGCGCGCTTGGACTATCGCCGCGGATCAGATCGGGAAACCGCGCCTCAAGATCCGCGTTTTCGCGTTTCAGGCGGTCATATTCCGCATCGCTGAGGGTGGGCGCGTCTTCTTGGAAATAATCCTTATTGGCGCGCGCCAAAATATCGGCCAATTCGGCCAAACGCTGTGCCGCCTGATCGCGCCCTAAGAGGGATACCCCCGCGCCCGTGTTTTGATCTTCTTCTGACATAGACCGCCTCGCCTGACTGCTGCCCTATAGATATGGGCAGCAGCGGCAGAGGTCTAGCGCAGATCAAGCCGTGGCAGCCAAAGCGGCCTTTGGATGCGGATCACGCAGCACGTAACCACGCCCCCAAACCGTTTCAATATGGTTCTGACCGCCCGAAGCCTCGGACAGTTTTTTGCGCAATTTACAGATGAAAACGTCAATGATCTTCAATTCTGGCTCATCCATGCCGCCGTAAAGATGATTGAGGAACATCTCTTTCGTTAATGTCGTGCCTTTGCGCAGCGATAGCAGCTCAAGCATTTGGTATTCTTTGCCCGTCAAATGCACCGCGCGCCCCGCCACCTCGACCGTTTTGGCATCAAGGTTGACGCAAATCTCACCGGTTTTGATCACCGATTGTGCATGCCCCTTTGAGCGGCGGATAATGGCATGGATGCGCGCCACCAGTTCCTCGCGATGGAAGGGTTTGGTGAGGTAATCATCAGCGCCAAACCCGAATCCTTTGAGTTTGCTATCGGTGTCATCTGCGCCTGTCAGGATCAGGATCGGCGTATCAACCCGCGCCATACGCAATTGGCGCAGCACCTCGAGGCCGGTCATATCAGGCAGATTCAGATCCAAAAGGATCAGATCGTAATCATATAACTTGGCCAGATCGATGCCTTCCTCACCCAAATCGGTGCAGTAGACATTCAGATTGGCGTGCCGCAGCATCATTTCGATGCTTTTCGCGGTGGTTGGATCATCTTCAACCAAGAGAAGCCGCATCTTCTAACCTCCTAATACTCGCTTAAAGAGGATAATCGCGTCAAAAGGTTAATTTAGCTTTAATGCAAAATATGTATAAATTACATATATTATTTATTTTGACTGCGGCCAACTCAATCTTTGCTCGCCTGATGGCGGGCGCGCGGCAGAGCCAGCGGCGGGTGATTTTATGCCCTGCTCGCGTGGATAGTTTTGCACTGCTGTGGCCTTGAGTGCCGCCTCACCATAGCGGCTGGCCTTGGCAAGCCAAGTGTCCAATTCCTCCGCCGACAGATCCCAACGGCTCAGTGCCTCGTCCCGTGAAATAAGGCCTGTCGCAATCGCCCGCAACACGCATGCCTTTCGGCTTGCGACCCACCTTGTGGTGTCTGCGGGGGGCAAATCAGCGCGGGTCATCTGCTGACCATTAGGCAACGTGACGCTGACAGGGCCTTTGGGTTTGCGGATATACATAACTTTATCCTTATTCACGAACGCAGGCCTAGGGCTAACCCCCCAAGCCTTAAGGCAAGGTAAGCGTCCAAGCCTTCAGCCCCTTGTGAATAGATAAGATTTTCCTATATTCCGCCCTATCATCTGGAGATCGACATGCCCCTTGACCGCCCCAATGCGCCGCTCAACTCGCTTGGCTTTGCCAAACCCCCGCAGGAGACGCGGGTTGTTGTGGCTATGTCTGGGGGGGTGGATAGCTCGGTTGTGGCGGCCCAATTGGCCGAAGAAGGCTATGATGTGGTGGGCGTCACCCTGCAACTTTATGATCACGGTGCGGCCTTGGCAAAAAAAGGCGCCTGCTGTGCAGGGCGCGATATTCACGATGCGCGCCGTGTGGCCGAAAATATGGGCTTTCCGCATTATGTCCTTGATTACGAGAATATCTTTAAGGATGCGGTGATTGACGAATTCGCCGATGCCTATCTCGCAGGGGCCACGCCTGTGCCCTGCATCCGCTGCAACGAGCGCGTGAAATTCAAAGATCTGCTTGCCACCGCACAAGAACTCGAGGCCGATTGCATGGCCACGGGGCACTATATTCAACGCAAAATGGGGGCTGAGAAAGCAGAGCTTCATTGCGCCGCAGATGCAACGCGCGATCAGTCCTATTTCTTGTTTTCGACCACGCAAGCGCAATTGGATTTCCTGCGCTTTCCCCTTGGTCATCTGGCGTCTAAGGAAGAAACCCGCAAACTGGCCCATAAATACGGACTGCCCGTGGCTGATAAGCCAGACAGCCAAGATATCTGCTTTGTGCCAAATGGCGACTATGCCAGTGTAATTGAAAAATTGCGCCCCGGCGCGGCGGATCCGGGCGATATCGTGGATATGGAAGGCCGTGTATTGGGCCAACATAATGGCGTGATCCATTACACAATCGGCCAACGCCGCGGCCTTGGCATTGGGGGGCTGGCTGACCCGTTATATGTGGTCAAACTTGATCCAGAGGCGCGTCATGTCGTGGTCGGCCCCAAGGAGGCCTTGGCGACCCGCCATATCCCTGTGCGCGAAATCAACTGGTTGGGTGATACGCCCTTTGACAGCGAAAAGACCCGCGAGGTTGCGGTCAAAATCCGCTCAACTCGCCCACCACGCGCGGCCCTGATCCATCCGACATCCCCGACAACCGCGATGGTGGAATTGCTGACCGCCGAAGAAGGTGTCAGCCCCGGTCAGGCCTGTGTCTTTTATGATGAGAACAGCAGCCGAATCTTTGGCGGTGGATGGATCCACAAAGGGTAAAATGCCCGCGCATTTTTCGTCAATCTAGGGAAGAAGTGGCGCGGTTGACGGGGCTCGAACCCGCGACCCCCGGCGTGACAGGCCGGTACTCTAACCAACTGAGCTACAACCGCGCAGACGAACAGGGGCTTTTGGGGCGCGATGGTGGTGGCGCGGTTGACGGGGCTCGAACCCGCGACCCCCGGCGTGACAGGCCGGTACTCTAACCAACTGAGCTACAACCGCTCACCATCGGCCACAGGCAACCCTGTAGCGTGCAGGGTGTCTATGCTGCGCGCCCTGCCCCGTCAAGGCCCCCTTTGGCGCGATTGGCGCAAAAAATGCGCAAAAGCAAATTTGCGTTTGACCGCATACGTGCAGGGAAAGTTCAGAGCTTACCTCGGCTGCGCTTTTGCCTCGCTCAATAACGCGAAGGCCAGCAGTAAAATCCACCCCAATCCCGTCCATCCCACCACGATGTTCAGAATGAAAACGCCAATGGTGCGCTTATGGCCACGAGGGTTGGAAAGAAGAACGCTGCGACAATCACAATCGCATAGGTCGCCAGAAACCCGTCTAAACTTGGATCACCTGTCATTCATCCGCCTTTCGCTCATCCCAGATTATGCCGCGCCCGTTCCACTGCAATGTCGATATTCACTTTATCCGCAAAACATTAGACAAATTTATATTTTGAGCTAGTTTTATTCCAATAAATAAAGAAAATAAGGGACAAACAGATGCGAAAAATCTTGCTTTCAGCGGCGCTTGTCGCGGGGTCATTCTTCACCACATCAGCGGACGCGTGTCCAAATTGGAACTTTCAAGCGGCAGAGCAATATAGCGGCAGCGGAAGCTATTTTTACACGCCACGTTATTATAATATTGTCGCTGGGGGTGATTATTCGCTCTCGAAATGCAGCCATATCCGACCGGCCACAGATGTCGGCCCGGGATTTTTCCCAGATCGACCAGATTTCCGATTCAACGTCTCGGGTATGGCGGCTTACGAGTTGCATATTCGCGTGGTCAGCGAATGTGACGCGGCCCTTTTGATCAATACCGCATCGGCAACTTGGTATTATGATGATGACGATAACGGAAATCTTGACCCCCGTATCATCCTAACCAACCCGCAAGACGGGCCGATTGATATTTGGGTTGGCACCTATGATGGGGCCTATTGTAACGCCCGTTTGGAAATCGAAACTTTCTGATCAAATTTGGCCGCACAGTGATGCTTGTGCGGCCAATTCATATGACCGATGAATATGAAGAGTGCCCAATGACCCGTAAAACAATTCTTGCCGCTCTTGCCCTATGCGGCCTTGCCACTATTGCCCGCGCAGACGAGGTGGCTTTTGCCGTGGATGAACGCAGCTTTAGCAGCAATTATGCCTGCGTCACCGCATCCGAGCGCGCCGTGAACCAAGTCGCTTCTTGGGTCGATTTTTCGGGCGGCGATGGCGCGGAATATTTGTGGTATCAAATCAACGGCAATATTTTTGTGACCATGAAATGTTACAACAATCAGCTGTATTTCATCCATGTGCATCGGATTGGGGATACTGGTGACGCGGGCAATATCCGCGACCGCATTACAGCCCTGCTTTACAGTGCAAAATGATCGCGCACGCCCTTTGCATCAATCAGACTGAGGATTGGGGAGGGAAGCGCGTGGTGGGTGATGAGAGACTCGAACTCCCGACATCTTCGGTGTAAACGAAGCGCTCTACCAACTGAGCTAATCACCCTCGCCATCGCGTGAAGGCGTATTAGCCGCATGATGCAGGGATATGCAAGCCCGATCTGCAAAGAATTTTGCGCCAAAGGCGCAAAGTTTTCTCAAAACCCAATCTTCACCTCACCCCCATTGGCGGTAATCACATAAACCCCGCCCTGCGCATGGCCCAAAGATGCCGTTTGGTCAGGGTCTAGCCCGCGCAAAAGGCCGCGCAAGGTTTGGATCACAACGCCATGGCTGACCAATAGGCTTGGCCCCTTCAAATCAGCCACCAGATCCTGCAGACGCGCCTCAAGGGCCGCGCGCGTTTCGCCCCCTTGGGTCAAGAGAGAATGACGATAGACCTGCGCCTCGGTGTCAAAGCGCACAGGCCAATTCGCCTGCACCTCGGCCCGCGTAAGCCCCTGCCATTGCCCCATATTCACCTCGCGCAGACGCGCGTCTTGCACGAGGGTCGGCAAATCGGGATAGGCCCGCGCAATCAACCGCGCGCTGCGTGCCGCGCGCCCAAGCGGACTGGTTCGGAAATCTGTCACTGCGTCATAGCCTTGGCGGCTGATCATTTCCTGCAACAAACGACCTTGCGTCTGCGCCTGCACAACCCCATTGGGGGTAAGCGCAGAGTCGAGCCAACCTTGAAACCGATGCTCGTTATTCCATTCGGTTTCCCCATGGCGCAGCAAATATATCGGAAAATTTCGCCGCATCACAAAGATCACCTCGCCCGTGGGTCACAGACCTGCCCCGCCTCAACAATAGGCCAGATGGTGGGTGATGAGGGATTTGAACCCCCGACATCTTCGATGTGAACGAAGCGCTCTACCACTGAGCTAATCACCCGTTCTGCGCGGAGTTCTTCTAGTCAGCCGCGCCCCACTGCGCAAGGGTTTAGTCTTGGTCGGTTTCCTCGGCGCTTGCACCGCGTTTATCAGCCTCGATCAGTTTTATCCGCGCCACCATCGGGCGCCCATCCTGACCATCCTTATCTTTGCGCAACATGACCTTGCCAAATGGCGGCAGGATCAGGTCGCGCCCTTGATCTAGGGCTTCGGCCATCTCGACCAGAACCGCATCCATGACTTCGCGCGCATCCGTGCGTTTGACACCCACCCGCATCGCAACCGCCTCAAGCAGGGCGCGGCGCTTCAGCGCCTCAATCTTCGTTTTGGGTTTGCTGTCAGATTTGGCGGCGGTCACGGCCTTGAGCGCGGGCTTGTCAGACGGTTTTGCTGTTGCTTTTGATTTGGGCGCGATCACCGCCGCGACCGAGGCCACCGCAGGTTTTGGTTTCGCTGCCGCCTTATCCGTCGTGGATTTTGGTGATTTTGGTGCCATGTGTGCCCCCATTTGGCCAATCCTATCTACGCCGCATGGTATCAGGACATATTATATATTAAAACTATATGTTTTGATTTTGCGGCACCCGAAAAAGAAAACCCCCGCCACGGATGTAACGGGGGCAATTTCGCGGAATGTGCCACGTTAATGGGTTGTGGCGCTGCTGTCTTTTGCGGCCTCAAGCGCGCGCTGTGCGGCGGCGGCGGCCTCTGCCTCCTCATCCCAATCAATCGGTTCGGGCTGACGGGTCAAGGCCTTGGCGAGAACCTCGCTGACATGGGACACGGGGATAATTTCCAATCCCTCTTTCACATTGTCAGGGATTTCGGGCAGGTCTTTTTCATTTTCCTGCGGGATCAGCACTGTTTTGATCCCCCCTCGCAACGCGGCCAACAACTTCTCCTTCAGGCCACCGATGGCCAAGACATTGCCGCGAAGCGTCACCTCGCCCGTCATCGCAATATCACGGCGCACGGGCGTTTGGGTCAGAACCGACACGATAGACGTCACCATCGCGATCCCTGCACTGGGGCCATCTTTCGGGGTCGCCCCTTCTGGAACGTGGACATGGATATCCCATCCGTCCAGTTTCGGGGGCTGCACGCCGATTTTGGGCGCGATAGAACGCACATAGGAACTGGCCGCATCGATGGATTCCTTCATCACATCGCCAAGCTTGCCCGTGGTTTTCATACGCCCCTTGCCCGGCAGACGCAGCGCCTCAATCGACAGCAGATCACCGCCCACACTTGTCCAAGCCAGCCCTGTGACAACACCGATTTGATCATCCGATTCCGCCAGACCAAAGCGATAGCGGCGCACTCCAAGCATCTCTTCAAGTCGCTCACGGGTCACTGTCACCGATTTCTCGCCGCCCTTGAGGATCGCGGTCAAGGCCTTGCGGGCAAGTTTCGCAACTTCGCGCTCTAGGTTCCGCACGCCCGCCTCGCGGGTATAATAGCGGATCACATCGGTCAGCGCCTCAGGCTCGACCGCGAATTCCCGCGCCTTGAGATTGTGGTTTTTCACCTGCTTTGGCAGCAGATGCCGTGTCGCAATTTCCAGTTTTTCATCTTCGGTGTAGCCCGAAAGCGAAATGATCTCCATGCGATCCAACAGCGGCGCAGGCATGTTATAGCTGTTCGCCGTGGTCAGGAACATCACGTTCGAGAGATCATATTCAACCTCCAAATAGTGATCCACAAATGTGGCGTTTTGTTCAGGGTCGAGAACCTCCAACATCGCACTGGCAGGATCCCCACGGAAATCTTGCCCCATCTTGTCGATCTCATCGAGCAGGATCAGCGGATTGGTGGTTTTCGCCTTTTTCATCGCCTGAATGATCTTGCCAGGCATCGACCCGATATAGGTGCGGCGATGGCCCCTAATTTCGGACTCGTCCCGCACACCGCCCAGACTGATGCGAATAAACTCGCGCCCCGTGGCCTTCGCCACCGATTTCCCAAGCGAGGTTTTCCCAACACCCGGAGGGCCCACAAGACAAAGGATAGGCCCCTTCACCTTGGCCGAACGTGCCTGCACCGCGAGATATTCGACAATGCGCTCTTTGACCTTCTCAAGCCCGTAATGATCCGCATCCAAAACCTCTTCGGCGCGGGTGAGGTTCTTTTTCACACGGCTTTTCACGCCCCAAGGCAGCGAGACGATCCAATCGAGATAATTGCGCACCACAGTCGCCTCAGCGGACATGGGCGACATATTTTTTAGCTTTTTCAGCTCTGCATCGGCCTTGTCGCGCGCCTCTTTTGACAGTTTGGTGGCGGCGATTTTTTCTTCTAGTTCGGCCACCTCATTGGCGCCGTCTTCGCCATCCCCCAACTCGCGCTGAATGGCCTTCATCTGTTCGTTCAGATAATATTCGCGCTGCGTGCGCTCCATCTGTGACTTCACGCGGGTTTTGATCTTTTTCTCAACCTGCAGCACGGACATTTCGCCCTGCATCAGGCCATAGACCTTTTCAAGGCGCTCGGAGACGTCAATCGTTTCAAGCAAATCTTGCTTTTGCGCGACATCAACACCGAGATGCCCCGCGACCAGATCGGCCAGTTTTTGTGGCGCTTGGGTTTCAGAAACCGAGGTCAGCGCATCCTCTGGGATGTTTTTCTTGATCTTGGCATAGCGCTCAAACTCGTCTGCGACCGACCGCAACAAGGCCGTTGTTGCCGCCTCATCACCCAATTTTTCTTCAAGCGGCGCGGCCTCTGCCTCAAAAAACTCGTCCGTTTTGGTGAATTTCTTGATTTTGACGCGGGATTTTCCTTCGACCAATACTTTGACTGTGCCATCGGGCAATTTCAGCAATTGCAGAACCGAGGCCAAGACACCCACCGAATAAATTCCTTCTGGTTCAGGGTCATCAATGGCGGGGTCAATTTGACTGGACAGCAGGATCTGGCGATCATCCTGCATCACCTCTTCCAGCGCACGCACCGATTTTTCGCGCCCCACAAAGAGCGGCACAATCATATGGGGAAACACGACAATGTCGCGCAGCGGCAGAACTGGATAGGTTTCGTGAATTTCTGGCATCATGCCTTCCTTTTCTTCGTGGCAAGAGAGCGCGCGATCCCATCTTTGGCAATCATTTGGCTCTCTCCTCATGGAGCAGCTACATTTGGGCAGCCTTGAGACGCATTTCAAGCGGGGAAGTTAATCTATGGTTTACGCATCAGGGCCGCGCCTTCAATCTGCGTGCCATATTGCGCCCCTGCCAATCTTGACGCGTCTTGCGGCTGCATTTCATGCAATGCTGCACTAGGGCGCGGGCAGTGACAAGCCGAAAATCAGGGTTAGATCGGCTCGATATCGCCCTCTGCGCGGGCGGCGTGGAAGCCCGCCTCAAACTGGGCGAATTGCCCCGCCTCGATGGCCCCGCGCATCCCTTCCATAAGTTCTTGGTAGTAATGCAAATTATGCCATGTCAGCAGCATCGAAGAAATAATCTCGCCCGCGCGGAACACATGATGCAGATAGCCGCGCGAGTAATTGCGACAGGCGGGACAGGTGCAATTTTCATCCAAGGGGCGCGGATCATCTTGGTGGCGGGCATTTTTGATATTCACCTGCCCCCGCCGCGTCCATGCTTGCCCCGTGCGCCCCGAGCGCGAAGGCAGCACGCAATCCATCATATCAATCCCACGCGCCACAGCCCCCACAATATCATCGGGCTTGCCCACCCCCATCAGATAACGGGGGCGATCTTGGGGCAAGAAATCAGGGGCGTAATCGAGGCAATCAAACATGGCCGCCTGCCCCTCGCCAACGGCGAGACCACCGACCGCATAACCGTCAAAGCCAATATCACAAAGCGCCTCGGCGCTTGCCTGTCGCAAATCGCGCTCTAGCCCACCTTGCATGATCCCAAAAAGCGCATGACCCGGCCTCTCGCCAAACGCCGCTTTCGAGCGCGCTGCCCATCGCATGGACAATTCCATCGAGGCCGCAATGCGATCTCGATCCGCAGGCAAAGCGGGGCATTCATCGAAACACATCACAATATCCGACCCCAGCAGCGCCTGAATTTCCATACTGCGCTCGGGCGTCAGCATATGTTTTGACCCATCCACATGCGAGCGGAACGCAACCCCTTCCTCGGTCAGTTTGCGCAGATCTGACAGGCTCATCACTTGAAACCCGCCGCTATCGGTCAGGATGGGCTTCTGCCAATTCATGAATTTGTGCAGGCCCCCGAAACGCGCAACCCGCTCAGCGGTCGGGCGCAGCATGAGGTGATAGGTGTTGCCCAAAAGAATATCCGCACCTGTGGCTGCAACACTTTCGGGCATCATTGCCTTGACCGTTGCAGCCGTGCCTACAGGCATGAAGGCGGGCGTGCGGATTTGCCCACGCGGGGTCGAAATCACGCCACGGCGCGCCTTGCCATCTTGGTGTAATAATTCAAATGCAAACTCTTTGGGCACGGGATAAAGCCTCGCTCAGATTGGGCCTCCGTTCATAGGCGATTCTGCGCCAATGCCAAGGCCCGAGAATGATTTCACCAGATGGGGTATCGCATGGATCAAGTCTTTAAACTTGGTTGGGAAGAATGGGTTGGCTTGCCACAATTGGGGCTGCCTGCACTAAAGGCTAAGGTGGACACAGGCGCGCGCACCTCGGCGCTGCACGCCTTTGATATCGAACTCTTTGGCCCCGCTACTAAGCCGAAAGTGCGGTTTTTGATCAATCCAATTCCTGCCCGCCCAGATTTGGCGATTGCCTGTTCTGCAACCATCCATGACCGCCGCGATGTGACCAGTTCCAATGGTGATACAGAGGCGCGCTATGTGATCCTCAGCCAGCTCGAAATCGGCCCGTTGCGGCAAGAAATTGAAATCACGCTCACCGATCGCGCGAATATGAGCTATCGGATGCTTCTGGGGCGGCAGGCGATTGGGGCAGATTGGATCATAACCCCCTCAGAAAGTTTCTGTCAGCCGCAACGCAGTTACGAGGTCTATCACACCGCTGCGGTCAAAGAGACCGCGCCCAAACGCGCGCTGCGCATTGCCGTTCTGAGCCGCGAACAAAACTACACCACACAAAAATTGCAGGCCGAGGGCGAGGCGCGCGGCCATGTCGTTGAAGTGATCAACACAACCCGTTGTTACATGGCGCTAAATGCCATAACGCCTGCGGTTTATTATGACGGGCAAGAATTGCCAAAATATGATGCGGTTATTCCCCGCATCGGCCCTTCGATTACGGCCTATGGTGCGGCGATTTTACGGCAATTTGAAACGCTTGGCGTCTATTGCCTGAATGGCAGCGCCGCCATCACCGCAAGCCGTGACAAGCTGCACGCCCACCAAATTCTGTCGCGCCACCGCATTGGCATGCCCCAAACGGCCTTTGCGGCAAGCCCAAAGGACACCAACAACCTCATCACCTTGGTGGGCAATGCCCCGTTGGTGGTCAAATTATTGGAATCGAGCCAAGGCAAGGGCGTAGTCTTGGCCGAAACCAAGAAAGCCGCGCAATCGGTGATCGATGCCTTTCGCGGCCTATCTGCGAATTTCCTTGTGCAAAATTTTGTCAAAGAGGCCGCAGGCGAGGATATTCGCTGCCTTGTCATTGACGGCAAAGTGGTGGCTGCGATGAAACGTGTGGGGGCGGCGGATGATTTCCGCTCGAACTTGCATCGTGGCGGCACGGCGGTCAGCGTGCGTATCACCCGCGAGGAACGCGAAACCGCCATTCGATCCGCGCGCGCCTTTGGCCTTGGGATTGCGGGGGTCGATATGCTGCGTGGCGCTGACGGGCCTAAGGTGCTTGAGGTCAACTCTTCTCCGGGCTTTGAGGGCATAGAGGAGGTCACGGGCAAAAACATCGCCGCCCATCTTTATAGCGCCATCGAAAAACATGTGCGCCCTGCCCCCATCAAACGCCGCCCGCCGCGGTGATGAGCGTCACTGACCCTTGCCCTTGGCCCACCCTTTCCTTATATGTTTAGTCAGGAATTCGTCCCGCAAAGGATATGGCCCAAGATGACCAGCACTCCCGATCCGATGCCGCAAGAAACGCTTGAAGGGGCGCCTTTGATTGCGCCCTCTAGCACGGACCACCCGCTTTACGACACGGTGGTCGAGGCCTGCCGCACTGTTTATGACCCTGAAATTCCAGTGAATATTTATGATCTGGGCTTGGTCTACACGATCAATATCGATGCTGAGAATGCAGTCGAGGTAATCATGACCCTAACCGCACCGGGCTGTCCGGTTGCGGGCGAGATGCCTGGGTGGGTGGCAGATGCAATCGAGCCGCTCGAAGGGATCAAACAGGTCGATGTCAAGCTGACATGGGAACCCCCATGGGGTATGGATATGATGAGCGATGAAGCCCGTCTTGAGCTAGGGTTCATGTAAGATGTTCGGCATTCCAGGAAAAGCGGCAGTAACCCTTACCCCCGCTGCGATTGGGCAGATCAAGAAACTGATGACGCGTGACGGGCATCAGGGGCTGCGCATCGGGGTGAAAAAGGGCGGCTGCGCGGGCATGGAATATACGATGGATTACGCCGCGGAGATTGACCCCCATGACGAGGTGGTCGAGGTCGAAGGCGCGCGCGTGATGATTGCGCCCATGGCGCAAATGTTCCTCTTTGGCACAGAGATTGATTATCAAACCTCGCTTCTTGAGGCAGGGTTCAAATTCAACAACCCCAATGTGGCCGATGCCTGTGGTTGTGGTGAATCGATCAAGTTCAAGGATGTCTCAGAACTCAACGCAGAACGCGAGGGCTGACGCACCGCATCGCTTGCCAAGCGCGATTTCTGCCCCCTATAGTGAACCCGCTAAACTTGGGACGGGCACAAGGGGTTGATCCGTGCAATCAGAAGAATTTGAGGCGCTGTCGAAAAAAATCGACAGCTTGATTTCGCTTAATGCGCAAATTGCGGCGCAGGGGCGCAAGGCGCTGTTGGATGCAGAGGGCGTTTTCACATTCAACGCCTTTGGCGAGACGATCCGAATGTATTTGCCTGATGTGGCCCAAGATGTGATCCAAGGCCTGATCGCCACCACAGGCAGCTTTTTCGAAATGAAGCATCTGACGGGTGTGTATCGTGACAAACTGATCCCCACGGGTGGCACGGTTCTGGATATTGGCTGCAATATCGGAAATCACAGCCTATTTTTTGCAAAAGTGATGAAGGCCGCAAAGGTCATCGCCTTTGATCCTCAACCCCATTGCCAGCGTATTTTCGAACGCAATGTTCAAGAAAACAATCTCAGCGGTGTGCGCTTTGAGTTGATGGGCCTTGGACGCGCGGCCGCGAAAATGCAAATCACGCGGTTTGATCCCAATAATTACGGTGCAACACGATTTGAACTGTCTGACGGCGGAACATTTGAGGTGCAGTCACTGGATGCCTATTGCGCCAAAGCCAAACTCAAGACGATTGATTTCATCAAAATTGATGTCGAAGGCATGGCCCTTGAGGTGATTGCGGGGGCGCATAAAACCTTGGACAGGTTCAAACCTCCGATGTGGATCGAATTGATCCCCCGCTTTGGCGAAGTGGCCCCTGCGACCGAGGCTTTGAAAGAAATCGGATATGAACTGGCCTATCGGTTTGGCCGCACAGATTATCTGTTTCACCACAAGGATAATAAAATCACAGCCGCGCCCCAATAATACATGACGCGATAAAACGGGTCACTGAGAGATGAAAGGCCTCTGATGTCTGCTTCGCAAACGGTCGACAAACGGCTTGGGCAAATCTGGATTGGCCCGCTTGATCCACCGCTTCAGTGGATGAAAACGTGGCGCGATATGCACCCTGACTGGGACTATACCCTGTATGACAATCAGTTTTTGACGGGACGCAAATTCAAATGCCACGCGCAGATCACTGAATATTTTCGGCAAGGGGAATATGCCGGCGTGTCAGATTTGATGCGCTATGAAATTCTCTATGAATTTGGCGGGATCATTCCTGAAACGGATTCCATCTGCCTGCGCCCCGTCCATGACCTGCTTCACCATCAAGGCCCGTTCACCTGCCGTGAGGTGGAAAATGAGGTATGCGATACCCATGGTATGCCGCGCAAAAAGGGCCTGCTTTGCCCCATTCTGGGCAGCCCCAAGGGCCATCCAATTCTCGCCACTTTGATCGAGGAACTGTCACAATCAGATCCAGCCACTTTGCCAAAGCCATGGAAAGGTTCAGGAAATTTTAGGTTGCGGCAGTTTTTCAAGCGGCATCGGGATTTGGCGCGCGGTCTTTATGTCTATCCCGCCTATATGTTCGTGCCCGAACATTTTCGCGGATGGCGCTATGAGGGCCCCGAGCACCCGTTTTGCAGACAGTTATGGGGCACGACAACAAGCGGCTACTCAACCACCAAAACCCCGCAAGAGATTGAGGAAAGCCGCGCAGAAATCCTTGCCGCGCTGATGGCCGCTTAGGCGGTTTTCATATGCAGATAGGTTTCTGCGTAGCGGCGGCTGAGGTGATCGCCTGCACGGATCACCTGATCTGATCCTGCGGGTGCGACATTGGCATCATAATTAGGATTGAAAAACAGCGGGATGGAAATGCGCTCTTCCGAACCGCCTGTGACGCGGTGCAATGTGGCTTTCACCCCGCCCTCGCTCCACATCTCGAGCATTTCGCCAAAATTGATGACAAAGACACCCGGCTCAACCGCGACAGGCAGCCATGACCCATCCCGCATCTCTACTTCAAGGCCCGCCTGCCCATCCGTGGCCAAAAGGGTGAGGCAGCCATAATCGGTATGGGCCGCGATGCCGAAATCCTTTTCACCCGCCCAATCTGGACGGGGTGGATAGAAATTTGCCCGCAACAGCGCCATGGGGCGATCGAATTTATCGGAAAAATAATCCCCGTCCTTGCCAATTGCCCGCGCAATCGCCGCAAGCAGGGCCAAGGACACAGCGCGCGCTTGCGCAAAATACTGCTCGACTGTTTCTTGAAAACCTTCAGGGGCTTCGGGCCAAAGATTTGGCGCATAGACAGGCAAATGCGCCATTGGATCGCCATCGGGCACGGGCAAGCCACAGTCGAACACTTGTTTATAATCAGGGTTTGCCATGGGATCGACCTGTTCGGATTTGGAGGCACCCCACCCGCGATTGGCCCCTGTGCGCGCCATATCCACGGCCGCTTTGGCCGCATCATCCATTTTGAAAAAACGGCGATAGAGCGCGATTAATTCTTGAACAGCCTCGCCCGAAATCGGCGTATTCTCAAGCGTCAAAAACCCAACGTCACGCGCGCCATAGGCGATAGTCTCAAGGGTCTCGGCATCACCTGCGATCATTTTCTGAAAATCAATTCGCGGTATCATCACGATTCTTACCCCATATTGGCTTGACCCTTGGCTGCATCCTTGCCACCCATAAATCCAAAGATAAAGAGGAGAGCGCGATGCGCAGAAAACTTGCCGCAGGAAATTGGAAAATGAACGGGCTTTTGGCGAATATGGCCGAAGTGCAAAGCCTGATTGCGGCATTCCCTGCACCGCAGCCAGTCGATATTTTGATCTGTCCGCCCGCGACCTTGCTGGGTGCGCTTGCCGCAAAGTGCCGCGACAGCGCCATCGCGCTTGGGGGGCAATATTGCCATACCGCAACGGCAGGGGCGCATACGGGCGATGTTTCCGCACCCATGCTGAAGGATGCCGGGGCGGATTATGTGATTGTGGGTCATTCCGAGCGGCGCGCTGATCACGGCGAAACCAACGCCCAAGTGCGCGCGCAAGCAGAAGCGGCACTGGCGGCGGGGCTGACCCCCATTATCTGCTTAGGTGAAAGCGAGGCAGAACGGCGCGCGGGCCATGCCCGCGCGGTTGTTGAAGCACAGCTTGACGCCTCCCTCCCCGATGAAGGCGCGTTTGTGATAGCCTATGAACCGATTTGGGCGATTGGCACAGGGCTTGTTCCTGAACTGGGTGATATTGCCGAAATCCATGATGCCATGCGCGCTAATCTGGCTGCCCGCTACGGCGCGGATGCCGCAAAAAGCGTGCCGCTGCTCTATGGCGGGTCAGTCAAGCCAACCAATGCCGCCGAGATTTTCGCATTGGAAAATATCGATGGCGCTTTGGTGGGGGGGGCCTCTCTGAAGGCGCAGGATTTTGGCCCCATCATCACGGCCTTGGCCACATCAGACGGGGCCTGAACGCGCTTAATTGGCCGCCACAAAGCGCTGGATCACCAGACGCACCATGCCTGCGCTGTTATCATATTGCCGCAAGCCCACCAAATAGCTGCCACCGCCAAGAGGCTGCGCGATTTGGCTGTCATATCCAGACCCGCTATCGTCATTATAGGCAAGCTCACGGCCCACTGGATCGTAAAGGGCCAGAATTGGGTCAGAATTGCCCATGCCAACCGCATCAATCAGCAAAAGCCCATCCTCTGGCATAGACACGAGGAACCATTGCGCCTTGCCTGACACGCTGACATCGCGCACAAACTGCCCCGAAATTGCGCCCAAATCCGTGATAGGATAGCTGCCACCGATGGGGGGGCTGGCCTCTAGCGCCTCATACATCTGCTGCATGGCACGCATGGGGTCATAATCGCGCAAGGTCACTGTCACAGGCGCGTTTTGATCCGACAAGGCGCGCATCGCGATACAATAGCTGCCTGCGGGCAGCGGGTCAGCCATGTCAATCTGGCTATCAAGACCCACATGGTCGTCATTTTCCGCCAAGAGCCGCCCATCTGGCCCATAGAGATAGATATAGGGATCAGCCGCACTGTTTTCGGCTTGAATGGTCACCGCCGTTGGGGCCGAAAGGCCAAAGCGATAATAAGGTGTGCTTGCCACGCTGCCTGTTTGGCTGATACCTGCGCTCAGCTCCGCTTGGCTCAAGGCCCCCGCTCCCAAAACCGTGGCGGGCGTATCCGCCGTGCAGGGCGTAACCCCTGCAAAGCTGCCTGTGCCTGCATCCAATCCCATCGTCAGCGCAGGATCGCGATCACTGAGGCCAATACGCAGGTCAACCGCGCCAGCGGTTCCACTAAAATCGCGCACCGCAACGCAATAGCGCCCCGCCGCCAAGTTGATCTCACCGCGCGCAGCAAGGTTTCCGCCGCTATCGTCATCATTCAAGATCAGACGGCCCGTTTCGTCATAGAGGTCTAAAACGGGATCAACCCCACCCTGCCCCACCGCCTCAACGCGCAGATTTGCAGATTGCGATAATGTGAACAGCCCGACCGCCTGATTGCCCGCAGACAGGCCAAGACCCGTCAGATCAAAGGCCGTGCTTGATTGGCTAAGGTCAGAGGCGGCCTCGGTGCCATTGGCCCAAAGACCCATGGCCCCCATTCCCCCACAAAAATCCTGCGCAAAGGCAGGGCTGCTTGCCGCAAACAGCCCCAGTGACAAGGCAAAAGACATACGTGCCGACATTGGTTAACCCCTATTTATGCTTCATCCGTCACGCCAAGCTTAGACGCAATCAGCACCGAACGGGGAAAAATTTGCGTGAAGGGGTAAATCTATTGCGCAGCCGTAACACGGGCCGCGGGCAGCATCGGGGCCAAATAACGTCCCGTATGCGATGCGGCAACGCCCGCGACATCCTCGGGCGTGCCTGTCGCCACGACCTGCCCCCCGCCATCACCGCCTTCGGGGCCAATGTCGATCAGCCAATCGGCGGTTTTGATCACATCAAGATTATGCTCAATCACTACGACTGAGTTGCCCTGATCAACCAATTCATGCAGTACTTCCAACAATTTGCGCACATCTTCGAAATGCAAGCCCGTGGTGGGTTCATCCAGAATATAGAGGGTGCGGCCCGTGGCGCGTTTGCTCAATTCCTTGGACAGTTTCACACGCTGCGCCTCGCCACCCGACAAGGTGGTCGCTTGCTGGCCCACCTTGATATAGCCGAGCCCCACACGCATCAGCGCGTCCATCTTCTCGCGAATGGATGGCACCGCTTTGAAAAACTCCTGCGCGTCTTCGACAGTCATGTCCAATACATCGGCAATGCTTTTACCTTTGAACGTCACCTCAAGGGTTTCGCGGTTATAGCGCTTTCCTTTGCAGGTTTCACATTCCACATAAACATCGGGCAAGAAATGCATCTCGATCTTGATGACCCCATCGCCTTGGCAGGCCTCGCAGCGACCGCCTTTGACGTTAAAGCTGAACCGTCCAGGCTTGTAGCCGCGCGCCTTGGCCTCGGGCAGGCCTGCGAACCAATCACGGATTGGGGTGAAGGCGCCTGTATAGGTCGCAGGGTTCGAGCGGGGCGTGCGCCCAATTGGGCGTTGGTCAATATCAATCACCTTATCGAGATGCTCTAGCCCTTTGATCGTCTCGCAAGGCGCAGGTGTCTGGCGCGCCCCATTCAGCCGGGCTGAGGCTGTTTTGAACAGGGTTTCAATCGTCAGGGTGGATTTGCCCCCCCCAGAAACACCCGTGACGCAAACAAATTTCCCAAGCGGGAAATCCACTGTCACCCCCTGCAGGTTGTTGCCTGTCGCATTGACCACGGTCACGGACTTGCCGCCCTTTTTGCCCTTGCGCCGCTCTTGGGGCACAGCAATCTCGCGGCTGCCCGACAGATATTGCCCCGTGATTGAGGCAGGGTTTTCCATGATCTCACGCGGCGTGCCAGAGGCCACAACTTGGCCGCCATGCACCCCTGCACCTGGGCCAATATCCAGAACGTAATCCGCCTCGCGAATGGCTTCCTCGTCATGCTCAACAACGATGACGGTATTGCCCTGATCGCGCAGGTTTTTCAGCGTATCCAGAAGGCGGGAATTGTCGCGCTGATGCAAACCAATCGAGGGTTCATCAAGAACATAAAGCACCCCAGTGAGGCCCGAGCCGATCTGGCTGGCCAAACGGATGCGTTGGCTTTCACCACCTGACAAGGTGCCTGCATTGCGTGACAGCGTCAGGTAATCCAACCCCACATTGTTCAAAAACCCGAGGCGTTCGCGGATCTCTTTTAGGATCGCGCGGGCGATTTCATTTTTTTGCGCACTCAAGGCCGCTGGCACAGTGTCGATCCAATCATAGGCCTGACGGATGGACATTTGCACCACCTCGCCCACATGAAGGCCGCCGATTTTCACCGCTAATGCCTCAGCCCGAAGGCGGTGCCCGCCACAAGCACCACAGGGGCGATTGTTCTGATAGCGTTCAAATTCTTCGCGGATCCACGCGCTATCGGTTTCACGATAGCGGCGTTCCATATTGGGGATCACCCCCTCAAACACGCGGGAAACCTGATAAACCCGCCCGCCCTCGTCATACCGAAAGGCGATTTCTTCTTCGCCAGAGCCGCGCAAGAACACATCTTGCACCGCCTGAGGCAGGTCTTTCCATTGCGCCTTAGGATCAAAGCCGTAGTGACGGGCAATTGCTTCGATGGTTTGCAGGAAATAGGGTGATTTCCCCTTGCGCCACGGCGCAATGGCCCCATCGGCAAGGCTAAGCGTGACATCAGGCACCATCAGCCGTTCATCAAAAAACAGCTCATGCCCCAACCCATCACAAGACGGGCACGCCCCAAAGGGCGCGTTAAAAGAGAACAAGCGCGGCTCAATTTCGGGAATGGTAAAGCCCGAAACAGGACAGGCGAAATTCTCAGAAAAGGTAATCCGCTCGGGATCGCCGTCCTTTGGTGCAGTCTCCAGAATGGCAATCCCATCGGCCAGATCAAGCGCCGTGCGCAAACTATCGGCCAGACGCGTCTCACTGCCCGCACGCACCACAATGCGATCCACCACAACGTCAATATCGTGGCGAAATTTCTTGTCCAAGCTTGGCGGGGTTTCTAATTCGTAAAACGCCCCATCTACCTTGACCCTTTGAAACCCCTGCTTGCGCAGCTCCAGCATTTCTTTGCGATATTCACCTTTGCGGTCGCGCACAATCGGGGCCAAGAGATAGGCGCGGGTTCCCTCCTCCATGCCCATAATGCGGTCGACCATATCCTGAACCTGCTGCGCCTCAATGGGCAGACCTGTTGCGGGGCTATAGGGCGTGCCCACGCGCGCAAACAACAAGCGCATATAGTCGTAAATTTCGGTCACGGTTCCCACGGTCGAGCGCGGGTTTTTCGAAGTGGTTTTCTGCTCAATGGAAATCGCGGGCGACAGCCCCGAGATGTGATCCATGTCGGGCTTTTGCATCATGTCAAGGAATTGCCGCGCATAGGCGCTGAGGCTTTCAACATAGCGGCGCTGCCCTTCGGCATAGATCGTGTCAAAGGCCAGTGACGATTTTCCTGATCCCGATAGGCCCGTGATCACGGTCAGTTGGTCGCGGGGAATATCGACATCGATATTCTTCAAATTATGCTCGCGTGCGCCGCGCACTTCGATTTTCTTTAATTCCGCCATCTGACCGCCCGATCCTATATTAATGCGCCACAAGCTAGGGCGATCCTGTGCCTGCGCCAGTGCCACAAAGCAAGGGGCAGGATGGCGAGAACAAAACCGAAACGCGCAAACCTGTCAAGCATGGCGCTAGAACAGCAAAAGGGGCAAGGTTGCCCCTGCCCCAATACCCCAGACACATGAGACGCATGCCCCCTAGATATGGATCGCCCGCCCATAGGCATCAAGAACCGCCTCATGCATCATCTCTGACAAGGTTGGATGCGGGAAAACGGTCTCCATCAGGTCTTCTTCAGTGGTTTCCAGCTTGCGCCCCACCACATAGCCTTGGATCAGTTCGGTCACTTCCGCGCCCACCATATGCGCGCCCAAAAGCTCGCCCGTTTTGGCATCAAACACGGTTTTGATCAGCCCTTCAGGCTCGCCCAAGGCGATGGCCTTGCCATTGCCAATAAAGGGGAAGCGGCCCACTTTTACGGCATAGCCTGCGGCTTTGGCCTTTTCTTCGGTCAAACCGACCGAGGCGATTTGCGGGTGGCAATAGGTGCAGCCTGCAATGCTTTCAGGTTTCACCGCGTGAACCTTGCGCCCTGCAATCATCTCGGCGACCATCACGCCTTCATGGCTGGCCTTATGTGCAAGCCACGGCGCGCCTGCAACATCGCCAATCGCGTAAAGCCCGTCCACGCCCGTGCGGCAATATTCATCCGTCACAACATGGGTGCGGTCTATTTTGACCCCAAGCCCCTCTAGGCCCAAGCCCTCAACATTGCCGACAATACCAACGGCAGAAATGACTGTGTCGAATTCTTGCGTCTCAACCTTGCCGCCCATTTCGATATGCGCTGTGACCTTATCAGCCGCGCGATCCAGTTTCTTGACCACAGCCTTTTGCAGAATTTTCATCCCCTGCTTTTCAAAGGCCTTTTTGGCAAAGGCGGAAATCTCAGCATCTTCCACGGGCAGGATGCGATCCATCACCTCAACAACTGTCGTCTCAGCGCCTAGCGTGTTATAAAAACTTGCAAATTCAATCCCAATCGCGCCCGACCCAATGACAAGCAATTTCTTAGGCATATGCGGCGGGGTCAGTGCCGATTTATAGGCCCATACGCGCTTGCCATCCGCCTCTAGGCCCGGCAGTTCGCGGGCCCGGGCGCCTGTGGCCAGAATGATATGTTTGGCGGTCATGGTTTTCACGCCATCCTCGGCCTTCACCTCGACCTTGCCTTTCGCGGGAATGGTGGCCGCGCCCATCACGACTGTGACCTTATTCTTCTTCATCAAATGGCCAACGCCCGAATTCAGCTGTTTGGCCACATTGCGCGAGCGTTTCACGACCGCATCCAAATCATAGGAAATGCCATCCGCAGACAGACCGAATTCTTTAGCGCGGTGCATCAGGTGGAAAACTTCGGACGAGCGCAGCATGGCCTTGGTTGGGATACAGCCCCAGTTGAGACAAATCCCGCCCATATGTTCCCGCTCGACAATCGCAACTTTCAGCCCCAATTGGCTGGCGCGGATCGCGGCCACATAGCCCCCGGGGCCTGCACCGATGACGATTACATCGAAATCTTGGTTGGACATGGCAGTTCTCCTGCAATTCGGGCCACGCAGGGGCGGCGGGATTCGGAATTGTTCAACGTTAAACTATCTCTAAACCATCTCTGATCGCGCTGCAATCTATCTAAGATTCCTGCAGACTGCGCAGCACAGAACCATAACCGCCCGCGTCTAGAAACGCCTGTTCTTCTGCGGTCATATCCCGCCCCAAGTCCGCGTTTCGATAGGGAAAACGGCCAAATCGGCGGATAATTTCAGCATGGGCGCGGGCATGGATCACATTGCCCTGCCCCGTCTGCGGCATCCGCGTTTCGATCAACTCAATCGCGCGGGTTTGATCTGCCAAATCCTCCGAATGCATGAAGGGCAGGTAGAAAAACTGACGTTCAGGCTCTGGGATGCTCAGATCATGGCCCATTTCTAACGCGTCCTTGGCCAATCCCAAAACCTTTGCATCGGTGGCAAAGGCCCGCGGGTCGGCGCGAAACATATTGCGCGGGAATTGATCCAACAGGATCATCAGCGCTAAGGCAGTCGGGGCGGTATTGATCCAATGATCCATCGCGCCTGCTGCCGCCCCCTGCCATGCCGTGCCAAAACGGGCGCGAATTTCAGCGTCAAAATCATCATCGCGGCGATACCACGCCTCGGGCCCTGCCCCGATCCAGAACTCTGTGATCTCTTGCGCCAGCGGGTCTGTCATCCGATCTTCCCCCTTTAGACTATTGTCAAAGAGAGACTGCCACGATCACGCAGCAGGAGGAAGCGTTCCTTGCGCGTCATCGCCATCATCGGAGGCCGCATCCGCGAAAACCTCTTGCGCCAAGCCCACCACAACGGGCGAGGCTGAGGGCAAAACAGGCGCATAGCTGCCTGTATCTTCCACTGTGGGTGCAGGGCGCACCGTCATACGATAGGCCGCATAAAGCGCCAAAACCGTGACCAAGCCGCCGATGAAATAGAAATACCCCAAGGGGCCAATGGCCTGCATCATGCCGCCCACGACAATCGGGCCGAAAATCGCCCCGACCCCGTTCACAAACAACAGACGCCCCCCTGCGGCGGGCATTTGTTCAACCTCAAGAAAGTCGTTCACATAGGCAATCAACAACGCATAAAGCGGGTTGGCCATGCCGCCTATGAAGAAGGCCGAAATCACCAAGATCGAAAAGATGCCAGAACTGAGCGCACCCAACAGGCCCGCTGCGCCGCAAATGGCCGCCAAGATCATGATCAACAGACGGCGATCCATCCGATCAGAAATCCATCCAATGGGGAATTGCAGAACCAAGCCGCCCACATAAAAGGCCGATACAAAAATGGACAATTGCGCAATTGGCAGCCCTGCCTGCGTGGCGAAAACGGCCGCCATGCCGAACATGGCCGAATAGACACCGCCCATAAGGAATGTGCCAATCACACCCAGGGGCGAGATTTTCAAAACCTCCATCAGGCTCATCGGCTTGGCGGTTTCAAATGCCGGCGTTGGGGTGACCGACAGCAAAATCGGCGCGAAACTTAGCGAAACCAGAACCGACAGCACCACAAAGAGGAAATAGTCGGACGGATCCCCAAGGTTCAGCAGCATTTGCGCGGCAACAATGCCGACCATCTGCACCACCAGATAGACCGATAGGGTCTGACCACGGGTTTCATTGGTTGCGGCATTGTTCAGCCAAGATTCCGCCGTGACATAGACGGCTGCAAAACAGGCCCCAATAATCAGGCGCAACACTGTCCATGCAATAGGATCCGTCAGCACAGGATAAAGGATCAGCACCGCCGATATGACCGAGCCCAGCGCAGCGAAGGTGCGGATATGTCCCACGCGGCGGATCATTTCTGACCCCATACGCGAGCCGATCAGAAACCCCGCAAAATAGGCAGACATCACCACGGACATCTCAAAGGTTGAAAAACCCTCAATTTCGCCGCGCACACCCAAAAGCGTGCCCTGAAGGCCATTCCCGACCATCAGAAGCATGATACCCAAAAGCAAGGCCCATGAATTTCGCAACACCAATAACATGCGCGATCCTTACGCTGCGCGGCACCAAACTAATGCCGCGTTCACGCCCTATCCTGTCACGTCTGCGACCCGATTAATAGCGAAGCATCCCCATAGGAGAAAAAACGATAGTTCTGAGTGATTGCATGGTCATAGATCGTCCGAATTTGTTCAGCCCCCATCAGGGCCGACACCAACATCATCAGGGTCGATTTGGGCAAGTGGAAATTGGTCATCAACCCATCGGTGATTTTAAAGCGATACCCGGGGTAGATGAAAATATCGGTATCCCCCTCAAAGGGGCGCATCTCGCCAGTTTCGCTTGCCGCAGTTTCAATCAAACGCAATGCTGTTGTGCCCACGGGGATAATCCGCCCGCCTGCGGCGCGGGTGGCGTTGATTTCATCCGCCGCGCTTTGCGAAACCTCACCCCATTCGGCATGCATTTTATGGGTGGTGACATCTTCCACCGTCACGGGCAGAAACGTGCCCGCACCAACGTGCAAGGTGACAAAACTGAACGTCACCCCATGGGCGCGCAAATCTGCCATCAACCCTTCGTCAAAATGCAGGCTTGCGGTTGGGGCGGCCACCGCCCCTTGGCGCTTGGCCCAAATGGTTTGGTAATCTTCCCGATCTTGGGCATCAGAGGGGCGCTTGGCCTCAATATAGGGCGGCAGGGGCATCGCACCTGCGGCGTTCAACGCCGCATCAAAATCATCCCCCCCAAGGTTGAAGCGCAGGTGCAGCCCCCCCTCAAGGCTTGCCACCTCAGCGTGAAAATCGGGGGTGAACTCCACCACCTCGCCCAAGGCGAGTTTCCGCATCGGTTTGGCAAGGGCCGACCATGTGCCATCGGCCTGTGGCTCGAGAAGGGTCACCTCAATCTTTGCGCTCACGCGGCCTTGTGCGCTGTCGCGCCACCTTTGGCCACGCAGACGGGCCGGAATGACGCGGGTGTCGTTCAGGATCAACCGATCCCCCTTGCGCAAAAATTGCGGCAGATCGCGCACAATCGCATCGGTGATCTGCCCACCTTGCGCATATAGCAGCCGCGCCGAAGAGCGCGGCTTTGCCGGACGGGTCGCAATAAGGGTTTCGGGAAGGTGAAAATCGAAATCATCAAGACGCATTGTAAACCTGACAGAAACGGGCCATCGCAAAGAAACGGGCGGATTATTGGGAATTTGTGTCAAGCTGCGGGCGCATCAAGTCGCGCAGAATGCCTGGCACAAGTATGGAGAGCGGATTGACCCGCACCTGCGGCGTATCGGGCGGGCCGTTCAGAGTAAAATTAAATCCAAACAACCCCTCATCGCGCCGTGCAAACAGCCGCCCGACAACGCCGTTGAGCGCATAAATCGGCGTCAGCACACCGCGAAAGTCCAAATTCCGCGCAGATGTATTATAGACCCCATCCATGCTGATCCCCAAAGACGGGCCAATGGCGGTGCCTTGATGCACAGTGATCTTTGACGGATCGAGCGTGAAGCGCGCATTTACCTCGCCCATATTAATCCCGTCCCCCGACAGTTGTTCAATCAATCCAATCACGGAGACGGCGTTGAGCAATTCGGCCATAACGGGCGCATCGCGCAGTCTGGGGTTGGTGATTTGCAACTGGCCCTCATAGCTGCGCGCGCCAGTCGCGCCCTGCAATTGCAGTGTCAGCGCGCCACCATAGAGGTTGCGCATGATGCCCGCGCTGCGCATGGCGGCCCCGCCATCATCAGCCTGAAGGCGAATATCAATGCCCCCGCCCTCAAGCGGGGCAATCGCGCCCTCTAGCGGAACGGCGCCGTTAAGGTTGCCGCGAAACGCCCCTGCCAACCCGCCACCGCCAGAACTGAGATCCGCGCGCAGATCGCTGAGGGCAATCGTGGCGCCAATGCGCAGCTCGTCCAAATTGACCGACAGGGGGGCGCGTGCCGTTTGCGCTTGTGCGCCGCCCTGCGGCAGGCCCCGCAAATCCAACCGCCCCGAAGCAATCCCAAGTGCAGGTGCCAGACCCTCGCCACGCGGCGTCAGCGTGCCCGTCACATCTAGCCAGTCATCAATGGTAAAGCCTTCTATGCGCAACAGCTCAAGACGGCCTTCGGGGCCGAGATCCCCCGAACCCTGTGCAGATAGGCCCGCCCCTGATAGGCGGAATGCGCGCAGGCTTGGGTTAGGCCCAAGGATCAGGGTGACGTCTAAATCCCCCGCTGCCTCTGCGGGTTTCGTCCAACCCAACGCGGCGAGGGACAGCGCAACGCCCTCAAGCGGTGATGTGAGACGCAATTCTGGGGCTGCACCGCGCCCTGCAAGATCAAGCCGCAAATCCAGTGCTGCATCGCCCTGCACCATACCATCAGGCAAAATGACACCAAAGGCCGCAAGGGTTTCAGGGCTCAAACGCGCCCGCCCTTCGACATAAGATTGCGGGGCATCACGGTTAAGATCAGGCCGAACCCAACGGCCTGTGAGGGGCCGACCTGACATTGTGGCAGCGCCAGAAATCATCACACCTGCCTCGGAGGTAATCGCCAAATCAAGCGCCTCTGCACGCAGATCGCGATTGGGAACCAGTGTATCTGAGCGCACATCTATCAGACGGCCCGTGATATCGAGGCTCATCTCACCAATGGGTTGGCGTTGCACCAAATTCAGACCGATCTGACCCGACAACTCTGCCTGACCTGTGGCCAATGTGGCAGGGTCAAGGCGCCCGTCTTCGGGAAATAGGTTGAGGGGCGGCCCTGCAAATAGGGTCAAAAGATCAGGAATTTCTCCAGACACATCCAAATCAAGGGTGGCAGCAGGGCCGCGCATTGCCACATTGGGCACGGTAAACCTGCCTTGATGCATCACGATATCTTGGCCCGTTGGCGCGCGCATCAAACCATCTTGCGCCACAATGGTCAGCCGCGCCCCCTCTAGGCGCAGTTGGCCCTGCAGATCCCGCAAAGGCGGCATATCGCGAATGGGGCTAAGCGCGAGCGCGCTAAAATCAAACCCCAAGGCCGCCTGCGCACGGGCATCTTGCGGGGCCTTACGCAGGCTCAGCATAAGGTTCTGCGCCTGCCCTTCGTGCAGATTGCGATCAATCCAGTCACGCGTTTTAGAGACAAACTCATTTGGCCAATAAATCAGGGCATCGCGCAGAACCATTTGCGCAATACTCCCATCAATCGCCAATTCCGTGCCATCAGAGCGCGCCACCCCATAGCCTGAAAGGGTCAACTCAAACGCATCTGTGCGGATCAAAACACGATCAAGATCGAGGCGCGGCTCCTCCCCCAAACTGATCCGAAATTCAGACCGCCCCTGCGAGAACAGCAAGGGCGCCTCGAACATCTCATTGGGGTTCACCAATAGATCATTAAGATCAAGCGTGGCGTCAATTCGCGTGCCATCGGGCGAAATCAGCGCATCACCCGTTGCGGTAAAATCTAGGTCGCGCGCATCAACCAACAGCTCATCCAGCGCCGCGCGCCCTGTGGCGGCCTCATACCGAAATCGCGCTGAGATCTCGCTAAAGCTTAGGGGGCGCTCTGCTCCCTCAAGGGCCAATTCCCCTGACCCCAAATCAAGGCGGGCTTCAAGATCACCAACGCCTTCGGCATCGCGCAATTTCGTGCTGAGACTGCCCGACAATGGTGCAGAGATCAGATCAAGCCACCGCAAGGCAGGCGATGCAACAGAAAGGTTATTTGCAGGTATCCCTTGAAATTGGAGGCGTAATTCAGTCTCACGCGCGGCATCGGTGCGGGTCGCCACAAAGGAAAGACGCCCCGCCTGATCTGCCGCCCCCTCCGCATGGGCCTCAAGACCTGCGGTCACCGCCAAAACCAAATCTTGGCCCTGACGGGCCAGACGCATTTGCCCGTTTTCAATAGATAAGGCCCGTCCTGTGGTGGCATCGCGCAGAGAAATCGTAATCTCGCGGCCAACCGCCTCTTGAAAATTGGCAAAACGCGGATCGGCAAACATTCTGTCAAAGGCGGCCATGGTTTGGGCCAAATCGGCGCGCGCGGCGTCTTGATTGGTTGTGAAAGCCAAATCAATACCGCCTGTTGCATCCCGTTCAAGCAAAAGACTGGCACCGCGCATTTCGGCGCGGATGGGGGATATTTGCCCCATCAGCAAGGCGCCTGCATCGAAGGCAAAGCCAAGCTGCGGAAACGCCGCACGCAGGCCAGTTTCATCGCGCACCGTGACATCGGTGATGACCAAAAGGGCTTGGCGCCCCGTCTCATCAAGGGCAATGGACATATCTGCAATGCTTAACTCATCGCGCACCATACCCGCTTGCATTTGCGCAATAATACGCGCCTGCCATGCGGTCGGCAGCGAAACGGGCCCCTGAGACAGTCGCAGGTAAAACCCACCAAGCACCGCTGAAATGGTCACAAACAGGCCCAAAACCACAGCCAAGACCCACCGCCCTCTGCGCGATTTGGCAGGCTGTGGTTTAACTTCGGACTCGGCGTTTTCTTTGGAGGTCACGGGAAGCGGTCAATCTATAATCTGTCTGGTCACGAGGTTGGTCACGGGGCTGTTTACGGGTCGGGCGCGGAACAAAGAGAGGGGCGATTTCGGATGCCGCCCTTTATCTTTGCTGTAAATCCCCTAGCTTGCAATCACACATAACAAAACCCTGCAACTGGCCCCGCGCAAATATTCGCCGCACTGGATCAAGATGTGGCGAGTTTCCGCGCAAAAGAATGAACAAAGGATGAAGCCCATGCTTGAGATCGGCAGCCCCGCCCCAGATTTCACCCTTCCCCGCGATGGCGGTGGCGAAGTGACGCTATCGGCTCAAAAGCCCAAGAAAGTGGTTCTCTATTTCTATCCCAAAGATGACACATCAGGCTGCACCAAAGAGGCGCAAGGCTTCACCGAAGCGGCAGACGCCTTTGCCGCAGCAGGCGCCGTGGTGATTGGTGTCTCCAAAGATAGCGTGGCCAAGCACGATAAATTCATCGCCAAATATGATCTTGGGGTGATCCTTGCCTCGGATGAAGCCAGCGATGTCTGCGAACGCTATGGCGCATGGGTGGAGAAATCCATGTATGGCAAAAAATACATGGGCATCGAACGCTGCACCTATCTTATTGATGGCGATGGGAAAATTTCCCAGATTTGGCGCAAGGTAAAGGTGCCAGGACATGTTGATGCCGTGCTGGACGCGGTGAAATCCTTGGGCTAATTCACCGCCCCATGAGTGACTTACAAATACCCGAGACATTGGCCGAAATGGCGGTGGCGGTTTTGACCACCGCCAATGCCAAGGAGAAATGCGCACTTTCGCGCGCTTGTGCCAAGAAATGGTTCGCTGCGCGGGCAGCAGGGACGCCCTTGCCCCTTGGCCGCGCCACACCGCCCGATCAACCCGCGCGCCCTGCACAACCCGCATTGCTTGATCCGCGCGAGGTGCCAAAGCGTAAACCTGGTACAGCCGAGGGTCGGATCGCGATTTTGCACGCGGTGGCGCATATCGAACTTAATGCGGTGGATTTACATTGGGACATTATCCCCCGCTTTGCCGAGACGCCCATGCCCATCGGGTTCTACGATGATTGGGTCAAATCGGCCGATGAAGAATCCAAGCATTTCAATCTATTGTCAGATTGCCTTGAACAAATGGGCAGTCATTATGGCGCGCTTGCCGCACATGCGGGGATGTGGCGCGCCGCCGAAGATACGGCCACCGATTTCATGGGCCGCTTGGCGGTGGTGCCGATGGTTCTCGAGGCACGCGGCCTTGATGTCACGCCCTCGATGATCGAGATTTTCAAACGCCCGCAAAATGACCCTGCCGCCAGTGCTGCGGTCGATGCGCTAAACGTGATCTATGCCGAAGAGGTGCATCACGTGGCCTATGGCAGCAAATGGTTTCATTTCCTCTGTGGCCGCGAAAACCTTGATCCAAAGGATGCGTTTCATGAACTGGTGCAGCGTTATTTCCACGGCGCATTGAAGCCGCCCTTCAACGAAGAAAAGCGCGCCGAAGCGGGCCTTCCACCCGATTTTTACTGGCCTCTCTCTGAACGCTAGGCCATCTATCGGCGAAATCTCGCCCAAATTGCGGGGATGACCTCAATTTCCCGTCTAAATGGCGCAAAAAATATTGAGCCGCCCCGCTCAATGTCCTATCCACTCCTCGCGCCCCCCAATTGGTTTGGGGACGCTGTGATGGGGTGGTGACGAGAGGCGCAGAGCAAAGCGCCCGAACGACAAAACAGGGGACTTGGCATTGAAATCGCGATTGATTGAGCGCGCAAACCACGCATTGGATCGGCATTTGCCTGAAAAACGGCTGTTTCTGAAATCCGATACAAGCACGCGCTTTGTGCGCCTGAGGCCCCTGACGCAGGCCGCAATCATTGCCACGACAGGGCTTCTGGTCACATGGACGGCGATTGTTTCAGCGGTGTTTTTCATCGATGCCATCAATGCAGGCTCTAATCGCGATCAGGTCGCGCGCGCCTCGCAGGCCTATCAAGACCGCCTCAATGCAATGTCCAGTGAACGCGACAGCCGCGCCCTTGAGGCACAAGCCGCCCATGAACGATTTGGCGTTGCGATGGCCCAAGTCTCTGCCATGCAATCGCAGCTTCTGGCATCAGAAGAACGCCGCCGCGAGTTGGAAACCGCGGTCAACGTGATCCAAAGCACCTTGCGCCGCACCATCAGTGAACGCGATGACGCGCTTGAAGAGGTGGCACAATTGACCGCCGAGATGACCGATGAGAATGGCAGCCTGCAATCCGCCGCAAGCCGTCAACGGGATCTAGAGCAGGTTTTGGCGCTATTGACCGAGGCGCTGCAAGAAACAGCCGAAGGGCGCGATAAAACACATGATTTGATCGCCGAGGCGCGCGCGCAGATTCAAGACTTGGAATTCCAAGCTGCCCTTTCCGCCGAGCGCAATGAACGCATCTTTACTCAAATTGAAGACGCGGTCGCGATGTCGCTTGAGCCACTTGATGCGATGTTCCGTGCGGCAGGCCTGCCCACCGACAGCATTCTTGAGACGGTGCGCCGTGGCTATTCAGGCCAAGGCGGGCCTTTGACGCCAATTACCTTTTCCACCTCCAACGGCCAACCCGACCCTGTTTCGCTGCGCGCCAATGAGGTGTTGGAAGATCTCGATGCGGTGAACCTCTATCGTATTGCCGCAGAGAGCCTGCCCTTCAGCTACCCTGTGCAGGGCGCTGCGCGGCGCACCTCGGGCTATGGCTATCGCAATGATCCGATCCAAGGGGGGCGGCGGATGCATGAGGGCCAAGATTTTGCGGGCCCCGTTGGAACCCCAATTGTTGCCGCCGCAGATGGCACTGTGGTTTTCGCGGGCCGCCGCGGCGCCTATGGCAATATGATAGAAATTCGCCACGCTATGGGATATACAACACGCTACGCACATTTATCGCGTATTCGCGTGACACGGGGCGAAAGAGTGTCGCGCGGCGACAGAATTGGTGATATGGGAAATACTGGACGCTCGACCGGGTCCCATTTGCATTACGAAGTGCGCCAGAATGGCAACCCAACCAACCCGATGACCTTTATCACGGCAGGACGAAATGTTTTCTAAATCAAAAATCAACGAACCTGGACCAAAAGAAACAACAACGCCAAGCGCGGCCCCTGCCGCGCCAGCGCCAAGCGCGCCTTCGGCACCGGTGGCCTCCAGCACATCTGCTGCCCCCGCCAAGCCAAAGCCGCCTGCGTCTTTGCTGAGCTCAGATTTGGTGATTACGGGCAATCTGAAAACCTCGGGCGACATTCAAATCGAAGGCACCGTCAAGGGTGACATCCGCGCACATTCGCTGACTGTTGGTGAAAGCGCACGCATTGATGGCGAGGTTCTTGCCGATGATGTGGTCGTGAACGGCTATGTCAAAGGCCGCGTTCGTGGCTTGAAAGTGCGCCTCACCTCAAGCGCGCGAGTTGAGGGCGATATCATTCATAAGACCATCGCGATTGAATCTGGTGCGCATTTTGAAGGCACGGTTCAGCGTCAAGAAGACCCGCTGTCTAGCGGTGCGAAATCGGCCCCTGCCCCAGCCGCAAAACCTGCCGCAGCCGCCGCAGAGCCCGAAAAGAAATAAGCGCAGAAGCGATTTATTTACAATGCACCCCCGCCCGCATCCGCGCGCGGGGGTTTTTCTTTGTCATCATATTGCCTCATGCACAAAGGCGCGGCGATAAATATGCCATGAGGCATGACCCAAAACGGGCAAGACCAAAAACAACCCCAACAGCGCAGGCAGCATCGCCAAAAAGGTTAGGCTTGCAATCAGCGCCCCCCAGATCAGCATCACCTTCGGGTTGGCTTTGACCACCGCAATGCTTTTGAGCATGGCGGTGACAAAATCCACTTCCTTATCCAACAAAAGGGGCAGCGAAATCACCGTGAGGCAAAATAACACCAAAGCAAAAACCGCACCAAAGCCTGAGCCCACCAACAGCATAATCAACCCTTCGGGCTGAAGCAGATAGGCATAGCTTGAGGTCACATTCATCAGCGCAGATGGCCCCATAAACAGGGCGAACAACATATGCGCAAAGAAAGACCAAAATAGAAAATAAACGATGATCACCCATGCCATAGACGGCAATTGGCGCAATCTTTGCCGCCAGATCACGCTGAAGATATCATTGCGGCGAAAGTCCCGATCCCCCGCTTCAAGACGGCGGGAAACCTCATAAAGCCCGACCGCCAAGAAAGGCCCTATGAGGGGAAAGCCAACCGTAATCGGAATAGCCAACCACCCCATATCCAGGATCGAAAGGCTGCCATAGATCAACCAGCCCCCCACCACATAGATATGGGCAAAGAACAGGCCCATCATCGGCTTTTGGCGAAAATCGCGCCACCCTGCGCCCAATGCCGCCCAAATATCGCCCAATCCCATCTTGGCCAATGGCGGCAGGGGCGATGGCCCCTCGAGCTGCACGCGGTCGTTCATATTGCGCCCTCCCTTCTTCCGTCAGGAATAGGTTAAGCCCCCGATCCACGCGCCGCCAAGGGAAATTTGGCAGACCGCGCTATCCGTCTAGCGCATCAATCGCGGCAACATTGCTGGCGCTGCGGCCATTGGGGTCAAAACTTTGCGCCAAATAGGCCTCGGCAATAGATTTCGCCAATTCTGCCCCGATCACCCGCGCGCCCATCGTGATGATCTGCGCATTATTCGACAACGCGGCACGCTCGGCTGAATAGGTGTCATGGGTCTGTGCGGCGCGAATGCCGCGCACCTTGTTCGCGGACATGGCCACGCCAATCCCCGTGCCGCAGACCAGAATCGCGCGGTCAAACTCGCCCGTCAAAACCCGATTGGCCACAAATTCAGACAGGTTGGCGTAAAACTCTGCGCCTGCTGCATCCATATCAATCAGCGTCACCTCATGGCTGGCTTTGAGGTGATCTGCCAAAACCCGCGCCAAACCGTCACCTGCACTGTCACCTGCGATTGCCAATTTCATGATCATTCCTCCTGCGATCATAGGGATTGAATAGCGCGCGACACCCGCGCCAAAATATCAAGATAGCCCGCCACGTTCCATGCGGAGCGGCCAATAAACAGCCCGTCAATATGCGGACAGGTGATCAATTCTGCGCAATTCTCAGGATTAACCGACCCGCCATAAAGACAGGGCAAAGCGCGCCCCATCACCGCCTTCGTGACCGCGATGATCTCGGCATGGCGCGCATCAGCATAGTCAGCGGTGGCAGGCACGCCCCCCTCGCCAATCGCCCACACGGGTTCATAGGCAAATAGAATGGCACGGGCGCGATCAGTCGAGGCAATCTGCGCCAAGGCAGCCTCGGTTTGAGCGCACAAAACTTCGGTGGCGCGCCCTGCTTCGCGCTCGGCCCAAGTCTCGCCGATGCAAATAAGGGGCACAAGGCCGTGGCGCAGCGCAGCTGCAACCTTTAGCCCGACTGTCTCATCCGTCTCACCAAAATTGGCGCGCCGCTCAGAATGGCCCAATTCGACAATCTGCGCGCCGCAGTCGCGCAGCATCACGGGGGAAATTTCCCCCGTCCATGCACCTTGATCGGCCCAGTGCATATTCTGCGCCCCCACCATCACCGAGCTATCCGCGAGGTCAGCCGCAACCTCAGCCAAGGCTGTGAAAGGCGGGATCACAAAAGGCTGAATGCGCGGGTCGGCGGGGGTCTGCGCCCCCTTCAGACCTGCAACAAACGCCCGTGCCTCGGCGCGGGTTTTGTTCATCTTCCAACTGGTGCCAACCCAAAATTCGGACATTTCATATTTCCTTTGCATCAATGAAAGGCAGGTTTAGGTCTGCCCAAACAGCCCTATGGGCCTGTGGCAAATCATAAGTCACGAGTGCTGAAAACGCGTCTAGATCGGCAAGGTGATACAACGCATCGCGCCCAAATTTCGCACCTTCTGCCATCAAAATGGGGCGCGCGGCGGCCGCAATCATCGCAGCCTTTATCGCGCGCACGCCCTCATCCATGTGATAGCAGGCCCGCGCATCAATTGCGGGGCTTGAGATAAAGGCCAGATCAGCCCGCATCATTGCAATTTCGGCTTGCACCATGGGCCCCGTGGCACAGTGAAATTTGCGACTATAGCGGCCACCAAGGGTGATGAGGGTCACGCTTGCAGCCTCTTGCAGCACATGGATGGCGGCATGGTTATTGGTGATAATGGTCACGCCAAGACCGCGCAGGGCAATCTCTTCGGCCAAAAGCGCGGCGGTGCTGCCATCATTCAGCATCACACGCATGCCCGTCTCGACCCGATCAGCCGCAGCGCGGGCGATTTGGCGCTTGGCCTCGACATGGCGCAGGGCGCGATAGCGATAATCTGCCTCAAACTGCGCGCTCGCCTCTATCGAGGCCCCACCACGCAACTTGCGCAAAAGCCCCGCTGCCTCAAGATCATCTAAATCGCGGTGGATCGTCATCTTTGACACGGCAAACCGCGCAGCCAGATCATCCAGCCCTACGAATCCCGCTTCGGCCAGCCATGCCAATATCTGCTCGCGCCGCGTCTCAAGTTTCATGTGATCCCCTTTAGATACGCCTGCACGCTATCAGGGGGCGCAGTTAAATCAATATAAAAATGTGATTTTGTGATTTTTAATTGTGATGTTTGATGTGGTGGTTTACAAGCGGCCTTGCGCAAATTGCGATTTGCAGAATTTGTCGCGCAAGGTTATCGAAGCGCCAAGCAACCCATGCGCATCAGGCCTCGCCTGCCCCGCGCGAATAAGCATCAAGGAGAGCCATCCATGAAATTCTTTGTCGATACTGCCGTGGTCGATGAAATCCGTGAATTGCACGATTATGGTCTGTTGGACGGGGTCACCACGAACCCCTCGCTGATCGCAAAATCAGGCCGCGATTTCAAAGAGGTCATCGCTGAAATTTGCGCGCTGGTCGATGGGCCCGTATCCGCCGAAGTCGCCGCAACCGATTTTGCGGGCATGGTGGCCGAGGGCGAGCATTTGGCAAAAATCGCCGATAATGTCGTGATCAAGCTGCCTTTGACCTTGGATGGCCTAAAGGCCTGCCGCCATTTCACCAATAAGGGCATTAACACCAATGTGACCTTGTGCTTCTCGGCCAATCAGGCGCTTTTGGCGGCCAAGGCAGGTGCAACCTATATCAGCCCCTTCATCGGGCGCTTGGATGACCTCAACCTTGATGGCATGGAATTGATAGCAGAAATCCGCGAGATTTACGACAATTATGGATTTGAGACTGAAATTCTGGCGGCGTCCATTCGGACGGCAAACCATGTGAAAGATGCCGCGATGGTTGGTGCAGATGTGGCGACCATTCCACCCGCAGTGATCAAGGGTCTGGCCAAGCACGTCTTGACCGATAAGGGCCTTGAGCAATTCACAAAAGATTGGGCTGCAACGGGCCAAACCATTCTTTAAGGCAGGTTCATACCGATTTTGAAAAGCGGCGGCGCCATAGGCCCGCCGCTTTTTTCATACCCGCAGATCAGACGCGCCTGTGTCGATATGGGGCGCCCAGAAAGCCACGCTTTCAGCGATATCGGCCACCACGGCCCGATCATCTGGTTCACGCTCTTTGAAACTTAACTCAAGGCAAATCTCGTTATCCACCGCCCCGCCTTCTGCAAAAGCCGCCAAAAGCGGTGCGGGCTGTATCCGCCCGACCGCATTATGTTTGGCGGTAAAGGGACGATGCCCCCCCTTATCCATCAAGGATTGCTTGATATGGATGATGGGCGAGACAGGCGGCACGGCACGCGCCCAAGAATAAGGGTCAAAATCATCGGGATTTGGCGATGTGACATCCCCGTGATCAATATCTGCCATCATGAACATAGGCACGGCCATCTTGCGCGCGGCAATCTGATCTTGCAGCGCCATCGCGTTCTCGATCGTGTCGCCAAATTCGCGACCCACGCTCATCGGTTCCCAAAAAATATGCTCAATCCCAAGGGGCTTGGCATATTCAGCCAATTCCGCCCAATGGTCGAGCGCAATCTCAATCAACGCGGCGCGGCGTGCAGGGTCATCAAAATCGCGATAGGTGAAAATGGCAAATTGCGTGCCCAAGGCCCGCCCGCCCAAATCGGCAGTGATCGCGGCAAAATGTTTGAACCAATCAAGATAGTATCGCCGCACATCCGCATCGGGATGGCCGAAATGGTTGAGCCGCCCATAAGGCCCCGTCATGCCCGAGGTCACCCGAACACCCGTTTGCTGCAAAGCCCGCCGCATCTGGCGCGTAAGCCGCGCGGTCACATGGGCAGGCCATGCAGGGTTGATGAATTCATGCGTCAATTGCAGGTCGCGGATTTTGATATCGCGCGCGACTGTGAAGATCAGATCATCCATTTCGGCAAAGCGATTGACCAAAGGATTGGTGTTCAATGACAAGGTCAGTGGCATCTCAACTCTCCCAGTCGAAGGCGGGTATCACATGGTCAAGCCGCGCGCCCAGACCCTCACAAATCTCTTGCAGATGGGCAAAATCGGCCCCCGCATGAAGCCCCGTATCGCGGACAAGCGCGGTTGAAAACCCTGCGCCCGCCCCACCCAAAACATCATGCGCGGGGCTGTCGCCGATACACAAGACCCCACGCGGCGCGATCTGGCCCAAAATTTGCCCCGCGATTTGGTAAATCTGAGGATAGGGTTTGCCGATATAGGTGACGCGTCCGCCCAATTCTTCGTATAGCGCCGCAATCCGCCCAGCCCCAAAGGCCTTGCCTTGCGGGGTCAACATTTCGAGGTCGGGATTGGTGCAATAACAGGGCACAGCGCGCTGCGCCGCAGGTGTAAGTTCGGCACGATACCACTCAAGGGCCCGCTGATCCCCTTGGCTGCCCGCAAGGATCAAGAGATCAGCCTCAGAGGCGGAAGCGACAGAGCGCAGATTGAGCCCCTCAATCGCGCTTTGATCGCCGTCACGGGCATGCAACCACACGGGCGTGGCCCCACCCCGCCGATCATCGCCCATCTCTGACAGTAGGCGATAGGCCGCCTCGCCCGAGGAGAGCACGGTTTGATAATCCCCCCGCGCGAAGCCCAAACGCGTCAGGCGCGCCTCATTGGGGGCCGCGCGTTTGCCAGAATTGGACAAAATCACAATGGGCTTGCCCGTTTTGGCCAATTCCGACAGGGTCCGAGGGGCATTTTCATAAGCGCCAGCGCCATCCAAAAGAACGCCAAATTGATCAATCAAAAAGGCATCATATTGATCGGCCAGATCGCGCAATGTGGTGAGCGTGGCCCTCATCCGCGCATCCCCTTTTGCGCTAAAATCGCCGCGCCCATCGCAGCTTCGCCCGAGAGGGGCTTGCGGGGCTGAACCCCCAATCTATTCAGGCGGATGGCCGTAAAGGCCCGATCCTGCGCCCCGCCCCCCAAAGATCGAATGGTGCTTAAGGCAGGCGCACCCAATTCGGCCAAGCGGCGATAGGCACGGCATTCAATCGCCGCAATCCCTTCGAATATCGCCTGAAGGTGCCGCCAATCCTGCGCGGGGCGCGGGCCAAGGCGTGGGGGCAGCTCTGGATCATTGATTGGGAACCGCTCGCCCTTTTGGGTCAGGGGGTAATAGTCCAGACCTGTTGGTGCGGCAGGGTCAATCTGCTGCGAGAGCTGTGCAATATCTTGGTCGGGGAATTCTTGCAAAATCACCGCCCCGCCCGTGTTCGATGCCCCCCCAGCCAGCCAAAGACCCAAAACCTTATGGCTATATATCCCGAATTCAGGCGCAAAAATGGGCTGATCTGACAGGATTTTAAGGGTCAGGGTCGTGCCAAGAACACTGACCCCATCCCCCGCTTGATCGGCCCCCGTTGCCAAATAAGAGGCGCAGCCATCTGTCGTGCCTGCAACCAGTCGGGTGTCGGGCGAAAGACCGAAATCATTCGCGCCAATGGCCCCCAAATCTGTGCCTGCATCATGGATGTTGGGCAAAAGATCGAGGGGCAAAAACCCTGCCACCCAATCAGGCCAACTGCCCGCCACAGGATCATAGCCCGTTTTCAGGGCGTTATTTGCGTCACTGGCGACAATGCCCGTCAGCTTTGCCGCGATCCAATCGGCCTGATGCAGGATGTGCAAACCCGTCACACCCTGATGCGCATGATACAAGGCAACGGCGCGGGCCAAGGCACTGGTTGCGCCCCGCGCCGCGGTTTGGGGGGGCGAAGCGGCCGCAATACGCGCGATCAAACCTTGATCGCTACTAGGGTCATTATACATGACCCCATCCCCCAGAGGCGTCAGCGCGCGGTCACAGGCCAGCATTGTGCCAGATGTGCCATCCACAGCCACAGCGCGGATATTTTTCACAGGGCAGTCCGCCAAGGCCCGCTGCAAGGCCGTTTGCGCCGCAGCCCACCACACCATCGGGTCACGATGATTGGCCCCATGATCCGACATGGCGGATTTTGCACTGGCCACAACCGTGCCTCTATCGGACATCACAAGCGCCCGCGCGCCCGATGTGCCGATATCAAGGCCAAGGTAAAGATCAGGCATTCAACGCTTGCCGATATTTTTCGGCATCCCAATCCAATAGTTCCATATTCTGCGCCGCACTCAAATAATGCAGGCGGGCATCAGGGGCGGTGCGGCCCAGAACATCGCCCAAACATTGCGCCAAGGCGCGCGCGCCTGCGCTTGCATCAGCCCGAAGGGCCGCGCCCTGCCCTTGGATCAAAATCGCGGGGGGCGTGTCGGGGTCAGTTGGGTCTGGCAAATCCGCGACAGAGGGAACCGCACGAATTGCAACACCGCAAAAAATCACATGGTCAGGATAAAGGCTGCCTGCACTGGCCATTGCCGTTAACTCCGCCGATTTGCCAAGGCGGATCAAACTGTCTGGTGCGGGCTGCCACCCTTTGGGCAGATCAGGCATCTCCGTGGGCCCCGTCAACGGGGCCTGTTTCGGGCGCAACGCCTCATGCACAGCCGCCAACAGCGAGGCAACCTCGCCCACAGTTTCTGCGGCCACGATCAAGCCGTGATTGCCCAAGACAATCACATCGACCTCGCCACTGCCCACAAGCCCCGCAACCTGCGCGGCCAAATTCGCGCCAGGCTTTGCATAGGGCACATAGCCCCAAGAAAAATGGTCAAGCGCTGTGCCAATAGCCGCCAAAGGGTCGGCTTGGATCGCCATGCACAGCGTATGCACGCAATGCACATGCACAACCACAGGCTGCGGAAACACCGCATGAAGCGAGGTTTCAATCGAAGGCCGCAGCCCCCCCTCTTGCAACAAAAACTCCTGCGGTTGATCGGCAATCGCGCTTTGCGCGGCAAGGGCGGCCCGCATCTTGGGTAGATCACAGGGCACGAAAATATCGCGCCGCATCGCGTCCGCCAAAACCGTGCCCGAGGCCTTGATCCACATGACATCGCCTGATTTGACAGAACTATTGCCACCCGCAGCCTGTATCAGCAAAGGATCGGCCCCGATTTTGGCAGAATATTCCGCCAAAGCCGCCAGATCAGCGGGGCGCGCAGGCGCGCTCATGCGGATTTCTCCAACATATCATCAAACCATGCCTGCAAATCGGTCATTTGTGTATCGGTCATATTGAGATGCTCTTTGGTGCGCCGCTTCAGCACATCCTCGGCACTCAGCGCCCATTCATGGTCGCGCAAATATTTCACCTCAACCTCATAGAGGCGCGGGCCGAATTTCCGCCCCAGATCGGCGAGGCTGTTGGTTCCATGCAAAAAGCGATGCATCCGCGTGCCGTAAAGCCGCGCCCAATGGTGGCACAATTCAAATGGCAAAAACGGATAAGCCGCGCTGACCTCTTGCAAAAAGCCCTCAAAATCGGCGCGAGCCATATCCCCCCCAGGCAGCGGCGCTGTCGCCGTCCAATCGCCGCCCATATGCGGGAAAATCTCGCGCAGATTATGCATCGCATGTTCAGATAATTTGCGGAAAGTGGTGATCTTGCCACCAAACACGTTCAGCATCGGAACTTGGGCGGTTTTATCAAGATCAAACACATAATCCCGCGTCACCGCAGAAGGGTTGCCATTGCCATCATCATAGAGGGGCCGCACACCTGAAAAATGTTCAATCACATCCTCACGGGTCAACGCGCGCTTGAAATAGCGGTTCACTGCAGCGAGCAAATAGGTGATTTCATCTTCATCCGCCTCGACCCGTTCAGGCGCACCCTCATAGGGAATGTCCGTTGTGCCAATCAGCGCCTTATCCCCCTCATAGGGGTTGATGAAAATCACGCGTTTGTCGTGGTTTTGCACCAGATAGGCTTGTGACCCCTCCCAAAATTTTGGGGTGATGATATGGCTGCCTTTGACCAAGCGCACCGCGCGGCGGCTGTTGCTGCCTGCAACGCGGCCAATGATGTCATTCACCCACGGCCCGCCTGCATTCACCAAGGCGCGGGCGCGAAACTGACGTTTTTCGCCTGTGCGCCCATCTTGCACCTCAATCTGCCACATCCCATCCACGCGCCGCGCTGAGGTGCAGGCGCTGCGGGTGAGAACCTTGGCCCCATGTTCGGCGGCATCAAGGGCATTCAAGACCACAAGCCGCGCATCATCGACCCAGCAATCAGAGTATTCAAAGCCTTTTTTATAGCTGTCTTTCAGCGCCCGCCCTTCGGGGGCCGTGGCAAGGTTCAAAACCCGCGTGGGCGGCAATTTCTTGCGCCCACCCAAATGGTCATAAAGAAACAGACCCAACCGCACCAACCATGCAGGCCGATCATCGCGCGAATGCGGCAAGACAAACCGCATCGGCCAAATGATATGGGCGGCTGAGTTCAACAAAACTTCGCGTTCAATCAATGCCTCGCGCACAAGGCGGAATTCGTAATATTCCAAATATCGCAAACCACCATGAACAAGCTTGCCAGAACGTGAGGACGTGCCTTGCGCCAGATCATCTTTTTCCGCCAAGACCACAGACAGGCCACGCCCTGCCGCATCGCGCGCAATGCCTGCGCCGTTGATGCCGCCGCCAATGACAAACAGATCAACCGTTTGCGTCATGATGCACCGTCCCCTTTCGACTGCACGCCATAGCTTTCAAAGCCGCGCGCAGTGTCTTCAATCTCTGCCGCACTCAAGACATGCCCCCCGCCAATGGCGAGAAGGTGATAATATTGATGCGCAAGGCTTTCTAATTCCCCCGCCAACCATAAGGCCCGCGTCAGGTCAGCCCCTCCAACGATCATGCCGTGATTGGCCATAAGGCAGCCCTTGCTGCCGCCCTGCACTGGGCCAAGCGCCTTGATGATCTGTTGAGATAGCTTCTGTGTGCCATAGCGCGCATAGCCCGCCACGGGAATTTCCACAGTGCCGAAGGCCGCGATCATATAGTGAATGGCAGGGATCGGGCGGCGCGCATCAGCCAAAATCGTGCAATAGGGCGCGTGGGTATGCACGACCGCCCCCATATCGGGGCGCGCGCGCAAAATATCGCGGTGAAAGCGCCATTCGGACGAAGGGGCCTTTGGCCCTTGCCATGCGCCTGTTTCATCCGCCAAATCCATGACCGCAATCATATCGGGTGTCAGCGCATCATAGGGAATGGCCGAAGGTGTGATCAGCATCGCATCACCATAGCGCACCGAAATGTTTCCCGAAGCGCCACGGTTTAGTCCCATCGCCTCTAGCTTGTGACAAGCGGCGACAATATCAGCGCGAAGCTGCTTTTCTGATGCAGGGCCACTCATGCGCAAGGGTTCCGTGCTGGCTCGCCCGCCAAATAGCGGCGCACCTCTTCTGCGGCTTGTTCGGCGGCATAGGTGACGGTGCGCACAGACGCGCCCGCAATATGGGGGGTGATTGTAACATTGGGCAATTGCAGCAGCGGCCAATCCACTGGCACAGGTTCAACCGCAAAGGTCTCTAACATCGCGCCTGCAATCTCGCCCGTGGTGAGGGCGGCGTAAAGGTCGTCATAATCACACATCGGCCCGCGCGCCGTGTTCACGAAAATCGCGTCAGGCTTCATTTTGGTGAAGGCATGCTTGTTCATCATCCCCCGCGTTTCATCAGTGACGCGGCTGTGCAAGGTGACCACATCCGACTGCGCCAAAAGCGTGTCGAAATCGACATGGCTGACCCCCTCATCGCGCGCATCCTCGGGGCTGAGTTGCACATAGGGGTCGCACACCAAAACGCGGGTTCCAAAGGCGCGCAACAGGCGCACGACCTTGGTGCCAATCGCCCCATAGCCGATGACACCCACAGTCATCTCTGACAATTCGCGCCCCGTCACATCGGCACGGTAGAGATCCCCGCGCCAAGTGCCTGCGCGCAGCGCCTCATGCCCTGCACGAATGCGGCGGGTTTCCGACAGGATCGCCCCAAGCGTGAATTCCGCCACCGCCGAAGAATTACGGCCAGGCGTGTTCACAACCAAGACGCCGTGATCCTTGGCCGCCTTCATATCAATATTCACAGGGCCACCGCGCGAGACGGCAATCATCTTGAGATGGGGAAGGCGCTCGAACATGCCGCGCGACATGGGCGCTAATTGCGTGATCAAAATCTCTGCATCCCCAACAAATTCAACCACATCGTCAGCCGTGCCAAAATATTCTTTCAGGCCATCCATGCCCGCCACCGCATAGCCATGTTCCATCGGCTCATCGGGCCATGCATCTTGGCGAGTGCGGATCTCTAGATCCTTGCCTGCGCAGGCCAATGTCACGGCATCCTCAAAGGCTGAAGGCAACATGAACAGGTCACCGATAATCGCAATTTTGGTTGTCATTTTTATTATTCTCCTTGTTGCGATTGAGTTTCAGAGAGGGCCGCCCACGCCACAGGCGCGGCTTCACGCAGCGCACGATAGGACGGGAACAGTGCCGAATAGCGCGCTGTGAGGGCGGCATCTGGGGCCTCAATCGGGCCAAGCGCAGGTTCTACCCAATCGCGCAGACAGGCATCCATATCAGGATAGACACCAATGGCGCAGGCGGCCATCATCGCGGCCCCTGCCGCACCCGCCTCTTCGCGGGTCGAACTGCGCAGCTTGGTGCCAATCGCGGCGGCCATAATTTTGCGCAGCGCACCCGAGCGCGCCGCCCCCCCCGTGAGGCGAACCTCATCGGGCACAGCCCCCATGGTGCTATAGCAATCGCGCGCCGAATATCCCAAACCCTCTATCACCGCGCGGATGAGATCGGCAAAGCTGTGATTGCTGGCCAACCCCGTAAAGGCTGCGCGCGCGCGCGCATCAACAAAGGGGCCGCGCTCACCTGCTTCGGAAATATAAGGATGATACAGAATCTGGCCCGCACGGGTGGCCGATAGCCAATCATCGATACGGGCCACCATCTCTTTGTGGCTCACCTCATGGCCAAACTCAGCCATCAGTTTCGCGCCCAATTTCAGCGCCCAATCAATATTCAATGTCGCGGCCATATTCGATTGGATTTGCGCAACCATTCCCGAAACGGGCAAAACCATGACATAGCCTGTGCGCCCCTCATTCAGGACAACATCCGCCTCTGCCGTGGCGCGCATATGCATGCCTGTTGAGCCAAGGATGGTGCAACCCGATGGGGCGTTTGGCGTGTAAATCCCCGCCCCCAAAGCGGTGCAAACCACATCGACATAGCCAAGGGAAACGGGCGTTCCCGCGCGCAGGCCCGTTTGGCTTGCGGCATCGGCACTTAAAGGATGCGTCTGCCGCACCCCATCGACCACGGGGGGCAAAAGATGCGCGCGATGGGTCAATCCCAAAGCCGCAATCACATCCGCCTCATAGCCGCGCGATTTATAGCTGCCGAAGGTAAAGCTTGTCTCGGACGGATCACTGGCGCGTATGCCTGTCAGCTGAAGATAAAGCCAGTCCTTACAATGCAGCGAGACTTCGGCAGCATCCAACCACTCAGGATGGTGCTGATCCATATGGGCCATTTGCGTGCCCATCTGACAGGTGTTGAGACCCGTCCCCGTTTTGGCAAACCGCGATATGTCCGCGGCGCTGGCGCGCAGGCGATCCACGGTTTTCGCAGCCCGCGCATCGAGCCAAAGCCAAGCATCAGTGACTGGCTTGCCCCCTGCCCCCACCAACCATGTGCCGTCCCCCTGTCCCGTGACGGCAATCGCAGCAACCCGCGCCCCTAGGTTTTCGATTTTTTCGCCCAAATCCCGCAGCGTTTGCGCACAGCCCGCCCATGTATCCGCCAAGGACTGGCTCGCCGCCCCGCTTGCGTCAGAGTGGTAGACATTCGGAACCGATGCCATGGCGATCTGCTGTCCGCCAAGGCTAAAGGCCACCGATTTGATCACCGATGTGCCTGCATCAATTCCAATCAGAATGTCTGCCCCTGATGCGCTCATGCCATTTGCGTCCCGTGGCTGATTGCGGCCCCGCTTGCAGGGTCGAAGAAATGCAAATCTTCGGGCTTCAGTTCAACGCTAATGGTGTCACCCATCGAAATATCGGCGCGATCATGTTCGACCAAGACCACCGTGCTTCCTGCAAAGGCCGCGGCGATATGGGTTTGATCCCCCAACCATTGATTGGCCACAACCTGCGCGGCAGCCCCACTCTTGCCCTTGGCGCGGCGCACGGCATAGGGGCGCACCCCGATGACCACATCACCGCGCGACAACAGCGCCGCGCGCAGATCAGGCGCGAATTGATCGGCGTTGTAGGTCAGCTCCACCCCTGCATCGAGGCGGAATTGAATATCGCCTGACACTTCGGACGCACGGGCGGGAAACACATTCATTGGCGGCTCGCCCACGAATGTGCCCGTGAACAGATTGGCAGGGGCCAGTTTGATTTCATCGGGGCTTGCGAATTGCTGCAAAACGCCCCCTTCCATCACCGCGATGCGATCTGCCATGGCATTGGCCTCGGTCTGGTCATGGGTCACAAGGATCGCGGTTAGACCACGCTCCTTGATGTAATATTTGATCCGCCCGCGCAAAAGCGTGCGCAATTGCGGCTCAAGCTGGCCCATGGGTTCATCCAAAAGATAGAGATCAGCATCGCGCACCAAGGCGCGTGCCAAAGAGGCGCGCTGCTGCTGGCCGCCAGAAATGGACGCGGGAAATTTGTCGAGGATGGATGTGATTTCCAACATCTCGGCCACTTCATTGACCTTGGCATCCACCTGCGCATCGCTTTCACGCTGCGCCTTTAGGGCAAAAGCAATATTCTCGCGCACCGTCACTGTGGGATAAAGCGAATACCCCTCAAAGGCCATGGCCACATTGCGGCGCACAGGAGGCAGATTTTGCACCTCACGCCCCGCGATTAGGATTTTGCCACGGCTGGTTTCTTCAAACCCTGCAACCATCCGCAAGGTCGAGGTTTTACCGCAGCCAGACGAACCCAAAAGGGCGATAATCTCGCCTTTTTCGATATCCATATTGATATCACGCACGGCATGAACGCCTTTGCCAATCGGGCCGTAAAATTTATCAACGCCCTGAAGCTTGAGTTGCGCTGTCATCAGGCCGCTCCTTTTTTCTTGTTTTGTGCCGAAGATTGCGCAATGCGCGTGCCGCTTTTGCGATCAAACAAATAAATCTGTGATGTATCGGCGGCAATATAGGCCTCGCCACTGCTCGGTGCGATTTGACCTGCAGGACGCGAGATCATGATCTCACGGCCATTCTTCGTAAGCGCCAAGGTCACTGTTTTCTCGTTCAACGGCGCCTCTGTTTCAATGGTCACAGGAATTGCGCCCTTGGTGCCTTTGCTGACAAAACGCAGGCTTTCGGGGCGAATGCCGATCACACAGTCCTGCCCGACAGCATCGGCATAGCCCGCATCCAGACTAAGCGGCTGACCCGAAAGCGAGACAACAACACCCGCACCATCCGCCTCAGGGGTCACATCCAGCAGATTGATCACAGGGTCGCCAAAAAGACGCGCAATATCAATATTTGCGGGATTGAGATAAATATCCTGCGGCGTGCCAATTTGTTGAATGCCGCGGCCACTCATCACCGCAATGCGATCGCCAAGCGCCATCGCCTCTTTATAATCTTGGGTCACATAGATCACTGTGGCCTGCTGATCTTTCAGCAAGCGCGGCAATTCCAGACGCATCTCAAAGCGCAACTTGGCATCCACATTGCGCAGCGGATCATCGAGCAACAAGATTGATGGCGCGCCCGCAAGTGCGCGGGCCAAGGCCGTGCGCTGCTTTTGCCCGTTCGACAATTCCTTGGGCTTGTGATGCAAAACGTGGTCGATCTTCAACATCTTAGCGACTTTTCCGACCGTGTCAGAAATTGCGCCCTGCCCCATGCGCCGCGCGGTCAAAGGGGCCGCGATATTGGCACTGGCATCCATATGGGGAAACAGCGCAAAGTTTTGAAACGCCATCCCGATCCCGCGATCTTCGGGTTCGACCCCGTCCATATCTTGGCCATGAATGGAAATCTGCCCTGCATCGGGTTCGATCACCCCCGCAATCAGACGCAACAAAACGGTTTTCCCTGCGCCAGATGGCCCGAACAACACAAGCGTCTCGCCCGTGTCCACGCTGAGACTGACATCATCGAGAACGGTCTCAGTCTTGAAGCGTTTGACGATATTATTGAGAACCAAACTCATGTTCTTATCCTTTCACCGCGCCAAGGCTGAGACCCTCAACGAGATAGCGCTGCGCATAAAGCGCGAGGGCAAATGTAGGTGCGATTGACAGCACAATCCCCGCCGCGATTTGGCCATATTGAATGCCCGATGCCGTGATAAAGGCCAAGGCCCCCACCGTGACGGGCTGCTTATCAGCTGAGGCCAAAACCAAGGCGAAAATGAAATTGTTCCACGCAAAGATAAAGGCCAACAGACCTGCCGCCGCGATACCTGGGCCCGCCAAAGGCAGCGCGATTTTGCGGAAGGTCGCCCAGAAATCATGCCCCGCGATGCGATAAGCATATTCGACATCGGCGGGGATATCCTCGAAATAGCCACGCACGATCCATAGGATCAGCGGCAGCACAATCAATTGATACACCCAGATCAACCCGCCATAGGTATTGGCCAGACCCAATTGTTGGAAATAGATGGTCAAGGGCAGCAACACCAACAAAGGCGGCGCGAAGCGGAAGGAGAGCAGCGTAAAGGCGATGTCCTCAGAGCCGCGGAATTTGAGCCGCGCAAAGGCATAGGCCGCAGGCACGCCCAACAACAAACCAATCGCAACAGATGTGGTCGACAGGAAGAAGGAGTTAAACAGGTTCCCCATGAACCGAATTTCCAATGTGCCTGTCTGTGTCTCAAGCTGCCCCGTGATGAGCGCGCGGTAATTCTGAAAAGTCGGCTCAAACACCATCGAAGGTGGGACGCGCAAAATCGTTTCGTTTGTCTGGAGACTCATCAAGAAAATCCAGAAAATCGGAAACATAAAGAAAAGGATCACTGCGGTGATGGCGATGCCGCGCAGGATGCGTTCAATCAAACTTGTGCTTTCCATGGATGCCCCCTCCGCGCGTCAGGCTTCGCCGCGCTGCTTTTCACGCAGGCGCAACCAGTTTTTGATAAAGATGTTCGACAGCACATAGGTGATCGCCCAAAGGATCATCAAAAGCGCTGCAGACCGCCCCACATTGGTGGATTGGAAGAAATTCAAATAAGCCTCGACCTGAAACACGGTCAGCGTATTACCAGGCCCGCCTTGGGTCATGGCGTAGATAATGTCGAATTGCTGAATGCTTTCGATCACGCGAAACAGGGTCGCGGTCAAAAGGAATGGCGTCAGCATCGGTAGGGTGATGCGCCAGAACACGAAGAGGCGCGGCACACCATCAAGGGCTGCGGCCTCGAAGGGCTGCTGCGGCAGCGAGCGCAAACCCGCCAAAAGCAAGATCATGATAAAGGGCGTGTAGACCCAGATATCGACAATCACCACGGTCAGCATGGCGGTCTGCGGGTCAGAGGCCCATCTGAAATCTTCCAGCCCGATCAAACTTGCCAGATAGCTTAAGATCCCGAAGCCCGGATTGGTCATCAGCTTCCACATCAGGGCAGCCAATGCAGGGGCCGTCATCAGCGGCATCAGCAACATAATCGAGACAAAATTGTTGAACATGCTGCGCTTTTGCAAAAGCAGCGCAATCCCAAGCCCCAAGAGCAGCTGCGCTGTGACTGCGAAAAACGCATAGGTCAAGGACACCTGCAAGGTATTCCAAAACGCATCATCGGTCATGAAATTCAGGTAATTCTCACCCCAATTGAACCCGCGGTTCCAAGGTTGAGACAAACGATACCGCTGGAGCGAATACCAAACGGCCGTAAAGAATGGGATCAAAATGCCGATACAGGTTAAAAGCGCGGGCAAGCTCAGCAGATAAGGCAAAAACTTGCGGCTGACTTTGAACCTGCGCCGCGGTGGCGCGTTAAAGCTGGTGTCAGACATTTCAGTCCCTCTTATGGCGTCCCCAAGGTGCAAACCTCATGGGGCGTCACTGAATTAGAAAATAAATTGTGAAAATGGATGAGGTCGGGGATGCAAGCGCACCCCCGACCTCTGCGTGATCTCTTAGCGCAGACCAGCCTCAGAAAGCTGGCTGTTTACCGATTCAGCCAACATATCGAGACCTTCATCCACAGGCACCTCGCCTGCCACCATGCGCTGCAACATCGCCGCCCATTCTGTGGTCAGATCGAAGAACAAGGGCTGTGCGGTGAATTTGATCGATGCACCAGGCGCCGAGACATCATGCATTTCCACATAGCCAGAATAGGATGCAGACAACTTGTTGCGGAACATTTCATCCGCCCAAACGCTGCTGCGGGCTGGGTTCACGAGGTCCATATCCTGCGCACCGAACAGCTGATGCTCAGGGCCGGTGACCCACTGAAGGAAATACCATGTCGCGTCTTTCTTGGTCGAGAAGGACGACATCGCCATTGCCCAAATCCAGATATTTGGTGTGGGGGCAGCGGCCGCAGGGTTGGCTTTGAATGCGGAGAAGGCAAGGTTACCCGCTTCGGCATTATCGCCACCATTCATGAAGTAGCCCAAGATATCCGCGTCAAACATCATCGCAGACTTACCTGCGCCGACATCTGTGCCGACCTGATACCATGTATGGGTTGACCAGTCAGGCGCCCCTGAATTCTGGATCATTTCCACCCACTTGCTGTGGAAGTTGCGCGACACATCTGTGTTCATTGCCGCAGACAAGGTGCCATCGCCACCAACAGTCAGGTCAGACTGGCCAAAGTTTGCATAGCCCGACAAGAAGCCTGGGTGGATCGTTGCCCAAGACCGCGAACCACGCACACCGATGCCGTAGCCATCACCCATCGCGGCCTTTGCGGCAGCAGCGGTATCAACAAGGCTGTCGAGATCGGTTGGAACGCTGAGGCCGTTCGCGTCAAAAACGCGCTTGTTATAGGTCAGGTTGTTCTGCTCATAGGCCAATGGGATACACCACTGCATCGCATCGTCAGAGCCCAATGCACCACCTGGGCGACCATTCCACGCACAAGATTTGCGCACGCCTTCCAAAACATCTTCCCAGTTGTAATCTGGGTTGGTTTTGGAGGGATCCATGATGTATTCGTTCAGATCGTCAATCCAGCCTGCAGGGCCATATGTTCAAGTCATATATGCGCCGCTCATGAAGGCATCATATTCGCTGGAGCCCGAGGACAGCGCCGCGGTCACTTTGTCGAAATAGACGTCTTCGGGGAACACATCATATTCAACATTCATCCCAGTGAGGGATTTGAAGTTTTCAATATTGGCGATCATCGCATCGGTATAGGGGTGCTGATTGAGCAGCAATTTGATGGTCGTGCCTTCATGCGCACGCCAGTTGAACCCGTTTTGCGCCAATGCGCGTGTCGCTGCGGCATTCACCAAAGTGGATGCAAGAGCAGTGCTCACGCCCAAAGCCGACATTCCCTTGATCAGATCGCGGCGGCCGATTTTTTTAGCAACAAAATCCTCGGCAAGCTGCTTTTCCTTATCGTACATAGGGTATCCTCCCGTTATATCCCGATACCAATCAGGATTTTTGGACCACAAGCGCCATTGCTGTGCGCTCATCAGTGATGAGGCCGCTGAGACAGCCGCTCATCAAAACAGATCGGATTGCGCCGATCTTTTCCTTGCCACCAGCGATGGCGACAATCCGCGTGCGGCGAGGCTCCTCCAGCCCGACCGACAGCGTTCTTGCGGTCAGCGTTGTTTCCAACGGCTGCCCCTTCTCGTCAAAAAAGTGACCCAAGATTTCGGCCACCCCCCCTTGAGAAATGACTTCCTGGATTTCATCGAGCTGGATCATGCCCGATGAAACCAGGGAGGCGTCAGGTTCGGTTGTGCCGACCCCGACAAGTTTCAATTCTGCCCCTGCGGCCAGCTCAAACACGTTAGAAACACCGCGCTGACTGAGCAGCACTTCGCGATCCTCAACAGTGTTGGCGAAAAACGGCACGGGCATCACATAGGCGGTTGCGCCTGTTTTTTCGGCCAAGCGGGTCATAACGTCATGGGGCGTGGCCGAATAATTGCGCGTAAGCCCCCCCAGAAGAGACACGAACTGCACCCCTTTGGCATCGAGACGCGGCATCTCTGCCACCGAAGCGGCCAAGGTGCGCCCATGCCCAACCCCGATGCAACTGTGGCCGCCATGTTCGATTTCGCGGCGCAGAAAGCTTGCCCCCGCGATCGACAAGGCCCGAATGGGAAAGCCTTCTTCGCCGATATCGGGGGCAATTTCGCAAAAATCCAAATTGAAGCGCGCTTTTAGCTCGCTCTCCAAGCGCACACATTCCGAGATATCGCCATCAATCGACACTTTGACAGCACCCTCTTGCACCGCGCGTGAGATCAAGCGGTGCGCCTTTACCGATGGCACGCCAAGCTGCTTGGCCACAGCCGCCTGCGTCAAACCGCCTGCGTAATGCAGCCACGCAGCCCGAATGGCGAGACTGGCCTCATAATCCATGAGCATCCCCAAAGATCATCCTTGGCTTCGGCATAACCCGTGATCCCCCCTCGCGCGGCAATACATCGCCGCAATGAAAAATATTACACTTGCTGTAATTTCTTGCATTCGGGCAAAATTACGTCAACAGGGATTACACGCCGCATTGCAGAAAACATGCGAGCGGCCTCAACTTTACGTTGATTTCATGAGATAATTTCTTGAAAAAATCTTTGGAACTTTGGCGGAAACCGAGGCCATTGTTGCAATTGCAACGGGTAATTTGGGGCTTGGGTTATAAGGCTTCGCGCAGAATTTCGGTCAAATCAGACGCGGTCAAATCGACTGGATTCGCCTTCATCGAAGACGAGCTTGCCGCCGCTTGTGCAATCTGGTCGATCTTGTCGGCAGGCAGACCCGCTTGCCCCAATCGCGGCAGGTTTTGCCCCTCGATAAATCGCGCCAAGGCCTCAAAGGCCATCTCGGCGCTGACGCCAAAGGCATCGCCCATCCAAGCGCGCAGATCAGAAAAGCGTCCACGCAATGCGGGGCTTTCGGCGCGGGCCTCATTGGCCAAAAGAACAGGCACCAATAAACGGGCGCAAATCAGGCCATGTTGCGCCAGATAGCCGCCTGCAGGCCCCGCCAAGCCATGCACCGCCCCCAAACCCGCATTGGCCAAGGCAAGACCGCCAATCACCGATGCCAAGGCCATATCATCGCGCGCCATCGGATCATCGCCGCCCCGATCAAAGGCATCAGATAGGCGGCGCAGCCCCGACACGGCCCGCGGAATGGCATCCCTGCACAGCGCATCGGTGAACGGGTTGGCGCGGGTGCACAGATAAGGCTCGATCACTTGGGTCAGGGCATCAAGCCCGCTCATCATGGTTTGCGCGCGCCCCGTCCCGTCACATAAACTTGGGTCAATAATGGCCAAATCTGGCAACATTCGCGCATCACGCAAAGATACTTTGCGTTGATGTTCGGGCACAGAAATCACCGCGTTTTTGGTGACCTCGGCCCCTGTGCCCGCTGTGGTGGGAATGGCCACAAAAGGCAAAGGCGCGGCATCCAGTGCGCGCCCCTCACCGACAACCTCAAGATAACGAAGCGCGGGATGCGGTGCGGGGATCAAGGCGGCGATGGCCTTGCCTGCATCAATGACGGCCCCCCCGCCAATCGCCACAACGCAGGCAACCCCTGCCCCGCGCGCACGCATGACGGCACCCTCAATGGTTTTCAAATCGGGTTCAGCCGCAATCGCCACCTGCAGCACGGGCGCAAGAGCATCAACCAAAGCACGCGTTCCTGCGTGACGCAGACCAGAGCCACCCGTGATCACCATCACGGGCACCCCCAAAGTCATAATCTGCGGCGCAAGCCCCGCCCCGACCTTTCCGCGACCAAATTGAATTTGACCTGCGGTGAGAAACTCAAAGCTCAGGGCCTGCGCCATCAGGATCAAACCTCGATACTTGCGACCATGCGCAAGGCTTGCGCTGCTTCTGCGCCTTTCTTCACGAAATGATCATGATAGAAATCGTGATGCACCGCATGCTCGTGGAAATGATGCGGGGTCAGCGATACGGAATAGGTGGGAATGCCTGTGTCCAACTGTGCTTGCATCAGACCATCAACCACAGCAGCGGCCACAAAATCATGGCGGTAAATGCCTCCATCCACCACCAATGCGGCGCAGACAATCGCATCAACCTTACCAGACGCGCCCAGTTTCTTTGCCAATAGCGGCATTTCAAACGCGCCGGGCACATCATAGGTCATCAGGTTATACGCCTGACCTGATGCTTTCATATCCGCTTCAAAGCCAACCAAGGCTTGGTTGACAATGTCGCTGTGCCAATTTGCTTTGATAAAAGCGATATTCAGTGTTTTCGTCATTTGGGTCATCCTTTCTAAAGACCAAGGTGCCCAAGGCGATCGTGAACGCGCGTCCGAACCTGCACAAGGGACACGCCCCCGCGCAACCGCGAAACACGGCTCATTCTCTTTCATCCGGACTATAACCGTCGGCTTTGGAATTTCACCAAATCTGCTGACCCTTGGTCGTGAAACCAAGGCGCTCGCGGGCTGTCACCGCCGGTGGGGAATTTCACCCCGCCCCGAGAATGTCAGTAGAAGTAATCAACCAAAGGCTGCAGTGCAAGACGCGAATGCGCCGCATCGCTGCGTGCTTGCGTCTCAGGCGTCAATCTTCGGCCTGTGCATCGGCACGGCTTTTGCCAGAGACATCCAGCGCCAAAACCGAGGCCATCAGCCCATCAATTTCGCCATCCAAAACACCTTGGGTGTCAGAGGTCTCAAACCCTGTGCGCAGGTCTTTAACCATTTGATAGGGCTGCAAAACATAAGAGCGAATTTGATTGCCCCAACCCGCCTCACCTTTGGCTTCGTGGGCTGCGTTGATCTCGGCATTGCGGCGGTCGAGCTCCATCTGATAAAGGCGCGATTTCAGTGCCTTCATCGCGATATCGCGGTTTTGGTGCTGCGATTTTTCCGAACTCGTGACCACGATCCCCGTGGGAATATGGGTGATACGCACGGCTGAGTCGGTGGTGTTGACGTGCTGCCCCCCCGCCCCTGACGAGCGATAGGTGTCGATGCGGATCTCATTTGGGGCCACTTCGATTTCGATATTATCATCAACCACAGGATAGACCCAAACCGAAGAAAAGGACGTATGCCGCCGCGCGGAACTGTCATAAGGCGAGATGCGCACCAAACGATGCACGCCCGATTCCGATTTCAACCAGCCATAGGCATTATGCCCCGAGATTTTGTAAACGGCGGATTTGATCCCCGCTTCTTCCCCGTAAGAGACAGATTGAAGGTCAACCTCATATCCCTGTTTTTCGGCCCAACGCACATACATGCGTGCCAACATGGAGGCCCAATCACAGCTTTCTGTGCCGCCTGCGCCCGCATTGATCTCAAGGAAGCTGTCATTGGCGTCCGCCTCGCCGTTCAATAGGGCCTCAAGCTCTTTTGCGGCGGCGGTCTCGACCAAGGCAGACAGGGCGGCTTCCGCCTCTGTCACGATGGCGCTGTCACCTTCTTCCTCGCCCAATTCGATGAGTCCAATATTATCGTCCAGTCCCGATTTGATCGCATCATAGGTGCCGATTTTATCAAGCAAAACCTGACGATCGCGCATCAGCTTTTGCGCCTTTTCGGGATCGTTCCACAGGTCTGGATCCTCGACACGGGCGTTGAACTCCTCCAAGCGGTGCTTGGCGGTGGTCAAATCCATTCGCAGCCCGAGCAAATCAAGCGAACGGCGAATTTTGTCGATATTGGATTGGGTTTCGGCCCGCATCGGATACCTGCTCCAATTGCATCAAGAAATCATCTGGTCGCGGTGATCTAGACCAGCGGCGGCGTGGCTGCAATCCCCGATGGGGTTTAATAGAGCCCGCCTGAGCTGATCGTGCCAAAGCCCGTATCGGTGGGAACCCGCACTGTTTCGCCTGACGAGGTGCGCACATCTGCGCCCTCTTCCTGCAATGCGCCATCAACCTCACCCGGCCCAAAGACGGGCAAATCCGAGGCCATAGCAAACCCACCATCCACAATGGCCGAACGCGCACCAACAGGGGGCACTTCGGCGGCGCGGAAATATTCATAAACCACGTTTTCGCCGCTTTCCCCATCGGCCAGACGTTCGCCAGAGAAGCGATCAATTGGCACGAACACACCGCCCTCGGGCACGCGGAACGGGCCGCCGCCATATTCAGCCACGGCCTCTTGCATAAATTCTTGGAACACGGGCGCACAAGTGCCACCGCCCGAGGCGCGGCCAAGCGACCGCGGTTGGTCATAGCCGATATAGCAGCCCGCCACGATATTGGAGGTAAAGCCAATAAACCAAACATCGCGGGCGTCATTGGTTGTGCCCGTCTTCCCTGCGGCAGGCACGGGCAGGTTCACCGCGCGCGCCGCCGTTCCGCGCTCGACAACCCCCTCAAGCATCGAGGTGAGTTGAAAGGCGGTAATTGGATCCATAACACGGGCGCGGTTGGATACGATCCGCGGTCCCAAGCCTGCGGGCAATGTGTCGCTCAAACAATCTTCGCAAATACGCTGATCATGGCGATACACAGTTTGGCCAAACCGATCTTGGACACGGTCAACAAGGGTAGGCTCCACCCGCTCACCGCCATTGGCAAACATCGCATAGGCCGCGACCATTTTGTAAAGCGTGCTTTCTTGCGCGCCCAAGGAATTGGCCAAAAATGGTTGCATCTCATCATAAACGCCAAAGCGTTCGGCATAGCGCGCAACGGTCTCCATCCCCACATCTTGGGCCAAGCGGATGGTCATCAAGTTGCGCGATTGTTCAATCCCTGTGCGGATGGGCGCAGGGCCATAAAACCGATCCGAAGCATTGGTTGGACGCCAAAGACCCTCGGGCGTTTCCACCTGAATGGGCGCATCGATCACAATGGTGTTGGGGCTATAGCCACTGTCCAACGCCGCCGCATACACAAATGGCTTAAAGCTTGAGCCGGGCTGCCGCGTGGCTTGGGTGGCGCGATTAAACACCGAATATTGATAGGAAAAGCCGCCTTGCATCGCCAAAACGCGGCCCGTGTTCACATCCATCGCCATAAAGGCGCCTTGCACCTCGGGGATTTGGCGCAAGGAATAATGCCCTGCCCCTGTGTCATCCTCCACAGGCAGAACATGGATCACATCCCCGCGTGCAAGCAGGTCATCGGCAGAATTGGCCGCGCTGCCTGTTGTGCCATCTTCACGCAAAGGACGCGCCCAAGTGACATCATCGGCCAAGATGCGGCCCGTTTCGCCATCCTCAAAGGCAATCAGGGCATCACCGCCCTCGAACCCCGTCACAGCAGCCACACGCCACTGATCCACATCGCGCGGGATGTCCGCAGCTGAGAGTGCCTCGGCCAAACTGGCCGCATCCTCAAGGGCCGCTACATCCAGTTGCGCCAAGGCCCCCCGCCAAACTCCGCGCCCGCGATCATAGGTTTCAAGCGCGCTGCGCAACGCGCGCTGTGCCACGATTTGAAGATTTTCATCCATCGTTGCGCGCACGGCATACCCGCCTGTGAAGAATTCTTCTTCGCCAAACTGGGTCGACAATTGACGGCGAATTTCATCCGTAAAATAGCCCCGTGGCGGCAGGCTAGAGCGGAAAGGCGCGATATCCCCCCGCTGCACCGTCTCAAGTTCAGAGGCTTGGCTATCTTCCATCACCTCGCGCGTGATATAGCCATTCTCGAACATCTCGCGCAGCACATAATTGCGCCGCTCAACCGCATCATCGTAATCACGCACAGGATGCAGACGCGCAGGCCGTTGCGGCAGAGCGGCCAAATAGGCAGCTTGCGCAGGGGTCAAATCGGACAGCGCCGTGTTGAAATAGGTCTGCGCAGCGGCGGCAACACCATAGGAATTCTGACCAAGGAAAATCTCGTTGAGATACAGCTCAAGGATACGTTCCTTGCTCATGGATCGCTCAATGCGTGCGGCCAAAATGATTTCCTGCACCTTGCGCTCAATCGTGCGGCTGCCATCGAGAAGGAAATTCTTCATCACCTGCTGCGTGATGGTGGAGGCGCCGCGCACATCCTGACCGCGCGAACGCACCGCATCCACAAGGGCCGATGCAATCGCGCGCGGATCATAGCCCGCATGCTGATAGAAATTGCGATCTTCGGCGCTGATAAAGGCATGAGCCACCAGATCAGGGATTTCTTCGGCTGGCACGAAAACACGGCGCTCTTGCGCGAATTCGTCAATGATACGGCCTTCGCGCGAATAGATGCGGCTAATTGTGGCAGGGGTATATTGCGACAGCGTTTCGTAATTGGGCAAATCGCGCGCAAAAACCCAAATCACGCCGCCAACAATAATGGCACCAAACACAACCGCCATGATCGCCGAGGCAAAGAGCCCGCCGAAAATACCCATCACAAAACGGATGATCTGGCCCATGCGTGTCACTTCCCCAAAAAGCCTTACCCCAAGCGCGTGTCCGCTTATAGGGCGCAGCCGCGCGCGCGTCAAAAGCTTAAACCTTCACTTCATGGTGAGATCACACAAGATTATCGCCGCATCAGGCTGCGGCGCAGATTGTCTTCGGCCAACCATGCCTCGATGGCCCGCGCAATCCCGCCTTGCGCCCGCGACCGCCAAACAGGGTCAAGGATATTTTCCAAATCCCCACCTTCGGACATAAATCCGATTTCCAAGAGGACAGAAGGGTAATCAGGCGCGCGCAGCACTGTAAAATTTGCCTCAAGACGCGGGCGGCTGTGCAATTCAACCCCTGCCCCCTCAAGGCCCGTCACCAAGGCATCGGCCAAGGCATCACTGCGCGGATCGGTTTCAAGGCGCGCCAAATCCATGAGCAAATCTGCGACAACATCATCGGATTGGCCCAAATCCACGCCCGCCAATAGATCGGCGCGGTCATGCTGCGCAGCAAGCGCCGCTGAGGCCGCATCAGAGCCTGTCTCGGACAAGGTATAAACTGTCGCCCCAGACGCCATGCCATCGCCTGCGGCCAAGGCATCGGCATGAATTGAAATGAAAAGATCAGCCCCCGCCATGCGCGCGCGCGACATCCGATAGGGCAAGGGGATAAATTCATCCCGCTCGCGCGTCATGAACACATCCACCAGTCCATCACGCAACAGCATCTCGCGCAACTCTAACGCGAAGAGCAAAACCAAATCCGCTTCGCTATAGCCATCGCGCTCTGCGCCTGGATCAATCCCGCCATGGCCCGGATCAAGGGCAATCAAGGGCCGTGTGCGCAGTGGCGGCGCGGGTTCTGCAATCACCGCTTGAGGTGGCTCATCTGCGCTTGCGGGGGTGAGATGGGTTGCAAATTCTTGCGCCGTTGCGGGGCGCAGCCGCAAGGTGAGACGCACCGCGTCAGAATGCCTTGTATCCATCACCGCGCGCTCAATCACCATGGGCGCGGTCAAATGCAGACTCAACCGCCCCCAACCTGCACGCGGTGCGGGGCCAAGCGTGACCGCCTGTGCGCGATCCGCTCGATCAAACCCATTGGGCAGATTTTGCACCTCTACCCCCGCCAAATCAACAATCAACCGCATCGGATTGTCGCGCAGACGCAGCCCATAGGCGGTGGCACGATTAAGGCGAAGCTGCACCTCAATCCCTTGGCCTCGATCCGTGACATAGCTTTCGCCTAGATCAAGGCGCACGGGTGTTTCGGCCCAAACCATGGGGCCAATCCACAAAAACAGTATCGCAAAAATACTGCGAAACACGACCTGCGGCATGGGGTTATCTTTCTGCTCTTATCCGCGTCAGAAAGATACAAAATTTAGATTGAGATTTACAATCTATTTTGCGTGCGCAGCCATAAAGGCCGTGATGCGTGCAACCCCTTCTTCGATATCGGCCGTGCTGCGGGCATAGGAGAACCGCAAGGCGCGCGTGCCCTCTTCGGGATCAAAATCAAGGCCCGGGGTGACGGCAACCCCTGCCTCCTCCAACATTGCGCGCGCCATATCCTGCGCAGGCCAATCAAAGGCGCTGATATCGGCATAGACATAGAACGCACCATCTGCAGGCGCGAGGTGCTCAAATCCCGCCGCGCGCAGCCCTTGCAACAAGATCATGCGGTTTTTGGCATAGATCGCGCGGTTCTCATCCAGTTCCGCACGCCCTTCAGGCGACAAGGCCCCTAAGGCCGCGATTTGTGCCGCATGTGGCGCGCAAATAAACATATTTTGCGCCAAACGCTCGACCACGCGCAGGTGTTCTTCGGGCACGACCATCCACCCCAATCGCCATCCTGTCATCGAGAAATACTTGGAAAAGGAGTTGATAATATAGGCCTGATCGGTCACCTCAAGCGCGCTGACGGCGCGCGCCCCGTAATGCAGCCCGTGATAGATTTCATCACTGATCAAGGCCACATCCCGCGCGGCGCAGGCAGCTGCCAGTTCCGCAAGTGCGGGCTTTTGGATCATCGTGCCTGTCGGGTTTGCAGGGCTTGCCAAGATCAGACCTGCGAGATCTTCGGTGATCTGGTCAGGGCGCGGCTGAAACCCACTGCTGGCATCGGTGCGCAATCCCGCAACGTCCAAACTCATTGCCTTAAGGATTTGCCGATAAGACGGATAACAGGGAAGCCCCATACCAACCTTTTGGCCCGCATCAAAAAGCGCGGAAAATGCCAATAAAAACCCGCCCGATGCCCCCGCGGTGATCACCACGCGCGCAGGATCAAGGTCGATATCATACCATTCGCCATAAAGGGCTGCGATCCCCGCGCGCAGATCAGGACGCCCGAGCGCCACAGTATAGCCTAGCGTGTCTTCTTCCATTGCGCGCGCGAGCCTCTCGCGCGCGGCGCGTGGCGCGCCTGTGCCGGGTTGGCCGACCTCCATATGGATGATGTGGCGCCCCTCCTCCTCAAGACGGCGGGCGGCCTCCATGACGTCCATCACAATAAAGGGATCCACCTGACCACGGCTTGAATAACGCATTGCTTCCTCACTAGACTGGATGCATCGGTTTGAAACAGCCCTGCCCGAAAAGGTCAATCACAGATGCGATCCTTTCTTTTTGCCGTGATCTTGGGCCTGTGCCTTGGCCTTGCGCCCAAAGGGGCCTTGGCGCAATCCATAATCCGCGATGCCGAGATTGAGGCAGGTTTACGCAACCTGCTTATGCCCATTCTCGAGGCGGCAGGATTGGGGCAATCTATCCGCGTGATTTTGCTCAATGATCCGCAGATGAACGCCTTTGTGCGCGATGCACGCACGATTTTTATCACTTCGGGGCTGATGATGGCCTTGGACGAGCCTGCCGAATTGCAGGCCGTCTTGGCCCATGAGGCCGCGCATATTGCCAACGGGCATTTGGCCCGCCGCCCCGAGAATGCCGACACGATGAGCGGTGCATCGCGGCTGGGTTTGGTGGCAGGTCTGCTCGCCGCAGGCGTCACGGGGGATGCGGGTGCAGGCGCGGGCGTTGCGGCAGGTATGGCCTCAAGCGCGCAGCGCGTCTTTTTCTCACATACCCGCGCCGAAGAGGCGAGCGCGGATGCCGCCGCCCTGAGATATCTCGAGCGCGCAGGCGTTGACCCCACCGCAATGGCGCGCGTCCTAGATCGCTTTGCAGGGCAAGAGTTACTCTCAACTGACCGCCAAGACCCCTATGTGCGCACCCACCCGCTGACCCGTGATCGTCTGCGATTGGTTGCAAATTTTGACGGCGGCACAGCCCCAACCCCTGACAGCGAGGCGCAATATTGGTTTGATCGCAGCAAGGGGAAATTAGCAGCCTTTCTGAACCCACCCTCTTGGACATTTGCGCAGGTGGGAAATGACCCCTCAGAGATCGCAACAATGCGCCGCGCAGTGGCCTATCACCGCAATTCCGAAGGCGATGCCGCCTTGCGTGAGTTAGAGCGGTTGATCCTAAACCACCCCGCAGACCCCTATTACCAAGAGCTATATGCACAGGTTCTATTTGAAAACCGCCGGTATGACGCGGCGATTGTGGCCTATGAACGGGCCATCCAGATGTCCCCTGATGCAGGTCTGATTTTAGCGGGATATGGTCGTGCCCTTCTTGCGCCCGACAGCCCCGCGCGCAATGCCGAGGCCTTGGAGGTGCTAGAGGCCGCCTTTGCCCGCGAACGGCGCAACGCGCGGCTTATGCGAGATTTGGCTATGGCCTATGCGCGCGATGGCCAAGATGGTATGGCCGCATGGGCCACCGCAGAACGCGCGGCCTTGGAGGGAGATTTTGAAACCGCCGCCCTTCACGCCCGCCGCGCCACAGGCCTCTTGCCCCAAGGATCAAGCGGGTGGCTTCGGGCGCAAGATGTGTTACGTCTGGCTGAAACGAAAAACGACTGACAGGATGCGCGATGACCCCTTCCCCGAAAAGCCTGATCTTGGCGCTTGGCCTAACACTTGGCGCCCTCAATCCCGCTGCCGCATTTGACATCGATGCCATGAGCGAGACAGAACGCGCAGCGTTTCGTGCGGAAATCCGCGCCTATCTGCTGGATAATCCCGAAGTGCTGATGGAGGCCTTCGACATTCTAGACGAGCGTCAAGCCGCGGCAGAGGCGCAGGCTGAATCCCAGATTATCGCGGCCAATTCTGACGCGATTTTCGCCTCACCCTATGATTATGTCGGCGGCAACCCCGAGGGTGATGTGACCCTAGTCGAGTTTCTTGATTATCGCTGTGGCTATTGTAAACGTGCCTTCCCCGATATCGAAGCCATGCTCGAGGCAGATGGGAACATCCGCTTTATCGTCAAAGAGTTTCCGATTTTGGGTGATGCCTCGCTCTTGGCCTCACGCTATGCGATTGCGGCCAAAATCGCATTGGGGGATGAGGCCTATCGCGCGCTTCATGATGCGATGATGGTGATGCGGGCCGAGGTCAGCGAAGGGTCATTGCAGGCCACCGCCGAAGGGCTGGGTCTTGATCACGCGGCCATCGTGGCCGAAATTAACAACCCGCAAATCGATGCAACAATCAGCCTCAATTACGAATTGGCCCGTGCGCTGAATATTTCAGGCACGCCCACATTTGTGCTGGAAACGGGGCTCTTGCGCGGGGCCTTGCCGCGCGACCAGATTGAGGCGGCTATTGCAGCTGAACGCAGCGCAAACTGAACAAACGCTTAGCGTGAAAATGAAAAACGGGCAGGGTTTCCCCTGCCCGTTTTATTTTAATCGGGTCGGTTAGCCGCGTGACCACCACCCGCGCTTCTTTGGCCCCTCAGGCGCAGGTTCTGCGGCCTGTGGCGCAGACACCGCCTCGACAGTCGCGTCTGGCGCAGATGGCACCTCGGCCACAGGTTCGGCCTTTTTCGCAGGGGTTTTACGGCTGCGCGTGGCCCGCTTGGGCTTTGGCGCCTCTTCCGCGGGCTCTGGGGCCTGTTCGGCCTCAGCCACCGACACCGTTGCCGCAGCGGCCTCTTCAGCGGCTTTCTCGGCCTTGGTTTTGCGACCACGGCGCTTTGGTTTTGGGGCCTCTTCCACCGCTGCCTCTACCGTTGCCTCTGCAGGTGCTTCTGTGGCGGGATCAGATGGTTCTGACGCGGCTACCGTCTCTGCCGATGCGTCAGATTTGGTTGACTTGCGACTGCGGCGGCGCTTTGGCTTTTCCTCAACCTCGGGCGTGGCCTCTGCCTCCACTGCGGGCGAGGCATCAGCCTCAGACGCGCCTGCACTCTGTTCTGCAACCTCTGGGGCCTCAGGGCCCGCTTCGGTTGTGCGGGCCTCGTCCCCCTCGCCCCGATTGCGGCGGCGGCCACGGCCACCACGGCGGCGGCGGCGGCGTTTCTTGCCCTCGCCCTCTTCGCCTTGTGCCTCGGGGCGGTCTGCCTCAGGTGCCTCGGTGATATCAATCTCATCCGCAGCATCGGCTTCGGCGGCTTCGATTTCCTCCATCAGCCCTGCATCCATCGAAACAACAGGGCTTGCAGGGGCGATGCGGCGGGTGGCTGTTTTGAATTTTTCAATCCGATAATCGGGCGTGATCATCGCAGGATCGGCCTCGACACGGATCGAAACCCCATAGCGCGCCTCAAGATCAGCGAGGTATTCGCGCTTTTGGTTCATGATGAAATTCACAATGCCCACAGGCGCAGTCAACAATAACTCGCGCGAGCGGCGGCGGGTGCTTTCCTCTTCCAACTGACGCAGAATTGATAGGCCCTGACTGTCATCAGAACGCACAAGCCCCGTGCCGTGGCAGTGATGGCAGGGCTGTGTCGTGGCCTCCAACATCCCAGGACGCAGACGTTGGCGCGACATTTCCAACAGGCCAAAGCCTGAGATACGCCCAACCTGAATGCGCGCGCGGTCGGTTTTGAGGCGATCTTTCAGCCGCTTTTCCACAGCCAGATTGTTGCGCCGATCATCCATATCGATGAAGTCGATCACAATCAGACCCGCCAAATCGCGCAGGCGCACTTGACGCGCCACCTCTTCGGCAGCCTCAAGATTGGTCTTAAGCGCGGTTTCCTCAATAGAGCCTTCCTTGGTCGCGCGCCCCGAGTTCACATCAACCGCAACCAAAGCCTCAGTGATGCCGATGACGATATAGCCGCCCGATTTGAGCTGCACGACAGGGTTGAACATATCAGCCAAGTAACCCTCGACCTGATAGCGCGCGAAAAGCGGCAGACTGTCCGCATAATGTTTCACGTTTTTGGCATGGGACGGCATGATCATTTTCATGAAGTCCTTGGCTTGGCGATAGCCCGCCTCGCCTTCAACCAACACCTCGTCAATATCGCGATTATAGAGATCGCGGATCGAGCGGTGGATCAGATTACCTTCCTCGTAAATTGGCGCAGGCGCTATCGAGCGCAGGGTCAATTCGCGCACCTGTTCCCATTGGCGCTGCAAATATTCGTAATCGCGCTTGATCTCGGCCTTGGTGCGTTGGCTGCCCGCGGTGCGGATGATCAGACCCGCGCCCTGCGGCACCTCCATCGATTGCGCGATTTCCTTTAGCTTTTTGCGATCCGAAATATTGGTAATCTTGCGGCTGATCCCGCCACCGCGCGCGGTATTGGGCATCAAAACACAATAGCGCCCAGCAAGGCTGAGATAGGTGGTCAGGGCAGCACCCTTATTGCCGCGTTCCTCTTTGACGACCTGCACCAGAATAATCTGGCGCACTTTGATCACTTCTTGGATTTTATATTTGCGCGCGCGCGGTTTGCGCACAGGACGAATATCTTCATGATCATCATCATCGGCGATGGTTTCGGCCTCGGCGGGGGCGGTGGCGTCCTCCTCAGATGCGCCATCTTCGATATCGGCCTCAACCTCAGGATCGGCATCGCTCTCAGGGGCGGCCGTGTCCGTCAGGGCCGCATCAAGCGCCTCATCTACCTCCATCTCAGATTCAGTCTCAGCATCCGCGTCCAGATCAATCACATCCATGCCCGAGGGCGTGCTGACCTCGCCTGTGGCAATCGCATCACCTGCGGCGGCCTCTGCACGGGTGTCCGAGGATTTGCGGCGGCGCGAGCGGCGGCGTTTGGGGGCGGATTTCTCCTCCTCATCGGCTTCGGCCTCGGCGGCCAATTCCCGCTCCTCGGCCAAAAGCGCCTCACGATCCGCTTTGGGGATTTGATAATAATCGGGGTGAATTTCGGAAAAAGCCAAGAAACCGTGACGATTGCCGCCATAATCCACAAAGGCCGCCTGCAACGAGGGCTCAACCCGCGTCACCTTTGCCAAATAGATATTTCCTGCCAGTTGCCGCTTATTCAGCGACTCGAAATCGAATTCCTCGACCTTGTTTCCATCTGCCACAACAACGCGGGTTTCCTCCGCGTGGGTGGCATCGATAAGCATTTTCTTTGCCATGGGTTCCTTGCACATCCCCGCGCTGCGCGCACCCCAGAGGGTCGCGTGAGAGGGGGATATTGTCCTGAAAGGGCGATGACGCGGACAGCAGGATGGGCGGGCGCGGCATGGGCCGCCCCGTCACTCACTTGGCTGATCTGCACGCGTTTCATCGCGATTTATCTCCGAAGCTGCGCGTGCACTCGCCCGCGCCTCTCCCATTATGTCCCGCTTGCGCGGGGGGTTAGATGGGCCTGAGGGCAGCACAAGGGCGGCGGTCAGGCTTTGGCATCCTGCCCTCTCTCCCGCGCGGGTTTTCGGACGCGCTTCAAGAAGGGGGCAGATAAACTTTGCAGATGTCCAGCTGGCTCAAACCGCCAGATCATCCCAATCACCATAGAGGCAGAGCGGGGAAGAGGGCAATGGGTTTTTTTTGGGGGGGGGCAACGATGTATAAAGATGAAATCATTTTGGTCGGCGATCGGCCCTTAGGAGACATTCGCCGCCATAAACGATTCCGTAGCGCAGCTTCTCCAAAGCGGATACTCATCAGACCAGTTCTAAAGAACCCACAATTGTTGCTATTCGAGACAGCAACGCTTGAACTTTTTCCCACTGCCGCAAGGACATGGATCGTTTCGTCCAGTCTTCCGGTTTGCGAATTGGGAAGGCAGTTCATCTAACTTTTGGAGAGGCGCTGCTTTGGACGTGATTGCCTCAAGTTCAAAGTCGAATGTGTGTAGCGAGCGAACCTTGGCACCAAAACGTGGTTTCCCCGTCGTCGGTTCAAGTAAAAGCCCAAACCACTTTCCCGCTCGCTGGGCATACTTGCGATATAGCATGTGAGAACGCAGCTTATCAGAAGCTCCCTGATCTGGATCAGCATTCACATGTATGCTCAGACCAGCGTCTCGGTGCTCTAATGGGATAGTCAGGTCATGCTGCCTGCCAGTACGGCCAGCATCCCTGATCATGACATCAAGTGCGGAGCTCATTTTTCGAAAGGAATCTTCACCCATCTCCAATATGGATAAGCCCATACCGACACAGAATTGATTGGGATCATGTTCAACCTCCGCAACTATTTTGCCAAGGCGGGTGTTTTGGAGTTTCGTAAGTATGCCTTTGGGCGTGTCGTTGCCTGGTAAACCGTCCCTTCGCACGGTCATCGCCGCATCAAGATCACTTGCTACACTGTCGTCCAGCAACAACATGTTGTAAGCGTCATCAACCCATAGGCTCTGTCGCAGATAGTAACCAAACGTAGCCAATTCGTTTGTAACCAGGATCTTTTCTCCAAACTGCGCCCTCAATGTGATGTAGCTGAGGAAACGCAGTGGGGACGGCAACATTTCAGTGGCCACGTCGATCAGGAAGAGATCGCAAACCAGTGGCGCTCCAATCAGGCTGTCAGTCGTGGATTTGAGAAACGATCTCGCCTGCATAGCCAATGCCGGATAATGATCCGCCAAGACGCAGACTGGGTAGACGCGCTCAATTTGCGAAAGGTCAGGTTCCCGTCCATCTTGACATACGTAACGGACGCCTTCCTTCGGGATCGTCCTCGCACATGCGACTGCTTGATCGTACGCATTCTGGACAGCACGTCCAAAATCTTCTTTCAGCTTTTCAAGCTTTCCCTTTCTGGCTGGATGGGTGAGACGCTGAGATTTCGCCTGAAAGATGATTGCGTACTCGCCAAACACGACCAAACAATCCATTTCACCTACTCGGTTCTTCCCATCGTAGACATCTACGTTGGCAAAGACAGCCTCTTTTCCAAATATCGAAATGAGGCGCTCAGTCAGAAATTTCTCAGTGAATTCACCGCGATTCCTCAAGGCGGCAGGAAAATACTGTTCGTCCTCCAAGAACCAATAGAAGGGGCTGTCATAGACAGCCTCCACAAGTGGATAATATTGAAACAGGTACCGAGCACCGTCCGGAGCTTGCAGTATAGGTGCTACAGCCACCTCATTGAAATCATCAATCTGCGAGTAACCTTTATGACCATTCTCCATTTGGTATGTGAAGGCTGAAAGGAACTTGGAAACAGTCTCCTTTGTCTTGCCACATCGATCAGCAATGTCATCAATATCGAGCCGAAAACCCTCCAAAACAGTCCACTCCGAAGGTGGCTTATTCCTCAATCCGTTTAGGGTGGTGGTGATTATCTGATTTTGCGAAGTAAACAGGGCTCGGCAGATTTCGCGCGCGTCAATAGGCGAATATCCTTTTTGCTCTACGAGCCAGTCACTGTCTTGTCCATACCGCTAGCACGCCATGTCTCGAAACTGAAAAACATATGCAGACTCCGCTGCATAGAAGACCGCTTCCCTAAGCGCTTCACCAGTGGAAGTTGGGTCAAACCCAGATTGAACTGCTTCAGCTGACATGCCCGCATAAGCATCTGCCCTCATTCTGTCGTGGTATTCGGCAAGAAGACTATCCGATGACTCGATCAACTCGTTCATTGTCGCCGGTTCTGGGAGTGACCAATCAAGGTCTGCTTTGACCATGCAGCCGATGAGGGCATTGATTTCGTTGCGGATCAGCCGCTCGAACGGTCGCACTTTTGCAAAGTCTTTTCCCGAAACATCCTTTGTGTAGCGGATGACATTGTCTCGGAAGCAAAGGTAAGCAATGGCATGCACATAACCTGGGCGCGTGCAAAGTTTTACAAGGTCTTCAAATATCTCGCGCTCAGTTCTCGGTTCTTTTTGCACGTTACCACCATGGTAAATCTAAAAAATGGATTCATCATAATACTTTAGAATACTGCATCTATGGATCGGGGGAACTCGTCCTTGGGCGCGGTTCCGAGAGTATTGTGAAGCTCCAAGCAAATGCCTGCTTTGACCAACTGGCCTTAACACTTTCGCCTGTGCAGCGAACTTCCACTTCCCGCCCATATCGCCCCCCCCTCACAAATAATCCGACCTGCTCAACCCGTATTTCGCCATTTTCTCGTTCAGGGTGCGCCGTGGTAGGCTGAGTTCCTCCATCACGGCAGCGATGGAGCCGCGGTGGCGGCGCATGGTGTTGTCGATCAGCATCCGCTCGAACGCCTCGACATATTCTTTGAGGGGTTTGCCCTCGCCCATATCCTGCGGCACCACCTCGGTCGTGTCGTTCATCAACAGCGCCGTGATCGAGGCCGCGCCACGGCGGGCTTGCAGCGTGGCGCGTTCAGCCAAGTTCAGCAATTGACGCAGGTTTCCCGGCCATGGGGCCTGCAACATCTGCGCGGTCTCTTGGGCATTGGGGTGGATCGGGTCGGTGCCGTATTCTTCGGCGTAATTTTCAGCGAATTGTGCGAACAGTGTCAGCACATCCTCGCCGCGCTGCCGCAAGGGGGGCAGCGCGCTGCGCATCGCGGCCAAGCGGAAAAACAGATCGGGCCTGAGCGCCGCCTCGCAGCCCGCGGCCCCTTCGGCCCCGTTACAAATGGCAATGATGCGCAGATCGCGGCCCGCGCTTTGCGCCTCGTCCAAGGCCGAGAGCAGCCGCGCCTGCAGCGCATCGCTGAGGGTTTCGACATCCTCAAGCACCAATGTGCCGCCGCGTGCGGCCTCTAGGGCGGGACGGGCCAGATCGTTTTCTTCTGCGCCAAAGATCAGGCTGCGCAACTGCGCCTCGTCCTGCGCGCCACAGGTGACGGTGACAAAGGGTTTGCCCGCGCGGGGGCCGACCGCGTGCAGGGCATGGGCGACAAGGGTTTTGCCCGTGCCCGTCTCGCCTGTGATCAGAACGTGACCATCGGCTTGGCCAAGGTCGAGAATATCCTCGCGCAGCCGTTCCATCGCGGGGCTTGTGCCCACCAAGCGGCGCATGATCCCTGTGCCATCGCTGAGTTCCCGCCTGAGCGAGCGATTATCAAGGGTCAAACGCCGCGCTTGGATCGCGCGTTTGGCAAGGCTGCTCATCTTTTCGGGATCAAAGGGTTTTTCGAGAAAATCAAAAGCGCCGATGCGCATCGCCTCGACCGCCATTGGCACATCGCCATGGCCCGTGATCATGATCACTGGCAGGCTGTGATCGATAGAATTCAGCCGTTTGAGAAAGGCCATCCCATCCATGCCGGGCATACGAATGTCACTGATAACAATGCCCGCGAAATCGGATGTGATCTCTTTGAGCGCCTCTTCTGCGCTGCCATAGGTTTCGGTTTCAAACCCAGAAAGGGCCAACCATTGGCTGATCGATTGGCGCATATCCTGCTCGTCATCGACAATCACAACTTTCATTCCAACCCGATCCTTTCGCCGCCTATTCTGCGGCCCCCTTTATCTGATGACGCGGCAGCCTGATTTCAAATACCGCGCCGCCTGTGTCGCTGTTGCGTGCGCGCAAACGGCCCCCAAAATCAGTGACAATGCCCGAAGAAATCGCAAGGCCAAGCCCCACCCCTTCACCAGGCTTCTTGGTGGTGTAAAACGGCTCGAAGAGTTGATCTAAATCTTCGATCCCTGCCCCGTTGTCACGCACCGAGAGAACCGCCTCATCCCCTTCGGCCAAAAGGATTTCAATGCGCCGCGTCTCTTGGCCTTTCATCGCATCAAGGGCGTTGCGCAACAGATTGATTATCACCTGTTCCAACCGCACGATATCGCCCAAGATCATCACAGGCTGATTGGGGATGATTTGTGCAATTTCCACCTTCATCTGCCGCATTTGCGGCTCCATCATGGTCATCGCGCCTGTGATCGCATCGCGCAGATCAACGGGGGCAAAACTGTCGCCGCCCTTGCGGGCATAGGATTTGAGCTGCCGCGTGATCGCCCCCATGCGTTCAATCAGATCGTCAATGCGCTGAAAGGAGGACATCGCCTCATCAGGGCGGCGGCGCTGCAACAGCAATTTCGCCCCTGCCAGATAGGTTTTCATGGCCGCAAGCGGTTGGTTCAACTCATGGCTGACAGCAGCGGACATTTCCCCCAAAGCGGCCAATTTCTGGCTCTGCGCTAGCGATAATTCGGCCTGCTCCAAATCGCGCTGCGCTTTTTCGCGCTCGGCAATCTCGCGGCTGAGGCGGTCATTGAGGCGGCGCAATTCCGCACTTTCGCGTTGAAACACGGCCGTTTGCAACCGCGCGCGGCGCGACAACAGGTAAAACGCGCCAGCAAGCACAAGGGCAAAGCCCATTGTCAAAAGGGCCAATACCCCGTTCACCCGCTCACGCACCGAGGCATAGGCAGTGTAGGACACGATTTCCCACCCGCGAAAGGGCATATCTTGGGCAAGGCGCAGCGTGTCATCGCCAAACACATACCCCTCCTCGCCAAAGGCCCAATCGCCCGCATTCTCAATGGCGCGGCGAATGGCCGATGGGGCATCTTGGCGGGCCAAGGCATCCGCCTCAATCAAGCCACGCCAACGGGGTTCGGTTGCCAAAATGATCTCGCCTGACCCTTGGGTGATGAACACAGCCTCGGATGCCCCGCGCCATTGTTCGACCACACGGGCCAAGTTCACCTCGACCATGATCACGCCTAAAAGCTGATTGTTATCAGTGATATGGCGCGAAAAGGTAAAGTCATACCGCCCAGTGGCAGGTTCGTTTGAGGTAAAGACCGTATCTGCGCTGCGCACCGCTTGCACAAAAAAGGGCTCGCTTGCGCGCAATTCCCCAAGCCGCGCGCGGTCTGTCGCAGCAACAACACGGCCCGAGCGGTTTAGAAGCACAAAAGAGGCCGCCCCGATTTCATCCAAATAAGAAATCAGGCGTTGTGAGGTGGCCGTAAATTCCCCCTCGCGCAGCGCGGTGATGAGGACAGGGTCGCGCGATAACAACAGCGGCACGACAGAGCTGCGCTGTAGCTCTGACATGATCGTGCCAGAATAGAGCGCCAATCGAATTTCTGCGCGGTTGCGGGTGCTTTCGGTCAGGCGCTCGGTCAAAAACAGGTTGGCCGCCCAGATGGTGACGATAAAGCCCACCAAGAACAGCGCCAAGAAAAGGCGTAAAACCCAAACGCCACTGAGGCGTGGTAAGGCACGCAAGCGGCGGGGTTCAAGAGTGGGGCGTGTGTTTAGGCTCATGGCGCAAACCTACGCGCGCCCTGCAGGCCAGACAAGAAGATTAGATCACGCTTGCGCGATGTCTTGCCGATGGCAGAGCCGCGCTAGGCCGCAACCAAGGCCTGTGCCAAACCAGCAAAAACGCCTGCACCACCCGTGCCGCCATGCAATGGCTCGCAGGCGCGCTCGGGATGCGGCATCATCCCCAAAACGCGGCGGTTTTCTGACAAGATGCCTGCAATATCCTCGACCGCGCCATTGGGGTTTTCGATATAGCGAAATGCCACCTGGCCCTCGCCGTTCAAGCGCGCAAGCGTCTCTGCATCGGCTTGATAATTTCCCTCATGATGCGCGATTGGCACCTCGATCACAGCGCCCTGTTCATAGGCGGTGGTGAAGGCGCTTTGCGTGTTTTCCACGCGCAACCCAACCGTTTCGCAAATATAGCGGGTCGACATATTTTGCAGCAGCGCACCGGGCAGCAATTTGGTCTCCGTCAAGATTTGGAACCCGTTGCAAACCCCAAACACATACCCGCCCCGATCCGCATGGGATTTTAACGCGCCTGAAATGGGCGATTGCGCGGCAATCGCGCCGCAACGCAAATAATCGCCATAAGAAAACCCGCCCGGAACACCGACCAAATCCACCCCTTCAGGCAGTTTGGTGTCCTTGTGCCAGACCATATCCACGGAAAAGCCCACCTGTTCAAAGGCGCGCTTCAGATCGCGGTCACAATTCGATCCGGGAAACACAAGAACGGCGGCTTTCATCTTTGGGGGTTCCTTTCGTCAGGACGTAAAATCAGTGATGACCGCCACACCGGGCGGTGTTGGGCCATTAAATGCGGCAAGCTCGGCCCCTGTTTGCGAAAGCGGGATTTCCCGCGCAATCAGGGGGGACATATCCACCCGACCTGCCTCGATCAGACCCAAGAGACTTGGATACCGCCAAGAGGGCATGCCACGCGTGCCGTAAAGGGCCAGATTGCGCATATAGACCGTGTTCATATCAATCTGCATCTGGGCTGTATGCCCTACGGGCATGCCCACCTGGACATGACGCCCCAAGGGGCGCAAACATCCAATAGAGCCTGCAACCGTGGCCTCGATCCCGAGGGCCTCGATGCTGACATGTGCGCCGCCCTTGGTGATTTCGATGATCTTGGCCGCGACATCGCCATCACGGGCGTTCACCCCTGCATCAATACCCAAAGACAGGGCATGGTCGATCTTTTCCTGCACGACATCTACGACAACCACAAAAGCCCCAAGCGCCTTGGCCAAAATCGCGGCAGAAAGGCCAATGCCGCCCGTGCCATGCACCGCGACCCATTCCCCCGCCTGCACGGCCGCGCGCCCCGTCAGCGCGTGCCATGATGTTGTCACACGACACCCTAGCCCCGCCGCAACAGTCGGTGACAGCGTTTCGGGCAAGCGCGCAAGATTATGATCAAAAGGAACGGCGACATATTCGGCAAAGGCGCCCGGCTCAGTAAAGCCCGGCAAGCGTTGATTGGGGCAGGTATGACCCGCGCCAGATTGACAGGTCGGGCAAGAGCCGCAGGAGAGAATAAAGGGGGCAACCAAACGATCCCCCTTTTTGTAGGTGGCGCGCGGTCCTGCTTCGATCACTTCGCCGCAATATTCATGCCCGCCGATTTGACCGGGTTTGATGCGTGGGTGTTCCCCCACCCAACCATGCCAGTCAGAGCGACAAACACCACAAGCCAGAACTTTGAGGATCACCCCGTCTTCGGGGCATTCAGGGTCTGACACAGTCTCAATCGACAGGTCTTTGTTATATTCACGCAGGATGGCAGCACGCATCGACAGACCCCTTTAGCTGATCGCGATTTGGTAGCTTTCGATCACAGTATTGGCCAAAAGCTTTTCGCACATCTCGCGGATTTGGTCTTCGGTGGTGCCATCGGCCAGATCAAGTTCGATCACTTTACCCTGCCGCACACCCGAAACACCCTCAAAGCCCAAAGCGCCCAGCGCATGGCGCACCGCCTCGCCTTGTGGATCAAGAACCCCCTGCTTCAACATCACGGTCACGGTTGCGCGCATTGCTTTTGCCTTTCTGTCTACGTTCTATCTGCGAAGCGGGGCTTCGCTTAATTCACCAATGTCGGGCCTGACACCGTGCCCTGATCAGGCAAAACGCCAAGGCGCTTGGCCACCTCGGTATAGGCATCTGCTAAATCGCCCAAATCACGGCGGAAGACGTCTTTGTCCAACTTCTGGCCCGTTTTCATATCCCACAGGCGGCAGCTATCGGGGCTGATTTCATCGGCCACGATCAGGCGCATATAATCGCCCTCCCAAATGCGGCCAATTTCGATTTTGAAATCCACCAATTTGATGCCGACACCCATCATCAGGCCAGACAGGAAATCATTCACCCGCAAGCCCAAGGCGACCATATCGTCCAAATCTTGCTGACTAGCCCAGCCAAAGGCAATGACATGTTCTTCGGCCACCAAAGGATCACCCAGCGCGTCATCCTTGTAGTAAAATTCAACAATCGGGCGCGGCAGGGCTGTGCCCTCCTCAATCCCCAATCGCTTGGAAATCGAACCCGCGGCGACATTGCGGATCACCACCTCAAGCGGGATGATCTCAACGCTGCGGATTAACTGCTCGCGCATATTGAGGCGGCGAATGAAATGGGTTGGAACGCCAATTGCATTCAGACCCGACATGAAAAATTCGGACAGGCGATTGTTCAACACGCCTTTGCCGTCAATCGTGGCGCGCTTTTCCGCGTTAAAGGCGGTCGCGTCATCCTTGAAATATTGCACCAATGTGCCTGGCTCGGGGCCTTCATATAGGATTTTCGCCTTGCCTTCGTAGATTTTTTTGCGCCGTGCCATGATGTCTCCAATCCCTGATCTGCGGGAGGCAGGTGGTGGTCTGAGATCGAGGGCGTGCTGCAACGCCGCATCTGGCCCAAACCAATGCTGCGCCCCGTTCTCTCTTGCTCGCGCAATAGACCAAAGCGCGCTGTGTCGCAAGTTGGATTGCCAATCACCGCTTGCGGCCAAAACCCTGCTAAGGCTATCACAGGGATAAACCGCAAGCTCACCGCCCAAGGAGACAGATTAATGAGCACATTTGACGACCGTGAACACGCGTTCGAAGCAAAATTCGCGCATGATGAAGAAATGAAATTCAAGCTTGAAGCGCGCCGCAATAAACTGGTGGGCCTATGGGCCGCCGAAATCTTGGGCAAAACGGGCGATGAGGCCGAGGCCTATGCCAAAGAGGTGATCCGCGCTGATTTCGAAGAAGCAGGCCACGAGGATGTCATCGGCAAGCTGAAGGCGGATTTGGGCGATAAAGTTTCGGAAGATGAGCTGCGCGCAAAATTTGAAGCGCTCTTGATCGAGGCCAAGACCCAATTGGTGAACGAGAATTAATCACCACCCCTGCCCCAATTCTGCGCACCCCGTGCATCTGTTGCGCGGGGTGTTTCTTTTTTGACCTCGCAGATTTTTCATAAAGATCATGTGGATTTTCGGGCTTGCATCATTGCCCCAGAGGGGCCATGTCGCAGCTGATGTGACACAAGGAATTTCATTATGTCGAACCGTTTGCAGACCCTTTTGGAAACCCGCGATTGGCTGATGGCCGATGGCGCAACGGGCACGACCCTCTTTAACATGGGGCTGCAATCGGGCGATGCGCCAGAATTGTGGAACGAAGATCACCCTGATCGCATTGCCGAACTCTATCGCGGGGCCGTCAATGCGGGATCCGATATCTTCTTGACCAATTCCTTTGGTGGTACGCGCGCACGGCTGAAATTGCATGATGCCCAAGATCGCGCCTTTGACCTAAATCGAATTGCCGCAGAGATCGGCCGCGAAGTCGCTGATGCCTCTGGCCGCGAGGTGGTCGTTGCAGGGTCCATGGGGCCAACGGGTGAGATCATGGTGCCAATGGGGCCTTTGACCCACGAGGCCGCCGTGGAGATGTTCCATGAACAGGCCGAAGGGCTTAAGGCAGGCGGTGCGGATGTATGTTGGGTCGAGACAATCTCAGCCCCCGAAGAATACGCCGCCGCAGCCGAAGCGTGCAAACTAGCAGGTATGCCATGGTGCGGCACCATGAGCTTTGACACGGCAGGGCGCACGATGATGGGTGTCACCTCCGCCGCGATGTCGGATTTGGTTGAGAAACTGGATCACAAACCTTTGGCCTATGGTGCAAATTGCGGTGTTGGGGCCTCGGATTTGATGCGCACGGTTCTGGGCTTTCGCGCCTCGGGCAACGAGCGCCCCGTGATTGCCAAGGGCAATGCAGGCATCCCCAAATACGTTGATGGCCATATCCATTACGATGGCACCCCCGAGTTGATGGCCCGTTACGCCGTTCTAGCCCGCGATGCAGGGGCCAAGATCATCGGGGGCTGTTGCGGCACCCAACCTGTCCATCTTGCGGCAATGCGCAAGGCGCTGGAAGAAACCCCGCGCGGCGCCGTTCCAAGCCTTGAACAGATCGCCGAAGAGTTGGGCGGCTTTTCCTCAGGATCGGATGGCACGGATGGCAATGGCCCGCAGCGCCGCGAGCGCACAGGCCGCCGCCGCAGCTAATTTGGTATGCAATCGCATGGGCAAAGGTCGCCTGCGGCGGTCGTGATGTCGTAAATTTGCGCGTCTGGTGGCGCGAAGAGCTTAGGTAATCGTTCAAACGCTATCGGCTGAGTGCCGCTTCAGGAGACGCTTGAGATGTCTGACGAAAATGATGAAATCATCCTCTCAGAACTGGACGATGACGAACTTGTCCAACAAATGTTCGATGACCTCTACGATGGTCTAAAAGAAGAAATCGAAGAGGCGGTTAACATTCTGCTTGAGCGCGGATGGGCCCCCTACGACATCCTGACCAAGGCCCTGGTGGGTGGTATGACCATTGTGGGTCACGATTTCCGTGATGGCATCTTGTTCGTGCCCGAGGTTCTGATGGCGGCCAATGCGATGAAGGGTGGCATGGCCATCCTTAAGCCGCTTTTGGCAGAAACAGGCGCCCCCCGTATCGGCAAAATGGTGATTGGCACGGTAAAGGGCGATATCCATGATATCGGCAAGAACCTTGTCACCATGATGATGGAAGGCGCAGGTTTTGAAGTGGTTGACCTTGGTATCAATAACGCGGTCGAAGCCTATCTTGAAGCCTTGGAAAAAGAGACCCCCGACATTCTGGGGATGTCCGCACTTTTGACAACGACCATGCCCTATATGAAGGTCGTGATCGACACGATGAAAGAGCAAGGCATCCGCGATGATTACATCGTGTTGGTCGGCGGCGCGCCCTTGAACGAAGAATTTGGCCGCGCGATTGGCGCAGACGCCTATTGCCGTGACGCGGCCGTGGCCGTGGAAACCGCCAAGGAGTTCGTTCTGCGCAAACACAACCAAATGGCCGCGCATTAAGCGATTATGACAAAGCCCGCCCTGCATCTGCCAGATGACGACACGTTACGCGATAGCGGCGTTTCAGCATCTGGCAGGGGGCGGGTTTTGCTTTTGGCCTGCGGGGCCTTGGCGCATGAAGTTTTGGCGATCAAAGCGGCCAATGGGTTTGACCATCTCGACCTGCAATGCCTGCCCGCCATTCTACACAATCGCCCCGAATTGATCCCTGACGCGGTTGAAGCGGCGGTCACGCGGGCGCGTGGGGATTACGACAGTATCTATGTGCTTTATGCCGATTGCGGCACAGGCGGGGCTTTGGCCGCGCGCTGTGCCGCGCTTGGCGTTGACATGCTCGAAGGCCCACATTGCTACAGCTTTTTCGAGGGCAATGCCCGCTTTGAAGACTTGGGCGAGGTCACTGCCTTTTACCTGACGGATTTCCTTACCCGTCAATTTGACGCTTTTGTTACCCGCCCTCTTGGCCTCGATAAACACCCCGAATTGCGGGATATCTATTTTGGCAATTACGAAAAGCTGGTTTATCAGGCGCAGACAGATGACGCCGCCCTAACCGAAAAAGCCAAAGCCTGTGCCGATTTTCTCGGCCTTGCTTTTGAACACCGCTTTACGGGCTATGGTGATCTTGAAACGGCCCTGAAAAAATGGGCGGATTAACCCCGCGCTTCTGCCGCCAATAGGTGGATGCGTTCGACCATGGCCCGCAACCCGTTTGAGCGCTGCGCAGAGAGGTGGTCATTCAACCCCAACCGCGCCAATTCTGCCCGTGGATCAACCGCCAAAACCTCGGCAATGCTCAGGCCCGCATAAAGCGCGTGCAAGACCGCAATCAAGCCCCGCACAATCATCGCGTCACTTTCACCTTGAAAGTCGAACCGCGCTTCTGGCCCCTGCCCTTCGATCCGCGGCATGATCCAGACCTGCGAGGCGCAACCATCCACCTTGGTGGCGGGAACGCGCATCGCCTCGGGCAAGGGCTCCATCGCTTTGCCCAATTCGATCACATGGCGATAGCGGTCTTCCCAATCGTCCAGAAATTCGAATGTTTCTGCGATTTCCTCAAAGCGTTCGCTGGCCATTCTTCCCTCATTCTTCTGTCACCTCCCCCTGACCTAAAGCGCAGCCCCCCATTCGTCCAGAGGCGCTTTTCAAAACCGCCCTGATAGGGTAGCACTCAAAGGGTAATGCTTTGCCAAGAGGGGCCAATATGCTGCGCACTGCCATTTTTGCTGCGATGATCTTGGGGCTTGCGGGCTGTTCCACGCGGCTGAACCCCTTCAACTGGTTCGGAAATGACCGCCAAGAGCAGCGGATCGAGGTTGTGCAGGTCGAGGAATTTGTCGATCCACGCCCGCTTGTCGCAGATGTCATCTCGCTTGAGGCGGATCAGGTTGACGGCGGCGCCATCATCCGCGCCGTAGGACGCGCAGAACGTCAAGGTTATTGGGAGGCCGAACTGGTCGAGATTTCCAATGAGGACGGGCTCATGCTGTTCGAATTCCGCGTGGTTCCCCCGCGGGATGACACGGCAGAAGGTGCGCCGCGCACTCGCGAAATTCTGGTCGGCACGTTCCGCAGCGCGAATGAACTGCGCGGTGTCACACGGATCAGCGTGCAAGGGGCCAATAATCGCCGCACGGTGTCGCGTTAAAGTTCGAACAAAACTACTTTGCTGCCTTTGACACCAAGGCCCACATCGCCTTGAACAAGGCGCAATGCGTCCTCGCCAAAGACCTTACCGCGCCAACCTTTGCGCCACAGGCCATCCAAATGGCCAGACGCGATATTGTCCAAATCCGCGCTGGACGCGATCAGCTTTTGTGCAACGCCCGCTTCATCGGCCTTGGCCTTGAGCAAGACACGCAGCAAATCCGCCAAGGCAGGGTTAAGGTCGCTGCGATCTGGCCCATTTGGCAATTTGGGGAATTTTTCGGGCGGCGTGTCCATGCCGCGATTGACCGCCGCAATAATGCCTTCCGCAATATCGCCCCGCCGCGCCTCGCGCAGCAATAGGCGCGATTTCGACAAATCCGCCAAAGAGCGCGGCTTGGTCGAGGCCAATTCCATCAAGGCATCATCCTTGAAGACGCGCGAGCGCGGGATGTTACGTTCCTGCGCATAGGCCTCGCGGAATGTGGCCAATTCACGCACAACCGCCAAAAGCCTTCCCGAGCTTGAGCGCATTTTGATCCGCATCCACGCGTGATCTGGATTTACGATATAGCTGTCTGCATTGGTCAGCTGCGCCAATTCTTCCTCCATCCATGCACTGCGCCCAGATCGGGCCAGTTGCGCGGACAGATATTCATAAATCTGGCGCAGATGCGTGACATCGGCCAAGGCATAGGTTTTTTGCGCATCAGATAGAGGACGCCGCGACCAATCGGTAAAGCGTGAGGATTTATCAAGCGCGGCCTTGGCAATTTTGCGCACCAAAGTTTCATATCCCACTTGATCGCCAAATCCGCAGACCATTGCGGCCACTTGCGTATCAAAGAGAGGCGCAGGCACGAGCCCGCCCTCCACATGAAAGATCTCGAGATCCTGCCGCGCAGCATGGAACACCTTGACCACATCAGGATTGCGGAACAGCTCATAAAGCGGCTCAAGCGACATGCCTTCGGCCAGCGGGTCAACCAAAACCGCACCACTGTCATCCGTGCCCGGCATCGCCAATTGAACAAGACACAGCTGCGCATAATAGGTGCGCTCGCGCAGGAATTCAGTGTCAACGGTCACATAAGGGTGCTGTGCGGCGGCCTCGCAAAATTCGGCCAATTCGGATGTGGTTGTCAGCGTCTTCGGCAAGGGCGTTACTTCTTCAATTTTTCCGCGATACACGGGTTTACGAAAAGGCGCAGGAAAAGGAAAGCCCCCCTCTAGATCAGGGCGCAGCATCCTCAAAGATCAGCGGGCTGCGATCCCCCGCAGCAAAGCGGCGTAATACGGCAGGGTAAAGGCGATGCTCCTGCACCAAAACCCGCGCGGCCAAGGTTTCGGGCGTATCCCCCGCCACCACAGGGACGCGTGCCTGCCCCAAGATCGGGCCATCATCCAAATCCGCGGTCACCTCATGCACTGTGCAGCCTGCGATATCATCCCCTGCCTCAATCGCGCGGGCATGGGTATGCAGGCCGCGATATTTGGGCAATAGCGAGGGATGAATATTCAGCATCCGCCCCTGATAGCGGGCCACAAATTCAGCGGTCAAAACCCGCATAAAACCCGCAAGCGCAATGATATCAGGCTGATATTGGTCAAGCGCCTTGGCCATCTCAGCCTCAAAGGCCGCGCGATCAGCCCCAAAAGGTTTGTGATCCACCACCACTGTTGGCACGCCTGCGGCCTCTGCCTTGGCCAGACCGCCCGCATCAGGGATATTCGACAAAACCACACAGGCCCGCGCGGGGTGATCCCCCGTCATTGACTTGAGCAGTTCCACCATATTGGAACCGCCCCCTGAAATCAGGATGGCGACCCGTTTCACGAAAGCGCGCCCTCATAGGTCACGCCAGAGCCCGCCTCAACCACGCCAAGCCGTGTCACGGTTTCACCCGCAGCCACCAAGAGCCGCGCAATGGCATCGGCCTCAGCCGCATCGACTACCACGCACATCCCAATCCCTGCGTTAAAGGTCTTGAGCATCTCGCGCGTCTCTATCCCGCCTGTTTCGGCCAACCACTGGAACACGGGTGGCAGACCCCAAGCGCCCAAATCAATCCGCGCGCCAAGCCCCTGAGGCAGGACACGGGGCAGGTTCTCGGTCAAACCACCGCCCGTGATATGGGCCAACCCATGCACCCCGCCTGCGCGGATCGCCTCAAGAATAGGCTTCACATAAAGCCGTGTTGGGGCCAAAAGCGCGGCGCCAAGGCTTGTCTCAGGGGCGAAGGGCGCGGGGTCTGACCATGCCAAACCCGACACATCAACAATGCGGCGCACCAAGGAATAGCCGTTTGAATGCACCCCGTCCGAGGCCAAGCCAAGGATCACATCGCCCGCCGTGACATTGGCAGGCAGGCTTGCGCCACGTTCCATCGCGCCAACGGCAAAGCCCGCAAGGTCGAAATCGCCTGCGTCATACATACCAGGCATTTCGGCGGTTTCCCCCCCAACCAAGGCACAGCCCGATTGCGCACAGCCCTCGGCAATCCCTTCGATGATCCGCGCAGCCTGATCTACCGCCAATTTGCCCGTGGCAAAATAGTCAAGGAAGAACAAAGGCTCCGCCCCTTGGCAGACCAGATCATTCACGCACATCGCCACCAGATCAATGCCAATGGTGTCCACCGCGCCCGTATCAATCGCGATGCGCAGCTTGGTGCCAACCCCATCGGTGGCGGCGACCAAAATCGGGTCATGATATCCTGCAGCCTTGAGATCAAACAAAGCCCCAAAACCGCCCAGTCCCGACATCGTCCCCGCTCGCGCAGTCGCGGCAGCGGCAGGTTTGATCCGATCAACAAGCGCATTGCCCGCATCAATATCAACACCCGCTTGGGCATAGGTGAGACTGTTTTTGGGCGCTTGCGCATCTGCGGGCATTGATCGGGCCTTTCATCAGGGGGCGTGAATTTCCGCCCTGATACCGATCTTCGCCGCCTTCGTCCATAAGCGAGTGATCCAATACTTGACCCCCTCGCATTGGCGCAGTAACCCAAGCCCTACGGGGGCCTGTAGCTCAATTGGTTAGAGCAGAGCGCTCATAACGCTTTGGTTGCGGGTTCAAGTCCTGCCGGGCCTACCATCCTCCCCCCAGCACGGCTATCGCGGTAGAATGATGTCTGCTTTCAATCCGCCCAGATCGGCGCTTTTCCCCAAAGTCAGCCGCCCGCCATGCCGTCGTGCAATATCTTGCGCAATCGCCAAACCCAATCCAACGCCCGAGCCGCGATTTTGGTTTCGCGCCACATCCAACCGCACGAAGGGGCGCATCGCCTCCTCGCGCTGATCTGCGGGGATGCCTGGCCCGTCATCTTCCACAGAAATGCGCCATTGGCGCGGCGTAAGCGACAAGGTCACACGCGCCTCGCTGCCATATCGCTGCGCATTTGAAATCAAATTGCCAAGCGCACGGCGCAGCGCCGCAGGTCGGAATGTGGCCGTATAATCCTGAAGCATCCCACTGTTCGAAGAATGGGCAAAGTTGATCTGCGCCCCTGACCGCGTGGCATCCGAGACAATCTCGCGCAGGAATTTATCAATATCCAATTCCGCCAAATCATCCAATGCATCGCCACGCGCGAAATCAAGAAACGCCTCGAGCAGGGTTTCCATCTCCTCGACATCACGGCGCAGGGCCGTCACATCTTCGCTTTCCTCCATGACACTGAGACCCAATTTCATCCGCGTCAGCGGGGTGCGCAAATCATGACTGACACCTGAGAGCATCATGGTGCGCTGCTCGATCTGGTTTTCAATACGATTGCGCATATCGAGGAAGGCGCGGCCCGCACTGCGCACCTCCAATGCCCCTGCGGGGCTGTAATCCACGATGCGGCCTTTGCCGAAATCCTCTGCCGCCCGCGCCAAGCGGCGAATGGGGCGCAGTTGGTTGCGTAGAAAGAGAAACGCCACAGTAGTCATCAAAATGCCCGTAAACACCATCAAGACCAACAATTGATGCGGGTTCGAGGCCGATACACGCCGCCGTGCAATCTCGGCATCCACGCGCGTGCCATCGGCAAGACGCAGCCCGATCATCACTTTGCGATCATCGGTGATCAGATCAATCCATGTCACCTCAGGCACCGCACGGCGCAAAACCTCAATCACACTGCGCCCTGAGAGGTCATAAAAGGCGCGCGCCTCCAGTCCACCGCCCTCAAATGGCTTGTCCCCACCCTCAAAAAGGCTGATCTCAAGCGGGGCGGCCACACTGCGACCTGCCCAAATCCCGCCGCGCTCAATCTCTTGGATGATAAAGCGCAGCTCAACCGCCAACCCCTCCATCATCTGACGCGTCACCCCGTCAAAATGGCGCTGCAAAAACGCCGCAGAAACCACAAGCTGGATCGTCAAAATTGGCACAAGCATGATCAGCGCAGCCCGCCCATAAAGGCCGCGTGGCAGCATTTTCTTGATCAATCGCGTCAACATAGGCCATCTATAGCCGCGGCCCGCGCAAAGCGCCAAAGGAAAAACACGCCCGATGATGACCGAGCATGGCTCACTTTTGCGCAGCATCTGCGCCCCAAACCCTTCGCCCATGACGGCAGAAGGCACATTGACCTATATGCTGGGGGAAAGCTCTATCGCCGTGATTGACCCCGGGCCTGCATCAGACCAGCATTTGGCTGCTATCCTCGCGGCCGTGCCGCAGGGCGGGCGGATCACCCATATTTTTGTCACCCATGCCCATTTAGATCACAGCGCCCTCGCCCGCCCTTTGGCCGCGGCGACACAGGCGCCCATTTTGGCGGCAGGCCCATGGGATATGGGGCGCAGCACGCTGCCTGATCTGGGCGGTGGCGAGGGGGTGGATCACGGCTTCATCCCCGACATTGCCCTGCCCGATGGGGCCGTGATCGAGACAGAAGACTGGCGCATCACTGCCCATCACAGCCCCGGACATATGGGCAATCATATGAATGTCGCATGGCAAGATGTCGAATTTTGCGGCGATATCGTCATGGATTGGTCAAGCACCTTGATTTCCCCGCCTGATGGTCATTTGGGGGCCTATTTGACCTCGCTCGCCGCGATCGAGGCGCGCGGGCCAAAACGGCTTTTGCCCGCCCATGGGGCCGCGATTGCGAACCCCCGCGCGCGCTGTGCCGAGTTGCGCGCCCATCGCGCGATGCGACACGGCCAGATTCTTTCTGCCCTCACAGCAAACCCGCGCAGCCTCAGCAGCCTGCGTGCGGAAATCTACCCCGATCTTCAGCCCCTGCTGCACCCGATGGCTGAGCGCAACATTTTGGCGCATCTCATTGGATTGATTGAAGAAAACCAAGCAAAACCAGATAGCCCCCTCAGCGCCGAGGCAGGTTTTTCCAGAATTTGATCCAAAGAACGATTTTTTCGCCCCAAAGCACTGGACGCGCAAAAATCGTCTTGCTATACGGCCCAACGTGTTCCGGCGTAGCTCAGCGGTAGAGCAGTTGACTGTTAATCAATTGGTCGTAGGTTCGATCCCTACCGCCGGAGCCAATTTTCCTGAAATTTAAATTGGCAGACCCGTTGCAGCGCGGCGTTCTAAAGGCGTGGCCTAGTTTATGCGCGCATGACCAATTCTTTTTGATTGCGGATGTGGCGTTCGACCAAGCGTCGGCCGGCTGCGCCGCGTGGCACGGGGCGCACGGGGGCTTTGTGCTCTGCGGGGCAGTCTTCGATATGACGCAAATCGGGGAAGAGGGTGAACAGCTCGTCCCGTGCCTCTGCGGGGATGGCTTTGACCGCCTCGGGGCCTGTAAAGAGCGACTCGGTCAGCAGCCCGTTTGATGCGACCAATTCGTGGTTGTCGAACATGAAATGCCAATATTCGATGCCTGCCTCGGGGCGAATTTGATCAATGCCCGCATGGGCGGTCAAATGCTTGGCGGCCAATAAAACTTCGTCACAGTCAAACATCCGTTGCGCCACGCGCGAGCGCAGCAAAACGCGATGCTGGGGTGAGACCATCAAATCGCGTGTCGGCAAACCCTGCCCCATCGCGCCTGCCTTGATGCGAATGGGCCACAGATTGGGATGCTGCAGCGCCACCTTTTGCGGGATGCGGCGCTGTGCAATCCACCGCAGAGGTTGATAGCCATGATCCTGCGTCCAAACCTTGGTGCCGATGGTCAAATCCTGCACCGCGCGCGGGCCATCTTGGGTATCAATCAGGGTATCGGGACAAAAGCAGATGATGCGCTCAATCTCGGAGAACGTGACGGTCACGCTTTGGCCAAAGGAATTGAGATAGGTCAGCGTGCCGCTTTGACTGGCGGGATCGCTGAAGGTGATGTTCACATCGGCGGGGTTCAGCCCCGACAGATCGAGAATATCGCCCAAGCCGATCTCGCCGCCTTCGCCGCCTGTGATGGTTAAGCTGTCCGTGCCAGAGAGAGCGGCATCAATAAAGAAGCGATCATCGCCATCGCCGCCAAAATGACCAATAAACGAAACCGTTTCTTTGGTTTTGTTGTCGTTTTAAAATCCAACCCCATCTTATTCCCCTCTTGATGCCACCAAATCTGTTTGCCCAATCCTTTTCGATCTGGCAGGCACCATCGTAATTGGTCGTTTTCCCCACAGAGTTGCCCCCCAAGGGTTTTGACGTTTGACCTACCCCTAGGCCAAAATCGCACCCCGCATAGCAGCAACAGCGCGAATCGCATACAAGAATCATATTAAATTTTCATGTCATTTTGCAAAAATGGAACTTTTCGCGCCAAAATCGGCGGATATTCGCGCGTTTCGCCATGTTTCGTGGCACGAAATGAATAATATAGGCCACGTCATATGGCCGCCCCCGAGGATATCACGATGCCAAAATCCGATCCCGATGATCTGCAATCCTTGCGCAATATTGGCCCTGCCATGGCACAAAGCCTGCGTAAGGCTGGGATCAAAACCGCCTCAGATTTGCGCGAACTGGGGGCAGATCAGGCCTATATCGCGCTGTTACGCTCAGGGGTATCACCCCATTTTATCATGTATTACGTTCTGCATATGGCACTTCAAGGTCGCGCTTGGAACGATTGCAAAGGGGCTGAAAAAGTCCAATTGCGCGCAAGTTTTGATCAGATTTGCAATGACCACTACGATCCAGACCGCAGCGAATTTGAACGCCAAATGGATATTCTCGGCTTACGCGCAAAATAAAAGCCGCACAGCCGATTGGCTATGCGGCCCTCATTCAAGGACTATGGTGATCGGCTTAGCCGACCAATTCTAGGCCTGCAAAGAAATAGGCAATCTCTTCCGCAGCAGTTTCAGGGGCATCTGACCCGTGAACGGAGTTTTCGCCCTTAGACAGCGCGAAATCTTTGCGGATTGTGCCCTCTGCCGCTTCGGCAGGATCAGTGGCGCCCATGACTTCGCGATATTTCGCAATCGCGTTTTCGCCTTCCAGAACCTGCACAACAACAGGCTCAGACGCCATGAATTCGCACAGCTCGCCGTAGAAAGGGCGCTCTTTATGCACGGCATAGAACACGCCTGCCTGCGCGGGGGTCAGGTGAATGCGCTTTTGCGCGATGATGCGCAGGCCCGCTGCTTCGATCTTTGCGTTGATTGCACCCGTCAAGTTGCGCTTGGTTGCATCGGGTTTAATGATGGAAAATGTGCGTTGCACGGCCATTGGTCTCTCCATGGGAAGGTGAATTTGGCGCGGCCATAACATGAGGGATCAGAATAGGGAAGCCGCGATTGACAGCACGCGCCAAGCCGTGCATGAGCCGCGCATGTTGCGCATATCTGATCTCTCTTTTTCTATGGCGGGTCGTCCCCTGTTTGATGGGGCCAGCGCGACCATCCCCACGGGGCATAAGGTGGGCATTGTCGGGCGCAATGGCGCGGGCAAGACCACGCTGTTTCGTCTGATCAAGGGGGAATTATCGCTTGATGGGGGGGGGATTGAGATCCCCGCGCGCGCGCGCATCGGCGGCGTCAGCCAAGAAGTGCCTGGCAGCGCGGTGTCGCTGCTCGACACTGTCTTGGCCGCCGATACAGAGCGCGCCGCCCTCATGGCCGAGGCGGAAACCGCAACGGGCGAACGCATGGCCGAGGTGCAAACACGGCTTGCCGATATTGATGCTTGGTCGGCCGAGGCGCGCGCCGCTACGATCCTGCGGGGTTTGGGCTTTACAGATGCGGAAACCGCCCGCCCCTGTTCCGATTTTTCGGGCGGGTGGCGGATGCGCGTGGCCTTGGCCGCCGTTCTTTTCTCGCAACCTGATTTCCTGCTCTTGGACGAACCCACCAACTATCTCGACCTTGAGGGGGCGCTCTGGCTTGAGGCTTATCTGGCCAAATATCCGCACACTGTCCTTGTCATCAGCCATGATCGCGGACTGCTCAATCGCGCGGTGGGGCATATCTTGCATTTAAGTGATCAAAAATTGACCCTTTATGCGGGCGGCTATGATGATTTCATCAAAACCCGCACGGCGCAGCGGGCGCTGCAATCGGCAGAAGCCAAAAAACAAGAGGCGCGGCGCGCGCATTTGCAAAGTTTCGTGGATCGCTTCCGCGCCAAAGCCTCGAAAGCAAAGCAGGCACAGGCACGGCTTAAGATGCTGGAACGGATGGAACCCATCCGCGCCCCCGAAGACGCGGCCCGCACTGTCTTCACCTTCCCCGAACCCGAGACGCTCTCGCCGCCTATTTTGCGGCTGGACGGGGCAAGTGTTGGCTATGAGGGGCGTGCGGTGCTGTCAAAGCTGGATTTGCGCATTGACCAAGATGACCGCATCGCTCTGCTTGGGCGCAACGGCGAGGGCAAATCGACCCTGTCCAAATTGATTGCAGGCAAATTGGCGGCAATGGCAGGCAGTGTCACCGCCTCCTCCAAGTTGCGGGTCGGGTATTTCGCGCAGCATCAGGTTGACGAATTGCATTTGGACGAAACCCCGCTTGACCACCTGCGCCGCGCGCGCCCCGAGGAGGCGCCAACACGCCACCGCGCACGACTTGCGGGGTTTGGTCTGGCGGCGGCGCAGGCCGAAACCAAAGTTGGCCAATTATCGGGCGGGCAAAAGGCGCGCTTATCCTTGTTGCTCGCGACTTTGGACGCGCCGCATATGCTCATCTTGGACGAGCCGACCAACCATCTGGATATCGAAAGTCGCGAGGCCTTGGTCGAGGCACTTTCGGCCTATTCGGGGGCGGTGATCTTGGTCAGCCATGATATGCACCTTTTGGGGCTAGTGGCCGATCGGTTGTGGCTGGTCGCAAATGGGCGGGTTGCCCCCTATGAGGGCGATTTGGACAGTTATCGCGCCACCCTCTTGGGGGCGCGGCCAGACAAACCCAGCAAAGACAAGCCCGCACCAACTGCGCCCCGCCCAAGCCATGACGAGATCAAAGAGATACGCGCCGAATTGCGCCGTGCCGAAGCGCGGGTCGAAAAGATTATGGAGATGCATGAGAAACTTTCGGTGAAACTGGCTGATCCTGCGCTCTATGAGGCTGCCAAAGCATCTGAATTGGCGCAATGGCAGGCGAAGTTCACTGAAGTCGAAGAAGGATTAGCGCGCGCCGAGGCGCTTTGGGTCGCAGCACAGGCGCGGCTTGACGCGGCGTTGCAAGAATAGCCCCCTCCCCCGATTTCATTTGACCTTTGCCCCCTCAAAGGTCAGGGATAGGGCATGGAATTCGCAACCCTCATCCCCGTTTTTGTGGCGCTTTTTGTCATTATTGATCCCATCGGTTTGGCGCCGCTCTTTGTCGCGCTGACCCGCGGCATGGGCATGGCCGAAAGGCGGAAGATTGCGCTGCGGGCGACCCTGATCGCCTTTGTCCTGTTAACGCTATTTGGCGTGGCGGGTGAGGCCGTTTTGAACTTCCTTGGTATTTCCATGCCAGCCTTTCGCATCGCGGGCGGGATTTTATTGTTTTTGACCGCGCTTGATATGCTGTTTGAGCGGCGCAGCGCCCGCCGACAGGGACAGGCGGATCAACCCCATAAGGACGACCCAAGCGTCTTTCCACTCGCCACCCCCCTGATCGCAGGCCCTGGTGCCTTGGCGACCATGATCCTTTTGACGGGCCAGATGGACGGCGACATCACATGGGTTTTGGCGGTGCATGGCGTGATGGCGGCGGTTTTGATCTGTGTCTTTTCGCTGTTTTTGCTCTCCACCCCGTTAGAGCGCGCCTTGGGGCCGACGGGGATCAACGTGGTCACACGATTGTTGGGCATGCTTTTGGCCGCGCTTTCCGTGCAATTCGTGATTGATGGGATGCGCGATTTACAGGTGTTATGAGGGGCAAGATGGGGGCTTTTGATCTGCAAGATATCCCGCAGCTTTTCTACCTTGGCGCTATTTTTGTCGCGGTTCTGGGCTATGCGATTGCAGCACATCGGCGGAATTTGGGCCGACTTCTGCGCCATAGCGCGCTGTGGTTCTTTATTATCATTGGGACAGTCGCAGGCATTGGCCTTTGGAATGATTTTCGCAGTGCGTCCAGCGGCTTGGCGCAAATGCGCGACACTGGCAGGGATATCATTTTGTCCCGCGCGATGGATGGGCATTATTATCTGACCTTGCAGGTCAATGATGTGCCCGTGCTGTTCATGATTGATACGGGCGCAAGCCAAATTGTGTTATCACGCCAAGATGCGACACGCGCAGGCTTCAATCTTGAAGGCATCGTTTTCTCAGGGCGCGCCAATACGGCCAACGGGCGCATTTCCACCGCGCCTGTGCGCATAGCGCGGCTTGGCCTGGGCACAACCACTGCGCAAAACATCGCTGCCGTCATCAATGGCGGCGAGATGGATCACAGCCTACTTGGGATGGAATTTTTAAACGGCTTTCGCAGGATCGTGATTGAAAACGGCGAAATGATTTTGGAACGCTAACGCGCGGGCCAATCCGCTCACCCCGCGCGCTTTCATCCTTTATGCCGCAATCCCACGGGCCGAAGGGCCACGCCCTGTCCCCGTTGAGGCGGATGAATTGGGTTCGATTTGCAAACTGCCCAAAAGACGCTGAACATCTTTGGCTTGCAGGCTAAGCTTATGAAGCGCGTCATTGGTCTGCTCCACCATTTGCGCGTTCTTCTGTGTAATCTCGTCCATTTGACCAACCGAGAGGTTGACCTCGCCCAAACCTTGGGACTGTTCTTGCGCCGCCGATGCAATTTCGCCCGCCAAAACCGATACCCTTTCGAAACTGACCACGATCCCTTCTAGGGTGCTGCCTGCCTCATCCATCAGACCGACACCTGAGGAGACATGCGCGGCGCTTTCACTGATCAATTGATCAATCTCACGCGCCGCTTGGCTGGATTTGGCGGCCAAGGCGCGCACCTCTTGGGCCACCACCGCAAAACCGCGCCCTGCATCCCCCGCGCGGGCCGCCTCGACCCCAGCGTTCAGAGCCAAAAGATTGGTTTGGAAGGAAATATCATTAATCACACCAGTGATCTGGGAAATGCGATCCGAAGATTGCTTGATCATTTCCATCGCCTTTGCGGCATCGGACACAACCCCTGCCCCGCGGGTCACCTCTTGGCGGGCTTCGCGCGCAACATCGGCTGCGGCGCGGGTGTTTTGGGCCGAGCCTTGGACGGAGACAGTCAACTCCTCCATCGCGGCTGCGGTCTGCTCCAGCGAGGCCGCCTGCGAGGCGGTGCGCCCCGACAAATCCTGTGCGGCGCGGGTCACGGATTCGGTTTCATACATCAACTTTTCCATTGAGGCCCCGATGTCGCGCACAATCGCAGCCAAACGGGCGACAGTTGCGTTGAAATCCCTCCGCATCGGGTCATAGCGTCTTGGAAAATCGCTATAATCTGGGTCAGGGATCACATGACCCAGATTTCCTTCGGCCAAGGCGCCAACTGCGACCTCCATATGATCAAAAAGGCGCTGCTGTTCGTCACGCCATATGCCAATGGTCACCTCCACCACGCATTGCATATCAAAGGCAAAGGCGCGACTGAGAACCGATAACATCGGCCCCAAGCGGTCATCCGCTTCGCGCACCCCCCGAAACCGTTTTGGCGGCACTTGCGCCTTGCGCGTCAGCGCCTCAAGCAACCGTCCTGTTGCCTTGGAATAGGCGGAAACATAGGCAAAAAGGGGCAGATCAATCTTGGCATGGATCGCCCCCACGCGCTGCACCGAGGCGAAATAATCCGCATCAAAACGCCCAGAAAACAGATTGATCCAATGCGCCTTTTGCGCCATGCGCGCATGATCAACCGAAGCCTCTGTTTTGAAATATTTGGCCAAATCGGCATCGTTCAAGGCATGGGCGTAGAATTCCGAGAGAACGGCATCAATCTCGGGCACAATAAGCGTGCCCACATTGGCCAATAGGTTTAGGTCGTCCCCGACCAAATTGAATTCGGGCAGATGTTGATCAAATTCATAGGCAACCATGGGCCAGACCCTCTCCTCAACGACTGATGGGCGCGCAATCATGGCCCAAGGTGACGAGGGTTGTAGAGGATGGAATCCTAATAATTCGTCAAAGCAATTTGGTTTTTCATCGAAACATCAATCTTTTGTCGAAGGTTGTGGATGTTCGCGTTCCATTTTCCACGCGCCTGAGGCCTGCGACCAATATTGAAGACGCAGGCCCGCCTCGGCAAAACTGCGCCAATGGGTGCGCGCATGGGTGACGGATGCCTCATCTCGGCCGTCAAAAACCAAAACAGCGCGGGTCAGGCCTGCGCAATCCTCAGGTGTGATCGTGGCCCCGCCAATCGCCACCAGATAATCGGGGCGATTGGCGCGCAGATCGCCTGTGCCAATGAGAATGGGTTGAAGTTCGGCATCCGCCCCGCCCTCGACCCCGTGGGGCAGAAAACGCTCGGGCGGATGCGCGGCCCATAAAAGGTCATCCATCCGCGCCACGCTTTGCGCATCGGGCGCGCGCAAGGCCACGCGCCACCCTTGCGCCAAAGCGCGCTCAATCAGCATGGGCAAAACTTGCTCAAGCCGCGAGCGGGTCAGATGGTAGAACCACAGTTCGGACATCAGCCTTCGTCAAACATATCTTGGATCAACCGATCCAGTGCCAAAACGCCCCAACCTGTTGCCCCTGCGGGGGCGTATTTGCTGTCCTTTGCAATCGAAGCAACACCCGCAATATCAAGGTGGATCCAAGGCATGTCTTTCTTGACAAAACGCTGCAGGAATTTGGCCGCTGTGATCGAGCCCGCAGGCCGCCCGCCTGAGTTTTTAATATCGGCTATGCGGCTTTTGATCAGGTCATCATAGCTGTCATCCAATGGCATCGGCCATGCGCCTTCATCTTCGGCTTTCGCGGCCTTTAGGAAGGCTGCGCAAAGCGCATCATCATTTGCAAAAACGCCTGCATTGTCATGGCCCAGACCAATGATAATTGCGCCTGTCAGCGTGGCCAAATTTATCATCGCGCGTGGGGCAAAGCGTTCTTGCGCATACCACAGCACATCCGCCAGAACGAGGCGCCCTTCGGCATCGGTATTGATGACCTCGATTGTGTCCCCTTTCATTGAGACCACAACATCGCCAGGACGCTGCGCGCGACCATCGGGCATGTTTTCAACCAAGCCAACCAGACCAACCACGTTGGCGCGCGCCTTGCGTAAGGCAAGGCCTTTCATCACCCCTGCAACAACACCTGCGCCGCCCATATCCATGGTCATATCTTCCATGCCTGCGGCGGGTTTTAGGCTGATGCCGCCTGTGTCAAACACAACCCCCTTGCCCACGAGGGCAAAGGGCTGCGCATCACCTGCGCCCATCCATTCCATCACCACAACCTTGGACGGGCTTTCCGAGCCTTGCCCAACCCCCAAAAGGGCGCGCATTCCCAATTTTTCGAGCGCGGGTTCATCAAGAACCTCGACCTTGACGCCAAGCGCGGCCAAATCGCTGAGCTGTTCGGCAAAACTGGTGGTCGTCAGAACATTGGCTGGGGCGTTGACCAGATCACGGGTGAAAAACACCCCTTCCGCCACCGCCAAAAGCGGCGCGGCCTTTGCGGCAATCTCATTAGGTTTGCTGCAATAGAGCGTGACGCTGCCATAGCTTTCGGGGGCTTTGGATTTGTGATCGCCAAATTCATAGCCCCGCAAGACCACCCCAAGCGCCAAATCCGCGCTGCGTGCGAAATTGCCCGCACAGATATGCAACTCTGATTTGCCCGCCGCGACCCGCAATTTAGCGCCCGCGCGGCGTGCCGCTTGTGCGGTGACGCGGCGCTCTGTTTTGAGGAGCAACACGGCCTCTGCCGCCATGCCCGCAGGATAGGCCAAGACCATGACATCGCCCGCGTTTAATCCCTCCCATGCAGGGCTGCCAAGGGCCCGATCCACCGCGCCTTTGCTCAGGCGGTTCAACCGCCGCCCCGCTGCATCCAAACCACCCTCTGGCGTGGCCAAACAGGCAATCTTTCCCGAAAGCCCCTTAAGCGCATCAAGATCAATTTCGCAAAACTGTGTCGCGGATGGACGGGTCATGAAGATCCTCACATTGGTTGAAAGCGTCATTTCACGGCAACACTAGGGCGCAAACTGCGGCTTGACCAGATGGGCGATTGCACGAACCCGTGCCCTTCGCGCGGAAGCCTTGCATTAAGCCCCAAAAACCCCCAAAACCAAAAGACCTTGTGGGCAATCAGGCCCGCTTGCACCCCAAAGATATGGGGCCAAATTTACAAAGGCTGCCAATTTGACACGATATGATCGTTATATCTTGCTCATGTGCCTCAGTTTCTTTGGCTTCTTCGCGCTTGTTTTGGTGTCCGTTTATTGGATCAACCAAGGGGTTGATTTGTTCGATCAATTGATCTCGGACGGCCAAACCATTTTGGCCTTCCTCGAACTGACCACATTGGCGCTGCCGCCGATTATCATGATGGTGCTGCCGGTGGCGGGGTTTGTGGCGACCCTTTATGTGTTCAACCGCCTGATCACCGATAGTGAATTGGTGATTTTGCAGACCGCCGGCATCTCGCCGCTGCGCCTGTTACGGCCCGTTTTCTATTTCGGGGCGATTATGGCGTTTTTGGTTGCGGGCCTTAGCAATGGTTTGGCCCCGCAGGCCGAAGCACAATTTCGCGAAAGATCAAACATCTTGGGCAATGATCTGGTCGCGCAGTTGCTGCGCGCGGGCGTGTTCCAATCCCCGATCTCGGGCATCACGATTTACATCAGCGATATTTCACCCGAAGGTGAGTTGCAGGGTCTGTTCATTCATGACCGCCGCAGCGAGACCCGCGAAGTGACCTATCGCGCGGATCGCGGGTATCTTTTGCGCGATGCGGAAAACGCGCGGATGATCTTGGTATCAGGGCGCAGTATCACCTTGGATCGGGTCACAAACCGCCTGAGCAATCTCAGCTTTGAGCGATTGAACTATGATATCACACAGGCACAAAGCCCGACTGCATCAGGCAGTGACGAAGAGGGCGAAGTTCTGCCCGAGAACGAGCGCGCGATGTCCACGCCTGCGCTGATTGCGGCGGATCAAGATCTTGCCAACCGCGCGGGCATTCCCCTAGATCGTATCAAATGGGAACTGCATTATCGTTTCGCGCAGGCGATGTTCGCGTTTTTTGTGCCTTTGATTGCGGCCAGTTGCCTGATGCTGCGCAATTTTTCGCGGCTTGGGTTATGGGCGCAGATCATGCTGGCCGTAGGGTTGGTGATCCCGTTGCAGATGAGCAAGAACCTTTTGAGCGCTCAGGTGACCAACGCGCCGCATTTGGCACCATTGGCCTATGTGCAGCCACTGCTCTGCGCCGTGGTGTTCGGGGCGGTGCTGTTGGCGGTATATAAAACCGCACATTGGCGCCCGATGCGGCAGCCTGATCTGGTTGAGGGCGGCGCATGATCCTGCAACTTTACCTCGCGCAGCGCTATTTCAAAAACTTCCTCACCGTGTTGGCGATCTTTGCGGTGATCCACATGGTCGTGGATTTGACCGAACAGATGCGAAAAATCGCGCTCAACGGCGGGGATTTGGGCGATGCGCTCACGCTTGCGCTGCTCAATATGCCGTCAGCGCTTTATTCCCTCTTTCCACTGGTTGTCATGCTGGCGACCTTGGTCTTTTTCTTGTCACTGGCACGCAGTTCGGAATTGGTGGTGGTGCGGGCATCGGGGCGCTCGGCTTTGCGGGCCACGATGGCCCCAATTGGCGTGGCCGCCCTCATCGGGATCATCGGTCTTTTGGTGATCAACCCAATCGTGGCCGACACACAGATCGCGCATGAGCGTAAGTTGGCACAGGTGCGTGGCGCACAGGAACGCACCTTGGCCATCACGCAAGAAGGGCTTTGGCTGCGCCAAGGCACGCGCGATCAGCAAACCGTCATCAACGCGCTGCGCGCCAATAGCGATGGCACGCAGTTATTTGACGTCACCTTCTATAATTTCGATACATTTGGCCGAATTGAACAGCGCATTGACGCCGATGAAGCGCGCCTTGGACTGCAATCATGGGATCTTACCCGCGCCAAGATCTGGGACTTAACCCAAACCAACCCCGAGGCCAGTGCAGAAAGTTTTGAAAGCTATGCCGTTCCTTCAACGCTGACGCGGGAACAAATTCTCGATTCCTTTGGGGATCCGAGCAATATCTCGATCTACGCCCTTCCCGATTTCATTACGCAGTTGCAGGATGCGGGATTTGCGGGCCTGTCGCATCGGGTCTGGTTCCAGATGCAGTTGGCAAACCCCTTGATGCTGATGAGCATGGTCTTGATCGGTGCAAGCCTTACGATGCGTCACACCCGTTTTGGCCGCACGGGGCCTTTGGTGCTCGCCGCGATTTTGTTGGGCTTTGGCCTCTATTTTCTGCGCAGCTTTGCCCAAGTTTTGGGTGAGAATGGTCAGCTTTCCGCCTTTATCGTTGCATGGACACCGCCCCTTGCGGGGTCGCTTTTGGCGCTTGGGGTGATTTTGCATATGGAAGATGGCTAAGACAGTGATGGATCGGCCCAAGACATGAGGGGGGCATGAATTTCCCCTCGCTTCGCTTGCTCGCCTCTTGTAGGCTTGGCACAAATATCAACGGGCGCTCTGACGCCGCCCCTCGCAAGAGTGACCGAAGAAGGACAAGATGAGTTCACATCACGTATCTTCCCCAATCTTGGGTAAATTCTTGGGCGCGCGCGCCGCGCGCAACCTGTGTTTTGGTGTGATCATGGGATGCGCCTTGGCGCTTACCCCTGCACAAATGCGCGCGCAATCGCTCGATTTCACGCCTGTGATTGCGGTTAATGATACCGTGATCACGCAATATGAGGTGGATCAACGCGCCACATTTTTGGGCATCTTGAATGCACCAGGTGACCTACAGGCCCGCGCGCGCGAGGTTTTGGTGGAGGAACGCCTGCAAATGGCCGCTGCCCAAGCAGCGGGGATCACAATCACCCAAGACCAGTTGATGATCGGAATTGACGAATTTGCCGCCCGCGCGAATTTGGACGGCCAAGGGTTGATTGATGCGCTTGAGAACGAGGGGGTCGCCTATGAGACCCTGCGCGATTTTATCAATGCAGGCCTTTTGTGGCGCGAGATATTGCGCAGTCGGTTTGGGGCACGCGCCCAAGTCTCTGAGGCCGAGATTGACCGCGCACTTGCGCTCGGCTCCAGCGGGGGCGGGGCGCAAATTCGTTTGGCGGAATTGATCCTGCCGATTGAAGGCAACGATATTGACACGCTGCGCGCGGAATTGCTGGCGATTGCCGAAGATGTGGATGGAAATCTGACGGCTTTTGCCGATGCCGCCCGCGCCCGTTCAGCCGCCCCCACCGCGGTGGATGGTGGTGCGTTGGATTGGCGTCCCCTGTCATCTCTGCCCCAAGGCCTGAGTGCCATGTTGATCACCTTGGATGTTGGTGACGTCACCGAACCCGTCCCTTTGGGGCCTGGGATTGGGATTTTTCAAATGCTGGGCTTTGAAGAGGCGGGATATCAATTCCCAACGCCGAGCAGTTATGATTACGCGACCATTCTGCTTTCAGGGCCAGATGCCGCCGCGCGCGCCGCTGAGATCGCCGCGCAAAATGACCGCTGCGATGATCTTTACGGCACTCTAGAAGGTCAGTTTGAACGGATCAGCGCCCCGCGCGCCGAAGTGCCCGCAGATATTGCGGCAGAGCTTGCTAAGCTTGACCCGAATGAAAGCTCGACCGCCCTGCGCCGCAACAATGGCGCCGACCTTCTGATGGTTTGGCTGTGCAATCGCACAGTCGAGCTTGAAGATGGCGCGCGTGAGGAAATTCGCCAAGCCTTGTTCTCGCAGCGCCTTGAGACTTATGCCTCTGGCTATCTTGAGGAATTGCGCGCGGACGCCATCATCCGTGATTTGGACTGATCCCATGGGTGCGGGCACGACCGGCCCCATTGCGCTCAGCAGTGGGGAGCCTGCGGGGATTGGCCCCGAGATTGCCGCGAAAGCGTGGCATGAATTGCGGGGCGCGGTTCCTTTTTTTGTCATTGGGGATGCGGATCATTTCAACGGGCATGGCGCACCTATTGTCAAAATATCCCAGGCAAGTGCCGCCTTTGCGGCCTTTGGCGATGGGTTGCCAGTTCTGCATCGCGACTTTGGCCCCGCCCGTGTGGCAGGCCACCCCCAAGCCGCCCATGCGCAAGGGGTTATTGACGCAATCGCGGAGGCGGTAGAGCTTGCCCAATCGGGTGCGGCGCGCGCAATTTGCACCCTGCCCATCCATAAACACGCCCTGCAACAAGGCGCGGGTTTTGCCTATCCAGGCCATACCGAATATCTCGCGGCCTTGGCGGGCGGGGTGAAGGTGGTGATGATGTTGGCCTGCGCAGAATTACGCGTTGTGCCTGCCACCATCCACATCCCCCTCAGCGCGGTTCCTGCGGCCTATACCCCCGATCTATTGCGCGATGTGATCCGCGTGACCTCGGACGCAATGCAGCGTGATTTCGGTCTGCAGTCCCCACGTTTTGCCGTGGCGGGCCTGAACCCCCATGCGGGCGAAAATGGCGCCATGGGGCGCGAGGAAATCGCATGGATGATCCCCTGTCTGGAGGGGCTGCGCGGCGAAGGTTATCAGATCGCGGGGCCGCTCTCCGCAGATACGATGTTCCACCCTGCGGCGCGCGCGCGGTATGATGTGGCCATCTGCGCCTATCATGATCAGGCGCTGATCCCGATCAAGACGCTTGATTTCTCAGGCGGGGTGAATGTGACGCTTGGCCTGCCCTTTATCCGCACCTCGCCCGATCATGGCACGGCCTTTGACATCGCGGGCACGGGCCGCGCAGATGCCACAAGCTTGGTCGCCGCGTTGCGCATGGCGGATCAAATGGCACAGGTGCGCGCGGCATGATTGATACCCTCCCCCCCCTGCGCGAGGTGATCGCAACCCATGATCTGCGCGCCAAGAAATCCTTGGGGCAGAATTTCCTGCTTGATCTGAATCTGACCGCAAAAATCGCCCGCATTGCAGGGGATTTAAGCGAATGTGATGTTCTGGAAATCGGCCCTGGCCCTGGTGGTTTGACCCGTGGCCTTTTGGCCGAAGGGGCGCGGCGCGTTGTGGCGATTGAAAAAGACGCGCGTTGCCTTCCTGCGTTGGCAGAAATCGCCGCCGCCTATCCCGACCGCCTGAGCGTTCTCAATGAGGATGCTTTGGCCGTGGATTGGGCGGCGCATCTGAAACCGCCGATCCGTATCATCGCCAATCTGCCCTATAATGTGGGCACCGAATTGCTCATCCGTTGGCTGATCCCGCCTGTTTGGCCGCCACAATGGTCAAGCCTGACCTTGATGTTCCAACGCGAAGTGGCCGAACGTATTGTGGCACGCGAGGGCAGCAAGGCCTATGGCCGCTTGGCCGTCTTGGCGCAATGGCGCTGTGAGGCGCGGATTGCGCTGAACCTGCCGCCCGAGGCCTTCACCCCACCCCCAAAGGTCAGCTCTGCGGTGGTGCATTTAACAGCACTTGAGGCACCGAAATTTCCCGCCGATCAAAAGGTGCTGGAGCGCGTGGTTGCTAAAGCCTTTAATCAACGCCGCAAAATGCTGCGCGCCGCGCTGAAGGGGCTTTGCCCTGATATTGAGGATCGCATCTTGGCCGCAGGGCTGCGCCCGACTGACCGCGCAGAAACAGTCAGCCTTGAGGGGTTTTGCGCCCTCGCCCGCGCTGTCGCAGCCGATTAAGGCAAGAAAAACCCCCGCGCCAAGGATGGCACGGGGGCAATGTCATGCGACAAGGTCAGGCGCGATTATTCGCCTTGCGCCTCGCTTGGGGCTGCAACCATTGGGGCGGCATCGCTGCCCGCCTCGTCAGATTTGCGCGGGCGGCGGGGGCCACGCGGCGCGCGTTTCGCGCGAGGTTTGCTTTCGGGCGTGTCGACCAAGGTGCTGGCCTCTTCCCCATCGCCATCGGCGGCAATCGCCAAACCATCCGTCTCACTGGGCACGACCTCTTGGCCTGCATCCTGCGAAGTCTCGGCCTCGTCCTCGTTCGAATACCCACGGCGATCATGGCCATTCTGGCCGCCATTATTGCTTTGCTGCTCTTCGCGGCGCGCGTCCATCTCGCGCTGCGCCTCGCTTAGGAGGCGGGAATAGTGCTCGGAGTGCTGCAAGAAATTCTCAGCGGCCACGCGGTCATTGCTCAACTGCGCATCACGGGCCAATTGCTGATATTTGTCGATGATCTGCTGCGGTGTGCCGCGCACCTTGCCCTCTGGGCCAGAGCTGTCAAACACCCGATTGATGATATTGCCAACAGAGCGGTTGCGATTGCCCTTTGACCGCGAGCGGTTCTTTGATGATCTCATTGTTCTTATATAGTCCAGTGTTGAAGCCATCCACGGCAGGGTGTCAGGCGGCCTAGTGCCAAGTCCGTGCCAATATCCACGATCAGCCTGTGCAATCTGTGCCTTTGTCCAGAATATCGTGGCTGTTATTTCGGGGGAATGTCTTAATAATTCCTCTCCCGTGACCTCCGCTTGCCATGGCTGAGGGGCGCTTACAAGCGGAAAGTTGCAAAAACGGCGAAATTATCAGCTTTTTCGCCTAGGAACGCATCGCTTGCGCCACCACAACACGCGGCTTGCCTGCCAAGTCATGGATGACGCGCACAGACCGAAACCCTGCTTGAGCAAAGATTTGCGGCACCGTTTCGCCTTGATCATAGCCGATTTCGACCATGACCGCCCCATCGCGCGCAAGATAGGCGCCTGCCTCCGCCGCGATCACGCGATATGCGCTCAGCCCATCATGACCATCGGTCAGCGCCGCAGCGCGCTCATGCAAGCGCAGCTCTTCGGGTAGACCTGCATAAGTTGCCTGATCAATATAGGGCGGATTGGATAGGATCAGATCAAATATCGCGGGCTCTGGCAGCGCCGCGAACCATGGGCCTGTGAAAAACTGCAACCGCCCCGCCACGCCATGGGTCTTTGCATTTTGTCGCGCGCGGGCCAATGCGCCCTCGTCCAAATCGGTTGCAACCCCTTGCGCCTCTGGCCGCGCGGCAAGCAGGCTGATTGCAATCACCCCTGTGCCTGTGCCCAGATCAAGCAAGCGCGTAAAGCCATGCGCGAGTGCAGCCTCTACCAAGGTTTCCGTGTCAGGCCGCGGGGCCAAATCCCCTGCCCCAACCACGAAATCCAATCCCATGAATGCAGATTTCCCGATGATATGGGCCACAGATTGTCCAGCAAGGCGGGCCTCCACCACTGCCTCAAAATCAGTGATGTGATTTTGGGCGGCCAGATCATTGAGACAGGCTGACAACCCCGCCGCTGACAGGCCTGCCGCATGCGCCAATAAAAGGCGTGCATCGCGCTCAGCCTCATCTCGGGGCAAGCGCAAAGACAAACGCACGCGCGCGGCGGCGTAAAGATCCCGATAGCGCGCGCTCACCCGTCCATCTCAGCCAATAGGGCGGCTTGATCATGGGCGGTCAGCGCGTCAATGATCTCGTCCAAATCACCCGACAAGACCTGATCCAACTTATACAAGGTCAGATTGATCCGATGATCTGTCATGCGCCCTTGGGGGAAATTATAGGTGCGGATACGCTCGGAACGATCGCCCGTTCCCACCTGACTTTTGCGCGAAGCGGCGCGGGCATCATCGGCCTTTTGCCGTTCCAGATCATAAAGCCGCGCGCGCAAGACCTGCATTGCAATCTCGCGGTTGCGGTGTTGTGACTTCTCCGATGAGGTGACGATGATCCCCGTGGGCAAATGGGTGATGCGCACGGCGCTGTCGGTGGTGTTCACATGCTGACCACCCGCGCCTGAGGCGCGCATTGTATCAATACGGATATCGGTTGCGGGGATATCGATATCAACATCTTCGGCCTCGGGCAGAACAGCCACAGTCGCGGCGGATGTATGGATACGCCCGCCTGATTCCGTTTCTGGCACCCGCTGCACGCGATGAACGCCAGACTCGTATTTCATTCGTGCAAAAACACCCTCGCCCACGATCCGTGCGGTCACTTCACGCACACCGCCAAGCTCGGAGAGCTGCTGCTCGATCAATTCAAATTGCCACCCCCGCACTTCGGCGTAGCGTTGATACATCCGCAGCAAATCACCCGCAAAAAGGGCCGCCTCATCGCCGCCCGTTCCTGGACGAATTTCAAGAATGGCAGGGCGGGCATCGGCCGCATCTTTGGGCAAAAGCGCAATGCGCAAGGCATATTCAACCTCAGGCAGCGCGATTTTCAGCCGTGCCAATTCTTCTTCAGCCAAGGCGCGCATCTCAGGATCGGCCAACATCGCCTCGGCCCCCTGAAGGTCAGATTTGATCTGCTGATATTCGTCAATCTGCGTGACCACAGGTTTCAGCTGCGCATATTCGCGACTGATTGCGGCAATCGCATCAGCGGCGGGGCCTGCGTTTAATTGCGCCTCGAGATACTCGAAGCGCTCGACAATTTGGCGAAGGGGTTCTGCTGGCAACATAGGCAGGGTTTGGCGAAGCGGCGCGGGCGCGTCAAGCCTGATTGATCAGCGCGCGGCCTGCAACGCAGCGACCCAATCGGCCACGCGTGCCGCATTCACCCCCAAATCACTATAACCAAAGCGCGACCGCGAGAAGATCTGAACCCGCGTCCCCCCCTCATCAGTGGGATCAAGCGTTAGGCTGAGCGCGTCAGGAAAGCCCATCAAACGGCTGCGATAGACATAGGTGACAAAGCCATCCTCTGGTTGGCCTGCCAACAGAACGGCGCCATCGCTGGCGGCCTTCAGTGCGACATCTGCCGCCACATCCGCCAGATTGCGCGGCAACACCAAGGCCTCATCCCCCACCATCAGGGCGAAATTGGGGGTTGATGGCGGCACAGCCAAAGCGGGGCGAATATGATAGCGGGCGGCATCCATTGGCATCACGCGAAAGGCCACCGCCGCAAAAATTACGATGCCAAAAAGCGTTGCAACCGATATGAACAATTTGAACAGCATCTTTTACCCCCAACGATTTATCTTTACGCGAAGCCCATTTCATGCGACACGGGCCGCGCTAGTTATCTGATATCGCTCTTCTGTCCCTCTTTAAAGGCAACAGTGCAGCCTATCTCGCATGACGATTGCCAAGCTGCCACATGGTGTGGGCAGCATAATGACAGGAGACACGGAAATGGCCAATGGCACCGTGAAATGGTTCAATGCAACCAAAGGTTTCGGCTTCATCGCACCTGATGAAGGCGGCAAAGACGTATTCGTTCACATCTCTGGTGTTGAGCGTTCTGGCCTCAAAGGCCTCAACGACAACCAGAAAGTGACTTACGAGCTGGAAAAAGGCCGTGATGGCCGCGAAAGCGCCGTAAATATCACGCTGGTCTAAGGCATAAGCCTCATCCAGTTTGGATTGGAAAAGGTGGGCTTTGGCCCGCCTTTTTCTTTTTGGTTACGCGATTTTGGGCATAAGCCCGCCTGTCATGGCATCGGACGCGCCCGTTTCTGCCGCCTCGCGCACCACATTGGCCAATTTGCGCAACTGATTGGAAAGCGGGCTTGTGCGCCGCCAAATAACCCCGATTTTGCGCGCAGGCGCAGGGGTGCGAAACCGCGCCAAGGCCACGCTCGCAGAGCGCGTCTCAACAGGCACAGCCATTTCAGGGATAAGCGTCACGCCAATCCCCGCCCCCACCATCTGCACAAGCGTTGACAGTGATGAGCCATCCATCACCTCGCGCGGGGTATTTGCGCCAAGTGCGCAAAAAGACAGGGCTTGGTCGCGGAAGCAATGCCCCTCCTCCAACAAAAGCAGTTTCATTTCGCGCAGGGAATTGGCATCGGGCACAGGCTTGCCCGCATCTTCGGGCGGGCGCACAAGAATGAAATCTTCTTGAAACACCTCCACCTCCTCAAAGCTCGGCTCAGATATGGGCAGGGCCACAATCGCCGCGTCCAACCGCCCTTCGGACAATTCCGAGATCAAGCGCGGGGTGATCGTTTCGCGCAATGCCAAATTGGCCTGCGGGTAATACTGCCCCATCAAGCCCACCACACGGGGCAAAAGATATGGCGCAATGGTGGGGATCACACCAAGACGCAGGCGCCCCAAATCATCGCCCCGCGCCGCACGCGCGCTATCGCCCAAATCGTCAACCTCGGCCAATATTCGCTGCGCACGCGCCAAGAACCCAACCCCAAAGGGCGTGGGTCGCACATGGCGGGCGGCGCGCTCGAACAGGGCCAGACCCAAACCATCCTCTAAGGCTTGAATTTGCATAGACAAAGCGGGCTGCGAAATCGCGGATGCGGCGGCCGCATGTCCAAAATGACCATGCTCGGCCACGGCCACCGCATATCGCAACTGTTTCAAGGTGATATTAGCCATAACAAAACCTGATCGCTCACATCAGAAAATCAAAATTAAACTAATCGCTCACTGATGCTAAAACAAGCCTAAGCGCCGTTTGCATGCGAATCCGTGCAACGGCCCTCTGATCACCGAGAACCGCACCCCGATGATGGGGCCTGCATGAGACAACCCAAAAGGAGACTGCCCTCATGGATGGAAATAACATTGGCAAATGCCCCGTGATGCATGGCGCGCAAACCGCGCTTGGCACAACTGTTACCGATTGGTGGCCAAATGCGTTGAACCTCGACATTTTGCACCAACATGATCGCAAGACCGATCCGATGGGCGAGGCTTTCGATTACCGCAAAGAATTGGAAAAGCTCGATATCGATGCGCTGAAGAAAGACATGCACGCGCTGATGACCGACAGCCAAGATTGGTGGCCTGCAGATTGGGGCCATTATGGTGGCTTGATGATCCGCATGGCATGGCACGCGGCGGGCAGCTATCGCACCGCTGACGGTCGCGGCGGTGGCGGCACTGGCAACCAGCGTTTCGCGCCTTTGAACTCTTGGCCCGACAACACCAACCTCGACAAAGCTCGCCGCCTGCTGTGGCCAATCAAGAAAAAATACGGAAATTCCGTATCTTGGGCGGATTTGTTTATCCTCGCAGGCAATATTGCTTATGAATCCATGGGCCTCAAAACCTTTGGCTACTCCTTTGGCCGCGCCGATATTTGGCATCCTGAAAAAGACATCTATTGGGGCGCAGAAAAAGATTGGCTGGGGTCTGAGCGTTATGCCGAAGATCGCGGGTCTGAGACATTGGAAAACCCGCTTGCGGCGGTTCAAATGGGCCTCATCTATGTGAACCCAGAAGGTGTGAATGGTCAGCCCGATCCGCTGCGCACCGCGCATGACGTGCGCGTGACCTTTGCCCGTATGGCGATGAATGACGAAGAAACAGTGGCCCTGACCGCAGGCGGCCATACAGTGGGCAAAGCGCATGGCAATGGCGATGCGGCCAATTTGGGTGCTGACCCTGAAGGTGCCGATGTGCATGAGCAGGGCCTTGGCTGGAACAACCACACCACCCGTGGCGTGGGCCGCGACACTGTCACCTCGGGCATCGAGGGCGCTTGGACAACCCACCCCACGAAATGGGATAACGGCTATTTCCATCTGCTGCTGAACTATGACTGGGAATTGAAGAAATCCCCCGCAGGGGCATGGCAATGGGAACCTGTAAACATCAAGGAAGAGGACAAGCCCGTTGATGTCGAAGACCCATCTATCCGCTACAACCCGATCATGACGGATGCGGATATGGCGATGAAGATGGATCCCGAATATCGCAAGATTTCGGAAAAGTTCTATGCCGATCCTGAATATTTCTCAGAAACCTTCGCCCGCGCATGGTTCAAGCTGACCCACCGCGATATGGGGCCAAAGGCGCGTTATTTCGGGCCAGATGTGCCTGCCGAAGATCTGATCTGGCAAGACCCGATCCCTGCGGGCTCCACGAGTTATGATGTTGAAGCGGTCAAGGCGAAAATCGCGGCAACGGGCCTTTCCATCTCCGAGATGGTCGCGACCGCATGGGACAGCGCGCGCACCTTCCGTGGGTCTGATATGCGCGGCGGTGCCAATGGCGCGCGCATTCGTCTGGCCCCACAAAAGGATTGGGAAGGCAACGAGCCGGCCCGCCTGCAAAAGGTGCTGGCCGCATTGGAACCCATCGCCGCGGAAACAGGCGCAAGCCTTGCGGATGTGATCGTTCTGGCAGGTAATGTCGGTGTCGAGCAGGCGGCCAAAGCCGCAGGTGTCGAGATCACCCTGCCCTTCACGCCAGGCCGTGGTGACGCCACCCAAGAGCAAACCGATATTGACAGCTTCGAAGTGCTAGAGCCCGTCCATGACGCGTTCCGCAACTGGTTGAAAGCGGATTACACCGTGCAACCAGAGGAGCTGATGTTGGATCGTGCGCAGCTTTTGGGTCTGACAGCGCCCCAAATGACCGCATTGATTGGCGGTATGCGTGTGCTTGGCACCAACCATGGCGGCAGCGCGCATGGGGTGTTTACGGATCGTGTTGGCACATTGTCGACCGATTTCTTCACGGCGCTGACCGACATGGCCTATAAGTGGGAACCTGCAGGGCCGAACCTCTACAACATCGTGTCTCGCAAAACAGGCGAAACAAAATGGACAGCCACCCGTGTGGATTTGGTTTTTGGCTCCAACTCAATCCTGCGCGCTTATGCTGAACTTTACGCACAAGACGATAATGCCGCGAAATTCGTGCATGATTTCGCTGCTGCGTGGACAAAGGTGATGAATGCAGACCGCTTTGACGCGGCCGCATAAAACACGCAGCTAAGCAAAGACAAACGCGCGCCCCAAAAGGGCGCGCGTTTTTTTATCTTTCACAGACCAGACCTGCCTGCTAGCCCTAGGCGCATGCAAACGGCACTTATATTGATCATTGCTTTGGCTGTTGCGGGTCTGTTGATCTGGCCACCCTTGGCAAAATCGACACTCTGGCGCGCCGCAATCACCCCATTGGCCTCAATTATCGGCAGCGGGTTTTTGGTTCTTGGGCCCGTTTTGCACCACGCATTTGGCGCCTATGCCGCGCTTGCAATGGCCGTTTTATGTGCGCTGGCTTGGGGGTTTAGTCGGGCCATTGCTCATAATATCCTGCGATTGGCTGAAGGATCACGCAGGCCCATAGAGATCTGGCTAGATCGCGCCGCGTCATGGGCCTTGGCGTTTGCCTATATGGTGTCGGTGGCCTATTACCTAAATCTGTTTGGCGCTTTTGCAGCCCGCCTGACCCCCGTGACCGATCCGCATGCCGCGCGATGGATCACCACAGGCGCGCTCGGGTTCATCGTGATCTTGGGGCTTGCTCACGGCTTTCATGCCCTTGAACGGGTCGAACAAATCTCGGTTGGGATCAAATTGGCGGTGATTGCGGGGCTTCTTGGCGCGCTATGGTTGGCGCTTGGCACAGATATGCTCGATGGGCAGGGTGTGATCCTAACCCCCGCGACAGAAACGGGCCCCGCAGCCCTGTTTTTGGTGTTTGGGCTGATTGTGACCGTGCAAGGTTTCGAAACGGTGCGGTATATGGGGGCGGAGTATGACCCCGCGTTACGGATCCGCGCCATGCATATGGCGCTGCTTATCGCCACGCTGATCTATATGGCCTATCTTCTGCCCCTCAGCCTAATCTTTACGCCCGACCCGCAAGCCGTCAGCGAAACAGCCATTATCGACATGATGGGCCGTTTGGCCCCAATCCTTGCGCCGCTTTTGATGATTGCGGCGCTGAGTGCCCAGTTCAGCGCCGCTTTGGCCGATACGGGCGGATCAGGCGGGCTGCTCGCAGAATTGACCCGCGACCGCATCGATGCGCGCCAAGGCTATGTCATTTTGGGCGCAGTCGCGCTGATCCTTACATGGGTGGGCGATGTGTTTTCCATCATCGGCTACGCGTCCCGCGCCTTTGCCTTTTATTACGCGCTACAAGCCGCGATTGCGGCGGCAGGCGCGGGCAATTGGCCAAAGCGCCTATTCTTTTTTGCGATGGCCCTCCTAGGTGGGGCGATCACCCTATTCGGCACTTCGGTCGAATAGAGGCTCGGCCATCAAGCGCCCAACGCGCAAGGCGGGCGCAATCCCCGCGAGATGGCACATATGCCATGCCATCACTTGGTTGGACGACAGGGCAACGGCACCTGTCTCGGCCTCGATGGCATCAATGACATCTAAGGTGCGCAAATTCGTGCAGGATAAAAACACCGCCTCGGCCCCACCCCGGTGCAGCAACGCCGTTGCCGCGCGGGTGACAGACGGGCCATCGATGAGCGCAACTGCATGTTCGCGCGCCTCGTTAAAGGTTCCGAACACTGGGCTTTTTACCCCTTGTGCCGCAACTGCGGCGCGCAGGCGGCTTGAGACCTCGGGCACATAGGGTGACAAAAACGCCAAGCGCGTGATCCCCATATGACGGCAGGCCGCCACGAGCGCCGAAAGCGGGTCGGTCACATGGGTCGCGGGGCATCCTTTGCGCAGCAATTCAGCCACCCGCCCCGCCCCGATCACCGATGTCGCCGAGGTGCAACCATATCCCAACACATCAAAGTCCAAAGGGGGCGGCATCAGGGCGGCGGCATCGCTTAGATGCCCCTCCATCGCGGCAAGACTGTCTGAACTGACCGTTTCCGCACTGGGAACGCGGCTGATATAGAGGGCCACATCCTCTTGCGGCAAGATACGGCGCAGGTCGTGCTCTAGCGTTTCATCGGATTGCAACACGACCATGCCCAACACGGCACGGCGCCCCAAAATAGGTGCAACAGTGTAGTCAAACACATCTTCCATGGCCAAGGGCCCCATGCGTGATCGCGATTGCCCTCTATGCTGCGGGGGTTTTGTTATAAATCATGCGCGCCCTGCGACCTCTCATGGCCTATTTGCGCCGCTTTCGTCCCTTTGGCCAAGCCATGTATGAAATGCGAAAGACCAAGATAGGATTTTCCTATCAAGTGAAATCATTCATACACAACTCATTGAATATGATAGCGTTTTCAATGCCACCAAGGGGCATGAGATCTGCGACCTATCCGATAGACGCGTCTTTATGCTGCATTGCTGCTGCCCTTGGTGGCACCCGACTAACCCGTTACAATCGCGTAGACAAAGCGCAAACAGACCAAGGCCAGGAAGAGGCCAAAGGCCAATTCCAAATGCCGCCGCGACAGGCTATGCGCCAATTTCACCCCCAAATTCGCAGTCAGAATAGTGGTTGGCACAAATAGGATCATCCCCAAAAACGAGACATATCCGATGGCATCCATCGGTAACCCCTCTTGGCCGAGGCCCGCGATCATATAGCCAATCGCGCCGGGGACCGAGATCAAAACCCCAATCCCTGCCGATGTGGCCACCGCCTGATGAATGGGGCGGCCATGCAATGTCATGATCATATTTGAAATCTGACCCCCACCAATCCCCATCAGGGCTGACAAAAGGCCAATCAAACCCCCATAGGAATAAAGCCCTGCCCCCGTGGGCAAATCAGCGCCCAAATCCCATTTCTTTGCACCAGAGATCATCTTGATCGCATTGGCCCCCGCCACCACGACAAAAACGATCTGAAAGACGAATGGCGGTGCAAAACGGGCCAAACCCGCGCCGATCAGCACACCTGCCAGAATGGGCAGCGCCCATGATTTCAACAGCGCCTCGTCCACAGCCCCGCGGGCGCGGTGGCCCATATAAGAGCGGATTGAGGTGGGAATAATGATGGCCAATGAGGTGCCAACCGCCAACGGCATCCGCACCTCATCTGAGAGACCCAAGAAGCCGAAGACCTCGTAAAGCACAGGCACAATCAATGCGCCGCCGCCCACGCCGAACAGCCCCGCGAGAACGCCCGTCACTGCACCCGCCGCAAGCAGCATCACTGCCACCATGGCGAATTCCGCCGTCATGAAATCCATCTTGTCCCTCCAGAAAATGCGCACTCCCCGTCACGGGATATGCGCGGCACGCGCGCCGCTTTGGCCCTTTCATACGAAAGCCCCGCAGCACTGCCAAGCGCAGATAACCCCCTAAAGGGTGCCGTCAATCACATAGGCTAGAATTTTTGCAACCTGCGCGGGCGTCTCGGTTACAGCAAGGGCCGCCGCATCAACCTCTTTGAGCGCATGTTGATGATCTGCCCCATGCATCACAATCAGCGACTTTCCCAAGGCCGCCGCATATCCCGCGTCAAAGGCCGCATTCCATTGCTTGTATTTCTCGCCAAAGCGCACAACCACGATATCTGCATCTGCAATCGCCTTACGGGTGCGAATGGCATTGATCTTTGCGCCCTTGTGATCATGCCAGAATTTCTGATCCTCAGCCCCCAAAATAGCCACGCCGCAATCATCACTGGCGGCATGATCGGTCACGGGCGCGCTAAAGCGAACCGAAAGGCCTGCTTCGGCACAGGCGGCGATGATCTCCTCGCGCCATGTCGTGTGAATCTCGCCCGAAAGGTAAACTGTTAAATCCATGGGTTCTCTTCCTGTCTCGCGGCGCGTTAGGCCGCCAATCCTGTAATCTTATCCCAAAGGGCCTGAGGCACATCCACCGATGTCTCCCGCACCCGCCCTTGGCCCGGAACACGCGCACCCTCATCTTCGGCCACGGCCTCCAACAGTCGCGTGATCCGCGCGCCAAACTGATCGCTAAATGTTCCCGTATCCATGGCCAGATAGAATTGCCCCAAACGATGCGGCGGGCCATCTGGCAATTTCAGCCCCCCCACATCGAGCGAATTGACCGAGCCCGTCATCGCGGCCGCCAAGACCTCGGCCATAATGCCAAACCCCCACCCTTTATAGCCACCTGCACTTAACAAGGCACCTTGCAAGGCCGCTTCGGGGTCGGTTGTGGGGCGGCCTTCGGCATCTACGGCCCAACCCAATGGGATCTCCTCCCCTGCATATTTCGCCATGGTGATTTTCCCCAAAGCCACGGCCGAGGTTGAGAAATCAAAATGCACCGACAGCCCCCCTTGCCCATCAGGCACAGACATGGCGATGGGGTTGGTGCCGATGACGCGCCGCTTGCCATTTGGCGCTGCCACCACGGGCGAGGCGTTGGTAAAGCCGATGCAAAGCTTTCCCGCTTGCGCGATTTGTTCGGTAAAATAACCAAGCGAGGTGCAGGTATGGCTTTGCGCCACGGCCAGCATGGCCACGCCTGTTTCATCCACAAGATCGCAGAATTGATCTTTGGCCGCGGCAAAGGCTGGTTGGGCAAAACCAAGTTTTGCATCTGACAAGATCGCAGCCGCCTTGGGACGGCTGACAACAGGCATGACCTGCCCATCAACACGCCCAGAGGCCAATTGCACACAATAGCTTTCGACATATTGCAGGCCGCAAATCACATTGCCATGCGCCTCGGAATGGGCAGTGGCGCGGGCCACCTCCCCCGCCTGCCATGCGCCTGCCCCATGGGCCATAAGCGCGGCTTTGGTCACGGTTTCAATCTCGCTGATCGCCACTTGCGCCATGGCCGCCCTCCCTGTGGTCGTTTTGTCAAAGGCTAAGGGCTTGACGCAAGCGGTGCAAGCAAGTCCCAAAATGACTGCGCCACAGGGCTAAGATGGGCGGCGCGGTTCCTTATTTTACACAGCTCACGGCGGCTATGCGGATCATTTGGGGCAAAGAAGCGCAAGGCGGGGTCGGCCTCGGTCATCGCGGTTTGGGGCAAAATCGTAATCCCGATACCCGCCCGCACAAAGGCCAAAAGTGCGGTGGTATTGCGCGCCTCAATGCGGCAATCTTGCAATCCTTCGGTCACGCTTGGGTGATCCACCAAATCGCAAAGCGGATTGGCAATCAGCGGCTCGTGGATCAAATCTTGCCACCGCACGCCGCGCCCCTTGGTCATCTGTGCAAATCGCCCGTCATGGCGCGCGACAATCCCTAAAGGGTCGCTCAAAATGACCTCTGCCTCAACGGATGGCGCGGCATTGGCACGCGGGGATTGCGAGATTATCCCAATATCCACCTCGCCCATCGCCACTTGTGCAATCACACTGGCGGTGTCGCTGTCGCGAATATCAAGGCGCACATCAGGGCGGGCCTGCGAAAAGGCCAAAACCGCCCGCGGCAAAAGCGTGATGGTCGCAGAAGGCACCGCCATGACCCGCACAGTTCCCGCCAAAGATCGCGCATGGCGCGCTATGGCATCGAGACTGCGGGTATAGGAATTGGTGGCGCGCCGCGCCTCCTCCAACACCAAACGTCCCAAAGGGGTGAGGCGATTTTTGCGATCCGTTTCAAAGAGGGGCGCGCCCACTTGGGCCTCAAGCTGTGATAGGGCCATCGACAGGGCCGATGGCGTGCGCCCCAATTTCTGCGCCGCAAGCGCCAAGGCCCCCTCTTCGGCCACGGCCAAAAACACGCGCAACATCTCTAACTTAATCATATTTCAGGATTCTTGAAATTTATTTCAATAATTTGAGATTGCCTGAAGTATACCCCCCTGTCTAGGCTGAATGCGCGGTAACAAGGGACAGGTTTATGCAGGGTCAGAATTTCATCAATGGTATGTGGCGCGATGGCGTGGCGCAGATTGCGAATATCAACCCATCTGACACCAGCGATGTGATTGGCCATTTCGCCCAAGCCAGCCATGAAGATTTGACAGAAAGCTTGGCCGCGGCGCGGCGTGCACAGGCCGAATGGTGGGCCATGGGCATTGAGGCGCGGCACAATGTGCTGATGGCCATTGGCACAGAGATGATGGCACGGGCCGATGAACTGGGCGAGATGATTTCCCGCGAGGAGGGAAAACCGCGCGCCGAAGGTCGCGGTGAGGCCTATCGCGCAGGCCAATTCTTTACCTATTTCGCAGCAGAGGCGCTGCGCAATCAAGGCGACCATGCCGAAAGCGTGCGCGGCGGCATTGAGGTGGATGTGCGCCGCGAACCTGTAGGCGTTGTGGCGATCATCAGCCCCTGGAATTTTCCAATCGCAACGCCCGCGTGGAAAATCGCGCCTGCATTGGCCTTTGGCAATGCCGTGATCTGGAAGCCTGCCAACCTAACCCCTGCAAGCGCCGTGATGCTGACCGAGATCATCGCTCGCCAAAACATTCCCAAAGGCCTGTTCAACTTGGTTATGGGCGCAGGGGGCACGATTGGACAGGCTTTGGTGGAAAGTGCCGCAGTGGATGCCATCAGCTTTACAGGCTCGGTTCCTGTGGGCCGCGCCATTGCCGCATCAGCCATTCCCAATATGACCAAGTTGCAAATGGAAATGGGATCAAAGAATCCTATGCTCGTGATGGAGGATTGCGACCTTGATCTGGCTGTGGCCCATAGTGTGAATGCGGCTTTCGGGGGCACGGGTCAAAAATGCACCGCCGCCTCGCGTTTGATCGTGCATGAGAAAATCCACGATGCTTTTGTCGAAAAATTGGTCGCGGCCACAAATAAGCTCGTGGTTGGCCCCGCCCTAGACAGCGCCACGCAAATCGGCCCTGTGGTGAGCGAAGCCCAGCTTAAGAGCAATCTTGATTATATCGCCCTCGGTCAATCCGAAGGGGCCGAGCTTTTATGTGGCGGAACCCGCGCTGAGGCGGATACCACAGGCTATTTCATGCGCCCTGCGGTCTTCGCCAAGACCCGCAATGATATGCGGATCAACCGCGAAGAAATGTTCGCCCCCATCACATCGGTGATTAAGGTGGGCAGCTATGCCGAAGGGCTAGACGTTGCCAATGACAGCGAATTTGGCCTCACCGCAGGGATCATGACCAAAAGCCTTGCCCGCGCCGCCCATTTCCGCGCGCATATGCGGGCGGGCTGCGTGATGGTGAACCTTCCCACCGCAGGCACAGATTACCATGTGCCTTTCGGGGGGCGGGGGGCATCCTCCTACGGGCCACGCGAACAAGGCCGCTATGCCGCAGAGTTTTACACGACAGTCAAAACCTCTTACCTTGGGGTCACGGGGGATTTGGAATGAGTGGAACAGGTGCGATGCATCCCGTGCAAAACCCGCTGATTGACGGGCTGCAATATGCCAATTGGTCGGAAAAAGTCTTTCGCCAGATGCGCGAAGGCGGGGTGGATGCGGTGCATGTCACCATCACCTATCACGAGAATTTCCGTGAAACGGTTCTCAATATCGAAAAATGGAACCGCTGGTTCGAAACCTATCCAGACCTGATTTTTCAAGGCTTTGACGCGAGCGATATTGCCCGCGCGCGCGCCTCGGGGCGCACGGCAATTTTCTTTGGCTCGCAAAACCCCTCCTGCATCGAAGATGACATTGGGTTGGTCGAGGTGCTGCATCGCTTAGGTCTACGGTTCATGCAATTGACCTATAACAACCAATCCCTGCTTGCCACGGGCTGCTATGAGGCCGAGGATACAGGCCTCACCCGCATGGGGCGCGAGGTGGTGGCCGAGATGAACCGCGTGGGTCTGGTCATCGACATGAGCCATTCGGGCGAGCGCTCGACCTTTGAGGCGATGGAACACTCCACCCGCCCGATTGCAATCACCCATGCAAATCTGGCCAGTTGGCACCCTGCCTTGCGCAATAAATCCGATGATCTCTTACGCGCCCTTGGCCAATCGGGGGGGATGCTTGGTTTTTCGATCTATCCCCATCACCTGAAGGGCGGGTCTGCCTGTAGCTTGCAAAATTTCTGCGACATGGTTGCGCGGGCTGCCGATTTGATGGGCGTCTCGCAGATCGGCATTGGAACGGATCTATGCCAAGATCAACCCGACAGCGTGGTCGAATGGATGCGGGTCGGGCGTTGGACGAAAAATATCGACTATGGCGAAGGCAGTGCCGCGCAGGCGGGGTTCCCGCCCATGCCTGATTTCTTTGCCGACAATCGCGATTTTGGCCGTTTGGCCGCAGGGCTGCGCGCAGCGGGGTTTGACGCGGGCAATGTCGCGGCAATCATGGGTGGAAATTGGCAGCGCTTTTTCAGCGAAAGTTTCACCCCCGCAGTGCAGGCTGTCCCCAATACAAAGGCCGCGCAATGATGGATCGGGCGGCGCCCCATATCATGGGCCTTGCGCCGATTGCGCTGCGGGCGCCTGATACGGTCATGCGCCTCGCGCGGATGGGATCAGCCCACCCCACGCGGCTGTCATTTCTGCGCATGTTGCTGCGCCGCATTGAAACCGAAGGGTGGCGGTTTGAGCGGCGTATTTTTGATCTTGACGAAAACGGTGTTGGGTATGCCGTCTATTGCCTACACGGGCCTAAGCGCAGTTATAGCCTTGTGGCCTTTGCCCACGATCTGCCCGCAGATCAACGCTCGGATCGGGTGATTGCGACTGCGTGGGATGCCACCTTTACCCTCTTTGATGGTATCCCCACCGCAGATGATATCACGCGGCTGAGCGCCAATGTGCCCCTGCAAGAGGCAGGGCGCATCAGCCCGCGGGAATTATCCCTCAGCCGCGCCAATCGGTCGGTCAGGTTGTTTGATCATGTTGTGGCCCGCTTGGCCACGGGCCAACAGCCAGAACGCGATGCGCTTGATGAGGTGGGCTATTTAATGCGCACAACCGCCGTTTATGGCTCGTCCAAATTCGGGGCGGCGGAAAATGCCGATATTGCCACGCGGCCAGAATTATGCGCGCCGTTCCAAGCTGAGATGATGTCGGTTTGGCTGACCCGCAGCTTTACCATCGACCTTGTCAATCATCTGGCCCGCGCCAAAGGCGGGGCAGAGGCCACAACGCTTGCGCCCGCATTGGCCCGCAGTCTTGGGGTGGGAAATTCTACAGGTCTTGGCATGGCCCCGTTCTTAGTCCGTCACCCTGCCCTTTTGGACGCTTGGGTGCGGGTGCGCGAAACGGCGCTTGCACGGGTGCGCGGCCAAAGACGGATGTCAGAGGCAGATTTGCGTGCGCTGATCGCGGGCTGCGAGGCTGCGCGCGACACAGCCGCGACATGGCGTTCAAGTCACCCTGTGCAACTGGCCAAATTGGCAGATCTGCGGGGGGATTTGGAAAAGCTGCATCATCATCTCACCACAGGTCGCGGACATTGCGCGAAAGATCTGCCATGGAATGCGATATGGCACTGGGGGGAAGCGCATCTAAGCCTTGAGGGGCAAGAAATGCTCTTGTCGATCCTGCTTGAACCCTGCGGCGCGCTGATTGACGATTTGGAAATGTCGCTGCGCGCAGACGAGCCACCTGCCCCCCCGATTGAGGGGCAAGCGCGGCTTGGCGATCTGCGCCGCGCGATTGAGGGCCGTTACGATTGGGCCTTGTCCTATGATTTCTCAACCCAAGAAGCACGAGCGCGGTTCTGGTATGTCTCGGAAGAAAAGCTTGAACCCCGCCTTGGCGCGCGCTTCGAGGAAGAGGGCGCAACCCGTGAAGCCCCGCTTGGCATCGCCTATTTGATCCGTCAGGCCTATGACGCGATGGCCGCCTACCCTGATGCCACGCCCGCCTATGCGTTTCTTTTGGCCCATCCCGAACATCGCCAAATTCTGCGCCGCCTACAATGGTTGGCGGGGCGCGATTATGGCGAGATTCGCGAAAACCTCATCGGCGCTGACATCCTGCCCATTGATATGATGCGCTATAAGCTGGCCTTTTTTGGGGCCAATCACTTTGATCCGCGCTCGGATAAATGGCTGCGCATCAGCCTCTTTGCGGGGCAAGTTTTCCCTGAACATATCTGCGCACCCGCGCATGGGGGGGCAGATGCAGCTTAGCGCGGGGGAATGGGCGAGCTTGGGCATGAAGGCCGCGCGCGGCGCGGGCTATTCTTGGGGCTTGGCCGAGGAATTCGGCGCAAGTTTGGCGACTTTAGCGCAATGGGGCATCAACGGCGCAGGCCCTGCCCTTGCGTTATGTGCCGCGCAGGCGGTTTTGGGTCTGCCACAGATGACCGAGATTGACGGGCGCGTTTGGGGGCAATCTGGCACACCGCTTTGCCCTGTCACAACGGGCGCGCTGATTTGTGATCTCGGGACGAGCCCGCGGGGTCTTTTTGGCCCAAACCCCGTGACGCTTGCCGCTGTGGCCGAGCCGCTGATGCTGCTGCCGCTCGTGGATGGGCTGGCTGCGCGCGCGGGCCGCGCGGTGCAAATTACAACACCCAAAGCCGCGCTTGTTTTTGGCGGGCTTGTCCCTTTGGCTGCGCGCGACATCACCGAATTTGCAGATCACGCGCGCGGTCACACCCTGACCCTCTGCGCCAAACCAAGCCCCTATGGCGCATCTGTGCTGCGCGCGCCCCATCCCCCCGAAATCACGCCAGAGGCCTACGCAAGCCTTGATCGCTTTGCGCTTGCGACAACCGTGCCCGCCACGGCGCAATCGCGCGAGACGGGCGCAGGTGCGGGCTTGAGCGACAATGATTGATCAGAAGGATACCAAACAGCCCACCGCGGAGGTGGCAAAAAGACCAAGACGCTCTTGCCAAAAAATATTCAGTTTGCACGAAAATTTCAGCCTCACCTGGTTGACCCTCGTGCCGAGACCGGCATGCTAAGCCCATGCCAGAAATCGGGTTCGGCGCTGATCTTGCGCCGAGGTCGGACACTAAAACCGAGAATGTCGCAATTGCGCGCAAAATGTCGGTTGAAGAACCTGAAAACCTACAAGTTCGTTGTGAACTTGGAACACCATCTGGGAGGTAATGAAAGATGAAGAAGTTTGCTTATACATCCGTGGCGGCCCTCATGCTGTCCACAAGCGGCGCATTTGCCTGTGGTCAGGTCAGCGTTGGCGCAATGGGTTGGGCCTCGGGCGAGGCCTTGGCGGCGCTGACGGGCTTTGTCCTTGAGCAAGGCTATGGTTGCGAAGTCACCATCGTGCCAACAGACACCGTGCCCGCAGTCACATCTTTGGCCGAAAATGGCGAGCCAGACATCGTGCCTGAGGTCTGGGTGAACTCGGCCACTGTCTATGCCGATCTTGAAGCGCAAGGCAAAGTTATCACTGCCTCAAACACATTCTCCAATGGCGGCGAAGAAGGTTGGTGGATCTCCACAAGTGCGGTTGAAGCCCATCCTGAATTGGCAACAATTCAAGGTGTCTTGGCCAATCCAGAACTGGTTGGCGGACGCTTTAACAACTGCCCTGTTGGGTGGGGCTGCCGTATCGTGAATGATGCGCTGAAAGTTGTATTTGACCTTGAGGGCAACGGGATCGAAGTATTTGATCACGGCTCGGGCGCGAACCTTGCCGCCTCCATCGCCGCCGCTGACGAGGCGGGTGAGCCATGGTTCGGCTATTACTGGGGCCCGACTGCAATCTTGGGCAAATACGACCTGACCAAGATCGACCTTGGCCCTGTTGACGGGCCACAGCATGCGATCAACCAAAATGCCGATGCTGACCCTGCCACTTGGGGCCCATCGGATTTCCCTGCTGCAACTGTTGTGAACGCTGTGACCGCCGATTTGGCAGAGCGTGCACCCGAGGTTGCTGATTTCGTTCGCAATATGGAAATGCCAAATGATGTTGTCAGCTCTATGCTTGCATGGGCTGAGGACAATGGCGCCTCCGCGGATGAAGCTGCGGCTTGGGTTTTGACCAACCACAGCGACATGATCCTTGGCTGGATGTCCGAGGATGCAGCTTCGCGCGTTTCAGCGCTTCTGCAATAATCCACAACCAATGACAAAGGTCAGCGCCGCAGGGCGCTGGCCTCTCTCATTTTGCGAGGAGGGAAACCTATGGCATATGATTGGATATTCAGCGCGCTTGGCATGACAGACGCCTGCAAAACCGATAGCGGGCCGCTTTTATCACTGTCATCTTTGCGCAACGAAGCCCCAAGCCCATGGGATTTGCCTTTTCCCTCGCTTGATACGCTGAACGAAGCCTGTGCAGCCTTTCCCAAAACCCGCGATTTCACCGCCGCGTTGGAGGATGGGTTCCTTTATATTCGCCCCGCCCTGCGCGCTGTGCTTGATCCGCTGACACAGCCCCTGTCATGGGCGCTTGATGGTGCCTTGACCCTGTTTGTGGAAATGCCGTGGTGGATTTTGGTGCCGCTTTTGATCTTGGTGGCCAAGCTTTTGTCGAATTCCTACAAGGTGGCGGGCATTGTGGCGGCGTCTTTCTTGTTTTTGCTCTTTGTCGATTACTACGAATTCGCCATTCAAACGCTGTCGATCATTTTTGTGTGCACGGTGCTGTGTGTGGCCTTCGGGGTGCCGCTTGGCATTGCCATGTCGCGCTCGGACAGGTTTCAAAACGCGATGATCCCGATTTTGGATATGCTGCAAACCTTGCCGACCTTTGTATATCTGATCCCCCTCATTTTCTTGTTCAATATCACCGAACCCAAGCTCTATGGGCTTGCGATTATCCTCTATGCGATTGTGCCCGTGGTGCGCCTGACCAATTTGGGCATTCGCCTTGTGGATCGCGATGTGATGGAGGCGGTCACGGCCTTTGGCTTAACGGATCGCCAGAAACTTTATCGCGTGCAAATTCCGTTGGCCCTGCCCAATATTATGGCGGGTGTGAACCAAACGATCATGATGAGCCTTGCGATGGTGGTGATTGCCTCGCTCGTATCGGCCCCAGGTCTGGGAACATTGGTTCTCGATGGCATCAACAACCTGCGCCTCGGTGTTGGCTTCTTGGCAGGTTTTGGCATCGTGTTGATCGCGATTATGCTTGATCGCGTCTCCAAGGCCGCCTTGGCACGCATCGACAAGTCGAACAAATCATAAGCACCGCAGAAGGGACTAAGAAACCATGGCTTTGGGTGACGTAAAAATCTCGGTGCAAAACCTGTTCAAAATCTACGGCCACAATCCGCGCGCCGTGCAGGACAAGGTTTATGATGGCATCGACAAATCCGCCTTCATGCAAGAAACGGGGCATGTTCTGGCGTTGAATAATATCAACGTGGATATGCGCGAGGGGCAAATTACCGTTGTGATGGGCCTGTCTGGCTCTGGCAAATCCACGCTGATCCGCCACCTGAACCGATTGATCGAACCGACCTCAGGGCAGATCTTTCTCGATGGCACAGATGTTCTGGCCATGGACGAGGAGGCGCTGCGCAATTTGCGGCGGCGGTCTATGTCGATGGTGTTCCAGAAATTCGCGCTTTTGCCTCATCGCACCGTCTTGGCCAACACAGTCCTTGCGCCCGAGGCGCGCGGCGAGAATATTAAGCAAGCCGAGGATGAGGCGCGCAAATGGTTGGCGCGTGTGGGTCTTGAAGGGATGGAAGACAGCTATCCAAGCCAGCTTTCAGGCGGGATGCAGCAGCGCGTGGGTCTGGCCCGCGCCTTGACCTCAAACGCCGATGTGATGCTGATGGACGAGGCATTTTCCGCGCTTGACCCGCTGATCCGCACCTCGATGCAAGATTTGCTGTTGGAATTGCAACGCGATCTGCACAAGACCATCATCTTCATCACCCATGATTTGGACGAGGCGCTGAAACTGGCCGATCACTTGGTGGTTTTGAAAGATGGCTATATCGTGCAGCAAGGCGATCCGCAGGAGATATTGCTGCGCCCCGCCGCACGCTACATTGAGGAATTCATCCAAGACATCAACCGCGCTCGCGTTTTGAAGGTGAAATCCATCATGAGCCCCGCCAAAACAAAGCGCGGCTGTAGTGATGTCGTGCAGGGCGATGATACGCTAGAGGCGGTCATCAACGCCCATAAGGGCCGCATTGATGGCACCTTTGCCGTCTCTGACCCGAACGATCCCACCAAGATCATCGGCAAGGTGAAGATGGAGGATATCTATCGGGCTTTGGTGCGACCGCAGATGCAGCATGATTAAGGGGATCAGGTCACGGCGGGGCGGCTTTGCCCTGCCTTCATGATCCAAACTGTGGTCATGGCCCCCGCCCACATGGCGGCCACCGCAACCCATGCGGTCAGAGATAGGATTGCGCCACCTGACACCCCTGCCCCAACCGCGCAGCCCCCTGCGGCCATAGCGCCAAACCCCATCAAAACAGCGCCAATCAAATGCCGCTCCATCGGGCTATCGGGGCCGAAGCGTTGCAATTTCCACGCGCCCGCCAAAAGGGATGTTGCGCCCGCGCCAAGAAACACACCTGGCACAAGGCCAATGCCAAAGCTAAGCGCGATATTTCGCTCGGCCACCAAAGCCATCAATGTATCGGTCGCAGGCCCTGTGAAAGTAACCGAGGAAATCGGGACGATCTCAAAGGAATTTTGCGCGATCATATAGGTCGCAAACCACCCCAAGGTCACCGCCGCCCCCACCATCGCAGCCCCGATGATACGGGCATAAGACATTGCATGGCGGCGCGCAAAAGCGATGGCAGCACTCAAGGCGACACTCCCCAAAAAGGCCGCTGCAGGGGCGCCAAGGCCAATCGCACTTGCCAAATTTCGCGCGCCATTGCCTTGAACTGTCCAAAGGCCAACAACTGCCTCGCGCAGAGGGGCAAGCGCCCCGCTATAGGCCGCTTGCGCGACCAAGGTCACAACCAGCCCTGTGATCAGCGCGCGCAGATTTCCTGTGGCAGATAAGACCAACAGCCGCGAGGCACAGCCACGGGCAAGAACCATTCCCACCCCAAACATCAATCCGCCGATAATCGCCCCGCTCATACTGCCTGTGGCGGCCAATTGTCGTGCCGCTGTCACATCCAAAGCCCCCGCTGCAATCAGCCCTTGGGTGAGGGTCAGCGCGGCAAAAAAGGCAATGAGCCAAATCGAAAACCGTGGGCCTGCATGGCCTTCGGCCACTTCAACAGTTGAGGCACGCAGACAGAATTGCGACCGCTCAGCCGCCGCGCCAAACACAAGGCCCACCCCCACCCCTGCAAGCGCCAGAACAGGGCCTTCGCCCCATGCGATGAGCAGGTTCTCAATCATAAAAGCGCCTCATTGGTTTTATCCACACGCGCAGCAGACCACAGGGCCTGCGCCGCCTGCGATGATCTAGGTCAACTATTGCGCGGCGCGTGCGGTTTGCGCCAATTTGCATTCCGCCCAAAGCTCTGACAGCGCCTTGACCAGATGATCCATCGCTTCTGCATCATGAACAGGGCTTGGGGTGATGCGCAGACGCTCCGTGCCTTTGGGAACTGTGGGATAGTTGATTGGCTGGATATAGATGCCATGCTCATCCAAGAGCCTATCTGAGATATAGCGACATTTCACAGGATCACCGACCATGACGGGAATGATGTGACTGTCATTGGCCAAATGGGGAATGCCCGCCCCATCAAGGCGCGCGCGCAATTCTGCGACCCGTTCCTGATGGGCGGCGCGTTCTGTCTGGCTTGTTTTCAGGTGGCGCACAGCGGCACAGGCCCCTGCCGCAACCGCAGGCGGCAAGGCGGTGGTAAAGATAAAGCCGCTGGCAAAACTGCGGATGAAATCAACCAATGCGGCACTGGCCGCAATATACCCCCCCATCACGCCGTAAGCCTTCCCAAGCGTGCCCTCAATCACAGTCAGACGATCCATTAACCCCAGCGCTTCGGCAATCCCGCCGCCGCGTGGCCCGTAAAGACCCACGGCATGCACCTCATCGAGATAGGTCATCGCGCCATAGCGATCTGCCAAATCACAAATCGCGGCGATGGGGGCAATATCGCCATCCATCGAATAAACCGATTCAAAGGCTATTAATTTGGGCTGCTCTGGCGGCAGGGCCGCCAGTTTCGCCTCGAGATCCGCCAAATCATTATGCGCCCAAATGATCTTTTGCGCGCGCGAATGACGGATGCCTTCAATCATCGAGGCATGATTGCCTGCATCTGACAGAACAACACAATCAGGGATCTGCGCGGCCAATGTTCCAAGGGCCGCCCAATTTGACACATAGCCTGAGGTAAATAACAACGCGGCCTCTTTGCCGTGCAGATCGGCCAATTCCGCCTCAAGCGCGACATGGGCGTGGGTTGTGCCCGAGATATTGCGCGTGCCGCCCGCGCCTGCGCCTGTGCGCTCAATCGCGTCTTGCATCGCGGCAATCACATTGGGGTGTTGCCCCATCCCTAAATAATCATTGGAACACCACACAGTAATGTCCCGCGTGCCGCCCTTATGGTGATTTCGGGCATGGGGAAATGCGCCCCGCTTGCGTTCAATATCCGCGAAATAGCGATAATTGCCTTCGCTGCGCAGCGTGTCAATTTTGGCGGCGAAAAAACCCTCGTAATCATAGGCGCTCATTGGTCACGCGCCTCTAGGATGATTGCGTCCAACAATGCCTCGACCTCTTGCATTGGCCCATCGGGATAGGTGCGGTGACCTATTTGCACGACACCATCCTTTGAGGTGACAAAGATATTATAGGGGCAATGCGCGATATTCGCGGGATCCGCCTCCATCACGCGGCGCGACACGGCGGCCGAGCAAAATAAGAAAATATCCGCTTGATCAAAAATCACCACATCGCTGCCGATATCCGCGGCGGTGCGGTTCAGCATATCACCCGTATGCGAGCGGTAATCGATGACCAAGCCGCGCCCAATAATGGTGTTTTCCACCGCAAAAGTGGCATCTTCGAAACTGCCGTCATACTCGAAAAACACCGCCTCTTGTGCGGGGGATTCCTGCGCAGCAAATGCCGCGAAAAGGCCAGCCATGAGGCCAAGAAACAAACGGGGGGCGGTGCAGCACGACATGGGCCTAGTCCTTTATCAAATGACGGCAGGGGCGATCTGCGCCCCTGCCCTTGTGGTGGTGTTATGTCAGGCCGTGCCAAACATATCTTCGGTAATCGCGTCATACCAACCGAGGCTTTCGCGATAGGTGGTTTCGCGGGTTGCGGCATCCTCGCCCACATCGCTCACGAAGCTAGAGGTCGAAACAATCCCCTCGTCCGAGGCCTCGTAGGTCGCACCGACTTTGATCCCGTCATTGGTATCAATGAGTGACCAGCAAGTATTGGCGAAACGCGGTGGGAAGGCCCGACCGCCCGCAAGGGCCGCCACGATGGCATTCGCGCAGACCTTGGCCTGACTGTTGGCCGAGAACCCTGATTTCGGCATCGCGCCCTGCGCCGCCGCATCGCCCAAGACATGGATATTTTCATCCATCTTAGATGACAGATCATAGGCCGATACAGGCGCCCAATTACCATCGGTGATCCCTGCCAGATGGGCAATGCGCCCTGCACGCTGCGCAGGGATCACGTTGCAGACATCAACCTGCTCGACATTGCCATCGATTGACACAGTCATCGCGTCAGGATCAACAGACACATTGGTGGCACCAAAATCAGGCCCAATCCGTTCAATCATGCCCGTATAGTGGCGCTGCCATCCATCCTCGAACAAGCCTTGCTTTGAGAACGACTCTTTTGGATCAACGATCAGGATTTTTGCGGTTGGATTATTTTGCTTCAGCAAATGCGCGACCATCGACACCCGCTCATAAGGCCCTGGAGGGCAGCGATAGGGGTTCGGGGGGGCGATCATGGCAAAGACACCGCCTTCGCGCATATTCATCACTTGCGCCTTCAGCAATTCGGTTTGACTGCCTGCCTTATAGGCATGGGGCATGGCATTTTGCGCCGCTTGCGACCAGCCTGGAACGCTGTCTTCGATGAAATCAATCCCAGGGCTGAGGACGAGGCGGTCATAAGACAGGCTGCCCCCGCCTGCCAAGCTGACCGATTTTGCATCGCGATCAACGCCAACGGCCCAATCATGCACCACATTGATCCCGAAATTCGAGGCCAAAGTGCCATAGCTGTGGCCGAGGCTGTTCATCTCGCGGAACCCGCCAAGATAAAGATTCGAGAAGAAACAAGTGTAATAGGCGCGGGTCGGTTCCACCAAGGTCACATTGATGGCGCCATTGCTGCCAGTGGCGATATAGCGCGCGGCTGTTGCCCCGCCTGCACCGCCCCCAATTACGACCACATGGGGCGCGGTTTGCGCCCGCGCCACCATGGGTGCTGCAAGGGTTGCACCAAGCGCCGCGGCGCTGGTTAAGAACTGTCGTCTATCGAATGGCATTCCAAATTCCTCCCTTTTGGTTGCCCGCCCTGTTGTCCTTTGATCGTCACTCAACAGTGGCAAAATATGCCGCTAATGCGGCAATCTCTTCATCTCCCAATCTCTCGGCAATCATGCTCATCACCTGATGGCTGCGTGCGCCTGTTTTGTAGCTCATCAAGCCATGGATGAATGTTGAGGGGGCAAGTCCTGCAATCGCGGGAATATCGCCGCCCGATTGCGCCGCATGACAAGCGGTGCATTCAGATGACAGATACTCGCCATAGGCGTAGTCGCCTTCAATCGCCAAAATCGCAGCGATTTCTGGGGGCACATCCCCTGTGCTGGTTGGGGTGGCGTCACTGTCATAATGGCCCGCCTCCGCCACGATATAGGCAACCAAATCGGCACGGGTTTCAGGATCGCTGATCCCACGAAACACCATCCGTGTGCCGCGATAATAGCCTTGCGGATCTTCGAGAAAGCGGTTGAGGCGGTCTTCTGTCCAAAGCTCGCCCTCATTGCCCGCCTCGGTCAGCGTGTCAGAATAGCGGTAATCCGCAAGCCCCCCAACGGGGCGGCCCATCAAACCATCCAGATGCGGGCCCACGCGATTGATCGCGCCATCCCCGATCATGTGGCACGCGGCGCAGGGACGAAATGCCGCCTGCCCAGCGCTCGGGTCACCCTCGGACAATGCGGGGGAGGATTGCATTGCCCAAGAGATCAAAGCAAAGGCAAAGAGCCCTTGTTTCCCCATCGCCTACTCCCCACCTTCGGCGCGCAGATAGGCGATAATGGCCTCGGCATCTGCCGCATCCCGCAATCCACGGAAGGCCATGCGGTTATTTGGAAGATAACCGCGCGGATCCATCAGATAGGCAGTCAGCGCTTCATCATCCCACACCAGACCATCGGCGCGGGCCTGTTCAAAGGCAGGGGAATAGCGGAACCCTTCGGCATGGGCCGCGGTTGCCATATAGATGCCGTTAAGCTGCGGCCCCGCACCATTGCGCGCGCCCTCGCCCACTTGGTGGCAAGAGCGACAGGCGCGGAAGGCTTCCTCACCTGCAGCAACCAATTCTGGGCTTGGGCCTGTATCTGCGGGCGCGGCCTCTTCGGCGGCGGCGGCAACCTCAACCACCTCAGCGGCGGCGGCATCACCCTCGGTTTCTGGGGTTACATCCAAAACCGCCGCGCGTGCCGTAATCTCGACACTTTCGGCGCAGTTTTCCATACAGACCGCTTCGCTGAACATGGGCAATTCCACCTCGGCGCGGTCATCCATGAAGAAATTCTCTTCATTAGGCAAACGCACCTCGAGGAAATTCTCATTCGACAATTCGAAATCATCATCCACGAGATCGTTGGAATACATGATATAGGCCACAATCGCGTAGACCTCATCATTGCTGAGGCTCTGAGCATTGCCATAGGGCATTGCGCGGTGGACATAATCCCACACAGTCGACAGATAAGGCCAATATGACCCGACTGTCTTGTTGGGGTCTTCGCCTTGCAAAGTGCCAAAACCACCCGCAATCACGGGCCAACGGCCACGGGCCTCGCCAAAGTCACCATGGCAAGCCGAGCAATTATCAATCCATAATTCTTCGCCCGTGAACACATCACCCGATCCAACGGGCAGGCCCAGACCATCGGGGCGCACATCAATATCCCATGCCGCGATTTCTTCGGGCAAAGCGGTGCGACCCAAACCATAGCCGCCATCCCGAGACGGGGCCGCATTCTCAGCAAGCGCAAAGGTTGCGCTCCCCATCAACAGGGCTGCGGAAAGACTGATTACCTTATTCATCTTATCCAACCTCCACATTTTCCGCATTGCCGTTTTCATCCACCGCCCAAGTCTGGATCCCGTTATTGTGGTAGATGGAGTTCTCGCCGCGCACATGGCGCAGCATTTCCTTGGTGGGCTGCACATAGCCCGTGCTGTCATGGGCCCGGCTTTGCAACAGCAAGGGCCGCCCATCCCAATCAAATTCGAAATAGAAGCGATGCATCGACTTGTCTAAGGATGGCCCAGACATGCGCGCTTGGTGCCAATTGATGCCACCATCCAATGTCACATCAACCCGCGGAATTGTGCCGCGGCCCGACCAAGCCACCCCTGTCAAAACAGTTGGGCCAGGCCCATGGGTGATGGGGGCTTGCGGGCTTGGATTGGTGATGACGGATTTTGCATCCATCTCCCATGTGAAGCGCCGCGCCTGACCATTTTCGAGAAGGTCGGTATATTTCGAGGTTTCCTCGCGGTGATGCCATGGTTGATCGCCCACTTCGATGCGGCGCAACCATTTCACCCACATATTCCCTTCCCAACCCGGCACGACAAGACGCAGCGGATAGCCCTGTTCAGGGCGCAGCGCCTCGCCGTTCATCTTGAAGGCGACAAGACAATCATCAAGCGCCTTTTCCATAGGGATGGAACGGGTCATGCCAGAGGCATCCGCCCCTTCTGGCAGGATCCATGTGCCATTTGTTTTCACCCCTGCCTCTTCAAGCAGCAGGCGCAAGGGCACGCCTGTATAGACCACGTTATGGATCATCCCATGGGTGAATTGGCAGCCGTTCAACTGCGCGCCACGCCATTCCATCCCTGAATTGGCCGCGCATTCGAGGAAATAAACGCGGTTCTCACGCGGGAAGCGCATGATGTCCTGCATGGTAAAGACAAGCGGATTATCGACCAAGCCGTTGATCATCAGGCGATGATCTTCGGGGGCGATTTCGGCCACCCCGCCGTGATGGCGCTCAAAGCACAGGCCATTGGGGGTGATGATCCCATCAAGCTCATGCAGCGGCGTGAAATTGACCGATGATACGGTATCGGCGGTCAGCCATGGCACGTTGCGGCGCACCACATGGGCCTCATGCGGGGATGGCATACCATAGGGCGCGGCATCCACGCCGGGCCCAAGATACTGTGTCCAAGGCTGCATTTCCGTGATCAATGGATCGGGGGCCGCCTGCGCGTAAACCTTGCCTGCAGCAAGAGCGCCACCTGTAACTGCGGCCCCTTTCAGGAATTGCCGCCGCGAAGGGGTGAAACCATCGTCTTTAGCCATGTCAGCTCCTTCAATAATCAATGCGGGCGAGGCTTAGCCCGCAACAACATCCACGCTGGTGTTGGGGTTAACTGTGACGGTGCCTTGCGCACGGATATGGTCTTCGACCACATCCCAAATCGCAGGCCCTTCGGTTCCTTCATTCACGCTGGCCCAACCCGCCACGACATAAGAGGCAGCAGGGTCGATGCGTTCGCCTGTTTCAAGCAGGGTCATCTCGGAAATGCGGCTGCCCGCTGGCGCGTTGACATCAATCCGATATCCCATACCGCCCACGCGAACCATATCGCCGCCCTGTTGGTAATAGGGGTCGGGGTTAAAGATGTTATCAGCCACATCTTCCATAACGACTTTTAGGAATTCGCCGGTCATCTCAGTGCGATAGGCCTGCGCATAGCTCATGGCGGTCGCGTTATAGATATCTTCGCGCTTGATCTCTTGACCCGGCAGCACGCTTGGCCCCCAACGGAAACCGGGGGATAGCGCAATCTGTGCGTCCCGTTGACTGATCAGGGCGTTACAGATCACATCATCCCATGTGCCGTTAAAGTTACCGCGGCGATACAACAGCGACCCTGCGGTGCCGATCACCTCGCCCATCTCGGCCTCAAAGGGCGCGCGGGTCTGCGCAATCAAGGCCGCCATGTCAGGATCAGGCGCAATCACATCTGAGAAGATCGGGATCAACCGATGGGTCAAGCCTTGCAGCGCGCCATCGCGCACGTCCAAATCAACACGGCTGACGAATTTGCCATGACTGCCCGAGGCGATGAGGAATGTATTGCCCACCTGAACCGCGTCAGGCAGCGCATCATGGGTGTGACCTGTCAGGATCACATCAATTCCAGGTATGTCGCGGGCGAATTGGCGGTCTGTGTCAAAGCCATTGTGCGACAGTAGAACGACCACCTCAGCACCAAGGCCGCGCACCTCCTCGACCACTTCGGCGATGCGTTCACGGCGCAGCCCGAAACTATATTCAGGGAACATCCAACCTGGATTGGCGATTGGCATATAAGGGAAGGCTTGCCCAATCACCGCAACCATGGTGCCGCCGCGCTCGAACAATTTGTAATCGTCAAAAACGGGTTCATCCCATTCAGCGTCAAAAATATTCGCGCCCAAGAAGGCAGGTTGCAGCGAATTTTCGACAATCTCATGCACGCGGTCAGAGCCCAGCGTGAATTCCCAATGCGAGGTCATGGCATCCACGCCAAGCGCGTTGAAAAGATCCACCATATCTTGGCCATTGGTGCGCAAGGCGGGCAAAGACCCCTGCCATGTATCGCCCCCGTCCAAGACAATCGCATCAGGCCGTTCGGCGCGAATGGCGTTGACCACAGTCGCGATGCGGTCAAGCCCGCCCATGCGGCCATAACCTTGGGCAAGGGCCGCGAAGTCACTATAGGTCAGCGCATAATCCAAATGACTGCCCTGCGAGATGCCATAGGCCGCGCGGAAATCTGCGCCCGTCAAATGCGGAACCTGCCCCAAGGCAGAGCCCACGCCCAAGTTGAACTCGGGCTCGCGGAAATAAATCGGTTGGGTTTGCGCATGAATGTCAGTGATATGCACCAAGGTGACATTCCCTGCCCCGCCTGTGCCAATCAGATCTTCCTGCGTCAAGGTTTGTTGCGCGGCAAGTTTGGCCCAATTGCCAAAGCCCGATGCGCCATAAAGCGCGGTCGTGGCCAAAGCAGCCTGAAGGAAATGGCGGCGTGCGATCATATTCTGTCACTCACATTCTATAAATTGCATATGTTTAGATGCAAAATGCCCGCCTCAGGATCCCCAAGGCGGGCAAGCAGCAAATCAGTTTCGAACCGAAGGACCTTCGACCGTCAGACCATTGCCGCGCGAGGCAACATAAAGTTCCAGCGCAACAAATTCATCGCTACCGATGGCAAAGGTTTCAGCGCGCGTGTCACGGACACAGCCGCGGAAACGGTTATGTATGCCATTGAGGCGCGCGTTCTTCAGACGATAGGTTGGGAACCCATTGATCTGCCCTTGGCTAAGGTGATCTGCACGAATGTAGTTGCCATAGTTTTGTTCGTGGCAACTTGCACAGCTCAGCTCAAGCTGACCAAAACGCGTGTAATAAATCTCGCGCCCTGCTTCCCATGTGTCTTGCGCAGGCCCGTCAATGGCCACGTCAATCACCTGACCCCGCCCGATTGAGGCGATATAGGCCGTCATGTTCAGCATCTCTTGGGAATTAATCCCCCAAGCTTCGGCCATGCCCATGCTTTCGGTTTGGCATTCTTGAACCTGCATCTCGACTGTTTGCACAGTGCCATGTTCCTCATCCCATTGCGGATAGGTGGCGCGCACGCGGTTCAGGTCGTCTGGGTTCGAGTGGCAAGAAGCACAGCTTTCGCCATTCGCGCCCATGGCCGTGTTGAACAACTCCTGACCCTGCTCTGCAAAAAGCATTGCGGGGTTATCGAAGTCATCCATTTGCATGGCTTGCGTCTCGTCCGAGCGGAAGACCCAACCCGAATAGATGGTGCTCAGCGCCCCATCCAAATGCGCAGGCGCATCGGTGCGCACGACCATTTCGATCTCGCCATTGACCACCAGATCTGCGTCCTCATCGGCCCAAAGGGCCAATGAAGATACAGACAATGACAGTGCTGCCAAAGCTGCCGTTGCGAGTTTTGTTTTATGTGTCATCCTTCGCCCTCCCTTGCGATGGATCAGATTAGCTTACGGTGATGTCCGAGCTATCCTCGTAAACCGAGCCATCATCATCATACCAAGTGAAGTTGAACGTGCCCGACTCCATCACTTTGGCTTCAAACTGAAAATAAGGGTTTGTTGCGATGGAGGGTTCCATCGTGACATCGACCACAGTCTCGCCGTTAAAGGTGCAAACAAAGCGATTGATGATCGAACGTGGGATTGTGTTACCATCGCCATCGCGGCGCATACCGCTTTCCATGGGATGGCTGATCAAGGTGCGCACGGAAACCACTTCGCCAGCCGAAGCTTCACGAGGGGCGCGGACGCGTGGTGTTACATTCTCTGCCATTTTTCTAACCCTCTGCCTATTAGCCGCCGCAGCCGCCGATGGTGACTTTTACGTTGGAAACCGCCTTGGCAAAGCTGCCATCGGGCATTTTCGCAATGGCGACCACATCCTGCTCGCCTGCGAGACGAATACGGGTTGTGGCAGCTTGCGACCCTGCCATTGGGCCGAATTTGAATGTCGCAACATTCGGGTTCGGGTTGCCTGCTGCGAAGATGATGATCTCCTCAGCACCTGGCGCGCTGACTTCGATCTGCACGGTGTTGCCGTTCTCCGCAATTTCTGGTGCGATTAGGGTGATGCCCGCGTCCGATGTGGCCGCCCCGCCCGTGTAGGCGGCGATAGCCTCATCTGCACCTTCGGCCAAACCCATCGAAGGCAAAACCGCAAATGCAGCAGCGCCCGTCAGGCTGGTTCCAACAAATTCTCTGCGCGTTAGCGACATAAGTTTTTCTCCTTACCTACGCTCGACCGATTATTCGGTGAGGGTCAAAAGATAGGCCACCACATCCTCGATATCTTGAGCCGACAAAAGCGGATCAAGACCGCCTTCTGCGGCCTTGCCGGTAAAGGCGTCACCGGGGCGTGTGTAGCCGTCAATTTTGTAAAAACTTGGCATCACGGATTCAGGGAAAACGGCCTTTGCGTTGGCTACAATCCCCCGCAAACCCGCAGCGTCCCAACGGGCGCCGACACCATCCAAGGATGGGCCAACCTCACCATGGAACGGGTAATCCTCCAATGCCGTAACTTGGTGGCACGCAATGCAATTGCCCAAGCCACGTGATGTCATCACCTCTTCACCGCGCACGGGATCACCCGCAACACCGGTGAGAGAGACACTGATTTCTCCGTATTCATTCGCCACAACATCCGAAGGTGCAACCACTTCGGCCTGTGCGACACCTGCGGACACTCCGAAGAGAGCCGCCAAAATAAGATGGCGCGTCACTTTATTTCCTCCCTAAGGCGATTCAGTCACCTCTGTATGCAACGGTAAACAAGCTCGCCCTTAGATTGCAACAACATATTTAGTTTTTTGAATTAGTTGCCAGCCAAGCCATTGAAATTGCTTGCACTTAATACTGTTGCGAAACCAAAGATTTCCTATTGCGGCAGCTGATCGCGTAGCATGCGCGCATGATAAGCCTGAAAGCCCTCCTCGCCTTCATAGCCCTTTTCCAATACCCAATTGAGCATATTAAAGGTCGTCCACCGCCCAAAAGCGCCGGGGATCATCGCCACCGCGGCATCAGGCGCGGTGGCATCTTCTGGCACATCCTCGGGGAAGAAGAAGATTGTGGGCGTAAACATCACCCGCCACCGCCGCACCATATCGCCCTCCAACAACGTGGTGCCGTCAAAATCAACCATCTCGGTGCTGCCATACATATTGACGCGCACCACAAAGAAATCATCGGTAAGCATCTGTTCAATTTCGGGGATCACATAGACCTCTTCGTGCATCTGCGTGCAGTAGATGCAGCCGCGCTGTTCGATCATCACGACCAGACGCTTGCCCATCGCATTGGCCTCGTCCAAATCCTCGCGAAGATCACGGAACGTATCTACAATCCAATCGGCGCGGTGCAGCCCATCGCCATCCAATTCCACCGCCACAGCCGACATTGGTAGCAGCGCAAGACCTGCGGCAACGATCATGGTTCTTAGGTTCATATCGCATCCTCCCCTTTTGCCGCCTTAACCCAATTGGCGGAAAATCTCGAAATTCTCGATCAGCCATTGGCCGATGTAATTGAGGGCATTGGTCGCAATCAGCACACCAAAGATGATCAAAAGCGCACCCATGATTTTTTCGACCAGCCCCAAATGACGGCGGAACCGCCCCATCATGCGCATGAATGGCCCCACAAATCCTGCGGCCAAAACAAAGGGCAAGGTCATGCCCAGACCATAGGCCAACAGCAATGTGGCCCCTTGACTGGCGGTGTCAGTGCCTGCAGCGGTGAACAAGATCGCAGCCAGAACAGGGCCCACGCAGGGTGTCCACCCAAAGGCAAAGGCAAGACCGATCACATAAGCCCCGCCATATGACATATTGCTGACCGATCCCGCCTCTGCCCGGAACTGACGATACAAGATGCCAATTCGGATCACGCCAAGGAAATGGAGGCCCATCGCAATAATCAGCGCGGCTGCAATCCAACGCAGGATGTCGAACCAATCGCGCAGCAATTGCCCAAATACCGAGGCCGAAGCCCCCAGCCCAACAAAGACCGTCATGATGCCCGCGGCAAAGAACATCGCCGCAAGAACCGCACGCAGACGGATTTCACGGGTAATGCCACCACCCTCGGCAACCTGATTTAGGCTTACGCCGGCTAGGTAACTGAGGTAGAATGGCACCATCGGCAAAATGCATGGCGATAGAAACGACAACAGTCCCGCAACAAAGGCACCGCCCAAGGTTACATCGAACATGACGCCTCCTACCTTTTCATATTCAAATATTCATATTGCATTCACAAATTTGGGCAAGTCAATCTTTGCGCGTGTTGTAACGCTGTTTTTTGCGCTTGGGTTGTGCGCGGCCACTGCGGCCTCGGCGCAAAATTTGGAATTGCTGATGGTTGAAGATGAGGGATGTGTGTATTGCGCGCAGTGGCATGCCGAGGTTGGCCCTGAATTTCCGATCACCCCAGAGGGGCAAACAGCCCCTTTGCGCCAGACCGATATTGATGATCCCTTGCCCGATGGCGTGACCCTTGCGCGGCGGGCGGTCTATACGCCAACCTTTGTTCTGCTCAAAGACGGTGCAGAAACAGGCCGTATCGAAGGCTATCCGGGCGAAGAATTCTTTTGGTTTTTGCTCGGCCAGTTGATTGATGCAGCAGGTTAAGCTAAAGCCAGTCAAAATTTGGGACGTGCCACCCGATCTTGGCAGGATGAACCATGCTTAACGAAGACAGGCCAACAATATTGCCTGACCTCACCGCGCCGATGGACGAGGCCAGTTGGGAAAAACTGCGCTGTGACGCACAAGCCGCCAGCGATGTCCTCAAGGCCATAAGCCATGAGGGCCGCTTGATGATCTTGTGCGCCCTCACGCGCGGCGAAAAATCCGTGACCGAGATTGAAACACTCCTGTCGCAACGTCAGGCGGCCGTGTCTCAGCAGCTTGCGCGCCTGCGCCTTGAGGGGTTGGTGACCGCACGGCGCGATGGCAAGCAAATATATTATCGTTTGACAGATGACCGCGCAGCGCGGATCATCGAACTGGTTTACGAGTTGTTCTGCGCCAAAGGGTAAGATCGGGCAAATCGGTCACCCCTGTTCCGGCGGAAGGGAGGGGACGTGCTCGAAGTATTGGGTGAGCCATTGGCCATTGTGCTGATCGGCCTAACAGGTGGTTTGGTCTTGGGCCTTGCCGCGCGTTTGGCGGGATTTTGCACCTTAGGCATGATTGAAGATGTCCATTATGGCGAAAACACAGGCCGCGTTTATCTGTGGCTCGCGGCGCTTGGCATCGCCATTTTCCTCAACCACGCGCTGCATCACTTAGGCTATCTTGATTTGGGCCGCGTGGTTTACCTGCAAAACAGCTATACAATCGCGGGCGCCATGATCGGCGGGCTGATTTTTGGCTATGGCATGGCACAGGCGGGCAATTGCGGCTTTACGGCCTTGGCCCGCTTTGGTGGTGGCGATTTGCGCGCGATGGTCATTGCTTTGGTTATGGGCGTTGCAGCCCTGATCGCCCTATCGGGCATTCTGGCCCCGCTGCGGGTCTTGTTCTTTGATGCCACCCCTGCGCATGGCACCCCAACAAGCCTTGCCTTTCTTGCAGGCGATTTGGTGGCCCCTTCGGTTTTAGGAATGGCTCTTGGATTGACTGTGTTTTTAATCGCCTTGGTCAAAACCCCAAAGGCGCGGCTCTTGCGCAACACTTTCTGGGGCATGGCGGTTGGGGGCGCGGTGACATGGGGTTTTTTCGGCACCTATTGGGTGGGGCAAAACGGATGGCAGGCTTGGCCTGTTGTCTCACAAACCTTTGCTGCCTCTATCGGTGAGACCATCCATTATGCGATGTTCTCCTCAGGGCTCGCCGCGAAATTTGGAATTGGCTCCGTCATCGGCGTAATCTCGGGCGGTTTTTTAGGCAGCTTGATCAAAGGGGGCTTTCGGTGGGAGGCCTGCGAAGACCCGCGTGAATTGAAACGCCAATTGTTTGGGGCGGTTCTCATGGGCTTTGGGGCTGTCTTGGCCGCGGGGTGCAGCATTGGCCAGGGTCTATCTGCGATGTCCAGCCTCTCCATCACCGCCCCCCTTGTCGCGGCGGCGATCTGGCTTGGGGCATGGGTGGGCCTGCGCCAACTGATCCTTGGATTCGAGGCCGAGTCGTAAATATTAGACTTTTCGAATATGTTTTGCTTGGCTATCCTTCCCTCGAAATTTGGGAGGAATGACCATGCAAATCACCAGACGCAATTTGATCTTATCAAGTGCTGCAGCCACCCTGTCAGGCCTTGCCCTGCCGCGCAAATTATGGGCGCAGACCACGCTAAATATGGGTGATTTTGAGGTGATGACCCTCTCAGATGGCAGCCTCACCCTGCCCGCAGATTTCATCTTTGGCCCAATGGATGACGCGGCCCTTGCCCCCATTTTGGCCGAGGCGGGCGTAGATCGAAACGCGCCGCTGACGCCGCCCTGCAATGTTACGCTTCTGCGAAAGGGCGATGCAACAATCCTGATCGACACGGGCGCAGGTTTTGCTTTTCAAGACAGCGCGGGGCAATTGCTTGATGCACTCAACGCGGCGGGCATTGCGGCAGATGACATCACCCATGTTCTCTTTACCCATGGCCACCCTGACCATCTTTGGGGTGTGCTAGATGATTTTGACGAGGCGACATTCTTCAATGCCGAGCATATCATGGGCGAGATTGAATATGACTATTGGATGGACCCAAACACCGTCAATTCAATTGGCGAGGCCCGCGCGGCCTTTGCCGCAGGCGCCTCGCGCCGGCTTGACAGTTTGGGCGACCAGATCACACGGATCAGTGATGGCGCCGAAATCGTTTCTGGCCTCCGCGCGAAATTAACGCCCGGCCATAGCCCGGGCCATATGGCCTTTGAAATTGCGTCAGGGTCACAACAATTGATGATCATTGGTGATGTCGTGACCAATGACCATGTTGGCTTTGCACGGCCCGAGTGGACATCGGGATCAGATCAGGATGAGGCCTTGGGGGCAGCAACCCGTGCCGCGCTGATGGATCAATGCGCCGCTGACGAAATCACCATCATCGGCTATCACCTGCCCAATGGCGGGATTGGCCGTGTCACCCGCGCCAATCAGGGGTATCGGTTCGAGGGGGCGTGACAACGCCCCACCTCTTAATCATCACATCCGTAGCGAAAGCCTAGTTGCGGCCGCGGCCATTGCCGCCGCCGTTCCCATTTCCATTGGCGCCCGCATTGCCATTTCCATTGCCACCGCTATTGCCGCCCGCATTGCTGTTGGACGGGCCATCAGCGCGGGTGGCAGACGCCGCAGCATTGCCCATATTGCCGCCATTTGCGGCGCGGGTTTCTACGCGTTCCTGCTGACGCGCACGGGCCTGTGCGACTGCCTCACGCGCGCGATCAGATGCTTGGGCGGGCAAGTCTTCTGCAACGATAGCGTTCCTACGCTCGGCGCGCGAAACCGTGCCATCCCCATCTTCATCCAAGGCGACAACCGTCTCGGTCACCTCAAAGGTTTCAGGATCCAACTCTAGCTCAAGAAGAATGCCGTCTTGCTCTGCGACCAAAGTCGGCGGGGTGAAGATCGAGTCTTCGAGCGTAAACTCAGTATACCCTTCTGTGGCGAGATCACTGACCAATTCCTCAATCTCTGGCGCGACCTCCTGCGCTTGAACAGCCCCGAGAGAGAACCCGATTGAAGCCAACACAGAAATCGTCACTATACCCTTGCGTGCCATCACAAACCCCTTTCATACTCATTACGTTCACCCCGATAATATAAGAGATTTTCTTAAAAAAATAAGTGCTTTCAAACGCTAAGTAGAAATTTAGGACGTTGAAACACCAAAGGATCAATAGAAAAAAAGTCCTGTATTATGAAAACATTTCAACCCGACACCAATTCACCCATGCGCAGATTATGACCGCCTTCATCACAGGATTTTTCACCAGCCTGACCTTGATTTTGGCCATTGGGGCGCAAAATGCCTTTGTGTTGCGCACAGGGCTGTTGGGGCGTCATGTGTTTTGGGTTTGCCTCACCTGTGCGCTGTCAGACGCGATTTTGATTAGCCTTGGGGTTGCAGGCTTTGAACGGGCGACCGCGGCAGCGCCTTGGATTGCGCCTGCCCTCACCTATGGCGGGGCGCTCTTTCTGTTCACCTATGGCGCGTTGCGATTTCGCGCTGCATTTGCAGGCACGGACGCAATCGACCTGAGCAAGGCCGCCCCGCCAAAACGCCTTTGGGCAAGTCTGACCGCCTGTTTGGCCATCACATGGCTCAACCCGCATGTCTATCTCGACACCATGGTTCTTTTGGGCGCGGTTTCTGCCCAATTTATCGGGCAGAAACCCATTTTTGCAGCGGGGGCCGTTCTGGCCTCTTTTTGCTTTTTCTTCAGCCTTGGCTTCGGCGCACGGCTTGCGCGACCCTTGTTTCAGTCCGCCAAAGCCTGGCGCATTCTTGAGGCCGTCATTGGCAGCATCATGTGGGCCATTGCGGCAGGGCTACTTCTTTCAGCCTAGAGCATCAAACTGACGTAGATGCAGGAATAAGCTTTCTTGAGCGACAAATCCTATGCTATCGCAGAGGCTATGAAAAATGCCCCTGACGCGAATGTTCTGGCCATTGATGGTGGCGGCACGCATTGCCGTATCGCCTATGGCAGCTGTGAAAATCACAGCTTGGTGGATATGGGCGCGGCCAATGTGTCGAGTGATTTTGAGGGCGCAGTGAACACGATCCTTGGCGGGGTTGAGGCGCTTTGTGCCAAATTGCAAATGCCCGTTGCGGATCTTATCGCCTGCCCCTGCTATATCGGGGTTGCCGGGGTGACTGGGCCACAGATGGCCGCGCGCCTGCGCAAGGCGCTGCCCTTTTCTCATGTCCAAGTGACCGATGACCGACCCCCTGCCCTGCGCGGCGCTCTTGGGGCAAAAGATGGCGCGATTGCCCATTGTGGCACAGGATCATTTTGGGGGGTTCAACTGGGCGGGGCGCAAAAATTCGCAGGCGGTTGGGGCTATGTTTTGGGGGATGAGGCCTCGGGCCATTGGTTGGGGCGCGCGGCCCTCAGCGCCACGCTAGAAACCGTGGACGAGCGGCGGTGCGCCACTGATTTTTCGCAATCCCTGCTCGCCCAATATGATGGGGCGGCAGGGATTGTGCGCTTTGCCACCCATGCCCGCCCTGAGGAGATCGCGGCACTCGCGCCCTTGGTGTGCAGCGCCGCCGCCCAAGATGACCCTCTCGCCCTCGCCCTGATGCAGGCAGGGGCGCAAGAAATCACGCAAAGCCTAACGGCCTTGGGATGGCATGAGGGGCTAGATCTTTGCCTCACAGGGGGGCTTGGGGGCGAGTATCACCCCTATTTGCCACCCGCCTTACAGGCCCGCATCACCGCGCCTGCGGCCGCACCCATTATCGGCGCCCTCGCCCTTGCCTCGGATTTTGCCCGCGAGGGGGTTGCATGAGCGCGCGACACCACCTGATCCGCAACGCCCGCTATTTTGATGGCGCCACCCTGACGGGCCCCGCCACAGCACAGTTTGACGGCGATGATTTTGCAGGGGCGTTTGGCACGGATCACCACCTGCAAGGGGCCGCAGAGATTGATCTGGGCGGCGATATTTTATTTGCAGGCTATGTGGATTTGCAGGTCAATGGCGGGGATGGGATCTTGTTCAATTCTGCCCCTCATTGTGACGGATTGCGGCGCATCGCCAAGGCGCATCGCCGCTTGGGCACCACTGCCTTTTTGCCGACCCTCATCACCGATACCCCCGAAGTCACCCGTGCGGCCATCGCCGCCACCCAAGATGCTGTCGCGGCACAGGTCGATGGGATTGCGGGTTTGCACCTTGAGGGGCCGCATCTGTCACTGGCGCGCAAAGGGGCGCATGCGGGCGGCCTGATACGCCCGATGACCGAGCAGGATCTGGCGCTCTATCTTGACGCGGCGGCATCCCTGCCCTGTTTGAAACTGACCATCGCCCCTGAAAACGTCACAGAAGACCAAGTGGCCCAATTGGCGCGCGCAGGCGTCATTTTGTCCTTGGGCCACACGGATGCAGATTACGATACCTGCCTGCGCTATTTTAAGGCGGGGGTGCGGGCCACAACGCATTTGTTCAATGCCATGAGCCAGCTCAACAGCCGTGCGCCTGGCTTGGTCGGGGCGACCTTGGGCACGGGCAGCGTCAGCGCAGGTGTGATTGCGGATGGGGTGCATGTGCATCCACAATCCTTGCGCGCGGCATGGGACGCAAAAAAGGGGCCATGCGGGCTATTCCTTGTCACCGATGCAATGGCGGTGGCAGGTGGCGACATCACGGAATTTGACCTCGGCGGTCGGCGCATCACCCGAAAGAACGGGGTTTTGACCTTGGCCGATGGCACGCTTGCAGGCGCGGATTTAGACCTGACCCGTGCAGTGCAGGTGATGGTTGAGAATGTCGGCATCCCCCTTATTGAGGCCTTGCGCGCTGCAACCTCTATACCCGCAGCACTCATCGGCCTCCGCTATGGACAGGGGGGCCTGCCCCGCATGATGCGCCTTTCGACTGACACATGGACGCTCACCCCCTTGGAAAAGGATCTGACATGAAACGCTCTGCCATCAATGCCATCATGGCGGATGCCGATGAGATGATCCGCCAATTCGGCTTTGTGCTGCCGCCCTTTGCCTATTGGACAGCTGAAGAATTCGTGGCCCGCAAAGATCAAGCCGCCCACCTCATCACCTCGCGCTGTGGATGGGACATCACCGATTACGGTGCGGGCGATTATGATCGCATGGGTCTGTTCTTGTTCACCTTGCGCAATGGTCTTCTCGATGATCTGCGACAGGGGGGCGGAATGTGCTATGCAGAAAAGCTGTTGATTTCAAAGCAAGATCAACTCAGCCCGATGCACAGCCATATCCTAAAGGCCGAAGACATCATCAACCGCGGCGGCGCAAAATTGGTGGTCGAACTTTACGGATCAGATGATCACGGCAATTTCGCCGAGGATCGGGGTGGCACTGTCTTTTGTGATGGTCTGCGGGTGGAGTATGATGCGGGGCAAAAGCTGATCCTTGCCCCTGGTCAAAGCGTCACGTTGCGCCCCGGTGATTGGCACGCCTTCTGGGGCGAAGGGGGCGATGTTTTGATCGGCGAGGTTTCAACTGTCAATGATGATGAAACCGATAACATATTCCGCGACCCGATCGGGCGTTTTGCTGAGATCGAAGAAGATCAGCCCCCCACCCATCTTCTGGTCAGCGACTATGCGCGATGGTTGGGCTGACCCCTGTTACAGATTTTCTGATGTATAAATATCAAATTCCAAGGCCACACGTTGCGCGCCGCCGCGGGGGCCCGCTGACTTCGCCATGATCAATGTGTTGAGCGTTTCTTGTGCCAGACGCGCCATTGGGTGGGAAATGACCATCGTCAGCGTGCCATCACTGAGGGCGGCGCGGGTCTCGTCAAACAATTCGTAGCCAACTGTCACAAACCCCTCACGCTTTTCTTGCGCACGCAGGGCCGTCATCGCCCCCGTGATCCCGCCGCCTGACACATAAAGCCCGCATAGATCAGGATGCTCGTGGAATAGCTGATCAACCAAATCACGGGCGGCGGTCGCGGATTCATAGGTCGCAAGCGGCTCAAGCACTGTGAAGGCGGTGTTATGCTCGCGGAAATAGGATCGAAACCCGCTTTCATTCATTTCTTGGTTACGATAGCGGTGGTTGCCCAAAAGGATACCAATCTTGCCTGGTTCGCGGCTGATTTTATCAAAGGCCCAAGCGGCTGTGCGCCCGACCTTCCAATTGTCCAAGCCGACATAGCTGACATTATTGCGCGCTGAAAGCGGTGCAATCAGCGCCGCCACGGCCACACCTTTCTCGATCACTTCATCAAGCGCGTTTGACACCAAAGGGTGCTGAGCGGCCACAACCGCAATCGCCTCACAGCTTTGCGACATCCGCAACAGACGTTCCGCGATCTTCTCAGGCGACAGATCATCGAGATGCTCAAGCGTCAATTCCACCTGATCTTCGGCGCGCCCTTCGGCAGCCTCACGAATGGCACGGGCCAAATTATCGTAAAACCTACGCCCTTTTTGATGCAGCAAAACGCCCAAGCGATGGGTCTTGCGCAGGCCAGCCACAGAATGGCGCAGCGTGCCAAGCCCATAAAATCCGATGTCATGTGCCGCGGCCAAAACCCTATCGCGTGTTGGCTTTCGCACCGATTCTGGCTGATTCAAGACGCGGTTCACAGTCGACACAGAAACGCCCGCGGCCGCTGCAAGATCAGGAATGGTGGGGCGCCGCGCCGTCATAAAAATCTCATTTCATCTCAAATTCACGCCAATTTGATATTATTTGGCATGAAAATTTCTGAGATGTAAAGATATGATTGATTTGATCCAGATCAATTTCTCACAAATTGCGCAGCAAAGGACTGGCGCAGTTTGCGCTGTGAAACGACCCCATTTGCGAAGGGCAAGTTATGAACGATTTGGATTATGGAACCCGCGACAAACGCGGCAACTGGACACCGAATGCAACATTAGAAATCGCCCCTTTCTGGACTGGGAAATGGGGAAAGATGGCACATTTCATCCTCGATTATTTCTGGCCTTGGAACGCGTTTCACATGGCAACCGCCCTGCTCTATTGGGCGTTTGTATTGCCTGATGTCGAGGTGATGAAAAGCTTTTCCTGGGATTGGGCGCTGTATCTCTTTGCGGTCAATGCAGGCGGGATTTTTGTCCTTTATGGCAGCATTGAGCTGTTTTTCTATATCAAACGCAAGCAAGAGACGCGGTTTAAATACAACGCTAAATTCCCATCCGAGAACCCGTCAGATGTGTTTTGGTTCAAAAGCCAAAACCTTGACAATTTCCTGCGCAGCTTTCTGGTCGGCATCCCGATTTGGACAGCGATTGAAGTGGTGATGCTACTGTGCTTTGCCAATGGCATCCATCTCTTTGGTTGGGTGGATTTCCAAGACAATTGGCTGTGGTTGATCGCGCTGACCCTTCTGGTTCCTGCGATCCATGAGATTCATTTTTTCTGCATCCACCGCCTGATCCACACGCCGTTTCTCTATAAACACGTGCATTCGGTGCATCATAACTCGATCAACCCCAGCCCGTGGTCATCCTTGTCGATGCACCCTGTCGAGCACCTGTTCTATTTTGGCGAGATTTTCTGGCATCTGATTATCCCGTCCAATCCGATTGTGATGATGTTCAACAGCCACGCGGTCGGCTATGGCGCACTGAACGGGCATATTGGCTTCGACAAACTCGAAATTACCGATGATGTCCAAATCGACAGCCATGCCTATGCCCATCACCTGCATCACAAATATTTCGAGGTAAATTACGGCGCGGATGGTCTTGTGCCCCTCGATAAGTGGTTCGGGCTTTGGCATGACGGATCAAAAGAAGCGGACGAGCAAATGAAGGCCCGCTTCCGCCGCAAAAAAGAGCGGCTCAAGGCAAAACAGGCACCACAAACACCCGCAGAATAATCCCACAACACCCGAGGCGGAGGACGCCTCGGATGGCAGGGGCTGCGGTTTTTAAGATTGCCGTATCGCGGCAAAAATAGGGAGGAAACTAGAAATGAAACTATCAAAATACATACTCGCAGCCGCAGGTCTTGCAATGTCTGCGACATTCGCGATGGCCGATGGTGGCCCCAATATTTTCGTGATTGGCGGAAAGCCAGACGATCCATTCTGGTCGCGCGTGAAACTGGGTGCGGAACATGCGGGTTTGGTCGCCGAAGCGCATGGCGGCTCGGTGACATGGCTTGGCCCACAAAACTATGACAATCTGGGCCCTGATGCCGCTGAATTGATCCGTCAAGCCATCGACCAGGGTGCCGATGCGGTTGTCGGCCCAAACTGGGTGCCCGAAGCGATGGATCCCGCATTCGAGGCCGTTGTCGCAGCAGGAATTCCTCTTGTGATCTATAACGCAGGCGGCATTGAGGCGGCAGATCGCCTTGGCGCAATGAACTATGTTGGTGCGGTTGATTACAATTCTGGCTATGCGGGGGGTGAATATCTCGCGGCGGCAGGACATACCAACGGCGCATGCGTGAACACCCTGCCCGGTGCCGCGAATATCGAAGCTTTCTGCAACGGCTTTAACGATGGCATCGTTGCAGGCGGCGGCACGGGTTCCGTGTTGCAATTGCCAGCGACCGCCTTTGGTGACTCGACCGCCGTAGCGCAGGCTGTGCGGGCGCATCTTTTGCAAAACCCCGATATCACAGCAATGTTCGCCATTGGCGACCAAGACACAAACGCCACGATCAGCGGCATTCAGCAGGCTGGAAAGACCGGGTCAGTTCATGTGTGCGGCATGAACTTCAACGACTCGATCCTTGCGAATATTCAATCGGGCACTCAGGCATGCGCGATTGATCAGCAAGGCTATCAGCAAGGCTTTTTCGCCGTGTCGATCCTGACCAACCACGTGCAATATGGCACCACGATCCCGACCCGTGAAATCCTCACAGGGCCTGGCATTGTCGATGCAAATAACGTGGATCTGGTGATCGCGGGCGTTCAGGCGGGCGCGCGCTAAAGCCAAGCGTCTTTCAAGAAAACTTCGCGTGCGCTGCCTAACTCCCAAGGGGTGGCGCGCGCCTCTCTTTGCAGCACAAGAAAGCCTTAGCAATGCAACCTGCCCCTCGCCTAGATCTGCGCCTCAGCGCCTTTTTCAAACGGCCTGAAATGGGGACAGCATTGGGTTTTCTTGCGGTCTATGTCTTTTTTGCAATCATGGGCGGCCCCGTTTTCATTGGTGCGCCGGGTTGGTCAAGTTGGCTGAATATCGCCGCCGAAGTTGGCATTATTGCCCTGCCTGTCGGTTTATTGATGATCGCGGGGGAATTTGATTTGTCGGTCGGGTCGGTTGTCCCCGCAGCCTCTATGACAACGGCCATGCTTGCAGGGCATTACGACTTTCCTGCGCTCGTGGCGATTTTCGGCGGCTTAGCCGTGGGGTTGGGGGTCGGCTTTATCAATGGTATCATCGTCACGCGCAGCGCGATCCCCTCCCTAATTGTGACCATTGGCGTTATGTTTGCGGTCATGGGGCTAACCCTAGGCATCGCCGTGATGATCAAGGGTTCCACCAGCGTCTCTTATGTCCCTGCCCCACTTGCCAAAGCGATGCTCGGGCAATTCATAAACGGCATGTTCAACGTGGCAATTTTCTGGTGGCTTGGATTTGTCGCCCTTGCCTATTTCGTTTTGCATATGTCACCGCTTGGAAATTGGATATTCGCCCTTGGCGGCGACCGCGAAAGCGCGCGCAATGCCGGCATTCCGACACGCAAGTTGACGATAGGTATGTTCATGGCCTCTGGGTTTTGCGCGGCCTTTGTAGGCGTTGCTCAGGTCATGACATATCAACAAGCACAAGTGGCAGGCGGTCAGGCGTTTATCTTTAACTCGATCATGTGCGTGGTGATCGGTGGCGTCCTGCTGACAGGCGGTGCGGGCTCAATTCTTGGGATATTCCTTGGCACCATCACCTTCGCAGTGGTCAATCAAGGCGTGTTTTTTGCAGCGCTCGACCCCAATATTGGCTCGATCATTGTAGGCGCGCTGTTGTTGGTGGCTGTTCTGTCCAACGACACGTTCCGTAGGCTTGCCGCCCAAGCAAGCCGCACAGCGAAATAGGAGGGGGGCATGATCGGTCTTTCACTTTTGGCACGCCCCGCAAGCGCATCGGTTCTCAGCCTCTTTGCCGTTTTGCTGTTTTACGTGCTGATTGGCGGCGTCAATCTTGAGACATTATTCGGTGCGGCCAGTTGGGCCAATTACGCAGCGCGGATTGGGATTGTGGCCTTACCCGTGGGATTGTTGATGATCTCTGGCGAGATTGACATCTCCATCGGCGCCATGATCCCTGCGGGTGCGATGAGCGTTGCGATTATTTCTGGCCATTACGGCCTTCCCATTGCCTATGGTATCGCAGGCGCCCTTGGGATTGGACTAATCGTGGGCTTTATCAATGGTATCCTAGCCGTGCGCACCAATGTGCCGACCCTCATCATCACCTTGGCCACGCTGGTCGGAATGCAAGGGGTGGTCTTGGCAGGTTCTAAAATTTTGACGGGCAGCGCCTCTGTGCCGCTGAATGCCCCTGATTGGGCCAAGACCCTGTTTGGGGATTTCATTTTTGGCGGCGCACATCAGGTGCTTATTTTATGGTGGATCGGATGTGCGGTTTTGGCTTGGGTGTTTTTGCATCACAGCCGCTTTGGCAATTGGATTTTTGCCATTGGTGGGGATCGTGAAAGCGCGCGAAATGCGGGCATCCCCGTAGATCGCATGACCATCGCGCTTTTCGTGATGAGCGCCACCTCCGCCGCCTTTGTGGGAATGTGTCAGGCCATTTTGTTCAATTCCGCCCAAGTATCGGGCGGCATGAATGATATTTTCAACATCATCGTCAGCGTTGTTGTGGGTGGTGTATTGCTGAGCGGTGGGTTTGGCTCGATCACAGGAATTTTCGTAGGCACCCTCACCTTTGCCATCGTCAACAAAGGCATCGATTTCACAGATATTGACCGCAATTGGTCAAACTTCATCATCGGCGTGATGCTTTTGATCGCGGTCGCGATGAACACCAGCTTTCGGCAAATGGCCTTTGGCCTTGTTGGGGCAAAATCCAAACGCCGCCCAAAACCAGCGACCCCAGCGCCTTAACCGAACCCATCGGGAGATCAAACCTGTGACACAACACCACCCAGTTCTAGAGATGCGCAAGGTCGACAAAAGCTTTGGCCCGATTGATGTCCTGCATGAGATCAGCCTCAAGGTGCATGAGGGCGAAGTTTTATGTCTCTTGGGCGATAATGGCGCGGGCAAATCGACCCTGATCAAAACTTTATCAGGGGTGCATCAGCCCACCCGCGGCGAGATGTTCATGGATGGAAAACCCGTGAACTTCACTGGCCCCAAAGATGCGCAGGACATGGGCATTGCAACGGTGCATCAATTCGGCGGAACCTATCCTCTGATGTCGATTGGACGGAATTTTTTTGCAGGGGCAGAACCAACAATCGGCTTTGGCCCGTTCAAGATTTTTGATCGAAAAACCGCCAATCGCATTGCGGTGGAACAGGTGCAGAAATTTGGCATCACCCGCATTGATGATGGTGACCGGTTGGTCGGCGGCCTCTCAGGGGGCGAGCGGCAATCGCTTGCGATTGCGCGCGCGGTCTATTTCGGGGCACGGGTTTTGATCCTTGATGAACCGACAGCGGCCCTTGGGGTCAAACAAGCGGCCCATGTGCTGCGTATCGTCAACGAAGCCAAAAAGCGCGGGCTTGCGGTGATTTTCATCACCCATCAGGTCATGCATGCCATGGCCGTTGGCGATCACTTTGCCGTTCTCATTCGTGGCGCGGTCGCCGCTGATTTCCGCAAAGGCGAGAAAACCCGTGAAGAAATCGCTGATTTGATGGCGGGCGGGGAATCTATGGCAGACCTTGAAGCCACCATCGAAGCGCAGATCTAACTGTGATCGGAGACAAAAATTGAGTATCAGACTTGCTGTTATCGGGGCGGGGCTAATGGGGGCGGATCACGCACAGATCATCGCCGAAGAATTGCCCAATGCCACGCTTGAGGTGATCTGCGATATGGACGAAACCCGCGCGCGCTCTGTTGCGGATCGCTGCGGCGCGCGGGATATATCTACAGACCCCGCTGCGGTGATTGCGCGCGCAGATGTCGATGCGCTTGTGATCGCCTCGCCCGATTTTACTCACGCGCCCCTCTCTTTGCGGGCCACCCAAGCAGGTAAGCCTGTTTTATGCGAAAAACCCCTCAGTCAAGATGTCGCCGAATGCCTCGCGGTGATGGAGGCTGAAATCACAGCTGGCCACCGCCATGTGATGTTGGGCTTCATGCGCCGCTATGACCAATCCTATATCGAGATGCGCGATGCCTTAACCCAAGGGGCACTTGGCCGCGCCTTGATGATGCATAATTTCCACCGCAATGTGGAAACGCCGAATGCAGAATTTACAGGGGCTATGGCGATCACCAATTCTGCGCCCCATGAATTTGATGTGGTCCGTCATGTTTTGGGCTGTGAATATACATCCATCAGCGCGTATCAACCGCGCCGTTCAGATGATGTCGTGGCCCCTGTGATTATGGTGCTTGAGACGGATGATGATCAACTGGTCACCATCGAGATCAACAACAATGCGGCCTATGGGTATGATGTGCGGGCCGAATTGGTTGGGGAGACAGGCAGCATCACCATGGCCCCCATCGCCTATACGCGGCTCGATGCAGGGCTGCAGGCCGCTACCCGATATGAAAGCGATTGGCGTGGCCGCTACCACGAGGCCTATCTGCGCCAAAACCGCGATTTCTTGACCTTTGTAGACAGCGGTCAATTCCCTTCCCGCGCGGCAGATTGTTGGGATGGCTATGCCGCCGCCGTAGTCGCGATGGCAGGCACGCGTGCCTTGGCCGAAGGGTGCAAGCACCCCGTCACCATGGCCCCAAAACCGGAGTTTTATAAATGAAGCTTGGCTTTGTATCCGACAGTCTCGGCGGGTTGTCTTTTGAGGATATGCTTGATCATGCAGCGCGCCTTGGTGTCAGCGGGGTTGAGGTCAATACTTGCGGTTGGTCAACCGCACCCCATTGCAGTCTTGACGACCTGCTTGATAACAGCGCCGCGCAGAAAACCTTCCTTAAGGCTTTTGCCGATCGAGGCCTTGAGATCATTGCGTTTAATGCCAATGGCAATCCATTGCACCCGACCGACCCCAAACAAGGGGCCGATCTGCGCCGCACGTTACGACTGGCCGGCCAGATGGGGGTAGCCAAAGTTTGCACAATGTCGGGGCTGCCCGCAGGTGCGCCGGGTGATACGATGCCCAATTGGGTTGTCTCAAGCTGGCCCCCTGAAACGCAGACGATCTTGACCTATCAGTGGCACGAAAAACTGATCCCGTTTTGGACTGACATCGCCAAAACTGCCGAAGCCGAAGGGGTGCGCCAGATTGCGCTCGAATTGCATGGCAATCAATGCGTCTACAATGTGCCGTCTTTGCTGAAACTGCGCGCGGAAATTGGGCCGATTATTGGGGCCAATCTTGATCCCTCGCACTTGTTTTGGATGGGGGCAGACCCGCTCATCTCGGCTGAGGCTTTGGGTGCTGCAGTGTATCATGTGCATGCGAAAGACACCTTCCTAAACCCCCCTGTGCAAGCCACAACCAGCTTGCTTGAAAATGGCTCGTTGTTGGATATCCCTGCGCGCAGTTGGTCATACATCACCTTGGGCTACGGTCATGGCGCGCATTGGTGGCGGCAATTTTGTTATCGGCTTAAAATGGGCGGCTATGATGGGTGGCTGTCCATTGAACATGAGGACGTGCTGCTCAATTCGCTCGAGGGTTTGGAAAAATCAGTGGCGTTGCTGCACGCCGTGATGCCCGACAAACCCGCAGATTTTAAACTACAGGATATTTAACCGTATGCCCGCTAGGGCAGAGGTTGACTGACACAGAAGAAAGGACTGACCATGGCCGAATGGATTGACGCCTGCGCCGCCACTGACATCGCCGAAGAAGATGTGATCCGCTTTGATCACGGGGATCGTACTTTTATCATCGTGCGCGATCACGAGGATAATTACTATTGCACAGACGGGCTCTGCACCCATGAAGATGTGCATCTGTGCGAGGGCTTGGTCGTAGAAGCCACGATTGAATGTCCAAAACATTCCTCGATTTTTGATGTCAGCACAGGCGAAGTTGAAACACCCCCCGCCTGCGAGAATTTGCACACCTATAAAACCAAGGTCGAAGCGGGCCGCGTGTTTGTGGAGATCTAAAAGATGGCCTTTGAACTCGCCGCATGTGCCGAAATGTTGTGGCAGGATAAACCGATCTCATGGCGGGCGGCGCGCCTGCATGAGATGGGGTTTGGCGTGGGCCTGTGGAATTGGCCCGCTTGGGATATTGATGCCCTCGCCCGCACTGGTGCGACTTTCACGATAATGAACGGCTACCTGCAGGGTCGATTGGCCGATGCAGAGGGCGCAGATATGCTTTTGGCCTCTGCGGCCGAGGCGGTTGAACAAGGCAAAAGGCTTGGTGTGGCGCGGTATAATTTGCATGGCACGGGTCTGGGCGATCAGGGCCTGCCAATCCCGCAGCTTGCCCATGTCGCGCCTGGTATGTGGCAACGCGCACGCGACACGTTGCATCGCATCTGTGATCTTGCCGCGCGCGAGGGCGTGGTGTTTACGCTCGAAAACCTCAATCTGCGCGACCATCCAGGATGCCCGTTTTCAAGCACGAATGACGTCTTAGAACTGGTGTCGAGCATTAATCGCCCAGAACTGCGGATCAATCTTGATCTTTACCACACGCAAATTGGCGAAGGCGATGTGATCCGATGGGCTGAGGCCTGCCTGCCTTGGATCGGCGAGGTGCAAGTGGCCGACAACCCTGGCCGCTGCGAGCCTGGAACAGGTGAAATGCATTGGCCAAACATTGCCCGCGCCCTTCAGAAAATGGGCTACAACGGCCCCGTGGGCATGGAGGCCTTTGCCTCCCGCACCCCTGAGGAGGCGTTAGACGCGTTCCGCACAGCCTTTACCCTATCGCCACAGTTTTAATCAGCGAGACATCCCATGTATCACAATCGCCCCCATGTCGAAGATATTCGCGCCATGAAAAAGCGCGGTGAAAAAATTTCTATGTTATTCGTCACCACGCCTGAGGAGGCCGCCGCAGCCCATGCAGCGGGTATTCACATGCTCTCGATTGAGGGGCGCTTTTTTGATGCAGAGATGCGCGAAGCGGCCGGCGATTGTTTCGTTCAGGTCGGCCTGCCCTATGGCGGTTGGGGGCGTTTCGAAGGGCGGCCCATTGCGACCGCCGAAGATTACCTGTGCGCGGCCTTTCATTACGCGGGGCTGGGCGGCGATGCCTATTACTGCGCCGCCTCCTATGACATTCAAAAGGTGTTGTGCGACAATCACTTGCCCGTTGTGGGGCATATCGGTCTAATCCCAAGTTACATAACCTGGACAGGATGGCGTGCTGTTGGAAAAACCGCAGACGAGGCCGCCGCGCTTTGGCGCCATACCAAAAAGCTTGAAGAAATCGGCGTTTTTGCCGCTGAGCTTGAAGTCGTGCCTGATCGTGTCGCGCAATATCTGACCGAGAATTCATCTCTCGTGATGCTGGGCATGGGGGCAGGCAAATATGCGGATGCGCAATATCTCTTTACCGAAGATGTCTGCGGCTATGGCAAAAACCACAAACCGCGGCACGGCAAAATGTATCGCAATTTCGCCCCTGAATTTGAACGCCTTCAGCAAGAGCGCATCGCAGCCTTTCGTGAATTCAAGGCAGATGTCGACCAAGGCGGATACCCCGAAGCAGGGCATAGCGTGGCGATAGCGGATTCTGAATATGATGCTTTTCTTGCCAAACTCGGCGCTTGACGCGGACGCGGGCATCCTCACATTTGGCGCTAACACTTGAGACTCACACTCCCACGGGTTTTGACCCGAAGAAAAGGCACAGATCATGTTGAAAGTTGGACTTCTCGGCGCGGGCCGCATCGCGGGCGTGCATGCCACAGCCATTACCTCACACCCCCAAAGCGAGTTGGTCGCGGTATCAGATTTCTATCCTGAGGCGGCTGAAAAATTGGCGGCGCAATACGGGGCTGTGGCGCGCAGCACGGATGAGATCATCGCAGACCCCGCGATTGACGCTGTGCTGATTGCAACCTCAACCGACACCCATTCCGATTTGATGGAGGCTGCCACCCGCGCGGGCAAGGCCGTGCTGTGCGAAAAGCCCGTTGACCTCAGCCTTGAGCGCGCGCGCGCCTGCCAAAACGTGGTCGATGCCACAGGCCGCCCCGTGATGATCGGGTTCAACCGCCGCTTTGACACAAATTTTGGCGCGCTTAAAGCCGCGCTTGCGGGCGGCGAGATTGGCAAGGCGGAATTGCTCTCGATCACCTCTTTTGATCCCGCCCCCCCACCTGTTGCTTATATCAAAGTCTCTGGCGGGATTTTCCGCGATATGATGATCCATGATTTTGACATGGCGAATTTCATCATGGGCTCTGCCCCTGTTTCGATCAGTGCCACGGCCTCCTCAATCGTGGATCCAGACATCGGCGCGGCAGGTGATTTTGACACGGCGATTGTGACCTTGCGCTATGCAGGCGGCGAATTGGCCGTCATCAAAAACTCGCGCCGCGCGGTTTATGGTTATGATCAACGCGTGGAGCTGCTTGGGTCAGAGGGCCTCTTGCAGGCGCAAAATATGCTTGAAAATACGGTCGTAAAATCAGGCACCGATGGCGTAACGGGGGCCAAGCCCACCTATTTCTTCCTTGAACGCTATATGCAGGCCTACAAGGCTGAATGGTCGGCCTTTGTTGCGGCGATCACCGAAGGGGCCGCCCTGCCCGTCACCTTGGCCGATGGGGTTTTGGCCCTTGCAATGGCCGAGGCGGCAACAAAATCCGCGAAAACGGGGCAGCCCGTTCTTCTGGCTGACATCTAAGGCGGGGCGCATTCCATGAGCAGTTACGCCCTTCGGGTGCAATGCAGCAGCAGGCGGGGTATTGTGGCCGCGATTTCCACATTCCTCGCCGATCAAGGCTGCAACATCACCGACAGCGCCCAATTTGACGACACCGAAACGGGTAATTTCTTTATGCGCGTCAGTTTCCGCTCGGAACAAGGTCAGGGGCTAGACGGGTTGCAGGATGCATTTGCCCCAATCGCCGCGGCCTTTGGCATGGAGGCCGAATTTTTTGACGAGGCCGTCAAGCGCAAGATGGTCATCATGGTTTCCCGCTTTGGTCATTGTTTGAACGATCTGCTCTATCGGTGGCGCATCGGCGCCTTGCCCGTTGAGATTGTTGCGGTGATCTCGAACCACATGGATTATCAAAAACTGGTGGTGAACCACGACATCCCGTTTCACTGCATCAAAGTGACCAAGGAAAACAAACCAGATGCCGAGGCGCGCATTATGGCCGTGGTCGAAGAAACGGGGGCAGAATTGGTCGTCCTCGCGCGCTATATGCAGATTTTGTCAGATGATCTGTGCCGCAAAATGTCTGGGCGGATTATCAATATCCACCATTCCTTCTTGCCCTCTTTCAAAGGCGCGAACCCCTATAAGCAAGCGTTTGAACGAGGGGTAAAACTGATCGGCGCGACCTCGCATTATGTGACCGCTGACCTTGATGAAGGCCCGATTATCGAGCAAGATATCATCCGCGTCACCCATGCCCAATCGGCCGAGGATTATGTCTCGCTTGGCCGTGATGTTGAGGCGCAAGTATTCGCCCGCGCGATCCATGCCCATGTCAAAGGGCGCGTGTTCCTCAACGGCGACAAGACCGTGGTTTTCCCGCCCTCACCTGGCTCCTACGCCTCGGAGCGGATGGGATAAACCCCGCAGAAGAAAGGCCCAAAACCATGCCCCAATTGCAGCTCAAACCCTTTGGCAGCCATGGCAAAACCCATGAGATTACCCCCGCAAGCGCGGGGTGGCGTTATGTGGGATTTTCGCTCTATCGCCTGCGTGCAGGCGAAAAGGCCGCTGAACTCACGGGGGCGAATGAGGTGATTTTGGTCATGGTCGAAGGCAAGGCGCAGATCACCGCCGCAGGGCAAGATTGGGGCGTGTTGGGGGATCGGATGGATGTGTTCGAAAAAACCCCGCCCCATTGCCTTTATGTGCCAAATGACAGCGATTGGTCTTTGGTGGCGCAGACTGATTGCACGGTCGCGGTTTGTGCCGCGCCTGGGAAATCGGGCCACGGGCCGCGCAAGATTGGCCCTGACGGGATCACGCTGACGCAGCGGGGCGAAGGCAACAACACCCGCTTCATCAACAATATCGCGATGGAAGCAGAAGATTACTGCGACAGCCTGCTGGTGACCGAGGTATTTACCCCCGCAGGGAATTGGTCATCCTATCCCAGTCATCGCCATGATGAGGATGATTATCCCAATATCACCTATCTTGAGGAAACCTATTACCACCGCATCAACCCTGCCCAAGGTTTCGCGCTGCAGCGCGTCTATACCGAAGATGGCAGCTTGGACGAGGTGATGGCCGTGCAAGATCACGATGTGGTTCTGGTGCCACGCGGCCACCACCCCTGCGGCGCACCGCACGGGTTTGAACTTTATTACCTCAACGTCATGGCAGGCCCGTTGCGCAAATGGCGCTTTCAGGCCGATCCCGCTGTTGATTTTTTGATGCCAAAATAACGCAGACAAAAGCCGCCTGCCGCACCGCCACCATCCTAAAACGGACAGCGCCCTTCGCTTGCACAGGGGTCACTGCGCCGCATAGCAGCGCATAGCAGCGCGCAAACGGCCCATCGGAACACCGCACTTAAATCTAGTGTTTTAATATGAAATGGTGCCCCCACACGGACTCGAACCGCGGACCCTCTGATTACAAATCAGATGCTCTACCAGCTGAGCTATAGGGGCACTGCGCGGGGAAATAGGGCTTTATGCGGGCGGACGCAAGAGGCTGCTTGAAAAATTTCCGAAAGAAACATTCAGCCTCTCTGCGGCATTAGGATTTGCGCAAATCCTGACCCTTCTGTAATTTGCACCTTAGGGTTACGAGCGATAATAAGGACTGGGCCTTTTATGCAGGTTGCTTTTCATCTCGGTGCGCCATGCACGGATGACGATATGTTATTGGCTGCGCTAAACAAAAACACCGCCGAATTGGCGGCCTTAGGGGTTGCAATCCCTGAGGCGGGGCAATTCCGCACCGTGCTGCGCGACACCATGCGCGCACTCAAAGGCAAGGCCGCTTCGCGCGAGATCACCGAGGCGCTTTTAGATGCGATACTGGGTGCGGGAACGCCCAAGCGTTTGGTGTTATCTGACCCAAGGCTTGTCTCGATCAATCGTCTTGTTGCGCAAGGTGCACAATTTTGGCCCGCGATTGAGCGGCAGACTGACAATATGCGCGCCCTTTTCCCCGAGGCCGAGATCGAATTCTTTATTGCGTTGCGAGATCCAAGCACGCTTTTGCCCGCATTATTTCGGGCATCGCGTTATGATGACTTCAACGAATTTGCGGCGGATATACAGCCCGAAGCCCTGCGGTGGTCAGAGATGCTGCAACGGCTGCGCGCGGCTCAACCTGATGCACAGCTGACAGTTTGGGCCAACGAAGATACGCCCTTGATTTGGGGCGATGTGATGCGTGCCTTGGCGGGCCTACCGCCCGACACCCGCCTCAAGGGCGAAAGCGATTTGGTCGCGTCTTTGCTTGATAAATCTGTGGCCGCGCAGATGGAGCTTTACTTGATGACAAACCCGCCCCAGTCGACCGCGCATTTACGCCGTATCCATCTGGCATTCCTAGAGCGATACGCGAAAGAAGATCTCATGGTTGAGGCCTGCACAATCCCAGATTGGGATCAAACCCTGCTCGACCGAATGAGTGCGGCCTATGAGGCGGATTTGCTCAGCGTGGCACAGATCGAAGGGGTGAGGATGATTGCGCCTTAGCGCATCCCAAGCGCCTCTTTATACATTTCAAGCACGGCTTCTTCTTCGGCGATATCGTCAGGTTCACGCTTGCGCAATGTAATCAGCTTGCGGATGACTTTGGTGTCGTAACCGCGCCCTTTGGCCTCGGCCATCACCTCTTTTTGTTGATCGGCGATGTCTTTTTTCTCGGCTTCGAGACGCTCGAACCGCTCGATAAAGGCGCGCAGCTCATCTGCGGTGACCCGATAGGTCGCATCCGAGGAGGAGGGGGCAGCGGGGCTTGGGGCAATTTGGTCATCCATGACACATCTCTCCTTAGGGCGGGTCAGCGCAATTCTGCGGCCCATGACCTAGCGCCTGTCCTTGGCTTTCGCAAGCGCGTTTGGCGCAAAGGGATTGCGCGAAGGCCGCAATCGCGTTAGCCCGCAGGCGGTGAAGTCTAAGCCCAAGGGAATATGCGCGATGGAATGGCTTGTTTGGATCGGGACGGGGCTAACACTGATCGGTCTTGGCTTTTTGGCCTATTGCATTTTCGCGGCCATGGCCGCCAAACGCGCGGGCCTGCCTGAGGCTGAGTTGCGCGCAAAATTGCAACGGATCGTGGTGATCAATATGGGCGCGCTTTTGCTCTCAGCGCTCGGGCTGATGTCCGTGGTGGTTGGAATTTTCCTCGCCTGAAACGCGCGGCTCAATGGGCCGCCTGTGCGGCACAATCACGGCAAAACGGCGTAAAGGGCAGAACCTCTAGCCTGTCTTCGGCTATTGGCAAATCGCAAGAGGTGCATATCCCATATTGCCCTGCATCTATGCGCGCGATTGCCGCGTTTATCATCGCAATCTCATGCTGTGCTTCAAGGCCAAGCGCCTCAAGGGCCTCGTCATCTTCGCGCTCTTTGGCGGCTTCGGGCCAATCGCGCGAATGGGGGGCGTCAAGCGCATCCTCCACAGTGTGAATGCGCTGATCCAATTGCGCCAAACGTGTCTGTAATTGATCACGCTTTGCGGCAATCGCAGTTTTACTCAGATGGCCACTCATAACCCTATCCTTTCCTAAAACTTGCCTGTTCACCCCCCAACAGTGCCGCGAGGCAGGCAGCGCCGCTTTGATTTGTGTCAACTTCTGCAATTGCCCTTGGCCCCAACCCTGCCTAGATTGGGCGAGATAGCCGCCCAACCAAAGGATGCCCCGAAATGGAACTGCGCCAAATCACCGATAAAATCTTTGTCTCGCCGCAAGTCGCACCCGAGGATTTGGCCGCCCTCAAAGCAGAAGGGTTCACAGCCTTGATCTGCAACCGCCCCGATGCCGAGAACCCCGAAGCCCTCCAAGCAGCGGCATTTGAGACCGCGGCCGAAGCGGCGGGCTTGGAATTTGTCTATAACCCAATGGGGGCTGCGGGGTTAAGCATGGACATGATTGACGAACAGGCCGATGCGATTGAGGGCAGCAGCGGCAAGATTTTGGCCTATTGCGCCTCTGGCACGCGTTCGGCGGTTTTGTCGGCCTTTGCCCTTGCAGGCACCATGGCGCGGGATGATATTTTGGACGCGATTGCCACTGCGGGCTATCCGATGCCCCATCTCGGCCCGCAGATTGACCATGTGGCATCCACCCGCGCGGATGGCTGAGGGAAAGATACAGCCGCCATGGCCGCCTATGACCGAGATCGCCGCACCCCTGTTGATTGGGTCGTAAACGCCCTGTTCCAAGCGGTTCTGGCGGCGGCACGCGCCCTGCCCTATGCGCAGCGTGTGGCCTTGATCGGATGGCTGACGCGGCGCGTGTTGGGGCCGCTTGCGGGGTTTCGCCGCCGCGCGATGGGGCATCTGGCCTATATCTGGCCTGATCTGCCCGAGAAACGGCGCGCGGATATTGCCGATGCCAGTTTAGATAATCTGGGCCGTTCGGTGATCGAGCAATATTCCGCACCCGACCTGATTGCCCGTGCAGGGCACTGGCAGCCTCATGGCGCGGGATGGCAGGCGGCCGAAGCCGCGCGACAGGCGGGGCGCCCGATCCTGTTTGTCTCAGGCCATTTCGGCAATTACCAAGCCTTTCGCAGCGCCATGAACCAACGCGGCTATCACATGGGCGGGCTCTATCGCCCAATGAACAATGGCTATGTGAATGCCCATTACGAAGATACGATGCGCGCATTCGGCGGCCCCGCCTTTCCCCGCGGGCGGCGGGGCGTGGCGCAATTCCTGCGCCACATTAAGGGGGGAGGGCAATGCGCCATCTTGTTGGATCAATATTTTGCAGACGGGGTGCGCGTTGATTTCTTAGGCAAACCTGCACCAACGGCCCTGACGGGGGCGGAAATGGCGTTGCGCCATGACGCGCTGGTTGTGCCAATTTTTGCACGCCGCTGTGAAAATGGCTTGGATTTCGATATTCTGGTCGATGCGCCCATCCCGCATGACACAGCCGAGGCCATGACGCAGGCCATTTCAGATGCAATATCGCGGCGCATCCGCGAAACACCCGAACAATGGCTGTGGGTGCATCGCCGCTGGAAGCCGGAACGCCAATTGCGTTATTTTGATCTAGATCCCGAAGAGGAAGAGGCGCTGCGCCGCGATTTGTAGCGCCCCGTTTATTGAGGCGCCCGTGCAGCCCCCATCACAGGGCCAAGCGCACCAGCGCCAAGACGGGCCTGCACCACCACGGCCAAATCCGTCTCTGCCTCTGCCGTGATCGTGCGCACAAACGGGGCGCGGCCATCCCAATCGCCCAAGATTTCCAAACCCCGCACCACATTGCTGTAATGGGCATCACGCCCCGCATTCTCGCCACGGGTGATATCCACCTCAGCACGCGGGGTATAGCGGATCACCTGCACCACCATTGGCGCAGTCTGCGTGGTTTGCGCCGTCAGGCGATAGCCGTCTGCACTGCGAATAAGCTCGACCGCAACAGGATAGCCCTGCGCGGCATGGGCGCGGATCAAATCGGCCAATTCCATCGGCTGCGCCCCCACCAGATGATCATGCCCCCCCACGACCATATGCGGCGTATAAACCCGCCGCCCCCCTGCGGCGCGCACATAGGCCTCTTGGCGCCGCGAGAATTGAGGTTGGGCGAATGTGTCGGGCCAACCGATATAATCCCAATAATCCACATGCAGACCCAAGGGCAAAACATCGCCCCGCGTGGCCAATTCATTGAGCAAGGCATCCGCAGGCGGGCAAGAGGAACAGCCTTGCGAGGTGAACAATTCCACAACAACAGGGCCTGTTGCGGATAATTGCGCCTCGGCCATTTTGGGGGAAAGGGCCATGATGGCTAAAATCGCAAAACAGAGCGCCTGCACCATGGGGCGCAGGCCAATGACCATCCGACCTAGAACCATTTGCAGCAGCGAGCCTGTCATCATCATCCCTCTTGCACTGTCCCCTTTCACATAGGCCGCTTTTCGCGACTGCGCCAATCAAGCCTTTGCGAGCCACGGTAATATTCCACCCATGCCACAACTATGGCCGCGATTGTTATCGAAGGAAACCAAAGAAGCGTTAAATCCAACGCGGCGTGGTTTGAATATAGCGCAGTCCCTCAACGCCGAACGCGTGGCGCAACCCCTCCTCCTCAGGGGCAGCAAATCGTTGATCCACCATCCAAAAATAGAGATAGGGGATCAAGACAGGCGATAGCGCACCCAAAACCAATACCCACCCGATTAAAATCAACACCATGCCTAAATAGATCGGGTTGCGGCTATATTTGAACGGGCCAGATGTGATCAAAGCCTTTGGGGTATGGCGCGGTTCAATCGGTGTTTTGGCCCGATAGAAAAACCAAGCCGCCCATAAGATCACGGCGACCCCCACAGCGATGGTCAAACCCCCGCCGACACGAAACACGGGGCCAAAGGCCATGATCAGGGGCAATTCTCGCGCCAAGATCCACGCCACCGCTGCGGCAAGGAACAGCCATATCGGTGGAATATCAATATAGGCCCGTAACGCCCTCATAGCGTGATCTTTGGCCAATCGCGCGCAGGCGCAACATGCAGCCTTGTGCCCCGATACCGCAACTGGCGCCATCCCATGACGATCTGCCCCCAAATCCGCCGTGTCCGAAACCCAAGCGCCGCCATGCCTGACACCGGCAAGCGCGGCTTTTCAACGGCATCAATCAATGATCGAGTTTCAAGCGCCTGCGGCACCCCATATTGCGCACAAATATCCAATTGCACCGCCAAAGCAGGAACAGCCTGATAGCTGCGCATCCCATATGTGGAGGAAATAATCGCATCCGATGGCCCACCCACACGCAGCGCGTGATCAAGCATCAGCTTTGCCCCCTTAGGATAGGCGATATAGGCCGCAGAACCCGTTCGATCCTGCCACAGGCGCAGCATCGGGGCCGCAGAATGCAAGACACGGCCCAAAACCTTTTTGCGACCGCGCGTCTCAAGCGAGATGTGATCGACATCGGTCAACCCCGCAACACCCGCGAGGAAGGCGGGCAAATCCGCGGCCAAGGTCGCGTCATCCTCTAAAATCAAATGCGGGACATCCGCCGCAATCACAGCGCGCCACGCGGCCATATGCGAAGCGCAAAGCGCCATTTCTGTCACCCGCAAGGGGCGCTGCCACCGATGCCATACAGGATCATCGGCAGGCGGGGTTAACGTGTCGGGGGTGATCGCCTCAATCCGCGCCCAGTCCAGACCGAAATGATCCATCTGCGCGGCCATAAACGCCATACGATCCGTGGCCGTTGCCATATTGATGATCAACACCTTCATCGGCCAAAATCCATTGCAGACAAATCCCCGTCAATCAGCGCCAAATATTGCGCCACAACGCGGGATTTGGTGAATTTCTCGGATAATTGCGCTTGGCCCGCTGTCACCAATTGCGCGGCCAAGTCTGGCTCCGCCCGCAATCGCAAGAGCGCCTGTGCCATTGCATCAACATCGTCAATGTCAACAAGCAGCGCATCCTTGCCATCCTCACAAAACCATGATGGCCCCTCGCTGCGCGTGGCGACAACAGGGGTGGCACTGCGCCATGCCTCGAGAATGACATTCCCAAGCGGTTCATGGCGCGAAGGCATGACATAGGCATCTGCGCTGGCCACAAGATGCATCGGCTCCTCGACCCAACCCAAAAAGCGAACGCGATCTATCACCCCAAGATCACGGGCAAGCGCCTCGAGCGCGGGGCGTTTTTCGCCCTCACCCGCGAGCCATAAATACGCGCCCTCCACCTGTGCGAAGGCACGGATCAGCGTGTCAAACCCCTTGCGATGAATGAAACGCCCCGACCCGACAATCAAAAAGGCATCGTCAGGCGTGTCATAGGTGGTGCGCGCGATCGCACGCGGTGTCACCTCGCGCACGAAATTGGAAATCACCCCAAGGGGACGCTGCCAACCCAAATCGCGGCAAGCCTGCGCAATACCGGGCGTATTCGCAACGATCACATCATTGCGTGCGAAGTTTTTCAAATGGCGCGGATAATCCCCCAAGCGCGTGATCCGCACCCCCCCACCCGATTGGGGCAAGAGTTTCGAGGCGCGCGACATCCATGCAAATGTCGCATCTGGCCGCCACGCCGCGCGCATCTGGCGCAAGCGCCACCGCAGCCAAAGGGATTGAGGGCTGAGAAGCCGAAAATTGGTTTCATAAATCGCGCCAAGCGGGCGAAGATCCTCGGCCCAAGCCCGATTGGGGCGGATCACAAAACGCTGCTCAACCCCCGCTTCAGCCAAAGCCTGACACAGATTGACAAAGAACCGCTCCGCCCCGCCATCGGTGCCAAAATGCATATGGATCACGCGGCGTCCGGTCATCGCAGCGCCTTTTCTTCGGCCAGATTTTGAAAAAGGGTTACATATTGCGCGATCACTGCCTCTTTGGAAAAGCGTGCTGCAAGGGTTGCAGCGCCCGCTTCGGCCAATCGCGCGCGCCGCGCAGGATCTGCCCCCAGCCGTGCAATCGCGGCCCCCATCGCAGGCGCATCATCAATATCAACCAAATCCATATTCTCGCCATCCACCCCATACCAGAGCGGCCCCTGACTGCGCGTGGCGACCACGGGCAGCCCTGCCGCCCATGCCTCGAGGATGACATTGCCCAAAGCCTCATCACGGCTCGGCATGGCCAAGATATCGCAGGCCTGCACAAAAGGCAGAATATCCCCTTGCCACCCCAAGAAATGGACGCGGGACACAAGACCAAGATCGGCAACCAAGGCGCGCAAATCCGCCTCTAGTGGGCCATCACCGATCAGCCACAATTCTGCGTCAGGTGCGTGGCTCATTGCGCGGATCAGCGTGTCAAACCCCTTGATCCCGACAAAGCGGCCAATCGCCACGACCCGCCCGCCTTTGGCGCGGGGGGCTTGGGGCACATGCGCCCCCGATGTAGTTTTCGGCGCGGGCGGAAAGTTTGAAATCACGTGTGCTGCGCCCTGCCACCCTTGGCCGCGAATATGGGTGATAATGTCGGGCGTGTTGGCAATTACTGCGTCAAGACGCGGGAAATATTTGATATTGAACGGAAAATCGCCAAGGCGCAGCACCTTGACCCATGGGCCATCGGGGATCAGGCGCGCAACGGGGGCGCGCCATGCCATCACCACATCAGGCGCGAACCGCGCAATTTGGCGATGCAAGCCCCAAAGACGCAGGAGCGAGATCGGATCACGGCGCAAATAGGTCGCCTGATGCACGCGCCCGCGCGGGGCCAATTCGGGCAGCCAGATTTGCGCGGGCCGCACGGCAAATTCTTGTTCGATCCCCGCCTCATGAAACCCTTGGGTCAGGCGAAGGAAGAAGCGCTCTGTGCCACCATCGCGCCCCATCATGATATGGAAGATCCGTTTGACCACGCGCCTATAATCCCTTGGCCCGTGCGCGCGCCAAGTGCAGGCGGTAATTCACGCGATACCGCCCAAAGCGCCACAACCTGATCCAAATCGGATCCTTCTGCGCCATTTTTTTGCGGCTATCGCCGACTGTGCCATCGCTCGTCTCTTGCGCGCCTATGGCAATCGTTTGCGGCGCAATCATCGCCACGCGCAAATCAAACTCCCAAAAATGCTTATGATCTTCATCGACAGGGCGGAAAATCGGCGGCACTTTGGCCAATATTTTTTCGGCCCCCGCCCGCGTCAGAACATAGCCCAAAGTGGTAGAGGGAACGCGATCAGGGCGACCCAGCGTAAAGCCCAGCCCAATCGCCTGCGCCTGATCAAGGCGCACAGGCTTGAACGAAAAGAGCTTTACCATATCCCATGCCGCGGGGCGCTTTTGCAGATCATCCTGCAAGGCGGATAGGGTCGCGGCAAAGTCACCCGTGATGCGCAGGTCATCCTCTAGAACCACCGCGGCCTCAGCCCCGCTTTCCAACAGCCACTCAGCGGCCTTGATATGGCTGAGGTAACAGCCAATTTCAGGCGCCACCAAATCATGCCGCGCGTAGCGGCGATTGGCGCGCACATCATAGACGCGGGCCAACTCGCCTTCGGACAGCGCCCGACCATTCACCGCAGGCAGGCGCGTCCATGCGACACCCGCGCCGTCCAACTCTGCGCCGACACGGGCGAGCCGCGTTTCATTGCTGTCCATATTGATGACGTAAACAGGCCAGTCTTGCACGCGCGCCGCTCCTTTATCCTTGGGAATGGCATAGCCCAGCCACGGGTTTGAACACAAGCGCCGCGCATCATTGCTTGCCCCAACAGCCGCTTTCATGACAAATGCGCCGCAAGCAGAAATCACCCCAGAGGCGCGCATGGCGCAAAATATCCCAATCTATGTCGTTAATCTCGACCGCCGCCCTGATCGGCTCGAGCGGATCGGGGATCATCTGCGCGCGCGCGGCGTGACCTTCATTCGTCATTCCGCCTGTGATGCACAAAGCGCGGATGCCGCCCGCATAGATGCTGTGATTGCCGAATATGGCCCCTTGGGTCGGCTTGGTTTGGGTGACCGCGCCTGCACCGTCAGCCACACCGAGGCTTGGGCCGCCTTTCTGCAAACAGACGCGCAATTCGCCCTCTTTTTAGAGGATGACATCTATCTCGCCGCTGATCTGGCCTCTGCGGTAATGACCTCTGATTGGATCCCGCGCGGCACTGAGGCGGTCAAACTTGAGAAATTCAACGAAGGCATATCCAAACTATTGCTTGGCGCGCAAATTGGTCAAACCCCCTCAGGCCGCGCAATCCACCCGATGCGTTCGCGTCATGTCGGGGGTGGGGCCTATATCCTGTCGCGGCGGGGGGCGGAGCTGGCCCTGTCTTGGCGCGGCAAGATGCGGGTGCCGATTGACCATTTCCTGTTCAATGACACGGTCAGCCCCATTCGCCGTGCTTTGGCCGCCAGCATCATTGTGCCCGCGATGGCGACACAGCGCGCCTATGCCTATAATTCTGATATCTCAGGCCTTGGCAAAGCCGTGCGCCCCAAAGGATGGGCCAAAACATGGCGCAAACTCAAACGCGGCAGCGCCGAAATAAACCAAGCCCCCCGCCAAATCTGGCAATGGGCCACGGGGCAAGCGCGGATTGTCGAGGTAGAATTCGCCGAAAACCCACCCAAATAAAAAAGCCCCGCGCGATGCGCGGGGCTTTTGGTTTCACTGTGGCGAGGCTTACGCAGCGCGGGCGAGGTTGCGTAGAACGTAATGCAAGACGCCGCCATTCTCGATATATTCGATCTCAACCGCCGTATCGATCCGACATTTCAGCGTGATCGTTTTCACGCTGCCATCGGCATAGGTGATATCACAGGGCACTTCGGCCAAGGGTGTGATTGTATCCAAGCCCTTGATTGCCACGGTTTCATCGCCCGTCAGACCCAAGGTCTTGCGGGTGTCGCCGCCTGTGAATTCGAACGGGATTACCCCCATACCAACGAGGTTGGAGCGGTGGATGCGCTCAAAGCTTTCTGCGATCACGGCTTTGACACCCAAAAGGGCGGTGCCTTTTGCAGCCCAGTCACGGCTTGAGCCCGCGCCATATTGCTCGCCCCCAAAGATCACCAAGGGCGTGCCTTGCTCTTGATAGGCCATTGCCGCGTCAAAGATCGAGGTCTGCGCGCCATCTGGGCCTTTGGTATAGCCGCCTTCAACGCCATCCAACATCTCATTCTTGATGCGGATATTGGCGAATGTGCCGCGCATCATGATCTCGTGATTGCCACGGCGCGCGCCGTAAGAGTTGAACTCGCGTACAGGCACCTGACGCTCGATCAGATATTGACCCGCAGGGGTGGTGTCCTTGAACGATCCTGCAGGGCTGATGTGGTCTGTGGTGATCATATCGCCCAAAAGCGCCAGAACCTTGGCCCCTTCGATATTCTCGATCTTTTTGGTGTCCATCGTGATGCCTTGGAAATAAGGCGGGTTCTGAACATAGGTCGAGGTCGCAGGCCAATCATAGGTCTGCTGATCGGTGGTTTTGACCCCCTGCCATTTCTCATCGCCTTTGAACACATCGGCGTATTTGGCTTGGAACGCTTCGCGCGTCACAGTGCGCTCAACTGTTTCTGCCACTTCTTGCGTGGTTGGCCAAATATCCTTGAGATAAACATCACGGCCATCTGGGGTCTGGGCAATCGGGTCATTGACCAGATCAATATCCATCGTGCCCGCAATCGCATAAGCCACGACCAGCGGCGGCGAGGCGAGATAGTTTGCGCGCACATCAGGGCTGATACGGCCCTCGAAATTACGGTTCCCTGACAGCACCGCGGTGGCGACCAAATCACCCTCGGCAATCGCCTCGGAAATCTCTTTCTGCAGCGGGCCAGAGTTACCGATACAGGTGGTGCAGCCATAGCCCACAAGGTTAAAGCCGACCTTATCAAGATCTTCTTGCAGGCCTGCGGCCTCTAGATAGGCAGATACAACCTGGCTGCCTGGCGCAAGCGATGTCTTGACCCATGGTTTACGGGTCAGGCCCAATTCAGCGGCTTTGCGCGCCACAAGACCTGCGCCAATCATCACATAAGGGTTCGATGTGTTGGTGCAGGAGGTGATCGAAGCAATTACAACCTTGCCTGATTCCATGCTGTAATCTTCGCCTTTGACGGCGACCTGCTTGCCCAAAGGACGCTTGAACGTTTCTTCCATTTCCTTGCGGAAGGCGGATTTTGCGCTCGACAGCGCCACATAATCTTGTGGGCGTTTTGGGCCAGAAATGGCAGGCACGATCGTGCCCATGTCCAATTCCAACGTGTCGGTATAAACGGGCGCGTAATTCGCATCGCGCCAGAACCCGTTTTCCTTGGCATAGGTTTCGACCAAGGCGATAACCTCTTCCTCGCGGCCCGTGTTGCGCAGGTAACGCAGGGTTTCATCATCAATTGGGAAGAAGCCACATGTCGCGCCATATTCCGGCGCCATGTTGGCGATGGTCGCGCGATCCGCCAAAGGCAGGCGATCCAAACCTTCGCCGTAGAATTCAACGAATTTGCCAACCACGCCTTTCTTGCGCAGCATTTCCACAACTTTCAGCACAAGGTCAGTGCCTGTCGTGCCTTCCACCATTGCGCCCGTCAATTTAAAGCCAATCACTTCGGGGATCAGCATCGAGATCGGTTGACCAAGCATTGCGGCCTCTGCCTCGATACCGCCAACGCCCCATCCCAAAACAGCCGCGCCATTGACCATGGTGGTGTGGCTGTCTGTGCCAACAAGCGTATCAGGATAGGCGACCAAATCGCCGTTCTGATCCACATCCGACCAAACCGTTTTGGCCAGATATTCAAGGTTCACTTGGTGACAAATCCCCGTTCCAGGAGGCACAACGCGGAAATTGTTGAATGCGTTCTGGCCCCATTTGAGGAAGGTGTAACGCTCCATGTTGCGCTCATATTCGCGATCCACATTCATCTGGAAGGCGCGCGGATTGCCAAACTCGTCAATCATCACGGAGTGGTCAATGACCAAATCCACGGGGTTCAGCGGGTTAATCTTGTCAGGGTTGCCGCCAAGCGCCTTGATCCCGTCCCGCATCGCGGCCAGATCCACCACCGCAGGCACGCCTGTGAAATCCTGCATCAAAACGCGGGCGGGGCGATAGGCGATCTCGCGCGGGTTTTGACCACCCAACTTGGCCCATTCAGCAAAGGCCTTGATGTCATCGACACTGACCGTCTTACCATCTTCGAATCGTAGCATATTCTCCAGCACCACTTTCAACGCGGCAGGCAATTTCGAGAAATCGCCAAGCCCCGCGGCCTCAGCGGCGGCGATGGAATAATAGGCATAGGTTTTTCCCCCTGCCGTCAGGGTCTTGCGGGTCGCGGCGCTATCGTGGCCTACGGTGATGGGCATATTTGCCTCCCTCATCGAAAAAACGGGTTGAACGGTCACGGCCTTAGCCCTTGCTTTTGGATGTGGCAATGGGGGTTGGTCGCGTTTGTATGCCGTTGCATACATTTTTTCACAGGCAGGCGCAAGCATTCCTGTTTGCGCGCTTTCCAAATTCTTAAATTCCGTTTAGCTGTGAAGCTATGATGTTGGAAATCACCTCTCTGGCCTGCGCGCGTGGCGCTGTGCAAGTGTTGCAAAATGTCGACCTCACCCTCTCTGCGGGCGAGGCCGTGGTGCTGCGCGGGCCGAATGGGGCAGGTAAAACCACGCTGTTGCGGATCATCGCGGGGCTAGCCCCCGCCCTGTCGGGACAGATCAGTTGCGCCAGCGATAGCATCGCCTATAGCGGTCACGCAGACGGGATCAAAACCAGTCTAACCGTGGCGCAAAACCTGAATTTTTGGGCAGGTGTTTTTGGACAACGTGACATCACGCCTGCGCTTGATGCGTTTGATCTGCATGATCTGCGTGACCGCCCTGCAGGCGAAATGAGTGCAGGTCAAAAACGCCGCCTCAGCCTTGCGCGGCTCTTAGTGACGGGGCGCCCCATTTGGTGCCTTGATGAGCCGACAGTGTCGCTTGACCAAGAAAATGTCGCGCGCTTTGCTGCCGCCGTGCAGGCGCATTTGGCCCGTGGCGGGGCCGCATTGATTGCCACCCATATTGATCTCGGGCTGGCCGAGGCGCGAATTTTCGACATCAAACCTTTCATGTGCAAAAAGTTAGCCGAGACTGACCCGTTTTCGGATTGGGGGGCGGCATGATCGGTCTTTTGATACGCGACTTGCGGTTGGCCGTAAAAGCGGGGGGCGGCTTTGGCCTTGCGCTTGCTTTTTTCTTGATCGTTTCGGTTCTGGTGCCGTTCGGGATCGGGCCAGAAACGGGTTTGCTGCGCGAGGTGTCGGGGGGCGTTTTGTGGCTTGGCGCACTTTTGGCCTGCCTTTTATCACTGGATCGGATCTTTGCCCTTGATTGGGAAGATGGCAGTCTTGAACTTCTGGCAACCTCCCCCCTGCCCCTTGAGATGGTCGCAATCACCAAATCTGCGGCGCATTGGATCACCACGGGGCTGCCCTTGGCCTTGGTGGCGCCGCTTTTGGGGCTGTTGTTGAATTTGCCCGAAGACGGGTTTCTGTGGCTTGTCATCTCGCTTTTGGTAGGAACGCCCGCCCTTTCGGCCATTGGCACATTTGGCGCGGCTTTGACGGTGGGGATGCGGCGGGGCGGGTTGTTGCTGTCGCTATTGGTGCTGCCGCTCTATGTGCCCAGTTTACTTTTTGGGTCGATGGTCGTCTCATACGGGGCCTCTGGCGAGGCGGTTGGCACCCCTTTGGCCCTATTGGCGGCCATCAGTCTGGGCAGTTTGGCGATTTTGCCCTTTGCTTCGGCCTCTGTCCTCCGCGTCAATCTGCGCTAGGCTGCCGCTCTTTCAGCCCCTTGTGGCCTTGCGGCGCTGCGACTAATCTCTGCGCTCATGAGCATATGGGAATACGCAAATCCGCGAAAATTTATGTCGCTGTCGGGCGCGGTTCTGCCATGGGTGACGGCCCTTGCCGTTGCCATGGTGGTGGGTGGGCTGATCTGGGGGTTTTTCTTCACCCCGAATGATTTTCGCCAAGGCGCGACTGTCAAAATCATCTATATCCATGTGCCTGCCGCGATTATGGGTTCGGGCACATGGTTTATGATGTTGGCCGCCTCGTTGGTTTGGGTCATTCGCCGCCACCATGTCAGCGCCCTCGCGGCCAAGGCCGCGGCCCCCGTTGGGATGGTGTTTACGCTGATCGGCCTGTTCACAGGCGCGGTCTGGGGGCAACCCATGTGGGGCACATGGTGGGAATGGGACCCAAGATTGACCGCATTTTTGATCCTTTTCCTGTTCTATCTGGGCTATATGGCGCTGTGGGCGGCGGTCGAAAACCCCGATACGGCCGCAGACCTGACCGCCGTTCTTTGCCTTGTTGGCACGGTCTTTGCGGTGATTTCGCGCTATGCGATTTTGTTCTGGAACCAAGGCCTGCATCAAGGCGCCTCGCTGTCTATGGATGCCGAGGAAAATGTCGCCGATGTCTTTGCCTATCCGCTTTGGATTTGCATTATCGGCTTTGGCCTTTTGTTTATCTGCCTTGTGCTGTTGCGCACGCGCACTGAAATTCGCGCCCGCCGCCTCAGCGCCCTGATCGCGCAGGAGCGGATGGCATGACAGCTTTCATCTTTCCCGATCTGGGGCCATATGCGGTCGAGGTCTTATCTGCCTATGCAGGGACATTGGCGCTTTTGTTGATCTTGGTGGCAGGCTCTGTTTGGCAGGGGCGCAAAACGCGGATCAGGCTTGAGGAATTCGAAGCGCGCCGCACGGCCAAGCGTCCAAAATCTACGGAAAACCTGTGATGAAATTTCGTCCGATGATGATTGTGCCTTTGGCCGTAACGCTTGGGTTTTTCGGGCTTGCGGCGGTGCAGCTAAGCCGCACGGAGGACGCGCGCAGCATCGGCGTTGACACGGCCGCCCTCCCCTCCACGCGTGAAGGCCGCGTGGCCCCGCATCTTGATCTGACGGCGCTTGACGACACGCCGCTTCTGACCCGTGCCGATCTTGAGGGCAACGGGCTTATCATTCTGAATTTCTTTGCCAGTTGGTGCCCACCCTGCCGCGCCGAGCATCCGACCCTTACCGCATTGGCCGAAGCAGGAAACCCGCTATTTGGCGTAAATTATCGCGATCAATTGGGCCAAGCGCGTGCTTTTTTATCTGAATTGGGCAATCCCTATGACCGCATCGGTCGCGATGAAGAAGCGCGAAATGGGCGCGATTGGGGCGTGGTTGCGATGCCTGAAACCTTCTTTATCAATTCCGAAGGTGTAGTGGTGCTACATTTCCGAGGCCCGATCACGCAACGGGTCTTGGCCAATCAAGTGCTGCCCTCTTTGCAGGACAAAGGTTATGATCTGGTCATACCCGAAGGGTTCGAGGCCACTGAGGGCTAATCAATAGATATAGCGGATTTGATCCGTCCAGAACCGCTCCAATCGTTTTAGCGAATGGTTGATTTGCCCAACACCATCCGCCATGAGAAAGCCTTGCGCCTCTAATTGCCCTGCATGCCGCTCAAAAAGTTCGGCCACGGCATTGCGCACTTCGCGCCCTTTTGGCGTCAGGCGCACCCGCACGGAACGGCGGTCAATATCGCAGCGCTGGTGGTGCATGAACCCCATATCAACCAGTTTCTTGAGGTTATACGACACGTTCGAGCCTTGATAATAGCCACGGCTTTTCAACTCGCCCGCTGTCACCTCATGCTCGCCGATATTGAACAAAAGCAGGGCTTGAACGGAATTGACCTCCAACATCCCCAGACGCTCAAATTCGTCTTTGATCACATCGAGAAGCAGACGATGAAGCCGCTCCACCAAGGCGAGGGATTCAAGATAGCCCGCGGCCAAAGCACGCGATCCTGCGGGAACAATGGGGGTCTCAATACTCATCTGCTACTCCGTGATTCAGTCACGACCCAACAGATGACGGCAAAAAACAAAAAAACCGTTAAGTGCTGCGGTTTAATGTGGCGCGAAACTCACGGCTGATTTGTTCGAGGAATTCTGCGATATGATCAGGCGCGGGTCTTTGCCCAGAAACCCATTGATACAGGTCTTGATCCGCCTCCTCGAGCACCGCCTCGAACAGATCGAGCGTGGCATCATCAGCAGAGGGCAAATGCGCATCTGCCCATCCCCCCAAGATCAAATCCATCTCTTTGATACCCCGATGCCATGCCCGCATCCGAAGACGCTTGAGACGGATTTCGCGGGTCTCTTGGGGGGCTGATTGGGACATAGGCGGCCTCTTCGCTGGGGGCAAATTTACCCCTCTCTACTGCCCACCTGCCTCTTGCACCAGAGTTTGACGCAATCTTTTTTCCAACCGACCCAAGGCTTCGGAGAGTTGGGCTTGCTCGGCACGAATGCGGCGCAGGTCTTTTAGGATCGCACTGGTGTCTTCGCTCAGGGCAGATGCCTCAAACGGGCCATCAATCCCATCGCCGCGCCCTGTCAACAGCCACATAATCGACACGCCCAAAACCCCTGCCAACATCTGCAACTTATTGGCGCGCGGTTCGGCTTGGTCATTTTCCCATGCACGGATCGTCTTGGCTTTGACCCCCATGCGCCGCGCCAGTTCTGCTTGACCCATATTTGCCGCTTCGCGCGCCCCTGCCATACGATCCCCAAATGTGGCTGTATCTTCGTCATACCAGCTTGCATCTGTCTGGGGCTCATGGGTGATCACATCATCGCTCATTGCGGAGGCTCCTTTTCAAATCGGCCAACTTATTTTCACGCTGCACAGCGCGGGCGCGCGCAGCTCTCACTGTTCAACCTAAAAGGGATAAAGGCGCAGGAAATGCATATATGCGGCACTTCGCCCAACAATTCCGCGCTTGAACAGCCTTGCGCCAAACCCTAAAGCTGTGCCGCAGTGAAGTAAACCGCAGGCCCCCGCCTTTGATGCGTGCGCCGCAGAACTGGAGAAATCCAATGGCCTTTTTGTCCGACACGCTTTCGCGGGTCAAACCCTCCCCCACAATCGCCGTCTCCAACCTCGCCGCAGAGTTGAAGGCGCAAGGCAAAGATGTGATTGGGCTTGGCGCAGGTGAGCCTGATTTTGACACCCCCCAAAACATCAAAGACGCGGCCAAAGCCGCGATTGATGCGGGTCGGACCAAATATACTGCGGTGGATGGTATTGCCGAACTCAAGCAGGCGATCTGCAAGAAATTCGAGCGGGAAAATGGCCTAAGCTATAAACCCTCGCAAGTGTCGGTGGGCACGGGCGGCAAGCAAATTTTGTATAATGCGCTGATGGCCACTTTAAACCCCGGCGATGAGGTGATCATCCCTGCCCCCTATTGGGTGAGCTACCCCGATATGGTTCTGCTTGCAGGCGGCACCCCTGTCATCGCAACGGCCACGATTGAAACGAATTTCAAACTGACACCCGAGGCGCTTGAGGCGGCCATTACCCCCAAGACCAAATGGTTCATTTTCAACAGCCCCTCGAACCCCACAGGTGCGGGATATACCCGCGCCGAGTTGAAGGCGCTGACCGATGTGTTGCTGCGCCATCCTCATGTCTGGATCATGTCGGATGATATGTATGAGCATCTGGTCTTTGACGGCTTTGAATTCTGCACCCCGGCCGAAGTGGAGCCCGCCCTTTATGAGCGCACCTTGACCTGTAACGGCGTCTCCAAGGCCTATGCGATGACAGGGTGGCGGATCGGCTATGCGGCAGGCCCCGAGAACCTGATTGGCGCGATGCGCAAAATTCAAAGTCAGTCCACCTCGAACCCCTCATCGGTCAGCCAATGGGCCGCTGTTGAGGCGCTCAATGGCCCGCAGGATTTCTTGGCGGATAACGTGGCGCTGTTCTTGCGCCGCCGCAATCTGGTGGTTGAGATGCTGAACGCGGCAGAGGGCATCACCTGCCCAACACCAGACGGGGCATTTTATGTCTATCCGTCCATTGCAGGCTGCATCAGCAAGACCAGCCCCGCTGGCAAAAAGATCGAAACGGATGAGGATTTCGCAACAGCCCTTCTCGAGGAAGAGGGCGTGGCTGTGGTCTTTGGGGGGGCCTTTGGCCTATCGCCCAATTTCCGCGTGTCCTATGCGACATCGGATGACAATCTACGCGAGGCGTGCAGCCGCATCCAACGCTTCTGCGCAAGCCTGAAATAATCTTTGTTCTGTGAACAACTCCCCCACCCGCAGCAGCGCCGCAAGCGCCTGCTGCGGGTGGCACACAAATCCCCCATAAATCAACGCCACAGCGCAAGGTCACTTGACCTTTTGACCAAAGCCGCGCAGGGTCATACGGCTGTATAACTGGGGTATCTGTGTCGTTGGGGGGCCATGGCCGAGCTGCCTGAATTTTATTTCCGCGTGCGTGAAAACGGGGCATCGGTGTTTCGGGTTGATACCGAAAACCGCCACCGCCGTATTGAAATGCACGAGATTGCCATGGTGAATATCCGCAATGGCAATATCAAAGCGCATGGCGCGCATGAGTTAACCGCAGACGAGACCACCGCAATAACCCAATGGATGGAGGCGCGCCGCGCCCTGCTCAAGCGCCGTGACCTCGATGACATTCACCGCACCATCGACCATCTCAACGAAACGGCACATTGGGCGCAATCCCGCGCCGATGATGAGGATCTCGAGGATTTCACTGATCGCTTGCTTTTGGCGATGCATGATCTGCGCAGCGTTTTGGTGCGCAAGAAGGCCGAACGGGTCAATCGCGATCAGTCGCGATAATAATTCGTCACCAAATCCAAATCTTTGCGCGGCCCCGTAATACGACATTGGCACTGCCACTGCCGCGGAAGTGCCTCAAACTGATAGCGCAAGATGTAGAGATCAGGGGCACAGTCATGGCGCGCAGGGTGATCCGCGGCGCGAATGAGGTGAAAGGGGCGGGTATCGTCAAAATCCACTTGCCAACCCTCTGGGACGCGCCGCCAAATATAGCGCCGCTCCGCCTCAAAGATTTGACCCGCGCCATAGTTCAAACGCCCTGCCTCGTGATAGCGCAGGACACCATCCTCAGCGGGGGTGAACCGCGCATGCCCTTCGAAATGACCGTGCATTTCTGCGCGGTGATCGTGGATCTCGCGCGCGACCCGCCACGCGCCTGCCAGCGCGTCACTTTCTGGTATTAGGGCGCAATGATCCAATTTGGCCTCCCTCATGGTCGCAGGCGGTCGAAAAGCGGTTTCCCCTTCTGTGACATTTAGATTAGAAGGCGCGCAACCCCTTTGAAACTGCATTACAGAAGGTTCGCCCATGATCCCCCGCTATGCCCGCCCTGAAATGGTTGCCATTTGGTCGCCCGAAACCAAATTCCGCATCTGGTATGAGATCGAAGCCCATGCCTGCGATGCGCAGGCCGAGCTTGGCGTGATCCCCCGCGAAAACGCCGCCGCCGTTTGGAAGGCCAAGGATGTAGAATTCGATGTGGCCCGCATTGACGAGATTGAAGCTGTCACCAAGCATGATGTGATCGCCTTTCTTACCCATTTGGCCGAGCATATCGGGTCTGAGGATGCGCGGTTCGTGCATCAGGGCATGACCTCATCAGACGTTCTGGACACCACCCTGAACGTGCAGCTTGTGCGCGCGGCGGATATTTTGCTGGCGGATCTGGAGAAGGTCTTAGCCGCGCTCAAAACCCGCGCGATAGAGCATAAAGACACCGTTCGGATTGGCCGCAGCCACGGCATTCACGCAGAACCCACCACAATGGGCCTGACCTTTGCCCGCTTCTATGCGGAAATGGATCGCAACAAGGCCCGCCTGCAAGCCGCGCGTGCCGAGATCGCCACGGGTGCGATTTCAGGCGCGGTTGGCACATTCGCCAATATCGACCCCGCCGTTGAGGAACATGTCTGCAAAATGATGGGCCTTTCGCCTGAGCCGATTTCAACCCAAGTGATCCCTCGCGATCGTCACGCGATGTTCTTTGCCACGCTTGGCGTCATTGCAAGCAGCATTGAAAATATCGCAATCGAAATCCGTCATATGCAACGCACTGAAGTGCTTGAAGCAGAAGAATTCTTCTCTGCGGGGCAAAAGGGCTCCTCGGCAATGCCGCATAAGCGCAACCCTGTCTTGACCGAAAACCTGACAGGGCTTGCGCGGCTTGTGCGAATGGCGGTGATCCCCGCAATGGAAAATGTCGCGCTTTGGCACGAGCGGGATATCTCGCACAGTTCAGTAGAGCGCGGGATTGCCCCTGATGCCACCATCACCTTGGACTTCGCATTAAACCGCTTGGCGGGCGTTGTCGAAAAACTGGTGATCTATCCCGAAACCATGCTTGCCAATATGAACAAGTTTAAGGGTTTGGTGATGTCGCAGCGCGTGCTTTTGGCGTTGACCCAAGCGGGCGTCAGCCGCGAGGACGCCTATCGCCTTGTCCAACGCAACGCGATGAAAGTTTGGGAGCAAGGGGCTGATTTCAAAACCGAACTTCTCGCAGATGCCGAAGTGACCGCCGCACTGAGCGCCGCAGAAATCGAAGAGAAATTCGACCTCGGCTATCACACCAAACACGTAGACACGATTTTCAAGCGCGTTTTTGGCTAAGGGCCAAAGACGGCAGCACCCGCAACAAACCCCGCCCCTCAAAGGCGGGGTTTTCCTTTTAAATCGTGTAAAATCTTGCACATAACATCACGTTTTGACCTCCGCATGCTAGGCAATGATTAAGGATTTGCCGCCACATTCGCCCATGGGTGAAGCGAGATCTGGGTGATGCGCATGGATATGCTGTCGGATGATACAGAGAATATGGCCGTTGCCGGGCGGGTCAAAGACCCCTTGAGCGGTGCAAGTTTTTCAGAAACGCAGGAGGAAGAAATCCTTGGGCCTGCCGCGATGGCTATCCAAGGCCTGCCTTCGCGCGCCGCGCGGGTGCGGCCGCTGAAACCCTCGCAAAAGGCGGCGGTGATTGTGCGTCTGCTTCTGTCGCAGGGACTAACCCCCTCGATTGACCGCCTGCCCCCAGAACACCAAGAAACCCTTGCATTGACCATGTCGCGTTTGGGGCCGATCAACCGCGACACGCTTTATGCCGTGATCCGCGAATTTGCCGAAGCCTTGGATGATCTGGCGCTGACCTTTCCCAGTGCCCTGCCCGATGCCGTGCAACTGTTGGAACAGCACCTCTCCCCCAATGCCGCAGAGAATCTGAAATCCAAAGCTGCCGCAGGGGATGGGTCAGACCCGTGGCCCATTTTGGCCGCCATGCCCGCCGAACGGCTTGCCCCGCTTTTGGTGCATGAAAGCGCCGAGGTTTGCGCCATTTTGCTTTCAAAAATTGGCGTGGCTAAGGCCGCCGAAATTCTGGCAGGCCTGCCCGAGGATCGCGCGCCACAAGTGGCCCATGCAATCTCCCTCACCTCGACTGTGACCCCAACGATGGTTGAGAAAATTGGCAAGGCCCTATTAAAACAAATGCAATCTCAGCCACGTTCAGTGTTCAAGGCATCCGCAGTCGAACGTGTTGGGGCCATGCTCAACGCTGCGCGCGGCACAGCGCGCGAGGCGATCCTCAAAGGGTTGATGGAACGCGACGCCGCCTTCGGCGAGGATGTGAAGCGCGCCATCTTTACCTTCGAGCATATTCCACGCCGTTTGGATGCCAAAGATGTGGCCAAGGTTATGCGTAGAGTGGATGGTGAAACCATGCTGACCGCCTTGGCCGCTGGTTTGAAATCCTGCCCTGCAGTGGTGGAGTTCTTGCTTGGCAATATGTCCAAGCGCTTGGCCGAACAAATCCGCGAAGATGCCAATGCCCGCGAGACCCCGCGCCTTGAGGAAGGGGAGGCCGCAATGAACAGCGTCATTGCCGCGATCCGTGACTTGGAGGAGGCAGGCGAATTGCGCCTAATCCCGCCCGAGGAATAAACGCCCTTAGCCTGCGTTGCTGCGCAGCACGGCACCAGGGTTCATGATGCCTTGCGGGTCAAGCGCGGCCTTGATCGCGCGCATGGCGGCCAATTTGGCAGGGTCGCCATAGCGTTCAAGGTCATCGACCTTAAGCCGCCCGATCCCATGTTCGGCAGATACGGATCCGCCCATCTCATGCACCAGATCATGCATGGCGCGCTTGATCACATCGCGCTCGGCCAGATGATCCGCACGCGTTTTGCCTGGCATGGGGAAGATGTTGTAATGCAAATTCCCATCCCCCATATGGCCAAAGCAATTATGGCGGAAATCCCCGATCTCGGCGATGCGCGCAGGAATGTCAGCAATGAATTGCGGCACCAGCCCCACGGGCAAAGAGATGTCATGGGAACTGACCGCGCCGATGCGCCGATTGGCCTCGGGTATGTTTTCGCGCAAGGCCCAGAAATCATCCCGCTGCGCCATGGATTGGGCAATCACCCCATCACTGACCAAATCCGCCTCAAAAGCACGGGCAAATAGCCCCTCCAAAAGCGCGGCGGGATCTTGCCCCGCGCCAAGGCCCAAATCGATCAAGACGCACCATTCGGGGATGTCATCAAAAGGTTGACGCAAATCTGGCCCGACCTCGGCCAAGAAATCAAACCCTTGGCGGTGCATCAATTCAAAGGCCGAAAGCCCCTCGCCCACCATATCCTGCGTCATTCGCAACAAAGACAGGGCCGCGCGTGGATCGGGCACCGCCATCAGGGCCGCGCCTTGTGCCGCAGGCTCAGGGAAAAGCCGCAAACTGGCCGCTGTAATGATGCCCAATGTGCCCTCAGAGCCAATCAACAAATGGCGCAGATCATAGCCCGTGTTATCTTTACGCAGAGGCGACAGCCCGTGAAAAATGCTGCCATCGGGCATCACCGCCTCAATGCCCAAAACCAAATCCCGTGCATTGCCATAACGCAGAACATTCACCCCGCCCGCATTGGTCGCCAAAAGGCCGCCTATGCGCGCCGATCCTTGGCTTGCAAGGCTTAAGGGGAAAAGCAGCCCCGCCTTTTGCGCGGTCGCGTGAATATCAGCCAAGATAACACCCGCCTCAACGGTTAGGCTGCGCCCATCTTCGTCCATCGCGCGGATCGCGCGCATCCGCTCGAGTGATAAAATCACGCCATGATCAAAATTTTCAGACAGCTGCCCACCGACCAAGCCCGTGCCGCCGCCATAGGGGATCACCGCCACCCGATGCGCCGCACAGGCGCGCAGGGCCAAAGCAACCTCCTCGGTAGAGCGCGGTGCCAAAACAGCCGCAGCTTTGCCCTGCCACCGCCCTCGCGGTTCTTCGAGATAGTTCGGGGTCGCCTCGCGCCAGATATCTGCGGGCAAATCGCCCTTCACCGCGTCAAGTTTTGATGAAGCTGTCACGCCTGTCCCCCTTACACCCACAAAGCCTTAGCCCACTTCGGTGCGGCCACGGCGGTCACTGCGCAAATTGGCGTAAAGCACATGATTGCGCCAGCGCCCATTGATCTGCAAATAGCTTTGCGCGACCCCCTCATATTTATAGCCGCATTTCTCCAAAAGACCACGGGAAGGGGTGTTTTCAGGCAAACAGGCGCTTTCGATACGGGACAGATCAAGACGGGTAAAAGCATAGTGGATCAAGGCCACCACCGCCTCGCGCATATATCCGTTGCGCGCATATGGCTGCCCAATCCAATAGCCAATCGTTCCCGCCTGCGCGGGGCCACGGCGAATATTGTCCAATGTGACCGCGCCAAGCAGGCGTTGGTCTTCGCGGCGGATCAAAAACAGCGGCAGCGCGCTTTCTTCCGATGAGGCACGCTGTGCCCAATAGACCCGCGCAGAAAAGCTTTTTCGGGTCAGATGATCCGATGACCAAGCAGGCTCCCATGGCTGCAGAAAGGCGGCTGACGCTTCACGCAATCCCGCCCAATGGCGATAATCCTCATGCAGAGGCAGGCGCAGGGTCATGCGCTCGGTTTCAATGGCAAGTTTCGGCCGCCGCCTCAGCATCAAGCCGCCAAACGCTGCGTCAATTGCGCGTAATCAGGCGCTTTGCTGACGGGCCCATAAAGCGCCAAGGCAAGCGCGCCGCTTTCGGCAATCCCTGCGCCAAAGTCACAAATATGCGCAAGGCTGACCGCATCAATCCGCGCCACAGTTTCCTCTAGGGGCGGCACACGATCCCAGATGGCCAAAACCCGTGCCAGACGTTCAGCGCGGGAAGATGGGCTTTCAAGCCCCATCAAAAGCCCCGCTTTCATCTGCGCGCGCGCACGATCAAGCTCGGCTTGGTTCAAATCACTCGCGGCGCGCTTGATCTCATCCATGCTCAAAAGCGCCAAATCCCCCACATCCTTACCGCCCGTGCCTGCGTAAATGGTAAGAAGGCCCGTTTCATCAAAGGCCCCCACTTGGGCAAAAATCGAATAGCACAGGCCACGCTTTTCGCGCAGTTCTTGGAAAAGGCGCGAGGACATGCCCCCGCCAAGCGCGCTTGCGTAAATCTGCGCGGTATAGATGTCGTCAGACCGATATCCAGGTGTTTCAAAGGCCATCGCAATATGGGCCTGTTCCAGTTTCTTGACCTTGCGGAATTCTCCGCCTGCAAATTGCGCCAAAGGTGCTGGGGCCGCGCGGCGTGAGGGTAAATGGCCAAAATTCTCTTCGGCCAGTCGCACGATCTGCGCATGATCCACCGCCCCTGCGGCCGATAGGATCATCTGATCGGGGCCATAATGTTCGGTCACGAATTGGCCGAAATCCTCGCGACCAAAGCCGCGTACCCGCTCACTGGGGCCAAGAATGGTGCGCCCAAGCGGTTGGTTGGGATAGGCCGTTTCCTGAAGCCAGTCGAAAATTACATCATCAGGCGTGTCATTCGCCTGACCGATTTCTTGCAGGATGACGCCCCGCTCAACCTCGATCTCGCGGGGATCAAACACAGGGTTCAGCACGATATCGGCAATCATATCAAGGGCAAGGGGCACATCTTGCTCCAACACGCGCGCGTAATAGGCGGTGACTTCGCGCGAGGTATAGGCGTTGATATAGCCGCCTACATCTTCGATCTCCTCGGCGATTTGCAGCGCGCTGCGCCGTTTCGTGCCCTTAAACGCCATATGTTCAAGGAAATGCGCGATGCCGTTTTGCTCGACCCGCTCATGGCGCCCGCCTGCGGACACCCAAACCCCGATTGCTGCGGATTGCAGCCCCTCCATCCGTTCGGTGATCACCCGCAACCCGTTGGAGAGTTGGTGCATCTCAACACTCATGCGGCCACCTTTTCGCGGATCAGCGCCTCAAGGGCGGCAAGGTCATTTGGCACGCGCTGCACCCGTTCGGAACGCTCGAACAAATCTGCCATATGGGGCGGCAATGCGGGGCGGATGCCTGTTGCCGCCTCGACCGCATCGGGGAATTTCGCAGGATGCGCTGTGGCCAATGTAACCATCGGGGTCGTCCCAAGGTGATCTTGGGCCACATGAACCCCGACTGCGGAATGGGGGCAAAGCAGCTCGCCCGATGTTGACAGGCAAGATGTGATCATCGCGGATGTCTCATCCTCGCTCGCACGACCCGAGGCAAAGATGTCCCGCAAAGCCTCAAGCGCGCCTTGGCTGATGTCAAACCCGCCTTCGGATTTCAACGCAGCCATGGATTGCACAACCGCGCCTGCGTCACGACCATATGCATCAAACAATGCCCGCTCAAAGTTGGACGACACTTCGATATCCATCGAAGGGCTGATTGTGGCCTGCACACCGCCCATATGATAGCCGCCCGTGCGCAAGGCGCGATCCAAAATGTCATTGCTATTGGTCGCCACCACAAGACGATCAATCGGCAGACCCATTTGGCGCGCGATATAGCCCGCGAAAATATCGCCGAAATTGCCAGTCGGCACGGTAAAGCTGACGGCACGATGTGGCGCGCCAAGGCTGACTGCGGCGGTGAAATAATAAACAACCTGCGCCATGACACGCGCCCAGTTGATCGAGTTCACCCCTGCCAAGCGCACCTCATCGCGAAAGGTGAGATCATTGAACATATCTTTGAGCCGCGCCTGCGCATCGTCAAATGTGCCGTCAATAGCCAAAGCATGGGCATTGGCCTCGGTGACCGTGGTCATTTGGCGGCGCTGCACCTCGGACACACGGCCATGGGGGAACAGGATGAACACCGACACCGCATCAAGCCCGCGAAATGCCTCCATCGCGGCAGAGCCTGTATCGCCTGACGTTGCCCCCACAATGGTCACATGCTGCCCGCGTTTGGTCAGGCTATGCTCAAACATTTGCCCAATAAGCTGCATCGCAAAATCTTTGAACGCCAAGGTGGGGCCGTGGAACAATTCCATCAGGAAATGATTGGGTGCCAATTCCTTGAGCGGGGCGCGGCTTGCGTGGCGAAAGCCCTGATAGGCGCGGGTGATGATATCGCCAAATTCACTATCGCTGAATGTATCGCCCACAAAGGGGCGCATCACGCGAAAGGCGACCTCCTCATAAGGCAGACCCGCCATTGCGGCGATCTCCGCATGGCTCAACTGTGGGACGCTTGCAGGCACATACAGCCCCCCATCACGGGCAAGCCCCGTCAACATGGCGTCCTCAAATGTCAGTTCAGGCGCTGTGCCGCGTGTCGAGATGTAGCGCATGGTTATTGTCCCTTCAAAGCGTTCTGTGCCTGATACGCCACAGAAGATAGGCTGTCATCCCCAACCATACCGCTGCAAGCGAAAACCATGTCACCGCATATTGCAAATGGTCATTGGGGATGGCGGATGTGTCCACGGGCATCGGTGTCAGGTCTGCCTCTGGCGGGGTGCCGTCACGCAGCACCACAAGATAGGGGTCTGTGCCAAGCACCGCGGCCATATCCGCCAAATCGCGCGCGAACCAGATATTTGCGGCGCGGTCATTATCGGGGGTCGAGCTGTTGCGGTCATCTGGCCAATGCAGGTTGCCCGTAAGGGCAAAGCGGCCTTCTGGCGCAGAACGCATCTCGGCGGCTACGGGCAAAAACCCACGATCCACCAGGACACGGCGCCCCGTCAGATCATCCTCAAACCCTGAGATCAGGCGATAACCCGCCCCCACGCCCTTGCGGCTGACCAAGACGCGCAGCGTGTCCTCTGCCCCGCGGATAAACTGCCCCTCAAGCATCACAGGCATATACCGATCACGGATCGCATCTGGCGCGTCAGGCAAGGTCACTGCTTCGGCAACAATCCGCGCCTCGATATCGGCCAACACGCCCTGTTTCCAAGACAAACGTTGGGTCTGCCACACGCCAAGCGCAATCAGGATAGCGGCCCCCGCAACCCCGAATGACAGAACCGAGAAAATCGCAACGCGCGAATGTGTCATAGCACCTCTCATAGATGGCAGATCGAACGAGAAACGGCCCGCCTTTGTGGTGGCGGGCCGTTCCAAAATCAGGTGATCACGCGGGATCAGCTCAGCCGCCAATGCCCCAAATATAGACTGCGGCAAACAAGAACAACCAGACCACATCAACAAAGTGCCAGTACCATGCAGCCGCTTCAAAGCCGATATGTTTCTCTGCGGTGAAATGGCCGCTGCGCACGCGCAGATAGCAGATGAACAGGAAGATTGTGCCGATAATCACGTGCATCCCGTGGAAACCCGTTGCAAGGAAGAAGGTCGAGAAGAACTTATCCCCGCCGAATGTCCAGTCTTTGTGAACCAGCAATTCCCAGTATTCATAGGCCTGAAGCGCCGTGAAGAACAGGCCCAGCACAACACCGATCAAAAGGCCCCATTCGACATCCTTGCGGCTTTCATTGTGCACCAACGCGTGGTGCGCCCAAGTCACCGCCGCGCCCGACAGAAGCAACACCAGCGTGTTGATCAAAGGCAAGTGCCAGACATCCATCTGATAGAAACTTGGCTGCACATATTGCGACCCGACATATTCATTCATCGGGTAAATCGCGTGCTTAAAGAACGCCCAGAACCATGCGACAAAGAACATGGCTTCGGACATGATGAACATGATAAAGCCATAGCGCAGGCCGATCCGCACAACGGGGGTGTGATCGCCTTGGTTGCTTTCCGCGACCACATCCGACCACCAGCCGAACATCACGTAAAGGACGGCCACAAGGCCCATCAGGAACATCCACGGGCCAGAGCCGTGCATCCACAGCACGCTGCCCGTAAGCATTACAAAAGCCCCAACGGCAGCAATCAGCGGCCAGAGCGAGGGCGAAATGATATGATAATCATGGTTCTTTGCATGGGCCATCTGTTTTGGTCCTTCGCTTTCGGTCATTCAGTTGTGCCGCTCAGCGCGGCAAGGTCTTCGGTTATATCCATAACATGAAATGTATAGGACAGGGTAATTTCTTGTGTGTCATAGGCCTCGTCATCCTCAAGGATTTCGGGGTCTACGAAAAAGGTCACAGGCATTTCGACCCGCTCACCTGGTTGCAGCACCTGCTCGGTGAAACAGAAACAGGCGATTTTCGCAAAATAAGCGCCCGCCGTGTAGGGCAGCACGTTGTAGCTCGCAGTGCCTGCCACCACTTCATCGGTCGGGTTATAGGCCTCGTAAAACACCAAGGCTGTTTCGCCTAGGCGGACATCAATTTCGCGCTGCATGGGGCGGAATTCCCACGGCATGTCGCGCGCGGTGCTTGCATCAAAGCGCACAGTGACGATGCGATCAGACACCACCGCGCTTTCAGTATCCGCAACTTGCGTGGTGCCGCCATAGCCTGTGACACGGCAGAAGAGATCGTAAAGAGGCACTGCCGCCCATGCCATCGCCCCCATAAAGACGATGACACCCAGCAGGCTGTAAACAGTTTTACGGTTTTGTGTCATTGCTGCGTGCCTCCTGATTGCCCCTCTTGCGCAGGGGTCATCGACACGCGCGGTTGATGATCAAAGGCCTCCATCTTCGAGCCTTCACGGATTTTTGCCACCGTCATCCCAAAGACGATCACGCAAAAGGCAACAAGGCTCAGCCCCACGCCGATATTGCGGCTCAGGCGGCGCTTGTGCATATCGCTTTGTTCACGGATCGCCATGGCTTACCACCCCCCCAATGACAGACCTGCGGCGCGCAGGGCAATATCGCCCAAGATCGCGCAGAAATGCAGGAAAAGGTAATAGAGGGAAAAGCGGAAGAATTTCTTTTCAGTCGCATAGCCATCGGCCTCTGCCACATCTTCGCTGCGGGCACGGATATCCCATGCGCCCTTCAAGAAGATCAGGTTCAGAACCACCGCTGCCGCCATGTAGAGCGGGCCGCCGATTTGCGTCACACCAATGCCAAGCGCCACAGGCGCCAAGAGCACAGTGTAAATCCAGATATGGCGGCGGGTCGCCGCGCGCCCATGGGTCACCGTCAGCATCGGCACATCGGCCTTGTGGTAATCCGATTTCATAAACAAGGCCAAGGCCCAGAAATGCGGCGGCGTCCACATGAAGATCAAGCCAAACATCAGCAAAGAGGCCAGCGAAACATCTCCCGTAACAGCGGCCCAGCCCACCATTGGGGGAAAGGCCCCTGCCGCGCCACCAATGACAATATTCTGCGGGGTCGCGCGTTTCAGCCACATCGTGTAAATCACAACGTAGAAAAAGATGGTAAAGGCCAAGAGCCCCGCTGCAACCCAATTGGTCGCAAGGCCAAGGAACACAACCGACATGACCGAGAGCGCAAGACCGATCTGAAACGCCTCTTGCGCGGTGACACGCCCAGACGGCACAGGGCGCGAGGCGGTGCGCTTCATAACGCGGTCAATATCGGCATCATACCACATATTCAGCGCGCCAGACGCCCCCGCACCAATGGCGATGAACAAAATGGCGCAGAAAGAGATGAACAAAGACTGCGCCTCGGGGGCCGCGACAATGCCAACAAAAGCGGTGAACACCACCAAAGACATCACACGCGGCTTAAGCAGCAGCACATAATCCCCAAAGCTTGCTTCTTTGGGTTCCAGTTCAGCGGGTTTCGCCGGTTTGGTGGTGATATCAATGGATGCATCGCTCATCTGCGGGCGCGTCCTTTGGGGGGTTATTTGCGAGATCGCCAAGCCACCTGATTGCGCGGGTGGCTTGGCAGAAGCTTTGCTGCGCTTATTGCGCCGCGGCCAGTTCCACATCCTGTGGCGCACGCGCATCTACGGAGGCGAAATCGCTGATCTCGCCGCGTGTCCATGCGTCATATTCCTCAGGGGTCACTGCGAAGACGGTGATTGGCATAAAGGCATGGTTCACGCCGCACAGCTCAGAACACTGCCCGAAATAGATGCCTTCACGGCCAGGCTCAACATTGAACCACAGCTGCGCAAGGCGGCCAGGGATCCCGTCCTGCTTCACACCGAAGGCGGGAATTGTCCAAGAATGGATCACATCCGCGCCCGTGACCTGAACCACAACATCGCGGCCTGTTGGCACAACCATCGCTGTGTTGGTGGCGAGCAAATATTCATCGCTTGTGTAACCATAATCGGCCAATTCATCTTCGGCCAACATGAAGCTGTCAAAAACAATGTCATGCTGCGGGTATTCGTAGCCCCAATACCACTGATAGCCCGTTGCCTTGATCACCACTTCGCCATCAGGAATGGTCTGCTGCTTGAACAACACAGGCAGTGAGAAGCCGCCGATCACAAACAAGATGATCATTGGCACGACTGTCCAGATGATCTCGATCTTGCGGTTATGGGTGAAGGTTGCAGGTTTTGGGTTCGCACGGCGATTGTGGCGCAGGATGGAATAGACCATCAATGCGGTCACGAAGATAACAATCGCGGTGATAATCACCAAAAGCAGACCATCCAACATGCGAACGTCATGCGCCAATTCGGTCACGCCTGTTTGCATATTCACACCACCTAGATGGGGTGCGCCGATAATCTCCAAACCATCGCGCAACGCCTGCGCAGATGCACCACCCGTCAGGGCAAATGTTGCCGCTGCTGCGGCCCAAAAGCTTGAGAGCTTGGTACGAAGTGCCATTGTCATGTCGTCCTGTTTTTTCGTGATGCCCGTTTAAGGTCTGTGACATCCCGTTGCGTTCAAAGCTGCAAGAACCATATAGAGGGTTACATTACAAGACATTGGATAAAAATGTCTCACCCTTGGGAAAGTTGATTTGGATCATTTTCACGGCTCAAATGGGGTGATTATGCTGCCGCCGCGGCGGCGGAACGCGGGCCAAGTGCCCAATTTTGAAAGGAATTTGCGTGTCTGATCGTGCCAGTAGCTTCCGTCCCTTCGAGACATCCCTCGACCAAGAGGCCGCCCTGCGACTGTTGCGCGCAACCCTGACAGGGGCCGAAGACGGAGAGTTATTTCTCGAAAGAAAACGATCTGAGGCCTTGGTTTTCGATGACGGGCGGATCAAGACCGCGTCTTATGACGCAAGCGAGGGATTCGGGCTGCGCGCGGTCTTGGGGGAGGTTTCGGCCTATGCCCATGCGACCGAGTTAAGCGAAGCGGCCCTGTCCCGCGCCAGTGACACTGCCCGCATGGCCATTCGCCAAAGCGGCGGGATCATGGCCGCCCCCCCACAAGGCACCAACCGCCACCTCTATATGCCCAATGACCCGATGGATGGCAGCAGCTTTGAGGCCCGCATTGATCTATTGGGCGAGATTGACGCCTATACCCGCGCCCTTGATCCGCGCGTTGTGCAAGTGTCTGTATCGCTTGCCGCCTCGCATCAAGAGGTCGAAATCCTGCGCCCTGAGGGACAGGTGTTGCGCGATGCACGGCCTTTGGTGCGCCTGAATATCTCGGTCATTGTCGAGGCAAAGGGCCGCCGTGAAAGTGGCTCGGCAGGCGGTGGGGGGCGGTTTGCGATTGACCGCGTCATGGCCCCTGCGCATTGGCAATCGGTTGCACGTGAGGCCCTGCGCGTGGCCTGCGTGAACCTCGACAGCGTCCCTGCCCCTGCGGGCGTGATTGATGTGGTGCTGGGGCCAGGCTGGCCAGGTATCCTACTGCACGAGGCTGTGGGTCATGGACTAGAGGGGGACTTCAACCGCAAAGGCCAATCCGCCTTCGCAGGCCTGATGGGGCAGCAAGTGGCGGCCAAAGGCGTGACTGTTTTGGACGATGGCACGCTGCCTGATCGGCGTGGATCCATTTCGATTGATGATGAGGGTACGCAAAGCCAAGCCACCCCGCTCATTGAGGACGGGATTTTGGTTGGCTACATGCAAGACCGCCAATCCGCCCGCCTGATGGGTGTAGCTGCGACAGGGAATGGGCGGCGCGAATCTTATGCCCACCCCCCGATGACGCGGATGACCAACACCTATATGCTTGGCGGCGACAGCGCGCCTGCCGATATTTTGGCGGATTTGAAAGACGGGATTTATGCGGTTGGCTTTGGCGGCGGGCAGGTTGACATCACCAATGGCAAATTCGTTTTTTCCTGCACCGAGGCCTATCGCGTGCAAAACGGCCAGATCGGGGCGCCTGTCAAAGGGGCCACGCTCATCGGGGATGGGGCCACTGCGCTGAAGCAAATCCGCGCGATTGGCAATGATATGGCCCTAGATCCGGGCATGGGGAATTGCGGCAAAGCGGGGCAATGGGTGCCTGTGGGGGTCGGTCAACCCACATTGATGATTGGCGGTCTGACAGTCGGCGGTTCGGCCTGATCCTGCATTAACGCCTTCTCAACCAAGCTGCGTCTAGGGTTGCGGCATGACAGATCATGCCGCCCCTTCTGCCCCTCTCCCTGCACCGTCCGATGACACGGCCGAACGCTTGGCGCGGCTGCGGTTGATCCGCTCGCCAAAAGTTGGGCCAGTGACCTATCGCCGATTGATTGCCGAATATGGATCGGGGGCCGATGCCTTGGCGGCCCTGCCACAGATTGCGGCCAAGGCGGGTGTGTCAGGCTATGCGGTCTATTCCAAATCTGCGGCACAGGCCGAAATTCGCGCAGCGCAAAGCTGTGCGGCCCGCGCCCTGTTTCTGGGTGAGGCGGCCTATCCTGCAACCCTCGCCGCACTGTCCGATGCCCCGCCTTTTCTGTGGGCCATTGGCGATCTTGACCTGCTCACCCGCCCAATGGTCGGCATGGTGGGCACGCGCAATGCGTCAGCGCTTGGGTTGCGGATGGCGCGCGCGGTGGCACGCGACTTGGGCCAAGCGGGGATTGTGACCGCCTCAGGCCTTGCCCGCGGCATTGATACAGCCGTGCATCACGCAAGCCTCAGCACAGGCACGGTCGCGGTCATGGCAGGCGGGGTGGATGTGATCTATCCGCCCGAAAACGCCAAACTTGCGGCGCAAATCGGTTTGCGCCTGTCTGAGATGCCGATGGGCCGCGCGCCCCAAGCGCGCCATTTCCCAAGGCGTAATCGCATCATTTCAGGGCTATCGCGGGGCATTGTGGTGATTGAGGCCGCATTAAGATCAGGGTCGATGATCACCGCGCGTATGGCCGCTGAACAGGGGCGCGAGGTGATGGCCGTGCCTGGGCATCCGCTCGACACCCGCGCATCGGGGTGTAATCTTTTGCTGCGCGAAGGGGCGCATCTCATCCGCGAGGCCCGCGATGTCCTCGTGGCGCTTGATCTGGACGGGGCTTTTGCCCCCGCCCCTGCCAGCGCAGAGCCGCCCGACCCTGCAGCAGCGCGCGACATCACCCATCACGACAGCCCCCACGCAATGATCCTGTCGTTCATCGGCGCAGGCGCGGTCAGCGAGGATCATCTGGCGCGTGTGAGCGCAATGCCCAGCGCCGATCTCGCCCGCCATTTGACCGAGTTGGAGCTTGCAGGTGAGATCACCCGCAGCGCAGGCGGCATGGTGGCGCGCAGTGATCATAGCGCCGCAGAACCTGCCGCACAGAGACACCAAACCGCAGCCTAGATGCCACAAAAATAGGGTGATTGTGACAGGGGTGCATTGACAAACCCTGCACAAGACCAAATGTTGCGCGACCTAAGACCGATTACATTTCCATAAAAAGTTAGGTTGCCACTCATGCCCGTTGTCGTTGTCGAATCGCCCGCCAAGGCCAAGACGATCAATAAATATCTGGGCGCGAATTATACAGTTTTGGCCTCCTACGGCCATGTGCGCGACCTGCCCCCCAAGGATGGCTCAGTCGATCCTGACGCAGGGTTTGAGATGAAATGGGAGGTCGCCACAGATAGCAAAAAGCACATCAAGGCGATTGTCGATGCGCTGAAATCTGACCCCGATTTGATCCTTGCCACCGACCCTGACCGCGAGGGTGAAGCGATTTCTTGGCACTTGCTTGAGGCGTTGACGCAGAAAAAGGCACTTAAGAAAGACACGCCCGTGCGCCGTGTTGTGTTCAACGCAATCACGAAAACCGCTGTGACCCAAGCGATGGAGGCCCCGCGCGAGGTCGATATGGAATTGGTCGATGCCTATTTGTCACGGCGAGCGTTGGATTATTTGGTGGGGTTCACCCTTAGCCCCGTTTTGTGGCGCAAATTGCCCGGATCAAAATCAGCAGGCCGTGTGCAATCCGTCTGCCTGCGTCTGATCGTTGAGCGCGAAATGGAAATCGAGGCGTTCCGCGCCCAAGAATATTGGTCAGTGCGCGCGGGCCTTGTGACGCCGCGCGGACAGGGGTTTGAGGCGCGCTTGACCCATTTTGGGGGCAAGAAGTTGGATAAATTCGACTTGGCCACGCAATCCTCGACCCAGATGGCGGTCAGCGCGGTAGCAAGCCGCGCGCTCACTGTGACCAGTGTCGAGGCGAAACCTGCCACCCGCAATCCAAGCCCGCCCTTTATGACCTCGACCCTGCAACAAGAGGCCAGCCGCAAATTTGGGATGGGCGCGCGCCAAACCATGAGCGCGGCACAGCGCCTCTATGAGGCGGGGCATATCACCTATATGCGAACAGACGGGATCGACATGGCCCCCGAGGCGGTGATGTCCGCCCGCGACACAATCCGCGCACGATTTGGCGAAGACTTCCTGCCAAAATCCCCACGGATGTATAAGAACAAGGCCAAAAACGCCCAAGAGGCGCATGAATGTATCCGCCCCACCGATATGTCCATGGGGCCAGAAAAGCTGCGCATCACGGATGCGGATCAGAAAAAACTCTATGAACTGATCTGGAAACGCACCATCGCAAGCCAGATGGAGGCCGCCCGCCTCGAGCGCACCACGGTTGATATTTCCTCAAGCGATGAGAATGTCGTGCTGCGCGCAAGCGGTCAGGTCATCCAGTTTGAGGGTTTCCTCAAGGTTTATGTCGAAGGGCGTGATGACAGCGATGAGGAAGACGCAAATCGCCTGCCCAATATGGCGGTTGGCGACAAGCTTGACTTTGATCAAAGCAGTTTGATGGGTGATTTCACCAAGGCCTTGGATGGGGCCACAGCCAGTGAAAGCGGCGGCTTGCGCCTTTCGGAAGGGGGCATCATCGACACTTCAGGCGCGGTGTTTGGACAGCGTCACTTTACCCAACCGCCACCCCGCTACACCGAGGCCACCTTGGTCAAGCGCATGGAAGAATTGGGCATTGGCCGCCCGTCCACCTATGCCTCTATCGTCACCACGATCCAAGATCGCGGCTATGTGCTCAAAGATAAGGGGCGCCTGATCCCCGAGGATAAGGGGCGCTTAGTCACCATATTCCTCAGCAATTATTTCCAAAAATATGTGGGCTATGATTTCACCGCGGATTTGGAAAACCAACTGGATGAGGTCAGTGCAGGCGAGCGCGATTGGCGCGATTTGCTGACCCGTTTCTGGCGCGATTTCAAGGCGGCGGTCGATGAAACCGCCGAGTTGCGGATCACCGATGTTTTGGAAAAAATCAACGAGGTGTTGGAACCGCACCTCTTCCCACAGCGCTTCGATGGTGGTGATCCACGCCAATGTCAGGCATGTGGTGAAGGGCGTCTATCCTTGCGCACAGCGCGCTCTGGCGGGGCGTTTATCGGCTGCTCCAATTACCCTGAATGTCGCTATACCCGCCCCCTCGCCCCCAATGGCGAGGAAAGCGAGGGTGATAAAATGCTGGGGGTCGAACCCGAAAGCGGACAGGCCGTTTGGCTGAAAGCAGGGCGGTTTGGCCCTTATGTTCAATTGGGCGAAGCGACCGAAGACAGCCCCAAACCTCCGCGCGCCTCACTGCCCAAAACATGGCCCCCTGCGGGCATGGATTTGGAGAAAGGGCTGCGCCTCTTGTCATTGCCTCGCGCGATTGGTGCGCATCCTGAGGATGGCGTTTTGGTCGAGGCAGGCATTGGCCGTTACGGGCCTTATGTCAAACATGGCAGCCTTTACGCCAACCTGCCCGAGGTGGATGAGGTGTTCGAGATCGGCATGAACCGCGCGGTTGAGGTTTTGGCCGCCAAGGCCGCCTCGCGCGGTGCAGGCCGTGGGGCCGCGGCCGCCCCTCTCAAAGAGTTGGGCGAGCATCCTGATGGCGGCGCGGTTCAGGTGATGAATGGCCGCTATGGGCCATATGTGAAATGGGCCAAAATCAATGCGACCCTGCCCAAGGGTACCGAACCCGAAGCCGTCACGATGGAGGAGGCCTTGGCGCTGATCGCGGCCAAGGCCGCCAAAGGCGGGAAAACCCCGCGCAAGACCGCCGCCAAGAAAGCCGCGCCTAAAGCCGCTGCCAAAAAGAAGGCAGCCCCGAAAAAAGCTGCGGCAAAAAAATCATGACGGACGCCCCCTATCAGCCCCCGCATTGGCCAGAATTGGCTGAATTTTTGCGCCTGCGCAGATCTACCCCTGCGCAGCTTCTCAATGCCCCCGCGCCTGAAGGGGCGGTGTTGGAAGATATCCTCACATCCGCGATGCGGGTGCCAGATCACGGAAAATTGGCCCCGTGGCGCATCGTTGTGCACGGGCCAGAAAGCCGTGCGGGCTTGGCCGCGCTCACCCGCGAATTGGGCCATGGCGCAGGCCGCGTGCCCGAAAAGGTCGAAAAATCCGCCGCGGCATTTGACCAATCCCCTCTTGTGGTCGCGGTTCTGTCTCACCCCGTTGCGCATGATGCAATCCCCCTCTTGGAACAGCAACTGTCGGCAGGTGCGGTTTGTCTTGAAATGATGCATGCCGCGATGGCCCACGGGTTTGGCGCAAATTGGCTGAGCGGTTGGATGGCCTTTGATCCCGAATTTTTATCCCGTGCCTATGGCATTACTGCGCCGCAATTCGTGGCAGGGTTCATTCATCTTGGAACGCCAAGCGCCAAGGCCCCAGAACGCCCCCGCCCCGAGATGGGCGATATCGTCACATATCGCGATTAGGGCGTGACCTTGCCCTTGCGCCATGATGGGGCCTGCCCCACCTAAGAACAGACCTGCCCCAAAAGGAGCCATCTCAACATGGCCGCATTACTTGCTGATTTCCTAAAATCCGTTTTGCAATTCCGCGACAGGCGCTTTTTGCGCGTTTTGTTGATTGGCGTGGCGTTGACCATTGCATTGCTGGTTGCGATCTCAGCGGCGGTTCTGATCTTTTTGGGATGGCTCTTGCCTGATGCAATCACCCTGCCTTGGATTGGCACAATCAGTTTCTTTGGGGCGGCACTCTCATGGGCGGCCGTGCCATTTTTGATCTTGCTGTCATCGGTGATGATGGTGCCTGTGGCCTCGGCCTTTACGGGGTTTTTCTTAGACGAAATCGCAGATGCGGTTGAAGCAGAACATTACCCCCAGCTGCCGCCCGCCCGCCATGTGAAATTGGCCGAAGCCATCGGTGACAGCCTACGATTCTTGGGCGTGATCCTATTGGCCAACACATTGGCCTTGGTTCTTTATTTCACGCCCTTCGCCCCCTTTGTATTCTGGGGGTTGAACGGGTTTCTCTTGGGGCGTGAATATTCGCAGATGGTGGCACAGCGCCGCCTCGATCGCGTATCGGCGATTGAATTTCGGCGCAAAAATCGCCTGACATTTTTTGCAGGCGGGGTCATGATGGCACTCCCCTTAAGCGTGCCAATCTTGAACCTCATCGTGCCCATATTGGGGGCTGCGACCTTTACCCATATGGCCCATCGGGTGGGCCTGACGGGGGCGCGTCAATAAGCGCTGTCGCCCATGCCAAAGAGGGCAAAGAGGTTAATATCTTCGATAGAGACACGACCCGATAAAATGATACCCGCGATCACGGCCCAGATCAGCGTGGCAATGGCTGTATTGATCAACAGGTTGCGGCGCAGGTTAAAGCTTGAGGCGGGGGCAGATTGCGATGTGCCGCGCGCGGCCTCGCCCTCATCCCCTTGGGTGCGCACGAAAAACGGCAAGGTCAGAAACAGCGACATGAACCATACAATCGCATAAACCACGAGGCCTGTGACAATACCCATTAGACCTGCTCCAATTCAACCAATGTGCCTGTGAAATCTTTGGGGTGGAGGAATAACACGGGCTTGCCATGTGCCCCAATTTTCGGCTCCCCCGTGCCCAAAACGCGCGCGCCACTGGCCTGAAGCTTATCGCGCGCCGCCAAAATATCTTCGACCTCGTAGCAAATATGGTGAATGCCGCCTGAGGGGTTTTTCTCAAGAAAGCCCGCGATGGGGGAATTTTCACCCAAAGGGTAGAGCAACTCGATCTTGGTATTGGGCAATTCGATGAAGACCACCGTCACCCCGTGATCGGGTTCATCCTGCGGCGCGCCAACTTTTGCGCCAAGCGTATCACGATATTGCGCTGATGCGGCCTCGAGATCAGGCACAGCAATGGCCACATGGTTCAATCTACCGATCATTTTCATCTCCTTGGGTCACTCGCCCCACGATATGCCTGCGCAAAATCCTGTGGGCAAGAGGCGTGTGGTCGCGCCCCGTTTACCCTTCGGTAACCGCGACAGGCTGTAATCGAGGAAGGGAATCACAAATTCGAGGTGCCTGAAATGGATGAGTTCAAATTGCCGCCAACCCGTCAGGCGAAAATGCAGGCGCTAAATCCGCTGATGGGGCTGACCATTTTAATCGTTGAGGATAGCCGATACGCCTCGGAATCGCTGCGATTGCTGAGCCTGCGTTCGGGCGCGCGGATCAGGCGGGCCGATTGCCTGTCCTCCGCGCGGCGTCACCTGCAGGTCTATCGCCCCAGCGTGGCCATTATCGACCTCGGTCTACCAGATGGGTCTGGCTTGGATTTGATCCAAGATTTGGCCATGGCAAGCCCCCGCTTGCCCGTGATCTTGGCCTGTTCCGCCGCTGATCCCCATGACAGCGCCGCCGAGGCAAAGGCCGCAGGTGCCGATGGGTTTTTAGCCAAACCCATCGAAACCCTCGCGCATTTCCAAGAAACAATCTTGCGCCATTTGCCCCCCGATTTGGCCCCCACAACCCCCCATGCTGTGTCAGGCGACACCGTGAGCCCTGACCCCATCGCCTATCGCGAGGATTTGACCCATGCGATTGATCTCTTGGATCAGCCCGACCCACCCCTGCCCTATCTGCGCCCCTTCTTGATGGGCATCGCGCAGGAGGCGGGCGATCGTGAATTGGCCGAAGCCGCGCGCGGTCTGATGCGCGACACCCGCGCGGCGCTGCGCCATGCGCTGACACAAAAAATCGCGGAAATCAGCCCACGACTATGAGCCAAGCGCGGGGTCGCGCGCCACCCGCACCAATCCCGTCAGGTCAGAAAGACGTTCGATCTGGCGCCCTGTCGCATCGAAATTCTGCGGCAAAAGCCATGCGGTAAAGGCCTCTTTCAGCGCGGGATATTCCGCATCAATGGCGGCAAACCATGCGGTGTCACGATTTTTGCCTTTGACGATATTGTCTTGGCGAAACACCCCTTCGTAACTCAGCCCCAAACGCTGTGCCGCGCGGCGCGAGGGGATATTGCGCGCATCGCATTTCCACTCAAAACGCCGATACCCCGCATCAAAGGCCCATGACATCATCATAAAAAACGCTTCGGTCGCGGCGGGGCTTTTTTGCAAGGCGGGGCCAAGGCATATATGCCCCAATTCAATTGATCCTTTCTCAGGCGCGATACGCAAATAAGAGGCCACGCCCATCACCTGCCCCCGCGCCATGTCGCGGATTGCGTAAAACACAGGATCTTCGCCCGCCTCAAAGCCGCGCAAAAAGCGATGATAGGCGGCGGCAGAAATGAAAGGGCCATAGGGCAGAAACTGCCACAATTCTTCTGCCCCGTCATAGGCCCGGAACAGCTCATCCGCGTGCAAATGCGCCCTGAGCCGTTCAAGTCGCGCATAGCGCCCTTGCCGCTGTTGGAATTCGGGCCGCGCGGGCGGCACATATTTTGACAAATCCTGCATCGTAACCCCCATCAAAACGCGAAAAGGCCCCCGCCCATCAGGGCAGAGGCCGCAAAAATTGGCAAGGGTGAAACGGGATCAGTCGCGCGGCAAAACCCGCAGACCCAATTCCATCAGCTGATCTGCCATCGGCTCGGAGGGTGCATTCATCATCACATCTTCCGCGCGTTGGTTCATCGGGAAGAGGATCACCTCGCGGATATTCGCCGTTTCCGCCAAGAGCATCACGATGCGGTCAATCCCCGCCGCACAGCCGCCATGAGGCGGCGCGCCGAATTGGAACGCATTGACCATACCACCAAAACGGCGGCGGACTTCGTCCTCACCATAGCCTGCAAGTTCAAACGCCTTGAACATGATCTCAAGCTTGTGGTTTCGGATCGCACCCGACACCAATTCATAGCCGTTACAGGCTAGGTCATATTGATATCCCAACACCTCAAGCGGGTCACCCGCAAGTGCGTCAATCCCGCCTTGGGGCATCGAGAACGGGTTATGGCTGAAATCGATTTTGCCCGTTTCCTCGTCTTTTTCATACATCGGGAAATCCACGATCCATGCAAAGGCGAAGCGGTTCTCATCAATCAGCCCCAATTCGCGGCCCACTTCGGTGCGCGCGCGCCCCGCAACGGCCTCGAAATCCGCGGGCTTGCCTGCCATAAAGAACACCGCATCACCGACACCAAGGCCCAATTGCGTGCGGATGGCCTCGGTGCGTTCAGGGCCAATGTTTTTGGCCAAGGGGCCTGCGGCCTCCATCGTGCCATCCTCGCCTTCGCGCCAGAACATATAGCCCATGCCAGGCAGGCCTTGACCTTGCGCCCATGAATTGATGCGGTCACAGAATTTGCGGCTGCCGCCTGTGGGGGCAGGAATGGCGCGCACTTCGGTGCCGTCCTGCTCGAGGATTTTTGCAAAAATCGCAAAGCCCGAGTCTTTGAAATGCTCGCTCACAACTTCCATTTTGATCGGGTTGCGCAGGTCCGGCTTATCGGTGCCATACCACAGCGCGGCATCTTTATAGGAAATCAGTGGCCAGTCTTGATCGACCTTCTTGCCGCCACCAAATTCCTCGAACAGGCCTTTGAGCACGGGCTGGATCGTATCAAACACATCTTGCTGTGTAACAAAGCTCATTTCCATGTCGAGCTGATAGAAATCAGTCGGCGAGCGATCCGCGCGCGGGTCTTCATCGCGGAAACAAGGGGCGATTTGGAAATATTTATCAAAGCCCGACACCATCAACAGCTGCTTAAACTGCTGTGGTGCCTGTGGCAGCGCGTAAAACTTGCCAGGATGCAGACGCGAAGGCACAAGGAAATCGCGCGCGCCCTCAGGGCTAGAGGCCGTGATAATTGGGGTCTGGAATTCGCGAAAGCCTTTGTCCCACATCCGCTTGCGAATTGAGGCCACAACATCAGAACGCAAGGTCATATTCTTTTGCATGACCTCGCGGCGCAAATCGAGATAGCGATAGCGCAGGCGGGTTTCCTCAGGATATTCCTGATCGCCAAACACCGTCAGGGGCAATTCATTCGCCGCACCCAGAACCTCGAGATCCCGAATGAAAACTTCGATTTCGCCTGTAGGAATTTTTGGGTTCACAAGGCTGGCATCACGGGCCTTCACCTCGCCATCAATGCGGATACACCATTCCGCACGCAGTTTTTCAACCTCGGCAAACACAGGGCTGTCGGGATCACAGAGCACTTGTGTCATCCCATAATGGTCGCGCAGGTCAATGAACAAAACCCCACCATGATCGCGCACCCGATGAACCCAGCCCGAGAGGCGGATCGTTTGACCGACATTTTCCTTAGTCAGGTCTGCGCAGGTATGGCTGCGGAAAGCGTGCATCACGAAATATCCTATATATTGGCCTTGTTTTTGGCCTGTCATCTCTGTGCCGCCGATACACATGGAGCGGGGCGCGAAGTCAACCCCAAGCAGCGAAAAGCCCGCGACTGCACAGCGCGGGCTTTGGTGTCATTTTGAGGCCTGTTGGCTCAAATTTGTTTTTCTGGCATCTGCACAACCAGACCATCAAGCGCATCTGTCACCTTCAACTGGCAGGTCAGGCGCGAACGCCCCTCGTCAGGTTTATAGGCGAATTCCAGCATATCCTGTTCCATCGCGTCCATGCTTGGCAGTTTTGCGACCCAATCAGGATGCACATAGACATGGCAGGTCGAACAGGCGCAGGCGCCGCCGCAATCAGCCTCAATGCCAGGAATGCCATTGTCGCGCGCGCCTTCCATCACGGTCAACCCGTTTGGCACATCAACGACATGCTCGGTTCCGTTATGTTCGATATAAGTGATCTTAGCCATAAACGCGCACTTTCTTGCTGTTAACCTCGGATCTTGCCTAGGTAGCGTTCCTTGCTGCCGCTTTCTAGCCCCGAAATTTATGTCATGCAGTCGCGCTTGCATCTTTAGGCAAATGTTCTATTTTTGTTCTAAAACAGGATATCTGCCATGGAACCCGATCTCGCCCCACGCGTTTGGCCCAAACCGCCCGATTGCCTGCCCCATCATTTGCTGCATCTGCCCCATGAGGGGGCGCGGGTTGCGGTGGCGGGCTTGGTGGTGCTGCGCCAAAGACCAGGCACGGCCAAAGGTGTGATTTTCATCACCTTGGAAGATGAGTTTGGCACCTGCAATGTGATCATCTGGCAGAAAATATATCAGCAATTTCGCCGTGCGGTCATCGCAGCGCGGCTGATGCGCGTGACGGGGCGGCTGCAACGGCAGGCGGGCATCACCCATATCATCGCCGAACAGATCGAAGATATATCGCCCCTGCTGGATGAGATTGTTTTGCACCATACCGCCCCCTAGAGCGTCACAGCCTGCGCAAAGCCATTGCCCTTTGAGCCAGTTTGCCTATTGTTATGGAAAAATAAGAATAACCTTGAGGCATAAATTTATGGCGCGCAGTGTTCTTTGCGGCATGATTGGGGTGGCATTTGGCCTCTCGGGCTGTGTCGTGGGCGCGCCTTTCGAGATTGACCCTGAACAGCGTGGTCAAATTGCCCCCCATATTGCAGAAGTGCAGCGCGGATCAGGCCCACCTGATGCCCGCCCCGAGGCCTGTTATGGGCTACAGGTGACGCCTGCAGTGATTGAAACTGTGACCGAGCAGATCATCACCCGCCCCGCACGCCTTGGTGCGGAGGGTCAGGTGGTGACCCCTGCAACCTATCGCACAGAAACCCGTCAGGTGATTGTTGAGGAACGGCGCGAGAGATGGTTTGAAACCATTTGCGATCTTGAGCGCAACCCTGAGCTTTTGACCGCCCTACAGCGCGCGCTGCAGGCGCGCGGGCAGTATCAAGGCGCAATCACAGGGCAATTAGACGCCCCAACCAAGGCCGCCATTCGCGCCTTTCAACGCGGGCAAGGCCTCGACAGCCCGATTTTATCCCTGCCCGCAGCGCGACAATTGGGGTTGGCGGTTTGGTATCCCGAATTACTGGATCAACCCGATGAGGCAATAGCCACAGGCGATGCCACCCCCAGCTGAGGCGGGGCAGCAAAGGCAAATCCTGCCCGCCCTGCGGCCTTGGCGTTATAGAGCGCCTCATCAGCCGCCTGCAGCATGGCGCGGGCATCTTGCGCAAAATCCGTTGAAATCGCGATCCCGACAGAGGCCGAGATGCGGGCAACCCCGCCTTCGACTGTGATGGGGGCCTCAAGATGGGTAATCAGCCGCGCTGCGAGATCTGCAAGGATCGTGGGATCAATGGCATTGGCGATCATCACCACAAATTCATCGCCCCCCAAACGCGCGGCGAAATCACCCGCGCGGATGTCACTGCGCAAGATACGCCCAACTTGGGTCAGCACCAGATCACCTGCCGCATGACCATATTGATCATTCACCGCCTTGAAATAATCCAAATCAATATGCAGCAGGGCAAAGGGCCGCTCGATGCGCGACAAGAGGCGCGGCAGCGCGCGTTCCAAGGCACGGCGATTGGCAAGCCCCGTGAGCGGATCTGTTAATGCCTCGCGCTCGGCCAACGCGCGGGCGGTAAAAAGGCGCTCTGTCAACGCGCGGCTTTCGGCCGCGACAGCGGTATTGGCCTCCTGCAAATAGAGCAATTCCACGGTCTGATCCGTGTGCGGAAAATCCGACATATGCAAGGCCCAGCGCGCGATGCCTTGGGTGAAATTCAGCCCCAATGACAGGCTGAGAACTGCGCCCTGCCCCCACGCGCTTATCACGCCGCGCAACATAATCTCGGGCGCGCTGCAAAGACATAGCTGCAAACGCTGCCCCGTTATGGCGCACAGCTCCTCAAAACTATTGGCCAATTGCGGGGATTTGATCTGAACCAAGTCAAACAAAGGCTGCCCAATAAGCTGATCAGGCGGAACCTCTAACATTTTCGACACAGTTGGCCCGACCGAGACAATCCGCGCCTGATCATCGCAGGCCAGATGCATCGGCAAAAGCGGGGCCAAGCCCGCCCAAGGCAAGGCATCGGGGCCATGCGGCGCAAGTGATGAAGGGGCACGCGCCATCATGCCCGCGCCTCGGACAGGGGCGGCTCACCGATCAGGGCAAAGCTGCGCGCAGGGCCAAAGCCCAAATCGTGCAGCTCAATCGTAATGCAGCCCGGATTGGGTCGGATCACGGCCAAGGCCCCGTAATCATCTGCCATGGCCTGCAATGCGCCATAGATCAAGAACACCCCCCCCTCCATCATCCATGTGATGTCGAGATCAAAGCGCATCTGGTTTGGGCCATCCATGCTGCGGATATTGATCTTGGGCAAATCAAGCAGGCCCAAGGCAAGCTGCCCGCGATCATGTAAATCTGCCAAAGACCAAATAAATTCGACAAAATCCCGCCCCCCAAAGCGCAGAAGGCGGCGCAGCCCCTCCATTCGGGGGTGGGTGACGAGGTAAAGACCCAACTCCTCCCAAAGCGCGTCTTCGCTATGGCCCAAATGACCTGTCATAGCATCCAAAAGATACCGCGTGGATTGCGCATCACTGGGCAACATGGGCTCGAACCCATCAAGGGGGGCGCCGGCAATGACCCGTATTTCCTCCCACGCGGCAGCGCCGTGCATATCTTGCACATATTGCTGAAATGCGCGGTTTACAAAGCCCTGCATCGCACCGATTTACCTTGCAAAATCAAACATCACTCTTTCCACGCTTAAGCGCAAAAGATTAACAAGATGCTGATGCATGCAGCGGGATCTGCGCGTTAGAAATCGGTGGGCGCGCCGCCCTCCTCCTTGCGCTTGGCGACAAAGGCATCGAGTTCTTCGCGGATACTCGGATCAAGGGGTGGGTCTGTCGCCTCGGCCAAGATTGCCTTGTAAATTCCATGCGCGCGCTCGGCGCTCCAAACGGCACCATCTTTTTCCCACGCCTCGAAATTGCGCCAATCAGAATGAAACGGCTGATAAAAGGCCGTGCTAAAACGGGCTTGGGTATGCGCCGTGCCAAAATAATGCCCCCCCGCCCCAACATCGCGCACGGCCTCAAAGGCCAGATCATCCGCATTGGTCTGGGTCAGAACGGGGTCAAAATAGCGTTGGAACTGTTGCAGCAATTCGCAATCCATCACGAATTTCTCGGGGCTTGCGATCAGCCCCCCTTCCAGCCAACCTGCGGCGTGATAGACCATATTTGTGCCAGATTGCACCGCGGCCCACAAGCTTTGCAGGGTTTCGGCTTGGGCCTGCCCATCGGGCACATTGGCGGCGCAAACCCCGCTGGAACGCAGAGGCAGCCCATAAAAACGGGCCATCTGCCCAGTCATTTGGGTGGCACGGATATATTCAGGTGTGCCAAAGGCAGGCGCGCCTGATTTCATATCAACATTTGAGGTGAAGGTTCCAATCACCACAGGCGCGTGCGGCGCGATATATTGCAACAAGGCAATCGCCCCCAAAGCCTCGGCAATGGACAAGGACACAGCCCCCGCAAGGGTCACAGGCGCCATCGCCCCCGCTAAGGTAAAGGGGGTAACAACCACAGGCTGCCCGCGCCGCGCCATACGCATCGCCCCGTCCAACATTGGATAGTCATGTTTCAGCGGGCTGACCGAGTTGATATTGGTGTAAAACCGCGGTGTCGCCTCGAATTCCTCGTGGCTGAGACCCGCGGCGATCCGCACCATCTCCATAGCGTCTTCAACCCGCTCTTTGCCAAGGCAGTAGGTATGCACCACCTTGTCAGTCGCGATGAGCTTTTCGTGCAAACAATCCAAATGGCGGATTGAGGGATGAATATCTATCGGCTCAACGGGGTAGCCGCCTGCAAAATGGATGCAGTTAAAATATTGCGTCAATTTGATGAATTCGCGGAAGGTCGCAAAATCGCCCGCCCGTTTGCCGCGTGCCATATCCCATGCATTGGGGGGGGAGGACACATTGCCAAAGAGAATATGCCCCTCGCCAATGGTCAGCTGACGCGCAGGGTTTCGCGGCGTCACTGTAAAGCTTTGGGGCGCACGCGCGACCATCTCGGTCACAAAATCAGGATCAAAAAAGATCGTCTCGCCCTCTTGGCGGCAGCCTGCCTGCACCAATATTTGCCGCGCCTCAGGATGCAGCATCTCAAGCCCAAGCTCGGACAGAATCCGCAGAGCGTTGTTGTGGATGGCCAAGACACCCTCAGGCGGCAAGGGTTCGGTTGGTTGATCTATATTTTGCGGAATACGCCACGGCCTTTGCGCAATCGCATGTTGGCTGACACCTTGATGTTTGGCGCGCGTGCCCCCGGAACGGCGGCGTTTTGGATCAACTGTGGTTTCGGTCATAGGATCGGATCTTACAAAAAGGGAGATCAAAGCCCCTTTAGACTGCCCGCGCGAGGGCGGGAAAAACCCGACAAATTCCGACCAAACCCCTCGCCATTTTGACGCGAACAGACAAACGCAGCTTCAATGCCCCAGCCAAGCGGGAAGATGGCCAATGTCTGGCAACACGGCATCAGCATGCGGCACGAGCGTGCCATGATCGGCAAGTCCTGTGAGAACGCCCACTGTCGCCATGCCAGCGGCGCGGCCCGCCCGTAGATCATGCAGGCTATCGCCCACCATTACCGCGCGCGCAGGCGCAACACCACAGGCCTGTGCGATATGGGCGCACATGGCTGGGTCAGGTTTCGCACCATGCCCACTGTCGCACCCGATGACTTCGGCAAAATAGGGGCGGATATCATGTGCCGCCAAATGGGCCTCGGCCTCGTCCTTTTGCCCATTGGTCGCCACAGCCAAGATGTAGCCCGCCTGCCGCAAGCCCGTGAGCAGCGGCGTCAACGGGGCCGCCTCGACCATGACAGCAGATTGTGCAAGGTGATTCAGACGCGCCGCGATCTGCTGCGGGGTAAAATCAGCCCCCAAAAGCGGGGCCAAGTGGTGCGCAGTCTCGTCCAGCGTGCCTGCAATAGCGACACTATCGGGCAAGAACACGCCACGCTCCGCATCAACGGACAAGCGATCTGCAAGGGCGCGAAATAAAATTTCATCACCCCCCGCGAGCGCAAGCAGAGCCGATTTTGCCCAATTTTCCCAAGATTTAGCAAAGTCAAACAGTGTTCCATCTTTGTCAAATATTAACAATTGGAAGTAATTTTCTTGCATATTTTTGCTGCCCCCTTGTTTATTTTCCCATAAATTCGGCTAAAATGAGATAAATGACTACTTAATAATAACTTCTGTCAGACCCAGAACATATGGTAGCCGCCATGCAAATGACTGATGAGACGCCCACGGGGCGTTTGCATTCTAGTATCGGTTTTAAACTACAGCGAACGGCGCGTGTATTTGAAAAATGCATCGAACTATCCCTACGCCACAGTGGTCTGTCGCGGGTGAATTGGTGCATTTTATTGGCCCTGCATGAACATAATTTGACAAGCCCCTCGGAAATTTCCGACTTTGTCGGAATTGATCGCACTGCCACCTCGCGGGCTCTGCGGCAATTAGAGGAGTTGGGCACAATCAAGCGCAGCATCGATCATTCTGATCGCCGTATGACCCAAGTCAAACTGACAAAGCGCGGGGTGGAAATTATGGCTTATTACCACCCCTCCTGCCGCGATCATTTGCAGATGATTGAGGGGCGATTAACCCCAGAAGAGCTGGATCAGCTGCGCTATCTCTTATGCAAGCTCAACGGGAATGAAGCCCCCAAAGGGGGCAGATAAACTTATGTCCAATGGGTGGCAGAGCGCCCAAGCATCACCTGCCGCAAGGTGACAAATTCATCTGGCGTGAGGCCAATTGCCCCCGCAGCCTCAACCACCCAAGCATCGTCTTGCGAGATGAATTCGACCACGGCGGATAAGAACCCGTGATCACCTTTGGCGATAGCGGCCCGCATATCTTCGACCGACAGGCCAGATGCGCCCAAGAACTGCCCCGTCAGCGCGTCATCGGACGAAAGCCACACAAGGGCTGCAATCGCCTTTTCCTGTGCGATTTCTTTCTTCATTCTTTGCATTCCTCGCGCATAGAAAGAATTTGTTAACCATTCCTCTTGTATCACTGCACATATCACTTGGGCCATGCATAACCCAAGACAAGACCTGATGATGAAGGTCAAAACATAGGCGCGGGCAAACCCCGCGCGATCTAACGAGGATAGAGGTTATATGGGCGAGCGTATTTTGATCGTGGACGATGTCGCGACCAATCGCATCGTGCTGAAAGTGAAGCTGCGCAGCGCCTGTTACGAGGTTTTGCAGGCAAGCTCTGGCCATGAGGCGCTGCGCATGGCCCGCCATGCGGCCCCTGACCTAATCTTGTTGGATGTGATGATGCCCGATCTTGACGGGCTTTCGGTTTGTGCGCGCCTCAAACGTGACCCCGCCACGCGCGATATTCCAATCATCTTGATCACCTCGCGCCTTGATCACGCCTCAAAACTTGAGGGGCTGAATTCGGGGGCGGATGACTATCTCACCAAGCCCGTTGATGAAAACCAACTTCTGGCGCGGGTGCGGTCGCTTTTGCGCGAAACGAACGGCACAGCGGAACTGCGCCAACAAGGGGCAAGCGCCCTTGATCTGGCGCTTGAGGCGACCCCCGCCCCGAATGACACAGAAAACACAATCGCCCTGATTGCACCCCGCCCTGAAACGGGACTGTTTTGGCGTGCAGGTTTGGCTGGGTTTCGGGGCCTTAACATTCGCATCATGACACGCAGTGAAGCGCTCTCTGATCTTTCGGCCAGTCAATCCGTTCCTGATATTTTTGTCATTGCCACAGACCTATCCCATCGCAACGAGGGGTTGCGCCTATTGTCTGATCTGCGCTCGCGCCCTGCCACGCGCCATGCGGGCATGATGATGGTTCTGCCTGCCAATGACGCCGAACGCGCCGCGATTGCGTTGGATTTGGGGGCGGGCGACATCATCTATGACCCCTTTGATCCCGCAGAAATGGCGGTGCGTCTGAAAACGCAATTGCGCCGCAAACGCCAAGCAGACCGTTTGCGCGCGGGCCTCTCTGCAGGGATGCAAATGGCCACCACAGACCCGCTGACAGGATTGTTCAATCGGCGTTACGCCATGTTTCAGCTTGACCGATTGCTGTGCGATATAAGCGGCAATCTGGCGGTGATGGTGATTGATATTGACCATTTCAAATCGGTGAATGATCGCTTTGGTCACGCCGCAGGGGATGCAATCCTGACGGATTTGGCCCTGCGTATGAAATCATTCCTTCCCGATGGCTGCGTCATCGCCCGCATGGGCGGGGAAGAATTCTTGGTCGCCACACCCGTGCGCGATGGCAGCGCGGCCTATCATCTCGCCGACACGCTGCGCGAGGTGATCTCGGGGCAAGGGTTTGTGATTGATACGATGGAAAGCCCGCTGACCATTACCGCAAGTATCGGTCTTGCAGTGGCCCATCCACAGAATAACCAAACCGCGCCCCGCCTGATTGAGGCCGCAGATGCGGCGCTTTACGCCTCAAAGGCCGATGGTCGAAATCGCACAAGCCTTGCCAAACCCGCCTGAGGCATCAGGGGGCATGCGCGATCACCTCATCGCGCAAAATCTCGGCGAGAAGATCCACATCTTCGGGCGCAAAGGTCAAAGGCAGCCTTAAGTCAATCAACCCCGCCAAAATGTGATCCGTTTTGGGCAGGGTTTGCGCAGGTGCATAGCGCCAACTGTCATAGCGCGAGGTAAAGGCAACAGGTTCTGCCGCGCCGAACCATTTCAGTTCAACACCCCGCCGCGCGGCCGCTTGGACGAATGCCGTGATTTTATCGGGCGACCAATCGGGCAAAAGGAATTGAAACGAGGATCCAACGTAATCCTCGCGCGGATCGCGCTCGGTCAAGCGCAGATGGGGCAGATTGGCAAGCCCCGCCTCCATCCGCTCGTAAAGCTCGCGCCAACGCGCCACTTGGCGCGGCAGATCGGCCAATTGCGGGCGCAGGATGGCGGCGCGCAAATTATCCATCCGCCCCGAAACATTGGGCGTCTCAAAACGCGCTTGGGCAAAAGCCTCGGGCGGGGGGGCGGCGCGGTGGCGCGTGTAAAGCATGTAACTGCCCGACAGCAGAATGGCCCGCGCCATGACATCGGCATCATCACTGGTGAGGAACCCACCTTCGCCTGAGTTGATATGTTTATAGGTCTGGGTGGAATAGCAGGCGATTTTGCCATGCCGCCCTGAGGCCAGACCATCCCATGCGGCCCCCATTGTATGGGCGCAATCCTCAATCACGGTGATGCCCGCCGCATCGCATATTTCCATGAGGCGGCCCATATCGCAGATATGCCCGCGCATATGCGACAACAGCAACACGCGCGCACCGCTGGCTTGGGCTTTGGTGTTCAAATCCTCAAGATCAATGGTTAAGTTTTTGGTCACCTCTACAAAGACAGGCACAGCGCCCACCGAGGCGATGGCACCGGGCACAGGCGCAAGCGTAAATCCGTTTGAGAGAACCAAATCCCCCTGCCCCACGCCAATTGCACGCAAGGCCGCCCCCATTGCATAGCCACCCGATGCCACGGCAAGCGCATATTTGGCCCCCGTCATCGCCGCGAATTCCTCCTCCAAAAGGGCAGTTTCGGCAATCTCATCAGGGGCGGTGTTGTAGCGGTGCAACCTGCCCGTCCGCAAAACCCGATTAGCCGCCTCAATCGCCGCCTCTGGGATTGGCTCTTGTTGGGTGAAAGACCGGATGAAAATGGGTTTGTCGCTCATAGCGCACAGGTTAGGGTTCTCACGCGGCAGGTCAATTGAATTCACGCCGATAAGACCCGCTCAATCAGCGCAGGCAGATCGCTGTAATGATCCAAAATCGCCTCAGGGCTGAGGCGTGCAATATCGCCCCCCTCTGGCCCGAAGCCCACGAGAATTGAAGGCACCCCTGCCGCGCGCGCCGTTTCGCGGTCAGTGACTGTATCCCCTATCAAACAGGATTGCGGAAAATCGCGCACATCCGCCCCCAAATCCACGCCAAAGCGCCGCTTGGCCGCACGGCGCAGCGTTTCATGATAGGGCGCCACATCTGGCTTTCGTGTGGGCAATGTATCGGCCCCGACCAAAGCATCAAAAAGATCAGAAACACCCAATTTCGCGACCAAATCCACGGCCAGCGCCTCGGGCTTATTGGTGCAAATCGCCGTTGCATGGCCTGCGGCACGCAACGCCTGCACCGCCTGAACCGCACCTTCATAAAGCCTTGTATGCGTGTCAATCGCGGCCCCATAAGCCGCAAGCAGACGGGGATAGCCCGCCTCGATGAAGGCCTCCTCCTGTGGCAGGTCAGACCCGCCCTGCGCCGCAAGCCGCGCATGGGAAAGCTTCAACATCGCCCGCCCGCCCCGAAAGGCACAAAGCGCGTCTTTTGGATGAGACAACATCGCGGGCCATCCCGCCTCTGCCACCGCCTGATTGGCCGCAGCAAGAAGATCAGCGCTGGTATCAGCCAAAGTGCCATCCAAATCGAAAACGATAATATGCGCGCCCATTCTGTCCTCATGCCTCAGATGTGCCCCGCTTATGACCTAAAGGCGGATTTTCGCCAAGGGCCGATGGCACATCGTAACAAATCGAAAGAGGAAGTGACCGCCTGCGGGCTTTGCAGATCAAGTGAAGAAGGTTAAGAGAACACCAAACAGGCATAAATCCCAAAAGGCACCCTCATGAGCACACGCCCCGTTGCCCTGATCATTCTGGCCGCAGGCCAAGGGACGCGGATGAATTCCGACCTGCCCAAGGTGCTGCATCCTTTGGGCGGCGTTCCGATGATTGAACACAGCCTTGCCAGCGGCCTCAGCCTCGAGCCCGCGCGGGTTGTGGTGATAACAGGTCATGGCGCGGATCAAGTTGAGGCGGCCTTGGCCGACCACCCTGTGACCTGCATTCGCCAAAATGAACAATTGGGCACAGGTCATGCCGTGGCGCAGGCCCGCGCCGCTTTGGCGGATTTCGCGGGCGATGCGGTGGTGTTGTTCGGCGATACGCCCTTTGTCAGCGAGGACAGCCTGACCAAATTGATCGCGGCCCGCGCTGACCATGATGTGGTCGTTTTGGGATTTGAGGCAGACACCCCTGCGCGCTATGGCCGCTTGGTGACCAAGGGCACGGCCTTGCATAAAATTGTCGAGGCCAAGGATGCGACCCGAGACGAGCTTGCTATAACCTTGTGTAATTCTGGCCTCATGGCCGCAGATGCCGCGCAATTATTCGACCTTTTGGAACAGGTCGATAACGCGAATGCGGCGGGCGAGTATTACCTGACAGATGTGCCTGCTTTGGCACATAAGGCGGGCCTGAAAGCAGGCTATGTGACGTGCCCAGAAGCGGAAACCTTGGGGATCAATAGCCGTGCGGAACTGGCGCGCGCCGAAGGGATTTTTCAAGCAACCCGCCGCGCCGAGATGCTAGAGTTGGGCGTCACCATGCACGCGCCCGAAACAGTCTATTTTGCCCATGACACTTATATTGGCCGCGATGCGGTGATCGAGCCATATGTGGTCTTCGGCCCCAATGTGACTGTTGAATCGGGCGCGCATATCCGCGCCTTTAGTCATCTTGAGGGCGCACATGTCTCGCAAGGGGCCGTTGTGGGGCCTTACGCCCGCCTGCGCCCTGGTGCTGAAATCGACAATGGCGCGCGGATCGGCAATTTCGTTGAGGTAAAATCAGCACAAATCCAAGAAGGGGCTAAGGTCAACCACCTGTCCTATATCGGGGATGCGACTATCGGCGAAGGGGCCAATATCGGCGCAGGAACCATCACCTGCAATTATGATGGCGTGTTCAAACATCACACCGAAGTGGGCGCGCGGGCCTTTATTGGGTCAAACACGATGCTTGTGGCCCCTGTTACCATTGGTGCGGATGCACTGACCGCATCAGGTTCGGTGATCACCGAAAACGTGCCAGAGGGGGCTTTGGCGGTGGCGCGTGGACGGCAGGAAAACAAAGCGGGGCTTGCCACACGCCTGCGTGCGCGGCTGCTGGCGCTGAAAGAAAAGACCAAAAAGGGGTAAGGGCTATGTGCGGGATCGTTGGCATTTTGGGCAGCCACGAGGTTGCGCCCACATTGGTTGAGGCGCTTAAACGTCTGGAATATCGCGGCTATGACAGCGCAGGCATTGCGACTGTGCAAAACGGTGCGCTTGATCGCCGCCGCGCGGTGGGTAAGCTTGTGAACCTGTCGGATGAATTGGTGCATCACCCTTTGGCAGGCAAGTCTGGTATCGGGCACACCCGTTGGGCCACGCATGGCGCGCCCACTGTAACCAATGCGCATCCGCATAAATCGGGGCAAGTTGCGGTGGTGCATAATGGCATTATCGAGAATTTCCGCGAATTACGGGCTGAATTAAAAGACCGCAATTTTGAAAGCGAAACCGATACAGAAACCGTCTCTCAGCTCTGCGCGCATTACCTTGCCCAAGGTCTAAGCCCTGCTGAGGCCGCACGAAAAACTTTGTCACGGCTTGAAGGCGCGTTTGCGCTTTGTTTCCTCTTTGAGGGCGAAGATGATCTGATGATCGCCGCGCGCAAAGGGTCGCCCTTGGCCATTGGTCATGGCGATGGTGAAACCTATGTCGGTTCAGACGCAATCGCGCTTGGCCCCCTCACCCATGAAATTACCTATCTTGAGGAGGGCGATTGCGCCATCCTGACCCGCAGCAGCATCGAGATTTTTGATGAGGCGGGCCACGCTGTCAGCCGCGCCAAAACCCGTATCGAACAAGGGGCCGCCGTGATCGACAAGGCGGGTTATAAGCATTTCATGGCAAAAGAAATCCATGAACAGCCCCAAACCATGAGCGAGGCCTTGGGGCGCTATGCCCCCAAAGGTGTGCCTGCCTTCCCCGAAGCCTTAGATTTCACCCAATTCGACCGCGTTGTGATGGTGGCCTGCGGGACAGGCTATTATTCCTGCCTGACCGCCAAATATTGGTTCGAACAGGTGGCAGGGATGCCTTGCGATGTCGATATCGCATCGGAATTCCGTTATCGTGAACCGCCCGTGGCGCCCCGCACCCTTGCGCTTTTCGTCAGTCAATCTGGCGAGACGGCTGACACATTGGCGGCCCTACGATATATGCGCGGACGCGCTGCCATGGTGGCAAGCCTTGTCAATGTTGGCACATCCTCCATCGCCCGCGAAAGCGATCTGGCCTTGGCCATTCTAGCAGGGGTCGAGGTCTCGGTGGCGTCAACCAAGGCCTATGTGAACCAATTAACCATCCTTGCGCTGATGGCGGTGCAGGCCGCGGCGCAGCGCGGTGCGCTGTCCCCCCAAGAAGTGCGGGATCACATCCAAAGCTTGGAAAAACTGCCCGATCAAATGCGCCAAGTTCTGACGAAGGAGGGCGAGATTGCCGATCTCGCCGAAGGCTTGAGTGATGCAAAATCTGCGCTGTTTCTAGGCCGTGGCGTGATGTATGCCACAGCCCTTGAGGCGGCCTTAAAATTAAAGGAACTCAGCTACATACACGCCGAAGCTTATGCTTCAGGTGAACTAAAACATGGCCCGATCGCCCTGATTGATCGCAGCCTGCCTGTGGTGGTATTCGCACCGCATGACGCACTGTTTGATAAAACCATCTCAAACATGCAGGAGGTTATGGCGCGCCACGGCCAAGTGACACTGATCACCGATGAGGCGGGGCGCAAAGCCGCCGCTGAGGGCACCGCGGCCACATTGGCCCTGCCCGCGACCACGCCGCTGAGCGCACCCATCCTCTACGCCCTGCCTGCGCAGCTTTTGGCCTATCACAGCGCAATCGCCAAAGGCACCGATGTGGATCAACCGCGCAATTTGGCGAAATCGGTCACGGTGGAATAGCGCTTCCACTTGCGCCCGCTTGCGTTGGCGCGTAAAGCCTCGGCGCAACTTTATAAGTGGGAAGTGCTATGCCGCTTTTGGTCATGAAATTCGGGGGCACATCGGTGGCCACCCTTGATCGCATCCGCCGCGCCGCAAAACGTGTGGGGCGCGAGGTGGCCAATGGGTATGATGTGATCGTGATTGTCTCGGCCATGTCGGGCGAGACCAACAAGCTTGTAGGATATGTGGGCGAGACCTCGCCGCTCTATGACGCGCGCGAATATGATGCGGTCGTCTCTTCGGGCGAGAATGTTACAGCCGGCCTGATGGCGCTGACCTTGCAAGAAATGGATATTCCTGCGCGCTCGTGGCAAGGATGGCAGGTGCCCGTCAAAACCACCTCCGCCCATGCCAGTGCGCGGATTGAAGAAATCCCAACCGATAACATCATGGCCAAATTTGGCGAAGGGATGAAGGTTGCCGTGGTTGCGGGGTTCCAAGGCATCAGCCCTGAAGGGCGCATCACCACATTGGGCCGTGGCGGATCAGACACGACTGCCGTGGCCTTTGCCGCTGCTTTCGAGGCCGAGCGCTGCGATATCTATACTGATGTTGACGGGGTCTACACGACCGACCCGCGCATCACCAACAAGGCGCGCAAACTTGAGAAAATCTCATTTGAAGAGATGCTTGAGCTTGCAAGCCTCGGTGCGAAGGTTCTGCAAACGCGCTCGGTTGAACTGGCGATGCGCTATAAGGTGCGCTTGCGGGTTTTGTCGAGTTTTGAAGAAATGGATGACAGCGCGGGCACATTGGTCTGTGACGAGGAGGAAATCGTGGAAAGCAAAGCTGTGGCGGGCGTGGCCTATTCGCGCGATGAAGCAAAGGTGACCCTGACCGAGGTCGAAGATCGCCCAGGCATTGCAGCCGCTATTTTCGGCCCCCTCGCCGAGGCCGCGGTCAATGTGGACATGATCGTGCAAAATATCTCGGAAGAAGGCAAAACCGATATGACCTTCTCGCTGCCGATTGATCAGGTCAAACGCGCGCAAAAGGCCCTTGAGGAGGCGAAAGCCCGCAATGAAATCGGCTTTTCCGAATTGCTGATCGACAGCGATGTTTGCAAAGTATCAATCGTAGGGATCGGGATGCGCAGCCATGCAGGCGTGGCCGCGAAGATGTTTGCGACTTTGCGCGATGAAGGCATCAATATCAAAGTCATCACCACATCCGAAATTAAAGTCTCGGTTCTTGTTGATCGCAAATATCTGGAATTGGCGGTGCAGGCCCTGCATGACGCCTTTGATCTAGATCGCGCGGCCTGATTTCACCTTAGGCTGATTTTACGCTGTTTGCGCGGGCCCGCCTTTTGGCGGGCTTCGTTTTGTTGACTTTGTGCGCCCTCTGCCGCAACACTACCTGTGACTGCTAAACAAAACCGCGCGGGGATTTCGCGCAAGATCGGCTGCTATGACCCAACCCAAGACGCCTATGGCGGATCAGGGGGCGGATCAGGGTGTGACCCCTGATGCGGCCTCTGCCTTGACAAAGGCCATCACCAACAGGCTGCGCCAACATCTTGAGGGCCCGCCTTCGCAGGCCGCCCTTTCGGCGGCCTTGCGGGATTTAGCAAAATGGCGCGCGGCCCTTTTAGACGCGACCCATTGCGCCAGATCGGGCGGCGCTGTGCAAATCGCCTATGGGCCATTTGCGGGCATGTCCTATGCAGGGGCTGCGACCGAGGGCGCGGCACTGGCGCGCCGGATCGGGGCCTATGAGGCAAGCCTGCACCCAATCATCGAACAGATCATCGCCCGCGACTATGCCCGCATCATCGATATTGGTTGCGCCGAAGGATATTATGCGGTGGGTCTAGCGCGGCGAATGCCGCGGGCCGAGATTTTAGCGCGTGACACCAACCCGCAAAGCCAAAAGCGCTGCGCCGAACTTGCACATGTCAATGGGGTTGCAGCCCGCATCAAAATCGGGGGCGAAGTGGATGGTGCGTTTTTGCACAGACACATCACGCCAAACACGGTGCTGATCTGCGATATCGAGGGGGGCGAGAGAACGCTTCTTGATCCCATTCAGCACCCTAAATTGCGCGATTGCGACATTCTGGTTGAGGTGCATGAATGTTGGCATCGCGGCCTGACCGCCGAGATCACGCAGCGCTTCGCCACAACCCATCACATCACCCGCATTGAACGCGGCCTTGCGCCCGAGGCGCTGCCTGATTGGATGGCGCAGCTTGGGGATTTGGATCGTGCTATTGCGTTATGGGAATGGCGCGTTGGCCCCACCCCATGGCTTTGGATGACGCGCCATGGCTGATCCCGACCGCAACGCCGCGCTTTATGCCCTGAGTGACGGCTATGATGTGGCAGGCAAAGGGATCAATGGCCGCCGCGTTGCAGGGCAATCCTTTCTGCAAGGCTATTTTCGTCATGCCGATGTCGATCAGGTCGTGTCTGTCTCTGATAGCCAAAAAGACGGGGCGGCATTTGCCAGCTTGATGCAGGCCACATCAGGGGCAGTGCAGCATCCATTGCGCCATGTTGCACAACATAGCGCCGCACAAATCGCCCCTTTAGGGGTGATGTTTTACCCCGCGCCTGACTTTAGCGCGCTGGCCTTTCAACGTCAGGCCTTTGGCCATAGCGCCTATGGCCTTTGCGGCATCACCCACACGACCTCAACGCTTGCTGTGATGGCAGGGTTTTTTCACCTCCGCACAAGCCCCTATCAATCCTGGGATGCGGTGATTTGCACCTCACGAGCAGTTAAGGCCGCGTGTCTCTATAACCTGGAACATGTGGATGATTATTTGAGCAAAACCTTGGGTGCGGGGGCCGTGCGCCGCGCCCTCCCCCTCATGCCTGTGATCCCGCTTGGGCTTGATGTGGCATCTTATGCGCGCGATGAGGCCGCGCGCAAATCTTTGCGCACCCGTATGGGGTGGGGCAAGAAAGATGTGGTCTTTACGACCCTTGCGCGGCTTTTGCCCTATGGCAAATTTGACCCCGCCCCCTATTTCATCGCCCTGCAAGCCGCCCAAGCCGAGCTTGGCAAAACTCGCACGCTGCATGTCGTCATGTGCGGGATCTATGGCGACACGCATTCGCAATCGGTGTTTGAGGAATGCGCCCGCACCCTGATGCCCGATGTCAGTTTTACCCATTTAGACGGGGCCGATGCCACTGCCCGTGCCGAGGCGCTGTCAGGCGGCGATGTATTTAGCTTTCCCATTGATAATATTCAGGAAACCTTTGGCCTCGCCCCTGTTGAGGGCATGGCGGCGGGCCTGCCTATTCTGGCCTCAGACTGGGACGGAATCCGAGACACAGTCACCAGCGACACGGGCATCTTGATCCCCACCCGCATGATCAGCGGGCCTGCCAGCCTACCCGAGGGCCATGGTCATTTTCTTGGACGGCTGAACTATGGCCAATACGGCAATAACCTTTCGGCTATGACAGTTCTGGATCAATCCGCGATGCGCGCAGCCATTCTCGCGCTTGCCCGTGATGAGGGATTGCGCAAACGGCTTGGCCAAGCGGGCCTTGCCCGCGCGCGCGCGCTGTTTGATTGGGCGCAGATCATTCCCGCCTATCAAGACCTATGGGCCGAACAAAACGCCAGACGCCGCGCCCACGCCCCACTGCCGCCCGAAGCATTGACCCTGAGCCCACCACCCGCCGCCCTCTTCGCAGGCTACCCAAGCCTGCGCGCGCCCGATGGCGGGATGCGGGTCGTGGCCAATGCGCCCCTGCCGCGATTGATAGAGATTTACGCCCTCAGGCGCTATGAGAAGATCGGCAGCCCCTTTGAGAAACAAAGCACGCTTGAGCGCATTTTTACCCTCATTCACGAGGCGGGGGATGCAGGGATCACCCTGCCCGAATTATGCCACAGCACAGGCTGGCCACCCGCAACCATTGAGCGGTCTGTGATGTTCTTTCTGAAATATGATTTGGTCAGAATTCCCTAAACCACAGCGGGCACAAAGCCGGACAGGTCACGATGGTTCACTGATAACGGGAGAGAGAATGGTGCGGTCGAGAAGACTCGAACTTCCACGGGAGTTACCCCACAGCGACCTCAACGCTGCGCGTCTACCAATTCCGCCACGACCGCACTGTCTGAGGCTTGGTGAAACGCTCTCTAGACCAAGGGCGCGGGCTTCTCAAGGGCAAATTTCGCGTTTCTCTCAAGAGAAATTGCGCGCCGATGGCGGAGGGCCATATCGCCCAAGATCAGGGTCATGCCAAACCCGATCACAAGCCAGCCTGCATCGGCCCTATCGGGCAAGACCGACCGATTTAATGCACGACCCGGAAGAAAATTAAACAGCCCCGCAATCACCAGCCCGCGCCAATAGAGATTTTGAAACACCCTGCGATGCAAATCCATCCGTCCCGCGAATGCATAGCGCATCCCCGCCCAAAGCGACCACAGCGTAAAGGCCGACAAAAGATGGATCGGGCTGAAGGGGCCGATAAGGCCAAATTCCGTGATCCAAAAGGAGGAAACCGCCACCACAAACATCGCCAGAACCCAAATGTAGCCGCCCACCTTGTGCAGGCGGTCACGGGCGGTGCGCAGGATCACAAAAGGGCCAAGGATAAGCGCCAGCGCAGCGGTGCTGGCATGAAGTTGGATATAAATGGGCGCGTCAAAAAACGGGGCAAGTGTCATGGCGATTTCCTTTGAAATATTGGCTTATTCATTTCGATTGGCTATGACTGACCCAAGGCTGCGTGCGCCTCAATCCAAGCTTCGTCAAACGCAAGGTCTGCTTCGTGAATAACACCCTAGTGTCATCCGCGCTTCGTGAATGGGCGGCGCAGTTTTCCAAACTGCCGACCCTTGTGACGCTGGGATCGGTGGCGGCCTTATTGGCGATATTAGGGCCGTTTAATACGGGCGAAATGCTCGGCCTTGTGCCGCGCTTTGTCTATTGGGTGATGATGGCAAGCACGACCTATTCAATCGGTTTCTTGGTCAACGCCGCCCTCTGGCCCCGCCTGGCCTCAAGGCTGCCGAAACCCATCTGCTTGGTCGTGGTGGGCTTGGCCACTGGCCTTGCGATAACGCCTATGATCACCTTGCTTAATCTGATCAGCTTCGGGTTTTGGCCTGCGCTTGAGCAATGGCCAATATTGCTTGCACAGTTCTTGGCAATCGCGCTGAGTATCACGATCATTTTTCAAACAATTTCAGGTCAAGTCTCAAAAGCGCCTCCATCAGAGCCGCGTGTGCCAAATATTCTTGCACGCCTGCCTTTGGACAAGCGCGGGGCCTTGGTCGCCCTCTCCTCCGAGGATCACTATACCCGCATTCGCACCACCAAGGGGGAGAAATTGGCTTTGCTGCGCTTGGCGGATTCCATCCGCGAAGCTGCGCCTGCGCAAGGTTTACAAGTGCATCGCTCGCATTGGGTGGCGCTTGATCAGGTGGTAGCTGTGCGCCGCACTGGCGCGCGCACTCTCTTGCAGCTCAGCATGGGGGATGACATCCCCGTCAGCCGCGCGCATATAGCTGCGATCAAACAAGCGGGACTTTTGCCGCGCTAACGGAGGCCGCAATGGTCGATTGGATCATATCGGATGGGCTGACCCCCTATGAGGACGCGCTCCGCATGATGGAGGCGCGGGTTGAAAGAATTGCGGCAGGCACTGCAGCCGAGGCAATTTGGCTGTTGGAGCATCCGCCGCTATATACCGCAGGCACTTCGGCCAAGCCCGAAGATTTGACGGACCCCGATCGTTTTCCTGTCTATGCGGCTCGGCGCGGGGGGCAATATACCTATCACGGCCCAGGCCAGCGGGTGATCTACGTTATGCTAGACCTCAACAAACGTGGCCGCGATGTGCGCCGTTTTGTCGAAGATTTGGAACATTGGGTGATCGACACGCTCGCAAGTTTTAACCTGCGAGGCGAAATACGGGACGGGCGTGTTGGGGTCTGGGTTGCACGGCCCGACAAAGCCCCCCTGCCCGATGGCAGCCCGCGTGAGGACAAGATTGCAGCCATCGGGATTCGCTTGCGCAAATGGGTGTCCTTTCATGGCATCTCGATCAATCACGATCCTGACCTGAGCCATTTTGAGGGAATCGTGCCTTGCGGGATCCGTGATCACGGCGTGACAAGCCTTGCGGATTTAGGCCTGCCCGTGAGCTTGGATGACCTTGATGTCGCTTTGCGCCAAGAATTTGAACGGCGCTTTGGGCCAACGCAGGACGCGGATCTGGCTGACCCGGCTAACCCCTAAAGATCATTGCAACCGCCCCCTTTTCCATTTTCGTAAGATTTCGGCGCGAAACTTGCTGATCTGGCATGAGGCAATTTTTCCCACCTCAAAGGCGTGATCGCAATTGATCGCGCGCGCGAGGCGCACTAGAACGGGGGTCAGTGGAACGTCAAAGGGACAGGTGGCCAGACCCCTGCCCCTCATAATTATGAACAGGAGACAGACATGGCCGATGCAGCCATTTCTGGACATGATCACGAACGGCCGGGCTTCTTTACCCGCTGGTTCATGTCCACAAACCATAAAGATATCGGGATTCTCTACCTCATCACTGCAGGTTTGGTGGGTCTCGTATCGGTTGCTTTCACCGTTTACATGCGCCTCGAGTTGATGGAGCCTGGCGTTCAATACATGTGTGCCGAAGGCGCACGCGTCTTGAGCCAAGCTGCAGCGGGCGAATGTACCCCTGATGGGCATTTGTGGAACGTGTTGATCACGGGCCATGGCGTATTGATGATGTTCTTTGTCGTCATTCCTGCCCTGTTCGGTGGTTTTGGTAACTTCTTCATGCCGCTGATGATCGGCGCGCCTGATATGGCCTTCCCCCGTCTGAACAACCTGTCCTACTGGCTTTATGTTGCAGGCACGGCTTTGGCCTTCTGCGCAGTGTTCGTGGATGGTGGTGCAGGCCCAGGTTGGACATTCTACCCGCCCTTGTCGTGGCAAGATGCCCCCACAAGCCGCGCGGTGGATTTCGCGATCTTCGCGGTTCACGTCTCGGGTGCAAGCTCGATCTTGGGGTCGATCAACATTATCACGACTTTCCTCAACATGCGCGCCCCTGGCATGAGCCTGTTCAAAGTGCCGCTTTTTGCATGGTCGATTTTTGTGACCGCTTGGTTGCTCTTGCTGTCCTTGCCCGTTTTGGCAGGCGCAATCACCATGCTGCTGACCGACCGCAACTTTGGCACAACCTTCTTTGATGTGGCAGGCGGCGGTGACCCGCTCTTGTTCCAGCACATCTTCTGGTTCTTCGGCCACCCCGAGGTTTACATCGTGATCCTGCCCGCCTTTGGCGTTGTCAGCCATGTGATCTCGACCTTCTCGCGCAAGCCCGTCTTTGGCTATCTGCCGATGGTTTGGGCGTTGATCGCAATCGGTGGCTTGGGCTTCGTTGTGTGGGCGCACCACATGTATACAACGGGCATGACGCTGAACCAGCAGGCCTATTTCATGGTCGCAACCATGGTGATTGCGGTGCCAACAGGCGTCAAAATCTTCTCGTGGATTGCAACGATGTGGCAAGGGTCGATGACGTTTGAAACCCCAATGCTGTTTGCGATTGGCTTTATCTTCCTGTTCACCGTTGGCGGTGTAACGGGGATTGTGCTCAGCCAAGCGGGCGTTGACCGCGCTTATCACGACACCTACTACGTTGTGGCGCATTTCCACTATGTGATGAGCTTGGGTGCCGTTTTCGGTATCTTCGCAGGCATCTATTACTGGATCGGCAAAATGTCCGGTCGCCAATACCCTGAATGGGCGGGCAAGCTGCATTTCTGGTTGTTCTTCATCGGCGCAAACCTGACCTTCTTCCCACAGCACTTCTTGGGTCGTCAGGGCATGCCACGCCGCTACATCGATTATCCTGATGCATTTGCAACCTGGAACTATGTCAGCTCGATCGGTGCGTTCATCGCATTCGCGTCCTTCCTCTTCTTCCTTGGCATTGTCGCCTACACCCTGCTTGCAGGCCGCAAACTGAGCGAACCTGCCTACTGGGGCGAGCATGCCGATACTTTGGAATGGACATTGCCAAACCCACCGCCCGAGCACACGTTCGAGGAACTGCCCACACGCGAAATGTGGGACAAACAGCCAAGCCACTAATCTGGCCGCTTTTTGAACAGTTGAGAGAAAATATGCCGTTTCATATCGAGACGCCGCAAATAGAGAAGGCCCCGGAGAAATTCGGGGCCTTTGCTCATCCTGATCGCGGCGCACCTCACATGCTGATGCGGATTACGCCGCATAAATCGCTGACACCTGAAGGGTTCGTTTGGTTTGTCGGTGCGACCGCCGCGCTAATTGCCCTGCCGCTTTTCGGCATTCTAGGCACGGCGGTGTTCTGGGCGCTGCTGCCCTTTCTATTGGCGGCGATTTGGGCCATTTGGGCGGCGCTGAAACGCTCATGGCGCGATAAGGAAATCGCAGAAACCCTGACATTGTGGCCTGATCATATAAGGGTTGAGCGCAAGGAGCCCCGCAAAGAAACGAAAATCTGGGAAGCAAACCCCTATTGGGTGCGGCTGACCTTGCACAAAACGGGTGGGCCTGTGCCCAATTACCTGACCTTGCGCGGCGATAAGGCAACACGCGAAATCGAGCTTGGCGCGTTTCTGACGCCCAGCGAAAGGGTCAAGCTGAAATTCGCATTAGAAGAGGCCTTAGCACAGGCAAAGGCCTAAGGGTCAGGGGCGGTTTAGGCCAACCGCTCCTTGATCAGCGCCCCTGCGGCACCGAAATCCATCTGCCCCGCATAGGCCGCTTTCAGCGCCCCCATCACACGGCCCATATCGCGAATGCTGCTCGCCCCTGTCTGCTCAATCGCGGCATCAATCGCTGCGGCGATTTCCGCCTCGGACAGTTGGCGCGGCAAGAACCCTTCGATCACTTTGATCTCTGCACGCTCTTTTTCGGCCAATTCAAGGCGCCCGCCCTCTTCATAGACATTGGCGCTGTCGATCCGTTGTTTCACCATTTTGGCAAGGATGGCGAGAATCTCACCTTCATCGACACCCTCGGTCTTGCCTGCGCCGCGCGCGGCAATGTCCTGATCCTTGATCGCCGCATTGATCAAACGCAGGGTTGATAAACGCGCAGCATCCTTTTCGCGCATCGCGTCTTTTAGGCCGTTGGTGATACGCTCTCGCAAACTCATGGTCTTATCCCCAGATTGCAACGGGCCATCTGACCCGCACCAGACCGCCCGTTTAAGGCATTTTTTGTCGCGCAACAACCTTTGAAATAGGGGGCAGATTGGTGGTTGCAACTTGGTGTCGCAAGGTGCTTGACCCTGCACGCTTGGACACTTAGGTTGCCGCGAATTTCAACATCGCCGTAATCGGAGCAGCGCCATGACTGAACGCCCCACTGCATGTCTTGTTTTGGCTGATGGAACCGTGTTCTACGGCAAGGGTTTTGGCGCCACAGGCCAAACGGTTGCCAAGCTGTGCTTCAACACCGCGATGACGGGCTATCAAGAGATTATGACCGACCCCTCCTATGCTGGGCAGGTCGTCACCTTCACCTTCCCGCATATTGGCAACACAGGCATCACCGCTGAGGATGACGAGACCGCCGATCCAGTCGCGGCAGGGATGATTGTGAAATGGGATCCGACCGAGCCCTCCAATTGGCGGATGGAGCAGAACCTGACCACATGGCTGTCCGCACGGGGCCGCATCGGAATGGGCGGTGTTGACACCCGCCGCCTCACCCGCGCGATCCGCCAACAAGGCGCGCCGCATGTCTGCCTATCGCATGATCCTGAGGGCAATTTCGACATTGAGGCGATGCTGAAGGAGGCGCGCGCATGGCAGGGTCTGGAGGGGCTCGACCTCGCCCGTGAGGTGACTTGCGCGCAATCCTATCGTTGGGACGAGATGCGTTGGTCATGGCCTGAGGGCTATAGCAAGCGCACGGGCACTGGCCCCAAAGTGGTGGCGATTGATTACGGTGCCAAGCGTAATATCCTGCGCTGTCTCGCAAGCGCGGGATGTGATGTCACTGTGATGCCCGCCAGCACCACCGCCGAAGAAATCCTTGCACAAAACCCAGATGGTGTATTTCTGTCGAACGGGCCAGGCGACCCTGCCGCAACGGGGGAATATGCCGTGCCGATGATCCGTACGATTTTGGAAAAAGACCTACCCGTTTTCGGAATTTGCCTTGGCCACCAAATGTTGGCTTTGGCGCTTGGGGCGAAAACCGTGAAAATGAACCACGGGCACCATGGTGCAAACCACCCTGTCAAAGATTTGGAAACGGGCAAAGTCGAAATCACCTCGATGAACCACGGGTTCACTGTCGACAGCCAAACCCTGCCTGATGATGTTTTGGAAACCCATGTCAGCTTGTTTGACGGGTCAAATTGCGGCATCCGCGTCAAGGATCGCCCGATCTTTTCCGTTCAGCACCACCCCGAAGCCAGCCCCGGCCCACAAGACAGCTATTACCTTTTCGAGCGCTTCGCCGCCGCCATGGCAACACGCTAAAGTTGAAGGGGGCAAAAGCCCCTTAAACCCAAGGCTGTATACCGCGGAAATCGTTGAATTTTCGTAAAAAAATTATTCGCGATTAGGATTTTGTTAACCATCGCAGCGCTTCCCTAACGGGGCTTGAAACGCGAAGATTTCAAGTCGGCCATCAGGGGGGCAGGCCCCCGTTTTGCCGTGTTCAGACCCTTTTGACAGGCGCATTTCGATCGTGGGAGAGAATATTCGTTTTATCAAATCACCGCTTGCGTCCAGATTTGAGGCGGCCCTTACCCCTGCGCAAAAGGATCAAACGCTGAAACACTGGCAAGAGCGCTTTCTGCGGCTCTCTCGTCAGAAACCCGACACAGGCCCCAAAGCCCCGATGCCACGTGCCAGCAATAAGCGCAAATTGGCTGACCTGTTACTGACCCGTGGCTTGATCCCGTTTGAAACCCTTGCCCATGCTTTGGCGCTTGAGAAAATCAGCGAGCTGTCTTTATCGGAAATTCTTGTGCTGCGAGGTGTGATGGATGAGGCCAGCCTTCATGCGCTTGAGGCTGAGATGATGCGCGCCGATGTGGTTGACCTCGCGCAGATGCCGCGCCCTGTTGCCTCGGCGCTAGAGCACCTATCGGGGCGCGTAGCGTTGCGCATTGGCGCCCTGCCCCTTGCATGGCAGGGTGGCGCGCTTTTGGTCGCAATTTCGCGCCTGTCACAGGCCGCACGTGTTCGCGATGCCCTCGCAGGGCGGGTGAAACCTATCTTCGTTCTGGCCCCCGAAGCGCAAATTGAGGCGGCTTTGACCCGCTCTTATGGCCCCTGTCTAGCCCATCAAGCCGCAGGCATGGCCCCCGCAGATGTCTCTTGTCGCAATTTGAAATCACGCGAGATGATTGCCCTTGCTGTGCTGCTGATCACCGCCACGCTGCTATTGGCGCGGCTTGATTGGCAGATTGCTATGATCGCAGGGTTCAGCCTTGCAGTGGGGGTATTCGTGTTGAACACAGGGCTGCGGGTGGCTGTGCTGATTGCCTCGATGATAGAGGGACGCGCCAAGCGCCTTGATGGGGCGGATACGGCCCTGTCAGGGCTTGCGAAGACGCCTGTGCCCCTGCTGCACCGCCCAAACGTTACCCTGCTTGTGCCGCTCTTTGAGGAGGGTGACATCGCCAATTCCCTGCTCAAACGTCTTGCCGCGTTGGACTATCCCCGCGAATGTCTCGAAATACTGCTGATCGTGGAGGAGGTCGACACTGTCACCCGCACCGCTTTGGCGCGCACGCCCCTTGCGCGACATATGCGCGTGGTTGTGGTGCCTGATGGATCGCCACGCACTAAACCACGGGCGCTAAACTTTGCGTTGAACTTTGCCCGTGGCAGCATCATTGGCATCTATGATGCCGAGGATCACCCCGAACCCGACCAAATCTGGCGCGTTGTGCGCCGCTTTGCGACCGCACCCGATGATCTGGCCTGTCTGCAAGGGCGGCTTGATTACTATAACCCCACCCATAATTGGGTCGCGCGCTGTTTCACGGTTGAATATGCAACATGGTTTCGGGTGATGCTGCGCGGCGTGCAGGCGTTGCGGCTGTTTGTGCCGCTCGGTGGAACAACTGTGTTTTTGCGCCGTGACGCGCTTGAACGGGTTGGCGGGTGGGATGCGCATAATGTCACCGAAGATGCTGATCTGGGTCTACGACTGTCACGGTTTGGGTTGCGCACAGAATTGCTCGACACCACCACCTATGAAGAAGCCAATTGCGCCATCCTGCCATGGCTGCGCCAAAGGGCGCGATGGCAAAAAGGCTATCTGATGACCTATGCCACCGCGATGCGTGCACCCGTGCGCTTGCTGCGGGAATTGGGGCCATGGCGATTTTTGGGCCTGCAGGTGCAGCTTCTTTGCACCATCTTGGGTTTCCTTCTTGCCCCCCTATTGTGGAGCTTTCTAGTCATGCCCTTTGGGCTTGAACACCCGATGGAGGCGGTTTTGAACCGCAATCTAGAACTGATTGCGGGGCTGGGATTTTTGTTGGTCATGCTGCTGAATTGGGCCACGATGATCATCGCCTGCGAAGCCCCGCATTTGCGCAAACATCGGTGGTTTATTCCGATGATGGAGCTTTACTTCCCTTTGGCCACACTCGCAGCATGGATGGCGGTTGCGAATTTACTGTTGCGCCCGTTTCATTGGGCGAAAACAAAGCATGGGGTTTTTGGTGGCACGGTGGTGACACGCAAACCTAGCTGACCGCGCCCGCCTCCTCCTTGAGGCGCACCTCAAAGGCAATGGAAAGATGCCGCCGCAATGCATCAGCTGCTGCATCCCCATCACGCGCGGCAATGGCGTTGACGATATCATCGTGCTCGTCCAAGGCTTTTTCGCCCCGCCCCTTTGCGGCCAAGGATGTGGTGGCCATCAACGCCATTGAGCGATGCACAAGATCCAATTGCTGCACCAAATAGCGATTATGGCTGGCAAGATGGATTTGCTTATGAAAGCGGCGGTTTGCACGGCTCAGCGCCTGCGGATCATTCAACAATTTGCGATCCGCCTGTGCCATTTCTCGCAAGACGCGCACTTCCTCGGTTGCGGCATGTTGCGCGGCCAAACGGGCGGCCAGCGCCTCTAACTCGGTGCGCACGGCATAAAGTTCGGCCATCTGCGCATGATCCAATGAGGCCACAATCAGACTGCGCCCATCGCGGGTGAGCAGGCTTTGGGTTTCCAACCGCTGCAACGCCTCGCGCACGGGGGTGCGGCTGACACCGAACCGCTCGGCCAATTCCGATTCCACCAAACGCGATCCAGGGCGATAGATGCCGCCATCTATCGCATCCAAAATCATATCATAGGCGTCTTTTTGCTGTGGCTTGCTGTGCATCGCGTAGGGTCTTTCCAATTCTTAACGCTGCCAAAGCTAAGCAGCCCCGCCCCCCTTGGCAAGCAAAAGCACCTGAGGCTAGTGTAGCGGCCATGAAACACGCAGATTTCCAACATGTCGACACATGGGTGTTCGATCTCGATCACACGCTTTATCCCGCCTCAATGGCGCTGTTTGATCAGATCAATATCCGCATGTCCGCGTTTGTCATGCGCGCCTTGAATGTCGATGCGCAGGAGGCGGATCATATCCGCCACACCTATTGGCGCGCCCATGGCACAACCCTGGCGGGGCTGATGGCACAGCATAATATCCCGCCCTACCCTTATTTGGACGAGGTGCATGAGATAGATTTCAGCATCCTCAAACCAGATCCGATTTTGGCAGACCGTATCACGCGCCTGAGGGGGCGGCGTATCGTCTACACCAATGGCACCGCCGATTATGCCCGTAATGTTTTGCACCATCGGGGTTTGTCGGGCCTGTTTGACGCGATTTACGGGGTCGAGGACGCCAATTATCGCCCCAAACCAGACCCCGATGCCTTTGCAATGATATTTGGCAAAGACGGGCTTAGCCCAACGCGTGCCGCGATGTTCGAGGATGACCCCCGCAATCTGGCCGTGCCGCATGAATTGGGCCTGCGGACGATCTTGATTGACGAAGAGGGTAGCCATGAGGGCCCAAGTGCCCACATCCATCACCAGACCCATGATCTATCATGGTTTTTAGGCCATATATTGGGTGATCTTGATTAGGCCACATCCGCGACTGGCATGGGCTTGCCATCAGCCTGCCATGCATGGGCCGCGCGGCCAAAGGCCTCGTATAACGGGCGCGAGACAGGGTCTTCTGCGGCGCGATATTCAGGATGCCATTGCACCGAAAGGGTAAACCCCCGCGCGCCTTTGATATAAATGGCCTCAGGCGTGTCATCAGGGGCCCATCCATCAACCACCACATCACGGCCCAAGGTCTTTAACCCCTGACCATGCAGGCTGTTGGTGGTCACCTCGGCGCTGTTATAGAGCCGCTGAAACGGCCCGCCTTGCGTGAAGCGCACGACATGACGCGGTGCGAATTTTTCCTCCAAGGTGCCATCGGGCGGCATGCGGTGGTTCATCCGTCCGGGTAAATCGCGGATTTCGGGGTAAAGACTGCCCCCCATGGCCACGTTCACCTCTTGAAACCCACGGCAAACACCAAGGATCGGCAAGCCCCGCTCGACCGCCGCGCGGATCAGGGGCAATGTCACAGCATCACGGTTGCGATCAAAGGCGCCATGCGCCTCTGTTTCTTCCTCACCATATTCCTCGGGATGGACATTCGGGCGACCGCCCGTGAACAGAAACCCATCACAAATCTCAAGCAGGTCTTCGTAATTGACGAAATTTGGATTGGCAGGAATGGCCAAAGGCGTGCATTTGGCGACATCCGAGACAGCACAACAGTCCATAGCCCCCACTGTATGCGCGGGGTATTGATCATTGATCAGATGAAAATTTCCAATAATTCCAATGACCGGGCGGGCCATAATATCCTCTCCTTCAGGCTTTTGGGGACGCCGTTAGGAAAAATCTGTTCCCCAAATCTATAGGCCTTCGCCCAACTCGCCGCAAGAATTTAGCGGGGCTGCTTTCGATAAATTTATCCTCATTTTGAGCCAAGATAGGCTGTTACCTCAATCTCGATCTTCATGCGCGGGTCTTGCAGGCCTGCCACAAACATTGTGGCCGCAGGGCGCACTGCGCCAAGCCATTTTTGCGTGACAGGCCAGCACGTGGGCCAAAGGGCGGCATCGGTCACGATGTAATGAACCCGCACAACATCGGAGATTGACGCACCGCCTGCCCGCAGGGCGGTGTCAATATTGGCAAAGCATTGCTCGGCTTGGGCCGCAATATCGGCATCAATTTGCATGGTGCTGTAATCAAATCCCGTGGTTCCCGACACGAAAATCCAATCACCTTGCACAACTGCCCGACTATATCCGATCTCGGCCTCAAAGGGCGAGCCTGAGGAAATCAGGCGCCGCCCTGATAGGGCATCCGCGCTCATGGTTCTGCGTCAAGCCCCGCTGCGGCAATACCCGCCACAGCCGCATCGCTGTCATTATCGGATGTGTCACCCGTAACCCCAACTGCGCCGATCACAACGCCATCCCGCTTAACCAGAACACCACCAGGCACAGGCACAACACGGCCCCCAAAGGCCCCGTTGACCGCGTTGACAAAATAGGCCTGCGCCTCGGCCCGCGCCATTTGCGCCTTGCCGCCCATGCCCAACATCACCGCGCCATAGGCCTTGGCGCGCGCAATCTCAAAGCGACCTGGGCTTGCGCCATCCTCGCGCTCAAAGGCTTGAATATTGCCGCCTGCATCGAGAACAACGACCGAAAGGGGCTTTAGCCCCATCTCACGGCCTTTGGCGCGGGTTGCAGAAATAATTGTGCGTGCCTGATCGAGTGTGATCATCTTGGTTTTGTCCCTCTTGTCTTGATCTTGGGGCCATAGCCCCTGCTCCCTCAGATAGCACGTTCAAACAAAGAGGAAATGGTCTTCTGTCAGCTCTGCCTCAGCCTGACCTGACAAAACGACCGAGCCTAGACCGTAGTTCAAAATCAAATCCGTTTCTTCGCGCGAGAGGCTCAACGCCTCCATCACCGATAGCCCCTCTAGCTGAAAGGCAAGACGATCCTCTGCAGCGTTAAAATCCACAATGGTTTCCCGCCATGCGGCCCCTTCTGCATCAAAGAAGAACACATCACGCCCCTCCCCGCCGATAAAGCGGTCGAACCCTGCGCCACCAGACAAGAGATCATCCCCCGCCCCACCCTCAAGGTGATCACTGCCTGAGCCGCCAAATAACAGATCATTGCCTGCATCGCCAAACAGCCTGTCATGCTGCGCACCGCCATGCAGGAGGTCATCGCCTTGCCCACCGAACAGCGCATCGCTGCCGACACCGCCAAAAAGCGCATCCGCCCCCCGCGCGCCCCACAGCGTGTCATGACCACCACGACCAACGAGCCGCTCATCCCCCCCGCCCCGCCCCATGATCCCATCATCATGGGCGCTGCCACCGCGGTGGCGCAGATCGCCAACGGCAGCCTCGGCCAGTGCCTCATCCCGATACATCAAATGGGCCAAAATTTGATCATGCCCTAAGACCTGCGCGATTGGTGCAGGCGTGGCTTTATCGAATGCGGCGAAGGCCGTGAAAAGATCGAAATGGTTTTCTGTCTCGACTGCATCGGGCGCATCACCTTGTGGCAACACGATCTCGGCGGCGATGATCTCCGCAGGGTCATGGGAAAAGAGATCAAAAATAGTATCGGGCGCAATCGCCGCATCTGCGACAGGCACGTCATAGTCCAACACCAGCACCTCGTAAGGGGCAAGGTGGAGAACCACGCCGCTGCCCGCAATCAAACTTGCAGGGTCAAGGCTTTGCAGGGTTGTGGGCGCATTCGGATCGCGCGGGTCAGCCCCATCCACCACCCCAAGAATTTGCGCAGATCGCGGGGCTGCGCCCCCCACGAATTGGGTCAAATCCAATTCTATCGCCAGATCATCCCCCACGCGCGAATTGATCACAAAGACCTGACGTTTGGCCCCACCAAATCCGTGAATATCGAATGCGCCATCGGGGCGGGCAATCTCCATCGCATGGGTGCCAATCACCAAATCTTGCAAAAGCTGCATCATAACGCCGCCCGCCTTAAGCGCGCTGTCGCTGCCTTCAGCAGCCGCGAGCGACATCTGGTTTTGATGCTGAAGCCCCCAGATCGAGGCAAATTCAACATCATTGGCTGCAATCTCGTGAAAATAGGCGGCTAAGGCCCCTGCGTGCTTAAGGCCTGTGTCAATCGCATCGCGTTCAGCCTCCGTGGCGCTGTTCCAATCGCGCACCCCAAGCTGGTTGGATTTTATGTTCCATTCAGACAACAGCACGGGCAGATCGCGCCCGACCAAGTCGGACATTTGATCCAAATGCGACCACAAGGCATCGACATGATCAATGCCCTCATAGGCCCCGCTGATATAGCGATGCGCAGAAAGGCCCGTGATCGCCTCAAGCGCGCCCTGCGGAAGCGCCTCGATCAAGGTCACCATCGCCTCTTGTGCCGTGGCTATGCCATCGCCATCCGCATCGGATATCTGCCACGGCACAGTCGACTGAAGCGAGATTAGGGGCCGCGCGTAATCTGCGGCCAAATCGGTGCTTGCCTCAAAGCTGCGGATTTCCTCATCCGCAATCAAGGCGATTTGACCCGCGATTTGCGCATAAGAAGGGATGTCAAACCAGTCTAGATACATGAATTCATTGCCAAGCTCAAAAGCCTTGACCTCGACACCGCTGCTCAAAACTGTGCCGATGTAATGGCGCAGCCCCGCAATATCGCTGTCTGACAGCTGACTGCCTTGCCCCGCCGCATCAAGATAGCGCAGGGTTGGGATCACAAAGAGCCCGCCGCGATCAGCCTCGTAGAGGTAATCCAAAAAATCGCTGAGGGGTTCTAGGCTGCGGGAAACAGTCACGCCATCGGCGCGGGTCACCTCGGCGCTGTTTGCATCGGGGTTTGCAGGGTCAAACAAGAGCTCCGTCACCGTGCCACCGGGATAGCGCAGATAATCAGCCCCGATCATTTCGACACGCGCTGCAAAACTGCCATCGGTGCGGTCGAAACTGGTGACAAAATTCGCGCCAAATAAATCCGATGTAATCGCATCGCCTTGCAGTGTTCCACCGCTGATCACAAACCGATCCATGACTTGCACCCTTCAAACACAGTGTTTGACAGTGACAACGACATTTGCGGGCTTTGTGCAGATGGGCGGAGGGTTAGGTCGGCCGCGCAAAGGTATCACGACCCCTCAAAGGACGCGCGGCGGTCTATCGAAAGTAAAGACACCCGTCTTGTGGTAGGTAAGCCCCCCCTTTTTCACGCGGGTTCCACGATAAAATAACCCCCGCGCCAGCGATCAGACAGGCACGGGGGGGGCAGAGATAAACCGATATAATCGGGTGGCTTTACGCCGCTTTCCATTCAAGGCGGCGGGCGTGCAACACTGGCTCAGTATAGCCAGAGGGTTGCACGCGACCCTTAAAGACCAGATCACAGGCCGCCGCAAAGGCGATGCCGTTAAACCCGGGCGCCATTGGGCTATAGGCAGGGTCGCCTGCATTTTGGCCATCAACCACCTCGGCCATACGGCGCATGGCGGCCATGACCTGATCCTCGCTGACGACACCATGATGCAGCCAATTCGCGATATGCTGCGCGCTGATGCGGCAGGTCGCGCGGTCTTCCATCAGGCCCACATTGTTGATGTCTGGCACTTTCGAGCAGCCAACACCCTGATCCACCCAACGCACAACATAGCCCAAAATACCTTGGGCGTTATTGTCCAATTCACGGGTGATCTGATCTTGCGACCAACGGCGATAGCTGGCCATTGGAATATCCAACAGACCCGTCACATAGGCACGGCGACCACCTGCGGCCAGTTTTTCCTGCACCGCAGCCACATTCACGCGGTGATAATGGGTGGCGTGCAGGGTCGCGGCAGTCGGGCTTGGAACCCAAGCGCAATTTGCGCCCGCGCGCGGATGTTCGATCTTTTGCTCTAGCATCGCGGCCATGGCATCGGGCATGGCCCACATCCCCTTGCCGATCTGCGCGCGACCGCGCAACCCGCATTCCAAACCAATATCCACATTCTGGTTTTCATAGGCGGTGATCCATGATTTGCGCTTGATGAAATCCTTGCGGCTGAATGGCCCTGCCTCCATGGAGGTGTGAATTTCATCACCCGTGCGATCAAGGAAGCCTGTGTTGATAAAGCACAAGCGATGCTTGGCTGCGCGGATACATTCCTTGAGGTTAACCGAGGTGCGGCGCTCTTCATCCATGACACCCAGTTTGACCGTATTGGGTTTCAGACCCAAAACGCCCTCAACATGGGTGAAAATCTCGTCCGCAAAGGCAACTTCCTCAGGCCCGTGCATCTTGGGCTTCACCACATAAACCGACCCTGCATGGCTGTTGCGCAGACCATCGGCTTTCTTCAGGTCATGCATGGCGATCAATGCGGTGATCATCGCATCCATCATGCCCTCGTAAGCCTCGCTGCCATCTTTGAGCAAAATCGCAGGGTTGGTCATCAAATGACCCACATTGCGCACCAGCATCAAAGCGCGGCCTTTCACGTCAAACGTGCTGCCATCGGGCGCGGTAAAGGTTTTATCGGCGGCCAAGCGGCGGGTCATGGTTTGCCCGCCCTTCTCAAAGCTTTCTTCCAGATCGCCCTGCATCAAACCAAGCCAATTGGAATAGGCCAAAACCTTGTCCTCAGCATCGACACAGGCCACGGAATCTTCGCAATCCATGATAGCCGAAACCGCAGACTCCAAACGGATATCCGCAAGCAAGGCTTGGTCACGGCTGCCAATCGGATGGGCGCGGTCAAAGACCAATTCAACATGCAGGCCATTGTTGCACAAAAGGATGGTATCAGGCGCCTTTGCATTGCCCGTATAGCCCTTGAACTGCGCAGGATCTGCGAGGGGCTTGTCATCCATCATCAACTGCCCCTTATCCACGCTATAGCGGCGGATATCGGCATGGCTTGCCCCCTCAATGGGGAAGCTGTCATCAAGGAAGACCCGCGCGCGCGCCACAACGCGCGATCCACGACCGCGATCATAGCCGCCTTTGGGGGGCAGGCTGCCCATAGCATCCGTGCCATAAAGCGCATCATAGAAACTGCCCCAACGCGCATTGGCCGCGTTCAGGGCAAATCGCGCATTGGTGATGGGCACCACCAATTGCGGGCCTGCCACTGTGGCGATCTCAGGGTCAACGCGATCTGTGTCGATCTGGAAATCTTCCCCCTCAGGCAAGAGATACCCGATCTCACGCAAAAAGGCCTGATAGGCATCGCCATCATGGGGCTGACCACGGCGTGCAATATGCCATTCATCAATCTGACGCTGCAAATCTTCGCGCTTTTGCAAAAGGGCGCGGTTTTTGTCAGCTTTGCCATGCAAAAGATCAGAGAACCCCGTCCAAAATGCATTAGCGGCCACGCCAGTGCCAACCAAGGCCCGAGTCTCGATGAAATCCGCCAAAACCTGCGCCACTTGCAGGCCTGCACGCTCTACACGTTTGGTCATTTGCGGGGTCTCCTCTCTTCATGCTGCACAAAAGCAGCCCGCGTCCCTTCCCTCGCGTTAGCCAAAAATCACACGAGAGGCAAGCGATCTGGTAAAATAAACAGACCAATTATCGAGGGAAGGCAATTTACGCTTTGACCGACTTGCGCGCCGCGCGACATTTGTCCGAGCAATAGCGCACCCCCTCCCAATCCTTGGCCCATTTGCGCCGCCACACGAAGGGGCGACCACAGGTGGCACAGGTTTTTTGAGGCAGGTCTGATTTGCGTTTCATTTTGGGCATAGCTGAAAAATAGCGCGCTTACCCCAAGGGGCCAGGGCGGCGTTCCTCTGACAACAGCACATTCGCCTCGACATTCCCAACCCCAGGCAGGGTCATGATACGGCGGCGCAACACCCGTTCAAAATCTGGCAGATCGCGGGCAATAATGCGCAGCCTGTAATCATAAAGGCCCAGAACATGCTGCACCAATTGCACCTCAGGGATGGCGGTCACCGCGCGCTCGAAATCCTCAAGGCTGACGCGGCCCTTGGTGGCCAATTTCACCCCCAAAAACACTGTCACGCCAAAGCCCAGCTTTTCAGCATCAAGATCAAGACGGCGGGTGGTGATCACACCTGCATCAGACAGGCGCTTAATGCGCCGCCATGCTGCGGGTTGGCTTAGGCCAAAGCGCCGCCCGATCTCGGCGGCCTTTTGCGTGGCGTCCTCCTGCAAAGCGCGCAGAATTTGGCGGTCAATCGGATCAAGATCAATCATAAGGGCAAGCTTTCGCTGTCTTTGATTGCCGCGACATGCATCAGGGCCTCGATATCCGCGATATGGGGCAGGCTTAGAATGCGGTCGCGGTAAATTTCTTGGTAATGCGGCATGGTGCGCGCAATCACCTCAAGGCGCACATCAACACGGCCCAAGAATGTTTGAATTTCGGTCACCTCTGGCACGGCGCGCGCGGCGACGATAAATTCATCAAAGGCGCGTGGATCTGTTTTATCCAATGAGATCCGCAACGACACCTGAACCGCATAGCCAAGTGCCCGCCAATCAATAACAGCGCGCGTCCCGCGCAACGCGCCCATCGCCTGCATGCGATCAAGCCGTTTATAGCAGGTCGCCACAGGCACACCCGCCGCTTTGGCCACCCGCGCCACAGGTTGGTCAGGGTCAGACTGTAGATGGCGCAAAATGCGGCGATCCAGATCATCGAGCATGAAATAATCCAAAAATTAATATTTGCGAATGATCTTATCATATAATACTCAAAATAATCAAATATTCATCCGCACTTCGCAGCAAACCGCGCTTATACCAACGGCAGATGAAATTTGCAGCCAGCAAGGAGAAAGCCGATGCGCGTCTATTACGATCGCGATTGCGATGTGAACCTAATCAAAGACAAAAAAGTTGCCATCTTGGGCTATGGCAGCCAAGGCCATGCGCACGCGCTGAACCTGCGCGACAGCGGGGCAAAGAATGTTGTTGTGGCCCTGCGCGAGGGCTCCCCTTCTGCGAAGAAGGCCGAGGGCGAAGGCCTCAAGGTTATGGGGATCGCAGAAGCCGCCGCTTGGTGCGACTTGATCATGTTCACCATGCCCGATGAATTGCAGGCCGAAACCTACAAGAAATACGTCCATGACAATTTGCGCGAAGGCGCGGCGATTGCATTCGCCCACGGCCTGAACGTGCATTTCGGCCTCATCGAGCCTAAGCCTGGCGTTGATGTAATCATGATGGCCCCCAAAGGCCCAGGCCACACAGTGCGCGGCGAATACACCAAAGGCGGCGGCGTGCCTTGCCTTGTGGCCGTTCACAATGATGCAAGCGGCAAAGCTTTGGAAATCGGTTTGTCCTATTGCTCCGCCATTGGCGGTGGCCGTTCGGGCATCATCGAAACCAATTTCAAAGAAGAGTGCGAAACCGACCTCTTCGGTGAACAGGCCGTGTTGTGCGGTGGCTTGGTTGAACTGATCCGCATGGGCTTTGAGACTTTGGTCGAAGCCGGCTACGCCCCTGAGATGGCCTATTTCGAGTGCTTGCACGAGGTGAAGCTGATCGTTGACCTGATCTACGAAGGCGGCATCGCGAATATGAACTACTCGATCTCGAACACGGCCGAATATGGCGAATACGTCTCTGGCCCCCGCATCCTGCCTTACGATGAAACCAAGGCGCGCATGAAAGAGGTTCTGACCGATATTCAGACAGGTAAATTCGTTCGTGACTTCATGACCGAAAACACCGTGGGTCAGCCCTTCTTCAAAGGGACACGCCGCATCAATGACGCACACCAGATCGAAGAAGTGGGCGAAAAACTGCGCGGCATGATGCCTTGGATTTCCGCAGGGAAGATGGTGGACAAAGCGAAGAACTAAGTCGCTTAGCAGCTCAACCGATCAAAGGCCCGTCCGCAAAGACGGGCCTTTTTTCTGTCGCCCCATTGCACATGCCCTCTGAAGGCGGCAGAACCCGCCTTGGCAGGAGCAGAATATCATGACCGAAACCCGTATATCCGACAGCCCCAGTGCCTCTAATTGGGCCTCGATCGCCGCGCTTGGCGTGATCTGGGGCGGCACATTTATGGTCGTCTCTATCGCGCTTGAGGGCTATGGCCCGCTTACTGTTGCGGCAGCCCGCACCACATTGGGGGCATTGGCCTTGCTTGGATTGATGGCGGCCCTTGGCCGCCCCCTGCCCACCCGCGCCGCATGGCCCTATATTCTGATCATTGGTGCGCTCAATTCCGCGCTGCCCTTCTCACTTCTGTCGTGGGGCCAGCAATATGTGCCTTCGGCCTTTGCAGGTATTTCCATGGCCGCGCTGCCCCTGTTCGTGCTGCCTTTGGCGCATGTCTTTAGCGATGAAAAAATGGATCGCCGCCGTGTGATTGGCGTGACTGTGGGCTTTTTCGGCGCGCTAACTTTGGTGGGCCCAAACCTCGGTGCGGCGTTTCAGATGGGCACCTCACAAGGATGGGAGGTGTTGGCCCCCCTCGCCTGTTTGGCCGCGACCATTTCCTACGCCGTGTCCTCGGTGATGACCCGCACCTGCCCTGCGGTCGACCCCATCAGCCTTGCGGGAACGACCCTTGCTGTTGGGGCGGTCTTGATCCTGCCTGCGATGCTGATCGTTGAAGGTCTGCCGCAATGGCAAGGCCTTCGCTCAGGGGGGGCCATCATCGTGCTTGGCCTCTTTCCCACCGCGCTTGCCGCGCTTTTGCGGGTTTCGGTGATCCGCAGCGCGGGCGCAGTGTTTATGACCTTGGTCAATTATCAAGTGCCGCTGTGGTCGGTGTTCTTTGGCTGGCTGATCCTGTCAGAAGACCTGCCTTTGCGCTTTTTTGTGGCGCTTGGATTAATCTTGTGCGGGGTCGCAATCAGCCAATGGAAAACAGTGATCCGCATCCTTGGCCCACGCGCCTGACCCCTTTAACAGGGGCGCGCAAGGATCAAGATTTGCTCTGCCCCATTGCGCAAGAAGCCAAACTCGCTTGGGCTTGCAGATAGGATCGCTGCGCGGGTGGCGGGATCTGCCAACATTTGATCTACGCCCGTGCGCAAATCGGCCGCATCGCGCGCCACCGCCTCGGCGCTAAAACAGGCAGAGTAGCCCGCTTGCGCAATGCGATCCGACAAGGGGGCCAGCCCACCTGAGGCGAGATCAACCGCACGCGCGGCGGCGACACCTTGCAATTTCGGTGAATGGCGCAGCGGAATGGTCAGCCCCGCATCCGCGCGCGCGATGGCCAGATAGGTGCCCACACGCCCAATTTCCGAGGATTGGCGCAGGGAGAGACGGCCATCTTGATCAGGCCCGTTTTGCGGCGCGTTTGGCGCGCAGGCCGCAAGGGCCGCAACCACAAGACCGAGCGAAAGAAATTTACGCATGACGCACCCCATAAAGGATCAAGAATGCTTAGACAAAAGCACCAATGCCGCCTGATGTAAATCGCGATTGGCTGCAGCCAAGACCTGCCCGCCCTGATGGGCATGGCCGCCTTGCCAATTGGTGACAATGCCCCCCGCCGCCTCAATCACGGCAATCGGGGCGGCGATGTCATAGGATTGCAGACCCGCCTCAATCACCAAATCTGCCTGCCCCAAGGCCACCAAACCATAGGCGTAGCAATCCATCCCGTAGCGCGTCAAAAGCACCTGATCGCGCACCGCTTCGAAGGCGAGCCGCTCGGACATCGTGCCGATTTCTGGAAAAGTCGAAAAGAGCCGCGCCTCAGCCAAAGTTTTGCGCGCGCTTGTCCGCAAGATCATTTCGCCTTGCGGGCCAGTCAGGGAATTTTGCCCCAAACCGCCGATAAAACGCTCACCGATATAGGGTTGGTCAATGACGCCGAAAATTGGGCCTGTCTCATTCAACAGGGCAATTAACACCCCCCAACTGGGTGTGCCCGTCATAAATCCACGCGTGCCGTCAATTGGGTCTAGCACCCATGTCAGGCCCGATTGCCCCGATTTTACGCCAAATTCCTCGCCCAAAATCGCATCTTGCGGGCGGCGTGCCTCGATTAAGGCGCGCATCGCTGCCTCGGCCTCGCGGTCGGCTTCGGTTACGGGATCAAATCCCGCGCTTGCCTTGTTTTCGGTTGAAAGCCCCGCTTGACGAAAACGGGCCAAGGTCGCTTTGCGCGCAGCATCCGCCAGGTCATGGGCCAAGGCAATCAGCTCGGCCGCCTCGACATCGGTCACATTGGGCAAATTGCGGGTCGCGGTCATGATGGCATCTCACTGGTGGCAGCAGGGCCTTCTGCCCCGCCCCCGCGCAGTGCCACGCAAAACCGCCCTAGGTCAAGCAGCTGCGTCCGACAGAACCCGCGCCAAATCAAACAAACGGCGGCGCTGATTTTCTGGGATCGCGTAGTAAGAGCGGATCAAATCCAACGCTTCCTTATCCGCCAAAAGATCATCGGGCTGATTTGCGGCGGTGGTGTTGGCTTCGTCCAATCCCTCAAAGAAATACTGCACAGGCACGCCAAGCGTTGCCGCAATATCCCAAAGGCGCGAGGCGCTGATGCGGTTCATGCCAGTTTCGTATTTTTGGATCTGTTGGAATTTGATCCCAACATGGGCCGCGAGCTGTTGCTGGGTCATACCCACCATCCAACGGCGATGACGAACGCGCTTGCCGACATGAATGTCTACGGGATGTGTCACTTGGTTACTCCTGCGACTGCGATTGGTGTTTGGCAACAAACGACCACAAAAGCCAAGCGAGTTCGCAAGACATCACTCAACCCATGCGGCACCGAGTGCAAGATAGGGCGCAACGAATATCGGTCAAGAAAGGGGAGAGGCAGACCTGATAATTCACGCGCCAAAGCCGGTCACACAACCTGCGTTCGGAGCCCTATGATACCGCATAAGGCGAATTTTTCCTAACGAAAAAGCGCGCGGCGCTTTGACGGCTTGGCGCGATGTCTTAACTGTGCAAGATCAGGGGCTTGGATGATTGGGAAAGGATTTTGCCGTGCAAGCATGGGAGTTGAGCGCCTTTAACACCGCGCCAGAAATCCGTGAACTTCCAATGCCACGCCCAAACAAAGGCGAGATCAGGGTGCGCATTGCCGCCTGTGGTCTGAACTTTGCCGATCTGCTTATGATTGAGGGAAAATACCAAGACACCCCGACCCCGCCCTTCGTCATGGGGTTAGAATTGGCGGGCGTGGTGGATGCGCTTGGGGATGGGGTGACAACCCACGCGGTAGGGGATCCTGTGGCCGTTTATGCGGGCCAAGGCGGTTTGGCAGAATATGGATGCTTTCCCGCACAGCGCGCCCTGCGCCTGCCAGATCACATGCCCTTGACCGAGGCCGCAGGATTTTTGATTGCCTATGGCACCTCACATCTGGCACTGACGCGGCGTGCGCGTCTGGCTGCGGGGGAAACCCTTGCCGTGTTAGGTGCGGCAGGTGGGGTCGGCCTGACCGCGGTGGAAATCGGCGCAAGCCTTGGGGCCAAGGTCATTGCGGTGGCGCGCGGGCAAGCCAAGCTTGAAATTGCCAAACGCGCTGGTGCGGATCATGTGATTGACGCAGACACCCCCGATCTGCGCGACCAATTGCGCGCCCTTGGCGGTGTTGATGTGCTTTATGATGCGGTTGGCGGCGCGGGATTTGAGGCCGGTTTTCGCGCTATGCGGCCCGAAGGGCGGATTTTAAGCATCGGCTTTGCCAGCGGCACCGTTCCGCAAATCCCCGCCAATCATCTGCTTGTCAAAAATCTTGATGTGATGGGCCTGTATTGGGGCGGGTATCTGCGCTTTAATCCAGAGGCCTTGCAACACTCCCTTGAACAGGTTTTTGGCCTTTATACACAAGGCGGCCTCAAGCCTCATATTGGTGCAACTTACCCGTTTGACGCCCTGCCTGCAGCCCTTGACGCGCTTAGATCGCGCAAATCCACGGGCAAAGTGGTGATCGAAATTTCAAAGACGCTTTGATACCTATCGCAGGCTTACGTGATAGGAAAAAACTATCAAACCTTTGAGTGTGTTTTGCATAGCTTTCACTTGAAAAAATAGCCCTTCTTGCCAATATTAAGGCCAAGGACGGGCGGCAGAGTGCCGCCTGCGACCCCAAGGGGCGGCTTTGCCACCCTTTTTGACCGTCACAGCCATCTCTGTAGGAGGGATCAATGGCACCATATCAAACGATGCGCTCGGCAGCGGCCTCGGCCAATGCAGCGCAGATTGATCAGGGCTTGCGCGCCCATATGAACAAGGTCTACGGCACCATGTCCGTAGGCATGGTCATGACCGCAGGCGCTGCTTGGGCAATCGGCAGCAACCCTGCGCTGAACGCCCTATTCCGCGACCCGATCACGATGCAGCCCAATATCCTTGGCTGGATTGCCATGTTCGCGCCGCTGATCATGGTCTTTGCCTTTGGCGCGGCGGTGAACCGCTTGTCTGCTGCAGCAGCGCAGTTGTTCTTCTATGCCTTCGCTGCCGTGATGGGTATCTCCATCTCGTGGATCTTTGCTGTGTTCACAGGCGTGTCCATCACACAGACCTTCCTGACCACCGCCATCGCCTTTGCGGGGCTTAGCCTTTATGGCTACACCACCAAAAAGGATCTCAGCGGCTGGGGCACATTCTTGATGATGGGCGTGATCGGCCTGATTGTGGCCTCGATCATCAATATTTTCTTGGGCTCACCCGCGATCCATTTCGCAATCACCATTTTGGGCGTGCTGATCTTCGCAGGTCTGACTGCCTATGACACCCAGTCCATCAAACAAGAATATATCGACCATGCCGTGCATGGCGATCAGGAATGGCTGAACAAATCCGCGATTATGGGGGCGTTGCGCCTCTATCTCGACTTTATCAATATGTTCATGTTCCTGCTGCAATTCTTGGGTAACCGCGAATAAGCCTTCAGGGCACATATCCAAAAATGAAGGGCCGCATGAACAGTGCGGCCCTTTTCCATTGCTGTATCACGCCAATAAAAAAGCCGCGCAATCAGGCGCGGCTTTTTTATGTATACCCAAGAGAGGCAGATCTTATTTGATCTTACCTTCTTTATATTCGACATGCTTGCGCACGACTGGGTCGTATTTGCGCGCTGTCATTTTCTCGGTCATTGTGCGTGCGTTTTTCTTGGTCACATAGAAGTGGCCTGTACCCGCCGTGGAGTTCAGGCGGATTTTAATCGTGGTCGGCTTCGCCATGGCGTTGCTCCTTGAACGGCGTTGATCGGCGCGAGAATCCGCGCGCGAGATAATTCTGTTTGGGCGCTTTTACTGACGGGGCGGCAGGTGTCAACCGAAAAACGGGGAAATAAGCGCGCCCGCCCCCGCCATAATCACAAGAACGCGGATCAGGCCCATCTTCTGCCACAGCAGTAAGATTGCCGCGAGAAGGGTCAAGATCACGGCAGCCAAATCAAGGCTCGCCCAATCAGGCAGCCACAGCCCGTTGTCGCGCGTGACCGTTTCAAACCAGACATGCAGCGCGAACCACACAGACAAATTGGCAATAACCCCAACAACCGCCGCCATAACCCCGTCAAGCGCGGCCTTTAGCTTGGGCCATGCGACCAAGCGATCCACTTGTGGCGCGAATAGGAATATCCACAAGAAGCAGGGTATGAACGTCACCCAAAGGGTCAAAACCGCGGCAGTGACCGCACCTGCCCACCCATAGGTGCCAAACCCTGCAAGGAAGCCAACAAATTGCGTCACCAATATCAGCGGCCCAGGCGTGGTTTCAGCCAAGCCCAAAGCATCCATCATCTGCCCTGTGGTGAGCCATCCAAAATCCCCGACAACTTGCTGCACCATATAGGCCAAGACCGCGTAAGCCCCGCCAAAGGTCACAAGCGCCAGTTTCGAGAAGAAAAGCCCAACCTCCAACAACAGCCCCTCAGGCGCTATCAGGTATAAAAGCCCCAAGGGCGCGGCCCACAACCCGCCCCAGATCGCCAGATGAGCACCGCTGTTGGACGGGCGCCCTTGCGGCAGGTCTGCCGCCGCCGCAATCGGCGTGATCCAACCCAAATAGCCAATCAGCGCCGCCCCTGCGATCACCAAAGGAAAGGGCAGATCAAATACGAACAGTGCCGTAAATGCCAGTCCCGCAATCCACACGGCAACGGCCCCCTTTAAGGCGCGCTTTGACAGGTTCAAAAAGGCTTGGATGACAATCACAATCACCGCTGCCTTGATGCCCAAGAACAGCGCCGCCATAAGCGGCAGCTGACCAAAGCCCACATAAAGCGCGCTTAAGGCCATGATCACCGCAGCACCCGGTAAGACGAAAAGTCCCCCACCGATCAAGCCACCCAAAGTGCCGCGCAAGCGCCACCCTGCATAAGTGGCCAGTTGCATAGCCTCTGGCCCGGGCAAAAGCATGGTGAAGGACAGTGCCGCAAGAAATTGTCGTTCGCTCAACCAATTGCGCTGCTCGACCAACTCACGATGCATCAAGGCGATTTGCGCGGCGGGCCCGCCAAAGGACAAAACCCCAATGCGCGCAAAAACCGCGAAAAGCGCGCTCAGACTGGGGGGGTGTTGATTTTCGCTCATGCTGGCGCACCTATACTACGGATCACGGCTATGGCGTGACACTGTGACAGTCAGATGACGACCCGCCAAGTGTTCGGTTCACCTAACGGGTTTTCTGCGCGTGGCCGCTTGCAGTGCTGCCCCTGCCCCGCTAAACCCGCGCCTGACAGAACAGAAGGGATATTACGATGTCAATTGACACCGACACCGCAGCCCGCGTGGCGAAACTTGCCCGCATCAAGGTTGACCCTGCCGAATTGCCAAGCCTAGCGTCCGAATTCAACGCGATCTTGGGCTTTATTGAGCAACTCTCAGAACTGGATGTCAGCGATGTTGAGCCGATGACATCGGTCACGCCACAGCGCCTTAAGGCGCGTGTAGATGAGGTGACGGATGGCAATCAACAATCCAAAGTTTTGTCGAACGCGCCCGATGCGCGCGAAGGATTTTTTGCCGTGCCAAAGGTGGTTGAGTGATGTCTGATCTGAACAAATTGACCATTGCCGAGGCGCGCGATGCCCTGCGCCGTGGCGAGACCACAGCAGTTGAATTGACCAATGCCTGCCTCAGCGCGATTGAGGGCAGCAGCGCGCTTGGCGCCTTCGTCCATAACACCCCCGATCTTGCGCTTGCCCGCGCCGAGGCCGCAGATCAGCGGATCAAATCGGGCGATGCGCCCGCCCTTTGCGGCATTCCTATTGGGATCAAAGACCTGTTCTGCACCGAAGGGGTCGAGAGCCAAGCCGCGTCAAAAATTCTGTCAGGCTTTCGGCCTGAATATGAATCGACCGTCTCAGCGCAATTGCGCGATGCAGGCGCGGTCATGTTGGGCAAACTTAATATGGATGAGTTTGCCATGGGGTCGTCCAACGAAACCTCTGTTTACGGGCCAGCGGTCAACCCGTGGCGCGCGAACGGCAGCGATCAAAACCTGACACCCGGTGGATCTTCTGGGGGATCGGCTGCCGCGGTTGCGGCTGACCTCTGCCTGGGGGCCACTGGCACGGATACGGGCGGGTCAATCCGCCAACCTGCCGCCTTCACGGGCACAGTAGGTCTGAAACCCACCTATGGGCGCTGCTCGCGCTGGGGGATTGTCGCCTTTGCCTCTAGCCTTGATCAAGCAGGGCCAATGACCAAAACGGTGCGGGACGCCGCAATCATGGGGGCCGCGATGATGGGGCATGACCCCAAAGACAGCACATCCGCCGATCTGCCCGTTCCCGATTTCGAAGCACTTCTGACGGGTGATATTCGGGGCAAAACCATCGGCATCCCGCGCGAATATCGTGTTGATGGGATGCCTGAAGAGATTGAGAAACTTTGGGCCGATGGCGCTGCGATGCTGAAAGATGCAGGTGCAGAACTGCGCGACATCTCGCTGCCGCATACAAAATACGCTCTGCCCGCCTATTACGTGATCGCACCAGCCGAGGCCTCGTCAAACCTTGCGCGCTATGATGGGGTGCGCTTTGGCTATCGCGCGGAACTGTCCCAAGGGGACGGCATTACAGAACTCTACGAGAAAACCCGCGCCGAAGGCTTTGGTGCCGAGGTAAAGCGGCGGATCATGATCGGCACCTATGTGCTATCAGCAGGGTTTTACGATGCCTATTACAACCGCGCGCGCCGTGTGCGCAGCCTGATCAAGCGCGATTTTGACGAGGTATTTGCCGCAGGCGTTGATGCAATCCTGACACCCGCCACACCATCGGCGGCGTTTGAGTTGGGGAAAGAGGTGGCTGACCCTGTTGAGATGTATCTCAACGATGTGTTCACAGTCACCGTGAACCTTGCGGGCCTGCCAGGTGTGGCCCTGCCCACAGGGTTGAGCAGTGCGGGCCTGCCTTTGGGTCTGCAATTGATCGGCCGCCCCTTTGAAGAGGGTGATTTGCTCAACACCGCCTACGCGCTGGAAACTGCGGCGGGATTTGTAGCCAAACCCAATAAATGGTGGTAAGCTTTCTGCATAAATATGCAAAAAGCTTATGAGGCAGTGATGGGGTTTAAGGTCGGGCATTCCGCAAATTTGCGGGACAAGCTGCGCGTGGGGGCATTGCTTGTGGCCGTAGGAATTGGGGGAAGTGGATGCGTCTCTGCCCCCAATGATGTCGCCAAAGGGGTTGGGTTCAACGATTATCAAAGCTATCTCGCCGCCGAGGCTGCACGGCGCGAGGCCTTGCGAACACCGCCACAGGCAATCACCGCGCCGCAAACGGCGCCGATCGTGGCCAATGCTGCCGCACCCGCAGCACCCGTTTTGACGCAAGATCAAATTTTAGCGGCCCGCGCCCGCGCGGCCATTGAGGCCGCCGCGCCACAGGCGGTCTCACAACAAGGCGCGCACGCTATCGCCGCCCCCGCGCCTGCGGCATCCACGCCATCTGTCGCTGTGACAACCATTGCCTCTGCGGCACCCGTATCTGCACCCCCGAGATCTGCAACACCCCGTGGGATTTCTGACGAACAGGATTTCAACGCGGTGTCCGCGCGTGAGACAATTGAATCAGACGCCGAACGGCGCGCACGGATGCAGCAACAATTGGTAGTGGTGGCACCTGAACCCGTGCCTGAGCGCCCCCAAACGGTTGGCCCATCGGTGTTGAATTACGCCTTGGCAACGAGCCATCCGATGGGGCAACGGGTTTATGCCCGTTCCCCCTTGGGTCGGGGGCGACATGCGGAAAACTGTGCGGCCTATCGCGGGGATGATCTCGCGCAAGAAGATTTCTTAGCGCGCGGCGGGCCCAATCGCGACCCAATGGTGCTTGACCCTGATGGGGATGGCTATGCCTGCGGATGGGATCCTGCACCCTATCGCGCGGCGGCCCAAGCCGCGCGTGCGACCCAATGAGCCTGCCCCGCCAAAGCCCGAATTTCGGGCCAAGGCGCGAGGGGGCAACCCCCTCTTTGATCGTGATCCATTATACCGCGATGGAGGATTGCGAGGGGGCAGCGCGCGCGCTCTGCGACCCATCCCGCGAGGTTTCGGCGCATTATCTTATTGGGCGTGATGGCGGATGCCACGCTTTGGTGGATGAGGCGATGCGGGCATGGCATGCGGGCGCGGGGGCTTGGCGCGGGATCGTGGACGTAAATTCCCACTCTATCGGAATTGAATTGGACAATTGCGGATTTAGCCCGTTTTCCGAACCACAAATGGCCTGCCTTGGTGATCTACTGCGCGGGATCATGGCCCGTTGGGATATTCCGCCCGAAGGCGTTATCGGCCATTCTGATCTGGCCGCAGGGCGCAAGATTGACCCAGGCCCACGATTTGATTGGGCACGGCTTGCGCATGAAGGCCTCGCCGTAATGCCAAAGCCCCGCGCGCCTTTGGCGATAGACCCGCAGCGCTTTATGAATGATTGCGCGCAAATTGGGTATCATGTGGAGGATCTCGACCTTATGCGCGACACGCTGCGGCGCAGGTATCGCCCCCATGCTTTGGCAAAAGCCGCGCCGCTTGACGGATGGGATTGCGCGATTGCGGCTGATTTGGCGGCGCGCTTTGGCGTTGACCGCGCGGGCCGCGTCACGTAAAGCGCCTCTTGCGCGGAGGGCTGGATGACTGCGGGCAGCAATGTTCGAGGAAAGTCCGGACTCCAAGAGGCAACGGTGCTAGGTAACGCCTAGGCAGAGCAATCTGACGGAAAGCGCCACAGAAATGAAACTACCCAAGACTTCGGCCTTGGGAAAAGGTGAAACGGTGGGGTAAGAGCCCACCGCGCGCGTGGTGACACGGGCGGCACGGCAAGCCCCACCGGGAGCAATGCCAAATAGGGATCGTTGGAAAGGGCAACCTTTCAGGGCCGCTTCTGCCCCGTGCGATCCGGGTTGGCAGCTAGAGTGATCTGGCAACAGATCGCCCAGAGGAATGGTCATCCATGCCCCGCAAGGGGCAAGACAGAATCCGGCTTATAGGCCCTCCGCGCATATTCTGTCGGCCATCACTCGTCTCGCTTGGCTGCGAAGAACGCGCGCAAGAGTGCGGCTGCCTCATTCTCCATTATGCCAGAATATATCTCAGGCTTCCAATGCGATTGGGGGTGGTCAAAGACACATGGCCCCTGCGCCACGCCGCCCGATTTCGGATCAGAAGCCGCATAATAAAGACGCGACAGGCGTGCTGCGGCAATGGCCCCTGCACAGGCAGGGCAAGGCTCAAGACTGACCCAAATATCGCATCCTGTAAGGCGTTCCTGCCCCAATGCGGCACAAGCGGCACGAATGGCGAGCATCTCGGCATGGGCGGTCGGGTCATGACGCGCGCGCATCTCGTTGCGGGCTTCGGCAATTACCGCGCCATCCTTGATGATCACGGCACCAACAGGCACCTCACCCTGCAAGGCGGCCTGTCGCGCCAGATCAAGCGCGCGGGGCATATGGCTGTGAAATTCGTTCATATTCCCTTCATGCCTCAGTTTCTGCCTCTTTCCAAGCAGAAGCCAAACCCTTAGGGAGGGCACATGAACACAAGCACACCACAGGGCGAGCGGATCGCCAAACGCCTGTCCCGCGCAGGGATTGCCTCGCGCCGCGAGGCAGAGCGGATGATTGCCGAGGGTCGCGTCAGCGTGAATGGCAAAGTCATCGACAGCCCTGCCCTAAATGTGACCGCGCAAGATCGCATCGAGGTGGACAACGCCCCCCTGCCCGAGATCGCCGCCCCGCGCCTGTGGCTCTATCACAAACCTGCGGGGCTGATCACAAGCGCCGCGGATGAAAAGGGGCGCAAGACCGTCTTTGACGCTTTGCCAGATACACTACCACGGGTGATGTCCGTGGGGCGGCTCGACCTGAATTCCGAAGGTCTGCTTTTATTGACGAATGATGGCGGCCTGAAGCGCAAACTTGAATTGCCTTCTACGGGATGGCTTCGCAAATATCGCGTGCGCATTAAGGGAAAACCCAATGACGAGGCCTTTGCCCCTCTGCGCAAGGGCCTGAGCATCGAGGGCGAGACATTTCAACCCATGAGCGTCTCACTGGATCGCCAACAAGGGGCCAATGCATGGCTCACCATTGGCCTGCGCGAGGGAAAGAACCGCGAAATTCGCCGTGCGATGGAGGCGATTGGTTTTGAGGTCAACCGGCTGATCCGCATCTCTTACGGCCCGTTTCGCTTGGGCGAACTCAAAGCGGGCGAGGTTGAAGAGATCAAACCGCGCGTCTTGGCGGATCAACTGGGCCTAGAAGTGCGGGTTGAGGGGCACGCGAAGGCCAAAACTGGCCCCAAAACGGGAAAGCTGCGCAAAGCGCCGCCCAAAAAATCTACGCCCCCCACGCGCGATGGTGGGACGGCCAAACGGGGCGGGTTTAAGCCTCGTCCGAAGGCTCGCTGAAGCGCTCAATCACCTTGGCTTGCGCCATAAAGGCCGCGAACAAAAAGGCGGGCAGCGCGAAGGTTTCAAAGGTTACCCAAAACTGTTCCGAAAAATTGCGCCAGACGATCTCATTGGCAACCGCCATTGCGGCGAAAACGGCTGTCAGACGGCGGGTGATGATCATCCAACCTTCATCCCGCATCTTGAGAAATTCACCCATCAACACCTTGAGCCAGCTTTGCCCGCGCAGAAGGCCAATCCCCAACAAGGCCGCAAACACTGCGTAAACAAGCGTGGTTTTCATCTTGAAAAACCGCTCGTCATTGAACCAGATGGTCAGCCCCCCAAAGAACACGACCATAACCAAGGTGAATATCTGCATGCGTGAGATATGCCCTGTCAGATACCAAAGGGCCGCGATTGCCGCGCCAATCACGGGGATAAACAGCGCGGTCGCCATGATGAAGCCCGAATACTCCACCCCCGCAATGGTGAAGGTCTGCTCTTTGATCCACAGATACAGAACGAAAAACCCCAAAACAGGCCCAAGCTCTAGCGTGGTTTTCAACCATGGCGCGATGGGTTTTCCGTTTTGCATGGGTCTGTTCCTTTTCTAGCCTGCTGCCTCAACTATCACCGCGCCCGCTGCAATCAACCCCATAAGGGCCAAACGCCGCGGGCCAACGGTTTCCTTGAGGAAAATCCAACCAATCAGCGCGGCAAACACGGTGGATGTCTCGCGCAGCACAGCAGCCTCGCCCACATGATCAAGGCGCGTGGCCAACATGACCGACCCAAAAGACCCGAATGCCACCAAGGCCCCGATGACCCCACGCAAAGCCAGCCCTGAGAGCGCGGGCGGGTTTGCCATACGCCGCCACGCGACATAGGCAAAACCAGGCATGGCAAAGCCATCAATAAAGAAAAACCATGCCAGAAAGGTAAAAGGGTCGGCGGTGGCGCGAATGCCATAGGCATCATAATTGGTGTAAAGCGCCACGAATAACCCTGTCAGCACTGCAAATCCCAAGGCGGGGATCAGCGTTTCGCGGTCAATCGTCACCGTGGCGATATTATAGGCAGCAAGCCCATAAAGCCCCGTGATCAAAACGCCCACCCCAATCCATTGGCCAAGGGTAAAGACCTCGCCAAACAAGATGCCCGCCCCGATCACAGTAAAGAGCGGGCCTGTGCCCCGCATCACGGGATAAACCACCGTATAGGCGCCACGCCGATAGGCCGACAGCACCGCCCATTTATAGCCTGCATGGATGATGAACATGCCCGCAAAAATCGGCCACATATGCGGCTCGGGCCATGGCACGATGAACAGGGCAACAGGCCCTGCCAAAACCACCATCGCCGCATCAATCGCACCGCGTGACAACAGGGGGTCATGCCGCCCCTTTTGCAACGCGCCGAAAATCGCATGCAGCAGCGCTGCGCATAAGGCTAAGATCAGGGCCAATTGTTCGCCCGCAGCCGTGCCCTCAAGGGCGATGATCAGATCCCCCAAGGGCGACCCTCCACCCTGTTACGCATTGCTCTCCAACCCCATAAGCGCGTTTGCAAATTCTTCGGGATCAAAGGGGGCGAGGTCGTCAATCTGCTCGCCCAAACCAATGGCGTGAATGGGCAGGCCAAATTTATCGGCCAATGCCACAAGGATACCGCCCTTGGCCGTGCCATCAAGCTTGGTCATGATCAGGCCGCTGACATCCGATATCTTACGGAATTCTTCGACCTGTCTGAGCGCGTTTTGGCCCGTGGTCGCATCAAGAACCAACAGCGTGTTATGCGGCGCATCAGGGTCTTTTTTGCGGATCACCCGCACGATTTTGGCCAATTCTTCCATCAAATCCGCGCGGTTCTGTAACCGCCCCGCCGTATCAATAAGCAGCAAATCGGCCCCATCGGCTTCGGCCCGCGCCATTGCATCAAAGGCCAAGGCTGCGGGATCGCCCCCCGTTTCGGCACGCAGCACAGGCACGCCAGCGCGATTGCCCCAAATCTCCAATTGCTCAACCGCTGCCGCACGAAATGTATCGCAGGCGGCAATGACAACGGATTTCCCCGCAGCTTTGAATTGACTGGCCAATTTACCGATGGTTGTGGTCTTGCCAGACCCGTTCACACCAACCACCAACACCACCTGCGGCCGTTTGGGGTAAATCGGCATCGGCTTGGCCACAGCTTCCATAACGCGGGCCACATCGCGGGCAAGCGCCGCTTTGATCTCGGCCACGCTCATGCGGCGGCCAAAATGTTCGGAGGCCAGATTTGACGAAAGCGCAAGGGCGGTTTCCACCCCCAAATCTGCGCTGATGAGGATTTCTTCCAATTCCTCGATCATCTCATCATCAATCACGCGCTTAGCAACGGGCGCAGCGCCTCCACCCACCAAGCGGCGCAACAGGCTTGGCTTCGCTGCAGGCGCGGGTTCGGGCGCAGGTTCGGGCGCAGGTTTAGGTGGTTTCGCCGCCTCCGCCTGCGCGCTCTCAGTCGCGGGGCGGGCGACTGGTTGCGGCTGCGGTTCTTCCACCGCGGCAGGTTCTGCAGCATCCTCAGGGGCACCCTCAGGGTCTTGGCTTTGCTCTAGCTCTGGCTCGGCTTGTGGTTCAGGTTCTAGCGCAGGTTCTGGCTCTGGTGCCTGCTGCCCCTCACTTATGCGCTCGGCTGCTTCGGCAGTTTCTTCGACTATCTCAGGGGCCATATCATCAGTGGCGCCTTCGGCCACCAAAGCCTCTAACCCTTCGTCAATCTTGGACGAAGACTTAAAGAGCCGCTCTTTCATTTTCTTGAAAAATGACATTCGCTCAAAAACCGCCTTTTACCTTACGTCCCTTCCCCTAATACGCCGCGCGGGGCATTGCAAAGGCTTTGCACTGATTGGCCCCTGCGGGTAAGTTTTCAGCACTTGATTTGGCCAGATCACAGACGGGGTTTTGCGGGAATGAAACTTCCGCCCATTGTTCTATTCGCAGGCGCAACATTGTTGCCTTTTGGGCTATTGTGGCTTGAGGTTTTCGCACGAGGCCCATTTGGGCTGTTTGCGCTGATTGTGCTGACGGTGGTGGCGGGTCTGGTTGACCATCTCAGTCCGCAGCTCTCCCGCCCAAGCGGCGTATCTGCGCGCCCCAACCGACATGGGGCACTGGCCCTGCAATGGATTTTGGGGATCGGTCATATTGGTCTTATCCTTGCCCTGCCTTTTGTGGTGCAACGGGGGGGACTTGCCTCCCTGATCTTCACCTTTGCGCTGGCATCATTTGCAGGACAGATCACGCACCCCAATGCGCATGAATTGATCCACCACCCCAGCCGTGCCGCGCGGCGCTTGGGGCATAGCCTTTATGCAAGCCTTGGGATGGGGCATCACGCCTCGGCCCATTTGTTGATCCATCACCCCCATGTTGCAACCGCGCGCGACCCAAATAGCCCCGCGCTTGGGGTTGGGTTTTGGGCTTATCTTACGCGGGCATGGTGGGGCTCCTTTCACGGGGCGCTTGCCCGCGAGACTGCGCGCCGTGGCGGTGTCACATGGGCGCATCCCTATCCGTGGCATATCGCGCTTACGGCGCTGTTCCTGATCTATGCCTTCGCCGCGGGGGGTGGTTTGGCTTTGACCGCATTTCTGTTGGTGGCCGCCCTCTTCCATATCCAAGTGATGTTATCCGATTACATCCAACATTACGGGCTGCGCCGCGCCATTGACGCAGATGGCCGCCCCGCGCCGCAATCTGCGCAAGACAGCTGGAACGCACCGCGCCCCTTTAGCACCAACATGCTCTTGGCCGCGCCGCTGCATTCAGACCACCACCTCAATCCGACCCGCAGCTATGTGGAACTAAGCTGTGCTCCAGATCACCCGCGCCTGCCCTACAGCCTTCCTGTCATGGCCGCCTTGGCAACGGTGCCGCCGCTGTGGCGGCGGGTGATGGATCCGCGGGCGGCACGATGGGCCGCGCGAAAATGACGCTTGGACGCGCGGCAGGGTGCGGCCTATTTAAGAGATCATGAGCGATATGATCGACACAGATATTCTGATTTCGGGTGGCGGCATTGCAGGGCTGATTGCCGCCTCTGCCTTTGGTGCGGCAGGTTTTTCCGTTCTTTGCGTAGACCCAAGCGCGCCGATTACCACCCGCGATGCAGAAGGCTCCGATCTGCGCAGCACCGCGTTTTTACAGCCCTCGCGCGACTTTCTCGATCAGGCGGGGCTGTGGCGGCATTTTGCACCGCATGCAATGCCCTTGCAGATCATGCGCATCGTGGACGCAGGCGGGGTCGAGGCCGTGGCGCGCAGCGCGCATGATTTCAACGCAAGCGATATCTCGGATTTGCCATTTGGGTGGAACCTGCCCAATTGGCTGTTGCGCCGTGAAGGTTTGGCTCGGATTTCTGAATTGGATCATGTCACCTTTCGGGCGGGCGTTGGCACGAAATCCTTACTCACCCGCAGCGCAGAGGCGCGCGTCACCCTCACCGATGGCACCCGTGTGCGGGCCCGTTTGGTGATTGCGGCAGACGGGCGCAATTCCCCCATGCGCAAGGCGGCGGGCATCCCAGTGACGACCTTGCGCTATGGTCAAAAGGCCTTAGCCTTTGCTGTCAGCCATGACCACCCGCATGATAATATCTCGACCGAGGTGCATCGCTCGGGCGGGCCATTTACCCTTGTGCCGTTGCCAGATTACGAAGGCAAACCCTCCTCCGCCGTGGTTTGGATGGAACGCGGGCCAGAGGCAGAACGCCTCTATGCCCTCCCCCAACCCGCGTTTGAGGATGAAATGCGCACGCGCTCTGCCGAGCTTTATGGGCCCTTGCGTCTGATTTCACAGCGCACGATCTGGCCGATCATTTCGCAAGTGGCGCATCGCCTGACAGGCGAGCGTCTCGCCTTGGTGGCCGAGGCCGCGCATGTGGTTCCCCCGATTGGCGCGCAGGGCCTCAACATGAGCCTTACCGATATGGCGACCCTGCTTGATCTGGCCAAGGCCGCGCCTGACCGATTGGGTGAGACTGCCATGTTGCAAAAATATGAACGCGCACGCCATGCCGAGATTGCCGCCCGCGTGGCAGGGGTGGATGCGCTCAATCGCGCCTCGATGGCCGATGATCAAGGCTTGCGCGATTTGCGGATGAAGGCGCTGAACAGTTTTTACTCGGTGAAACCTGTGCGCCAAATCTTGATGCGCGCGGGGCTTGGCGCGCGGGCAGCGCGCTAAAGCTGAGCCTGGAACACCAAGGCACGCGCCGCCTCGCGCGCGGCGTCTGTAATGACATCCCCAGAAATCATGCGCGCAATCTCATCGACACGGGCATCGGCATCAAGCGGCGTCACGGTGCTGAGTGTGGTCTCATTTTCAACCGCTTTTGAGACGCGCCAATGATGCGCGCCAAGGGCCGCAACCTGCGGGCTGTGGGTCACAACCAAGACCTGCCCCCCTTGCGCCAACGCGGCCAAACGGCGCCCTACGGCATCGGCGGTCGCCCCCCCAACACCGCGGTCGATTTCATCAAAAATCATCGTTATATCAGATTCTTGCCGCGTGAGGCACACCTTTAACGCTAAGAGGAACCGTGACAATTCTCCGCCCGAGGCGATCTTGTTCAAGGGCCCTGCAGGCGCGCCAGGATTGGTGGCCACAGTGAAGGTCACGGCATCAATCCCCTCTGGCCCTGCGGGGGCATCAGTGAGCGCGGTGGTGAAGACCGCGCGTTCCATTTTCAACGGGGCCAATTCCCCCGCCATCGCCGCATCAAGGGTGCGCGCCGCTGCCTCACGTTTGCTGCGCAAGGCGGTGGCTGCCGCGTGATAAGCCTGATCTGCGGCGGCTTCGGCGGCGGCAAGAGCAGCCAAATGCGCATCCCCCCCTTCAATCGCGCTCAGGCGGGTTTGCAAATCCTGCCACATCTCTGGCAAGGCATCACATAGAACGCCGTGTTTGCGGGCCAAAGCGCGCAAAGCAAAAAGGCGATCTTCGGTTTCTTCCAAATCCTGCGGATTGAAAATCAAACGATCTGCAAAATCGCCCACAACGCGTTGCGCTTCGCCCAATTCGAGATTGGCGCGCTCTAGGGCGGCCAGTGCCTCGTCCAAGGCGCCATCGCTACGATCCGACAACCCAGCCACAAGGCGCAGCGCATCGCCAATCTGCCCCTCAGCCCCCTGATCCGACAAAATGGCGACAAGCCGCGCCACATCTTCCCGCAACCGCTCGGCCCCTTGCATAAGGCGGCGCTTGGCATCAAGCGCATCTTCCTCACCCGCTGCGGGGGCAAGGGATTCGAACTCGGCCACAGCGTGGCGCAGGAAATCTTCCTCAGCGCGAATTTTTTCGAGATCGTCTAGCGCCGCTTTATGGGCAGATGCGGCCTTGCTGCGCGCCCGCCACAGCGCGCTCAACGCGGCCAAATCATCGCTATGGCCGCCAAACTCATCGAGCAGCGCACGATGTCCGCGCGGGTCAAGCAGACCGCGATCATCATGCTGGCCGTGCAATTCGACCAAAACATCCGACAGGGCGCGCAGAACATCACCACTTGCCCGGCGATCATTCACCCATGCGGTCTTGCGCCCGTCTTGGGTGTTGATACGGCGCAAGATCAATTCAGGGCCAGAGGGGAGACCCGCCTCCGCCAAAATTGCCTGAACAGGGTGATCCATGGGCAGATCAAATACGGCGGATACCTCGCCCTGTTCTGCACCTTGGCGCACTAAATCGGCACGGCCCCGCCAGCCCAAGACAAAGCCAAGCGCGTCAAGAAGAATGGATTTCCCCGCGCCCGTTTCCCCCGTCAAAACATTCAACCCCGCCTGAAACTCAAGGCTGAGATGATCAATCAACAGAAGATCGCGAATTTCGAGATGCCGCAGCATCGGCCATGCCCCCGTTCAGTGACCTAGAGCCACGCCCCACGGATCGTGTTGTTCCAAATGCCGCGCAACCAACCCTCACCTTGCGGTTCAGGCTCGAGGCCCTGCCCCTGCAATTGACGATAAGCATCTTCGTAGAAGGGCGAAGATTGGAAGTTATAGCCCAATATCGCGCCCGCAGTTTGCGCCTCATCCGTCAGACCCAAAGAAAGATAGGCCTCAACCAAGCGCATCAGCGCCTCAGGCGTGTGCGAGGTTGTTTGGAACTCTTCGACAACGACACGAAAGCGGTTGATTGCCGCCATGTAATGTTGGCGCTCAAGATAGTAGCGGCCAATTTCCATTTCTTTTGCTGCCAAATGATCAAAAGCCAAATCGAATTTCAAAGCGGCGGAATTGGCGAATTCGCTATCAGGGTAAAGTTCGATCACCGCGCGCAGGGCTTGCAGGGCTTGAAAAGTCAAACCTTGGTCGCGGCCCACCTGTTCAATCTGATCATAATAGCTCAACGCCAAAAGATATTGCGCATAGGCGGCATCATCATCGGCAGGATAAAATTCGATAAAGCGCTGTGCGGCAACCCGCGCCTCTTCGTATTGGCGCGCCTCATGATGGCTGAAGGCGGCCATGATCAACCCGCGCTTGGCCCATTCCGAATAGGGATGCAGGCGTTCAACCTCTAGGAACAAAGGCGCGGCTGCCTCTGGATCATCTTTATTTTCAAGCTCAAACTCGGCCCGGTTGTAAATTTCTTCGGCGGTCAGGGCCTCAAGGGGCTGTTCCACCACACGCGGCCCAAAGAGACCACGGCGCGGCTCACCATCGGCGCGCGGGCCACAGGCCGTCACCCCAAGCGACAGGATCAGCAGACCAAGCCCAAGCTTTCGTGAAAATCCATGCGCGCGTGACGTGTCGTTCATCTATCTACCCTGTAGAAATCCGCCCAACCCCAAATCTTGGGTATCTTATTCCTAGGGTGTTAGCACATTAATCGGAAGGGCAAAACGTCAGATTGCCTCAAGCAACATGCGCCAAATCATGTTGGCCAACCCCCATGCCAGGCAAATGGGCGGCTGTCTGGGCGTCACATTGCACCAAACGCATCGCATCAGGCATGGCAAATAGCGCGCGCAGCAGGCGATTGGTCAACATATGGCCTGCACGCACGCCTTCGTAATGGCCAAGGATCGGATTGCCTGCCAAGGCCAAATCACCAAGAGCATCAAGCATTTTGTGGCGCACAGCCTCATCCGCATGACGAAAACCACCGGGGGACAGCACATCATCACCATCCACAACCACAGCGTTGTCATAGGATCCACCAAGGGCCAGACCCGCATTCCACATCGCCTCAACATCGGATTGGCGACAGAATGTGCGGCTGTCACAGAGTTCGCGCACGAAACGCCCATTGGCCAAATCCGCGTGGCGATGCTGCACCCCAATCGCAGGATCAGGGAAATCAATCGAAAAGGCCATTGTCAGATGCGAGGCAGGCGAAAGCGATGCTTCGCTATCGCCATCACGCACAGTCACTTTCTTCAGGATTTCAATCGCATAGATGGGGCGATCTTGCGGCGCGATACCCGCAGCAAGAAGGCCGCGCACAAATTCAACCGCCGAGCCATCCAAAATGGGCACTTCCTCGGCATCAATATCGACACGCGCATTGTGGATACCACAGCCCGCCAATGCCGCCATCAAATGTTCAATGGTCGAAACGGAAACCCCATCAGCGTTGGAAATCTTTGTGCAAAGGCGGCTTTCTGGAACCGCATCATAGCGCGCGGGGATCAGCGGATCCGCATCGCGCACATCCACCCGATTGAACCAAATGCCGCTATCGGCCACGCTTGGATGGATGGTCAAGGTAACAGGCTTTCCCCCATGAAGGCCTACACCTTTGAAACTTGCAGATTTTTTCAGCGTTGCTTGCACAGCAAACCTTTCTGTCGTCATGTGCCCACAATCGTGGGCGCCCCCAATACAGCCACCCCATCTGACTGCAAGCCTGTGATACAAACTGAGCGGGGGCGAGACAATTCAACCTTTGTGACTCTCTGCAACAATGCAAAAACGCATCGGCAGAATCTTGCCAAAGACCACAGGATACTCATCTAATCCTTTGATTAAAAACGAAAAAGGCCGACACAAAATCGGCCTTTTCGCTGTCATATTTTCGAAAATTTAATTCGCTTGGCGGCGCAGGAATGCAGGAACTTCGATGCGCTCCTGCTCTGGGTCGACTGCGTCATCCTCCATCATCGGCTGATGCTGCGCGCTGAGGTCAGGGCGGCTGCGATTCACGGGGGCGTCTGTGTTGCTTTGACCCGTCATCCGCTCAAGCAGCGAATTAATCCCAAAGGCACGGCGGGGCGCGGCGGGTTTCTCCGTCAATGCGGGGCGCGGCGCAGTTGGGCGTGCTGTCGTTGCATTATGCGTTGCGATTGCATTTTTCAGACGATCCAAGGCCTGCGGGCGTGGCGTGCCTGCTGCAGGACGCATCGGGGCGGTAAAGCTGGCCGCTTCAGGCTCGTAAACAGGCTCAGGGTCAGCCGCGACAGGGGCGGGGCTGCTCATCGCGCTGTCATACACAGGCGCGGGAACCTCGTTGTGATCCACCTCCATCATCGGGGCGGGCTCAGAGGTAACTTCACGCTCAAGATCATCGAACAAGAACGGCTCAGGCGATTGATCTTCTGCGACTTCTTCGGCAGGTGCAGGCTGTTCTTCAACAACTTCTGCAACAGGCTGAGGCGCGGCTGTGTAGCTGCGCTCTGGCTGGTACATCTGCATTTCAGAAACATCGATACCTGTTGCCACAACAGACACACGCATCCGACCTTCCATCGAGGTATCAAGGGTCGAGCCCACGATGATATTCGCGTCAGGGTCAACCTCTTCACGAATGCGGTTTGCGGCCTCGTCCAATTCAAACAAGGTCAGATCATAGCCGCCTGTGATATTGATCAAGACGCCTTTTGCACCTTTGAGGCTGATTTCATCCAAGAGCGGGTTGGCGATGGCCTTTTCAGCGGCCTGAATGGCGCGTGTTTCGCCTTCGGCTTCGCCTGTGCCCATCATGGCCTTGCCCATCTCGTTCATGACGGCGCGCACATCCGCGAAGTCAAGGTTGATCAGGCCCGGACGCACCATCAGATCCGTCACACCTTTGACGCCCTGATAGAGGACATCATCCGCCATCGCGAAGGCTTCGGTGAAGGTGGTTTTCTCATTGGCCAAACGGAACAGGTTTTGGTTCGGAATGATGATCAGCGTATCAACAACCTTTTGCAGCTGCTCAATGCCCTCTTCGGCTTGGCGCATCCGCTTGGCGCCTTCGAATTGGAAGGGCTTTGTCACCACACCCACTGTCAAAACGCCCAGTTCACGCGCCGCTTGCGCGATGATTGGCGCCGCACCCGTGCCTGTGCCACCGCCCATGCCCGCGGTGATGAAGCACATATGTGAGCCTGCCAATTGATCCACGATCTCTTCGATGGATTCTTCTGCCGCGCTTGCCCCAACAGAAGGGCGCGCCCCTGCCCCAAGACCCTCGGTCACGCGCGCGCCGATCTGGATGCGCTGCGGCGCTTTGGATTGCTGCAAGGCTTGGGCATCGGTATTCGCGACAACAAATTCGCAGCCATCAAGGGCCTGCTCAATCATGTTGTTCACGGCATTGCCGCCTGCGCCACCCACACCGAAAACGGTGATCCGTGGTTTTAGCTCTGTCCCTGTGTCGGGCATGGAAAGGTTCAAGGTCATCTACTCGGTCCACCTGTTTTGTCGTCCCTGATCTGATCTTGCGCCAGATATCTTGGGGTTTGACTGCCTCGTGTTTCTTTTGGATCACAGTAACGATAAATCTGCGCCGCGTCATCAGAAAATTGCAAATTTACCACAAAATAGAGTGGCTTATCTGTGACATTCGGCGTGATCTTGCCGACACCCCCCGCATTCTGTGGTGCGAGGGGGCAATTTCGCTAGGGTTTGACGCGGCAAGCGGGGCGGTATCTCACCAATTGTCGCGGAACCAACGCACCGCGCGCTTCAGCGAGCGGGCAGGATAGCTTTCGGCAGGAATGTCGAAATCCCACCATTCATCTTGCGGATAAGCCGCAAACAGCGACAGACCAACCGATGTTGAAAACGCGGGGCCACAGGCCGATTGCGGCAAACCTTGCACCCGCATCGGGCGACCAAGCCGCACCTGATTGCCCAAAATGCGTGAGGCCAAACCATCAAGACCCGGCACCTGACTGCCCCCCCCTGTCAAAACAATACGCTGACTGGGCAGATGATCAAACCCTGCGGCATCAAGGCGGGCGCGCACCTCTTCAAGGATTTCCTCAACGCGCGGGCGCATCACGCCGATCAGTTCCGCACGGCTGACATGACGGCGGTCGTAATTCCAATCGCCTGTATTGCCCTGCAATTCGATCATTTCGCGATCATCCATGCCCGTGGCAACAAGCCCCCCAAAGCGGGTCTTGATCCGCTCGGCATGGGTCATGGGGATTTGCAACGCCTGCGAAATATCCGAGGTGACATGATCCCCGCCCATGCGCACGGTATCGGCATAGATCATATGCTTTTTCATGAAAATAGACAGGCCCGTGGCACCGCCGCCCATATCCACACAAGCCGCGCCCAATTCTTGTTCATCCTCGACAAGACTCGACACCCCCGCCACATAGGGCGAAGAGGCCAGACCTGCGAGTTCCAAATCACAGCGTTTCACGCAGTAGAGCAGCGCCTCAATGGCATTGGCCTCGACCGACAGAAGATGCATATCCACCGCCAGACGTTCGCCAACCTGACCACGGGGGTCGGATAGGCCTGTGCGATGATCCAATGAGAAATTGACAGGCTGCGCGTGCAAAACCTCGCGTCCTTCGCCCAAATCAGGCAAATCACAACTGGCCAAAGCGCGGGCCACATCATCATCTTGCACAGTCTTGTCTTGAACAATCGTCTCGCCCGCCATGCCATAGGAGCGCGGACGCGCCCCTGCAAAAGCCACCATGACGTGATCCACGCGGGTATGGGCCATTTTTTGCGCGGTCTGGACAGCGGTGCGAATGGCACGTTCGGTTTCTTGAACCGTGTCGATCTCGCCAAAACGCACACCGCGCGAGCGCGTTGTGCCCATGCCAATCACCCGAAAGGCAGACTGCCCCGCAAGGGCAGCTTGGCGATCTGTGGAATAGGCCATGCCCGTCTCATCAAACCGCAACACGAGGCAGGAGATTTTATAACTGCCCACATCCAAAACCGCCATGACACCGCGCTTGAGCGCCTCTTGGCGTTTGGCGCGCATTGCGCGCTGCATATGATACAGATTGTTCATCATCCTTGCCGTTCTCCACTCACCACCAACTGACCACGCAACATGTCGAAATTATCTTTGGCCTCTGCGCTGAGGCGTAATGTGGGCCGATCTGGCCTGCGCATATCTATACTGAGGATATCGCGGCTCAGGATATCCTGCGCCTGATCCAAGGCGATCACACGATCTAAGACAAAACTGGCATTTTCCTCGGGCAGCATAATCTTGCGCCCATCAGAAAGGATGACATCCCAGCGCCGCTCGCCCACACGCACGAAACCGCGCAACTGATCGGCCAAAGGGGCCGCGATACGCACAAGGTTCAAGGCCTCGCGCGCGGCAAGATCAGCCCCTTCCCCGCCGATCAACGGCAAGGCCTGCGAAATGGGTCGGCTGATCAAATCATCGATGACCACGCCATCGCCATCAATCAACAAGAACGCCTCGCGCGTTTGCCAGATCAATTCAGGCAGCCGCTCCTCAATGTCCAATTGCAAGACCCCATCTGCCGCGATGCGCAGTTGGGCGTTGCGCACTGCGGGCATGTCTTCGATCTGCGCCTTGATCTGGGGCAAATCGAGATCGAAGGAGGAGAGCGGGAAATCAAGCGACAAACGCCCGCGAATTTCATCGGCCAAAGCGGGACTTGCTCCATTCACTGACAACAGCGTCACCCGAAATTCTGGGCGCGCCTCAATGGTGCGGCGCAGATCTTCCACCTGCGCGGTCAGCTGATCCATATTGCGCGGGTTCGACAGATAGGCGGCGCTGCCCCCAACGATTATGATCAATGGCAGACCATAGCGCATAAAGACGCGAAAGACGGGCGTCAGCCAAAGGCGCTGAAAACGATAGGCCATCACCGATGGGGCGGGGTCGCGCTTTTGGCGCGGGCTTAAGGCGCTTGCGCCATGTTGCGGTGCGCTTGGGCGCTGCGCGGGGCCTAGCGGTCGCATGAGGCATCCTCCACCATCCAACGACACAGAGCGCCGAAACTGATCCCTGCGGCCTGCGCCTGTTCGGGCGCCAGTGAGGTTGGGGTCATGCCGGGTTGCGTATTGACCTCAAGCATCACCAAACCAGCCAAGCCGCGCGTATGGTCCCACCGGAAATCGCTGCGCGAGACCCCCCGCAGACCCAGCGCGCGATGCGCGGCAATCGCCATATCAAGGCAGGCTTGCGTAATCTCAGCGGGAATATCGGCAGGGATCACATGACGCGACCCGCCGGGCTTGTATTTGGCATCGTAATCATACCACCCTGTCGTGATGATCTCGGTCACGCCAAGGGCGCGATCCCCCATCACTGTGGTGGTCAATTCACGACCAGGCGCATAGGTTTCCACCATCACCTGATCTGGCATCTCAGGGCCAAGCACGGGGGGGGTATCGGCCCCGTCCATCACCAGATACACCCCGACAGAACTGCCCTCGTTATTGGGCTTTACCACATAGGGCGGCGGCATCACATGGGCGCGCGCGACATCGTCCCGCGCCACGATCTGGCTGTCCATCACGGGCAGGTTTGCGGCGCGCAACACATCTTTGGTGCGCTGTTTATCCATGGCAAGCGCAGAGGCCAAAACACCCGAATGGGTGTAGGGCAGACGCATCCATTCCAACATGCCTTGCACCACCCCATCTTCGCCAAAGCGGCCATGAAGCGCGTTGAACACAACATCAGGAGAAATGTCAGACAGACGCATAGCCAAATCGGGGCCTGCATCGACCTCGATCACCTCATAGCCTTCGCCCGCCAGTGCCTTGGCACATTCGCGCCCCGATGAAAGGGACACCTCGCGCTCTGCCGAGGGGCCACCCATCAATAACGCAATACGGGGGGATGCTTTTGCAGCAGAACCGCCCAAATCTTGCCTCTTGCCTCAATCGGCCTTCAGGGTCTTTGCGCCCCTTGGCCACCGCGTTGCCCGCATCTATGCGGCGGGCTGTTATTGGCGCGCTTTTGATCCGTTACGGATCACCCACACGCATAATTTCCCATTCTAGCTGCAATCCGCTGTTTTGGAAAACCTTTTTTCGCACATATTCGCCCAAATCTTCCAATTCTTTGGCGGTGGCCCCGCCTGCATTGGTCAGGAAGTTGGGATGTTTCTCATTCATCACCGCGCCGCCCAGACGATACCCGCGCAGACCTGCATCTTCGATCAGCTTCCACGCTTTCATCTCGTGGCTGTCATCGGCGCGCCCAGTCGAGGAAAACCCCGCAGGGTTGCGAAAGGTCGAACCTGCGGTGCGGTCTTTGGTCGGCTGGCTGGCATCGCGGCGCGCCAGTTGGTCGTCCATCTTGGCGGCAAGATCATCGGGTTTGGCGCGCGGCGCGGTGAACCGCGCCTCGATCAAGATCAGATCAGGGTCAAGCCCCGTCTGGCGATAGGCGAATTGGAAGTCATCAGGGGCAAGCGTAACCACCCTGCCCGCCCGCGTCACGGCGCGCGCTGTGGTCAAATGATCCGCCACATAGGCCCCATAGCAGCCCGCATTCATGCGGCAAGCCCCGCCGATGGTGCCAGGAATGGTGCGCAGAAAGGTCAGGTCTAACCCCGCCTCGCCCGCGCGCCGCGCGACATGGGCATCAAGCGCCGCCGCCCCCGCAATGACCTGATCCCCTTCGATGCGAATATCGTTAAACCCGCGCCCCAAACGGATCACCACACCGCGCATCCCGCCATCGCGGATGATGAGGTTCGAGCCCACCCCAATGGGAAAAACAGGAATGGCAGGGTCAAGCGCAGCAAGGAAGGATTGCAGATCGTCAAGATCCGCAGGCTGAAACAGATACTCCGCAGGCCCACCCACGCGCAGCCAAGTCAGATCCGCCAAAGGGCGATCTGGGGTCAAAGTGCCGCGCGGGATTGGAAGGCGGTGGGTCATATCGGGGGAAGTAGCGGTTGCGATTCCCCCGCGCAAGGGTTTTGGCAGAGAGGTAGGAGTTTGGCCCCCCTTTAAGGTTTTGTCGCGCACAGCCCGAGGAGTGGGCCATCCCGCACCCCCGTCAGGGTTTTGTGGTTAGGCTGCCGCGATCATTTAGTTGGACAAGTTCGTCACACTTTCAACGATATCGCCAAGGGCATTAGCCGCGTTTCCAATCTTCACCGTCCCATCAGCAAGTTTCCCAATTTGAGGCGCCCGCTTCTGCCAAAACCTCAACAATGCCAAACCCGTGGCACCCGTTGCCTCTGCGAATCGCTGATCGAAAATTTCACGCATTTGATCGTCTGACGCCTGAAAGACGCGCGCGCGCCATTCGAATAACTCGCGCAACATATCAGCCAAGATCGCCTGCCCCTCTGAATCAAGTGGAACCTGCTCAGAAGAAATTGTCCTTATTTCATGGATCTTTTGGTCGAATAAGCTCAAGACGGCGTCTCGGTCCAACTGGTCCCATGACAACTGTGAGAGCGGCGCAAGCGCAGCAAAGGCGGGGCCGAAATGGGTCCGAAACACCCCTCGCAACCCTGTGACCGCATCCGCCAAAATAGTGATTAATGACGCACTCAGGTCACCCGCGTGTTGGGGATCCCCCATGAACATCTCAAGAGACTTGGCGCGCTCCATGAGCAATCGCACGCGCAAGTGATTTAGGTCCTCAATGCGTCTTAACTCATCCAATAATTTAACTGCGGCAATGCGCGTCACCCCTGCGGTGTTGCTACCACCGCCCATGTTGGCAGTGTAGTCAACAAAATCTTGAAGCCGATCCCGCGCTTCCTCTGCATCATCAAGAAAACGTCTATTTGCCTTAGGGTCGCGAAGGTGCGCCGCGTCATCGCCTATACCAACGATACGCATCATTCGTGCTATCTGATCGAAGGTATAATCAAATGGAATAGCACGCGAGATAGCAAACCCCTCCATCACCCCCGCGATACGATCCAGAACCTCCGTATCCGTCCCCGTCCAAAACGCCTCGTCCTTCTGCGCCAATTCGGTCAGAAGCGGCCAGTTCTGCGGGCGGGCGTGAAGGGCGTTTTCGTAGAGGTCTTTGAAGACGGACCATGCGCGGTGACGATCAAACAGAGGGGCAGCTTCTGCCCATATTGTAGCAAGCGGGTCTTCACCAATTGGCCATAGTGGTAAATGAAGAAATTCCTGACCCTCTTCAAAGGATATAGCATCGGAGACTATTACCGATAGGGGATTGCAATTATCGTCTTTAATTGAAAAAATAGGCGCACTTAGCGAATAAGAAAGTAGCACAGATTCAGTACACCCTAGCGCATCTTGGGTTGCACGCACTGCTCTGGAAGTTGTGTTTTCCCGCAACGCACATGCCGCAGCTTCAAAAGCTACTTTGCCTGTAATAGCCGCCAGAACTGGGTATTTACTAAAATCTTCTGGGAGCCTAAATGCAATCTTCATTAAAGGAGTTGAAAAGTCATATACCCTCTCCCCATTTGCACAGGGCTGTGACAGCACAAGCATGAAGATATAACATCTCAAACCATTGAAAAAATGCGGGCCACGCGAATCTTCGGACTCCTTTCCGTTTAGATGAGCGCAACATTCCGCCCAAACTGGGAACAGCCGCAGCGCGGCGCGAGCGACAATCAGCGGCGCGACCTGCAATGCCTGCTCCTCAGGCAGCCCATTCAGCCACGCCTCTAGATCATCTGCCGTTTGAATCTCTTCCGCCTTCATGCAGCCAAACCCCTGACCCCGTTACCCGAGTCAAGAGTGGCCCAATTCAGACCTAAATAGCAAACCTATTTCTGCAGCCGCCCCACAAGGCCATGCGCCCATGCGCTGATCGTGCCTGCGCCGAGGCAGACCACGATATCGCCCGCTTTGGCCTCGGCGCGCACCAGTGCCTCGAGCGCGTCTTCGCTGTCGACTGCATGCGCGTTGCGGTGGCCGTGGCGGGTGAGGCCCGCGACCAGATCATCGCGGGATGCGCCCGCAATGGGCGCCTCGCCTGCGGCGTAAACCTCGGCAATGCCCACCACATCGGCATCGTTAAAGCAGCTGCAAAAATCCTCGAACAGGGAGGAGAGGCGCGTATAGCGATGGGGTTGATGCACCGCGATCACGCGCCCCTCGCTGGCCTGCCTTGCGGCGCGCAAAACGGCCGCGATTTCCACGGGGTGGTGGCCGTAATCATCGATGATGGTCACGCCCCCCACCTCGCCCAATTTGGTGAAGCGGCGGTTGACCCCCTTGAAGCCCGCAAGGGCCGCGCGGATTTCATCCGATTTCATGCCCAAATGGCGCGCCACGGCCACGGCGGCCAGCGCGTTTGAGACATTGTGATCGCCGGGCATAGGCAGGGTGCAGCCCGCAATCACCCGATCCTCGCCACGCAGTGCGATGTCGAAATGCGCGACACCCTTGAGGTAATGCAAGCCCACCGCGCGCACATCGGCCTGCGCGTTGAACCCATATGTCACCACGCGGCGATCCGTGACGCGCCCAACCAGTGCCTGCACCTCGGCATGGTCGGTGCAGCAGACCGCGAGCCCGTAAAAGGGGATATTCGAGACGAAATCGTAAAAGCCTTTGCGCAGATTCTCGATTGTGCCCCAATGTTCCATATGTTCGGGGTCGATATTGGTGACGATGGCGATGGTGGCGGGTAGGCGGTTGAAGGTGCCATCCGATTCATCGGCCTCGACCACCATCCATTCGCCTTGGCCCACGCGGGCGTTTGAGCCATAAGCGTGGATGATGCCGCCATTGATCACAGTGGGGTCAATGCCGCCCGCATCGAGCAGGGTCGCCACGAGGGTGGTGGTGGTCGTTTTGCCATGCGTGCCTGCAATCGCCACATTCGAGCGCAGGCGCATCAATTCGGCCAACATCTCGGCACGGCGCACCATCGGCAAGCCCCGCGCGCGGGCCGCGTCAAATTCAGGATTGCCGGGTTTGATGGCGGAGGAGATCACAACCACTTCGGCCCCATCCAAATTTTCTGCCGCCTGTCCGATAAAAATCCGCGCGCCCAATGCCGCAAGCCGTTCGGTGATCTTGCTTTCCTTCAGGTCAGAGCCCTGCACCGCATAGCCGTGGTTCAATAGCACCTCAGCAATACCCGACATGCCAATGCCGCCAATGCCTGTGAAATGGATCGGCCCAAGCTGTGTGGGCAGTTTTGTGGCGGCGGCGTTCATGATCTTCCTTTCGCTGCAATTTCCTCGACCATCGCAACAAGACGATCGGTGGCATCTGGCACGGATTGCGCAAGCGCGGCATTTGCCATGGCTTGGGCCTGTGCGGGGTCGGCCAAAACCTCAAGCATGGCTTCTGATAGGCTGTCGGCGTTCAGCTCATGTTCCGCAATCGCAAGGCTGGCCCCTGCGGCGACCATAGGGCCGGCATTGGCGGTTTGATGATCTGCGGTGGCGGCGGCAAAGGGGATGAAAATCGCAGGCCGCCCAATGACCGAAATATCCGCAACCGAGGACGCGCCTGCGCGGCTGATCACCAATTGCGCCTCCGCGATCCGGCGAGGAATATCATCGAAAAACGGCTGCACCTCGGCGGTGACACCTAAATAATCATAGGCACGGATGACGCGATCAATATCCTCGGGGCGGGCCTGTTGGGCCACGCGCAAGCGCGCCAAAATTCCTTTGGGCAGTTTCGCCACCGCATTTGGCACAATTTCAGACAGGATACGCGCGCCTTGGCTGCCACCGATGATCACAAGTGACAGGGGCCAATCGCCGGGCGGTGTATAAACGGCGCCTGCGCGCGCCATCACCGCAGCCCGCACAGGGTTGCCGATATGATCCGCCTGTGTGCCCTCAGGCAGGCGCGTGGGCCATGTGCCACAGGCCACCCGATCCACGCGCCGCGCAAACAGATGATTGACGCGACCAAGGACGCCATTTTGCTCATGCAAGGCCCGCGGACGCCGCGCAATCCACGCCGCGGCCAATGCGGGAATGGTGGGATAACCGCCAAAGCCTATGACAATATCGGGCTGAAGGCGGCGCTGCAGCATCAAGGCCGATAGAATACCCCCCAAGATTTTAAAGGGCGCCTTAAGTTTATCGGCCAGCCCCCCTTGGGCGAATGTGGCCGCCGCCACTGTTTGCACAGACACCACATGGGGAAATCCCCCCGCATAGCGCGCACCGCGCGCATCTGTCGAAAGCGTCACCTGCCACCCCTGCCGCACCAAGGCCTCGGCCAAAGCTTGGGCGGGGAACATATGCCCCCCCGTTCCCCCTGCCGCGATGATAGCGTGACGCGCGCCTCCAGTCCCCATCGGATCAACGCCCCCGTTTGCTAAAGATATCGGCCAAATCACCCTGTGGCCGCGCACGGGTAAAGGCCAAAATCATCCCCATCGCAAGACCTGTTGCAAGGATAGAAGACCCGCCATAGGACACAAAGGGCAAGGTCATGCCCTTTGCAGGCAAAAGCCGCACCGCAACGCCCATGTTAATAAAGGCCTGTAGCGCGAACATGGTCACAAGACCCGTGCCTGCAAGGCGGATGAACGGGTCGCGTTCTTTAAGCAAACGCAGGAAACTGCGAAAGGCGATTGCTGCGAAGAGGGCGATGATGATCAACACAAGGATCACACCATATTCTTCGGCAGCGACCGCGATAATGAAATCGGTATGCGCGTCAGGCAATGTCCATTTCACAGCACCCTCGCCCAAGCCTGCGCCAAAAAACCCACCTTCACGGATTGCATTGGCCGCATAAGCAAGCTGGGTGTTTGGCGCCACTTCGGCGCTGAGGAACCCATCAATACGGCGCGCAAAATGCTCGGAGGCATGATAGGCAAAGATACCCCCGACCCCTGCAAGCGCCACAACGCTGACCATGAGAATAATGGGCGCGCCTGCAACGAAATAGATCACGCACCACCCCATCAAGATCAGGGCCGCCTGACCGAAATCAGGCTGCATCACCAAAATGCCAACAATGAGAATGGTCAATCCGAAGGACAGGCGCTTGCCTGGTGGGCCTGCCAATTCTTGGCTTGCGGCGACCATCCAAGCGACTGTGACAATGTAGAGAGGTTTCAGAAATTCGGATGGCTGCACCGAAGCAAACCCAAGCGAATACCACCGCACAGCGCCTTGCCCAAAATCAGTGCCAAAAATCGGCAGCGCCACAAGGGATAGAAACGCGCCACCAAACCCCACCACCGCAAAGCGGCGCAGCATGAGCGGCGGCAGCATCGACACTAACAGCATCCCAATCATCGCCGCACCGCCAAAGATGGCTTGGCGTGTTACATAGTGAAAGGGCGGATGACCATTGCGTTCGGCCAAAGGTGGCGATGCGGCAAAGCCCAATAACAGGCCAATCGCAAAAAGTGCCAAAATGCAGCCTATTGTGCCGCGATCAACAGTGCGCCACCAACGGGGCAAAACCGCTTCGCCTGATTGCACAAGAACTGTGCCATGCGCCATTTCTGTCATGGGATATACCGCCCGATACTGCCTCAACCGCCCGATTTTTCGGGTCTCATGGGCAAATTAGCGAAATTTATTCCCGAAAGCCAGAGAAAGCCGCATCAGCCCTACGATTGCGCAAGAACTTGCGCAACTTGGGCGGCAAAATCATCGCCCCGCTTCTCAAAATTGTCGTATTGATCAAAACTAGCGGCGGCAGGGGCCAATAGAACTACATCGCCCGGCTCGGCCTCGGCGACAGCGCGGGCCACGGCGGTGGCCATATCGGTGCAAATCTCTTTGGGAAGATCCCCCAAATTCAAGGCAAATTTTGCAGCTTCGCGCCCGATGACATAGGCCTTTTTGACCGAGCCGAAATGTGGCCGTGCCACATCAAGCCCGCCCTCTTTCTCAAGCCCGCCACAAATCCAACGGATGGCAGGATAAGCGGCAAGCGCCTTGGCGGCGGCATCAGCATTGGTGGCCTTACTGTCATTGACGAAACGCACACCGCGCAGTTCGCCCAAAACCTGACTGCGATGCGGCAGGCCCTTGAAGGAATGCAACGCGTCCTCGATCACGCGCGGCGCAAGGCCAAGCGCGCGCGCCACCGCATAGGCCGCGCAGGCGTTTTGATGGTTATGCGCGCCCGCAAGCCCCGCGATATCGCGCAAATCAATAGAGGCCACCTGACGCCCCTTGCGCCATTCCGACAGCCAGCCTTTACGGGCAAAGACATCCCAATTCGTGCCGTCTAATTTCTGCGCAGAGGAGATGCGGATCACCCGATCATCCCCTGCCCCTTGGGTCAGTTGATTGGACAAGGACAGCCCTTCAACCTCATCAATCCCAATCACGGCGCGATCTGGGCCACCTTCGGCAAAAAGCCTGCGCTTGGCCGCATAATAGCCCCCCATCCCACCATGACGATCCAAATGATCTGCTGACAGGTTGGTAAAGACCGCGATATCGGGTGTCAGGGCGCGGGCAAGCTCGGTTTGGTAGGAGGATAATTCCAACACGACCACCCCCCCATCTTCGGGCGGATCAATATCCAAAACACCGCGCCCAATATTGCCCGCAAGCTGCACAGATAAGCCCGCAACATCCAAAATATGGGCGATTAGCGCCGAGGTGGTCGATTTCCCGTTTGACCCTGTCACCGCGACCACGCGCGGGGGGCGGTCAAATTGCGCCCAATCCGCCTGACCAAGCGCCGCGAAAAACAGGCCCACATCATTATCAACAGGCACATTGGCGCGATAGGCGGCCAAAATTGCGGGATGCGGCGCAGGGTAGAGGTTGGGGATACCGGGCGAGGTGATCAGGCGCGACACGCCCTCAAAAGCGCCTGCCTTTGTTAGATCAGTGACCACAAACCCATCCGCCTCGGCGCGCGCGCGCGCCTCTTGCCCATCATCCCAAACAAGCGCAATGGCCCCACCCGCTTGCAGCGCCCGCGCTGTGGCAAGACCTGAACGGCCCAAGCCCAAAACAGCGATTTTTTGACCTGAAAACCCAGTGACGGGGATCATCTGACCGCTCCTTGCTTTGTTAGCGCAGTTTCAATGTCGCAAGGCCAATCAGCGCAAGGATAAGGGAAATGATCCAGAAGCGGATCACCACTTGCGGCTCAGCCCAGCCTTTTTTCTCAAAATGGTGATGGATGGGGGCCATCAAGAACACGCGTTTGCCTGTGCGTTTGAAATAGAGAACTTGGATAATCACGCTCATCGCTTCGGCCACGAACAAGCCGCCCACGATGGCCAAAACAATTTCGTGCTTTGTGGCAACGGCAATGGCGCCCAAAGCACCGCCCAAGGCGAGCGAGCCTGTATCCCCCATAAACACGGCCGCGGGCGGGGCATTATACCACAAGAACCCAAGACCGCCGCCGATCAGGCCCGCGCAAAACACCAGCAATTCGCCCGTTCCCGGCACGTAATGCACATCAAGATATTCCGTGAAATCGACCCGCCCCACCGCATAGGCAATCACCCCAAGCGTGGCCGCGGCGATCATCACGGGCATGATCGCCAAGCCATCCAAACCATCGGTCAGGTTGACGGCATTGGCGCTGCCCACAATGACAATCATTGCAAAGGGGATAAAGACATAGCCCAGATTGATCAGCACATCTTTGAACACAGGCACGGCCAGTTGCAGCGTCAGATCATCAGGGTGCAAAGCTGAGGCCGCAATGCTGGCCACAGCCGCGATCACAAAGCCAAGCGCCAAGCGCAATTTGCCCGAAAGCCCCGCCGTGGTTTGGCGGCTGACCTTGGCCCAATCATCCGCCAGACCGATCAGGCCAAAGGCCACAGTCACCCCCAAGACAATCCAAACAAAGCCATTATCAAGCCGCGCCCAAAGCAGCGTGGACAGCGTCAGCGCCGCAAGGATCAGCAAGCCCCCCATCGTGGGCGTGCCTGCCTTGGTTGCGATATGATGCGCAGGCCCATCTTCCCGAATGGGTTGTCCCTTGGCATAGCGGCGGCGCAGCGCGTTGATCAGGGGGCGGCCAAAGATAAAGCCAAAGATCAGCGCCGTGAAAAACGCGGCCCCTGCACGGAAGGTGATATAGCGGAACAGGTTAAAGAGGTCGCCGCCATCTGACAATTCGCTGAGCCAATACAACATATGGCGGTTCTCCCCTTAGCGTTCCTCAACGGATTGCCCGAGATTGCGCAATGCGTCAACCACGCGCGCAAGTTTTACGCTGTTTGAACCTTTCAGAAGGACAATATCGCCCTCCTCTAGGGTTTTGGGCAGGGCGCGCGCCATCTCATCGGCGGTTTCGCAATGCAGCCCGCGCTTGTCGCTTGGCAGGGCTTCGTGCAAATGTTCCATCAAGCCGCCCACTGTATGAATACGGTCGATCTTGGCGATACTTGGAAGATCAGCCAATTCTGCGTGCATCGCGGGGCCTTGTGCGCCCAATTCCAACATATCGCCCAAAACCGCCACACGGCGGCGTGCCTCTGCCGAAGCCAGAACATCAAGCGCGGCTGCGATAGAGGCAGGATTGGCGTTATAGGCATCATCTATCATTTCAATCTCGCCTGCATGGGCATGACGATTTGACAGGGTCAAACGCTCGCGGGTGCCGCGCCCTGTTACGGCCTGCCAATCCGACAAACCAAGGGCCGCAAGCGCCACATCCCCGCCCAAAGCAGCAACACTGGCCATAACGGCCACCGCATTCAGCGCCAAATGCCGCCCTGCGGTGTTCAGCTTAAACAGATGTGTGTCCCCGTCAAAGACCATCGAGACAATGGTGCGATCCTCGATAATCTCAACCGAAGCCAAGCGCGCCGCGGCGGTTTCGGCCTCGCCGAAACGAAGGACGCGGGCGGCACAGGCGGTTGCTTTGTCTTGCAAAATGGCGCTCGTCTCAACATCTGCATTAACAAGGGCGATCCCACCTGTCTCAAGCCCCTCATAGATGCTCGCCTTTTCATGGGCGATCCCCTCAAGACTGCCAAATGCCTCTAGATGTGCGGCGGCAACAGTGGTCACAATGGCCAAATGGGGCCGCGCCATGCGCGCCAAGGGGGCGATTTCGCCAGGGGCATTCATGCCGATTTCAATCACCGCGAAATCTGTCTCGCGCGGCATCCGCGCCAAAGTCAAAGGCACGCCCCAGTGATTGTTATAGGAGGCAACAGAAGCATGCACCCGCCCCAAGGGTGCGAGGGCTGCGCGCATCATTTCTTTACTGGTGGTTTTGCCAACCGACCCCGTAATGGCAACCACCTGCCCCGTCATCCGCGCGCGCCCTGCGCGCCCCAAATCCTCAAGCGCGGTTTGCACATCCTCTACAAGGATCAGGGGCGCATCTTGTGCAACGCCGTCAGGAATGCGGCTGACCAACGCGCCTGCGGCACCTTTGGCCAAGGCATCTGCCACAAAATCATGGCCATCGCGCGCGGCAGACAAGGCCACAAAGAAATCCCCTGCCATAAGGCTGCGGGTGTCAATCGAGATGCCTGTGACCTCAAAATCTGGCCCATGCGTGCGGCCATGGGTGGCTGCGGCAATCTCGGCTGATGTCCAAAGCGCGCTCATTGCTGACCCTCCAATGCGCTCACGGCAAGGCTTGCCTGTTCGAGATCATCGAACGGATACGTAACGTCACCGACGATCTGCCCTGTTTCATGCCCCTTGCCCGCAATCAAAAGCGCATCGCCTGGCGCCAAATCGGCCACGGCGCGCAAAATCGCTTCGGCGCGATCGCCGACCTCGCGGGCTTGCGGGCAGGCCTCAAGAATGGCGGCCCGAATGGCGGCGGGGTCTTCGCTGCGGGGGTTATCATCGGTGACAGTGATGCAATCTGCATGGGCGGCGGCCTCGGCCCCCATCAAAGGGCGCTTGGCGCGGTCGCGATCCCCGCCTGCACCAAAGACGAGATGAAGCCGCCCCATGACATGCGGTCTGAGCGCCAAAAGCGCCGTGCGCAACGCATCGGGCGTATGCGCATAATCGACAAAAACAGGCGCGCCATTGGCACGGGTTGCGGCAAGCTGCATTCGCCCGCGCACGCCTTGTAGGCGCGGCAGCGTAGCAAAAACCGCGTCAGGGGCGGCCCCTGCAGCAATCACCAAACCCGCCGCGACCAAGACATTCATGGCCTGAAACCCACCAATGAGGGACAGTCGCGCGCGATAGGGGTCATCTTGCCATGTAAAGAGTAAATCCTGACCCCGTTCATCCAAGCGCCGCGCCGTAATACGCAGGCGTGCATTTGGCGCATCCTCACCCACAGTGATCACTTCAATCTCTCGCGCTTCGGCGATGGCGGCAATGGCCGCCCCTTTGGGATCATCGAGATTGACCACGACAGTGCCATTTTCATCCAAAACTTGGCGAAAGAGGCGGGCTTTGGCTTCGAAATAGGCCTCCATCGTGCCGTGATAGTCAAGGTGATCTTGGGTGAAATTGGTAAAACCCGCCGCAGCCAAGCGCACACCGTCAAGGCGATGTTGATCAAGCCCGTGTGACGAGGCCTCCATCGCGGCATGGGTGACACCCGCCTCGGCCATATCGCGCAACAAGGCGTGTAAGGTCAAAGGATCGGGCGTTGTGTGGGTGCCTGCGGCGGCAAAACTGCCCTCCACGCCCGTGGTGCCGATATTCACCGCATCAAAACCCAAGGCGTTCCAAATCTGACGGGTAAAGCTTGCGACACTGGTTTTGCCATTGGTGCCTGTCACTGCGACCATGGTGTCGGGCTGCGCGCCAAACCAAAGGGCAGCAGCCTGCGCCAATGCTGCGCGCGGCTCGGCCACGACAATCAGGCTGGCATTGTGATCAGCGGCAAGATCACCAATGATCTTTGCGCCCTCAGGGTCGGTTAAAATCGCCGAAGCCCCCGCGGCAAGCACCGCTTGCGCATAATTGGCCCCATGAGCATGACTGCCTGCAAGGGCGGCGAAGACCTCGCCCTGTTTGATCTTGCGGCTATCAAGACACAAACCCGTCACCGCCACATCCTCACCCCGCGTTGGGGTCAACCCAAGCGATGAAAGGCGGATTGTCTCATCGCGATGGGACGCAGGCATGGGTTAATCCTTTGGTCGGTTTGGCAAAATCACTCGATATGGCTCGATAGCTGAGAAACCCCACTTTGCGCAATCTCTGCTGCACCACGCGGCTGCAGATTCAGCAAAGGGCCTACGCGGCGTAGGATTTCTGCGGCCACTGGCGCAGCCGTCCATCCCGCGGTGCGGCGCGTCTCGCCAAGGGCGACAATTTCAGGTTCGTCCAAGGTGACGACAATCACATATTGCGGGTCACTCATTGGAAAGGCCCCTGCGAAGGTCGCAATCACGCGATCCTCGTAGTAGCCGCCCGATGGGTTGGGTTTATCGGCCGTGCCCGTTTTCCCGCCCATCTCATAGCCTTCGACTTCGGCAAGGCTGGCTGTGCCGCCATCGACCACGGCACGCATCATGGCACGGATTTGCGCAGAGGTATCTTCGGAAATGATGCGCGCCCCCGTCTGCGGCGCGCCCCGCTGTGCGATCAAGGTCGGCGCAACCCGCGTGCCACCATTGACCATCGCGGCAAATCCTGCCGCCAAATGCAAAGGCGATGTCGACAGACCATGGCCGTAGGATACAGTCATAGTTGAAAGGCGTTCCCATCTCGCAGGGATCATCGGGCGGCCCGTTGGGGCTTCGACAATCTCAAGGGGGGTTGGTTCAAGCAAACCCAAATCTTCGAGGAACAGGCGTTGGCGATCTGGCCCGATCTCATCAGCAATACGCGCCGTGCCGATATTTGACGAATGCACAATCACTTCAGTCGCGGTTTGGCGTGGCCCGTAATTGTGGAAGTCACGGATGTTGAACCCTGCAATCCGCAACGGACTTGTCGTGTCGATTGATGTCTCAGGCGTCACCATGTCCAATTCCAAGGCCTGCGCCATGGTGAAGATTTTGAACACAGACCCAAGCTCATACACGCCCTGCACCGCGCGATTAAAGAGCGGGCTTTGGCTCGGATCATTGCCCGATGTCAGCGGACGGGGCCGCGCATTGGGGTCAAAATCAGGCAGGCTTGCAAGGGAGATCACCTCGCCCGTATGGGCATCCATCAACACCGCCGAAGCGCCGCGCGCATTCATCAATCCCATGCCAGAGGCGAGAACTTCCTCGGTGGCGGATTGGATGGCCAAATCCATCGACAGGCGCAGCGGCGTATGTGCACGGGCAGGATCGCGCAATTCGGCGTCAAACTGCGCCTCAAGCCCCGCAACACCTACGATTTCTGCGGCATTCACGGCCTCTTGCCCAAACCCTGCGCCCCCCAAAACATGCGCGGCAATCGCGCCATTGGGGTAAAGCCGAATTTCGCGCGGGCCAAAGAGCAAGCCAGGCTCGCCCAGATCATGCACCGCTTGTTCCTGCTCGGGGCTGATCGAGCGGCGCAGCCAAAGGAAGCGGCGCTCAGAGGTCAGTTGCGCGACCAAGCGGTCATAATCCATCTCAGGGAAGATTTCGACCAAACCTTCAGCCGCAGCAAGCGGGTCGACCATCTCGTGGGGGTGGGCGTAAAGCGCATTGGTCAAAAGATTAGTGGCCAAAATACGCCCCTGCCGATCGACAATATCCGCGCGGGCGGTCTGAATGGCGCTTGCAACAGAGGTCACACCAGGCTCTTGCGGTTCGGAGGCGGCCAAGGCGCCCATGCGCACGCCAACCGCGCCAAAGCCAAGCAAAAAGCACAGAGCCACGACCAAAATCCGCCCCTCGGCCCGCAAGCGCAATTTGTCCCGCTCCGCTTCGTGGCGTTGGCGCAGGTTTTCGCGCTCGATGTAATCGGGGTTTTCGCCCTTTTGGCGCGCTTCAATCACCCGTGACAACGGGCGCAAGGGGATGCGTTGACCGTTCATGGTTGATCCTCCTGCACGGCCTCATCCGACACAAGGCTTGCCTCCGTCAGCGCGGCCAGAGGATCAGGGAAAGACACTTCATGAATGGTGGCAAACTGATCTGGCTGCATCGGCAACAGCCCCAAGCGATCAAAATTCATATCGACCAACGCGCGCAAGCGATCAGGACGATTGAGAAAGGCCCATTCCGACCGCAAAATGGCAAGCCGTTCATGATGCGCGGCAATCTCGGCCTCTAGGCGCGCCACTTCGCGTTCGGCTTGCTGAGTTAGGATATTTTGCTGATAGGCCCAAAATCCAAGGCCAATAACGGCAATTGCTGTGAATAAGGACATCAAAGCGCGCATTATGTCACCTCTAACGGGGGCAGGCCCAAAGCACTAAAATCAAGGGGGGCGGGGGCGGCCTCCCCACTGCGCACAGCCAATCGCAATTTGGCCGAGCGCGCGCGGGGGTTCTGCGCGGCTTCCTCGGGGCTTGGTGCGATGGCCTTGCGGGTATTTTGCAGGAAACTGGGGGTTTGGCGCGCGCGCTCTGGGGCGTGGCGCGACCCGCCGCCGCCCGTATCGCTGCGCAATTGCATAAAGCGTTTGACCACCCGATCCTCCAATGAATGAAAGGTGACCACCGCCAAAATGCCGCCTTCGCGCAAGATACGCTCTGCGGCCAAAAGGCCCTTAACCAATTGGCCCAACTCATCATTCACCGCGATGCGCAAGGCCTGAAAGCTGCGCGTTGCGGGGTGGCTTTGATTGGGTTTGGGGCGCGGCAGGCAGCCCTCAACGATTTTGGCAAGGGCGGCAGTGGTGGTGATGCGCGCGCCTTTGCGCGCGGCAACAATCGCGCGGGCAATGCGCCGTGCGGCGCGTTCTTCGCCGTAATGATACAAAATATCCGCCAAATGCGCCTCGGGCGCCTCGTTCACCAGATCTTCGGCGGACATCCCTGCTTGGCTCATGCGCATATCAAGCGGGCCATCGCGCATGAATGAAAAGCCACGTTCGGCCAAATCAAGCTGCATAGACGAAACGCCCAGATCAAGCACGACGCCGTCAAGCGCATCATAGCCCACAGAACGGGCATGATCATCAAGATCGCCAAACTCGCCCGCAACCAATTTTAAACGGTCACCATATTGAGCGCGCCACGCTTCGGCCATCTCAAGCGCCAGAGGATCGCGGTCGACACCAATCACCGATGCCGCCCCCCGATCAAGCAAGCCACGGGCGTAGCCACCAGCGCCGAAAGTTCCATCGAGCCAGTCCCCAGACACGGGTGCGATCTCGGCCAAGATCCGATCCAATAGAACAGGGATATGCGGCCCCTCTGCCCTCGCGGGTTCGTTGAGCTTGGCCGCCGCCATGATCATACGCCCCCGTCATGATCCATCGCTCCAACACCACCAGCCACGAGGGACAGCGGATCAAAGAACTCGTCACCTTGGGCAAGACTGTCAATCAGCGCATCAATTTGCGCCTCGGCGTCTTTTGCATCGCTTGGGTTGAGGATGTGAAACTTGTCGCCCATGCCTTGAAACAGCGCCTCATCGGCAAGCGCGATCTTGTCGCGCGCGGCCTGAGGCAGAACCAAACGGCCCGTGTCATCCACGGTGGTTTCATCACATTTCTGATAATAGAGAAATTCCAAAGCGCGGCGCACAGGCGTGCCCAAGGGCGCGCGGCGGATCATCGCGTCAATTTGGTCAAAGGCGTCACCAGACAGACATTCAAGGTAATTCTTCGATTTGTCGCCATAGGCAATGTATAGGCGCGGAGAGGCGCCCGCCGTAGCCTTGGCATCGGAATTGGCAAGCACACGGCGAAACTTGACCGGAATCGAAATTCGGCCCTTTCCGTCCACCTTGTTCAGGCTCTCGCCCTGAAACCTGCGCTCCACTGCCCTGCCCTCGTTATGGCCCCAATGGCCGTTTCCCCGTCACATCTTCAAACTTTCCCGACCCGTGAAACGACAACGGCGGACCGAGACAGTTTTATGCCCGATCCGCCGCCCTCATCCCGTCATCGGGGGCCGATTGCGCAGCACATCTGGGGGGATGGTCTGCTCGCTTACGCAACGGCGCTTCAGCAATTGAGATGCCTGTATGAACACCTGCCTAGAGTTCTTTTTTTATTGTATGCGCCCGCCTGTTTCAGGTTCTGGGCGCGTCTCTTTTGCTGTGCCATCTTTGTCTCATGGAAATATTTCCCAATCAATCCCTTTTTTTGGGAATTTGCCCCAAGATGTGCCCCTGTAGGTCTGAAAATTGCAGCATCTTGTGCCAAAATGAAAAAACCACCCCTGCATGGGGTGGTTTGGAAAATCACAACCACAATATATTGATTTTTCGGGGTGGCCTGCGATTTGGGGCGAAATGGGGGAAATTTCCATCCAACCGCGCCAGATCTCGCAAAATCAGCGCATTTTCGCGCCCAATTACACGAATCACCTTTGGTTTTTAGGTGATTATGCCATGCCACCAGCCACAAGACGGGCGGCCAATTGTGCATAGGCCTCGGCGGCCGCGCCCTCGCTGGCGGCAATCGGCCTGCCGGCATCCCCCGCTAAGCGTGTTTCAAGGGAGATCGGCAAAGCACCCAAAAACGGCACGCCCATCTTTTCGGCCTCAGCCGCCACGCCGCCCTGCCCGAAGATATGCGCCTCATGCCCACATTCGGGGCAAACAAAGCCCGACATATTTTCGACCAGACCCAAAACGGGGGTCTTGAGGGTGGCAAACATATCAAGCGCCTTGCGCGCATCCAGAAGGGCCACATCCTGCGGGGTAGAGACAACAATCGCACCTGTCAGCTTTGATCGCTGGCACAGCGTCATTGCCACATCGCCCGTTCCAGGCGGCAGGTCGACCAACAGAATATCCAATTCGCCCCACTCAACTTGGGTCATCATTTGCTGCAACGCGCCCATCAACATAGGCCCGCGCCAAACAACAGCCTTTTCTTCGGGCAGCATCAGACCAATCGACATGAATGTGACGCCATGATTGTGCAAAGGCAGGATGGTTTTGCCATCAGGCGAAGCGGGGCGCTTGGTCAAACCCATCATGCGCGGCTGTGATGGCCCATAGATATCTGCATCCAACAGGCCCACTTTGCGCCCCTGCCGCGCAAGGGCCACGGCGAGGTTTGAAGATAATGTCGATTTTCCAACACCCCCTTTGCCCGATCCAATCGCGATGATCCGCGCAACGCCTTTGGGGTTCATCGGCTCCGATTGCGGCTTAGCATGCCCCCCGATTTTCAGACTTGGGGGGCCATCGGGCGCAGGTTTCGCAGAGTGCGGCGCTTGCTGAGGGGCTTGTTGCGGGGCTTGGGTCGGTGCGGTCAGGGCTATTGAAACAGCGCTCACCCCCGCCTGCGCCTCAAGGGCCTGTTGCAAGGCGGCCCGAAACCACTCGAGAGCGCGCGCCGCCTGCGGCGTTTCTGCTTCGATGATGAATGTGACGCGGCCATCTTCGACTCGCAACGCCCGAACCATATCGCGGGAAATCAGATTTCCGCCGTCTGGAAGGGCAAACTGTGCCAAAAATGCATCAACTTCTGCGCGGGTGATCTGCGACTTTCCGTCCGACATTGGGTGGCAACTCCACGTTTTGGCTCACTCGTCCTTATGTCGCGCGGCGCATGCGCGGCTGCAACCCCCTCTTTTGCTCAGAAAATAGGCAAAAAACACGAAAGTGACAAAATTATGAAATAGGTCAGCATTTGCTATGCATTTGCTGCATAGCAGAATTGATAAGAAGACCTATTGTGCAATCGCAGCAATTACCTACACACACCCGTGTAAGCCAACATGGCTTGGAACCAAAGCGCTTCGGATAACCCAACAGCGCGAGCGGTTATGAATATGAACTAAGGATTACTGAAATGGCCTATCTTGCCACACGCCACGCACCGAGCTTGAGCTTCGCCGAACGTCTGGGGGAAATGAAATCCCACCTGACCGCAGCGATCAAAGCCCGCCGCGTCTATCAGCGCACATTTGATGAGCTGAATAGCCTGAGCGACCGCGAGCTGGCCGATTTGGGCATCGCGCGCAGCAACCTGCGCAACATCGCCCTTGAGGCTGCTTACGGGCGTTACGCCTGAAACATAGGAACATCTCTCGCTTCTCCTCCTCCCTTGAAGCGCGGGATTTAGCGGGAACCACTTCCTCCTCCCTTAGTGGTTCTCGCAAGAACAAGGGTCGAAAGACCCGCAAGGACGCGCCCCTCCTCCTCCCTTGGGGCCGTATCACGGCAAGGATCCGCTCCTCCCTTAGGATCCGCGCCGCCACAACTGCGCCCTCTTCCTCCTCCCTTGGGGGTGTGGTTGAAAAAAAGAAGCGGTGATGCCTCCTCCTCCCTTGGCATCACCGCTTTTTTATTTTCGAAATGCTGAGATCAGCTGCGTTTAAAAGGGCAGATCGCCCGCGCTGTCCGCCGCAACAAGAAAGCGCGCCACCACTTTTTTCACGCCTGCCTTGTCAAAAGCCACATCAAGCTTGTCACCCTCAATCGCGGTAATTGCCCCATAGCCAAATTTTTGGTGAAAGACGCGCTCGCCCATATCAAAAGGAACCGTTGCCGCCTCGTCAAAACCCGCGCGCTTGCTTTCGCGGGGTTGGCTGAGGCCATATTCCCCCTGCCGCGCCTGCAGGCGCCGCCACCCCGGTGAATTATAGGCATCTGCCTGCGCTGCGCGGTTTGGCAGGTTCGAGGCGATCTGCATTTGAGAAACAGGTGACGCTGACTGCCCCATTCCGTGGCTTTGATGACCATAAAGGCCTGGCGGGGTTAAAATCTCGACATGGGCTTCGGGCAATTCATCGATAAAGCGCGAGGGCATCTGGCTTTGCCATTGGCCATAAACACGGCGATTGCCCGCAAAGGAAATTGTGCATAGCTCCTCGGCCCGTGTGATACCCACATAGGCCAAGCGGCGCTCCTCCTCTAATCCTTTCATCCCTTCTTCATCCATCGCACGCTGGCTTGGGAACAGGCCGTCCTCCCAACCTGGCAAAAAGACTGCGGGATATTCCAGACCCTTCGCCGCGTGCAAAGTCATCAAGGTGACCTTGGCCTGACCATCATCTTGCTCATTATCCATGATAAGGCTGACATGTTCGAGAAAGCCTTGCAGGTTTTCGAATTGCTCAAGCGCCTTGACCAATTCCTTGAGGTTCTCAAGCCGCCCTGGGGCCTCGGGGGTTTTGTCGTTTTGCCACATGGCGGTGTAGCCCGACTCCTCCAAAATCGTTTCGGCCAATTCGATATGGCTCAGACCTTCGGGATTTTCGCGCTCGATCAGATCATCGGTGGCGGGGCCTGCAACCACCCCCTCGCGCAATAGATTGCGCCAATGGGCAATTTGCAGAACGAAACGGGCCAATTCCTTGCCGCCCTTGCCGCCAATCGCACCAGTTTCCACCGCCATTGCCGCCCCTTGCAAAAGGCTGACGCCATTGCGGCGAGCGATCTCATGGATGGTGGCCTGAGCCTTGTCGCCAAGCCCGCGTTTGGGGGTGTTCACGATCCGCTCAAAGGCCAGATCATCCTCAGGGCTGATCACGAGGCGGAAATAGGCCATGGCATCACGAATTTCTAACCGCTCGTAAAAGCGCGGGCCACCGATGACGCGATAGGGCAGACCAATGGTGAGGAAACGATCCTCAAAGGCGCGCATCTGATGGCTGGCGCGCACGAGAATGGCGATTTCCTCGGGGCCAATCGCGCGCAATCCGCGCGTGCCAATGCCAAGCGCCTCGATCTCCTCACCGATCCAGCGGGCCTCCTCCTGGCCATCCCAGTGGCCGATCAGACGCACAGGCGCGCCGTCCTCGCCTTCTGTCCACAGCTCCTTGCCAAGACGCTGCGAATTGCCCGCAATCACCGCAGAGGCGGCCTTTAGGATATGGCCTGTCGAGCGGTAATTCTGCTCAAGGCGGATTACGGCGGCACCTTTGAAATCTGCCTCAAAGCGCAGAATATTGCCCACCTCGGCCCCACGCCATCCGTAGATGGATTGGTCATCATCCCCCACCACGCAAAGATTGGAATGCCCCTGCGCCAAAAGACGCAGCCATAAATACTGGGCCACATTGGTGTCTTGGTATTCATCGACCAAAATAAAGGCGAACTGGCGCTGATACTGCTGCAACACATCTTCATGCGCCTGAAAGATGGTTACCATATGCAACAGCAAATCGCCAAAATCGCAGGCATTTAACGCGGCAAGGCGCTGTTGATAAAGCGCATATAGCTTTGGCCCCTTGCCGTTGAAGGCCCCACTTTCAGCGGCGGGCAGCGTATCGGGACGCCATGCGCGGTTTTTCCAATGATCGATGATGCCCGCCAACATCCGTGGCGGCCAGCGCTTTGCGTCAATGCCCTCGGCCTCGATCAATTGTTTCAGCAGGCGGATTTGATCATCCGTGTCCAAAATCGAGAAATTGGATTTCAGCCCAACCAATTCGGCATGGCGGCGCAAAAGTTTAACGCAGATCGAATGGAACGTGCCAAGCCAGGCCATGCCTTCGGTCGGATGACCAAGGGCCGCGCTGACGCGTTCGCGCATCTCGCGCGCGGCTTTGTTGGTGAAGGTTACGGCCAAAATACTGCGCGGCGTGGCGCGGTCTGTGGAGATCAAATGTGCAATCCGCGCGGTCAAGGCGCGGGTTTTGCCCGTGCCTGCGCCCGCCAACATCAACACGGGGCCGTCCAAGGTTTCTACGGCCTTGCGCTGCTCTGGGTTCAACCCCTCCAAATAGGGCATGGGCCGCAGAGCGGCGGCCCTCTGCGACAGGGGAACGGTGGCGGCAAGGGTGTTATTTTCAGAACTGCTCATGAGCGGAACCATAACGATATTCGCGCGGCTCGAAAAGATATGTTCTGTAATTGTTCGCAAAACCTTATGTCAGGGTTTACAAGGGTTAAATTTTGCGCACAGGATCGCCGCCATGACACAGTTTCACAGCCGCTATCCCGCCCTGAGCGATCTCAAATCGCATGCCCGTGCGCGCATTCCGCATTTCGTGTGGGAATATCTCGACAGCGCCACTGGGAGCGAGTCCGTGCTGCGGCGCAATCGTGCCGCGCTTGATGCCGTCTTGATGCAGCCCGCAGCCTTGCGCGGGGAAATTTCACCTGACCTGTCCTGCCGCCTCTTGGGGCGGGACTATCCCCAGCCCTTTGGCATCTCGCCCGTGGGGATGTCAGGCCTTGTCTGGCCCGATGCAGAGCGGATTTTGGCAGCATCCGCCGCGCGGGCGCAGATGCCCTATTGCCTCTCGACTGTGGCCACCCGCACCCCCGAAGAGGTGGCAGATCACATTGGCGATCAAGGGTGGTTTCAGATGTATCCGCCGCGCGATGCAGGCATTCGGCGCGATATGCTTGCGCGCGCAAAAGGGGCAGGGTTTCATACGCTTGTGCTAACTGTGGATGTGCCTGCCGCAAGCCGCCGAGAAAGGCAGACACGGGGCGGGCTGACACAGCCCCCGCGCCTCACCCCACGGCTTGCGCTACAGGTGACGCGCTGCCCGTCTTGGGCATTTGGCACCCTAAAACACGGGATGCCCCGGATGCGGCTGATGGATGGATATGCGCCCAAGGAAATGACGGGCGGCACCCTGCCCTCGACCGCGCATATAGGTTACCTTTTGCGCGCCGCGCCCGACTGGGACTATCTGCGCATTTTGCGCGATGAATGGCAGGGCACCTTGATCCTGAAGGGCGTGATGGGGTCTGAGGTCGCCGCCCAAGCCCAAACCGATGATCTGGCGGATGCGATTTGGGTGTCAAACCATGCGGGGCGTCAGTTTGATGGTGCGCCTGCGGCGCTTGACGCCCTGCGCGCCATTCGCCGCGCCACCACCCTGCCCCTCATTTTTGACAGTGGGATTGAAGGGGGATTGGATATTTTGCGCGCCTTGGCCCTTGGCGCAGATTTCATCATGATGGGCCGTGCGTGGCATTACGCGCTAGGTGCGCTTGGCACGGATGGCCCTGACCATTTGGTTGACCTGTTGCGCAAAGACATGATTTCAAACATGGCGCAGATTGGCGCGCGCCGCTTTGCCGACCTGCCCGCGCGGCTGTTAACCCTTTAACCAAAGCGGGCAATTGCCCTCGCCGTGCCTGTTAACAAATGTTAACATGGCCTCCATGACCGAGGCTGACCTGATCCCGATTATTTGCGCGATGCTGCTTGGCGGCGAGGCCGAATTGCGCCTGCCCTATAGCTTGAACGACAGCGCCCATTATGTGCGGGTGGATTGCGTCACAGACACCCATGCTATCGAAATCGGGCTGGATGATCGCCGCTCGTCCCTCGACAGTTTGCAACAGGCCTTGTTTTACGGCGCGCTCTTGGATCGCGCGCCCATGGTGATCTTGATCGACACGGACGGGCGGGAAAACCCAACCGAATTTCAGGTTGAAACCGCAGCGCGGGCCACGGGCGTGGCATACCGCGTGATTGATGTGGATTTCCTGATCCGTCTGCAAATGACCGCGCCATTTCGCAACCGCCGCATCGACACTGATCTGGCGCAATAATTACATTTGAAAAGGGCAAAACCTCATTTTCACGGCTGATTGACTCTTGCCGCGTTGCAGTTAATGCTGCTTTGCAGCGATGACGATAGAACAGATCATAAAAAGTTTTGTGACAGGTGGCCGAACCGCGCGACCTGAGTTTCCTTGCCCCTCCCTTCCGTTTTGACAGCTCAAGGACATGATATGCCCGAATTCAAGAAAATCCTGATCGCCAACCGCGGTGAGATTGCCATCCGCATCATGCGCGCGGCCAATGAGTTGGGAAAACGCACCGTGGCGATCTATGCCGAAGAAGATAAGCTGTCGCTGCACCGCTTTAAGGCAGACGAGGCTTATAAGGTGGGCGAAGGTTTGGGGCCTGTTGCGGCCTATCTGTCGATCCCTGAAATCATTCGCGTGGCAAAAATGGCGGGGGCTGATGCCATCCACCCCGGCTACGGGCTTTTGTCCGAGAACCCCGATTTTGTCGAGGCTTGCGCCGCGGCGGGTATCACCTTTATTGGCCCCAAGGCCGACACGATGCGTGCCTTGGGTGACAAGGCCAGCGCGCGGCAGGTGGCGATTGCCGCAGGGGTGCCCGTGATCCCCGCCTCCGAGGTTTTAAGCGATGACATGGCCCGCGCCCGCGAAGTCGCACGCGAAATTGGATATCCGTTGATGCTGAAGGCCTCATGGGGCGGCGGCGGGCGCGGTATGCGCCCAATCCTTGGCGAAGACGAGCTTGAAACAAAAATCCGCGAAGGCCGCCGCGAGGCAGAAGCCGCCTTTGGCAATGGCGAGGGCTATCTCGAAAAGATGATCACCCGCGCGCGCCATGTTGAGGTGCAGATTTTGGGCGACAGCCATGGCAATATCTATCACCTCTATGAACGCGATTGTTCGGTGCAGCGGCGCAACCAAAAGGTGGTGGAACGCGCCCCTGCCCCCTATCTGACCGAGGCGCAGCGCAGCGAGATTTGCGAGCTTGGTCGCAAGATTGCGGCCCATGTGGGCTATGAATGCGCGGGCACTGTTGAATTCCTAATGGATATGGACAGCGGGAATTTCTACTTCATCGAAGTAAACCCGCGCGTGCAGGTGGAGCATACTGTGACCGAGGAGGTCACAGGCATTGATATCGTGCGCGCCCAGATTTTGATTGCCGAAGGCAAAACCCTGCTTGAGGCCACTGGCGTAGCGGCCCAAGATGAGGTCACGCTTTCGGGCCATGCCATTCAGTGCCGCGTGACAACCGAAGACCCAACCAACAATTTCATTCCCGATTATGGCCGCATCACCGCCTATCGCGGAGCAACAGGGATGGGCATCCGCCTTGATGGCGGAACGGCCTATTCGGGCGCGGTCATTACGCGCTATTATGATAGCCTCTTGGAAAAGGTGACGGCATGGGCCCCCACGCCCGAGGCCGCGATTGCGCGCATGGATCGGGCCTTGCGCGAATTTCGTATTCGCGGGGTTTCGACCAATATCGCCTTTGTCGAAAACCTGCTCAAGCACCCAACATTTTTGAATTACGAATATACAACGAAATTCATCGACACCACGCCGGAACTTTTTGACTTTGCGCCGCGCCGCGACCGCGCAACCAAAATCTTGCGCTATATCGCGGATATTACGGTGAACGGGCATCCTGAAACGGTTGGCCGCCCCCGCCCTGCGGCTGATCTTAAACCACCGCGCGCGCCGCGTGTGGGAACCGATCCTGTCACCGATGGCACAAGGCAACTGCTTGAGCGTGAAGGCCCGCTTGCGGTTGCCAAATGGATGAAAGATCAAACACGGCTTTTGATCACTGACACAACCATGCGCGATGGCCACCAATCGCTGCTTGCGACACGGATGCGCTCGCATGATATGATTCAAGTGGCCCCTGCCTACGCCGAGAAACTGCCGCAGCTGTTCAGCGTAGAATGTTGGGGCGGGGCGACATTCGATGTGGCCTATCGTTTCTTGCAGGAATGCCCATGGCAGCGCCTGCGCGATATTCGTGCGAAAATGCCCAACATCATGACACAGATGCTTTTGCGCGCCTCGAATGGTGTGGGCTATACGAATTACCCTGACAATGTGGTGCAAAGTTTCGTCAAACAGGCGGCGCAGTCGGGGGTCGATGTCTTTCGCGTCTTTGACAGCCTCAACTGGGTTGAGAATATGCGCGTGGCCATGGATGCGGTCGGTGAAACGGGCAAAATCTGTGAAGGCACGATTTGCTACACGGGCAACATCCTTGACCCCAATCGCGCGAAATATGACGTCACATATTATGTCGATATAGCCCGCGCGCTTGAGGCCGCAGGGGCGCATGTTTTGGGCCTTAAGGATATGGCGGGGTTGTTGACGCCTGCCGCGGCATCGGTGCTGATCCCTGCCCTGAAGGATGCGGTTGATCTGCCTATCCACTTCCACACCCATGACACGGCAGGTGTTGCCTCTGGCACCATTCTGGCGGCCAGTGCGGCAGGTGTTGACGCGGTCGATTGCGCCATGGATGCCTTGTCGGGCAATACCAGCCAAGCGACACTTGGCACGATTGTGGAATCCTTGCGCTACACCGAACGCGACACAGGTCTGGACATCGCGGCAATCCGCGAGATTTCGGATTACTGGGAGGCGGTGCGCGCCCATTACTTGGCCTTTGAATCAGGGCTACAGGCCCCTGCATCCGAGGTCTATTTGCACGAAATGCCAGGTGGCCAATTCACCAACCTCAAGGCACAGGCGCGCTCCATGGGCCTTGAAGAACGCTGGCACGAAGTGGCGCAGATGTATGCGGATGTGAACCAAATGTTCGGCGATATTGTCAAAGTGACGCCTTCCTCCAAAGTGGTCGGGGATATGGCCCTGATGATGGTGTCCCAAGGTCTGAGCCGCGCCGATGTGGAAGACCCGCAGAAAGACGTCTCCTTCCCCGATAGCGTGATCGACATGATGCGCGGCAATTTGGGCCAACCCCATGGTGGCTTCCCCCCTGCAATTGTGGCGAAGGTTCTCAAAGGCGAGGCACCAAATTTCGAACGGCCCGGCAAGCATCTGCCCCCCGTTGATCTGGAGGCCACGCGCAAGGAATTGGAAGCTACACTTGATGAGGCGGTCGATGATGAAGACCTCAACGGCTATTTGATGTATCCCAAGGTCTTTACCGATTACGCCATGCGTCACGCCGATTACGGCCCTGTGCGCACCTTGCCTACAAAAACCTTTTTCTATGGGATGGATGTTGGCGAGCAAATCGAAGTCGAAATTGACCCAGGTGTGACGCTGGTTGTGCAGTTGCAAGCGGTCGGGGACACCAACGAAGAAGGCGAGGCCAAAGTCTTCTTTGAATTGAACGGTCAACCCCGCACCATCCGCGTGCCAAACCGCAAAGCCGCCGCAAGCAGCACCAAACGGGCCAAGGCCGAAGGCGGCAACCCTGCGCATATCGGTGCGCCCATGCCGGGGGTTGTGGCCTCTATCGCCGTGTCAAACGGGGCCGAGGTTAAGGCGGGCGATCTTTTGCTGACCATCGAAGCGATGAAAATGGAGACAGGCCTGCACGCAGAACGCAATGGTCGAATCAAATCTGTGCATGTCACCCCTGGCGCCCAGATTGACGCAAAAGACCTGCTGATCGAGTTCGAAGCCTAAGAGATTGTTGCGGCGCTGTGGATAGTGCCGCAACATCCCGATAATCGTTCAACAATCAGAAAATACTCAGCGGAAATTAACCAGTTTCGCCACAATTTGGCCTTTCCAAGCCAGTAGCCATCATCAGGGGCATAGTTTGGAGAGCAACATGAAACATGGCGAGAGGATTACCCGTTTTTTACGGGATGAAACTGGCGCAGTGACCGTGGATTATGTCGTCCTGTCGGGTGCACTCACGGGCGTTGGTGTGACGACCGCCGCGGCAGTATCGGGTGGCGTCAACACCTTGGCGCAAAACATCGCATCAGAACTGATGGGAACATCCGCACAGACGCAAAATATCTTAGCGTCTGACGGGTTCGCGGGCGGGGATCGTGCAGGATGGACGGGCGGCACGGTGATGGATATCGACCAATTTGGTGAACTGTTGGTGATGGCCGCAGGCGAAACCATGACCCGCACAGTTGAGATTCCAGAAGGCACTGAACAGGTGACTTTCTCCTTTGATGTGGCCTCTGGCGACACAGTGGATTTGGAAACCGCCTTCTTTTATCTGAATGATGAGCTGATCACCCACCTCAACTCGCAAAGCCGGCCAACCGCTAGCGAGGAAACCAACCTTGCCTTCCTTGGCAATGATGGTAGCACACCTGCAGGGTTTTCTGCGCGATATGAAACAATCCGTATCAACGAGAATATCGGCGGCGATCCTTATTGGAAGGACTCGATCACGCGGGTTTACCTAACCATGGACAACCCACCTCCTGAGGTGACCTTTGCCATGACAAACAACCTGAACGAAGGCATAGATAATGAATTCTATGGCCTCGACAATTTCGAGGTAAGTTACTGAGCCACGCGGATCAGAACATCCCCCGCCCTGTGCCCATGGCCTTGGGGCGGGGATTTTCCCAACCTGAAATCAGCTCAAAAATGCGCAGGACAAATGGCGCAAAAAAACGCGCGCATTGTGGAATTTCCCCCTTGCAAACCCTGATCCATGGTCATAGAACCCCTCCTCACAGAGCGGGCGTAGCTCAGGGGTAGAGCATTACCTTGCCAAGGTAAGGGTCGTGAGTTCGAATCTCATCGCCCGCTCCAATCTTCAAAATCGAAGATTTCAGAAAAAAACCCTCTCGATTTCGAGAGGGTTTTTTCTTGTGTCATGATTAGACCCAACCGCTTAGGTTTTTGCCTGATAGGGGTGCTGTTTGGCCTGCCACCAGTTAAGCCCCAAAAGGACAAGGATCGCGACAAGACCGATCGCCTCAACCATGGCCGATGACCAAAAGACCGCAACAATCGCAGGGATCAGCGCCGCACGGTGCCAAAGCGCCATTGAGGTGAAAAGGAACCCTTCAAGGACAGCGGCAAAGGCCACAATCCCCGCAAGCGCCAAGATGCCTGCAAAAATGACCATATGCAGCGGGCCACCAAGGATGATCTCTTCATTATAGACCATGAAGAGCGGGATCAGATAGAGGCCCTTGGCGTATTTCCACGCCTGAAAACTGGTCTCCATCGGTTTTGATCCTGCAATGGCCGCGCCTGCGAACCCTGCCAATGCGACAGGCGGGGTGACGTTGCTGTCTTGGCTATACCAAAACACCACCAAATGCGCGATCAACAGCGGCACGCCAAATTCCGTGGTTAAGGCAGGGCCGACCAAGATAATCAAAACGATATAGGCCGCAGTAACTGGCAGGCCCATGCCAAGGATCAAGGAGGCCAAGATCACGAGGATCAACGCCAAGAACAGATTACCGCCTGAGAAGGCCAACATCATGGCCGAGAATTTCAGACCCAACCCTGTGAGCCCGACAACCCCCACAATCACCCCCGCCACGGCGCAGGCGACTGAAACGGCAACTGCGTTGCGCGCCCCAAGTTCGAGCGCCTCAAGGGTTAAGGCCCCGCCACGTTTGCACAGGGCCACAAAGCCTTCGACACTGGGCGCGTCCCTTGAAAATGTCCAAAGCGCGCGTGCCGCAGCCGCCGCCATCACCGCCACAATCGCATAGAACCCCACCCGCATCGGTGAATATCCTGCCACCAATAAAAAGATGAGCGCCACAAGCGGAAAGATGAAATGCCACCCTTCGCGCATCACTTGGCGCACGCTGGGGAGTTCTGCCGCAGTCAAGCCTCGCATCCCCTGTTTGACAGCCGCGATATGCACAAGCAGGTAGACGGCCCCAAAATAGAGAAAGGCCGGGAAAATCGACACCAACACGATGTGAACATAGGGCAATTGGGTAAATTCGCTCATCAAAAAGGCGCCTGCCCCCATCAAGGGCGGCATGATCTGCCCCCCTGTTGAGGCAGCGGCCTCTACCCCGCCCGCTTGGGCAGGGCGATAGCCCAGTTTTTTCATGAGCGGGATTGTGAAGGCCCCCGTTGTGACCACATTGGCGATGGCAGAGCCTGAGATTGACCCCATCCCCGCAGAGGCAACAACCGCCGCCTTGGCAGGCCCGCCGCGTTGACGGCCTGTTGTGGCATAGGCCAGATCAATGAAAAATTTGCCTGCGCCCGTTACCTCAAGGAACGCGCCAAAGAGAACAAATACAAAAATGAATGTCGCAGCCACACCCAAGGGGATGCCATAAATCCCCTCGGCCCCCAACGTCATTTGACTTGCCAAGCGATCCAAGGAATAGCCGCGATGGTTTAGGATGCCGGGCATGAAATCTGCCAAAAACGGCAGTTCCCCGCGCGACCCTGCAAAAGCATAGAGCAAGAACACGCCCGCGATCACCGTCATCACCCAACCGACCGCGCGGCGCGCTGCCTCAAGCACCAAGAGAACAGTCAAAACCCCCATTGCAACATCGATGTCGCGGGGAAAGATTTGATTTGCGATTGTGTCAATGTTTACAGGCACCCATGCCCCAACCGCGATAGAGGCCAGAATGAGAAAGCCGTCTATCGCATAGTCTAAGGGACTGCGCCCTTTGGCGCGGCCACGGGGCGGATAGACCAAGAAACACAGAACAAGGATAAAACCCAAATGGATGGGCCTTTGATAGAACAGCCCCAAGGGCTGAACACCCGCAGCGTAAAGTTGAAACAGCGACAGCGCGATGCCCACCACAGCGATCAAGCGCAGGATCAATTTCGGTTCAGCCGCATCTTTTGGGCCGATATCTGTGATGTCGATTTGATCTGCCATACCCCAAATCCTTTTGTTCGTTACGGGATCAGCGCAATGCGCACCCGCTGATGTTCTGCCATGCGCGAGAGCGAGATTTCAGTCGCGCCCGCGTGGATACGGTGATCCACCGCCATCGAACCTGGCCGCAAGATATAGGCATTGCCTGCGACAGGCTCGTTAATGTCTTCAATGATATAACCGCCCTGCCCGTCAGAGATTTGTCGACCGCGGCCAATGATATGGTCAAGACCCGCGGCAAAATCTGGCAGATGCGACCAAACAAGCACCATTTGCCCGTTCTGCATCGCGTAGCAATCTTGCACTTCAAACCCTTTGACGGAATGCCGCCACAGCACACACCATTCAGCGGGATCAGGAAGGTCAATTTCGGCCAATACCGCGCCCGTCTCAGCCAAACTCACCTCAAGCGAGGCGGCATGAGTGGACTGCGGCAGCAGGAACAGCGCCGCCCCTGCCATCAAAGAGAAAAAAGGGGCAGCGCAGATGCGCCACCCCTTTGCATGACGTCCCAACATTAGGGGCGCATACGGTCAGGAATTGTTGCGCCTGTTTCTTCGTAATACCGAATTGCACCAGGATGCAGCGGGATCGGAGAAGCCGACAAAGTGAAGCTGATCTCGGTTTGGTTCGCCGCAGGATGCACGGCGCGCAGATCTGCAATGTTTTCAAACATCGCTTTGGTGATCTCGTAAACCGTGTCTTCGCTCATCTCAGAGGATGCGACCAAGACGTTTGGAATGCCCAAACCTGCCACGGGTGCATCGACCCCCTCGTAAAGACCGCCTGCCAACTCGGCGCTGGCGAAAATCGGATCAGCCGCTTGCGCTGCGGCAATCTCTTCTTCGCTGAGGGCAATCATGCGGATTGAATTGGTGGTGGCGAGGTTCAAAATGGACGAGGTCGGCGCACCCACCGAGAAGAAACCCGCATCAATGTCGCCATTGGCCAATGCATCTGCGGTTTCGTTAAAGTTCAGGCGCTGCTCGTCAATGTCATCATAGGAAATGCCATTGGCGGTCAAAATAGCCTCTGCGTTCACTTCGGTGCCCGAACCGGGCGCGCCGACTGACACGCGCTTGCCCACCAGATCATCAAGCGTGGTGATGCCGCTATCGGCCAAGGTCACGATCTGCACAAGGTTTGCGTAAAGAACCGCAACGCCGCGGATCATCTCAAGCTGCTGACCTTCAAAGCGACCTGTGCCTGATTACGCCTGAAACACAGTATCGGCCAAACCAATCGCCAGATCCGCGTCCCCTGTGGCCACAAGGCCCATATTTTCTACTGATGCGCCGGTCACTTCGGCTGTTGCAGAATACCCATCAACGTAATTGTTGATCACCTCAGCCAAACCACCCCCCATGGGATAGTAAACGCCGCCTGTGCCGCCTGTGGCGATGGAAAGCTGCTCTTGCGCCGCAACGGGGCTTGCGAGCAGGGCCAAGGCAAAGGCCAGTTTATGCGTATGTTTCATCCGATGTCCTCCCTAGACAATTAATGGTGCCATGGAGGTTGAGTTAAGGTGATGGAGCAAGGGATCAAATATTAATTTCGCTCTGGTTTTCCGAGAGCCCCGAACCAATGGGCGGATAAGGACACATCTGCCCCAGATTTGCGTGTCAGAACCGACACATCGCGTAAATTTGTCCCGCGCATTGGCGGGCTTGGCACGAAAGCCACATCCGCCTATAAGCCCCCTGTGACACAGCACACGATAAGGATATGCCCCATGCGCCGCGCAAAGATCAGCCGCAGCACGACCGAGACATCCATTGAGGTTGAGATCAATCTCGATGGCACTGGTGCCTATGATGTGAAAACAGGGGTCGGCTTTTTTGATCACATGGTCGAACAACTGGCTCGCCATTCGATGATCGATATCACATTGCGCGCGCAGGGCGATTTGCACATTGATGACCACCACACGGTAGAGGATAGCGGGATCGCGCTTGGTCAGGCAATTGCCGAGGCTGTTGGCGACAAGGCTGGGATTCGCCGCTACGGTGCTTGCCTTTTGCCGATGGATGATGCCTTGGTGCGGGCGGCCCTTGATCTTTCGGGGCGACCCTATCTGGTCTGGAATGTGGCCATGACAGCCCCCAAAATCGGCACATTCGACACCGAACTTCTGCGCGAATTCTTTCAGGCGCTCTCCACCCATGGGGGGATCACCTTGAATATTGCACAGCTGGACGGGGTCAACAGCCACCACATTGCAGAGGCGGCTTTTAAGGCCGTTGCCCGTGCGCTGCGCGAAGCGGTGGAAGAAGACCCGCGCCGTGCGGGCGCAATCCCCTCCACCAAGGGCAAGCTGTAATCGCCGTGACCACCGTTCTGATTGATTACGACAGCGGCAATCTGCATTCAGCGGAAAAAGCCTTTCAACGCATGGCGCGCGAAACGGGCCAAGGCATGGTGCGGGTCAGCAACCGCCCCGAGGATGTGGCAACAGCAAGCCGTGTCGTCTTGCCAGGCGATGGGGCGTTTCCCGCCTGCCGCCGCGGCCTCGCCGCGATTGACGGGCTGGAGGAGGCGATTGTCGAAGCGGTGACCAAACGCGCTATTCCCTTTTTGGGCATTTGCGTGGGGATGCAAATGTTGGCCAATGAGGGCCATGAATATGAAACCGTCACAGGCTTTGGTTGGGTCGCAGGCGATGTGCGCAAGATCGCACCCAATGATCCCGCCCTCAAAGTGCCACATATGGGGTGGAATGATCTGGTCATCGACCAACCCCACCCCGTTTTAGAGGGTATCGCCACCGGCGCGCATGCCTATTTCGTGCATTCCTATCATATGGAGATGCGCAACCCCGCTCATCGTTTGGCCCATTGTGATTATGGCGGCGATGTCACCGCAATTGTGGGCCATGCCAATGTGATCGGCACGCAGTTCCACCCAGAAAAAAGCCAAGAGGCGGGGTTGCGCCTGATTGCAAATTTCCTCAATTGGGCGCCGTAACCTCGGTTAGAAAGACCATAGATAAGATGATCCTTTATCCCGCGATTGACCTTAAAGATGGACAGGCCGTGCGCCTTTACAAAGGCGAAATGGAACAGGCGACCGTGTTCAACGACAACCCTACCGCGCAAGCGCGCGCCTTTGTGGACGCGGGCTGTGAATATCTGCATTTGGTTGATCTTAATGGGGCTTTTGCAGGCACGCCCATTAATGGCGCTGCGGTTGAGGCAATTTTGGCCGATGTCGATGTGCCAACGCAGCTTGGCGGGGGTATCCGCGACATGGCCACGATAGAGATGTGGCTTACGCGCGGCATATCACGGGTCATTCTTGGCACCGTGGCCGTGGAAAACCCCGATTTGGTGCGCGAAGCCGCGCGCCACTTCCCCAATCAAATCGCTGTGGGTTTGGACGCACGCGAGGGCCGTGTGGCCACCCGTGGTTGGGCCGAAGAAACCGATGTCATGGTGACCGATTTGGCCAAATCCTTTGAGGATGCAGGTGTGGCCGCGATTATCTACACCGACATCAATCGCGATGGCGCAATGGCTGGCCCAAATATCGAGGCGACCGAGGCCTTGGCGCGCGCAACCACACTGCCTGTGATTGCCTCGGGCGGTGTGTCATCATTGGCTGATCTCATCGCCTTGCGCGACACAGGCGTGATTGCAGGCGCGATTTCGGGCCGCGCGCTCTATGATGGCGCGATTGATCTAGCGGCGGCCTTGGCCGCGTTGCGTGAGGGCGCGTAATGCTCAAGACACGGATCATCCCCTGCTTGGACGTGGCCGATGGCCGCGTGGTGAAGGGTGTGAATTTCGTGGATTTGATTGATGCAGGCGACCCTGTCGAACAGGCCCGCGCCTATGATGCGGCAGGCGCGGATGAGCTGTGTTTCCTAGACATCCATGCCACGCATGAAAACCGCGGCACCATGTATGATCTGGCCACCCGCACCGCGGAGCAATGTTTTATGCCGCTGACCATAGGTGGTGGGGTGCGCACAGTGGAAGATGTCCGCAATCTGCTTCTGGCAGGCGCCGATAAGGTCAGCTTTAATTCCGCGGCTGTGGCTGACCCCGATGTGGTGGCCCGCGCCGCCGATAAATTCGGCAGCCAATGTATTGTCGTGGCCATTGACGCCAAAACCGTCAGCCCAGGTAAATGGGAGATTTTCACCCATGGCGGGCGCAAACCCACAGGGATTGATGCGGTGGAATTCGCAAAACTGGTCACCCAAAAAGGCGCAGGCGAGATTTTGCTGACCTCGATGGATCGGGACGGCACTAAATCGGGCTTTAACCTGCCCCTGACCCGCGCGGTTTCTGACGCGGTGAATGTGCCCGTGATCGCCTCAGGCGGGGTGGGGAATTTGGATCACTTGGTCGAAGGGGTGACCATCGGCAAGGCAAGCGCGGTTTTAGCCGCCTCGATTTTTCATTTCGGAACCTATACGATTTCCGAAGCCAAGGCGCATATGGCCAAGGCAGGTATCCCAATGAGGCTGACATGAGTGATATTCTGACCCAATTGGCCCAAACGATCGAAGCCCGCAAAGGCGCCGATCCCGAAAGCAGTTGGACAGCAAAACTCCTGTCCAAAGGCCCCGAAAAAGCCGCCGAGAAATTCGGCGAAGAGGCGGTTGAGGCCATTATCGAGGCCGTAAAGGACGACAAGGCGGCGCTGACGCGGGAGGCAGCCGATGTGATTTACCACTTGATGGTCATGCTAGCCGCGCGCGATGTTGCGCTCTCAGACGTCCTTGCCGAGCTTGAGCGCCGCACAAGCCAAAGCGGGATTTCCGAGAAAGCCAACCGCTGAAAAAGACGCCTGCGGGCCAAAGGCGCGCAGGCGATAAGTTACGGAACGAGGGACAGTAACAGTGCCCAACATGGCGTTCCGAAGCCACGTTGGCATATGTCAAAGATATGCATGCACAGCGCGCGTAAAAGACGTGCCCACGAATTTGTGAGATCAGTCGAGGATGTCCTCGACCAGATCAAAAATCTCGCCAAAGGCCTTTTTCCAAAGCTTCTTCTTTTTCTTATTCGCGGATTTCTTACGTCCTTGGCCAAATTCTGCAACGGGGCGCGGTTTTGGCGGCGCATATTTCGCTGACCCGCTTGGGGGTTTCAGCGCCTTCATCTCATGCAAAGGCGCGCCACATGATCCACAGGCCAGTTCATGCCCACCCCGCGCGGTTAGTTCCAGAACCGTGCGCCGCCCACAATAGCAGCAGGTGGCAAGTTTGCGATCATGGGGCATTGGCACCCCTCCTCATTACGGCTTTGCTCTTACCGCATATAGGGAGACTGCCGCCGCATTTGAGACATTGAGCGATCCAAATTCGCCCAAAAAGGGGATTTTGACCAAATGGTCGCATAGTTCGCGGGTGCGTTCCCGTAATCCTGGCCCCTCAGCCCCGAGAACCAAGGCAAGGGGGCGATCCCGATATTGATCTGCGATGCAGTCAATCTCATCTTCAGCCTCGCCCGCAAGGCCGAGGCAGATATATCCCATCGCCTTAAGTTCTTCTATCGCATCACCAAGGTTTTTGACCCGCAGATAGGGTTGCCGCTCCAACGCGCCCGAGGCCGTTTTGGCAAGCGCACCTGTCTCGGGCGCGGCATGGCGGGCGGGGGCGATCACCGCACGCGCGCCGAAAACTTCGGCTGAGCGTAGGATTGCACCGACATTATGCGGGTCTGTGACCCGATCGAGCAGCAACAGCCGCGCAGGCCCGTGACCATCCGACAACGCCAGATCAGCCAGACTGCCCCAATCGAGCGCCTTAACCTCGAGGGCTGCCCCTTGATGGACAGATTGCGGATCAAGCGGCGCGTTGAATTTGCGCGGATCCACCAATTCTGGCTCAATCGCGGCCGTTGCAATCGCATCGGCCAGTTTGTCATATGCGTTTTTGGTAACAATCAGGCGCAATTTCTGCCGCGCCGAATTCATCAGCGCATCTCGCACTGCGTGCAGTCCAAACAGCCAAATCGTAGCGGCCGCAGCCGCCTTTGCGCCGCGTTCCTTTTCCACCACCCATGTTGGTTTTTTTGCCATGGCTGACCTTGATCACTCTGCGCGAAAAACTGCAAGCCAAAAGCGCGCATTTGCCCTTGACCCTGAGGCCTGTGGCGGCTATCCCGCCTCTCGCGTCGGGCGACGTGCTGCAAGGTGCGGCAGCGGACTGTAACTCCGCCGGGGAGACCCATGCCTGGTTCGATTCCAGGGTCGCCCACCATTCTCCCCCTCATGGACTTGGTGGTTTGATTTAGGCCTCACAGGCCAAAATTGACTGAATTTGCGCGACCATATCGCGGTGATGGCTGAAGGTTGCAGCGCGCTCCATCTCGGCCAAGCGGCCATGATTATAGCCCTCCGTATAAAGCAGAAACGGCACGCCTGCCGATTTGGCAGTCAGCGCATCGGTCATGCTATCGCCCACATAGATCACAGGCGAAACCCCAAGCGCCGCGACCACGGCCTGCAGAGGGGCGGGGTCTGGTTTACGCTGCGACAGACTATCGCCCGCGATAACATGATCGAAATAGCCACCCAGATCGAAATGCGCCAAAACCGATTGCGTGGGCAGCAGCGGTTTATTGGTGCACAGGCCCAAACGATGCCCCGCCGCGCGCAAATCATCAAGCGCGGCCACTGCGCCCTCATAAATTACGGTGTGATCATGCGCCTCGACATAGACCTGTTGAAATCGGCGGTGGCGCGCCTCGAACCCCGCCTCAGGCAGGTTGCGCAACTTTGACATCCGCTCGACAAAGACGCGCGCGCCATTGCCGATAAATGACTTTGTCTCTTCAAGACTGATGGGGGCGGCCCCCTCCTCGGCCAAGACGGTATTGGCGGTGGCGCAAATATCAGGCGCCGCATCAATCAGCGTGCCGTCTAGGTCGAAAATGATCGCGGCCATTTGCCCATGCCCTTTTGTCGTGCGTCTTGCCCCTCTATCGCAGTGCGAAACGGGCTTGCCAAGGGCGGCTCGGTGATTTGCCTCGTGACAGAGCAGGGAAACGGGCCTAAGCATAAGGGGTCCAAAGGGTTACGGGACATATGGCCAAAGCACAAACATCACAGGCGCACCCCGCGTCTGAGCAGAATTTTGACATCGTCATCATTGCCCAAGCGGGGCGGTGGCAATATGAGGCGGCACTGTTTGCGCTGTCTTTGCGCGCCTATTCCCCCCGTTTTTCAGGCAAGCTTTATGTGGCCGAACCGCAGCCCGGGCCGCTTTGGCCCAAAGACCCGCGCATCAATGACCCTCAGGTCAAGGGTTTGTTGCGCGATTTAGGGGCGGAGATCTTACCGTTTGAAAACCGTCATTTTGGTGCGCCCTACCCCTACGGCAATAAGATCGAAGCGTTAAGCGCAATGCCCGATGGGCGGCCTTTCCTCTTCTTTGACAGTGATACTTTGATCACGGACGAGGTGCGCGATGTGCCTCTTGATTTCAGCCGCCCCTCTGCCTCGCTGCGGGTCAGCGGCACTTGGCCTGAACTGCCCCTTTACGGGCCCGATTATGCGGGCATTTGGGGGGCGCTCTATGGGCTGTTTGGGCTTGATATGGCGACAGCCGTCAATCCCGCATATCCGCCTGACTGTTGGCGCCATTACCCCTATTTCAATGCGGGATTTTTCTATTATCACTCAGCCCCCCAATTCGGGGCGCGGTTTGCAGAATATGCCTGCACAATCCGCGACCGCGATTTGCCTGAACTTGCCTGTCAATCGCTTGATCCGTGGCTGGATCAAGTGGCGCTTCCCTTGGTTATTCACTCCTTCGGCGGGGGGGCAGAGGCCCTGCCACAAGGATATCTTGATGGCAGCCATTCCTGCCATTACCGCTTAATCCCATTGCTATATGCGCGGGAAAGCGATGCCGTGGTAGAGGCCTTAGAGGCGATCACAGCGCCCCAGAAATACAAAAAGGTTCTCAAGGCATATGCCCCCTTCAAGCGGCTGATTTATCAGGGAAAAGGGCGTGAGGCGCGGGCCTTGTTCGATCAAAAAAACCTGCCCCGAAAGGAGCAGGTTATTCGAAACAGACTGCGCAATGCAGGCTATTGGATGCGCTAGACCTTAACCTGCCGAGGAGGCGGCCTCATCTTTTTTGCGATCGGCATAGATCATCAGGGGCTGAACGTCTGACGTCACGGCCTCATCATTGACCACAACCTCCAACACGCCTTCCGCGCCTGGCAATTCAAACATGGTATCGAGCAGGATATCTTCCATGATTGACCGCAGGCCGCGTGCGCCCGTCTTACGCTCAATCGCACGCTTAGCAATCGCACTCAGGGCGTCATCGGTGAATTTCAGCTTCACATCTTCCAGTTCAAAAAGACGCTGATACTGTTTCACAAGCGCGTTTTTCGGTTCGGTCAAAATCGTGACCAAAGCCGCCTCATCAAGATCGGTCAGCGTTGCGATCACGGGCAAACGGCCCACAAATTCGGGGATCAGGCCGAATTTCAACAGATCTTCTGGCTCAAGTTCCTTGAACATTTCACCGACACCGCGGCTGTCATTGTCTTTGACATCGGCGCCAAAACCGATGGCCGACCCTTTGCCACGCTGCGCGATGATTTTTTCAAGACCCGCAAAAGCGCCGCCGCAGATGAACAAGATATTGGTCGTGTCGACCTGCAAAAATTCCTGCTGCGGGTGTTTACGCCCCCCTTGTGGCGGAACGCTTGCAACCGTGCCTTCCATGATTTTCAGAAGGGCCTGCTGCACCCCCTCGCCCGAAACATCACGGGTGATGGAGGGATTGTCAGATTTGCGCGTGATCTTATCGACCTCGTCAATATAGACGATGCCGCGTTGCGCACGATCCACGTTATATTCAGAGGCCTGCAATAGCTTAAGAATGATGTTTTCGACATCCTCACCCACATAACCCGCTTCGGTCAGGGTGGTTGCATCAGCCATCGTGAACGGCACGTCCAAGATCCGCGCCAAGGTTTGCGCAAGAAGGGTTTTGCCGCAGCCAGTCGGGCCGATCAGCAAGATATTGGACTTCGCCAATTCAATCTCGGATTTATCCGAATGGTTTAGGCGTTTGTAGTGATTGTGAACCGCAACAGACAGCACGCGCTTTGCATGCTCTTGGCCGATCACATAGTCATCGAGAACCGCGCAAATGTCGCGCGGGCTTGGCACGCCGTCAGTGGATTTCAAGCTTGAGGATTTCGTCTCCTCCCGAATGATATCCATACAAAGCTCAACGCATTCATCGCAAATGAACACTGTCGGGCCTGCAATAAGCTTGCGAACCTCGTGTTGGCTTTTGCCGCAAAACGAGCAGTAAAGCGTATTTTTCGAGTCGCCACTGGCGGAATCTGCCATCTCAATCACCTTCGAACGGTTCGGCAGGAACGGCCCCTGCCGCAAACTATCTGCGCCTGTTTCATCTTTGGCTCATAGCGTAGAACAGCAAAACCGCCACCACAACGCCAAATTGCATCAGGCGAGGTCATATCTGCCCCGCCCGTGCCATTCTTACTTTTCTTCCAGGGCTGCGCGGCTTTCCACGATCTGGTCAATCAGACCCCAAGCCTTGGCTTGTTCGGCATCCATGAAATTGTCGCGCTCAAGCGCCTCGACCACTTTTTCGAATTTCTGGCCAGTATGTTTGACATAGATCTGGTTCAAGCGATCTTTCAGCTTTTGCGTCTCTTGTGCATGGATCATGATATCGGTCGCCTGACCCTGATACCCGCCTGAGGGCTGGTGCACCATGATGCGGCTATTGGGCAGAGAAAAGCGCATGCCCGCCTCACCTGCGGTTAGCAAAAGCGACCCCATCGAGGCCGCCTGCCCCACCACCAAAGTCGAGACCTTTGGTTTGATGTATTGCATGGTGTCATAGATCGACAGGCCAGATGTCACCACGCCACCAGGGCTATTGATATACATCGAAATCTCTTTTGAAGGGTTTTCGGCCTCAAGGTGCAAAAGCTGCGCCACGATTAGGCTCGACATGCCGTCATGGATTGGGCCAGAGATGAAAATGATCCGTTCCTTCAGCAGGCGCGAGAAAATGTCATAGGCCCGCTCCCCGCGCGAGGTTTGCTCGACCACCATAGGCACAAGCGTGTTCATGTAGGTATCAATCGGATCTTTCATGGTGCATCCTCAACTGGGGTTAATTGCTGTTTTGGCGCTGTATCATCGAAGTGTTACCAAGAGTCTTAGTCTTGCAGGACAGGGGCTGCAAGGGTGGCACGCTTGACTTGTTGCCATATTCGCGCAATGCCGCAGACAAGATTTACGGGGAAATATCACAATGGCCAGACCTAGCGCGACCACGCTCGAATCCGAATGCACCGCAGAAGAGCGCACACTTTTGATGGAAACCTTGAAAAATTCTGCATTTTCAGGGGCGCATTTGGAAATTGGCACCGCGGCGGGCGGCACATTGAAAGAGATGATGGGGCAATACGCGCCCGATGCCCGCCCAGATTTTTTTGTGATTGATCCGCTGACCTATTACCCCGATCAAGAAAATATCATCACCCGCAACCTGATATCGGCGGGGATTGACCCCAATCTGGTCACCTTTTGGAAAGGTGTGACCCAAGATTTCATCGATCCTGCTCGCGCATCAGGGCAGATGTTTGATTTCGTTTTCATTGATGGTGACCATCGCCACTATTACGTCACTGTGGATTTGCAATGGGCCGATTGCGTCACCAAAGGTGGCGTTATTGCCCTGCATGATCACGGCGCGGCATTTCCTGGCGTGGGATGGGCGATTGACACATTCCTCGCCCATAACCCGGATTTCAAAATTGAGGCACGCGCAGGCAGCCTGACGATCTTGCGCCGCATTGCGGTCACCAAGCGCCCCGCTGTCACCGCCGCCGATTTGCGCCATGCGCGGCGCGTGCATCTGATGTTCCGTTGGAAGCGCAGCCTCAAAAAGCGGCTTGGCCTACGCTAGGCCATTAGCCCTTGCAGCCCGAAATACCTGTAGCCAAATCCTGCAAAAGCGCGGGGTAGAAATCGACACCCGTGGGGATATGCCCGCCATATGGGTCAATCACTGCGATTGAGACAGGGGCCGCATCGGCCACGGCGCTGAGGATATCTGGGTCAAATTGCGGCTCCGCAAACAGGCATTCGACCCCCTGCTCGGCCACAATCGTGCGAATTTCAGACAGGCGCGCCGCCGAAGGGGCGCTTGCATCTGACAGGCTAATGGCCCCTTGCGCGGAAATATCAAACGCATCTTCAAAATACTGATAAGCATCGTGGAACACGATGAAGGCGGGCGGCGGCGTTGCCGCAAAATCCGCCTCGATTTGATCCGCGAGATCTTCCACCTGCCGCGCGGCGTTTTCGGCATTTCTGAGATATGTCTGTGCATGGTCGGGGTCTGCCGCCGCCAATTCCTCGGCAATCGCGGTCAGCCACAGGGCGGCATTGTCAGGATCAAGCCACGCATGGGGATCAATCGCGCCATCGTGGGCATGGTCTTCGTGACCCTCATCTTCGTGATCGTCATGCCCGTGGTCGTCATGCCCGTGGTCGTCATGATCATCGTGACCTTGGTCATCATGGCCGTGATCATCGTGATCATCGTGGCGATGCGCCTCAAAACGCACATCTTCGCGAATGGGCAGGAGATCCGTCTGCGGCACCGACAAAAGCGCCATCTCCTTACCCGCCCCTGCAAGATCAGCAATCGCCCCCGACAAGGCGGGTGACAGGCCAGCCCCAATCCAGATCACCAAATCAGCCTCTTGCAGCGCGCGCGCCTGCGAGGGGCGCAAGGCAAAGTGATGCGGACTTGTGGCTTGGTCGATCAACAAATCAGGTACACCGACCCCCGCCATGACCTGTGCCACAAGCGAATGCACGGGGGCGATATCTGTTACAACCCTCGGCACCTCTGCGACCGCCGCAGACGGCGTTGCCGCTGAAAAGGCGCAAATCACACCTGTGCCAAGTAAGAATCTCATAGACATCCGCGCACCCTCATGATTAGAACAGGGTCAGAGTTAGTAGATATGTTATAACATATCAATACCGAAAATCGGCAATATGAAAGGTTATGCGCGCCAATGTCGCAAAACCAATTCCACGACCACGACCATCAAGGGTGCATCGCCTCGGCGCTTGCCGCCGCCGAGGCACGATGCGCCGCCGAAGGCCTGCGCCTGACGGCGCAGCGTAAACGTGTCTTGGAAATCCTACTTGAGGAGCATCGCGCCCTTGGGGCCTATGATATTCTGGCGCGCCTATCGGCTGAGGGGCAGAATGCCCAACCCCCTGTGGCCTATCGCGCGCTCGATTTTCTGGTCAGCCATGGCTTCGCGCATCGCATTGAGCGCCTCAATGCCTATATCGCTTGCACCCTGCCCAATGAGGGGGCGCATATGCCTGCCTTCATGATTTGTCGCAACTGCGATATGGTTGCAGAAACGGGCAGGCCTGAGGCCGAATTGGGGCTGGTGAGCGAGGCAAAAAATTTGGGCTTCGCGGTTGAACGCAGTTCGGTCGAATTGGAAGGGCTCTGCCCCGCCTGCCGCGAGGCACGGCCATGAACGCACCTAGAAAACGGCCCCTGATCCAAACCCAAAATCTGCGCCTGAGCCAAGCGGGGCGCGTGGTGTTGGATCATGTGAATTTTGAAATTGCCCTTGGTGAAATCGTTACAATCGTGGGGCCGAACGGATCGGGGAAAACCTCGCTATTGCGCGCCTTGATTGGGGCGTTGCAGCCTGAGCGGGGCATAATCACAAGGGCCGAGAATTTGCGGATCGGCTATGTGCCGCAAAAGCTGCATATTGACCGCAGCCTGCCTGTGACTGTGGCGCGGTTTTTGTCGATGCCGCGCCGTCACAGCCCTGCGGAAATTGCAACCGCCTTGCATCAAGCGGGTTTGCCCGATTTGGGCGCGCGGCAGATGACCGAATTGTCAGGGGGGCAATTTCAGCGTGTCCTTTTGGCCCGCGCCATTCTTGACCGCCCAACATTGCTGATTTTGGACGAAGCCACACAAGGGCTGGATCAACCGGGATCTGCCGCCTTCTACACCCAAATCGAAGATCTGCGGCGCGAGGTGGGTTGTGCGGTTTTGATGGTCAGCCATGAATTGCACGTTGTGATGAGTGCCTCGGATCGGGTGATTTGCCTCAACGGGCATATCTGCTGCGAAGGCCGCCCCGAAACAGTTGCAAGCGCGCCTGAATATCGCGCGCTTTTTGGAACGGGCACGCATGGGGCATTGGCCCTGTATCGGCATGAACATAGCCACAGCCATGATCACGATCACGGCCATGCGCACAGCCACGACCACAGCCCCGAAAAGGTGCAATGATGCTTGATGATTTCATGATCCGCGCCGCCCTTGCGGGGGTCGGGGTCGCTGTGGTTGCGGGTGTTTTGGGCTGTTTTCTGGTTTGGCGGCGCATGGCCTATTTTGGTGATGCCACGGCCCATGCCGCGCTGTTGGGGGTTGCCATCTCGCTTGCGTTGAACCTGTCGATTTTCACAGGGGTTCTGGTGATCTGCCTGATCGTGGCCTTGATGGTGACAAGCCTATCAGAACGCTCACTCGGCCTTGACAGCTTGCTTGGCACCTTCGCCCATGCGGCGCTTGCTATTGGCCTAGTGGCCGTAAGCCTGACCAAAGGGGTGCGTGCTGATTTATCGGCCTATCTTTTTGGTGACATTCTGGCGGTTAGTCGTGCTGATTTGGCGGTGATCTGGCTTGGTGCGGCGGTGGTTTTGGTGCTGATCCTCAGCCGTTGGCAGGCGCTGTTGACTGTGACGCTGTCGCCTGAATTGGCCCATGCCAGTGGCATTGCGCCACGGCGTGAGAATATGTTGCTGACCCTTGCCCTTGCCATCAGCGTGGCTGTGGCCATCAAGGTGGTGGGGGCGCTGTTGATCATTGCATTGATGCTCATTCCCGCTTCAGCGGCACGGCCCTTGGCCCGCAACCCAGAAGGGATGGCCATTTTGGCCTCGCTGATTGGGGTGGCATCGGTTGCGCTTGGACTTTGGGGATCATTCGCCTATGACACCCCCACAGGGCCAAGCATTGTCTGTGCGGCCGCCCTGTTCTTTGCGCTTTCTGCCCTTATTGGGCGGGTGCGCATGGGTTGAACCTTGCCGCGCTTCGCGGCAATGTCGACCATATGTTTTTTGCTTTGGAGGACGTAACGATGCCAGATGGTCACAGCGCAAAATCAGGCCCTGCTCTCGCGGCTTTTGAGTGGGCCGATCCCTTTCATCTGGCAGCGCAGCTTGCGCCTGAGGAAGTGATGATTTCCGAAAGCGCCGAGGCCTTTGCCCAAGACCACCTCGCCCCCCGCGTCACCGAAGCTTATTTGAACGAAACCACTGCGCCTGAACTATTTCCCATGATGGGAGAAATGGGCCTTTTGGGCGTAACTGTGCCCGAAACCTATGGCGGCATTGGCGCAAGCTATGTCAGCTATGGCTTAATCGCCCGCGCAGTCGAGCGGGTCGATTCTGGATATCGTTCGATGATGTCCGTGCAATCAAGCCTCGTGATCTACCCGATCCATGCTTACGGGTCAGAGGCACAAAAACAAAAATATTTGCCCAAACTGATCAGCGGCGCGCTTATTGGCTGCTTTGGTTTGACCGAGCCCGAAGCGGGCTCTGACCCCGCAGGGATGAAAACCACAGCCACGAAAACCGCAGATGGCTATGTGTTGAACGGCGCAAAGATGTGGATTTCCAACGCACCTATCGCGGATGTCTTTATCGTTTGGGCAAAATCGGAGGCCCATGGCGGCAAGATCCGCGGCTTCATCCTTGAGAAAGGGATGAAGGGCCTGTCTGCGCCCAAGATTGAGGGCAAACTTTCCTTGCGGGCTTCGGTCACGGGCGAGATCGTGATGGATCAGGTTGCCGTGCCAGAAGATGCGCTTTTGCCAAATGTCGAGGGGCTGAAGGGGCCGTTTGGCTGCCTCAACCGCGCGCGCTATGGCATTGCGTGGGGGGTGATGGGTGCCGCCGAAGATTGCTGGCATCGCGCCCGCCAATATGGGCTCGACCGCCGCCAATTCGACCGCCCTCTTGCGCAAACACAGCTGTTTCAGAAAAAGTTGGCCGATATGCAGACGGAAATCGCGCTTGGCCTGCAAGGGGCTTTGCGTGCAGGTCGCATGATGGATGAGGGCAGCTGTGCGCCCGAATTGATCAGCCTGATCAAACGCAACAATTGCGGCAAAGCCTTGGCCGTGGCGCGCGATGCACGGGATATGCATGGCGGCAATGGGATCATGGCTGAGTATCATGTGATGCGGCACGCGCAAAACCTTGAGACGGTCAACACCTACGAAGGCACACATGACGTGCATGCCCTGATTTTGGGGCGCGCGCAAACAGGGCTTCAGGCGTTTTTCTAATCACAAAGGGGCGCGCCGATGCAGGCGTCTGGGGCTTTTGGATCAAAGGGCAATCTGTGGCACAGCACCGCGCGCGAGCAGGTGACAGCCGACAGCGCAGACGCTTTACCAAGCGCGGTTGATCTCTTGATCATCGGGGGCGGCTTCACGGGCCTTTCTGCGGCATTAGAGGCCGCCCGCATGGGCGCCAAGGTCGCGCTTCTTGAGGCGCAAGAGATCGGCCATGGCGGATCGGGGCGCAATGTGGGCCTTGTGAATGCAGGGCTGTGGTTGCCGCCGCAGGAGATCATCAAAACCCTCGGCGTCAATGCGGGTGAAGCGCTGATTGATACGCTTGGCGCGGCCCCTGCCCGTGTTTTTGACCTGATCGCGCGCGAGAATATCGCCTGCGAAGCCACGCGGAACGGCACCTTGCACCTTGCCCATAACGCGGCGGGATTGGATGATCTGAAAACCCGCCATCGCCAAGGCAACCAATATGGCGCGCCCTTGCAGCTGCTTGATGCCGAGGAAACTGCCGCGCGCACGGGCAGCCCTAACTTTTCAGGCGCGCTGTTTGATCCGCGTGCTGGCACGATTCAACCTTTGGCTTACGCACGCGGGCTTGCCCGCGCGGCCCAAGCGGCAGGGGCACTGATCTTTGCCCCCCTCACAGTTGAAGATTTAACCCATCAGGGCCGCGCTTGGGTGGCGCGCGCCGCAGGGCGCGAGATCACCGCGCAATCCGCATTGATTGCCACCAATGCCTATCACATGGCGGGATTTTCCAGTTACAGGCCCAGCTTCATCCCCGTTTATTATAGCCAATTTGCGACAACACCCCTGCCGCAGAGCTTGCGCGCCGAAATTCTAGCGGGCGGTGAAGGGGCGTGGGACACGGCAATGGTCATGAGTTCCTTTCGCATGGATGCGACAGGGCGCCTGATCTTGGGCGCGATTGGCAATGTTGAAGGGCGGCTTGGGGGCGGCACGCATCACGCATGGGCAGCGCGCAAATTGGCGCAAACCTTCCCGCAACTGGCAGGGCAAGGCTTTAGCCATATCTGGCAAGGGCGTATCGCCATGACTGGCGACCATATTCCCAAAGTCTTGGAGATCGGACCAAATGGTGCGGCTGTGTTTGGATATTCAGGGCGCGGGATAGGCCCTGGAACCGTATTTGGCACAGTGGCCGCGCAGGCCCTTTTGCAACAAAACCGCAACCTCTGGCCGATGCCACCATTGCAAAAATCGGTAACGGGATTTGGTCAATTGCGCGCGGCCTATTACGAATTAGGGGCAGCATTGAGCCACGCCATACAAAACAGGTGAGCACGCCGCGCTCAACCCTAGGTTTTGCAGGCACAGAATCGATAGTGGCAAATGCAAAGAACCCTAGGTAAAAACCGCGCGAACTAAAAAAATTTCCAGAAAAAAGTTTTTTTAAATCAAACTCTTGTGAGAAATTTGCTAAAATTATCTTGAAATTATATATATCTTTTATAGTTGGTTAGGGCATCTTAAGAGCAGGGATCGAGAGATCGATATGCTCGGCTATCGAAAGATATATGCTAATGTTGGATGACCTTAAAACGGCTGATGCTGCGAACATTCCCTTGGCCACATCGTCAGGGCCCGCTTTGGGTGCATCGAGACGCCATCCTGCAAACCTATCAAATGCGACAGGACATAGCCACGCGCAAAGGCCTGACGTGGCCAATCGCGCTAACGCCACGGGCTGTTCCTATCCTTTTAAGCGCGTTATGGACATTGGTTTAGTCACCCTTTCCCTGCCCGTAACTGCACCTGTTATTGCCGCTTTATGGCTGGTTGTCCGCCTTGATGGGGGAGCGGGGTTTTACCGCCAAAAACGCCTATGCGCGGATGGCAGCACCTTTGACTGCCTCAAGCTGCGCACGATGGTGCCAGATGCGGAGGCGCGACTGCAAGACGCGATAACCGCAGACCCTGTTCTACGGCGCGAATGGGTCTTGCACCAAAAGCTGAAAACTGACCCTCGGATCACATGGGTTGGGCGATTTTTGCGGCGATCCTCGCTTGATGAATTGCCACAGCTGTTCAATGTGCTGAAGGGGGAAATGAGCCTTGTCGGCCCCCGCCCCATGATGCCAGAACAGGCCCCGCTCTACCCTGGCCCGATTTACTTTGGTCGCACCCCGGGGATCACGGGCCTATGGCAGGTCACCGCGCGTCATATGACCAGCTTTGCGGCCCGCGCCCATTATGATCGTATCTATGCGCGCACGGCCTCGCTCAAGACCGATATGCTGTTGTTGCTGCGCACTGTCCGCGCGGTGGTCAAAGGCACAGGCGTTTAAGCCCGTGGCGCAAGACCAATCCCAACCAATGTGAGCAACAGAAACACATTTGCGGGCATCTCCAGCCCAAAATCCCCCAAGGAATGAAGGCCAACCGCAAGCATTGCGAAAAGGGCAGCAATCGCCAAGGGTGCATCGCGACCTCGTGCATGAACGCGGCGGACCAATACCATTGCCGCCCAGAAGAACAGCGCGATTGGCACCGTTCCAATGATAAGCCCAAGCTCTAACCAAAGCGACAGATAGGTTGCATGGGCGCGATCCCATATCTGCTCGCCTGCACCTGTCCCGCCATGGATCAACTCATAAGCAGGGCGGAAGGTTTCGAACCCATACCCCGTTAAAGGGCGCAGTAAGATCAAATCCCATATCCGACCCCACGCGGCCATGCGCACATCGCCTGCTATGCTCAAATCGAACAAGCGTAAAATCCCCTCTTTGCCATAAAGCAGGGCCATGGCACCGCCCCCCAAGGCGATTAGGCCTAGGCTGCCCAACACGATGCGCCAAGCCGACAGGCCCCGCTGCGCGAGACACACCCCGATGCAAAGCAGGCAGGCAAGAAGAGCACAGGCCACACCTAGGCGCGATCCCGTGGCAAATAACGCCGCAAAAATGATCACAAGACCCAAGGCATAAAGTCCATTGGTAACATTCCCATGGCTGAGCAGTGTAGACCTATGCGATGATTGATTGGCCGCGGGCACTATTAACAAAGTGACCCCAATCACGGCCCCCATAGCAAGGAAACTGGCGAAGGAATTGCGGTTGATGAACACCCCCGTTGCAAACCCTTGATAGGTGGTCTTTGCCTCCCCCCAAACGGTGATATCCCCCAAGACATTCAGCGCCAAAAGCCCCCAAAGCGCATGGGCGGACACACCCCAAAACAGGATTTGCAGCATTAATCGCCCACGCGACACGCGGCGCGCGGCCTCAAGCACCAATGCCATCCAAAGGCCGTAAAAGGCGAACCGCACCGATGCAGAACGTCCCGCATCTGGCATCAGCGAAAGCGTGGACGGTTGCAGATCGGGCGACAGCAGACTGCCCCAACCTTGGCCTTGTGGCAGCGCAATGGATTGCACTATGGCCCAGATCGGCACAAGCGCGGCGCAGGCAAAAGCAGGCCAAAGCTTGCGCGCGGCAAGCGTGCGATTGGGGGCTACGCGCCACAAATTGGCAAAGTAGATCATCGCGACAAGGCCAATCATTGTGGAAAACCCTGCCCATAGAAGCGGACGGTTCAGGCCGATGAATACCGTGGAGAAAATCACGCCAAGGCTAAGGGTCAGCGCCAATGCGCGGTTGAGCTTATTTGTATCGCTGCGCATCATAGGCGCCGCCTGATCTGCGCCACGATCTGCGCCTGCAGATCGGGGGCAAGGGTTGCGAAAACCGCGCTCATCTCTGCCCGCTTGCCCGCATCGGCTTGCAGATAAAGCGCGGCAAGGAAATCGCGGCCAAGATCCGCCTTGGCCAATTGCGCGATATCCGCGCCAATCATTTCCGAAAGCGCCGCGCGCCCCGCGCCATCGAAGGCGAGGCGCAGACGGCGCGCCGCCATCCACAGAAGCGCGCCCCCCGTTTCATGCGCGGCCATTAAGCTATTATGGGGATCTTGGCCCTGTTCGGCCAAGGCCTGTGCGCGCACGAGATGCGCCAAAGACAGGCTTGGTGCATCGAGCAAGATATACTCGGCCAAGGATTGGCAAGCGGCCCCTACAGCGGCGCGCGTCTGGGGCGGCTGAAGCGGCTGAAACCTATCAGACATCACCGCATCGCACCGTGAAAGCAGCCGATATCGGCTTTCAACCGTACGGGGCAGATGGCCAAGGATTTGTGCGGGATCAAGGCGCAGCGCAGTGTTGGATATCGCCGCTTGCCGTTGCGCACGCCACTCATCGCGAGCAAGGGCACCTGCTGCAAAGGTCAGACCCGCTAAAACAATGAATCCGATCACCCAACGCACTGGAAAAGGTATCCTTAATTAATCTCAATGAATTTCAAGAGCCGCAAAAGCGCCTGTTTCAACGTTAGGCCCCCAACAGGCGCGATTACTCACCTTTATATGGTTATTTATATTTGACTATTATATGTAAATATATATCTATCTTCAGTGAATTCACATGATCGCCTGTAAATGGAGAAATCGTCTGATGCCCTCTTTTTCTAACCTTTTGCGCGCTACGGTCATCGCCTCAGCGGTGGCCGTAACACCGCTCCATGCACAAGAAGCCGTTGATGTCGATGCTCTGATCACTGAGGTTGAGGCGGGATGTGCAGCCGATTCTGGCAGCTGTGCGGCCATCATGCGCACCGCCCTGACCCGCTTGCGCGCTGCGGGCGTGACCCTGCCACCCGCAACATTGAACGCGCAGATCGCCGCCGTGGTGACACGTGTTGCGGCGGTTGCCCTCAACCTACCCGTGGCACAACGCGCGGGCATCTCCGCTGCGGTGCGCGTGGCAGCCGATCCTGAGGTTGGCTTCACAGGCGCGGCAGAAGAAATCGCCACACAATTGGCGGCGGTCGAGGCTGTGGCCAGCTCCATTGAGGCGGGCGGCGATGTTCCACCCGAGATTGTCGCACAGTTGGGCAGTGCCGCCTAAGGGCGCCGCGCGCAAAGGACGGAAAACATTGTTGAACGGCCTGATTGCCACGGCTCGCGGGCTGTTCGATAGTCCCTCTGGTATCGAACGAGAAGCGGTTTTCGCCCCCAATTACCTTTCTCCCTGTGCGGGGGGGCTGTATGTGGTGGGCGATGTTCACGGATGTTTCGCGCTTTACCACCAAATCGAAACCGTGATCGCGGCAGAGGTAGCGCAAGGCAAGGCCCCTGCGACCCTCGTTCTCTTAGGCGATATGGTGGATCGCGGCCCTGATACGGCAAAGATGCTGGATCATTTGCTTCAAGCGCCCCCATCAGGGCTGTCGCGCCTTTGCCTGCGCGGCAATCACGAAGAGATGATGCGGCGCTTTCTCAATGACCCAAACGAAGACGCTGCTTGGTTGGAATTCGGGGGCGCGGCCACCCTCACCTCTTATGGCATCACACCTGAACTCTGGCACAGCACAAGGCGGACAAGACGGCGCTTGCTGCTTGAGGCACATATCCCTCAATACCATTTCGATTTTTTGGAAAATTTGCCGCATTCGGCCCAACACGGGACAGTCTTTCTTTCCCATGCGGGGCTGAACCCCGATGCGGCGCCCGATGCACAGACGGCCTATGATCTTTTGTGGTCGCGCAGCACAGCTGACCGCACTCATATGCCATGCGGGATCAGCCATGTCATCCACGGCCACATTCCACAATCAATCATCGACTGCTCCAAACCCATGATTGGCCTTGACACAGGCGCTTATGCCACGGGCGTTCTGAGCGCCTTGGCCATTTCCGCGACAGGTCGCGCGCGCCTGATCCAGACCGCCGCTGATCGGCACAGCCCCATCATCACAGACGTAGCGAGTTTTTCAGCCCAATGACGCATCCCTCCCAAACGCAAATTTCCCAGATGACAGACCAAACGCACACCCAAACGGCACAAGAGCATCTCGACCTACGCGATATTTTGCAGCTGTTGCGCCGCCAGTTGCGGTTGATCCTATTGGTGAGCGCTTTGGTGATTGGGGCGGCGGTTTTATACGTGGTCAGCGTCACCCCCGTTTATACCGCGCGCAGCCTGATTATGGTCGACCCCACACAGCAAAACCTGCTTGAAGCTGACGATACAATGCGCCGTGCGCCCATGATCGACAACGCGCGCGTGGATAGCGAGGTCGAGATCCTTCGCGCGCCCGCCACGACATTGGCCGTGATCCAAAGCGCCGGGTTGGTAACCGATGATGAATTCGGGCCAAGCGTAAGTTTTTTTGAAGAAATCCGCCTGCGTCTGGGATTAGGCGCCGATGAGCCGCCATCTGGCCCCGCCCTTTTACAAGCGGTGCGTCAGGCCCTCCAGGATGCAACAACAATCCGCCGCATCGGGCTGACACATTTGATCTCAATCGATGTCACCTCGACCAGCCCCGAAAAAGCGGCCTATTTGGCCAATCTCATGGCGCAAACCTATATTGACGCGCAAGTCGACACCAAGATCGCCGCCAGTCAATCCGCGCGCGATATCCTCAGCCGCCAAGTGGAAGCGGGGCGCGTGGCTGTCGCCGCCTCGGACAAGGCGCTCAATGATTTCATTGATGCAAGCCTTGAGGACCTTGCACGTCAGGGCGGAAATCCAAATCTTGCGGTTCTGCAAAATGAAATCAACAATTTGCGCAGCGAATTGAGCCGCAACGAGTTGAGACTGTCCACTGCGACAACCGCATTTGAGACCCGAGATTTCACTGCCCTTGCAGAAAGTTTGGCCGATGAAGCCCTGCGGGAATTAGCGGCAGAGCAAGCTGAAATAACACGCCAGTTGGAAGAAGCCTCCGCGGGGGGGCTTGTGTTTTTTGATTTGCAAAATGCCTTGGCCGAGGTCGATGCACGCATTGAGGAGCGGGCGGGGGCCCAGTTGGCCGCTATCAGCCAAAACGTTGCACAGATCACAAGCCAGACCGAAAACCTACGGGCCACATTGCGCGAAAACCTTGTCTCAAGCGATCTGCCATCGGATGTTTTGGCGCGGATTTTCGAATTGCAACAGGCCGCCTCGATCACCCGCAGCCAGTATCAAACGCTGCTCGCCCAATTTGGCGAGATCGAAACCCGCGCGGCCTTGCAGGTTGCAGACAGCCGTATCGTCTCGCCCGCCTTGCCGCCAAATGCGCCAAGCGCCCCGAACAAGCGTTTGATCCTTACAATTGCCGCCATGCTTGGGCTTGGGCTTGGCCTCGGGCTTGCCGTGCTCAACGAAACCTATATCGGCGGGATCACCAATCCAGACCAGTTGCGCATGGTTACGGGACATATGGCCGCAAGCGCAGTCCCACGGCTTGATGAAAAAGACAACAAGATCATGGTGGATCAGATCATCGATGATCCGCTGTCAATCTATTCTGAGTCGATCCGAAAACTGCGCGCCGCCATCGAGTTGCAACGCCGCAGAACATCAAATGAAGCACGGGTTGGACCTGAGGGCCATGTGATTATGGTCACTTCGACCTTGCCTGCCGAAGGAAAGACAACCATAGCCCTCTCACTGGCGCGGATTTATGCCGCGACAGGTAAGTCCACGCTTTTAATTGACGCAGATCTCAGAAAACCATCGGTTGCCGCCTATCTCGGACAAAAGCCCAAAAAAGGGCTTTTGACCTATCTCGATCCCGAGCAATTCAGCGACACTATTACCGACAAAACGGCTGAACCACAGTTAAGCCTACTTAAGGATAACAAGTCCCCTTTGCGGATTCTGCCGGGCGCGGATCGGCCGCAGATTGCAACGGATCAATTGATCAGTTCCTTGGAATTTGAAAACTTGCTTAATCAGGCGCGCAGTCTTTTTGAGGTTATCATCATCGACACCTCGCCCGTGCTACCGGTGGTGGATGCCCGCTACATCGCCCCACAGGTGGATATGATCGTCATGCCCGTAAAATGGGCTGCAACGCGTCTGGCAGATTTTCGTAGCGCTTATTCTATTTTGATGCAGTCAACGGCCAGTGCGGTTCCGATTGTCACCGCGCTGAATTTAAGCGAAGCAAAACAAGGTGTTTATGGATATGGATACGGCTATGGCAGGCCTTATGGCGGCTAAGACTGACACCATCGCACCCATCCTAAACTTACATTAACAATTTGATGCCATAACCCACTGCTGAGGTGGTGGGAAATTTGGCACGCGTTTTGCCTATGTCTGGCGATACCCAGACGATAGAGCGAACCCTTGCCTTCATATTCAAGCGCAAAGCTGCGCCGTTTCATCCCCGCTGCCAGTCGCCGCGCAGAAGCCGGCCCTTCTGACAGTTATGGGAGTGTTGAGATGCGCGCGATAACGCGGTGGCGTGGCGCGGTCATGGCTTGGTTATGTCTCCTTGCGACAGGCGGGATGATGGCCCCAGGCCATGCTGCAGGACGTTTGCTGATCCAAAATGATGGCGGTGGCCCATTGGGCGACTATATCCTGCACACCCGCCTTGCGGGGCTGACGCATGACGAGGTGCAGATCACAGGGTGGTGCGCCTCCGCCTGCACGCTTTACCTCAGCCTGCCGCAAACCTGCGTGTCACGGGATGCGCAATTTGGGTTCCACGCACCAAGCGGTGGAACCGCAGCACAAAACCGCGATGCCCTGCGGTTGTTTGCTGAATACCTGCCCGCCAATTTGCAAGGCTGGTATCTGCGCGAAGCAGCGCATCTGACGGGGCGCGAGTATCGCGCACTCAGTGGTGCGGATCTGGTCGCTATGGGGGCCGCGCGGCCTTGCCGCGCATCATAAATGTCCCAAAGCGAATTGCGCAGAAGGCGCTTCTGCCATATAGGTGTATTATTTATATCTAAAAGGCTATCTCTTGCGTGATCCCTCCGCTATCCCGCGATATGATGTATTGGGCATCCCAATCGCGGCCACATCGATTCCCGAAATTTATGCGGCACTGCTGCAATGGTCACGGGATCAAACGGGCCGCTTCATAGCTGTGCGCGAGGTTGCAAGCCTAATGGCCTGCCGCGATGATCCAGACCTGCGCGCCCTGCACCAAAGGGCAGCACTGGTCATCCCAGATGGCATGCCATTGGTTTGGCTGGGTCAGAAACAGGGTCATAAGGTCGCGCGCTGCGCGGGGCCTGATCTGTTTGACTATGTATGCCGCCATTCGGCCCAGTCGGGGCTACGGCACTATTTTTTTGGCGGCAATGAGGGGGTCGCGGCAACCCTCGCGGAGCTGTGTCAGGCGCGCTATCCAAGCATTCAGATTGCAGGATGGGAGTGCCCCCCCTTCCGCCCCATGACCGCGACAGAGCGCAGCCAAACAATCGCGCGCATCACCCAATCTGGGGCGGATATCGTTTGGGTCGGCATGTCCTCGCCCAAACAAGATGTCTGGATGCGGGATCATGTAGACGCCCTGCCGCAAACCTTGATCGGGATCGGGGCCGCGTTTGATTTTCACGCGGGCCGCGTGCGGCGCGCGCCGCGGTGGATGCAACGCTCAGGCCTTGAATGGCTGCTCCGCCTCATCAGCGAGCCCCGCCGCCTGTGGCGCCGCTATTTGATCTTGGCGCCAAGGTTTGTGTGGTTGGTGTTGCTATCAGGATTAAAAATTTATGCAAAAGATGATAATGCAAAATAGACATACAAAAGAAAATTACATTGCAGACGGTAGAATATTAACGACTTTTCTACTTACTCAAGTTTCTACATACTTGACTATTTTTAATGACACACCATTCAGATTTTTAATATACCTTACACCATTAGCTATAATATTTATTCAAGTAGTGAACAAATCTCTAAAAATCAACAAGGCCGGACTTTTTTTCTTAGCAATATACGCAATATACTGCACACCATTCCTAGCATTTTCTGATAAATCTAACTTTACTGTGTTCGCACACATATCATGTAGCCTTATTGCTGCATCATTGACATTCACAACATCACAAAAATATTTACAAATATATATCTATATTATATTTTTTTCCTCTATCGCCATGATTATTGCGATTCAAGAAGAGCTAGGCTTTAGTATACTCACACCAACGCAAGCTACTTATGAATCGTCATTTGCCCTAATTATACCCCTAATGGGCATTTGGTCAGCCGCAAATCGGAAAAACATACCGCTCATTCTTTCAATCGTATCCTCATTTATAATTTTCAAAAGGATAGCATTATTAGGGCTCATAATTGTCCTCATTTTAATTTATCTTGATAGATTCGACCGAATTAAGCCAGTAAGCATTGCCGCAAGGATTCTCATTCCAATTATTCTTTTTTTTATTGGACTTGAATCAAACAATGTATTTCAAAGTATTTCTTACTACCTAAGGTCCTATGATATATTTATATCTCCAAACGAGCTCAGTTCTGGAAGATTTGACACAATAGGCTATATCTCCTCCGATCTACAACAAAGAACTGGATTTATACAAATTATCTTTGGCGATGGCGTTGGGGCCACCAATACATTCCTCGCCCGTCATAACTATGTTAATAGTAACTTCACCCTCCTACACAATGACTATCTAAGAGTTTTAGTTGATTATGGCTGGTTCGGAATCATAACCCTCATTACAGCTCTTATATATCTTTCGACAAAAAAGGGTTTTATTGGATATGCATCAATATATTCGTCAGTTTTATTTTTGACCGACAATATTATCAGCTATCACTTTTATTGGATCTTCCTATTAGCCTTTGCACGCTCCAAAGACAATGAATTCTAGCTTAGAGTACTATTAAATATTTCCAGTCGCGCACAAAATGACAGAATACACGAAATAATACCAGATATTCCCATCGCAAACCCCACCCCAATCACCCCGTAGACGGGCACGAACAGCACCAAGCCAACGGCATAGGCAATCGCCTCGCCATAGCGTTGCTTGGTGAAGGGTTTGATATTTTGCGCGATATGCCCATGTGTGATCTGAAACCCCGCATAGGTCATCAGCGTTGCCCCAATGGCAAATGGGATTAAGGCCAGATGGTGGTTTGCGATTTCATCGGTGAACAGCCGCGCCAAAAGCCAAGACCCCCATTGCGCTAGAATAACGGCCCAGATGCCCCCTGCGACTAGGATCAGGTATCCGAACCGCCGCGTGATCTGATGGGCGGCTCTAAGCCGATTAGGGGATTGGCCATCGGCGGCCAAATCATAAACTTTAGGCAAAACCACACGCGACAGGATCGACATTCCCGCCTGCATCGCTCCTTGGGTCATTAGGATAAGAACCGCCATTGCGGCAAATCCCTCAACCGACAGATGATCCGCCGCATACCATTTATCAAGTGCGCGCATCATAAGACTTGGCGGCACCCAGAAGAGCATGGTTTTCGAATGTTCCGTCAGAAAGGATTTTAAGCGCCCCGCGCCCTCGGGTTTAGCTTCTGCCACGCCCTGCGCGCGCCTCAGAAAAATGAACTGCGCCACAAGGGAGATAAATCCTAATCCTGCGGCCAGCGCCGCAAGATTGGGCGCAGTGAGCAGGCCAATTTCTTTGAGACTTGCCAAAGCCATAAGTTGCGCAACGCTTGGCGAGAGCATCGCACAGATTGCCTGCCTGCGCCGCCCCATGACATTGGCCAATTCGACAACCGCCCCCGCAGCCGAGATTGTTGCCCCCAACATCAGCCCCGCAAACAGACCAAACGGGCTGAGTGTAATCTCGCCAAACCCGATCTGAGCATCCAGCAGAACTGGGGTCAGGGCAATGGTTGCAAGACCTGCGAAAGGGGCAAACAGACCTATGCCAAAATAGGCCAAATGATGCGCGCCCAACCCTTGGGCCGTGGCAATCGAAAACCCCCGCGCGAACACAGTGCCGATAATACCATGCCAGATGATGCGGATGGCAACGCCGAAGGTCAGGTAAAGCGCGTATTCGGCATATACGGCCACACCCGCAAGTCGCACAATCAAGGACGCCATTGCAAAAACGGCGATAAAGGCAAAGGCAAAGGCGGCAATCGTGCCCAGATTGCGCCATTGCGCACGAATAGAGGCCACGGCTCCCATCATTTCATGGCCCTCAGAACACCTTCGGCAAAGCGGCGGGACATGTCCTCGATGGAATATTTGTGGCGGGCGATGCGGGCGCCTTGGATCAGGGTGTCGCGATATTGCAGATCACTCAAGACACGATGCACGGCATCGGCATAGGCCTGCGGGTTATCGCTGTCCCTGACGATCACGCCATTGACCCCATCTTGCAGATAATCAATCTCGGGGCTGTGATACGGCAATTGGGTGGTGACCATCGGGGTTTCGTAGGCGAAACTGTCCAAAACCCCCAGACCCACCAAACCCGGCATCAGCCAAACCTTTCCAAGGCTGACATAAAGGGTTTTTTCGGCCCCGAATTTTGGGCCAAGGGCGTGCAACCAATCGCGCGTCTCGGCGGCCTCTTGAATGATATGCGCCTCTGGCCCCGCACCGATGAATAAGACTTGCAAATCAGGAATATCCCAGCGCAAAAGATCAAGCGCGTGGATCAAGAACGACAATCTTTTCTGCGCATAGAGTCCCCCCACAAAGACCGCGACATTCTCGCTGCCGTGGCAAAGGCGCGCCCGCAGCGCGATGATTTTCGCGGGATCTAACGCGGCGCGTTCCTCCGCAATTTGCGACAGGTCAATGGCATTGTTGAACACGGTGATTTTGGCGCGCGGGAAACCATAGCCCGCAATCAAATCAGCGCAGCCATTAGTATAGGTGAACCACCAATCCACCTTGGTGGCCCAGAACCGCTTCCATCGTTCGGCCAGGCTATTTGGGTTTTTGGCTTGGAAGTTTCGCCCATGCCCGAAATAAGCCACGCGATACCCAAACAGCCGCGCGCCCAAAATGGCCGCATAGGCGGTTAGGTTTCGGTTCTCTTGGCCCACAATGACCAAACCTGCCTTGCGCCAGTGCCACAGGGATTGATAGCGCAAAGCCGGCACAAAGGGCATAGACCATGCAGGCTGACATCTGGCCCATTCCAGATCAACAACATCCGCTTTTTGTGCCTCTGGCCCTGTGGCGGGGCTGTAGACCAGATCATAGCACACACCCCGCGCAGCCAGATGCGCGCGCAGCGCCCTGTGAAAGGCCACGCGGTAATGCGTCAACACAAGTGTAAAAAAGACGACAGATCGTCTTTCAAAATTTGACATGAATGGCCAATACAATCAGATAGTTTTGGAACCCCTTCCAACTTTCGACCATAGGTCGCAATGCGCCGCGCAACAATGAAAATCCTGATTTTACACAACAGCTATCAACAAAAGGGCGGCGAAGATGTTGTGGTGAGGCATGAACACAACCTGTTGCATGACGCGGGGCACGAGGTGGTTCTCGACCAAATCAGCAATGATGACATCACCAGCCCATTCGACAGAGTGCGAACGGCCTATGCCATTTCAGGGTCGCAGGCCCAATATCAGCGGGTGCTGCAAATGTGCCGAACATTGCGGCCTGATATTGTGCATATTCACAACTTCTTCCCGCGCCTTACACCTGCCGCCCATGTTGCAGCGGCAAGATCAGGGGCTGCGGTTGTGCAAAGCTTGCACAATTACCGCTTGCTCTGTGCCTCGGCCCTTTTGATGCGGGGTGGAAAGACTTGCGAGGAGTGCCTCGGCCCAAGCCGTCTGCCCGCAATCAGACACAAATGCTATCGCGGGTCGTATCTGGGCAGTTTGGCGGTCAATCGGATGATCGGCGCTGCGACAGACAATCCTGAATGGATCAGGTCGGTTGATCGTTTCATTGCGCTCACGGAATTTGGCAAAACGCTGTTTGTCAAAGGCGGGCTGCCTGAAGAGAACCTCTTCGTGAAGCCGAACTTCCTGCCCCACTGCCCCGTGCCAACCGTGCCTAAAGATGCCCGTGATATGGGCTATGTTTTTATTGGCAGGCTCTCGCAAGAAAAAGGCATCGCGCGCTTGATTGCGGCATGGAATAAGATGCCGCATCATCCGCTAAACATCATCGGCAACGGGCCAGAGGCCGAATGGTGTGCCGCGCATGCAGCCCCCCATATCCGCCTTCATGGCGCCCTGCCCTATGCGCAAACCCAAGAGATCCTTGGTCGTGCACGCGCGCTGCTCTTTCCGTCAAAATGGTATGAGGGCTGCCCAATGATCTTACTTGAGGCGCTTGCGAAGGGAACCCCCGTTCTTGCAAGCAATATCGGCGTGGCGGGCGAGTTATTGCCGCAAGAATTCGCCACATTTTCGTTTAACCCGCTCTAGGGTGAAGCTTTGGCAAACGCTGTCTTACAATTCGAGGCCATGGATTGGTCGCGGCTCAGTCATGCGGCGCGCGCCCAATTTGACGCAAGATTTACCGCTGCACAGAACCTTGAATTGATGATGCACTGCTATGAGGCGGCCCTTGCCTGCAAACAGGCAAAGGCCGCCCATTCATGAAGACAGGGCCTGCAAGGCAGCGTCCGATACGGGCATTGGATAATGCAACAGACGCCCAATTTGCACAGGCGCAGGCGCGGCGATGATATCATCATCATAGAGGCGTAATTCCGAGAGCGCCCCAAATGCAATGGGTGCAGCGGTCTGAACGGGCGACCCGCCCAGCGTTAGGCGCAGAGCCGTGCCACTCCATGACAGCGCAATTGCCACCGCCTGATCCCTGAGCGCGTTCATGCCCGTTGGCATCTCCTCCACGCTGCCCAGCGCACCATACCGCAGGACAATTTCGCCATCAGCGCGGCACAAGGCGGTGATCTTTTCCCCAGACAGGTCTGTGACAGAGGCAAAGACCGCAGCGCCCGCCCCCATGGGCGTGGCGCGCAGGGCAAGCGTGCCCCCCTCGAGACCGCCCCACCCCGTTGCCGCGAGTGTATACCGATCCGCACCCCGCGAAACGGCGACACCATCGCTGAGGATATAGCCTGTGGCATCCGCGCCTTCCTCGATTTGCAAACCATAGATTGTCACGCTCTCCCCCGCCGTGGCGGTGCCAGACCCAAAGCCCCATGTTGTGGTCACAGTCTGGCTCAGAGAAAAGCGGCAGCGCATGCGATAGAGGCCATCGGTAATCTGATCGTTACGAATATCTGTGATCTGCCCCCCGTTTTGCACCACAGCAGCCAACTGACCCGCCGCGCCTTGCAACTCAAGATTGCTTGGTGGGGTGGTGGCGGTGCTATAAAGCGTGGCCTTCATCATTGCGGCTGAGGGCTGCCCATACCAAAGGGTCATGGCATAGGATTGCCCAGCCTCGAAGGTCATATTGCCTGGGGCCGCGCGATGCCAACTTGCCCCGCCAGAGGTGATCAGCAGCCCTGGAAACACCCCTGCGCGCGCTTCATCAAGAGCGGTCAAGGTCACAGGGCCCACGGGCCCCCATGTCGGCCGCGCGACAGAGCGCGCCACAAGATTGCTCCGCTGTGGCTCAACCAACAGCCCAGCCGCCCGCCCATCAACCACAGATGGGCCAAGCCGCGCCTGCGCTATGGGTTGGGCAATCTTTTGACCGCCCAAGCCATATGCATCATTTGTATAATCAAGGATCAAGTCAGGCATCCGTCCGTCAACAGACCGATAGACCGACCACCATGGCAAAACGCGACGTCGAAACGCCGCGCTGGTCAGGGAAACGTCTAATTGCAATGCCATCATCAGGCCACCACAAGGGCATGGATACCCTGTGCCGTTGTGCCCGTTGCCAGAACGCGGCGCACGCCAACAGGCAGCAGCATCATATCCCCAACTGTCACACTGCGCGTCTCACCGCGCACGGTGACAATTTCAATGATGCCCCCAATTTCAATGAAAAGCGCCGAAGCGGTGATCGCAAGATCAGCCGCATCATTGGGCGTTACGGGCATAATATCGGTGGCGGGGCCTGCAGGGCTTAACGCGCGTCCATGGAAAATATCCATAATCTATCCTTTGCTATGCGAGCGAAGGAGCGGGATTAAACCATGATATGTGCGACCGATCCCCCGTTCGGGTAAGTGAAACTCGGCCAAGGGCAGCGGTGTTTGGGGCAGCGACCCAAAGGGGGGCGTTGTCCACCATCTGCCACAACCAAAGGATAGACCTTATTGGTTAATTAATCATTGCCAAATCAAGACGCAGAACCTAGGCCGACCCCAAGCCAAAAGGGGGGACGCAGAATGTCCGACTATAGCCGATATGCGGTATATTTTCTGCCCGATGGCGGGTTTTATCGCCTTGGCGCGGATTGGTTGGGCTGGTGCAGCCGCCAAGGCGCTGTGCGCATGCATCCCGAGCTTGCGGGCCTATCGCGGCCCATCGCACAAATCACCGACACCCCCCGCAAATACGGGTTTCACGCAACGATCAAGCCACCTTTCAAACTGGCCAAGGGTCAAAGCGCCCATGACCTTGCGGCAAGGTTCCGGGAATTGTGCCAAACAACATCGCGGGTTGAAATCCCCGTTTTGGAAATCCGCCGTTTGGGGGGCTTTGTCGCCGCTGTCCCAGCAAGTCATAATCCCGCGCTCCAAGAACTGGCCGCAACGATGGTCAAAGGGTTGGATCCGTTTCGCGCGCCTGCATCCGAGGCGGAATTGGCCAAGCGTAGATCAGCCAACCTTACCCCCCGCCAAGAAGAGATGTTGGTCGCATGGGGCTATCCCTATGTGATGGAGGAATTCCGCTTTCATCTGACCTTGTCAGGCCGCCTGCCACAATCCGAGGCCAATGATCTGGTGTCCCGTCTACATGCGCATTTCGCGCCTGTGATCCCCCAGCCTTTTGAGGTCGCCTCATTGGCCCTTATGGGCGAGGATGAGACAGGGCAGTTTCATCATATCGAAAGCCACAATCTGGCATAAGAAACCCCCCGCAAATCACTTTGCGAGGGGCGTTTTTCGCTCAGTCAAACCACCGATGGTTACTGCGCCGAGATCGCGAACAGCATCGTTTCGCCAGAATGGTCGTCCACACCATCATTGTCGGTGGACACCCACATTGTGCCATCTTCAGCGATTGCAAGACCTTCGACCTTGTCCAAGACAAAGCCGCCTGTCGAGGTCAGGTAAGGCAGCAGATCGACAACAATCTCTTTGGTCAGAACGGGTGGCGTTTCGCCCAGCGCGACCATCCCCGCCATCTGATCCATTGAGACGCGGGTGATCAGCTTGGTCACCGCTGCGTCACCCAGTTGATTGTCACGCTCGATGAAATAGAGGTCGTCACCATGCGCAACGATTTCCGAGAGACCCACCCAACCCGTAGATGCTTCGGTCAGCGGGTAATGCGCCACGCTCCACGCTTCGGTTTCGAGGTTATAGCCCAGAACCTTAACATGGTTTTCAGGATCATCGCGCCATTCACGCTGCACGGCCATATACAGCATATCGTCAACACGGGTGATCCCCTCAAACCCGAAACGCTGTTCCACGGCCAGCAATTCATTTGGCAGGGCGATGTAATCCTCAATCGCGCCATCGGCCCCAATGTGATAGATCGCGTGCGGCACCAAGCGGTCGCTGCGCCCTTCTGAGGCAACCCAGAAACCGCCCTCACCATCAAGTGCAATGCCTTCCATATCCATCAACTGCGCAGGCTGACCCTCGCGGGTGACGCGAATTGCATCGACAATGCGCGCAGGGGTTTGGCTAACATCGATGTGGAAGATGGTTGGCTGCATGGCATAGAAGCTGTCAGACACCGCATAGAGCGTGCCATCTTCAGCCATGACCTGCCCCGAGATCGCACCCCACCCTGTCAACTCATCCATACCTGCGCTCGTCAGATGCGGATATACGGCGGGGGCGTTTTGATATTCATAGATCATTACATGGGCAGGCGCGCCGCTATCACCCCGCGCGTCATATTCATTGGCCGTGGCCAAAATATTGCGCGAGGGGATCGCAATCGCACCCTCAGGGGAAATGCCAGAGGGCAGAAGCTGTGCCAATGCAGGCTGAGCAGGGTTCGACATATCATAGACGCCCACGATAGAGGAACGTTCGGACAAGAGGAACATCATTGGCACGCCGCCAAATGTTGCAAATTCCATCCCTTCAGGCTCGACACCTTTGTTGCCAGAGCGCTCTTCGGGGTAATGGCCGATTTCCACAATCGCGTATTCAAAAGCCGTGCCTGCCTCAAAAACTTCGGTGCCATCGCGGTTGAACACGGTAAAGCCGCGGCTGCCACCATCCATATCGCCTTCATTTGCGATCGCGAAATGGTCTGTATCGATCCACTGCACCCCATCAGGCTCGCGCGGGACTGTGATGGTCTGATCAAAGATCAGCGCGCCTTCTTCCTCGGTGTCCACACCGTTCAGCGTCACCTCACCCGCCGAGAAATGGCTGAGCACCTCACCTGCAGCAGAAACCACAACCATGTGATTGTTTTCCTGCATCGTCACAACGATGTCGCCATTGGCGTTCACATCAACGAATTCTGGTTCAGGGTCTTCTGGGGCAATATCAGCAAGGCCTGTCAGATCAACACGGATCTGCGCCGCGCAATCCATCGCGCCATTTTCGCCCAAGGGTTGGATCACCAAATGACCCGCAGGCATTTGCGGCACGCGGCCATCGCCTAGATCCTCGTCACGTTCGTTCTCAATCGCAACAGTGATGAAGCTGCCATCGGGGGCAACAGCCGTGCTGTCGGGCTGCCCGCCCAGATCACAAGAGGCGAGAACGTCACGGCTCCCTGCATCAATCGCATGCAAAACGCCTGACGGGCTGGTATAGCTTTCCGATGTGTTTTCCGCGACAAACACCGTGTTTCCAAGCGCGGATACGGCTGTTGGCTCGCCACTTGGCAGCGCGAATACGCCTGCGGCAACAGGGTTCGCAGGATCGGTGATGTCGACAAAACCGATCACACCTGCAGGGCTATCGGAATAGACCAATGTCATGCCATCGCCCGTGGCCGCGATAATCTCGGCCGAGGTTTCTTCGGCATCGGGCGTATTCGCGGCAACTGGAAAAGACGCGATGCGGTTAAAATTCATATCTTGGGCCAGTGCAGGCCCTGCAAGCAAAGCAAGGCCTGTTGTGGCCAAAAGCATGCGCAGCTTCATCAGGTATCCCCCTCAGGTAAAACAGACTACGCCGCCCCACCTGCCCCATCTGCGTTACGGCCACGCAACAAAAAGGTAACAAACCCATGAAACAATCAGGGGGGCCTAAGGGCGGGGTTTCTTGTCAGGGGGCGCGGGCCGATATATAGCCAAAGGGAATTGGCCCGAGGCAGCATCATGCAGATAGAGACATCCCCCCTCGCGGGACTTTTGGTCATAACACCGCGCCGCTTTGGCGATGCGCGCGGCTTTTTCTGCGAGACATGGAACCCGGCCACCCTTGTAGATCACGGGGTAAATTTGCCTGCCTTCGTGCAAGACAATCACTCTTTCTCTGCCGCACGCGGCACGGTGCGCGGCCTGCATTTCCAAGCGCCCCCTTTTGCTCAGGGCAAACTTGTGCGCTGCGGGCGCGGCGCTCTGTTTGATGTTGCCGTGGATATCAGACGCACCTCCCCGACTTATGGAAACTGGTTCGGGGTCGAATTAAGCTTTGAGAATGGCAAACAGCTCTGGATACCCGAGGGCTTTGCGCATGGGTTCATGACGCTGACCCCTGACACCGAAATCATCTATAAATGCACCGCACCCTATGCGCCCGACCATGAGGGGGCGGTGCATTGGCAATCCTGCGAGATTGAATGGCCCTTGGATTTGGCAGATGCGGTGTTGTCTGAAAAAGACCGCGCCGCCCTGCCCCTGTCAGATTTAGACAGCCCATTTCACGGGGGGGCAGACTGATGCGATTGGTGGTTACAGGCGGGGCGGGGTTTATTGGATCGGCAGTGGTGCGCTTGGCCATTGCACAAGGGCATGAGGTGCTCAACCTTGACGCGCTGACCTATGCGGCTTGCCTCGACAATCTCGCGCCCGTGGCCGACAACCCCCGCTATCGCTTTGTGCAGGCGGATATCCGCGACCGCGCGGCACTTGATAAAATTTTGGCCGAATATCGCCCAGATGCCGTGATGCATCTGGCCGCAGAAAGCCATGTAGATCGCAGCATTGATGGCCCCGCCACCTTTATTGAAACCAACATCCTTGGCACCTTCAATCTGCTAGAAGCCGCGCGCCATTATTGGGACGCGGAAGGGCGACCCGAAACCTTTCGCTTCCATCACATCAGCACGGATGAGGTCTTTGGCAGCTTGCCCGATGATCCACGCGTGAAATTCACGGAAACCACCGCCTATGACCCGCGCAGCCCCTATTCCGCGTCAAAGGCCAGCTCCGACCATCTGGTGCGTGCATGGCACGAAACCTATGGTTTGCCAGTGGTGCTGAGTAATTGTTCCAACAATTACGGCCCCTTTCATTTCCCTGAAAAACTGATCCCCGTGATCATCATCAACGCGATTTCTGGCAAAGATTTACCGATCTACGGGAATGGCGCGCATAAGCGCGATTGGCTGTTTGTCGAGGATCACGCAGAGGCGCTGTTGCTAATCATCACCCGCGGGCAAATTGGCCGCAGCTATGCCATTGGCGGCGAGAATGAGCGCAGCAATCTCGAATTGGTCGAAACACTCTGTGATATCCTTGATCGTCTGCGCCCCAAAACGCAAGGCAGCTATCGGGATCAAATCCGTTTTGTCCCTGACCGCCCCGGACATGACGCGCGCTATGCGATTGATCCCACCCGCATTGCGACCGAACTGTCGTGGCGGCCCAACACCACACTAGAAGCGGGGCTTGAACAGACAGTGCGCTGGTATCTGGACAACGAGGCATGGTGGCGCGCGCTGCAATCTCGCGATGGGGTGGGCCAGCGTTTGGGGCGTAAAGCATGATCCTGATTTTCGGCAAAACGGGGCAAGTGGCCCGCGCTTTGGCCGATCTTTCGCCTGACGCGATTTTTCTTGATCGCGCGGGTGCTGATTTGACCAACCCCGCCGCCTGTGCTGCTGCAATTTTCGCGCATAAACCTGCGGTGGTGATCAATGCCGCCGCCTACACGGCGGTGGATGCGGCTGAGGCCGACCCTGAAACCGCCTTTGCCGTAAACCGCGATGCCCCTGCCGCGATGGCCAAGGCGGCTGCAGAAATCGGGGCGGTGTTTTTGCACATCTCGACCGATTACGTGTTTGACGGGCAAGGGGATGCAGCCTTTGCGCCAGATCACCCCTGCGCGCCCCTTTCGGTCTATGGAGACAGCAAACGGGCAGGCGAGGTGGCGGTTCTGACCGCAGGGGGCGTGGCGGCGATATTGCGCTGCTCTTGGGTATTTTCTCCCTATGGCGGCAATTTCGTCAAAACCATGGTGCGATTGGCGCAGGGCCGCACGGCGCTATCCATCGTCAACGATCAAATTGGCGGCCCCACGCCTGCGCGCGCCATTGCCGAGGCCCTGCTGCAAATGGGGGATATCCTGCGCAAGCAGCCTGACTTGGCAGGGATTTATCATTTCAGCGGCACCCCTGATCTCTCTTGGGCCGATTTCGCCGCTGAAATTTTCGCACAAAGCGGCGATCAGGTGACCATCACCCCCATCCCCTCACGGGATTATCCCACGCCTGCAACACGCCCCCTCAACAGTCGTCTTGATTGCGAGACAACCCAAAACGCCTTCGGCATCGCCCGACCAAGGTGGCGCGACTATTTGGCAGAGGTCATCAAGAGCGCATAAGGCCCTTGCACAAGCGGCATTGGTCGCGGAAACTCTGCCCCTATGAACGCCCCTATCCGTCCTATATTTTTAGCCCTGATGCTGTGCCTTAGCCCGACTTTGACACGGGCTGAAGAGATATTGGTGTTCGCGGCCTCTAGCCTTGCGACAGCCCTAGATGAAATCGAACAGAAATTTGAGGCCGCAAGCGATACTGAGGTCAGCATGGTTTATGCAGGATCCTCAACACTGGCCCGTCAGATTGAACAGGGCGCGCCTGCCGATATTTTTATTTCAGCCAATACCGACTGGATGGATCGCATCGCCCAAGCGGGATTGATTGCGCCCGATGCTCGGTTTGATCTCTTGGGCAATCAACTGGTTCTTGTGGCGCATGGGGAAGGTCTGGATCAATCGGGTCAGATTATCACGCCAGAGATCAATTTGACCGATTTACTGGACGGCGGTTATCTGGCCATGGCCCTTGTTGATGCCGTGCCTGCGGGGATTTATGGCCACGCCGCACTCACCCATCTCGACCTTTGGGACACAGTCGCGGATCGGGTCGCGCAATTCGACAATGTGCGCAGCGCCCTTGCCCAAGTTGCAGCGGGGGCAACCCCCCTTGGGGTGGTCTATCGCAGCGATGCTATGATCAGCACGCAGGTGCATATCATTGGCACCTTCCCCGCAGACAGTCACGACCCAATCCGCTACCCTGTTGCCGCGCTTGGCGCGGAGATGAAACCTGCGGCCGCGGCTTTTCTCGCCTATCTGCGCGGGCGTGACGCGGCGATGATTTTCACGGCAAATGGATTTGAGACACTGGCGGAGGCTGAGAAATGAGTGATCTTCTCGGCCCCGCAGAATGGGCCGCAATCGCGCTGTCCCTCAAGGTCAGTTTTTGGGCCACTTTGGCCAGCCTGCCTTTTGCACTTTGGGTTGCCTATCTGTTGGCGCGCTGTAACTTTTTTGGAAAGCAAATCTTGAATGCAGCGGTTCATCTGCCCCTGATCTTGCCGCCTGTGGTGACGGGATATGTGCTGCTTTTGGTCTTTGGCGCGCAGGCCCCCGTGGGGCAGGCCTTGGCTGCACTAGGTCTGGGCTTTGCCTTTCATTGGACGGGGGCAGCCCTTGCCGCGGCGGTCATGGCCTTTCCGCTGATGGTGCGTGCGATGCGCCTATCCCTTGAGGCGGTTGACCCCAAACTAGAGGATGCAGCCCGCAGCCTAGGCGCGCCGCCTTGGGCGGTCTTTGCCACCCTCACCTTGCCTCTGAGCCTGCCAGGGGTTCTGGCTGGCGCGATTTTGGGGTTTGCAAAGGCGATGGGGGAATTTGGCGCCACCATCACCTTCGTTTCGAATATTCCAAATCAAACCCGCACAATCCCTTCGGCGATTTACACATTTTTGCAGCAACCAGACGGGGAACAGGGCGCGCTGATCTTAGTGGCCGTGTCGATCTTTATCGCTATTCTTGCCCTCGTTTTGTCAGAAATTCTGGCGCGGGCTTTGTCCAAACGTATCGGGGGACGTGATGCTTGATCTGAGGCTTCGTCACCAGATCGGTGCGTTTTCACTTGATCTCAACTTCCAAGCCGCCCGCGGGATCACCGCCCTTTTTGGTCGCTCGGGCGCGGGCAAAACCACCGTGATCAATGCAGTCGCGGGTCTTATCACGCCTGATGACGGCTATATCCGCGTGGGGGATATGGATCTGTTTGACGCTGCGCGCGGGATAAACCTTGCCGCGCATGAGCGCCAAGCGGGCTATATTTTTCAAGAGGCGCGCCTCTTTCCGCATCTAAGCGTTGCGCAAAATCTTCGTTATGGGATGCGCTATCGCGGCGCGCGCCCTGCCCCGAATTTCGCGGATATTGTCGAGATGTTGGGGATCGGGCCGTTGCTGCAGCGGCGACCTGCGATGCTATCAGGCGGCGAGAAGCAACGCGTGGCAATCGGGCGCGCGTTGTTGGCAGCCCCCCGTATCCTTTTGGCGGATGAGCCACTGGCAGCCCTTGATGAGGCGCGCAAACAAGAAATCCTGCCCTATTTTGAACGTCTGCGCGATGAAATGGACATTCCCATTCTTTATGTCAGTCACGCCCCCACCGAGGTTGCGCGATTAGCGACAGAAGTGATCATGATTGAGGCGGGGCGGATACAGGCGCAAGGGCGCCCAAGCGAGGTCTTTTCTGACCCCCATAGCCTGCCTGCAGGGTCACGCGAAGCGGGGGCCGTTATTGAGGCCACGCTGACGGCGCATCACGCGGATGGGGTCAGCGAATTACGTAACGCCGATGTGGCACTTTTTGTGCCGCGTTTGAGCGGCGATTTGGGGCGAAAATTACAACTGCGTATTGCCGCACATGAAGTGATTTTGGCCACCCAAAAACCACAAGGCCTATCGGCGCTCAACGTCATCGAAGGCACAATTCACAGTATGCGCAGCGGCGATGGCCCCGCCGTTTTGGTCGCAGTCGACACGAAATTGGGGCGGATCTTGGCCCGTGTGACCCGCCGCTCGGCCCATCTATTGGGCCTGAACGAAGGGCGGGCGGTCTATGCCATCCTTAAAACCCTATCGGTCGCGCGCGAAGATATTGGCTGATCATGCCGCCTTTGAGATCGGCATGAACAAGGTGCGCGCCAAAATACGGGTCTGCAAATCCGCCCCGCAAAACAAGAACACAGTGCGCTGGCGGTGGCGGTCAGTATGGTGAATGAGGTAATAGCCTTCCATGCTCACCTCTGACAAAATATCCGATCGCTCCGCCCCTTGACGTTCGGCCAGACGGGCTTGGGCCTCAGACCACAGACCGCACATTTGAGACAGCTTCATCAAATCAGGGTGGCCTTGTTGAGGCGAAATGACCTGACCTGTTTCATGCAAGATCACCCCTGTCACAACCAAACGCTGAAGCCGTGCAGAAACGCGCTCTAGCTTCTGGGTCAGATCATCAATCCATGTGGAAACGGGGCGCGCACGCGGGGCTTCGCGCAGCTTTATCTTGGTGGCGCGCATCAGCAAACCATGCAGCTTCTGGCCCGCCGTGGCCTTCCACGCATGGGCATCTGTCGCACTGGCCTCAATCGCGGCGGGGCTGGCCGAAATAAAGACAATATCCTCAAATCTTCCACCCGTATCCCGATGCAAACGGCCTGCGATTTTCTCAATATCGGTTTGACTGCGCAATTTATCTGCGCGGCTTACCGCCAAAATCATCGGGCAGCTTACACTCTCGCGCAGGCGGTCGCAGATCACCTGTTCGCTCAAGCGCCACGCCTGCGATACGATGGTGACCCAAATGATCAGATCGGCACCCGCAATCATATCTTGTTCGGGCGGGGTTAACGGGCGCTCATGGTCGCAGGCAATTTCCGTAAACTCAATATCTTGCAAATGCGCCAAGTCATGGCTGATGTCATGCGCGGCGCGTGCCACGCCGTGGCGCAGGGTTACAGGCCCCTCTCCCTCAGAAGGCTGCGTTATGACAACCCCGCGCGCCACCGCGTTGATCAGCGCAGATTTTCCTGCCTTTCCCTCGCCCAAAATCACAACACGCAATGCGGATGTGACATTTGGGTTTTTCGGGAATTGGGTGACGTTATTGGGTTCGATAAGATAATTAGGCTGCATGGGACAAGTTCACTCGTGACAAGGCCGATTGCGCCACCGATAGGATCTGCAAACGGCGTTCCAAAATTTCCATTTGACTTTGCAAACGGTCGTACAAAATTGCGGCTTGGCCGTGATCATGGCCAAGGGCATCAATTTGGCGGCGGTCGCGGCGCAGACGGCGCTGCCGCTCGGCCACAGCCACCTCAACCATACGGCTCAGCGCACGGATGCGATCCGTGCCACTGCTCGCACGTTCCACCTGTGCCTCGTTGAAAACCCGCACCATCTTCTGAACAACAGGTCGAAGTTCCGCGGTGAAAATCGTGTAAAATGCCGCGCGTGATTTCTCGGCGTTGATTGTGCCCTGACGCCAAAAGGCCCAGCCGCGGTCACTGACCAATGGCACCAATAATTCCTTTTTGGAGAAGGTAACCGCCGAGGTGAAATGGTCATGCGGCAAATCATCAAGGCCCACGCCCGAGATCACATCATCAAGCGCGCTGCTGACGATCTGCTTGCAGGCCTGCAGGCATTTCTCCAACACCAGATCGATGCCGGCGCGCGATTTTTCAAAATGCTGCGCAAAACATTTCTCAAAGGCTTGATGCAAATGCGTAAGGTCAACCCGCAACCCCCCGAATGTTTTGTCAGCAACAGTTTCGCGCAAAATCTGATCATTCAAAGCGCGATATTGTTCTTGTAAAAACAATTGGATGGCCTGACCCAAATCCGCCTCGAAGCTGGCCCATGACTGATCAAGATGCCCTGTCAAAACCCCATCTGTCGCTTCGATCAAACCCATCACGTCACGCTCAACCGCGCTTAATTGGGTGATCTCTACTTCGAGGCTGCGCACCACACTGTCTGCATTGCTGCGTTGTAACCCGTGCAATTGGTGGGCGACCGACTCTCGCTCGCGTTTCATGGCATAGCCAAGCGTGGCAATCTCGGCCCGTGTATCTTCGCAAATGCGCGACAACCCGTGCGCGCCAATACCGCTGTCGATGATTTCCGACAAGGCCTCTTTGACCGTATCGAGGCCAGAAGCGATCAATAAGCGATCAATCTGGTCCTGGGGGACATAGCCCGCAATATGCCGCACATAGGCGTGCAATTGAGGCGTATCGAGGGCCGCGCGGATCTCGGCGGCCTCAGCATCATTGCGCGTGGCCATCTCGGCCATAAAGGCGCTGCCTGCCAAAATCGTAAATTTAATCTCGGGCACCGCGATCCGCAGCCGTGTCGAGACATCTTCGATGACGCGTGGCACTTCGGTTGCATAATCGTCCAACTCATCCATGCGATTGATAAAAATCAATACCTCTTTGGTGCGTTGTTGCCCAAGCAAACGGATCAAAGCCAGATCCACCGAGGTCAAGGGTTGGTGCGCAGATAGCACCACGATGAAAATATCCGATCGATCCAGGCTGCGGCAGGTGAATTCATCGCGCACCAAAAAAGGATCATTCACACCTGGCGTATCCGTCAGGATCACAGGCACTTTGAATTCAGGACGGCGCATATAGGCATTGGCCACTTTGGTGATCAATGCGTAGCGCCCTTGCGCATCGCCTGTGTCCTCTTCTTGGCCTGCACAGACATAGCGTTTCATCAAATCAGCGTTGAGAAATTCATAGCTGTGCGATTGCCCCAAAAGCATGGGGTAATATTTACCCAAGCGCCTCTGCGCGCGTGCGCGCATCTCCTCGGCTTGGCGGCGCAGCACGGCTGAATCAAATCCGGGCAACAGCCGTTCGGTCAAATCGCGCAGCTCTGATGTGCCATTGATAATTTCATCCCAGTCAGCCTCGGAAAAAAACTCAAACATGGCGCCAACACGCGGGTCATGAGGAATATTGATCCGAATATTTGTGACCACCGATGTCCACGGGTTCACATCCGAAGGCAGAAAATCACGCTCATGCAAAAACGCATTGAGAAAGGTGGATTTGCCCGCTTTAACCTGACCGATGACAGAGATACGCGCGGCCCATGCCGCCAGTTGATCACGCAATGCAATCAAATTGCCACGGTTCTCACGCCCTACCCCATCACATAAATGGGCCAGCATGCGATCCAACAGATCGATTTCTTGGCGTTGAAGTGGCGCAATTTCCATACCCACCCCCGATTATGTGATGCTCAGATGACGCGGCGGGGTGCCATCGGCCATTGGCCCAAGCTCCGCATCCACGGCGCGCATATATTTTGACATCATCGCTTGCCAGTCCTCTGGCGATACGGGGGGGCTGCTTTTGACCAACTCAGCCCAAATTTCTTCGGCCCGCGTTTTTGGGGAACTGCCCTCAAACAGCGGCACCACATTGGTCGCTGGGTCGCCCGCGGGCTCAGGGGGGGCGGTGCGCAACTGGCGCACAGCACGCACCATCACGCGGCGCGGTGCCGCTGCCGCGCTTGGTGCCACTGAAGGATGGGCTGCTGCGCGGATCGTAAGCTCGCTGCCCGTGCGCGCGATGGTTTCAGATTGGTTGACCACATGATTGGCGATAAAATCCAAATCACTTTCAACCATCAAAGAGGCAAGAATGTGATGGTCAAAGAACCCCTCAGCCTCGCGCAAGACGCGGCGCATCAGGCGATCTGCCGTTTTGCTATCCTGCAATCTATCTGCATGGGTGACCACCAAGGTGGCGTTAGCGCGCAAACGCGCGGGCATATGTTGCCAGACCGCCTTTTCGGATTGACGCCATGCTTGCACCGCATTGGTGCACCAGATCACCATATCGGCCGCATCTAGCATTCGCATCCATGAGGCCGCATCAATATTTGGATCAGAATTTCCGGGCGTATCAATTAAATCCACATAGTCCAGAATGGGGGCTGCATAGCGCATCTGACAGCATAACGTCCCCTCGACAGGGACATGGCTCAAATCGCCAAGCGGCTGCCTTGTCCCATCTGCGCCGATAACAAGATCGGCCGCGTGATCGGCACTTAGCCAAATGGGCGGCAAAGAGGTTGAGGTCACGTTTGCAGGCAGCAAATCAACCCCAAGCAACCCGTTGATCAATTGGGTTTTGCCTGCGCTAAATTCACCCGCCATTAGAAGGCGCGGTTTGCGTGTTTCTTGCATCATGCCACATCCCTCGTCTGCTTGGTTGCAGGCGTTTTTTGATCCAAAATCGCAGTGATATAGCGCGCACGATCATTGAGATAATCTTGGATCACCTCCAACACTTCTGCCGCGCGCTGATCAAAATGCTGCGTTAAAACCTGCTCAATCAGCGGGTCTGTTTCGGCCAAAATCACATCCGCATATTTCTTGCGCAATCGTGCGGCCGCGCCAAATTTCCAAAACCGCTGCCACCAGGCTTGACTGAGATCAAGCGAAAGCGTGGCAGACAAGCTGGAAGGCGGGCGAATGATGGGAAAAAAGACCTGATCATCGGGCAAATCCACACCGACCACGGCCAGATCGACATCCAAAATGTCCTGCACTGCCGCGGCCCCCTCGACCAGTAGGGCTTGCGCCTTGCGATCAAGGCTTTTGCATGCTGATAAATAGGCCGATCGCATCGACATCCGCAGGCTCATTGGCTCATGCGTCCATGTTTCAGCTTCGCCGTAAATCGCAACATGAGAGGACAAGGCAGAAAGCGCGCTTTCGACAAAGGCCTCTTGCGCGCGGCGCAGGCGCGCTTCGAGGTCTTCGCGGGTCTGTTCTAAGTTTTGCTGATGGCGACTGAGTGCTGTATCCCTGATGCGGTCAAGGCGCTGCTTGATCGCGGCAACATCATGATCCGCGCCCGATTTTGCACCAATGGTTTGCACAGTCTCCATCATCGAGACGATATTGCGCGCCTCGGCGCGCAATTCCTCAACCATCCTTGCGCCAGGGCCATCTGCAATACGCCCCGCCACGGCGGATAACAACTGATGCAGACCGCTTGCCTCATAGGCCACGCGGCGCAAATCGGCCTCATTTGTGATACTACGTCCCGCAGCATCGGCCCAAGCCCGCAGCGATTTCTGGGCAGCAGGTAACATATTTTGCGGCTGCGCCGAACGCGCGGCTTGGGCCCAATATCCCGACCCAAACAGGATCTCGATCTCTGTCCCAAGTCCGAAACGCTCAAGGGTCTTGGTGATGCTTGCGCGTATTTTTGTCTCTTCGGCCAATGGGTCGGCCAATTCATCCATGCGGTTTACAAAAATGACGACCTCACGTGCATCAATCGCGCAGATGATCCGCAACAGGGCCATATCCATTGTGCTGAGGGCCTGATGTGCCGACAGAACCACGATACAAGCGCGGCTTTCACCAATCGCGTTCAGCGTGGTTTGTTCACGCATCATGAAAGTGTCATTGACCCCCGGCGTGTCGCGAAAGCAAAGATTGGTCGGGAAATTTGGATCTTCGATATGAAGATCCGCCGATTTGGTGATATCGGCGTAAAATCCATCCTGTCCGCCATCGCCCAGATCATCGGGATCGCCATAGCAGATGTAGCGATTGATCATATCTTGATCAAATTCGGCGAAAGCGTGGCTTTGACCGAGCAGACGTTGAAACGCGCCCCCAAGCCGCGCTTCTGTTGCAGCGCGCATCTCAAGCACCTGAAGACGCACATCTTCGGCCTCTTGCGCATATCCTGCGCGATTGGCCATCTCGCCCAGTTTTCCGCCCGTCTCAATGAGACGATCCCATTCATATTGATCAAAAAAGCGGAACAGCGCGCGGGTTTGCGGCGGGCGGCGGCGGCAGTTAAAATGCAGCCCCGTGATCACCGATGTCCATGGATTCACATCCACAGGTAGAAAATCGGGCTTGCCCACCATCGCGTTTAGAAGAGTGGATTTACCCGCCTTAACCTGACCGATAATGCTCACATTTGGCTCGAAAGCCGCGATTTTCTCAAGGCAGCGGTCGATCGTGTCGCGCACGAATTCAACATCTGGCTCTAGAATCGAATGGAACACAGAGTCAAACTGGCTGATCAAGTCCCATTGGGCTTGCAGCGCCTGAAAGGCCGTTCGATCCAATCTTGGGGTGCTATCGCGCTCCATCACCTAAACCCGTCTTCATCTCTACCATTGCGAAACCAAAATGCGTGGCGCATCTGTCAGATGCGCCCACCATAGGCCTTAGATGGCCAAACCACTTTCCACCGCCTTCACATTGAGACGCGCCATACCCAGATTTGCCGATTTCTTTTCCAAGGCCACATATAGAAAGACACTTGGGCTATCCTTGAGCGGGCGGATGAGATGGTATTGGGTGCCCAAGGTGATGAGCATATCTTCGATCTGATCATTCAGACCGATCTGCTCCATTGCGGCCAATTTTGCCCGCACCACCTCGGTATTGGCAGCGCCTGCCGCCTCTAGGTCAAATTTCGCGCCACCGCCAACGGCGGCCAACATCATTCCTGTCTCGCTGTCGACAAGGCAGGCCCCAATAAAGCCCGCAATCTCGCTTAGCTTTGAAATATCGGTTTTCGACATTGTTCCCAGTCCTGTTTTAGCCTTGCTGATGCAAGTAATGCTCGTAATGGTCACAGGTTTAGGGGGGGAATTTGGCCAAGATGGGACAGGATTGTAGAAACACCCGCCACAATTAAAAAATTTCTAAAAATTGCGCAGAACTTAAGACATACCCGCCAATTATTTGAAAATATTTATAAAAAACTTGGGCAAAGCCCCAAAACTGGAAACAATTGGCGCGCATCGGGCGCAGTGGCGCGATTTTTGTCACAATCTGTTGGGGGCACCGCGCAAGATGCACAGACACTCTCTCGGATCTGAGAATCGGAATCTGACAGCACGTCAGGCCTAGGCCAAGACCGCGAGGCCAATGGCAACCAAAGCTGCAATTAGCAGCGTTAGGGTGATCAACAACGCCAAGGCGCTGCGCCCAACTGATGCAAATGCCTGCAACGAGGTTTTCATCCCAACGGCAGCAACGGCCACCACAAGGCAGCTTCGCGAGACAAGGTTAACGCCCTCTGTGATCATCGGCGGCACAAGCTGCATCGTGCCCAGAACGGCCAATGCGATGAACCCCGCCACGAACGCAGGGATGAGTGGCGGGGCGTTCCCGCCCTCGCCCGCCTCAAGATGAGCTTTGCGCAGGATCATAGACGCCACCAAAATCACGGGGGCCAACATCATCACGCGAAACAATTTGACCAAGGTGGAAAGATCCCCCGTCTCATCCGAGATGGAATAGCCCGCCCCCACAACTTGGGCCACATCGTGAATGGTGCCGCCTAAGAATATCCCTGCCATATGGGTCGACAGACCAAGCGAGGTGACGATCATCGGATAGATGATCATCGCGACACTTGAGAGAACCGTTACCCCCACCACAGTAAAGGTGACATCATCTTCGGCCACATGCCGTTTTGGCAGTAACGCTGAAATGGCAAGCGCCGCAGAGGCGCCACAAATGGCAACAGAGCCACCCGCGAGAAACCCAAAATAGCCCGATCTGCCAAACCGCGGGGCCAGCCAAATTCCCGCGCCAATCGTGGTGACGACCGCCATCGCCAGCATGATCGCTTCGGCCACGCCAATGCCTTCCAACAATTGCGCGCTGATGCGAAGGCCAAGCAGCGCCACCCCAATGCGCAGAACGGTGCGGCCTGCAAATTGAATGCCTGCGGCCATACGCGGCTCTTGCGAGAGGAAATGAAATGGGATGCCGAGCAAAATCGCCATCAGCATCACAGGCGCGCCGTAATGATCCGACAGGAATTGCGCAGCCATCGCCACCAAAAGCGCCATCAGCAACCCTGGCCCAATGCGCTGAAGGCCAGAGAGGATGTCAGCGTTGCGCAGGGTCACCGACACACGCGCCCTGTATCGGCACGGAAGATGTGAACGGCCTCAGGGGCAAGTTTGACGGCAACTGTTTGGCCAATGGCGATATCAGTCTGACCCGCTTGGTGGATCACCAGCGGCTCCTCTGACGGCAGGGTGACGAAGATATAGCTTTCGCTGCCCAATTGTTCGACTTCGGTCACTTCGCCCTTCACGCCGCCTGTTTTGGCAATGCTAATGTCACGTGGGCGGATGCCCAATTCGATTGCATCGCCTTGACCGACACCGCTGCGCGGCCCAAGGGGAATGTGCCCCCCAGCGGCCAAAGCCACCCCACCTTCGGCGATTTTGCCCTTCAGGAAATTCATCGCAGGCGACCCAATAAAGCCCGCAACAAAGCGATTATCTGGATTGTTGAACAGTTCTAATGGGGTTCCGAATTGTTCCAGCCTGCCATCGCGCAAAACCGCGATTTTATCGGCCATTGTCATCGCCTCGACCTGATCATGGGTCACATAGATCATCGTGTTCCCAAGGCGGCGATGGAGGTTGCCAATCTCGCGGCGCATCGTCACGCGCAGCTCAGCGTCAAGATTGGACAGCGGCTCGTCAAAAAGGAAAATCTTTGGCTCGCGCACAACCGCGCGGCCAATGGCAACCCGCTGACGCTGACCGCCTGACAATTGACCAGGACGGCGGTTCAGATACGCCTCAATGCGGAGCATACGCGCGGCCTCCTCCACGCGGCGGGAAATTTCGGCTTTCGGCATTTTGAGGTTCTCAAGCCCGAAAGACAGGTTTCCGCGCACCGACATATGCGGGTAAAGCGCATAGGATTGAAACACCATCGCCAATTCACGCTGTGCCGCGGGCACATGGTTGACCACGGCCCCATCGATCACGACATCCCCGCCCGTGATCCCCTCAAGCCCCGAAATCATCCGCAGCAGCGTGGATTTTCCGCAGCCAGATGGGCCAACAAAGACGCAAAACTCGCCTGACTTGATCTCAAGATCAATGCCATGGATCACTTCGACCGAGCCGTAGCGCTTGATCACTGATTTCAGCTGTAGGTCACTCACTATTTCAATCCCGTATTGGCAATGCCCGTGGTGATGTATTTCTGCAAGAACACAAAGACCAAGGTCGCAGGCACGAGGCTGACCATGGTCATAGCGAGGCGGAAATGCTCTTGGCTGAGATGCTCGCCACGGAATTCAAGCAGGCAAAGTTGAATTGTATAGGCCTCTTTGGTGGTCGCGATGGCCACCATCGGCAAGATCAGATCATTCCAACGCCAGATCACCGATAGGATCGCCAAGGCCGCAATCGCGGGCAAGGCCAAAGGCAAAATGATACGCCAATAGACCTTCCATTCGCTCGCCGCATCCATGCGCGCTGCCTCGATCAACTCATCGGGGATCGACAGCATATATTGGCGAAGCAAAAACACCCCCGTTGGGGTGGCCGCCCCTGGAATGATAACGCCCCAGATCGACCCTGACAGGCCCGTGGCATTGATTGCCTTGAACAAGCCCACAAGCGTAATGGTGGGGGGCACCATCAGCGTGGCCAAGATGATCACAAAGAACAAAACTTGGCCACGGAATTTATATTTCGCCAACGCAAAGGCCGCCATCGAATTGATGAGCAAGGTCAGAGCCGTGGCTATGGCCGTGACCAAAACCGAATTGGTAAAGCAGGTCGCAAAATTCACGTTTACGCCAAAGGCACGCCCCAAAAGGGGATCGGTGTAGTTTTCCCAACTGGGGGCAAAGCTGCGCTCTGTGCGAATGGTGGCCGTGGCAAGCTGAACCACCTCCGCGCTGCGGTTATCAACATAGCGCGCGGGCGTTGTGTCGCGCGTGGGGTTGATGCGCGACACCCCAAACAGTGTCTCAATGCCTGTAACTGGATCAGGGGCGCGGGCCAAAATCTGAACGGAAATGGCAGATGGCTCGTAAGGATCAAGCGATAAAAATTCCGACAGAAGTCGCTGATCTTCGGGGCCAAGCCCCGCGATGATGGCCGCAACATCATATTCACTGCGTGCCTGCGCCGACATGGACACGTAGCGCAAAATCCAATCAGGCAGGTTTTCCCGTGCAACCAAGTCACGCGTCATCTCAGGCAAAAGGCCCAAATGCGCCCGCAAGGCATAATGCGCATCCCCCTCATACCCTGCCAAGAAGGCGGATAAATCGTGTCGTGCCTTTTGCGTATCGGGCAGATCCGACCAATCCAAAACCCAATAGGGCAGATCACTGATGTAGAAAATGCGCTTACCCTCTGGCCCTGTGACTGTGGCGCGCGCCACCTGTTTATAAGGGGCAGGCAAAAGCGATAGGTCTTGGCGTTCCAACTGCGCCGAAGATTTCAACGAATTCAGCCCCAGCCACAGCACAGGCACGAGGATCACAATCACGCCAAGCAAGAGATAGGCATAGGTGAGGTAATCCAACCAATTCGCACGTGGCCCGCCTGCCTTGCGGGTCAGAAATGCCCATGCCCCACTCATTGCCGCGCCCCCCGCGATGAGAGCCAAACCTGCAACAACGACAGCATAATCAAAACCGCAGCCACAATCAGCGATGCCATCGCCGCAACCCCCAGACCATTGGCTGTGGCCTGCCCCCGCAGACCTGATGTTTCAAAAATATAGGCTACAAGCGAAGACCACCGCACCGACATGGCATAGAGTTCCTCAAATGCTTGAAAGGCTTTGATCAGCGACAGAACCGTGACCACCAACAGGGTCGGCGCAAGCAGCGGGATGGTGATGCGGGTCAATTGCCGAAAGGCGGATGTGCCATCCATTTCAGCGGCCTCGTACACATCGCGCGGGATTGCCTGCAGCCCTGCAAGCAGGATCAGCATATAGAAGCCAAGATGCGCCCAAGTGTAGACAAAGACAGACCAAAACATCGTCCATGACGGATCGGTCAGCCATTGGATCGGCTCCTCAATCCAGCCCCACATGATCAGGCTTTGGCTCAACACGCCTTGACGCTTGAGGATCAAACTCCACAAAAAGCCGACCACCACGGGCGACAACATCACAGGGTAGAAAAACACCGCCCGCCAAAAGCCGCGCGCGATGATTTGGCGGTTCAGCGCAAGCGCAGATAACAGCGCAACAAGGATCATAACGGGCACTTGGAAAATCACGAAGATCGCCGTGTCGTAGACGGCCGAGAAAAATTTGTCGTCCTCAAGATTGGCGGCGCCGGTGTCAATCTGTGTTTCGGCCACAAGACGGCGCAGGTTATCAAGACCTGCAAAGGCACGCTCATCAAAGAGAATGGATTGGCCTTCGGTCACCGCGAACCCCAAATTGATAAACATCGGGGCAAAGGTGAACAGGCCAAAGACCAACATATTGGGCAAAAGGAACAAATAGGGCAGACCAGTCGCGCCTGCGAGGCGCTGTGTCATCTCAATCGGCCATCCCATAATCGAGGCCAATTGCCCCGTAATTGGGCCAGTGGGGCGGATCAACACCCACCCCACGGCCAAGTAGAGGGCCAGATAGAGCGGCCAAGGTGACCCTGCAAATGCGGCGATGAAGGCGTCAATCATTGCAGGGTCGTCCTTTGGTTCACTTACTGGGCAATTTGTGCGGCAACATCCGCATCAATCGCGGCCAAAGCATCATCAAGGCTCATTTCGCCTGTGATCGCTTTGGTCAGGTAGTCAGGCACAACACCATAGATTACGAAATTCTTGGCGTAACCTTGGAAGGTGTAAGCCTGTGGTGTCGTTTCTGCTGCCTTGCCAGCATTTGCCGCAAAGACAGACAGCGCAGCCGCAACCGCGGGGGATGCATCACCATAATCAACACCCGAAGCCTGAAGGCCCTGATGCGCGGTGATGTTGCGGGTTGCAGATGCAAAGCGGGCTGCATTTTCCTCAGAAGCGAGGAAATCGATAAAGGCCGCAGCTGCTTCAGGTGCATCGGTCGATTTGAACGCCGTGATCGCGGCACCCCCTGGCATTGCGCCACAGCCACCTACGCCACATGGCGCTGGAACCGCGCGCCATTCGAAATCGGTGATGTTTTCCGAGTAGGAATTGATCATCCACGAGCCCGACATGTGCATCACAGCTTCGCCCGATTGGAACAGCGGTGCAGCGTTGCGGTATTGCGTGCCCTCACCCGCAGGCCAACCTTCGGCAGGCATCAGGCCTGAGGCGTGCCAACCCACAAATGTTTCTGCAAAGTCACGGAACCCTTCATCCACGAGGATCGGGTTGCCCGCATCATCAAAGAAGCGCGCGCCATAGGAAAACGCAGGGCCCGCCATACGATGCGCCGTGCGATCCATTGCCAAGCCTGCAGTCACGCCTGTTACGGCCTGAACTTCGGCCAAGGCCGTTGCCCAATCGTCCCATGTTGCGCCATCCCCTGGCATATCCACGCCTGCATCTTCAAAGAGCGAGACGTTGACATAGGGGCCTGTCACAGTCAGCTGGGTCATCCACCCGTAAATCCCATCATCCCCCGCACCTGGTGCGCGGAACCACGGCAGGGTCGCGCCATAGGCGGCTTCCCATGCGCCACGATCGACATAGGGCGCGAGATCAAGGTAATACTGGTTCAAGCCGCCCAAATTGGTCACGCGCGCGACATCAGGGGCCGCATCCGTTTGCAACTGGTTTTCCAACTGATCACGGATCACGTCATAGGCAACGGTTTCCATGTTAACAGTATGGCCTGTGGCAGCGGTGAATTCGGGCAGCATTTCGCCGATCACATCGCATTCATTGCCGTCTTGATAGCACAAAAACGTAATTTCATCCGCGAAAGCGGGGGCTGCGCTTGCAACCATAAGTGCTGCAAGTGCAGTGCTGGTAAACTTAGCGGTCATGTAATTCCTCCCTTAAACATTCCCGTTGGTTTTGGTCGTCTCACTTTCCCCCTTTTGATCGGGGTAACTTAGTTATGCGGGCTCTGTCTCCCTCACGGTGAACGTGCCAAGCTTGCCGCGGAAAAATCCCAGCGACCCACCCAAATCGCGATAGCCCGCACGCTGCACTTGGCCGACCATGATATCATGGTCACCGCCCGCGTAATTGGCCCAAGCTGTGCATTCAAACCGCGCAAGACAGTCATGCAGCACGGGCACACCTTCGGCATTCATATCAAAATCATCAGGCCCAAGCCCCTTTGCATCGCGCGCGATGCGCCAGCAAAGATCTTCTTGATCCGCCCCCAAAACATGAATGGCATAGGCAGGGGCCGCACCGAAATAGGGGTAACGGCGCGAAGCGCGATCAATCGACCACAAGACCAATGCAGGATCGAGCGACACGGATGTAAAACTATTCGCCGTGATGGCCACCGGCCCCTCATCGCTTGCGACTGTGACAATGGTCACACCCGTTGCAAAACACCCAAGCGCAGTGCGAAAGGCGCGCGGGTTTGCAGGGTCAGGCACAAAGCTGCTGAGGGGGTGGCGGCGCATCTTCTGATCCATCAGGCGACCTCGTGACCAAGTGCGGCCTCGTAAAGCGAGAACCAATCGCGCCGATCAAGACGCACGCGCAGCGCGTCTGAAATAGTGGCAATGCGCGGCAACGCATTGGTGCCAAGCACAGGCAAGATTGTCGAAGGATGGGCCAAGAGGAACGCCACAGCAACAGCCGCACGATCCACGCCCTGCTCTGCCGCAATGGCGTCAAGACGCGTGGCTAACAGCCCCTCGCGTGTCGTCATCAGCGCACCACCCCCCAAAGGCGACCACGCCATGACGGGCTGTGCGTGGCGTTGATGGAAACTCAAATCCCCATTTGTGAAGGGCGCGATATGAGACAGCGACAGCTCAATTTGGTTGGTCACCAATTTCGCGCTCATCGCAGATTGCAGCAACTCCCAATCCCAAGGGCGGAAATTCGACACACCCGCTGCGCGGATCTTGCCCGATTTGATCAATCCATCAAGGCAGGCCCCCGTCTCGTGGTGATCCATCAAAGGATCGGGGCGGTGGATGAGTAACAGATCAATCTGATCAATCCCCATCTCGCGCAATGAGGTATCAACAGATTGCGTGATATGAGCTGCGGATGTGTCGTAATATTTCACAGGCGCGTCAGAATAGCGGCCAATCGGGGCCACGATATCGCATTTTGTGACGATTTCCATTTTGGCCCGCAGATCGGGCCGCGCGCGCAATGCTGCACCCAAAATGGCCTCAGCGGTGTAAGCGCCATAAATATCCGCCTGATCAAAGGTTGTTATCCCTTGGGCAAGGCAGGTTTCGATTTTTGCGATGACATGATCGGTGGAGGTATCCGTGTCATCGCCAAGCCGCCACATCCCGTAGACAAGACGGCTAAAACTCAGGCCCTCGGCGATTTGGACGCGGGGCATGGTGGGGGGTGTTTTGGTCATTTGCGAACGCCTCCGCCTAGGGGTGTATTCGGCAATGTAGCGGGCACGCGGCCATATTCATGGGGCAAAGAGCAAGTTTTCATCTGCGGTAACACGCGACTGCCAAAATGCTCTGCCTCGTCTTTGTGCGGATACCCCGAAAGAATAAAGGCGCGGATGCCCATTTTTTGGTAATCCTCAAGCCGTGACAAAACCTGATCGGTAGAGCCAACAAGCGCCGCCCCACAGCCAGACCGCGCGCGACCAACACCCGTCCAAAGATGGGGTTCAATATACCCCGCATCATCCGCAATCTCGCGGTTTTTCGACTGGTGGCTCACCCCAAGGGATTTGGCATCAAGCGCGCGATTGCGGATCGCGTCCCCCTGATCCTTGTCAAGTTTTGAAACGATATATTCGGCATATTCGCGCGCTTCGGCCTCGGTGTCGCGCACAATCACATGGACGCGCAGACCGTAATCAAGCGTGCGGTTATAACGTTCAGCCACGGCATTCACGGCCTGCATCCGTCCGCGCAACTCTTCCTCGCGTTCAGGCCACATGAGATAGACGTCACAATGCTGACCGCAAAGCTCAAGCGCATCAGGCGAGTAGCCCCCAAAATACAGCAGCGGCCCGCCCTTTTGATAGGGGCGCGCGGGATCTGTGGTCAGGCCTTCAAAGTTATAAACTTCGCCTTTGTAATTGATCTCGTCCTGCGTCCATGCCTGTTTCAGGATTTCCACAACCTCGCGCGAACGCTGATAGCGAAATGAACTGTCGGCCACCTCACCAGGAAAATCCGAAGAGATGATGTTAACAGTCAGGCGGCCTTCCAGCATGTGATCGAGTGTCGCGATGGTGCGCGCCAACATAATGGGCTGCATCTCGCCACAGCGCACAGCCGCTAGCAGGTTAATCTTGGAGGTGATCGGCGCACAGCCTGCAACGAAGCTGAGCGTATCTTGTCCCACCTGATAGGACGAGGGGCACAGCACATTGCGAAAGCCGTGGTTTTCAGCGGTTTTCACAATATCCGAGCAATGCGCAAAAGATGAGCGCAACGCCCCATCTGGCACGCCCAAGAATTGATAATCATCCGAGCAAAGCGCAGCAAACCACGACACTTCGGCGGCATCTAGATCGGCAGATGTGATGGGAACCACGCTCAAATCTCTTCTCCCCTCCCTACGGCGCGTTGATCTAAATCGTCATCGCTGCCGCTTGACTTTCCCCGAAATTAGCCGTGTCCTTGATCTGGATCAATAGTGTATCAATTTTTTCGAAAGGCCGCTTCGATGCGCGATCAAATCGACCGCAGACCCGCCTCATCGGCGCTGCCGCTTTACATACAATTAAGCGAGGTCTTGATCCGCGAAATCGCAGCGGGACGTCTGCCCGATGGCAGCCGCCTGCCGCCCGAACGCACGCTGGCTGCGCAGTATCAAACTACGGTGCGCACATTGCGAAAATCCCTAGATATTCTAGAAGAAAAAGGTCTTTTGCGCCGCGTGCAGGGTTCTGGAAATTACGTGCAATCAAGCGCGCAGATCAGTTCGATTTACTCGATGTTTCGCCTCGAACTTCGCACAGGCGGCGGGCTGCCAAGCGCGCAAGTTCTGGCGGTGGACTATATTGCGAAACCCGCCGATCTGCCCAGTTTTGGCACGGCCTCGCATGCCACGCGAATCCGCCGTTTGAGGTTCCTCAATTCTCTGCCAGTGGCGGTGGAGGAGATCTGGCTAGACGGGGCTGCGGGCCGATTGGAGGCCGAAAAGCTGTCTGATTCGTTGTATCTGACCTATCGTGTGCAATTGGGCCTGCGGATTCTTCAGGCTGAGGATTATGTCAGCATCGCCCCCATCCCCGATTGGGCGCCGCCCGAGTTCGCGCGCCCAGCCACAAGCCCCGCCCCCTTTGTCGAGCGTTACAGCCATGCAGACGGTCAGGGCATCATTGAATATTCCCGAAATTGGATTGACCACACGCGTGCACATTATGTGCAGCGTCTAAAGTAGAGAGGACAAATGTCTCAAATCACACGCTACGGCATCATCGGTTGCGGTATGATGGGCCAAGAACATCTGCAAAATATCGCCCTGCTAGACGGGGCGGAGGTGGCCGCGATTTTCGAGCCCGATGCGGGTATGGCTGCGAAATCACTGGCCCTTGCACCGAAGGCCACGCTTTACGATAGCCTTGAGGCACTGGTGGCCCATCCTGATCTCGACTGTTACCTGATCGCCAGCCCGAATTTCCGCCATGTCGAGCAGTTAACATATCTCGCAAAACATCGCCCCCTGCCCGTCCTCGTGGAAAAGCCGCTCTTTACGGATCCCGCGCAACAAGACAGCCTGCGCGAGATCCGTGACAGCTATCCCGCGCCTATTTGGGTCGCGATGGAATATCGTTATATGCCGCCAATCACCGCCTTCCTTGAGGCCGCCGAAGGGGCCACAGGCGGGATCAAGATGCTGTCTTTGCGCGAGCATCGCTTTCCTTTCCTTCAAAAGGTTGGCGATTGGAACCGCTTTAACCGCTATACGGGCGGAACATTTGTTGAGAAATGCTGCCATTTCTTTGACCTGATGCGCCTCGCCTTGAAATCGGAACCCGTGCGGGTGTTGGCCTCGGGCGGGATGGATGTGAACCACCGAGACGAGGCCTATGACGGCGAGACGCCAGATATCCTCGATAATGGGTTTGTCATCGTGGATTTCGCCAGTGGTGCGCGGGCGCTGCTCGAACTGTGCATGTTCGCTGAAGGCAGCCGCTATCAAGAAGAGGTCTGCGCCACTGGCCCTAAAGGCAAGATTGAGGCCTATGTGCCCGGCCCCGGTCGGTTCTGGCCCGATCATTTGGGCGAGGCCCCAATCCCGCAATTGATTGAAAGCCCACGAGACCCCAAAGGGCCTATCGCCCGCGACATCCCTGTCGACCCGACCCTATTGGCCGCAGGCGACCATAATGGATCAACCTTTTATCAGCATCAGAAATTCTTAGATTTGGTGCGCGGGAAAAGCCAAGCACCCGAAGTCAGCCTGAATGATGGCTACATGGCCGTCATTATGGGAATGGCTGCACAAATTTCGATGAAGGAACATCGCGCTGTAGAGATTTCAGAACTTACCCGCGCGATGAATGGGTAACTGAAAGATGCCCCATCACCTGCTCGTGGCGGGTGATGGGGAAATCCGAGGCAAACCTCAGCCTGGAACTTTGTTTGCCGCAGGCGCTTCGATTGGCGCTGCAACGGGCTGCGAAGAGCACGCCGACAGAGCAACAAGCGCTGTGATGCAAACTGCAACAGATAGTTTTTTCATGATCAATCACTCCTTATGGGCAATGCTATGGAATCAAATCCACGCGCAACAGTCAATGACTACTAGATGTCGTAGGGGGTTAAGTTATCATTATTTCATCTTGCGGGGGATGTAAGGCAAGTATTTGAAATTGTTAACGCATAATAAAAATACCTAAAAGGCTTCATATATGTCGGATTTAGACCAAATTGGAATTGTTGGGGGTGGTTTGATCGGTCTAAGTTGGGCCGCTTTGGCCTCATCACTGGGGCATAAGGTGGTCATTATCGACCGTGATCCTGACTGCAATCAGCATCTTGCGACCTTCTTGGCCCATGCATGGCCGAACCTCGCAGCATTGGGGTTAGCGCAATCTCCGACTGCGCCTGATGTCAGCCCAGATTATGCGGCCCTCAAAGGGGCCAGATTTGTCCAAGAGAATGCGCCAGAGCGGATCGCAGTCAAGCACGAGGTGATCCGTCAAATCGAGGCGCAGGTCGGGCCCGAGGTCGTGATTGCGTCAAGCACCTCGTCACTCATGGCCAGTGATCTACAGCAGGGCGCCAAACATCCTGAGCGCATCTTGGTCGCGCACCCAATGAACCCGCCGCATCTGATACCGATGGTTGAACTGGTCGCAGGCCGCCTCACCGCACCAGACGCAATGGATCAAGCCGAAGCGCATTATCATGCACTGCACCGCGTGCCCATTCGTGCAAAGCGCGAGGTGCAAGGCCACATCGCCAACCGCCTGACCGCAGCACTCTATCGCGAAGCGGTCAATCTTGTGGCCGAAGGAATTGCGGATGTCGCCGATATTGATCGCGCCATTGCCAATGGGCCAGGTCTGAGATGGGCCTTGATGGGGCCACATCTCACCTATCACTTGGGCGGTGGCGCGGGCGGCTATCGCGCGTATCTTGACCATCTTGGCCCCACGCAAGAGGCGCGATGGAAAGACCTTGGTCATCCCGAACTGACCGAGGCACTCAAGGCGAAATTGGTTGCAGGTGTCGAAGCGGAATTGGCGAGCATGGGAGGCGCAGATTTGCGCGCGCGCCGCGATGCTGCATTGGTGGAGCTTCTACGCCTAAAGGGAGATCAGGCACTATAACCCACCGCAAAGAAAAAGTGGGCGCAGATGCGCCCACTTTCACGCCCAATAAGGGTTGGGATCAGGACGGGATATCGCCCTCGACCCCTTCGACATAGAAGAACATACCCGCAAGGTCGCCATCGGACGCGGTCTCGCCCTCAGCCAACCATGGGCTGCCATCTTGCTTGTTGATCGGCCCTGTGAACGGATGATATTCGCCCGCCGCGATTGCATCGCGCAGCGCCTCGGCCTCGGCCTTTACATCTGCGGGCACGACATCGGAAATCTCACCAATGCCAACCATGCCCGTGCTGATGCCATCCCATGTGTTCACGGATGACCATGTGCCATCAATCACGGCCTGCACGCGGTCGATGTAATAGGGCGCCCAGTTATCGATGATCGAAGAAATACGGGGCATCGGACCATATTCCGCCATATCGGCCGCCTGACCAAAGGTGTAAACGCCACCTGCCTCACGCGCGGCCTGATGCGGCGCGGTCGAGTCGGTGTGCTGCAGAACAACGTCACAGCCCTGTTCAATCAATGCCTTGGCCGCATCTGCTTCTTTCGCGGGGTTCAGCCATTCAAAGATCCAGATGATCTTGAATTCCACATCAGGGTTGACCTTTTTGGCGTGGATATAGGCCGAGTTGATGCCACGGATCACCTCAGGAATTGGCACAGACGCGATATAGCCAATCTTGTTGGTGGTGGTGACACGACCCGCCAATGTGCCTTGGATCGCGCGACCTTCGTAGAAGCGCGCGGAATAGACAGACACGTTATCCGCCTGCTTATAGCCTGTTGCGTGTTCGAACTTCACATCAGGGAAATTCGCCGCCACATTCACGGTTGGATCCATGAAGCCGAAGGATGTGGTAAAGATAATATCCGCACCACCCAAAGCCATTTGGGTGATCGCACGCTCGGCATCGGGGCCTTCTGGGACGCTCTCTTGATAGACAAATTCAACCGCATCGCCAAAATGCTCGACCATTTCCATTGCGGAATGATGGTGGTGCTGTGTCCAGCCGCCATCATTGATCGGGCCAACATAGATAAAGCCGACTTTGGTCTTGTCCTGCGCGCGCGCGGGCATGCCCATTGCTGCGGCGAGGGCGGCACCCGCACCAGTCGCAAGTAGTGTTCTGCGTTTCATAATTACTCTCCCGGTTTACCAGAGATCAGGCTCTGGTCGTTGCTGAAACCCTCAAGACGAGGGGTGAAAGGGTTTGCCCAATGAGGCAGGCGCCCGTCCTGCGCGTATCATCACAAGGACGATGATGGTCGCAAGGTATGGGGCCATTGACAGATATTCGACAGGAATTTTCAAGCCTTCTGCCTGCAAATTAAGCTGAAGAACAGTAACACCGCCAAAAAGATAGGCACCTGCAATCAAGCGCCATGGCTTCCAAGAGGCGAAAACCACAATGGCCAAAGCAATCCAGCCTGCGCCTGCCGTGATCCCGTCAATCCATTGGGGCACGCGGACAAGGCTGATATAGGCGCCTGCAAGCCCTGCACAGGCCCCACCAAATACAATCGCAAGAACGCGCACACGGCGCACATTATACCCTAGCGCATGCGCGGCTTCGTGATTCTCACCAACAGCGCGCAGGATCAGGCCCGCACGGCTATATTTCAAAAACGCCCAAACCCCCGCCACGATGGCAATGCTCAGATAGACCATCAGATCATGGCGAAACAGGATCGGCCCCAAAACCGGAATATCGGACAAAATGGGGAAAGACAGCTTCGCCACCGTCAAATCAGGTGATCCAACCGCATCTTGCCCGATCAGCGATGACAGGCCCAAGCCGAACATCGTCAGGCCCAAACCTGTGGCGACCTGATTGGTCAAAAGAAATTGGGTCAAGACGGCAAAGACCAAGGAAACGACTGCCCCCGCACAGGCCGCCCCGACAAATCCGAAATAGGGGTTGCCGCTTGAATGGCCCGCAATATAGCCGCAAACCGCACCGACAATCATCATCCCCTCAACCCCAAGGTTCAGGACGCCCGCGCGCTCGACCACCAATTCACCGATTGCCGCAAGCAAGATCGGCGTTGAGGCCACCATCAGCGCGGCCAAAAGCAGGATTGGATTGATATCCATCAGCGCACCTCCCCTTGGCCGAATTTGAAACGATAATTGGTCAGCACATCCACAGCCAAAAGGCAAAAGAGCAACATGCCCTGAAAGGTCAAAATTGCCGCTGCAGGCAGGTTCAACTGTGCCTCGGCCGCCTGTCCACCGATATAGGTCAGCGCCATGATCAGCCCCGCAAAAAGAATGCCCACAGGATGCAAGCGCCCCAAAAAGGCCACGATAATTGCGGTAAACCCGTAAAAGGCGGGGAAAGAACCAAGGATTTGCCCCGATGGCCCAGCCACCTCAAACAATCCTGCAAGTCCCGCAAGCGCGCCCGATATACCCATACATAAGATCACAAGGCGATTAGCATTGACCCCTGCAAATCCCGCCGCCCGCGGGCTTTGCCCTGCAAGGCGCACGTTGAAGCCAAACTGATGTCGGGTGAAGAGGATATAGGCCCCCACCACGGCCATCAGCGCCGCTAAAGCCCCCCAATGAAAGCCTGTGTTGGGGATCAAATCCAAATTGGCGGCCGATGGGTATTGCCGCAAATTACGGCTACCAGGCATGCCAAACCCCTCGGGGTTGCGCAAAAGGCCAATGGAAAAGGCCTTGATCAAAACTTCGGCCACATAGACCAGCATCAGCGATACAAGGATTTCGTTGGTCTTGAACACCACCCGTAAAATCGCAGGGATCATCGCCCAAAGAAGCCCCCCCAAGAGGCCCGCAACGATCATCAGCGGAAAGATCAACCAGCGCGCCTCCATCGGGTAAAAGGCCAAGGCCACCCCTGCCCCACAAATGGCGCCGATAATATACTGACCTTCGGCACCGATATTCCAAATTCCCGCCCGAAACCCAAAGGACAGCCCCACGGCGATCAGCACCAAAGGGGCAGCTTTCTTGACAATCTCGGGGCGGTAAAAATGCGCAAAGGGGCCGAAGATTGGATCCCAGAAAATCGTCTTGATCGCGATCAATGGGTCTTTGCCCAAAATCGCAAACAGACCCATGCCGAGAATGATGGTCAAAATCACCGCCAAGACGGGCGCGCCATATGTCCACCCGCGCGAAGGCTGTGGCCGTTTCTCAAGCCTAAGCATGGGCCACCTCCAGATCATGCGCACCACCGAGCATCAACCCGATTTTCTCCATGGTCAGCCCCGATGTTGGCACCGCTTGTGACAAGGTGCCTTCGTTCAATGCCGCGAAGCGGTCAGTGATTTCCAAAACCTCCTCAAGGTCTTGCGAGATCACAAGCACCGCTGATCCTGCACTGGCCAAATCCAGCAAAGCCTGACGTATCGCGGCTGCGGCAGCTGCATCAACGCCCCATGTGGGTTGGTTGATCACCAAAACGCGCGGGTTTTGGCTGATCTCGCGCCCGATTACGAATTTCTGCAAATTCCCGCCCGATAGCGCACGCGCGGCAGTTTCGGGGCTTGGGGTGCGCACATCAAAACGCGCGATCACCTCTTGGGCGAAGGCCCGACTGCGCGGCCAATCAATAAACCCGTTTTTCAACAAAGAAAGCCGCGTTTTCGCCGTCATCAATGCGTTTTCTACAAGGTTCATATCAGGGGCGGCGGCGTGGCCATTGCGTTCCTCTGGCGCGGCACAAAGGCCAAGGGCGCGGCGGGCATTTGGCCCATCGGCGCCAATGCCCTGACCCTCTAATTGGATCATATCAGCATGTGTGCGCATCTCGCCTGACAGGGCCGCGACCAATTCATCTTGACCATTGCCCGCAACACCGCCGATCCCCAAGACCTCGCCCGCGTGTAGGGTAAAGCTGATCTCTTTTAGGCTTGTTCCGAATTGGTGCGGCGCAGGCGCGCTCAGGCCCGACACTTGCAACAAGGGCTGTCCAGTCGTGACAGCCGCGCGCTTTGGCGTGGCAAGGGTCTTGCCCACCATCATCTCGGCCATGTCACGGTTGCTCATTTCGCGCGGGTCGAAGGTGCCCACAACCTTACCTTGGCGCAAAACAGTGGCGTGCTCACACAAAGCGCGGATTTCTTCAAGTTTGTGCGAGATATAGAGGATTGATGTCCCTTCAGACGCCAAGAGACGCAATGTGCCAAACAGGATATCGACCTCTTGCGGGGTCAGGACGCTGGTTGGCTCATCCATGATCAAAAGCTTGGGATTCTGCAGCAAACAGCGAATGATCTCGACCCGCTGCCGCTCGCCCGCAGATAGATCGCCCACAATTCGATCAGGCGATAGTGGCAGCCCATAATTTTCAGATGCAGCCCGAATTTGCGCGGCAAGGTCCTGCGTCTTGGGTGGGTTTTCCATACCAAGCGCAATATTCTCTGCCACGCTCATCGCGTCAAACAGCGAGAAATGCTGAAACACCATCGCCACGCCTGCGGCGCGTGCAGCGCGCGGGTCACTGGGGGCAAAGGGCGCGCCCTCAAGCAGCATCTGCCCCTCATCGGGGCGCACAAGACCATAGATGGTCTTGACCAAGGTCGACTTGCCTGCACCATTTTCGCCAAGCACGGCGTGGATCTGGCCCTTGTCGATATCAAAGCTGACATCGCTATTCGCGATGACGCCCGGATAGGCTTTGGTCAGTCCCTGCAATTCAAGAAGCTTCACATTGCCCCCGTGTTTTTATGTGCCGCCTCTTCTGCCCGAGACAGCAAGGCTGTGGCAACCCCCAAGGCAATGGCCTGCGGGTGTTTGCCCAAGGATATATCCCCTATTGGGCAGGATATGCGCGAAATTTGTGCGCTGTTATGGCCAAGCGCCGATAATCTGCCCTTAAACCGCGCCCATTTTGTGGCCGACCCGATTAATCCTGCGCTGCCAAACTCATGACCAAGCAGGGCATGGCACAGTTCGAGATCGAGGGAATGGCTATGGGTCACGATGATATGATCAGCCGCCTTTGGCGCATGGCGCACCACCCCTTGCGGGGTCTGCGCGATCAATGGCGTGACATTGGGGGGGATGACCTCGGGAAATCTCGACTGCGCGATATCCACCCAAGTCAGGGCCAGATCGGGCAAAGGTGCAAGCACATTCACCAAAGCCCGCCCTACATGACCCGCGCCCCAGATCCAAATCTGATGCGGGGCGGCAGGCCCCGTTTCGATCAGCCAATCCCCAACAACGGCAGGGCTATGGGATGGGTGCAGACGCGCGACCGCGCGCGCGATTTTTGCGTCCCAACGCGCATTTGGCCCAAGCGGCCGCGCATAGGGCAAACTATCTGGAATATCTTTCGCAAAGACCTCGAACACCACGCTGACAAACCCGCCGCAGCATTGACCCAAATTTGGCCCAAGCGGATAGTTCCGCGCCGCGATCCCGCCCTGCGGCAGCATCGTGCGGGCCTCTGCCACAGCCTCCCATTCAAGACGCCCCCCGCCGATTGTGCCCTCTTGACCTTCGGCCCAAACGATCATGGATGTGCCCGCCTCGCGTGGGACAGACCCCGCCGTGCGCGTGATCAAAATCCGCACAAACGGCCCCCGTGCCGCACAAGCGCGCAAATATGCCAAATCAAGGCTCATGGTTGCAAGCCTTGGATGGCGCGCAAAATACGCTCGGGCGTTGCAGGTGCATCCAGATTTGGATAGCCCCCACCACAGGCCGAAATCGCGTCTGACACAGCAAGAAAGGCGGATATGCCCAGCATGAAGGGCGGCTCACCAACCGCCTTTGAGCGATAAATCGTGGCTTCGGGGTTTTCACCATCCACAAGCGCCACGTTAAAAATGGCGGGCCGATCTGAGCAGGCAGGAATTTTATAGGTGGATGGCGCATGGGTGCGCAAATGGCCCCGATCATCCCAGACCAATTCCTCGGTCATAAGCCATCCGGCCCCTTGGACATAGCCGCCCTCAACCTGCCCGCGATCAAGCGCGGGGTTCAGCGATGCGCCCACATCATGCAAAATATCGGCGCGCAAAATACGGTTCTCGCCCGTCAATCTATCAATGACCACCTCACTCACGGCGGCACCATGCGCAAAATAAAAGAAGGGCCTGCCCTGCCCTGCGGCGCGATCCCATGACAGATCGGGGGTTTTGTAAAATCCCGTAGCCGACAGACCCACGCGGGCCTGATAACAGGCCGCCACAGCCTCGGCGAAGCTGATATTTTGGTCGCCCCACATGACACGGCCATCGGCAAACCGCACCTCTGCCCCTTGGCCCAGAAACTCGGCCATGCGGGTGCGAATGGCATCACAAGCAGCCAGAACGGCCATCCCGTTCAGATCACTGCCCGATGAGGCCGCGGTGGCCGAAGTATTAGGAACCTTGGCCGTGTCGGTCGCGGTGATCTTTACCTGATCCACCCCGACCCCAAAACGGCTTGCCGCCACTTGGGCCAATTTTTGGAATAAGCCCTGCCCCATTTCCGTGCCGCCATGGTTCATCATAATTGACCCATCTTGATACACATGAACCAGCGCACCCGCCTGATTGAGATGGGTGAGGGTGAAGGAAATTCCGAATTTCACGGGGGAAAACGCAATGCCGCGTTTCAGGATGGGCGAGGTTTCATTCCACGCGGCAATTTCTGCACGCCGCGCCGCGTAATCGCAATCAGACAGCAATTGATCTGTCATCTCATGCAGCAGAAAATCGCGCACCTCCATCCCATAGGGGGTGGTGTTCGCAAGCCCCGCACGCGCGGCGCTCTTTGGGGCAGCGTAGTAATTTCTGCGCCGCACAAGGGCGGGATCAAGGCCCAAATCATGGGCGATATGATCCATCACCCGTTCAATCCCCAAAACGCCCTGAGGCCCCCCAAACCCGCGAAAGGCCGTGGCCGATTGCATATTGGTCTTTAACCGCAGCGAAGTGATCTCCGCATGGGGCAAAAGATAGGCGTTATCCGCGTGCAACATCGCGCGATCTGCCACGGGTGCCGTTAAATCCTGCGCCCAACCGCCCCGCGTGATCTGCGTGAACCGCACCGCTTCGATCTGGCCTTGATCATCAAAGCCCACATCATAGGCAATTCGAAAATCATGCCGTTTGCCCGTGATGATCATGTCATCATCGCGATCATAGCGCATTTTGCAGGCGCGCCCTATCTGACGCGCGGCCACGGCACAGGCCACGGCCAATGCGTTGCCTTGGCTTTCCTTGCCGCCGAAGCCACCCCCCATACGCCGACACTCCACCCGCACCCCATGCATGGGCAGGCCCAAAGCATCGGCCACTTTGTGCTGTATCTCAGTCGGGTGTTGGGTCGAGCTATGGATCACCATATCCCCGCCCTCTTGTGGCAGGGCCAAGGCGGCTTGACCTTCGAGATAGAAATGCTCTTGCCCGCCCATGGTGATTTCACCTTGCAGGCGGCGCTGAGCCTGATCGAGGGCGGCAGTTGTGTTCCCCTTGGCCCAAACACGCGGGCCATCCTCAAAATAACTCTCCGCGGCCAATGCATCCTCAATGCTGAGGATCGGTGGCTCTGCCTCAATCTCAATCTGCAAAAGCCGCGCAGCTTTGCGCGCTGCAAGGTGAGTATCTGCCACAACCAAGGCCACGGGCTGCCCCATGTAATGCACCCGATCTGTCGCCAATAAAGGTTCGTCATGCACCGAAGGGCTGACATCATTGGCAAAGGGCAGATCAGCCGCAACAAGCACCGCGACCACGCCTGGTGCAGCCCTCATGGCGGCAAGATCCAGCCCGCGGATCACCCCACGCGCCACGGGCGACAGGGCAAAGGCCAGATGCAAGCAGCCCTGCGGGGTTGGAATATCATCCACATATCGCGCGGCGCCCGTCACGTGCAGGCGCGCGCTGTCATGGGCCATGGGGGCTTGAACGCTCATGGAGTCACCTCCAGCACAGATACAGGTGTGCCTTGGCGTTCGGCGTAATAGCGCCACATCATGCCTTGCGCCGCTGCCATCCGATAGGCGGCTGATGCCCGCATATCAGAGAGCGGCGTGAAATCATCAACTAAGGCTGCAGCAGCAGCCGCGATTGTGGCCTCGCCCCAAGGTTGGTCGATCAACGCGGCCATTGCCGCGCGGGCCAGTTTGGGCGTTCCTGCCATACCGCCAAAGGCCAGACGCGCGTCTTGAATAATGCCATTTTTGACGACGACATTGAACGCACCGCAAACGGCGGAAATATCCTGATCAAAGCGTTTTGACAATTTATAACACCGCAAATCAGGCGCGGATTTCGGCAAAGTGACGGCTTCGACAAATTCCCCGCTTGCGCGGTCTTGCTGGCCGTAGTCGATAAAGAAATCTTCAATCGCAATCTCCCGCCGCGCATCGCCCTTGCGCAAATGCAGCCGCGCGCCAAGCGCAATCAATGCGGGCGGGTTATCCCCAATGGGCGAGCCGTTCGCGATATTCCCGCCGATTGTGGCGGCGTTTCTAACCTGCTCTGACCCATAGCGGCGGATCATCTCGGCATAGCTGGGGTGATACTGCGCCATCACCTGATGCACCCGCGCCATGCTAACCATTGCGCCCAAGCAAATTTCATCTTGGCCCAGCTGCACATCAGCCAGATCAGCGCATTGGTTGAGAAAAATCACCTCGTCAAAATCGCGCAACTGTTTGGTGACCCAAAGGCCAATATCGGTGGCCCCCGCAATCAATAACGCGTCAGGTTTTGCAGCATAAAGCGTGGCCAATTCATCGCTGTTTTGCGGGGCATGAATGCTTTTTTGTGCCGTGGCCACCCATGCTGCATCACGCGCAAGCCATGCGGGTTGCGCGCCATCTTCAGCCGCTTGTGCCGCGCGGATGATCGGGGCATAGCCCGTGCAACGGCACAAATTGCCCGCCAAAACCGTGTCGTGATCACGGCGCCCATTGGCATGGCCTGCGACCATCGAAGCAATAAAGCCGGGCGTGCAAAAGCCGCATTGCGACCCGTGATGCGTGATCATGGCCTCTTGGACCGGGTGCAGCGTGTCAGAACCAATACCCTCAACGGTGCGAATGGCTTTGCCATCAATCTGGGGCAAAAATAGAATGCAGGCATTAACGGCGCGAACCCCGTCAATATCCTGAACCACCACGCTGCAAGCCCCACAATCGCCTTCGTTGCACCCTTCCTTTGTGCCGGTCAGACCCCGCGCTTCGCGCAGCCAATCGAGCAATGTCGCAGTGGGATGGGTCGAGACCTGCACGGCCTCTCCATTCAGAAGAAACGAAACCTCCATCGAGAATTTAACCTGCCGCTTTACCCCGTCATGTGCTGTCACATCCTCAGGCGTCGATGCGGCGTAGAGACCTGAGCGGCTGTGTTAATAACAATGAAAGCGAGGGTTTTCGCGTTTGGCAAGAATTTTGTCGCGCCGCCTGCCGTAAAGATTCTTAACTTGTAGATAATATTTATAGATACGTATACTGTTAAGGCCTATAGAAGCGAGAAATGGAAAGTTAATGCTGCTGAGGGAAATCATAGAAGCTGACAAAAAAGTTACCTCATACGGCACTTGGGAAAGAGGAACGATCCCAAGAGCTTCGTTTCCACTACGAAAAAAGAAGATGCAGCAAAGTCAAGAATGGTATTGGCGCATCATAGAATTCAAAGCGTTAGACAATGATTTCATTATACTAATCCGCGTCAACGAGCGTATTCAAGAATACTATGCCTATCTCGGCCACAAGAGAGACGATGGAATGGCTGTGCTCTGTAGCCATGATCTCCACGTGTCCCACAAGAACTGGCACTGTCACTTCATTAAAGGCGATGTGACACGCGTAGAGACAGGATATTTGCGTGATCGAGAACACATGATATACCATCCGAGCGGAGGCGTGGAGATCGAGTGTACAACGGCCTTTACCATCAACCTATCAAATGCTGTAAAACACGCAGCCGTCCGCTTTCGCTTTCAAGAGCCTGAACAAAGTGAGCTTTTTGCATGAACCTTCAAAAACAAATATGCAAATCATTCTGTGACGGCTTCCGAGTACGAGAAGTTCCAAAAGGGTTTGTAATAACTTCCCCTTTCACGTGGCTTGGCGATGAACCACTAGTGTTTTACGCAAGCAAAGAAGCCTCGAAAATACGTTTCGAGGATAGTGGCGCTTCCTTTCTTTACCTAGAAGACGTAGCGGGTGATCTTACGACAGACACCAGAATGGAAACGGTGCGTCAGCTAGCAAAGCTACATGAGATAAACTTTGATGAAGACACCGTGACGTTCTCAAGCCAATGGTTCGACGAAGACCAATCGGGCCAAGGCGTAATCGAATTACTCTCGTTTATGAACAGACTTCAAGACCTAGAGTTTCAATCCCGAGAGAGGGCTGAAAATTTGTTCAAAGAAGACTTGCTTGACGCAATAAGGGGGCACTTCACAAATGGCTATACTGTATTCGAGAAGCACGAAATATCCCCCGACAAAGGTGGATACATAACAGACATCTTTGTTGCAGCCGATAGTGGAAGATCAGCAGCAGTTTACGTTGCCACGGCAGAAATAAAGGTGCTGGAAGCTCTTCTTGCGGCGGAGTTGATTGCGCGTGAGCGTTTGGTAACAGTGACGCCAATTGTAGTATACGAAGACTTCATAAACTCCTCTATTTCAAAGAAAAATCGCCAACGCACAATGAACAATGACGTATTAAACCTTGTAGATTGGTCAGGCGCTGGACGAGATGGCACAAACTCTAAAATCGAGGCTATACTTCGCCGAGCAGCTTAGAGTCGCCTAATTGAGCAATGAGGTGGTCTGCGCGAGATGTTGAGTGAATGTTCATACGTTCACCTGAGTTCAGGCATGGCTCTGCATGGGTCGCGCAGACCCCACAAAAAGAGGTGCCCATGGCGCAAGAGACGCTTTTGATCAAACACGCAGATCTTCTGTGCACGATGGAGGCGCGCCCAGATGCGCCCTATGGCGATGAAATAACCGATGGCGCGCTGTTCGCACGCGGCGGGGTGATCGAGGCGGTTGGAAAAACCGCGGATCTGCCGCAAAGCGCAGACCGCGTGATTGATATGCGCGGTCATGTGGTGATCCCTGGGATGGTGAACACCCATCACCATATGTTCCAAAACCTCACCCGCGCCGTGCCTGCGGCGCAAAACGCACCGCTTTTTGGTTGGTTGCAGACCCTTTACCCTATTTGGTGCAATATCGGGCCAGATCATATTTATTGGTCAGGGGCCTTGGCCATGGCGGAATTGGCGATGACGGGCTGCACAACCTCCTCCGACCATTTGTATCTCTATCCCAATGGCGCACGGCTTGAAGATAGCTTTGCCGCTGCCGAAGATATCGGTTTACGCTTTCACGGCACACGCGGCTCGATGAGCATTGGCGAAAGCAAAGGGGGGCTTCCCCCAGATCGTCTGACCGAAGCCGAACCCGCCATTCTGGCCGATTGCCAACGCCTGATCGAAACCCATCATGACGCCAGCCGCTATGCGATGCGGCGGGTAGCTTTGGCCCCGTGTTCGCCTTTCTCCGTCAGCATGGATTTGATGCGCGAAACCGCCACTATGGCGCGCAGCTACGGGGTCGGGATGCACACGCATCTGGCCGAGAATGTCGAGGATATCGATTATAGCCTTGCGACCTTTGGGATGCGCCCCGGTGAATATATCGAGGCGGTTGGTTGGACAGGCCACGATGTTTGGCACGCCCATTGCGTTCAATTGGATGACGGCGAGATCAACCTCTTCGCACGAACAGGCACGGGCATTGCGCATTGCCCCTGCTCGAATATGCGGTTGGCCAGTGGCATTGCACCCGTCCGTCACTGTCTGGATGCAGGGGTAAAGGTGGGGCTTGGGGTTGATGGCTCGGCCTCCAATGACAGCGGCCACATGCTCAATGAGGCGCGCCAAGCCATGCTGCTGCAGCGCGTCATGAAAGGGGGCGATGCGATGACCGCGCGCGAGGCTTTGGCGGTGGCAACCCGTGGCGGCGCGTCAGTTCTAGGCCGCGATGATATTGGGGTGCTTGCCAAGGGCTATGCCGCCGATCTTGCTGCCTTTGATACACGCGGCATCGATTTTGCAGGCGCGCAATGGGATCTCCTTGCAGGTCTGTTGTTCTGCGGCTCGGGCAAGACCAATTACACCATCATCAACGGCAAGGTTATTGTTGCAGAGGGGCAGTTGGTCAGCATGGATATGAGCAAACTCTTGGCAAATCACGCGGCCATGACCCGCGATTTGATGGAACGGGCCTAAGCGTAAAAGGCGGGTTTTTTGATCATTTCAACCCGCTCTTTGACGCCTGAGTGCAAGGCACGCACGCCTGTATCCGCAACAAGGGCGGCGGCATAGCCATCCCATGTGCTGGCAGCCGCTTCTGGCAAAATACCCGTTTGCACAAATCCCATGAAATCTCGATTTTGGGCGACATAGGCATCATGGTAATGTCCGCGCCAATCCTCGTCATAGCGGATCGCCGAACTCAGTCGCGCATCAAGGCGGGAATGCGCCACTTTGTTGGTTGAGATACTGCCAAGCTCGCCCACCAATTCTGCGCGCACATCATATCCGTAGGCGGCGTTGTTGTTGACCTCGACTGTGATCAATTGATCATCATCGGTTTCCAGAACCATCACCACGGGCGCCACAACATCATCGCTGCGCTTAGGCTGATGGGCGGTGATCGTGGTCACCTCCACCCCCAATAGATACCGCGCGATGTCAAACTCATGCGGCGCGGAATTGGTAATCGCCATGGCCCCCGTGAAACTGGGATAAGGCGTGGCGAGGTTGCGGTGAAAGTTATGCATCATCAAAGCCCGCCCCAACACACCTTTGGCAAGGGCTTCGCGCATATCCAAATAGGCACGATCATAGCGGCGCATGAAGCCAACCATGATATGGGGCGAACCTGTCGCCTGTTCGGCGGCCATCACATCCAAACATTCGTCAATCTTTTGGCTTAGGGGCTTTTCACACAAAACCCGCTTGCCGCGTGCAATCAGCGTCTTGGTGTAAGCTGCATGGGTAAAATCGGGCGAGGCGATAATCACCGCATCAATATCTTCGCGCAACAGCGCGGCTTCGGAGTCATCTGTGCAATCAACCGCACTTGTCGCATCGGCCACGGCGCGCGCCCGCGCGCCATCCATGTCGCAGACAAGTTGCAAACAGGCATTCGGCACATCTTGGGCGATGATCTTTGCATGATCCGCCCCCATCACGCCTGCGCCAATGACCGCCACACGCACCACCATCTTGTCCCCTCCCACGAAACACTGTGGTGCTTTTGCTAAACCCCGAAGGACGGGGGTGCAAAGAAAAAAGGGGGCGCATGGCCCCCTTTTTTAAAGATTATGCTGCCTTTTGGCGTGGCCCGCGGGCGGGTTTGCCACGGCGGCGATGACGCGGTTTTCCATCCGCCGCGCCATGCCCTGCATTGGCCTTTGGCTTAAAGCCACGGCGAGGGCCGCCGCGATGGGGACGACCGCCACCTTGCTCGGCCCCCTCGGGCGCGCTGCCGCTGGCCACGGGGATTTCGAGTTTCATCAGCTTTTGCACTTGGCGCAGCAAATCCATTTCATCAGCGGCGCAAAAGGCAATTGCCTCTCCCTCGCGCCCTGCGCGGGCCGTGCGGCCAATACGATGGACGTAATTCTCAGGCACATCTGGCAAATCATAATTGACCACATAAGCCACACCTGGGATATCGATGCCACGGGCCGCAACATCGGTTGCGACCAACACAGTGATCTCACCCGCGCGGAATTGTTTGATGGCACGATCGCGCTGACCTTGGCTTTTGTTGCCGTGGATCGATGCGGCCTTATAGCCATCCTCAACCAAGCCTTTCATCAGCTTTTCCGCACCATGTTTTGTGCGCGCAAAAACAAGCGTCAGCGCGTCCAAATCGCGGCTCAGGATTTCGCGCAGTTTGGCGGGTTTATCGCCCTTAGAAACAAAATGCACCGACTGCGTGATCTTATCTGCCGCTTTTCCTGGAGGCGAAACTTGAACACGGCGGGGGTTGTTCAAATAGGCGCTCGACAATTCTTCCATCTGCTTGGGCATGGTGGCCGAGAACAGCATGGTTTGGCGCGGGGTTGCCAAATGCGGCGCGATTTGGCGCAGCGCATGGATAAAGCCCAGATCAAGCATTTGATCGGCCTCGTCCAAAACCAGATGGCGCGTTTGGCTGAGATCAACCGCGCGGCGATTGAGCAGGTCAATCAAGCGACCGGGTGTTGCCACCAAAATATCAGTGCCGCGCGCAAGAAGGTTGATCTGCTTGGGAATGGATTGCCCCCCCACCACAGAATGAACCCGCAACTTGGACCCTGCCGTCAGAGGCTTGAGGCTGTCTGCGATTTGGTTGACCAATTCACGCGTTGGCGCAAGCACCAATGCCTTGACGGTTTTTGGTTCAGGCTTGCCCTGCTTGCCCAACAAATGGTTGATCAGCGGCAAACCGAAGGCCAGCGTCTTGCCTGTGCCTGTTTGCGCCAGACCCATAATATCGTGCCCTTCCAAGGCCAAAGGAATGGCTTGGTTCTGGATCGGGGTGGGTTCGGACAGGTTTGCGGCCTTCAACGCCGCGTTCAATGTGGGCTCAAGTCCCAGCATATCGAAATCAAACAAAGAGATATCCTTTTCACAAAGCCCTGTGCAAAGCGCGCACAAAGCCGTTTGGCCGCCAAATGATCGGCAGCCGTTTCGGGTTCACAACGACATTGGCCTTCCCGCCACCCTATCGCTGTATCAGGAACCCTGCGTGTTGGGATACTGAGTGGTGATGCCCCGCTCGGCCCGTCTGTCGGGCACAACTCTCTCACGCGATCACGCGGGTGCAGGCCTTGCACCTCGTGTATCTGAGATGAGAAGTCAAGCGGTGATTGGTGCATAGCCGCTATGCACCCCACCCCTTGCATTTGGGCCACAATCCGCGCGATGGTCGGGTTGCGCAGTTTCCGCGCGGAAAACCCCTTTGCAATGATGGATGACACCCGCCAATGACCCTTCCCCTCAAAGGTCTTTTCGCCGCATTGGCGACTGTCACGATATGGGCCGTGTTTCTGGTCGGCACGCGGTTTGCCGTCAGCACGAATTTCACAGTAGAGGAGGTGTTGCTTCTGCGCCTTGGCACTGGGTTTTTGGTCACAATCCCGCTGATGTTGAAATTGGGCGTGATCCCCCGCGGGCAAAGCGTGATTGGTGCAGTCATGCTCGGTCTAGGGGCCAGTGCGCTTTTCCCCTACATCGTTTCAATGGGCCTATTCTTTGCGCCTGCCTCGGATGCGGGGGTTTTGGCACCGGGAATGCTGCCGTTTTGGACGGCGCTTGTTATGGTCGTCATGACGGGTGAGCAGCCCTCAAAGCCACGACTGATCGGATTGATCGTGATCTTTATCGGGGCTTTGATGGTGGGGCTGTGGCAGGTCTTGCATGGCAGCGCAGATGGCGCATGGCGGGGGCATATCCTGTTTCTCTCTGGGTCTTTTTTATGGGCGATCTATTCGGTCTATTTCAAACAAAGCGGATTCACGCCCCTGCATGGTTTGGTAATTGGGCTATTTTGGGGAACCCTGGCCGTGGCGCCATTTTTGGCCCTCTCAGGGAATGTCAGCTTTGCGGGCGTAAGCCCGCGCGATTTTCTAGTCATGGCGCTGTTGCAAGGCGTGCTCATCGCGGTCTTGGCTTTGGTTCTCTATGCCATAGCGGTGCGCCAATTGGGGGCGGCGCAAACCGCCGCCTTTGGCGCGTTGACCCCCGTTCTCGCCTTAATCGGGGGCGCGCTGTTTTTGGGCGAAACTGTTACCCTGATCAAATTAATCGGTGTGATCTTGGTGGCTGCCGGCGTGGTGTTGGCATCGGGGCTGTTTGACCGCAGGGCCTGAGGTCACCCGGCCTGATACTGTCCAAGCTCGGCACGGCGCACGATGGCCCACCGATATTGTTCAGGCCAGAGCGAAAAGGCATCCGCCTCGCCAAGGGCCTCGGCGGCGTGAAGGGGCCAAAACGGATCATGCATCAATTCCCGCCCCAAGGCGATGAAACTGGCGCGCCCCTCTTGCAGGATATCCTCAGCCTGCTGCCCGTCCACGATCCGTCCAACCGCCATGGCAGCAATACCTGCTTCGCGCTCCATCGCCTCGGCATAGGGCACCTGAAATCCCAAAGGTCGCTGTCCGCCTGCAGGTAAAGGCCGCCCATCATCGCTGGCGCGGAAGGCAGGCGCGCCCGCAATCCCACCTGATGAGCAATCAATCACATCAACCCCAATCGCCTTAAGCGCCTTGGCCAGCGTGACGGAATCCTCAAGCGACCACCCCCCTGTATCCACCGCAGAGATACGGAAAAACAGGGGAAGTTCCTCAGGCCAAACCGCGCGCACCGCGCGGCTGACCTCCAAGGCAAAGCGCATCCGCCCCTCAAGATCCCCACCATAGGCATCATTGCGCTGATTGGTGGCGGGCGACAAAAAGCTATGGATCAAATACCCATGCGCGCCGTGAATTTCGATCACCTTGAACCCTGCGGCCAGCGCGCGTTTTGCGGCATCGGCAAAGGCCGCAATCAGCCCCGCGATCTCTTCCACACCCAACGCTTTGGGGCTTGGCCACCCATCGGCTACAGGCAGGCCAGAGGGCGCAACCGTTTGCCACCCCCCCTCGCCCCATGTTGTGTCATCGGGGGCGACAGGCTTGCCGCCGCCCCATGGGGGGGCGCTACTGGCTTTGCGCCCCGCATGGGCCAATTGGATTGCAGGCACCGCGCCCATCTCAGTGATGAACCGCGTGATGGGTTTGAACGCCTCCACCTGTGCATCGTTCCAAATTCCCAAACATTTGGGCGTGATCCGTCCGCGCGGCTCGACCGCAGTCGCCTCGGTAAAGACCAATCCCACCCCGCCGCGCGCAAACGCCGACAGGTGGGACGCGTGAAAATCAGAGGCCAAACCATCCTGTGCGGAATACATACACAGCGGCGAGAGAACGATACGATTGCGCAAGGTGAGGCCACGCAGGGTCACGGGCGAAAATAATTTACTCTCAAAGTGCATAGCAGACCGCCTATGATAAGACTGGATGAAATGGGTTGCCCCTGACTTATGCGCTTGACTGAGAAAGTAAAGTGATCTCATCACAAACCAAAAAGCGTGCTCCTTTAGAAGCGCGGCAAGAGCCGTTAAGATCGCAAAAAATATATCTGGAGCGTGCCGCCGATGACCTCGATTGAAACCCTTGATTACGTGGGCGTGGGCCTATTCGCAGCCACAGGCGCCTTGGCCGCATCGCGCAAACAGTTGGACATTATCGGGTTCCTCTTCCTAGCGGCTGTCACGGGGATCGGGGGCGGCACAGCGCGCGACTTGATCTTGGATGTGCCCGTGTTTTGGATCAGCAATCCGATTTACCTTTTGATTTGTGCGGGCACGGCAGGTGTCATTTACATCACAGCCCCTTTTGTGGAGTCGCGCTATAAAATTTTGCTCTGGCTGGATGCAGTGGCATTGGCGGCCTATGGGGTATTTGGAGCCCATAAAGGGCTGATTGTGACGGGATCCGCCACAATCGGCATTGTGATGGGCATGCTGACAGGCACGCTTGGCGGGATCATTCGTGACATCCTTGCGCGCGAAGCCTCGGTTTTGCTGCGGCGCGAAATCTATATCGCCGCCTGTGCGATTGGCGCGGCGATATATGTTGCACTGAATAAGGCGGGCCTTGAACCTTGGGCTGCGGCGGCGGTTGGCTTTGTCATGGCCTTTGGCATTCGCGGCGGCACGATAAAATTCGGCTGGCGTTTGCCCGCCTATCGCTCAACCCCTGGACGCGACCCTGAGGATATTTAAGGCAAGAGGGCGGGAGGAAGCCCCCGCCCCCCCAACCTTAGGTCAATGTGATCGTGCCAATCTCATCATCAATAAACAGGGTCGCCGTGCCCGCCTCATAGATGCTGAAGCTGCGCCCATCGATGGATTGATCCTTGCCCGTACCCACGAACCCAGTTGCGGTGACGCTGTCATTGCCGTCACCGATTAGGATCAATTCATTATTCCCATCGGTCAGGTTGATCACCTCGGCCTCGTTCAAGATCACCACTTGCGCGTTCGCACCATCGCGCATGTCAATATATTCAACATCCGAGGTGAAAACCCCACTGTCAGGGATCGCCGTGAAATCAAGCGTCACGGCCTCGGACAACAGGATGAAACCATTGGCATAGGTCCCGCCCCCCTCGAGCGCGGTGATCTGCGCCGCGGTCAGGCTGGCATTGCTGGTGTCATCGCCCACGCCCGCGCCATTACTATCGGTGTCGCGGTAATCGGGGCGTCCATCGCCATCGCCATCGGTGGTCGGTTCAAACTCGTCCCAGATACGGTCGCCATCGGTGTCACGGTCGCGGATATTCACAACGCCATCGCCATCGATATCTCCGAGCACAGGAAGTTTGCTGACGGTGATCGAACTGATGTCGATATCATCCGCGTCAAACGCAGTGGTCGTGTAGCGCAGGGTCACCGTGCCAGAATTGGGAACAGAAACAGGCAAATTGACCACGAGATTGCTTAATGTGGCAAGATCGGTGCTGCCCCCCCAACTGCCACTGGCACCATTGGAGAACACCACATTGTTCGGCGTGGTCGTGTCAATCGTGGCATAGACAACACCTTCATAGAGAATTTCCAAAGTGGCGCTGTTGGGCAGGCTGCTGCGTATCGCCATATTGACGGTGATGCTGCTGCCGCCCGTCATATCCGTGAAATTCTGGGTGAGGGTTTGCTGCGCGGGATTGCGGAAGAACTGCAATTTTCCTTGATAGGCGTAGAAGGAATTCGGCGTGCCGCCGCCTGAGTCGGTGTCGGAAATGCCGGTAAATACCCAAGGCGTTCCCGTGCTGGTGATTTCTACATCGCCCGTCAGATTGTCGAAGTTTTCCGTAAAGACTGTCTGCGGCTGCTCAGTTGCGTCAGCGATCCCATCCCCATCATCATCGGTATCTAGTGAGTTGCGGATGCCGTCCCCATCAGTATCGGTAAAGGTGGTCACCCCGGCCGAAAGCGGGCTTTCATTGTTTTGCGCATCGGTCTGCCGGGCGGTCAGGACCGCGCCATCGGCGACCGGCGCCGCCGTAATCAGCGACCAGGTTCCATCGCTGGCCACTGTGGTCGTGCCGATCTGGGTTCCGCCGTTGAAAAGCGTCAGGGTCGCCCCCGCCTCGCCTGTGCCGCTGACGGTATTGGCTTGATCGGTGATGCCTTGGTTGATCGTGGGTGCTGCGGGCGGCGTGTTGTTCAAGGTCACTGTCGCCGTGGCAGGCGTCGCCGCATTGCCAGCGGCATCCGAGACAGTCGCGCTAACGCTGATCGCCCCTTCCGCAAGGCCCGAGATATCGGCCCCCGCAAGGCTCCAATTGCCGCCCGTGACAGTCGCAGTCGCCGTCACCGTGGCGTTGAGGCTATCGGTGAAGACCACCGTCACCACCCGCCCGTCTTCGGCATCAGTGGTGCCTTGCACCACCACATCATTATCTTCCGCCGCGCTGACCACATTATCCCCCTCGATAGGGGTCGTGATGGTGAGCGTGGGATCGGTCGCATCCACCGCAGGAACCGTGGTCGGGGCCGAGACGTTCCCCGCCGCATCGGTGGCGGTCAGGGTCGCGGTCTGCCCGTTTGGCACAGGGTTCGGGCTGAAGGCATAATTCCCAGACCCATCCGCCGTTGCCGTGACCGTGCTGTTATCAGCCAGCGTCAGCGTGACCGTGCTGTTCGGCTCGGCCGTGCCCGACAGCGTATCGGCGTTCGACGTCGTGATCGTGGGCGGGTTCGGGTCGGTCGCATCCACCGCAGGAACCGTGGTCGGGGCCGAGACGTTCCCCGCCGCATCGGTGGCGGTCAGGGTCGCGGTCTGCCCGTTTGGCACAGGGTTCGGCGAGAAGGCATAATTCCCAGACCCATCCGCCGTTGCCGTGACCGTGCTGTTATCAGCCAGCGTCAGCGTGACCGTGCTGTTCGGCTCGGCCGTGCCCGACAGCGTATCCGCGTTCGAGGTCGTGATCGTGGGCGGCAAGAGATTTGCCGCGACCACACCATCAAATAAATCCTGCAATTCCTGAACCGTATCCGCGTCTTCGGTCGCCACATCGCGCAGGGCGTCAAGGAATTGGTCTAGATAGGGCGATGGGGCGGTGAGGCCCGTCAGGCCCAAAGCGGTGAGGTTTTCTTCGGTCAGTTGATCAATCAACGCTTGCGGAATGCCCGCGCCTGTATCGAGGGCGGCGAGGGCTTGAACCGCATCGGCGGTATCCACAAGGGTTTGAAACCCCGTGATCGTATCGGCATTAGGGTTGGCACCATCGCCTGTGGAGGTGCCCTCCAACGCATCCTCGAGAAGGTTTGCAAAACTCGGCTCAGTTGTGTTGCCATCTGTGCCGACCTCTGGCGTGCGTTCAACCCCAAGGCTGGGCGGGCCCAGAAGATCCGCCTCTGTTTGCGTGCCACTGGTGTTGTTGAATTCAAACTCGCGCGCGCCTTCAAGCAGCTCTGTCCGCACTGCGGATTGTTGCGCCGTGCTGTCGCCCCCCGCATTCTGAAGGGATGTTACAAGCTCATCAATTGTCGTTTGTTGGTTGCCACCATTGAGCTTATCCTTCCCCGACAGCATTGCGAGAACCTGACCATACCGCTCGCCATCGCTGATATTCCCATCGGTGTCGTTAAAGTCGGGATCAAAAATATCAATCGGCGGAACCCCGTTGAGATCGGACACCCCAAAGCTGTTTTGGACAGTCGCAAGGCTTTGCGTGATCGCCTCGGGCGTGATGCCGCCTTGAGGGATTGTTCCATTTGCCCCAACGCCCGCCAAGCGGGCGGCCACTGTGGTCACGGGGTTGATATTGAGCGACACCGTGGTGGTGCCCCCTGGTTGCGGAACGCCCACCCCAATCCCTGCGAGATTGGCGTTCAAATCAACATTGCCGCCTGTCGCCTCGTCACGGTAATCTGGGGCGGCATTCGTATCGCGCAAAATCGCAATGACGTTTGGAACCGTGCCAGGCAAGGTGACAGAAAAGGATCCATTCGCATCGAGCGGGACATCGGACAGCAACAAATTGCCCAAAGCATCATAGACATCCACGACAAGACCATTGCCGGGAACAATCGGGCCTGCCACGAACTTGCCCGAAATCACGGTGGTCACAGCAGCCAAACCGCCCAAGAGCGCAGAGCTGCCACTCACGGCGTTGGCAACTGCGGCTGCGGCAAATCCACCCCAACCAAGACCGGCCAGATTGCCCGCAAAAGATGCAATACCCCCGTCATCATCGCTGAGGAACGGCTCAAGCGGTGCGATATCAGCCCGATCTAGGATGATCGCGCGCACCTCATCTACGGGGCCGCTATAGCCATAGAGCGCGTCATCACCGATTGTGCCAATAGGCTCGACCAAGGGGCCGAGTTCCACAGGTGTGACGCCCGTATCAAAAACCGCGATTGTATTACTGAGGAAGTAATCTTCGATGATGACTTCGGTGCCATCGGCATAAATTACAACAAGATCATCGCCCCGCTGCACGACAACGAAAGAGACCCCATCTAGGGCGCCATCGGCCCCTATAACGGAGAACCCATCCATCTGCGCATAATCGGCCACCCGAACCACAGAGCTGCGCCCAGAAACAACCGAGAAAGCCGCATCAACAGGGGAAAGATCGCGCATGTTTAACCACCACATTTTGTAGGTGCTGAAGCAGCACCGGGCACCCATAGTTAAAAAATCGTGCTCAAAAGAGAGCGCATCACCTCTTTTGATTTCACAATAATATTTAATTTTCAAGCATAATTTAATAACTTATTAACGAATGACAGACCGCAAATGCATCGAAAATATGCCGATAAAATGTCCGAGTCATTTGCGATGCATGACGGTTTTGAGGCCAAAAATAGGGCCATGCCAATCTGTCAGATTGAGACCCTTGGACTGCCTTCGGCGGATTGGTCGACCATCAAGACGGGCGCAGAACAGTGGCCAGTCGTGCAGCGGCTGTCACCCCATCAATCAAAACAAGATCAAGGTCGCGGGATAAAGCCTCGATGATAGAAACGGCCCCAGAACAGCCGAGGATCAAGCTTCGGGTGCCTTGGGGCAAATTGCGCGCAAGTTTTAGGAATTGCGCAGCCGCCCATTCGGGATCTTCGGTCAGCGATAAAACAGGCGTGTTGGCCGCCTCTACCACCTTGATGGTCTGCGCAAATCCTTGCGCACGGAGGTTTTCTTGGATCACGGGGATGGCCTCGGGAACAGTCGTGATCACGGCACTTGATCCACCTCTGAGCTGCGCCATGACAAAGCTGGCTTGGCCGATCCCAATCACGGGGCAACTGACCCGCGCTTGGGCCTCTGCAAGGCCCGTATCGTCAAAACAGGCGATGATAATCGCCCCTGCCCCTTGTGCGGCCGCTTGGTCAATCAGCGTCAGCAAAGGCGGCACAGCGCGCGCGCCATCCTCGGGCCCTTCGATTGCGGGCGGGCCAAGATGCGATGTCCACCCCTCAAACACCAAATCTGGGGCCGCTCGCTGTGCAGCCGCAAGGGCGGTCTGCGTCATCGCCTCGGTGCTGTTGGGGTTGATCAGGAACACGCGCATGGGATCAAACCATCCCCTGACCTGCATCAGAAGAATGATCCTTGCGCCGTGAGAACAGCCAAACAGCAAGGAAAAACACCCCAATTATGCAAAAGGAAAATACCGTGGTCAGCGTGCCAAGCGCAAAGATCACAGGCGTTGTCACATTCGTGGTCATCCCAAAGATTTCAAGCGGCAGGGTATTGTAGCTGCCTGCAGTCAAAAGGGTGCGTGCGAATTCATCATAGCTGAGCGTGAAGCCAAACAGAGCAACACCAATCAAGGATGGGGCAATAATCGGCAAGACCACATGGGCAAATGTCTGCCACGCGGTCGCACCTTGGTCACGCGCCGCCTCCTCATAGCTTTTGTCGAAACGGTTAAAGACGGCAAACATGATCAAAAGACCAAAGGGCAATGTCCATGTCAGTTGGCTGCCAAAGCCAGAACTGGCCCAATGCACGGGCAGGCCAATTTGGTTGAAGATCAGCCCAACACCCAATGAAATCAGGATCGAAGGGATCACGAGCGAGGCGATGCAGAGATAAAACAGTAAGCTGGAGCCTGCGAATTTCTTGCGAAAGGCAAGCCCGCCCAAAACCGAGACAACCACAGTCGTCACCATCACCATCAAACCCAAGGCCAAGGAACGGCGGAAGCTGCCCCAAATATCCCCTACGGCCTGTTCTTCGAACAAATCGTAAAACCAATAGAGCGACACACCGCGCATTGGGAAGGTCAGCCCCCCCTCTGGCCCCTGAAAGCTGAGGATGCCAATGGTCAAAATTGGGCCGTAAAGGAACAGAACGAAAAGGCCAAAAAAGGCGGAGAGCAGATAAAAGCTGCGGCTGCGCTTTTCCATCTCACAGCTCCTTTCGAATATCGACAAGACGCAACAACAGGCCGATGACGATCAAGACAGTGATCAGCAAGACCACCGCCGTGGCAGAGGCCGAAGGGTATTGCAGCAGGTTAATGTCATTGGAAATCAGGCGCCCCACATTGGCGCGTTGACTGCCCGACATAAAGCGCACCGTGATAAAATCGCCCATCACAAGCGTGGTGACGAAAATGGTGCCAATCATGATGCCAGGCTTGCACAGTGGGATGATCACATGGGTCAAACTCTGCCACGCGCTGGCCCCTTGATCTCGCGCTGCCTCAATCAGGGCGCGATCAATGCGCATCATCGTGTTGAAAATTGGTACGACCATGAACAGCGTGTAGAGATGCACAAAGGCCAAGATCACGCTGAAATCGCTGAACAGCAACCATTCAAGGGGCTCGTCAATAACACCCCATGAGATCAGTGTAGAATTGGCTAGGCCATTTCGCCCCAAAAACGGAATCCACGAAATCATACGGATGATATTGGATGTCCAAAATGGGATGGTGCAGAGCAAAAAGAGCGCAATTTGCCATTTGAGGCTGCGGATTTCAAAGGCCAGATAATAGGCAACAGTGAACCCGATCACGAGGGTGAAGGCCCAAGTGATCAAGGCATATTTGAATGTATTGAGAAAGACCCTGTAGGTCACGGATGACCCGAACAGGAATTCATAATTGTCGAATTGAAAAGCAGGGTAAATTGAATATTCGGTCGCGCCCCAGAAGCTGACAATCACAATCATGACAATCGGCGCAACAAGGAAGGATAAGAGAACAGCCGCCATCGGGGCCGCTTGTATCCATGCGGTGACTTGTTTGGTCATCTGGGAACACTTTGGTTATGGGGTGGTTTTGGGGTATGAGGGGGCAGCATGGGCCACCCCCTCAGTTGTGCAAGATCGCTTAAGCGGCGATGAATTCATTCCACTTGCGCACCATGTATTGGTTCTCTTCCATGACTGAGTTCCAGCAGGCCACAGCCCCCATGCGGTCATAGAATGAGCCACCATCACGGATCTCACCGGCACCTGCCAATTTATCCCCAAATGGCGAGGTGATGTCATCGGTGCTTTCTTTGCCTTCGAACCAATAGCCCCACTCGTTTTCGCTCATGAAGTCTTTGGAGGTTTCAGGCACGGCAGAATAATAGCCCTGACGCATCAAGAAGCCGCCAACCCAACCCGAGAGATACCAGTTGATGTAATCATAGGCGGCATCCAACTCCATGCCCGAGAGATTGGCCGACAGGCCAATGCCGCCACCCCAGCTGCGATAGCCTTCGCGCAATGGCTGATAGACGCATGGGATACCGCGCGAACGCACGGCGGTAATCGCGGGCGACCACATAGACTGAATAACCACCTCGCCCGAAGCCATCAGGTTGACGCTTTCGTCAAAGGTTTTCCAGAAGGCGCGGAACTGGCCATTTTGTTTGGCTTCCGTGAAGATGGCGATGGTGCGATCGATTTCATCGCGGGTCATATTGCCCTTGTCGCCATATTGGATTTCCCCCATGGCCTCGCAAACCATTGCCATATCCATGATGCCGATGGAGGAAATATCAAGGATCGAGGCCTTGCCTGCGAATTCTGAGTTCAACAACTCAGACCAGCTTTCAATCGGGCGACCAATCAAATCGGGGCGAATGCCAAGCGTATCTGCGTTGTAGATGGTTGGGATCAGGGTCATCCACCCCGATTCATTGTTCACAAATTCGGTGCCATCTGGCCCCTCAACAAAGCCAACAGTATGGGGCGCGGTGCCCTGTGCAATGGTGCTTTCTGGGGTCAGCTTACCATCGCGGAAAATGCCGACAATCTTATCGTAATTGGTGATGCGGCTGGCATCCATCGCCTGAAGATTGCCCGAAGGCCAAACCTTTTTGCAGACGAAATATTCGATATCCGCAATGTCGAAACTGTCAGGCTGGGTGGCGGCGCGCTGCGTCACACTGTCGGTGTCGAGTGCGGTCATCTCAAGGGTGATACCGAGGTCTTCTTTCACCTTGGTTGCCACCTCATTGAGGTTCGAGACGCCTGTGCCAAACTGGCGCAAGGTGATGTCGCGAATGGATTGCCCCCAAACCATTGGCGCGGGCAATGCAGAGGCGGCCAAAGCTGCCCCGCCTGTTTTCAGGAGGGAGCGGCGGCTGTAGCGAATTTTTGGAACTGAAGTCATGTCGTGATCCTCTTGGCTGAAACGGCAGTTTTAGGCGGAGACCAGATGTGCGTTTTGGTCGTCCCAGGTAAGCCCAATGACCTCACCAAGGTCTTTGGGGGTTTCGATGAATTGATGATCTGGCACGAGGGCGGTGGCCTCTTGATCCCCCGCCACAAGGGCGGTCAACGCCACATGCGCGCCTTGATATTCAACGCCAATCACACGGCCATCCATGCGCCCTGCCCCTTGGGCGGTGACTTGGATTGCATCATTGCGCAGCGCAACCTGACCTTGGGGCAATTTCAAAACGTTATGCCCCCCCAAGAACCGCGCAACGAAGGCGGTTTTTGGCTTATTGAAAATATCGCGTGCCGATCCTGCCTGTTCGATCTTGGCATTGTTCATCACGATAATCTCATCGGCCAAGGCCAGCGCCTCGTCTTGGCCATGGGTGACATGGATGAAGGTAATCCCAAGCTCACGCTGAAGGCGCTTAAGCTCCGCGCGCATCCGAATACGTAGGAACGGATCAAGCGCCGAAAGCGGCTCGTCCAACAGCAAGACTTGCGGGCGGGTAATCAGGGCGCGCGCCAAGGCAACCCGCTGTTGCTGCCCACCTGATAATTGATCAGGCTTGCGCTCGGCCATTGCAGACATCTCGACCAATTCAAGCATCTCATTGGCGCGCTTGTGACGGGTTGCGCGATCAATCCCTGCCATCCGCAGACTAAAGGCAACGTTGTCGCGCACACTGAGATGCGGGAACAGGGCATAGTTTTGGAACATCATAGCCGTGCCGCGTTTTGCGGGTGGCAAATGGGTGACTTCGCGCCCGTCAAGAACGATTGCGCCGTCTGATACCCCTTCATGGCCCGCGATCATCCGCAATGTCGAAGATTTACCACAGCCAGAGGGGCCCAGCAGGCATGCATAGACCCCCGACTTAAAGCCATGCGAAATCGCATCCACCGCAAGCGCATCGCCATAGCGTTTGGTGAGAGAAATCAATTCAAGGTCAAGCGGGGCCGTCATGGGGTTTCCTTGCTGTTTTTCTCAGCAAGCGGCCCAAAGCGGCGCAGGTCTATGATGGACAGAAATCGAATCTCGCCCTTGCAGGCAAACGCTTAAAATTTAAGCACGTATTTCCCTGTTTGCGCAGCGATTGCGCACAAAATTGTATACAATCTGATAATAGCTTGGATACTGAACGGGCGCGCCTTGCACTCGATTCTATTCGCCCCCATCTTTGTGTGTAAGGAGAACCTGATGAACAAAGCACCCAAAGAACAGTTCTTTCTGAATCCCGTGGTCAATGGCCCAAGCGGGGATCTGGTCACTGATCTCAGCATGGCAATTTATGAACACCGCCTTCTTCCAGGGACAAAACTGGGGGAAGACGAATTGAGCGATATTTACAACGTCTCACGCACCGTGGTGCGCACGGCTTTGCAGGCACTTTCGCATTTGCAACTGGTCGAATTGCGCCGCAATCGGGGTGCTTTTGTCTCGCAACCGACTGTCCGTGAGGCCCGCGAAATTTTCGAAGCCCGCGCCTTGCTTGAGCCGCGCACCGCCCGTTCTGCCGCCGAGCGGATGACAGATGCGGCGCTTGCGCGGCTTGAGGCCCATATCGAGGCCGAACATCAAGCCATCCATGCAGGCGAACAGGGCAAGGCAGTGCGCCTTTCGGGTCAATTCCACATCGAAATTTCTCACATCGCTGACCAAGCCACCATTGCAGAATTCATCGAACGCTTGGTTGCGCGATCTTCGCTGATTGTCGCGATTTACTGGCGCCGCCAAAGCGCGCTTTGCGAGAAGCACGCCCATCACGCCCTTGTCGAGGCCTTCCGCCGCAAAGATGGCGCAGAGGCCGAGGCGCTGATGAAAAGCCATCTTTTGGATATTCTATCCGCATTGGATCTGCGCGAGGCCGCCAAACCGCATACAAGCCTGAAATCAATCTTGGGCAAAGCGGCCGACTAACGACAAGGCCCGATCCAGATGAGAGCGGCTGCCGCGCAGCGCGGGCCAGATCAGGCCGATTTCGCCATCTCGCAACAGGCTTGCCGTTGGATAAATGAATTTAATTCAAGGTTTGAGGGGCTTCAATCCATCGCTCTTAGCCCCTTGCTGGGCAGCCTATTGAAAAATAGGCATTTCTCTCGGTGGCCAACCCTCAAAATACGCACATACCCTGTGCGTTCTCGTATGAAGCACCCCCCTGCTGCGCGCGCTATACGTTAGGTCACCTAATTTGGAGGCACATATGTCTAGCACAAATTTACTGATCGTTTTTTATTCCACATATGGAACCAACCATGCCATCGCGACCGAGGCTGCAAAAGCCGCCGAAGAAGCCGGTGCTTCTGTCCGTCTACGGCGCATCGCGGAAACCGCACCGGCAGAGGTTGTAAACAGCCAAGATGGTTGGAAGGCCCAAGCCGAAAAAGCGGCCACTGTTGATCTGGTGTCCGAAGCGGATTTGGAGTGGTGCAACGGGCTCTTTATTTCGAGCCCAACGCGGTACGGCGGCATGGCGAGCCAAACGCGCGCATGGCTTGACACATTGGGCGGCTTATGGATGCGCGGCGCCTTGGCGGGCAAGACACTCTCAGCAGCGGCAACGGCGCAGAATAAAAACGGCGGCGCCGAAGGGGCGATTCAGCAAACCTATGTTTCATCCATGCATTTCGGGATGATCCCAGTCGCACCTGGGTATGGTGACCCCATAAAGTTTGAAGATGGCGGCAACCCCTACGGCTTTGTCATGCAACCAGGTGAGCTGACTGACACCTTGAAAAAGTCGATACACTATCAAATCAAACGCCAGATCGACATAACTTCGAAACTGGCCGCGTAAGCATTTACAACGAGCGCACGTCCTTTTTTCGGGGCGTGCGCTTGCTGTTTCCGCTTTTTCAAAGCTATTTCAACTCTCGCAAGAGCCGAAAGCCCATCATAGCGATGAGCAACACCACAGCAAAGCCAAGAACATCTCCGACAAATATCGCACCCGAAGCCTGCGCATCGGTGACGTTCAAGCTATAATGCTGCACAGCGTTGATCAGCGCGCCGCCAGCACCGGCGAGAACCAGACTTTTCCAATCGATTGAAACCGCGAGATAATTACGCTCTATAAAGTCAAAGCGGCTCAATACCTCAAAGGCCAGAACGCAGGCCACGAGGCTCCCCAATGCCAGAACAAGCCCTTGGAGGATCGTGGCCGCATCACCCCCAAACCCCGCATAGACCGCGCTGATAGGCAGAAGGTAGAGGATGCTCCGCCAGCCAAATAAATAGGCCGCCAGCACCCGAACACCATGCGGGAAGAACAGCACGCTGCCATAAATAATGCCAGGCACCACGGACTGCTGCAATTTATCCGAGACAACAAATACGGCCTCAAAGGCAACCGCGTAAAAGATCGAACACATGACCAAGGCCACAAGATCGGTCATAAGTGCATGCCGCATACGCACAGCCTTACTCGGGAGCTTAAAAGATTAAGCCACGATAATATAATCGGACTTGCGACCTGCGCCTGCGCGCTTCAGCTTGCCCTTATCGATCAGGCAACGCAGCGTGCGGAATTTCGTGCTCACGGGCATGTCCGCAATCAAATCCTGCGCCTCTAAATCATGAAGCGAAAATGAGCCGTCCGCTTTTGCGGCCAATGCCGCGGCACTGAGCACATATTTTTCAGCCTCAGTGAGTTGGTGAATGCCCACTGACGCCTCCATTTTTTCCAACGTATAGCGCAACCGCGCGACATTGGTGAGGATGTCAAACTTCATCGACACGTATAAGTGCTCCTTCTGCTGTCATATTAGCAGTCGAATGATTTCCGATAGTTTATGTGGGTCGGCCGCTTGAGTCCAGCACAGCGCCGGACAGCCGCAACCCGTTGCGTTATCGCAAGGATTTCTTGACAAACGCCCTGACCGAACACGTCCCGAATATGTGGCCCAACACATTTGAGGCACAAAAGGAAGATCAACACAGTTTATCCGGTTTTTTGAAGTGGTGCCCGGGGGCGGAGTCGAACCACCGACACGAGGATTTTCAATTTTCCCGGATTAGATTCCAAAGGGGTTCAAACCGTAGCAATCCGCGCAAGTAATATCGTGACTTCAATGTTTTAAGAGTAGCAGACTGCCCCGATCCGTTCCCCTTCAGATCATTCTAGCCTACGCTGTGGGACACCCCCACGGCACCCAAGGCCAAGTTCCGAGCCTTGAGAAAGTTGTTCGTGCCTGATTGATTGATTTTTGTGGCCCTGTAGCCACCTCCACGACCAAGGTTCTTAATTATGGCATTGAAAGACCTCGACGCAGAAATCGTCAGAATCAGAGACCACAGGTCTAGAACGTACTACACTGAAGCCTTGCGCGCCTATCGCTCGGGAGCGTATCGCGCAGCGATCTCCTCAGCGTGGGTGGCGTTGGTATTCGATATCTTGCTTAAGTACCGGGAACTTTCTGCAGCAGGTGATGCAGAAGCCACGACATTCATTGGCGGTTGGGACAAAGCTATTGCGGCGAACGATGTCGCAAAGCTGCTTGAGCATGAACGCAGTTTGCTTGAGCACGCCAAGACAAAGATGGGTCTGATGAACTTGCAGGAGCATCGCCTCCTGCAGAGGCTTTACGAGGATCGGCACCTGTGCGCTCACCCGGCATTTGCGGTAGAAGATAAGCTGTTTGAACCGACTGATGAGTTGGTGCGAACGCATATCGTGAGCATTGTGGACATCGTCCTGAGTCAGCGCCCCGTACAAGGGCGAAAGATCTTCGAGGCCTTTAGTACCGACGTCCAATCGCCCGGGTTCCCAAGTGACGAGGGAAAAGCAATCCAATTCGTTGAAGACAAATACCTCTCTGGTATGCGTAGCGAAGTCCTTAAGAATTTCGGAATAATACTGGCAAAGTCTCTCATTAAGAACGTGCCTGCCGAATGGGACAATCATCGCATTCGTATTGTTGACGCGCTGAACGCGCTGCGGCTCCGCCGATCAGAAAGCTGGCAAGAGATTCTTACAGCTGTCGCAAAGCTGATCAATGATGACGATCCGGAGTTGCGACCGCGCGCGCTAGCCATGCTTGCAGACTTCCCTGAGCTTCTGCCAAGGGTTGAGGAGGCGCCGTTGGCTGCTTTGCAGGAAGTTGCGAGCTCCGATGCACAGCTTGTAGACTACCCAGAAGCATTTGCAGCTGTGGAGCTTGAACCGTTTAAAGAGGCACTCCTAACAAGGTTCGCAGACCTTTCGCGCACTGAGGCCGCAGAAGTATTGAATGTAGTCGCTGCAAAAATGTTCTGGCCAAACGCGCTTGAAAGGTTCGGCAACTCAGGAAGTTACCGGAATGCTGAGGCCAACTTTGACAGATTCATAAGGCCATTCACCGAAGGTATGACGGAAGAAATGCTGGATCAGGTGCTAGAGGCAACCCGAGAGAATGGGCAAATCTGGGATGCAGGCGGAGTACCTGACCGTCTTTTCGAGTTGTTGAAAGCCAAGCAACCAATATGCCCCAGCGCCGGTTCGGTCGACGAATTCTTTCTGAGCCTTTCAAGCCGCTTAAGAACCCGCTTCGACGATGTTTGGGAACACCTTCGCTCTTTGGGCTGGGAAGAACCCGAGCAACTGCCAGATGAAGACTAGCCTCTGGATATGGGCAATCCCAAGCATACGTATGCGATCCGGCACAGAACCTGCCAAACCATACCCTGACACGCGGATTCTGGGTGTCTTATGATGTCTGCATGAAACAGATGCTGACAACCAAATCGCTCGACGCGATGCGCCCCGCGACCACCAAACGGTACGAGGTCCGCGACCAGAAAGTAAACGGCCTGCACGTGCGTGTGTCGACCACAGGTGCCAAGGTGTTTTACACGTTGCTCCGACCGAACGGTGCGCGTATTCGGCACTAGACGTTGCTACATGGCACCCAACGGGCACCCAGCCCAATGCGCCTATCCGGTGAGCGCAACTCGAATGCGGTTAAGGGGTTGATTTTTATTATTTAAGTGGTGCCCGGGGGCGGAATCGAACCACCGACACGAGGATTTTCAATGAAGATGTTTATATATTTCTGTTGATTTACAATAATTTAGAAATAACATTTTTTGGTGTGCTTATAAATGTGTTTTAAAATGCACCCAAATTTGGAACGCAACCACTGTGTTGAACATAGCGTATTAGCATGCTGGCGGTGCATAAACTGCTAGCACCTCTAAGCGCTCGCTAACCTACTATCTAACAATTCACCTGCTTCAGTCAAAAGTGGGTACGCCAAGGTTGCAAATGAAGAGTTTAAAGTTTTCAAAGATCTTAAAAGATCAATGTGAATAGCGCTTGTTTCAATGGAGGCAATTTGCCCCTCGCGCAAGCGGATCAAATGTTGTTTTTCCAACTCTTGCTCAAGATCTCTTATAGTTTCTTTTTGCTCTACCACCGCACGCGCAATACCCACATCATCAGACATCAGCACCACAATACCCTGCTGAATATTACGTAGTACACGATCATAAAAATCTAAAAGTTCAGCCTTCCCCTGATCTGAAAAGTTTGTCTTTTCTAGGAATTTACGTCGTGCAAGCCCAACTAGCTTTCTGGCGATTACATCTGAGCCAGTTTCTATGTTCACTGCATTACTTGACAAATCGAAGGCACGTGTACCGATCTCCTCTTTCCTATCGGCGCTTTGTATATTGGAAAGGTAAACCCTTACATCGGTAGCCATTCGAGAAATTTGAGCATGCTCTTCTTTTAACTGATCTGCCACGCGCTGATCATAAACATCAAACAAACCAACGGCTTCTCGTAACATTGCTTCAACACGGTTACCCATCTCAACCATTTCTCTGCGAGCACATGAAAAAGCACGCTCAGGCTGATCAAGCACCGATTGATCTAAAGCAGAGCGTTCGAAAACTAGTCCATCACTTGTTTGCTTATTAGGAACCATGAGTTCTACAACTCGTAAAACTGGGCTTAAAAACACTAGCCCCAGGATGACTAAGAAAAAATTAAATACCAAGTGTAATCCTAGAACCTGCTGTTCTGCGCTGACACCCATTGTTAGCTCGCCTACTTGAAACTGGGCAACAAACATTAAGCCTGCAACTGCGCCTCCGCCGCGCAGCAGCAAATTTGCAATCACAACACGCCTGACAGACAGATCAGCATGCAATGTCAAAACAAACGCGATAAACGCACCTCCAAGATTTGCACCTAAAACCATTGCGAAAGCTGCATTTAGGGGAAGAATTCCAGAGGCAGTAAACATCGCAAACAATAGGATTGCCGCCACACTAGAATGAACAAACCAAGCAAATATTGAAGCAACTATAAAAGCAGTGATCAAATCGTTTGCTAAATATCTTGTAACAGCTTGAAGAGCTTCAGCTTCAGCTACAGGTGCACTTGCAATCCGAATTAAATCTAAGGAGACAAAAATTAGGGCCAGCCCGATAAAAATGCGTCCAACCTGTCGCAGAGTTCTGCGAGAACTTCTCAAGAAAAAAATGACCCCAACTAAGAGAAGCACTGGCTCCAAAATAGCAACTCTAGAATTGAGAACCTGTACCACGATAGCAGATCCAAGATCCGCTCCTAACACGAGCGCTAGACTTGACATTGTGCCCAAAGCGCCACTGGACATAAAACCAGCCATTAAAAGCACCACAGCGGTTGAGCTTTGCAGTAGCGTCGCGGCGGTTATACCAGTTAATGCAGCACTGACCCTGTTTTGTGTGGTACGCCTCATCCAGAGGCGGATGTTGCTTCCGTATGCCCTCTCAAAACCAGTGCGAACCAGCCTTACCGCCCAAATCAAAAGACCGGCGGCAGCAGCTAAATTCAGAGCAACTATTATTGGTGCATGGTCCATTCTAACTACACTCAGAAAGCATAAGGGCCACCGTTATACGATGTTGGAACTGCACTCCAATGGTAACCCATTTCTGTATCAAGGACGCCAAAACCGGTTGGTTGGGTAAAAAAGCCAATAAAAGCATCCGTTCTTCTGTCGAGCGCAAATGCACTGCAAACCGACGGAGCAGTTACGGCTGAATGGCCGCCTACCTGACCGTAATGCACCCCGTGTACATGCCCAGCTAGAATTATAATGCTATGTTTGACATCACGCATTATTGCGCTGAATTCATCAATGCCTCTTAACCCAATTGCATCCATAAATTTAATGCCCGTTTTGAAGGGTGGGTGATGCATTAACACGACGGTTGGAGTTTTAACTGACTGAGACATCGCAGAGCTTAGAAAAGCTAGGCCATCTTTATTCACTTCTCCTGACCCGCTTCCTTCGATTAGGGTATCGAGGCCCACAATCAAAGTTCCGTTAACTGTGGTCTGCCAATTTATAGCACCACAATCGGGCATAAACGGCAAATCACTAAATGCATTTCTAAAATGCTCTCTGTGGTCATGGTTCCCAGGTATCGGAAGAACCGGCACGCCCAATCGATCTAATTGTGCGCGTACGAATTGATAACTAGATGCGGTACCATCGTCACTTAAATCGCCACTAACCAACACAGCATCGACCGGATCAAGAGCGGATAGCATTTCGATGATTTGATCGATCGTATTTAACAAAATAGCCCTAGTATCCAAGACACCAGAAGCAGTTTTTCCTTCTGCAACCACGTGTAGATCGGTCAGATGCAAAAATCGAGCCATTGGATTATTTGATCCCTGCCCGCAAAAATGCCTGCACGAATTGACGCTGAAAGATTAAAAAAGCCAGCAGAAGAGGCGCAACGGACATCATTGTTGCTGCAGAGATTACGCTTATATCTACTCCATTTTCAGGCGCGCCAAAAATTGACAAGCCAACAGTGAGTGGACGCGTATCAGGTGAGTTGGTAACAATAAGCGGCCATAAAAAATTGTTCCAGTGGGTAGAAACCGAAACCAATGCATACGCAAGATAGGTAGGCCGCGCCAATGGCACATAAACACGCCACAAAATTCCAAACCAACCACAACCCTCCACTCGCGCAGCTTCATGCAGCTCCACGGGAACGCCTTTGAAAGCCTGCCGCATCAAGAAGATACCAAAAGCAGAGGCCATGTAAGGCATCCCAACGCCAAGGATTGTGTCGAAAAGACCGATACGCGAAACCATGGCATAGTTTTCAACAATCAGAACTTCAGGAAGTATGAACAACTGCATAAGCACAAGGATAAACATTAAGTCCCTGCCAGGAAAACGTACTTGAGCAAAAGCAAAGCCCGCTAAGGTTGTAACAACGAACTGCCCGATGAGTATGATAGTGACCAATGCAAACGTATTTAAAAAATACCGCATCCACGGAGCACCATCCCAAGCAGTCCGAAAGTTATCAAAGGTCCAACTTGCCGTTAGATTGAAATTCACTGCATCCGAAGTTGAGTGAAACGCAGCCCAGAAGGCAAAGACCAAGGGCGAAATCCAAACTATAGCGAGCAGGATAGCCCCGATTGGTTCAATATTTTGAATAATACGGCTCATTGATAGTGCGTCCGCTTATCAAGAACGGTGAACTTCACACCGGCCACAACCCCCAGCACCAGAAGCACAAGGATAGTCATAGCAGCAGCATGGGGCGCATCAAAGAATGCGAACGCCATCTCCCAAATGTAATAGAGTATTAGTTTGGACGCATCGTTCGGACCGCCTTTAGTCAAAATGAATAAATGGTCGATAAGTTTTACCGAATTAATCAGCGCATTCACCATTATGAAAAGGGTCGTCGGCATTAGCAAAGGCAACACAATGCGCCGCGTATAAGTCCAACGACTTGCACCTTCGATATCGGAAGCCTCTTTTAAATCCTCTGGAATGGTTTGAAGTGCGGCTAGATAAAAAATCATAAAAAATCCGGCCTCTTTCCAGATTGTGACAATGATAACTGCCCACAACGCGGTAGAGGGCTGACCAAGCCAATTCACACTCGGCAATCCAAACAAGCCGCCAATTTGATCCAACACACCTAATCCCGGTGTGTAGAAAAATAACCACAAATTTGCCGCAGCAATCATAGGAAGAACGGTAGGCGTAAAATACGCAGTCCGAATGAAGCCACGGGCTGGGATTTTGGAGTTGGCCCAAAGTGCCATGGCCAAAGCTATTGCAATTGATATCGGGATAGTCGCAGCGGCATAGATTAGATTATTGGTTACAACTTTCCAAAAGGTCGGATCCGCGAACAAATCAGAATAATTTTCGAAGCCAACAAACTCGCTTGGGCGCCTACGTGTTTGGCGACTAAAGATACTTGACCAAAAGGTTGCAAGTGATGGGTAAAATGCAAAGGTACTCAAGAGAACCACTGCGGGAGAGAGCAAGATCCACCCGTATACAGCCTGCCGTCGTCGCTCCATTTGAACAAATCGTGACATAAAATTAGCCTTTGCGAGACATTGGGCGCCCAAATGTTATGGGCGCCCATAGTGATTTCACTGATAAGCACGCAACAGGCGCTCTGCTGCTTCTTGAGCTTCCGACAAGGCTGCCTCAGGAGTAGCAGTTCCTGTCAGTGCTGCCTGAATTGCATTATTCAGACCCTCACGGACACGAGCTGTCTCAAACGTTGAGAACTCTGCAACTGCATTCTCAAGCTGGTTACGAGCAACCAATGCGGGAGGAAATTCTGCGGTGTAGGCCTGCAAAGCCTCGGTCTCATATGCAGCAGGCGATACCCCCATATACCCGGTAGCAATTGACCAAGCTGCAGCTTGCTCAGGCGAAGTCATAAACTCAATCAAACGAAGAGCTGCTTCACGTTCCTCGGGTGTGGTATCTTCAAAAACATAGAAGTTACCACCACCAGTCGGCGAGCCTGGACGAACATTCGCTGGCAATTCTGCGACACCGAAATCAAAAGTAGCATTATTTTTGACGGCCGTAAGGTTGCCAGTTGAATGCCACATCATTGCCGTTTGCCCTTCTAGGAAGGCTTGACGCAATGTTCCCCATTCAACTGTACCTTCAGGCATTATGCCATGTTCTTGACTAAGCGACAGCCAAAACTCAAGAGTATCGACAACGGCTTCATCATCGAAATAAGTTGTCAAACCATCGTTTGACATCACCTCTTTACCATTTTGAATGGCTAATGCCTGGAACATCCAATACGGATATCCCGTCGACGGGATCATAAGTCCATAGGTATCGCCATTCGTCAGCGCTTGCCCCATCGAAATCATCTCTTCCCACGTCGTAGGCGGGCTTTCAGGATCTAGACCAGCAGCTCGAAACATATCCTTGTTGTAGTAAGCAACAATGGTTGAGCGCTGGAATGGAATACCCCAAGTCTTTCCTTCGATACGGCTATTTGCCATCAATGCAGGATAAAAGCTGTCCAGCCATGCTGGATCAACACCTTCGATATCGTCAAACGCGACAATGAGCTCCTGTTCAATTAAATCGTAAGCATCGATTGAGAACATGACTGCCAATTGAGCAGGTTCACCCGACGACAAAGCTGAAAGGGCTCGTACACGAGTATCGTCATAGTTGCCTGAGTAAATCGCATTTACGGTAATATCGGGGTTAGCTGCCTCAAAATCGGCTACGATCCCATCGACCACTTCGGTTAACGCACCACCCACAGCAATCGGGTAGTACATAGTGAGTTCGGTGTCCGCGACAACGGGTGTGGCAAACGCTGTAGCAGCGGTCGCAACAACTCCTAGTTTGCATGAAAGTTTCATTTTAGTCCTCCCTGATTTGCATTAAAATTTAATGCGCTAAGCCCTTATCGGGCATGATTTGCAAGCCGATTGCCTGCAGTATCGAAAAGGTGGAGATCTTTATCCGCGAACGAGATTTCTATCGTCTCACCGGATGAAATGTTGTGGAGCCCAGGCAAGCTGAGTGTCAAACCCGATGCAGATTTGTGCTCTAATCCGACAAAAGTCTCAGAACCCAAAAATTCGCATTCTGTTACGGTACATGTGAGGCGTCCTTTGCCTTTTTTTGAAACAGTGATGTTTTCTGCTCGCAACCCAACTTTTTCGACTCCATCGAACTCGCCTACATCGCAAGCATTGATTAGAGCCATCGGTGGCGAGCCAACAAACTCTGCAACAAACGTATTTGCAGGCGAATAATAAAGCTCTTCTGGGGTACCGGCCTGTTGTATCCGGCCATCCTTCATCAAGACGACGATATCCGCCATACTCATGGCTTCGGTCTGATCATGAGTGACGTAAACAACAGTAATTCCAAGATCCACTTGAAGTTTCTTAATATCCTTACGCACAGATGCGCGTAGTTTAGCATCAAGATTGGACAAAGGCTCATCCATCAGACATAGCGGCTGGTTAGCTACGATAGCTCGAGCCAACGCAACACGTTGGCGCTGTCCACCTGATAATTCGCCTGGCTTGCGATCTTCATATCCCAGCAGACCTGTAATCTCGAGAGCTCGCTGGAGTTTAGCCTTGCGTTCAGGCGCTGAAACCTTACGGACCTTGAGGCCAAAAACAACATTTTCAGAAACTGTTAAATGCGGAAACAACGCGTATGATTGAAAAACCATCGACAAATTACGATCTGACGGCGCCGCGTTGGTGACATCGACCCCATCAATTGTAATACGTCCCTGATCTGGCAGCTCTAAACCTGACAAGAGGCGCAAGGTTGTTGATTTTCCGCAACCACTTGGCCCTAAAAGGGCTACAAATGCTCCCCGTGGAATAGAAAGGGACACATCCTCAACCCCAAGCTGACCATTCCAACGCTTAGCAACACCACTGATTTCCACAAAGGCTACTGGTTGGGTCATTCAGTTATTCCTACAAAAGAAATTCTATCCGAAATCATCTCAACGACAGGATCATAAGTAACGTCAGGTCGATGGTCACAAATGACCTCACTGACTTCAGAAATCATGGCGCCAGCGGCAGGAGCAAGCCGGCCAAACTTACTACTATCGATAACAAGTATTGAACGCTGAGCATTCATGCGCATCGCTTCACTCGCCCGAACTTCAGCCTCATGAAATTCAAGCAAACGACCATCTTCCGCGACACCAGCAGTTCCAAAGACGGCGAATTCAGCGCGATAACGATTGAAAAATGAGACGACTTCCTCACCCACAAAGTCGCGGTCTGGAAGGCGAAGCTCACCACCCGGAAGGATAATGCGATTAGATAGCTCTTCACTTAAAGCCATCGCAACGCTCAGGTTATTTGTGATGACCGTAAGCTCCTTATGATAGCGCAAAGCACGAGCGACCGTCAGCGGCGTGGAGCCAATTGACATAAATAATGTTGCTCCATTGGGAATTTGGGACGCGACCACCGAGGCGATTGCGCGCTTACCCATCAAATTGGTTCCAGCACGTTGATCAAAGGGCGTATTCACATGGCCAGCCGCGAGCTCAATTCGACCATGCGCTCGCCGTAAAGTTTTCCCATCGCACAGCAAATCGACGTCTCGCCGAATTGTTTGCATCGAGACGCCAAGCATTTCTGAGAGAGCGCCGACGCTTGCGCCACCACGCTCTCTTACAAGCTCCATGATTAGCTCATGTCTTCTAATTTTTTTTGACGCCAAGGCATATTCCTCCCTCGAGCGCTTACGATACACCACAAAAGCAACAAAGCAACACTATTTGTAATCTTTTATTACAAATTTAACAAACAACGCAAAATTAAAGCATTACATACCTAAAATATTTGATATTTTTTGCCAAATAGCTCATTTTTTGTTGTTTTGTAACTTTGTTGCTATACAAGGATACGCAACGCTATGAAGCAACCAGGTTGCACGAAAGGCCGTCCCACATATGCACGACGTCGCGAGTATATTTCACAGATACGAAGCCATCAGGCATCGATTGCCGAGCGCTGTCAGTGCAAAAAGCTCTGTGTTTATTGCTTCACTAATTGAAATTGCAGATGAGATTGACGCCTTTGTATTTGACGCATTTGGTGTTCTGAATGTGGGAGAAACACCGATACCTGGCGCAGCACAAAGACTTGAAGAACTACGTCATCTTGGGTTGCAGATACGAATCCTATCCAACGCTGCAAGCTACTCCCATGATCATGCCGTACAAAAATTTCGGGATCTTGGCATCCAAATCGATTCAGAAGAAATCATAACTAGTCGAGATGCTGCGCTAAAAGATTTAGACGACAGACTGTGGGGCTGCATTGCTGCTGACGCAGATCAGCTCGAAGATATTGGAAAAGATACAATCAAGCTATCGGATCAAGCGAAAGATTACGACAACGTCGACGGTTTTTTGTTTCTATCTACTGAAAGCTGGACCCCAGAATACCAGCTCATCCTGCGCGATACCCTGTTACGCAAGCCACGACCTTTAATTATCGCAAATGCTGATATTGCTGCTCCGCGTGATTACGGTTTTTCCCTTGAACCCGGACACTTCGGACATCTTTTAGCAGATGATGGCATAGAAAATATTAAATTCTATGGAAAACCGTTTCCCGAAGTTTTCGAAATGATTGAAAAATCTCTTCCGAGCACATCGACGTCACGAATAGCAATGTGCGGAGACACTCTTCATACTGATATACTGGGAGCCGCGGCAAGAAACTGGCGCACCGTTCTAGTGGAGCGCGACGGAATGTTTGCCGGTGTGGATACTGTGGGCTATCGAACCAATGCAGGGCTAGACTCCACTTGGCGCTTGTCGCGTATTTAAGCGGTAATCCTAAGAACTCTGATTAATGAAAAGGCTCGCGCCGCCTGTTTATATGTTGGGCCTCATGCCGGCATCTGCAATCAGTCGCTGCACTCTTCCCGGATAATCAGTTACTATTGCATCAACTCCAATATCCAGCATCCGAATGATGTCGTCGGCCTCATTGACGGTCCAAACCGCTACCACCAATCCAAGGTCTTGCGCAGCCGTTACCATATTTTTGGTGACCTCATCAAAATATGGGCACCAAACACGCCCACCTGCATCTTTGATTAGCTGAGGAATTTGAGCACTCAACCCTGTGAAGTCCGGCGCAACAGAGTGCGAAGAGTCTTCCCCTTCTAAAGTCTCTGGAGGATTTAAATGTGTGAGGAAAGAAGTGGGGAAATCTGGCGCATACTGCTGGCATAAATTCAACAACTTCCAATCGAAACTATGCAGAAGCGTTCGGTCAGCTAATTTCGCCACTCTGACCGCATCAACGACTTCTTTAACAAGGCGTTTACGATACTGCATATCGCAGGAACGCTGTGGATCAGACTTAATCTCAAGCATTAGGAAGGTATTAGAGTGTTCAGGTCTGGCAGCTAGGTTTAAGAGATCGTCCAGCTTGGGCACATGAATGCCATCGATTTGCGCTTGGTCTTTGAACCTCTGCCCGTACGTTGTAGTGCCATCAATCCGACCAATATCAAACTGTAGGACTTCATCTAGCGTAAGCTCTGAAATAGGCTGTTCTTTGCTAATAAATAAACCGCTTGGCTCACGAAAGGTCGGAGCGTGTAGTCGATGGTTGTGGGTTATTACAGGAACAAAATCCGCGGTCATAACCACATCAAATTCTAACAAATTTATTCCTGTATTTAGAGCAAACTCAAAGCCGATCATTGAGTTTTCAGGAAGAATTCCACGTGCCCCCCTGTGCCCAATTATTCTGACCACATTTTCGGCACCACGGAAAGCTTCCGCAGCATCCAATTTAGTCATGATCCAACCTCTTTTGTGAAGCTGGATCAAAGAGATGGATGTTCGCAGCAGACACACTAAACTTCATAAGATTTGATGCATGATCAAGGGTATGAACACCGTTTACACTCACAGTTATAGCTTCGGATGTGGCCTCTAAGTGACCATGCAAGAGTGTGTTAGCACCTAAAGGTTCGGACACGCGCATCTCAACGCTGATAGTTCCTTCTTGATCAGGAACTAAATGTTCAGGCCTAACGCCAAATTTAACAGGGCCATTTGGCAACTTAGTGGCTACGACTTTGCTTTCATTGAGATAAACGAATTTATCTTTGACGTGCGCATCAAACACATTCATTGCGGGGCTTCCAATGAATTGTGCTGCAAACAATGATTGCGGCCTTTCATAGACCTCTAAAGGGGTTCCAATTTGTTCTGCGACGCCACTATTCATAACGATCATTCGATCCGCCATTGTCATAGCTTCGACTTGATCATGCGTCACATAAAGAGAGGTAATTCCAAGTTTCTGTTGAAGCTCTCTTATTTCCAACCTCATTTGTACGCGCAATTTGGCGTCCAAGTTGGATAAAGGCTCATCAAAAAGAAAAACAGATGGTTCTCGGACAATTGCGCGCCCCATCGCGACACGCTGGCGTTGCCCTCCAGATAATTGCCGTGGTTTGCGATCCAGCAATTCAGTCAATTGAAGCAATTTGGCCGCCTCATCAACTTTTGACATTATGCTAGCTTTCGGCAAACCCGCTATCTTCAGGCTGTATCCCATATTTTCTCTAACAGACATATGCGGATACAATGCATAGTTTTGAAAGACCATTGCGATATCTCGCTCCATTGGCTCTTTCTCGTTAACACGCTGATTTGCGATAATAATGTCGCCTTCAGTCACCGTTTCCAAACCAGCAACCATTCGAAGAAGTGTGGACTTTCCACAGCCAGACGGCCCAACGATTACAATGAATTCTCCGTCAAAAATATCCAGGCTCACACCATGTATGACATCCACTGAACCGAAGCTCTTTTTTACGTTGTTTAAACTTACCGTCGCCATTCTACTTCTCGCTATCAACCAAGCCGCGGACAAAAAGGCTTTGCATTGAAACCACAACAATCACAGGGGGAACCATGGCCAAAATCGACGTCGCCATAATGACTGGCCATTCAGCTACATCATCGCCGGATGGGAACATCTGATTGATACCCATCACAATCGTATTCATGCTCGGATCTGTAGTAATTAACAGCGGCCAAAGGTACTGGTTCCAACCATATATGAATAAAATTACAAATAAGGCTGCGATGTTGGTACGGCTCATTGGGACAACGATGTCTATAAAAAACCGCATTGGCCTTGCGCCGTCGACCCGAGCAGCTTCGGCGAGTTCATCTGGAATTGTGAGGAAAAATTGACGAAATAAAAACGTAGCAGTTGCAGAAGCGATCAGAGGAAAAATAAGTCCCGCATAGCTATTCAGCATTCCAAAACCTGCAACCACTTCAAAAGTAGGAACTATGCGTACCTCTACAGGGAGCATCAAAGTAATAAAAATCATCCAGAAAAAAGTAGTTCGCCCTGGGAAGCGGAAATAAACGATAGCAAAAGCAGACAATAACGAAATTGCGATTTTTCCAATAGCAATCCCCAGCGCCATTACTAAGCTATTAAGCAGCATCGTTAGAACTGGCACGTTGACGCCTGAAAAGAGCGCGGCTTTGTAATTTTCCCAAAAATGTTCGCCTGGGATCAACGGCATAGGCGGCCGCACGATTTCAGGCTGGGTTACAGTTGATGCTACAAAAGCCAACCATATTGGAAAAAACACTACGAGTACGCCAAAGATCATAAAAATATGGCTTAGCCATAGACCCGCACCACGACGCTCGACCATTCCGTGATGTTGCGCCATTAGTAATGCACCCTTTTCTCTACATACTTAAATTGAATGACCGTTAACAAACCGACAACAAACAGAAGAATTACTGATTGCGCAGAGGATGAGCCCAAATCTTGGCCTACGAACCCGTCAGAGAACACTTTGTAAACGAGGATAGTCGTTGCTTGTTGTGGCCCACCTGAAGTGATCGTGTGGATCACCCCGAACGTCTCAAAAAAAGCATACACAACATTCACTACCAACAAGAAGAACGCTGTTGGAGTAATTAAAGGCAATACTATTCCAAAAAACCTACGCCAGAAATGTGCGCCATCAATTGCTGCAGCTTCAATGACAGAACGCGGGACAGATTGCAGAGCCGCGAAGAAAAATAAAAAGTTATAACTTATGCGCCCCCATGCTGAAGCGATAACGACCAACCCCATCGCTTCACCATCGTTGAGGACGTGGTTCCAATCATAGCCAAGTTGCCCAAGGTACCAAGACACCACGCCAACGCGAGTGTTGAACATGAACATCCACAACACCCCTGCCACTGCTGGAGCCACAGCGTAAGGCCAAATAAGTAGGGTCCGGTACAGGCCAGAACCCTTGATCAAGCGGTCTGCAACCACCGCCAAAAATAAAGCAGGCACCATAGAACAAAGAGTAACCAAAACAGAAAAAACAGCAGTAGTTACAAAGGATGCGCGATAAAAGCGATCAGACAAAAGAAATTCAAAATTCCCCAACCCGACAAATTGCGCAGAAAGCCCAAAAGGATCAGGAATGAAAAGCGACTGCCAAATAGCCTGTGCTGCTGGATAAAAAAAGAAAACAGCCGATATCAAAACTTGTGGCGCAATCAGAAGCAAAGGCAAAAGCCAGCCTCGAAAAGTTACACGCTTTTCCATTATGAAACCCCGAATAGGTGCGGGCCTAATTAGCCCGCACCAAATCCACCGTTACCGTGATTAACGATTTGCTTGCTCAAAACGCCGTAGCAATCCGTTTCCGCGTTCAACAGCGCTATCCATTGCTTCCTGTGGCGACTTGTCACCAGACCAAATGGCTTCCAGCTCTTCATCTATAATTCCGCGAATTTGGTCAAATGAGCCCAAACGCAGCCCTTTCGAGTTTGCTGTTGGCTCGTTAGCGGTCATTTGGATTACAGCAACATCCGTGCCAGGGTTTTCATCATAAAAACCAGATGCTCGGGTAGCTTCACCTGCAGCAGCGGTAATTGGCAAATAACCTGTATTTTGGTGCCACGCTGCCTGGATGTCTGTAGATGACAAGAAACTCAAAAACTCGCCAACGCCACGATACTCTTCTGCGTCATGCCCCTCCATAACCCACAAAGATGCACCACCAATAATAGTATTTTGGGGTTCAGATGCGACAGCTTCCCAGTAAGGCAGTGGGCGCACATCAAAGTCAAACTCGGCCTCGGCACTGATACCTGCGTACCCAGCCGAACTTTCAGTAAACAAAGCACACTCGCCGGCGCGGAAGTTTGCACCGCCCTCATTGCGACGACCAGTATAAATGAACTTACCGTCCTGAGCCCACTCTTGCATTGCAGTCAAATGCGCAATTTGCGCAGGACCATTGAAGGTCAACTCGGTGTCAAGACCTGCGAAACCATTGTCACGAGTTGCGAAAGGAACATTGTGATAGGCGGAAAAATTTTCCAAATGGATCCAGCTCTGCCATGCGGTTACGAGGGGGCAATCTTCCCCGCCAGCTTTCAAAGCATCCAAAGCTTCACCAACTTGCTCCCAGGTTGAGAGATCCATGTCGGGATCCACACCTGCTGCTTCAAATGCATCGCGGTTAACCCACAAAACTGGCGTTGAGGAGTTAAACGGCAATGACAACATGTCGCCGTCAGTTGTCGTGTAATAGCCTTTGACAGCGCCAATGTATGCATCAGGGTCAAACTCTGCGCCACTCTCAGCCATAACTTCATAAACTGGGCGCACCGCACCCTCGGCGGCCATCATTGTGGCAGTACCAACCTCAAAGACCATTAGTACATGAGGCTGTTCGCCAGCACGAAATGCAGCAATACCAGCGTTTAGTGTTTCTGAGTAATTTCCTTTGTGGCTCTGAACTACGACATAGTCGCTTTGGCTCGCGTTAAACTGTTCAACTTGCTCTGCTACCAATTCACCAAGCCGACCAGTGAAAGCATGCCAAAAATTTATTTCCGTCTGAGCGTATGCTGCGACGGGCGACAGTGTCGCGGCGACAGCTGCCCCGCTCAAAAGATACTTTTTCATCTTTCCCTCCCTTACGCGCTCAACTGCGCTGTCAAACGGCCAAGCGGGTCTCCCACCCGCACCGACCCTCAGAATCGAAACTTTATCTTGGGCGACATATAATTCAAGTAATTATTTTGGTGGATTTTTATAATACAAGGTTATAATTTTAAACGACCAGGAGCTAAGTGCATGACATCACGCAACATTCCCAAAATTCGTCAACTTGAAGCATTAATGTCAGTAATAGCCAGCGGCTCAATGACTGCAGCAGCTGCAAACCTTGGCATTAGTCAACCAGCGATCAGCCGGCTTCTGAGTGATTTGGCGAAGGATTTCGACTTTCAGCTTTTTGAAAAACGCGATGGCCAACTGCGCCCAAGTCAAGAAATCCAAGTGCTGGAAGCTGACATTCGCAGAGTGCTTGAATTGATGCGGCACATTGCTGATGTAAGCGCCGATATTACGCGCCACAAAGCTGGCCACCTAAGGATCGCTTGTTTGCCTGGGTTTGCAACAAGCCACTTACCTAAAGTAGTTGCCGACTTTTTACGTGATCGTCCGGGCATCACAATGACAATAGAGCCCGATAGACCAGAACGCATCCTAGAATGGATGGTAAATGAACAATACGACTTCGGCATTACCGATGGTTTCTTTGGTCATCCTGCAATTGACCATATCGAGCTCAACTTAAGAACGGTTTGCATTTTCCCAACTGGGCATCGCTTGGAAGCGTTGCATGAGATTTCGCCCTCTGATCTTGCAGAAGAGCCAATGGTGCACACTCGAAAAGACAGTGTATTTTTCAGTCAACTTTCTAGCCGGTTCCAAATGGCTAAAAGTAACTTCAATTCACACGTGGAAGTCAGGCAATTCACAGCAGCCTGCGAGCTCATTTGTAACGGTGTTGGAGTATCAGTAGTTAGTGAGCTCGACGCAGTACAATACACTGAAAAAGGCTTGAGCTTCAGACCGTTTACTCCCGCTCTCCCACATCGCATTTCGTTGGTCAGGCCAATCCACAAAGCCCCGTCTATGCTGACCAAGGAATTCATAGCTCACTTTGAAAAAAGTGTTGAGAGCTTTCGCGCGTAACCGCTCTCTAAAGAACAAATCGAAATCAAAAACTATGAAGAGATTTATTTCAAACGCTCTCGCAGAAAGCATCAAATTACTAGTCCGTCGACCTGACCACCTGCAAGTTGGCGCGCTTTGTTACAGATACAAAAAGGAAAAGCTTCAAATTCTCTTAATTACAAGCCGAGGAACAGGTCGTTGGATCATCCCAAAGGGATGGCCCATGAGAGGTAAACACGAATGTTTAGCGGCGCAACAAGAGGCCTGGGAAGAGGCAGGTGTCACTTCTGGCGAGATCAACTCCGCGATGATAGGAAAATACCGGTCAAAAAAAATACTGCCAACAGGTGTAGGCCTTAACGTTGAAACACTTGTTTATTGCTATGAAGTCTCAGAATTGTCCAAAGAGTATCCCGAAAAGCACCAGAGAAAACGCAAGTGGTTTTCACCAAAGCAAGCCAGTAAAAAAGTGGTTGAGCCTGAGCTTAAACGCCTAATCTTAGATTTTGCGTCGGAAAAATGAATGATAGCTGACGTCAAAAATGCACTTTAAAGCATCAAAAAATTTGAAAAACCATCAGGGGCGACACTAAGCCCTTGCCAAATTCGAGTGGACAAATTGACAAAATAAAACATTCGAGCCCGCAATTTTCAAATGCTATCTAAACCAAAGCAACATATACGGCTAATGACAAAATCTGGCCCACGAAAATTATGGAAGTTTGCTCCGTGATGACCCCCATAGAAGCACTTGATTACCTTGGAGTGGCGCTGTTTGCCGCGACTGGTGCCTTTGCAGCTTCTAGAAAGCAACTAGACTTCATAGGCTTTATATTTCTTGGAGCAGCAACTGGCATAGGTGGTGGCACGGCGAGAGATCTAATTTTAGATGTCCCAGTTTTTTGGATTGTTGAGCCGACGTATCTACTAATATGTGCCTGCACTTCTATTGGAATTTACTTCACAGCACCCTTTGTTGAGTCTCGCTACAAGGTTTTGCTTTGGCTAGATGCACTCGCCATGGCTTCCTACAGTGTCTATGGGGCATACAAGGGCCTCTCCTTGACCGGATCAGCAGCTGTAGCAATCGTCATGGGCATGTTTACAGCTGCTTTGGGTGGCATAATCCGAGATATAATAGCAAGGGAACCGTCAGTTCTTTTGCGGCGTGAAATCTACATAGCCGCCTGTGCAGTTGGAGCAGCGATTTATGTTGTTGCTGAAGGATTAGAGTATTCCACTTGGATCTCCGCCACTGCAGGCTTTGTGTTCGCATTCATCATTCGAGGTGGCACTATAAAATATGGCTGGCGCCTGCCCGCTTATCGCTCCGCCCCGGGACGTGACCCCAAAGATCTGTAACGCACATCAATTGCTGCGGTTGACACTAAAATTACGGTACAGCGACCAAGAATAGATTATCAGAGCAGCCCAAATTAAAGGGAACGCTATTACACGTGGCCCCGTGAACGGCTCTTTAAAGATAAGCACTGCGCATAAAAATATCATTGTCGGCGCAATATATTGCAGGATTGCGATCGTTGTGAGGCGCAGTCTTTTTGCACCATTAGAGTAAAGCAAAAGAGGCACTGCCGTAATAGCACCGCAACCAAGTAGCAAAAGCGTTGTCATCAAATCACTTTCAAGGAAACTACCGGTCTCCGTTGCGAACAAATAAAAGCTATAGCCGAGAGCAAACGGCAGCAGGACCAAAACCTCCAGAAGAAAGCCTTGGTTCGGGCCGATTGGAAGCTGCTTTTTCGCAAGCGCATAAAAACCCCAACTCACAAAGAGCCCGACTGTAACAAGAGGCAGGCTGCCTGCTGAAACCGTAAGTATGGCGACAGCAGCAACGGCAAAGCCAATGGCAAGCAACTGAACGGCATTTGGCCGCTCTCGAAGAAAAACAGCTCCCAGTGCAACGCTGAAAAGTGGGTTGATATAATATCCAAGCGCAGCATCCAACGCTCGGTCACTTGCTATGGCCCAAACATATACCGTCCAATTGAAGGAAATTAGGGCCGCCGTTATGAGGCCCATCGTCATCATTTTGATCGATTTGAACGCTGCAACCACATCTGCAACCCTGCCCAAGGATATCAAAACAGCAGCAGCAATCGGGACGGACCAAATAATTCGATGCGCGACCACCTCTGCCGGAGAGACATGTGCCAAAAGCTTCATGTAGAGAGGCAAGACACCCCAAAGCAGATATGCGGAAACTGCAAAGGCAAGGCCAGACTTCGTATCCGTGTTTTCTAAATCCATAATCTGTAGCCCTTACCTCACCAAAGGCCTTTTCCTAGACCAGTCAAACCGCTCTAGAAGAAAATCAACATCATCTACACATCAAAAAATGCACATCAGCTGTGCACTTTAGCGGGAAGCATTTCGCCACTTTGCGCTTTACATATCGCCTTATCAAATTTGGAGGCACTCATGTCTAACACTAACCTTTTGATAGTATTCTATTCTACCTACGGCACCAATCACGCGATCGCAGCAGAAGCTGCAAAAGCCGCCGAAGAAGCAGGTGCTTCTGTCCGTCTACGGCGCATCGTGGAAACCGCACCGGTAGAGGTTGTGAACAGCCAAGATGGCTGGAAAGCTCAAGCCGAAAAAGCGGCCGCTGTAGAACTCGTTTCTGAGGAGGACTTGGAGTGGTGTAACGCCCTATTTGTTTCGAGCCCAACACGTTATGGCGGAATGGCGAGCCAAACGCGCGCATGGCTCGACACATTGGGTGGATTATGGATGCGCGGTGCTCTGGCAGGTAAAACAATTTCAGCGGCTGCAACTGCGCAGAATAAAAATGGTGGAGCTGAAGGCGCAATCCAGCAGACCTATGTGTCTTCCATGCACTTCGGAATGATCCCAGTCGCACCAGGTTACGGTGACCCAGTTAAGTTTGAGGATGGCGGCAACCCTTACGGCTTTGTTATGCAACCAGGTGAGCTGACAGAAACATTGAAAAAGTCGCTCCACTATCAAATCAAACGGCAAGTTGAGATTACTTCGAAACTGGCCGCGTAAGAAAATACGTTTGAGGGCTAGCATGGTGGGCTGTGCTAGCCCTCTTCAGGTGGGCAAACATACGCTCAGTCTTTGACTTATACAGCATAGACTAAGGCGAGCCGCCTACATGTTAACAGGAGGAATTGTCACGCTGGTAAGTGCAGCGGTCACGATAAGAATTGCCCCGATGGCGATCGCCTCAAATGCTATGGAGCGCCGCAGCTTTTTGCCCGCAGCTTGCGCCGACTGACCCATTTCTGGGACTAATCTGAACTTGTTAAGAGCCGCTAAACTTAGAAGCCCCGCAACCAAGACAAGTTTGGCAAAGAGTGTCACGCCATAGTCTGTCGTGAACAACAGCGACAATGACCCTAGCATGCACCACGCAAATGCCAGTCCGACTATCGCCAGTATTGGCACTGCCAGACCTGCCAAAACGCCAAATCTATGCAGGAGCACAACTCCATTGGCCTCACAAGAAGCGCGATATAGGGGTGCTAGACCTGCTACCCAAAATGCCCCCGCCAAGATATGGACGACTATGAGCGGCGCAAGGAGATAACGAGGTTCCCCCAGAGAGTGGCCGATGGTTGCGAATGATGTTGCAACAATGATTGCCCCGGTCAAACCAACAACAAGCCGCAACTGTCGCGAGGCAATTGTAGCCAGAATTAGGGTGCACCCAATAACTTGCAACAGCGCAAAGCTCCCTAAAGGACTTTCCCAAACGATCTGAAGCATGATCGGGTCAAGCATCCCCTCCAACCCGCCCCCAGAAATACGGGCCGAACGGACAGCAATCCGCAGGGCAACAACAAGCGGCAGGGCTAACGCACATAAGATAGCGACATCCTTGGCCACTTTCTTGATCTTGCTATCGGCGTCAGGAAAAGCCGCTAAGAATAGCGGCCCTCCTAAACACAGAAGGCTCGCTGCGTAATTGCCCGCCTTGAGCGCAATTGCGGTCGCAATGATGCCATCAAGCATCACTCAACCACCTCAAAAGAAAAGCTGCCCTCCATGGGATGGCCATCACTAGACAGCCCTCTCCATTCAACCTCATAGTTGCCGGGCTGAAGCGCATCTTCAGGGGTGGCGACAAACTCAGTCGCGGGATCTAGGCCTGTTTGACGCTCAAGGGCGGTGTCGCCATTCGGCCCGACAAGTGACACCGCTGTCACGCGCATCGGGTCGTCAAATCGTATTTCAATTTGATCAACAGCCGTGACGCGTGAGGCATTAGCCGGTGTCGTTTCTTCAGATTCAGAATGCGCGAATGCTGCCGCGTAACTGCCCAGAACCACAAGGAATGCAAAAAAGACCTGTTTCATCGTTGTCGCTCCATTTCGTCATGCATGGCCTTAATTTCTTCTGGCCAAGTAGATTTGATGTAACTCAGCACCGCGATGATCTCTTCGTCCGTCAAAATGTCCTCATAAGCGGGCATGTTTGACTGATAGCTCGGGTCATTAATAAGGGCTGCGACGCCGTATTTGGTTAAACCAAATAGCGTAAGACTATCGTGATGCCATGTGTGGCCATCTTCATTATGCGGAGGCGCGGGCAGACGCCCTTCTGCATCTCGTTGGCGCCAGTTGGGTTGACCCTCCAGATTGGCACCGTGACAAGATGCACAGTTGTTCTGATAAATTTGGCTGCCTTGCAAGACGACCATCGGGTTTTCAGCCTGTAAGGTTACTGCTTGAGCGGGCTGGTTGCTGCCCATGACAAAATAACCAACAGCCGCAAAACCTGCACCCGCCGCACCAAGAATTAATGCTCGTTTCATTTCTGATTATGTCCAATTCGATCAAGACCAAGCGACCTTTCACATCACCCAAGGGCTTAGGGGGAGTGGACCTATCGCTATTACCACTAGAAAATTTTCACTGCGTCGTGACGGCGAAGCGTAGCCGTCCTTCTATGACCAGTTTCACCCTCGTGGCGGGGTCCTAAGCCGTGGCACGATGAACCCATCTGGCAAGACAGTATCTGTTGCAAAGACAATAGATGCTTGCTGCGCAACAATCTGTAATATCTCTGTGGGTGCCAAGACAGCCATAAACACGGAGCAAGTTGAAGCAGAGTGTTTGATCTCGTCACAGCATGCGGCATCGCCATGTCCATCCATGCCAGCAACAGTCATGTGCGGTTCCGACATGACAGTGTGCGCGTTCGCCGACACAGCAAACATCGCCCCGAAAAGAACGAAACACCCCAAAATTGCACTACGTAATAATGCCATGACGCCAGGCTAGAAAAAAACGACACCGCATGCAACATGGGATCAAAGCAGGGGTTGGCTTATAGAGAAATTGGACCTTTTCTAGCAAAACCTCAAAATCTTGTAGGATATCAGCGCAACGTATCATTTGCTTGATACCAAACGAAATTCTCATTGCTTAATTTGACCCCGCAACACTGAAATAGCTAATTCTCATGCGGCAATCCGTGGACTTGTAGGAAGTAAGCCACGCTGATTTAGTGCCTGATAGTTACAGAAAGACCCATCCAATGAATAAACGTTACCTTTTCGCAGGCATAGCAGTTCTCAGCACACTCGCGGCAGGTGCGTATATCGTTGAAGCACAGATGATGACCCGGCATGAGCGGCTTCATGCGCAGCACGGTGGCCATGGAATGGGGCATGACGAACATACCATGCCAGGACTTCGAGGGGCTAATACGACAGCGGATGAGACTGCCGAAATGCAAACCTTATTTCGTAACTTCACATTAATTGAGCGTGAGGTGAGCAATCTGGAAAACGGCATATATACGGTAACAACAACCAGTGACCCTGATACATTCAACGCTCTGGTGAGCCATGTGACGGGCATGATTGCACGTGTTGAAGCGAAGGATGACCCACAAGTCATTATTCAAAGCCCAACGCTGGATGCATTCTTCATGCGCGGTGAGCATATAGATACTGAAATTGAAGTCATCGAAAACGGCGTTGCAGTGACCCAAACATCAAACGATCCAGAACTGGTATCGGCATTACATCGCCATGCCGCTGAGGTAAGCGACATGGTGGATCGTGGGATGCAAGCTGTGCATGAACGGATGATGAATTGATCTGCTATGATCAAGAATTGATGAACGCCCTTGCAGCTCCAAAGTCATCCGCTTTCTGGATGTGAGCAGCTACATAAGGGACTTGGGATCAGAAAGTAGCTGCTGACACTCACACCTTGAACGCTTTCAAATTGAAAGCAAGCATAACGAGGAAGGCGTTGGCTATTCTGCTGCCGCGTAAAAAGGCTGGCTTGTTCGAACTGCAATATAAGCAAAGCCGTTGCGGTCACGCTTTTGAACCAGATGAACCAGCCCCTGCTCCGACAGGTTACGCGCCAATTCCATCAAAGACATAGGTCTGTGGCCATTGCTGTGAGCATACTGATGCTGCTCCCCTACCCCGGCTGACTTTACGAATAGAAGTAGATCGGCAGAAGCAGTCATTAGTCCCTCACATTTTTGCAACAGCCTTGAGAGCTAAACAGATGAAAGATTCGGATCTACACTATTTTGCCGGTCTATTATTTTCATACAAATCATATACTTGATTGACGTGGATGGGGTGTACCTCTGCTGAAACACTATTCGCGCTATGCACCTCTTGGCCGTAAGGTCTAGATTTTAGGAGGCAGTTCTTTCACCCAAAATCTGCGAATGTTTCGCTCGTTTTTAGGCGCAGTTTATCAACTCACGTGTGCCGCTACACTGGCCTAGCATCACCACCGTCCACCCCACACAGGGCCCGTACAGCGTGTCTTAGACGCCATTACGATGTAATAGAGCTGATCGGGGCCTGTGGTGACTGCGGCTTGAGACGATCAAAGTCTGCCTGCGATATCCCAGTAGAGATCGCATTGATCACAGGCTTGCTAGCAGGCTCAGGAGATTGAGATGGTTTAGCGGGTTTAACCTTCGACTTTGGGATAGGCATTGGCGCCTTGGGAGCTGCAGCCGCTTTTTTCGCTTTTGGCTTGGCATCTTTTGCCTTGAGCCTGCCATCAAGTTTGTTTGCGAGGAAGCTCGCTGTGTTGGCAAAAGTTTTGAGGTCATCTACCGCCTGCTCAACACTTGCAGCTCCTGATCCTTTTTCGATCAAATCAATCAAGCGTCGCAGTTCATCACGATCATCCATGCGCTGCCCCTGTGCAAAATTGGGGTGATGCAAAATCACCAGGCTGAATTGATAAGTACTTCCCTAGAAAAATCCGCGCGGCAGATTTTTTATCCTGCAGGACCCATTTCGAATGTACGCTCATGCCGACATCCTTTCTGGGTCTCGCCACACAGCCTCCGCATGTCGGGCTATACTCTGATCACACAATCCTTTGAGACGCTCAAATTGTAGTGCGAGCTTGCCGTGCTCTGCTGATCCAGTAGCACGTAGGCGCTCAGCATAATGCCCAAGCTTATGAGAGCAGATTGCAAGGGTTTCTACGCTTGGGCCTGTTCCATGATTGCGGAGTGTTCGAATGTACCCCTCACTGCGCCCAAGCCAGGCCCGACAAAACTCTGGCGTGTTACGCACAGCGCCACTGCCAATCAGCTCATCTCTCAAATGTTCAAGTAGTTTTACGCTCATGTTGCCTCCTAAATATCCAACGTTCACAGATATTTATCCAAAATAGGAGCGAGGCAGCAGCGGTCCGGTAAGCGTATCAGTATATTGGTCTGCCCTGTAAATCTTGCTGCAAACATTCTGCGGTTGTTTACGGATTTAACACAGTGTTGGCGTTTACTTCGCAGAACACAGTGTTTGAGTTTACTGTCAAAAACATAGTGTTTCACAACACAGTGTTTGAACTTTTTATCAATTTAAAACATGTAGTTAAGATTTTTGGGAAGCCAATCGAGGCGAGCAAAATTTCCCAAAATCATCCTTAGCGTGTGTCCGCTTTGGGGAAAATCCCTTGCTCTACATTCCTTATCAGGCTGCATGCCATTCGAAAGTCTCGCTGAACCACGCGATTTTTGGCCCGTCGCATTTGGGCATAAAGCGGATCTATTGAGATGCCAGCTTTGATCAGTTGTCGCTCTGTTAAGCCTTCGAGGCGATTGTTTACGGTGATACCAACCCTGTCCGCGATTTCTGCATCAGTGGCACCAGGATCACGTGTTTTATGCCGGTAAATTTGAAGTTGACGATGCAAGGTCATCAAGATGGGACGCGAAAACACAGAGTATCGTGCAGTAGACCCATGGTTTGTTGCGACACGTTCTGGATAATGAAGTTGCAAATGCAGTGCCTCAAGGGATCGCCGTATAGCTTCTTTGCCTCGGCTTAAGTCCAGCTTGAGTGTAAGAATATTCGACGGGTCGTCCGCTGCAGACTGACCATCGGCAACCGTAACGGCAGGCCGCTCAGCAAAGAGTTGCCACCGTTCCTGCCACCAATCACGGAAACCAGTTTTGTAAAGATCGCCAAAGTCTTCATAGAGTTTAGCGCAGGGACCTACACCGTTTTGTTTACAGGTTTGATAGTAATTTGAGCTGAGCTTTAAAAAGCGCCACCAGTAATAATAAACCGAGCATTTATGTCCGGGCGCGCCTATGTATGGAGGTGTTGGTGCGCTTCGGACCCTTTGTCTCTTGCTTATTTTGGGAGGGGCACATTGAAAACTGTACTGGGAGAAACACCCAGATGCTTGGTAATCAGGAAGTGACTCCACGAAGCTCTGCATGTTCGTCAGTTAGTCCCAGATCAGTATTTGTCGAGCAGATTGTGATGATCAGCCGTCCGTTGGCTGTCTGCGTGGCTCTAAGCCACACCAAGCTCAATCTGTGAAAGGACATCACATGTCTACTAATGACTATCGCAAAACGCTGGAAACCACACTCGATCAAATCGCCCATGCACGGGCTGTATGGGAAGAAGGATCGCTCAAAGCTGCCAATGAAGAGCTCTATGCTATTCTCGAGCGTTGCTTTGCCGTCTTCGTAGAGATGAAGGAAGACACAGCCAAGCGCCGCACCTTGAATGCGTTGCTCACTGATCGTGCAATGAAGCCACGTTCAAATACGAGCCTGGGCTTAAAGGTAATCCGCTACGTGTTTGGCAAAGAAGGCAACCGCGAGCAGGCTTATGCGCGTGTGTTGGGCATCTCCTATGATCTTAAGCCCGCTGATCAATCTCTAACCAGCTACATCGAACAATGCGGTGGCGTGGAAGAAGTGCGCCGTACGTCTAAGATCAAAGACGGCAAGACAATGACTGCCGAAGACTACAAGCAAATGGCCGTTATGGGTCTTAATATGGCCCGCATTCCAGTTGCCACCTTTGATCTGCCTGAGTTCATCCAACCCAACAGCGAATATGACGAGGACTATGTGGTGGGTCTGATCCGCTGTAATCCTGATGGCACGGGTGATCTCTTGTTTGGCAATAACGATGCCAAGGTCATCGATACGGTGCTGATCGCATCGGGCAAGTATCTCGATCAAAAAGCGCAGGATGATCAGAAAGGTCTTGAGGCAGCTGACGTTGCCAAGCGGCGCACAGAAGACGTCAAAACTTTTGCGCCCAAGCTCTTTGCCTCCATGTCACACAAGGTGCGGATCAACGGTGAAGCTATCCCAGCTGAATGACAAACGTCGTTGCGGGGCGTCTCTAATTACGTCCCGCAGCGCAAGCTCTCTTCCCCCGAAAGGATATCCCATGACCTTCGCTGAACGTCACAGGCCGCGGTCTGTGCATGACCTCGTCTTTGCCGATCCCAATGTCGCCGCGATCATTGATCGCTACGCCCATGCACGCCCCTCCAAGCCCCTCTTGCTCTATGGTGAGCCAGGCACTGGTAAGTCAGAAGCTTTGCGTTTGATCGCAGAAACCCAGTTCGCTCAAGCAGGCATTGAATGTGAGGATTTTACACTCAACGGCGCGGATGCAGCCAAAGGCATCTATGACAAGATGCTCAACATGGCCCAGATGCAGATGTGGCCAATCGGCACGCCCGCAATTATCGTGGTCGATGAGATAGACGAGATCGAAGAGGCTCTCCCGGGTAAAACCCGCACCTTCATCGAGCAGCACAAAAGCGTGCAGCTTCTGGCAAGTACCAATTACATCAAGAAGCTCAAGCCCGCTCTGCAAAGCCGTATGCGCTGTGTGGAGGTCAAAAAGCCTGCGCCAATGGATTGGGTGCCGCGCGCTCATGCCATCCTCACCGCTGAGGGGGCAAATGTCCCCCTGTCTATAGTTCAGCAGCTGATGGCTAACTTTACTGGCGATGCACGTGACTTCATCGATTACCTCGAAGAACAAGTGGACGCCGCACGGCAGTTTGCGCCTGCAGCCTCCCCTCAGCCGCGCACGGTGGCAAGCATCTTGAACCAAGCCTCTGGAGGCACGCCATGAGCGATCCTGACAAAAGCCTCACCACGGAATTGAAGCTTTTTGAGCTCTATGGGCTACGCCGCGTGATCAATGCTGCACACACTTACAAAATCGCATCCTCAGATTTTGTGCCTCTAGCTGAAGCGCTGCTTCCCGAAACCCAAGCCCGTGCATTCGCTGCGCGTTGGCCAACCCTCACCGCAGATGAACAAACACAAATCTGCACCATGCTGGAGAAAGATCATGGATAGGAAAACACTGATGTTGGAACTGAAGGGGCTCTCGCAGGTTGTGGACGCAGACGTACGAGATCTTATCTACAAGCGCCAGGCTGTAAACACTCTGGCGGATGAATACGAAGCGGTGAACCCCTTCCATGACATGCTGGATCACCTGGAAAGTGATCTCATTCATGCAATTGATCGCTCAATCTTTGAAAATCTTTCCCGCGAAGCTGGCTCTGTCTTTGCAGATCAATGGCACCAAATGTCTGTATATGAGCAGTTTCAGTATCTCGAAGACTACGTGCGAGGTGTTTCCAAATGAACAATCTCAGCACTGGAGTATCAGAGCTAAATGCTGTCTTGGACCAAATGGTTCGAGATTGGATCTGCATCATAAATTTGGATGCTGAGTTCTGCTTTACCTACAACGATGATGATCCCAATCCATACACATCAATGATAACTGGATTTCAGGCTGACGTGTTCCAATGCCACGATTTTGGCAACTGCGTTATTTGGGATGAAGGCAATATCACTGTCATGAATTTGCCTAAACATGGCGGCAAGGCCGGGCTTATTTCAACGTCAATTCGCAGTGAGTTTCCTGAGCCTCTGAAAACGATCTTTGAGAAATACGCATCTTCTGAGCTCTTTGATCACTCATGCGATTACGTAGGATTTGATTGTAAGATTAATCTGCATGACGTCGAACGCTTCTCCCTGATGATGTACTTACACGGAGCGGTCCGAGACATCAGGTTGGATGCATTCTCGGAAACTGTGTTCCGAACAAAATCTGCGGCTCTAGCAACTGAGCTTCAACTTTATGCGCCTTGGTTTCGATATGCGGCATCGCTCGCGGATCAGTTTGTAGACGAAACAAAACATGCAGTTTTGATCCAAGACCTACGCACCGTTTGTCTCTATATTGATCGAGGTAGCGATCTGAATTTTGCAAAACTTACTTCACTTTGCGATGTGGCTGGCAGCCTTCAGCCGGCGGTCTCTTTGATTAAGCGCAAAATGCCAGGACTTATCGCCTAATTCATGGGCTGCCACTAACACCGCATGTCAAAAATGAACTGAACATCCAAGTTGTCGCCAGCATCTGCCCCTCGTTGATAAATACACGAGGAGGACAGAGCATGACATTTGCGCAGCGCAAGCAGGAACGCAGAGCTTTAATGAAGCATCTGCTGGAGCAAGACTGGGATGTGTTCGGCACGCTCAAGTTTGTGAATGGCCGTACGCTTGGCCGCAACACCGCAGATAAACTTCTCCGCAGCTACTGGAACCGTGTGGATCGCGTGTTCTTCGGACATGCAGCAGATCGTCAGAACATGCGTGTGCCACGCTGGTGCTTTGCGCATGAAGGCTCAGACAGCGAAAACTTCCACCTCCACTTCCTACTCAAGTCGCCTGTTGCTGACACTAAGCACGCCTGCTGTGTGCTGAACGCTGTTTGGGCCCAACATCACGAACAAACTGGTCCGATTGCCAAAAACTGGATCATGCCTGTGAAGGACCGATGGGAAGTAGCCAACTACGCCACACGCGAATATTGGCGCATGGGTGCAGACACACAGCTGTTGGACATCTCTTGGGATCGTGGCTATCCTGATGCAATGCGTGCCTATGAGCATGAACAACAGGCGCTGCGCATAAATAAAGCAGCAAGTCCCATTTGGATGCAGCAAGCTCAAGCAGCTTACGCAGATTATTGGGCAAGATATTCCTCAGAGGGCATCACAGCCCTAGCGGAGCGTGGCAAGGCCCCTTCGCACTGACGCATATCTGACAAGTAGAACTAAATCGTGTCGTAGATGAAAATCTTGGCACATCCTTGTTCAGTGGCATCAAACAGCAAATGCTCGAACAGCAATTGATCAAACAAACTCAGTGAAGATCAAACACAACAAACAAGAGCTCAGCGAGCGAACAAGAGATCAATGAACATCAAGCGTCAGCGGATGACACCGCGAGGCGCTTTTTTTATGGGCGTAGCTTCGGTTTATGTGCGCTAGCCAATAGTTGACAGCGACCAATCTTTTCGGTCGTCCAAGCACATCTGTGACCATATGCTTCTGATATCACTAGATAATATCGGAGCAAGCAGATGAATGCATTGGCAAAACTCAACTTCAAGACAGTTACCAAAGCCACAACACGTGATCCTGTGATCGCACGTCGTGAAAAGCTCGTGGCGGGGCTCAAAGAACAAAAGCTGGTCTATGCCGCTGCACTTGAAGGAAAGGATCATAGAGTTGAACGACACAAATGGATGAACAACGAGCACGGGGAACGAGTGTCAGTACAAACCCATCGCCGTGTGCGGCCTTGGTTCTTTGCTCAAGACGGCGGCTGGTATGTGCAGTGCCGTTATGGGGCACGTGTGATCGCAGTCGATGGCATCAACAATGCTGTATTCGTCAAAACACTCAAAGAGGTCGAGCCTGTTCTAGATGCATTCATCGCCGCAGCATCATCTGGGGAATTGGACAGTGCCATAGCCAAAGCCACACAGCGAGAGCCACGTGTCAAGCCAGGAGCAGCGCGGGCAGCCGCAAATGGCTGAGCCAGATGTTGAGCAAATAAGGGCACTTAATGATCGCGCACGGCAGAGCTTCACGGGCTGTCGTGTGGCCGTCATAGCGGGCATCGCAGCTCTGGGTCATGCTGCTGTTTATGAGATCTTTGATCGCATCAAAGCCTATGACGATTTTATTCCTGCCAACGATCCCTATGGCGAGCATGACTTCGGGTCATTTCACTACGGGGAACACCAGGTGTTCTGGAAGTTTGATTACTACGACCTCGATTACACCATGCACTCACCTGACCCTGCAGATGAAACCGTTACCGCACGGGTGCTCACGGTGATGTTGGCTGAGGAATATTGAAAATACTAATCCATTTGGTCAGCCATCAAACTCACCTATCATTAACAATCAATTTTTCTAACCAATTGCTAAAAAGGAGCTCATTAACGGTACAGCAAGGTCGGCAACCACATTGTTATGGCTGGCACATAGGTGACCAACAACAAGACAATTACCAAAGGTATCAAGAATGGCACAGTTCCGACAAACGCTCGTTCAAAGGGAATATTCGCTATTCTCGCCAGCACATATAGGACCATGCCAACGGGAGGTGTAAGAAGACCAAGCATCAGATTTAGTACCATAATGACGCCAAAATGCACTGGATCCACACCAATTGCCATGGCTACGGGCAAAAGAACCGGTACCATAATTGTGATTGCGGCTACAGTTTCCATAAAACAACCGACAATCAAAAGAATGACGTTGATGAGCAGCAGGATTACCCAGGGGCGATCAGAAATAGTCAGAAGAAAATCAGCCACTGTCCTGGGAACTTGATTAGAAGTCAAAACCCACGCGAATATGGAAGCCGCGGCCACAACAAACAAAACAACCGCTGTCGTTTCAATTGTGTCGTAACTAACTCGAATAAATCGTTTCCAGCTAAGCGTGCGATACACGAGAAGGCCAAGAAAGATAGCATAGGCACACGCAGCGATTGCCGCTTCAGTTGGCGTAAAAGCTCCAGACAAAATACCACCGACAATAATCACGGGTGTCATTAACGACAAAAACGCTCGTCCAAAGCTTTTGTACAAAAATGCAAAAGAAAAGTTCTGGTCACGCGGATAATTCCTGCGTCGTGCGATTACAGCAACGAGGATCATCAAGGAAATTGCCATGAGTAGGCCCGGAATAAAGCCAGCTGCAAACAACTGACCAATTGAAGCACTCGCGACAACTCCATAAATAACCATCGGTAGGGAAGGCGGTATGATAGGTCCAATTGTAGAAGATGCTGCCGTCACACCAACCGCAAATTCAGGGTCGTATTTAGCATCTTTCATCGCCTTGATTTCGATAGCACCTAGTCCTCCCGCATCAGCAACTGCAGCCCCTGACATACCCGCAAAAATAACTGAAGCCCCAACATTCACATGGCCTAAGCCACCACGCATCCAACCAACTAGCGAAAGTGCAAAACTAAAAATACGCTCGGTAATTCCAGACGTGTTCATCAGATTACCAGCAAGAATAAAAAACGGGACTGCCAGCAAAGGAAAACTGTCCACGCCATTAATCATGCGATGAGACACGACCATCGGCGGAACGCTGCCATTTAGAAAAATAAAGATTGCAGATGAACCCGCCAGCGCAATAGCGATGGGCGCGCCCATTACAATCAAAGCAAATAAAGCCAAAAAGAGTACTGCTATCTCCATTGGAAAATTCCTATTCAACCTTTGCGGATTTATCTGCGTGTAATTCTGGGTCTATGAGCCGCGAAGTTCCGGTCTGCCAGTGCCTCCATGTGTTCAAACATGCATATAACGTCATTGCGGCAAAACAGCCCACGACCACCCAATACATGTATGCTTTGGGTACATCGATTGAGACCATCATTTGTTGGGTCCGGCCCGATATTTGGATTGTTAGGACTGTTAACAAACCAAAGAAGGCAACATTTACCAAATCAATAATTAATTGAGCAATTTTGCGTCCCTGACGGGGTACGTAGCGATAAAGAAACTCCACTGCGATGTGAGACTGTTTCCGCGTAGCCATCACAGCTCCCAAAAAAGCCACACCTATCAGAAGAAAGCGAGCTATCTCCTCAGTCCAGCCCAATGAGTCATTAAGCACATAGCGAGTGAAAAACTGCAAAAATACAACAAATGCTAAGATCCAAAAAATTAGGAAGACTGGAATATCATCTAAACGTACATCGGAAAGCGAAATTTCTTCCTCGAGAAATTCCGGTAAATTTTCTTGTCCGTCGCTGCTGCCATTATCATGGTTCATGTGAGACAACCTAATTTGTGTCCGTACGTAAGGGGGACGACACCGTCCCCCTTATTACTTTTTTGCCGAAATAAATTATTGGCCGATGGCCTGAAGACGATCGTACGTCTCTTGATCCCAAGTTGCCATTTCACCGTTGTGCATTGCACGAACAGCTTCGATGAATGGACCCCGATCAACTTCATTGACTGTCACGCCCTCCGCACGGAACCAATCAACTAGCTCTGCTTCTGCCGCACGAATTGCGTCGGTCGCGCAAACGGCTGTATCTTGCAGTACTTGGCTAAGAGCTGCCTGGTCTGCTTCATCCATGGATGACAGGGTGGGCCCGCCAACGATGGTCAGCAATGCGTCTGTTATGTGGCCTGTCAAATTAATGTTTGACTGCACTTCGTAGAATTTTTTCGCTTGAATGGTGGGAAGTGGATTTTCTTGCGCATCAACTGTCCCTTGCTGCAAAGCTAGATAAACCTCTGCGAAGGCAATCGGGGTTGGGTTACCGCCCGTTGCTTCAGGAAACATCATGTACAAAGGCGCGTTTGGCACACGAATTTTTAATCCCTCCATGTCTGCAGGACTTGTGACTGGAGTGTTCGATGTTACGTGACGATTTCCATAATAGGTCATCGCGACAATGCGGTTCCCGGTGGCATCCGTGTAACCCTGAGACAGCTCATCAAACAAATCGGAGTTTCTGAAAGCATCCCAATGTTCATAGTCACGGAACATGTAAGGGGCACCACCAATCGCAATTGGGCCATATGAGCGGCCTGCAAAAAGTTGCCCAGTGTATATAATATCTACTGTACCAAGACTTAAACCTTCATTGATGTCGACTTCCTTACCGAGGGTTGACGCTGGATACACTTCAATCCCGTATCGATTGTCTGTTGCGGCCATTAACGCAGAATGTGCGTCAACGGCACACGTGTGATAAGGCTCGCTAGTTTCATACACGTGTGCAAATTTTAAAGTTGTGCCAGCCTCTTGGGCGGCAGAAATGTTCGCAAATCCCAACGCCAAGATGGCGGTGCTTGCCCCAAGTTGCGTCATGGTTTTGATGGATGGCATGATTTTCCTCCCTATATCAATGTTAAGCCTGATCGCTATACATTCACTCCCTGCATCAGAGAGTTCACAAATTTTCACCTGCAATCAATAGTTTTGATCACGAGTAGAAGCTTAAGTTGTAACTGTTCGTTCCTCCCTGCTAGATGGGTGCGTTCAGAGGACATGGAAGATCCCCTTCCGGCCGATGAAATGAGGTTGGATGCTCTGCAATCATGTTTGGGAGATCTGACAAAATTGCGCGAAGATGGGTTCGTATCGCACGATTGGCACCTTTCCGGTCAGACCTAGAAATGCAATCAACCACAGTCTCATGCTGAGCGATCAAATGACGAACTTCAAAATTATCGAGCGTTAAAAAACGAACGCGGTCCATTTGCGATTTCAGACCTTGAATGAGTTTCCATGCACCTTTTTTGTCTGCAGCATCTGCCAAAGTATGATGAAAGTCCTCATCTAAGCGCATAAACTCCGATGGATCTACAGCTTTGTATTGCGCCTTGATCTGGGCTTTTAGGTCTCGAATTAATTCAGGATTTGGCTTGGAAGCTAAAATTCCAACAATATCCGCTTCAATTGCTTCACGCAGAAAACGCGCATCCAACACCGTAACAAAATCAATTTTAGAGACGATCGTCCCTCGCTGTGGGCGGATTTCCAACAGTCCTTCAATCGCAAGATGAATAAATGCTTCGCGCACAGGCTGGCGACTGACTTTGCAAAGCGTTGCTATCTCACTTTCGGAAATTCTTTGGCCAGGAGTGAGATCACCACGGATAATGGCATCGCGCAAAAAAGCAGACAACTGCGGCACGATCGGTAGATATTGATCAATTTTCCAAGCGCGGATTGATCCACCATCCATGATTCTTGTCCTCCTAATCACAGAATTACCATACTGCCATACTAGTCGGCAAATAATTTTCCTGATAAGTTCATAGTCAATATTTTGGAGGGAATCATGAAACAAACATGGCGTTGGTTTGGCCCGAAAGATCTTGTCTCCATTGACGATGTAGTTCAGGCGGGTGCTGAAGGCATTGTCTCGGCACTCCATCATCTACCTACTGGCTCGATATGGACAGCCAGTGAAATAGCAAAACGGCAAGCTGAGATTGAACACTTTAAAGATGGTTCAAAATCAGGACTGACTTGGGACGTGGTCGAAAGCCTGCCAGTATCCGAAGATATAAAAAAGCAGAATGGAGACTGGCGAGCACATATCCAAAACTACAAAGCTAGCCTTCAAAATCTCGCCAATGCTGGTCTTGAGGTAATTTGTTACAACTTTATGCCAGTTTTAGATTGGACCCGAACGGATTTAGCCTGGAAAGTTAAACACGGTGGCACTTGTATGCGGTTCGATCTAGTAGATTTCGCTGCTTTTGACTTGTTTATTCTCAAGCGACCTGAAGCACCACATGATTTAAATGAGGAGTTGAAAGAAGCCGCAGAAAAAAGATTTGCCGATATGTCGGATGCTCGCAAAGAACAATTAGCATCGAACATTGTATGTGGACTGCCAGGGGCGGCAGAACATTTTTCACTAGACGATGTGCGGACACATATAAGCCAGTATGCTCACATGAGTGAAGCTAAGCTCCAAGCCCATTTAATTGATTTCCTGACTGAAGTTGCACCAGTTGCTCAAGAGTTAGGGTTACGCTTGTGTTGCCACCCAGACGATCCACCCGTTCCCCTTTTGGGATTACCACGTGTTATGTCCACTGAGGCACAATATACTAAAGTACTGCAAGCGGTAGACGTTATGGCCAACGGCGTTACCCTGTGCTCTGGGTCACTCGGCGCGCGACCAGACAATGACCTACCTGGAATGATGAGCCGTTTGGGTGATCGGGTACATTTCCTCCATCTCCGTAATGTATTGCGAGAAACTGACGGTATCCTTTGTTCATTCCACGAAGCCGAGCACCTTGGTGGCAATACTGATATGGTGGCTTTAATTGCAGCAATTGTTTATGAAGAGGCGCGGCGCAAAGCCGAAGGACGGTCCGATTACTCAATCCCTATGCGACCAGATCATGGACAAAATATTTTGGATGATCTTAGTCGTAATACGCAGCCTGGATATCCAGTGATTGGGAGACTCAAAGGTCTTGCGGAGCTTCGTGGTATATTCAGCGCTTTGGAGCATCCATACGCCACAGGACAGCAGCGGCACTGATAAGAGCTTAGAGGATTTGAAGTCCGACGTGCACTCCGGCGATAGGTCTTTTCCAGCCTTCGTGGAGAAACGGTTTTAATACAAATGCGCTAATGACTGCTTTTACATACGGCATCATAAGCGGCTATATTTTGTGCGAATGGCCAATTCATCTGCATCATTCGCGCGCAATCCAATCTACCATGCAAAGTCGCTTATTCCGCTTGTTGCACTACTTGCTTCTAAGAGCACACGCTGAAATCGTGGTATTGGGAGTAGGTGCAATGACGGAATTCTACGAAAGCCCAATGGAATACGCGAGCTTCATATACGAGCGAAGCAAGGTCATTTGCTACGGCCTGAAGAACAACGCGGGTGGAACGGTAACGGTGCTCAACTTTGTAGACAGGGCGCTGGCGGACCAATTCAAAGCGGAGTTTTTAACCGACAGAAGTTTTGAAGTTGTGCACAACCAAGCCCAGCTTGTCTGCCTATCTGACTATGACACTGTAATGCGACGATCCAACAACGACCCTCGCGTGAAATACCTTCACTACAATCGAGAGTTCATGATGGGCACACTGGCACATGTCGGTCGGTTTTGACCGTAATTACTCCAAGTTCGCTCTAAAAACCTTTTGTTAAATGGAGCGCCATTCCGCAGGCGTAATTTGATACCGTTTAATACGAGAGTAAAATGTCGTTGGTTTAACATTCATCAAGCTTGCCGCACCGTTGGCACCAGCAACCTTGCCGTTAGTTTCTCTAAGACATGCTATCATGCTGTCGCGTATTATATCATCTATTTGGTCTTCAGTTCGGATTTGACGTACAGGCGCGGCGCTTGAAGCCCCTGATGCTCCAAGTTCTAAAACAATTTTACCACCAGCAGACAAAATCGCAGCACGCTCAATTACATTTCGCAGCTCGCGAACATTACCTGGCCATGAGTATGCTTTCATTTGCTGCACAGCGCGCTCTGTGAGGATTGGAGCTTCAAGATTTAACTTCTTACAAGTAACGCCCAATAAATGGCTAGCTAGCAATGGGATATCTTCTGGCCGATCTCTTAATGGCGCACATGATATTGGGAACACATTGAGAAAGTACATTAAGTCTTCGCGCATTTTACCTGACTTTACAGCGCTCTCAGGTGTGTCAGTCATTGCTGCAATCACTTGCACATCCAATGCCTTTACACGGGTATCACCAAGCCTGGTAATAGTTGCTGTCTGCAAAAACTGCAAAAGCCGCCCTTGGGTTTCTTGTGGCAGCTCAGAAACGTCATCCAAAAATAACGTTCCGCCATGCGCAAGCTCTAACTTTCCAGGCTTATCACGTAACACATCGGCAAAAGCTCCGCGAACAACGCCAAAAAGCTCACGTTCTAATTCATCTGCTGCAACGCTGCCACACTTGAACTGTATCATTGCACGTTTTGATCGATTGCTTATTTTGTGAATTGCATTGGCCACCAGGGCCTTTCCTGTACCAGTCTCTCCGGTGATCAAAACAGTGCTATCCGTCGCAGAAACCAAATCAATGCGAGCCCTAACTTGCTTTATTGCTGGCGATACACCAACAATATCATGATGGGCACGCTCTGAACTTATGGCTTCTTGAAGATATGCATTTTCCTGCTCTAGCCGATCGCGTAACGACGCCACTTCAGCTAATGCGTCTTTTAACTTGCGTTCGTTTTCTTTTCGCTCAGTGATATCACGGAAGATCACCACAGCTCCAACCAGAACTTGTTGGTCGTAGATTGGTGTCGAAACGTACTCTACACGGATCGGTTTGCCGTCTTTACGCCAAAACACTTCATCATCAATTCGATTAACTTGTTCATATCGAAAGGATTGATAAATCTTACACTCATGCGCTGGGTATACGTCGCCGTTTAAATGATGGTGATGAATCAAAGAGTGAATATTACGACCTAATAGGTCTTCTGCTGTCCAGCCCAACATTTCACGGGCGGCGCGATTTACAAAAGTTGCCTGCCCTTCAGCATTAACACCATAAATTCCTTCACCAGCGGCGTTGAGAATAAGTTGGTTTTCACGTTCCAGTTCAGTAAAAAATTGCTCGGCATGTTTCCACTCTTCTAAGCCGCCGCGGTGGATCTTTGCCGTCTCGGCTAACGCGGCTCTTCGAGAAAATTCATCGAGATCAATCATAAGCAACAAAACATGCCTTGGGTCATCCGGAAGAATTTTTGCATGAATTTCGCAACGCACCGATCGGTTATGAAGCGTAAAAAGTTGTATATCTCGTGACCAGGCTTCGCCGCGGTGATCCACCTCCTCCAGAAATACGATAAATTTCGCAAGGTCAGCTTGTATCAAGCGTGAGAATGCAATGCCTTCAATAACCTCATCCGCTGCGAGTAATTTTTTAGCAGCGGGATTGGAGGCAACAATCTCATCAGAATGCGTGTCCAAAATAAGCGCAGGGCTCGGCAAAGCCGACACAAGGGAATCAAGAAACTCAACAATCCTCGCCATGTGGCAACACTATCACTATGCAAACAAAAATTGATACGAAATTTTATAATTTACGATTTTTCGTAAATTATAAAACAACAAAATTCATAGTAAGATATTGATTTAAAACAAATTTCATAATTTGAGAAATTTTCAGCGATGACCTGCACCACACTGAAAATTTTTGTGATTGTTCATGGGACGACCAACCACTCAGGAAGGACCTCCCATGTCTATAAAAAGTTTAGGAAATCCATTCTCCGAAAAAACGGACTTACGTCATGGTGCTGATTGCGGTTGCCATGCATGTGCCATCAGCGAAGCAGTTTCATCTAAACACCACGCCGCTCCCAGCATGTCGTCTGAACAGATGTTGGAGCGCGCCATCGAGAGTGCAGTGGTACGTTCAGTTTTTGGTCAGAACGATATAAGTCGCCGTTCTTTCATGGGGATGCTCGGTGGCAGCACCTTTGCTGCTGCACTCGCGTCAGCATTCCCCTTAGACAAAGCTAAAGCTGCGATTCTTGATGAACTGGGCCCACCTGAGAAAACAGACTTGAATATCGGGTTCGTTCCCATCACCTGCGCCACACCAATTATTATGGCGCAGCCCATGGGTTTCTACGAACGGTACGGCTTGAACGCACAAGTGATCAAAACTGCTGGTTGGGCAGTTGCGCGCGATAAGTCTTTGTCTGGTGAGTATGACGCGAGCCACATGCTCACACCGATGCCACTCGCAATGACATTGGGTGCTGGGTCAGTGGCCTCGCCATATATTATGCCAGCGGTTGAGAACATTAATGGTCAGGCAATCGTCTTGTCCAATGAGCACCTTGATAAGCGCGACCCAACGCAATGGAAGGGCTTCACGTTTGGCGTTCCATTCGAGTATTCAATGCATAATTTTCTTTTGCGCTACTATGTAGCGGAGTTTGGTTTGGACCCAGACGTAGACATCCAAATTCGCGTTGTTCCACCGCCTGAAATGGTAGCTAATTTGCGCGCTGGAAACCTAGACGGTTACTTATCACCAGACCCATTCAATCAACGTGCCGTTTGGGAAGGTATTGGTTTCATCCACATGCTCACTAAGGACATTTGGGAAGGTCATCCATGTTGTGCATTTGCGGCGCCATTGTCCTTTGCACAAGAGCTACCAAATACTTACGGCGCCCTTCTCAAGTCTATTATTGATGCCACACAATATGCTTCAAACCCAGACAACCGAAGCCAGATTGCGGAAGCAATTGCACCAACGAACTATCTAAACCAACCCGTTCCAGTCATCGAGCAAGTGTTAACTGGCACGTTTGCAGACGGACTTGGACAAGTGCAAAATGTACCAGATCGAATTGATTTCGATCCGTTCCCCTGGCACTCAATGGGGGTGTGGATCCTGACGCAAATGAAGCGCTGGGGCTACATTGAGGGTGACGTAGATTACAAAGCAGTTGCTGAACAAGTTTATCTTGCCGCCGATTGCAAAAAAGTAATGGAAGACCTGGGCTACGATGCCCCGGACGTTACCTACAAGTCGCACATGATCATGGGTAAGACCTTCGATCCAGCACAACCAGAAGCTTATGTTCAAAGCTTTGAAATCGGTAGAGGCTGATCGATGTCATACACTCTCTCAATTCATCAGAGAGCTGCGCTTTTGTCATTGATTATGTTGGTGGTCGGCCTCCTGATATGGGAGGCCGCGATCCCCGCACAAACAGCAGCTTCAGAACTGACCGAATATGAACGGCTCATGGGGCTTGGCCAAGAACGCGCAGGCGTGCCTCCACCATCTGATGTGTTAGCCAAGGCCTGGGAGCAACTTAGCAACCCTTTCTACGATGCAGGGCCAAATGACAAAGGTATCGGCATCCAAATAGGATACTCGATCTATCGCGTCCTATCAGGTTACTTTATGGCAGCTCTGGTAGCCATTCCGTTTGGTTTTCTCATTGGGATGAGCCAAGTAGCGTACAAAGCCTTCAACCCGTTCATCCAGGTCCTCCGCCCTATATCGCCACTGGCGTGGATGCCACTTGCACTCTTTATCATTCAAGATAGCGAAGCGAGTGCGATTTTCGTCATCTTCATATGTTCAATTTGGCCGATGCTAATTAACACGGCATTTGGGGTAGCCGGCGTACGTCAAGACTGGGTCAACGTAGCACGCACACATGAGCTCAGTAATTTAAAGACAGCTTTCTTTGTCATTTTACCGGCTGCAGCTCCAACGATTATCACCGGAATGCGAATTTCTATTGGCATCGCGTGGCTCGTAATTGTGGCTGCAGAAATGCTCGTGGGCGGAACCGGTATTGGCTACTACGTCTGGAACGAGTGGAACAATCTGGATCTAACCTCCGTCATATTCTCAATTCTGATGATTGGCGTGGTAGGAATGCTGCTCGACTCTGCTTTTGGCATTTTGCAACGAGCCGTCGCGTACGCCGAATAGGGAGAAATCATATGTCTAAACCTTTCCTTAGTATCGAGCGCTTGACTCAAAAATTTCCTGATGGGCAAGGCGGCACACATACTGTTTTTGAAAATGCCACTTTCGGAATTGAGAAGGGCGAGTTTGTGTGCATTCTTGGGCACTCGGGTTGTGGCAAATCCACGATAATGAATATCTTGGCCGGATTAGCTGAACCCACATCTGGAGCGGTTAAAATGGATGGCTTAGAAGTGTCCGGGCCCTCTTTAGACCGTGGCGTTGTCTTCCAAAATTACTCACTGCTACCGTGGTTATCGGCGATTAAAAACGTAACTTTTGGGGTGAAAGCACGCTATCCAGATTGGCCCAGTGAAAAAGTTGAACAGCACGCACTTGGATTTCTTTCGAAGGTCGGCCTGGAAGGTGATGTTGTCCACCGCAAACCTAGCCAATTGTCAGGCGGCATGCGCCAACGTGTTTCTATTGCACGTGCATTCGCAAACCAACCAAAACTTTTGCTACTAGATGAACCGTTTGGTGCGCTCGACGCACTAACCAGGGGCACAATCCAAGATGAACTCATCAAAGTATGGGGTGAAACTGAACAAACTGTATTCATGATCACTCATGATATTGATGAAGCAATGTTGCTGGCTGACCGGATTCTTCTAATGACTAACGGTCCGTACGCACGTGTCGCAGAGTCTGTGGACATAACAATCCCTCGGCCTCGCAACCGTACGGAAATTGTAGAGCATCCCAACTACTATGCTATTCGAAATCATCTCGTGCAGTTCCTTGGACATCGGTCAAAGGAATTGGCAGGGAAAAGTTTTGCTGATCAAGCCGTCCGTCCAGAAACAGTTCACATCGACAAAACTGGGACGAAAGAACCAGACAGCTCAACACCGTCACTCAGAGCAGTAAACCAATAACCGTGACTTTCACGCGTTGGCTCATTGAGACCTCTCCTTACAAAGAAAAGGACCTTATCATGAAACATACCTTCCAAATTGAACCCATGCTGACCAAAGAAGATGTCACTATGATGATCTTGTCCGCAAAAAAATCTAGCGGGCTCACATGGGAAGAAATTGCCGAAAAAATCTCTATGTCACCTGTATGGACACATTCTGCATGTATGGGAATGAACGCTTTTTCTGAGGAAAAAGCTACAGCACTAGCGAAAGTGTTGGACTTACCTAATGAAGCAATCGACATTATGCAGGAGCCGCCAACTAAGGTTTGGGAACAAAGCATTCCGACTGACCCATGCATTTATCGTCTCTACGAAATCGTAGGAGTATACGGTCCCACTATAAAAGCGTTGATCGAAGAAAAGTTTGGCACCGGCATCATGTCAGCAATCGATTTCGATATGCAGATTACGCGGGTTCCTAATCCAAAAGGTGATCGCGTAAAGATTGAAATGTCAGGTAAGTATTTAGCTTACAACGCTTGGTGATCTCGCAAAAAGGAACAAGTAATGCCCATACCATAACGGCATGGGCATTATTAAATTCTGTGGACCGCCTGATCTAAACAGCTAGAAAAACATATCATTGTAGGGTCGACACATTTCAAGTTAGGAAAAAATTAGAGAATTTTTTGAAGCACGGATAGCGTCAAGACTTTTCTGGTCAACCGTCAAGCCAACACCTAGAACGCCCGCATCTCAAATGACCGGCCGCTTACTGAGGCAGACATCAACAGCGATGATTTCTTAATGCATTGCACAGGCATAGACGATCCGTGATATCAGCTACTCTTGCGTATGGTAATGTCCGTCTTTGCCCAGCTGATCGATCTGCGCGATTATAGGGTCGTAATCAAATACCAAATCCATGCCATCTCTGGAGATTAAAACCAATCTGGGATCAATAGTTAGTGTAAGGTCGAGCAGATAAGCCTCAGGGACAACATCATCAGGGCCATACGACCCCAAAGACAGCTGAAGTTCCAGTTGCTTTAATTCAATTACGCTACGCATATATCGGCTGTCCTATCTTGGCTTATTCATCAATTTTCAACACTCCGTTCTTAGCCGGCCTAAAGGCACTATCCGTAAACCAACCCACCATCCACAATAAGGTTCTGACCTGTCACTGCCCTTGCCCAGGGGCTAGCAAAGAACAACACAGCATCGGCAGCTTCTTCTGGCGTCGTGACTGAGCGTAGCGGCGTCACGCTAGCAATGTATTCAAAAACCTCACTTGGCGTAGCTGAACTCGCATCCGTGCTCCGAAGTAAGCCACCCGATACCATATTGACGGTAATGCCTTTAGGACCCAGCTCCGCAGCAGATGTGCGTGTCAGCGCAAGTAACGCTGCCTTTGCAGATGTATAGTCATGATAAGGCACAACCGGATTTTGCACTAAATTAGTCCCAATAGTTATGATCCGACCAAAGCTTGCCTTAACCATCGCGGGTATTGTAGCTTGAATAACATTTAGTGCCCCCAAAACAGCTGTACTGTGCTGTGAGATAATTTCTTCAGAAGTCAAAGTGTCTAATTTTGCCCGAGCATCACCATTGAAGCTGTAATCTGCCAAAGCATTGTGAACTACGGTTGTTATTGGGCCAAAGGCTGTCTCCGCCTCCATGACCATTTGCGCGACAGAGGCTGCATCTTGAACATCCGCTTGAAAGGCTGCAGCACGGGGCCCAAGCTCCTGCGACAGTTCTTCTGCAGATGTTCGACTGTTTCGGTAGTTAATAATAACCTTTGCTCCTTCACGGGCGAATGCTCGCGCAACTGCAGAACCCAGCCCACGACCCGAACCAGTAACCAAAACGGTTTGTTCAGCTATATTTTTGTTCATAGTTCATTTCTCCATAAATTATAAAAATGCTGTATCGGCCCGTGACCATGGCCAACACTCTGATGGTCTGCCGCGGCGATGGCGCCACATACGTATTCAGTTGCTTGTGCTACTGCGGAGCAAGGACTAAGCCCCTTGGCGATAAAGGCCGCCAGCGATGCTGACAGGGTGCAGCCTGTGCCATGGGTGTTCTTTGTAGAGATGCGCCTATTCTCAAACCAATGCAGCGTACCACTATCCCAAAGCACATCGGGGCTTTCATCACCGGGAAGATGACCGCCCTTAACAAGAACAGTCTTAGGCCCTAAAGCCGTTAAAGCGCGTGCTTGCTGAGCCATCTCTGAGCGATCCCGCGCCTCAGACAAATCCAATAGCTGAGCTGCCTCCGGCAGGTTTGGTGTTAAGACCGTTGCTTTGGGTACCAATACAGTCCGTAAAGCTTCCATTGCATCTGGTTGCAAAAGCGGAGCGCCACCCTTCGCAATCATCACCGGATCAAGTACAATGGGGACGTCTTTCTTATCCGCCAATGTTTCTGCGATCGCGATTGCGATTTCAGCTGTTGCAATCATTCCAATCTTGACTGCATCCACTTTTATGTCGGCAAAGACGGCATCAATCTGCGCCTTTACGAACTGTGGCGCAACCAGTTCAACGCCTGTAACGCCTTGAGTATTTTGCGCCGTCAAAGCGGTTATAACCGCCATTCCATACACACCATTTGCCGCAAATGCCTTAAGGTCGGCTTGTATGCCTGCGCCTCCAGAAGGATCAGATCCAGCTATACTCAGAACATTCTTGATCATCAGATCACCCTCTTTAAAGCCTTTAGAGCCGTTGCGAGTTCGCGCGCTGCGTTTTCAGGATGAGGCTGTCCACAAATTGCTGAAACAACAGCCATGCCGTCACATCCTGCTTGGATGACATCGCGCGCATGACCGTGCTTTAGCCCGCCAATTGCAACCGTTGGAACCTTTGCGATCTGAGCCATAGCCGCTAAACCAGAGATCCCAATTGTTGCTTTATGATCTGGCTTAGTCGATGTTTGAAACACCGTTCCTAAGCCGAGATAATCCACTAGCTGGCAGTTAGCATGTGCCACCTGATCGAGTGTCTCGCAGGATAAGCCAATAATTTTTTCTGGTCCTAACCGCGCACGTGCACTGCGCAGTGCGACATCCTCTTGTCCGATATGAACACCATCAGCGTCACTTAAGATAGCTGCCTCGACATCATCATTGACGACCAAAGGTACGCCACTGTCATGCAAAACTGCTTTGATTGCGCGTGCTGCATCGATCCGCTGACGAGTGGACGCCTTTTTGTCCCGCAATTGCACGACTGTCACGCCGCCGCGCACAGCAGCACTTACGGTATCCAATAAAACTGGCCCCGGGCAAAGGCTTGGATCGGTCACAAGGTAAAGCAAAAGTTGTTCTGCCTTTATCCCCATGAGACCCGTGCCTCATCAAGATCTCCAGGTTGCAAGTTGTGCAGACAATCCAAGAATGCAACGCAAAACGAGCCTGGGCCTGAAGCGTGAGCCTCCGCTCGTTCTCCAGCTTCAGCAAAGAGTAGAAAAGCGCCAACAGCGGCTTCAAGTCTTGGTGCAATAGCACAATAAGCACCAACTAATGCTGTAAGCGAACAGCCTAAAGCCGTTACGCTCGGCATGAGCGCAGAGCCACCAGTTATATGCGCACGCTGTTCGCCATCTGTAATATAGTCAACTGGCCCAGATACAGCGACAACACAGCCATGCGTGAGTGCCAGAATTTCGGCGCTAGCCCTTGCATCTTCCACCTTGTCTCCGCTGTCTGCGCCTTTTCCAGAACCCGCCTGCCCAGAAAGTGCAATGATTTCAGATGCATTCCCTCGAACAACAGACGGCTTCAGAGCAAGAAGGTCTTTTGCTGCAAGGGCACGATAGGGCGTCGCAAAATGAGCGACCGGGTCCAAAACCCAAGGGATATTTGCTTCATTTGCGGCAATCGCTGCATTCTTCATTGCCCTCAGCCACGGCGTGGACAATGTGCCAATGTTGATTGTAAGCGCACCGGTAATTGGGGAAAAATCAGCGACTTCTTCTTCCGCATGGATCATCGCTGGGGATGCGCCAGCTGCCAGCGTTACATTCGCCGCTATGTTCATAGCGACGTAATTCGTTATGCAGTGCACCAGTGGCACCTGATCACGAAGTTTGGCAAAGGTCGTGTTGGCGTTCATGCAATCTTTCCTCTTCAAAACTGACGGAAAGACGCAATAAACCTACAAGGTTTTTGTGTGCCTCCCTCCGCCGGCATTATCCGGTTCAGGTTCAAAGGGTACTTCTCAGCCTCTCGGCGCCCCTGACGCTTCTAGGGATAATGATTTTAAACTCTTGGTCAACACATAACCGGATCCAGACACTCGAATGCCGCCAGAAAGAAAACTGACCGCTCGTGCCATTAGCGCCACCGTTAGCTAAACACCTGCCACTTTTTTACTTTTTGTGCCGTGAGAAGCATGCATACATAAAATCTCACATAATTAGTATTCCATGAGATTTTCGCTTAAGTCATTGAAAAATATATAAATCATGGCAGGCGTGATTTCGGTCGACCAACCAAAACCTCAGACTTTACAGTCATTTGTAGCAAATGATTATGTTTTGAGGGGATCACGCCATGCGCCAAGCACAGACACTCAACGAAGCCCAACTGCGTCGTGTTTTACACTACTGCCGTAGTCGTCGTCATCCAACTCGTGATGAAACAATCATCCTGTTCAGCTTCTACGCCGGGCTTAGAGCTAAGGAGTTAGCTGCCCTTACACGCGGGGATATATTTGATGAGGATGGCAACGTGCGCGAGCAGTTTATCTTGAGCGCGGCACAGAGCAAGGGCGGCAATACACGCACTGTATATCTCAATCAACGCCTGCGCAGGGCTTTGGCAGATTATGGCGCTAAACTTTACTTGCAGGATCCAAACCGCCCACTGTTTGAAAGCCAAAAAGGCGGGCACTTTTCTGCCAACACAATGTGCCAGCTGTTCCTGGACATCTACAAAGCCGTAGGGCTCAAAGATGCATCAAGTCACTCGGGACGCAGGACATACATTACTAGGTTGGCCAACAAGGGTGTGGGCGTACGTTTGCTGGCTGAACTTGCAGGCCATTCTCACATATCAACCACTCAAAGATATATTGATGTGAACGCCGAGCAACTCAGCGCAGCAGTAGAACTGCTTTAACTTTTTGATCTAATCATGAACCACGATATTACTTTCCTTGGAGCATGGCCAAAGTCGGGTAACCGTTAGGCAATGAAACTTTCATTGCAGCTACATCATTAGCAAATTCCACAGCCACACTTTCAGAACCAGTCTGCCCCATTGATAGCGCAAATGCTCCGTGCCAAACATCACCTGCCCCCAAAGTGTTCCGCGTTTTTACTTTAGGGGGCGCGAAGTATGTTAACTTGTTTTCGTGACAACATATCACTGATTTGGAACCGCGTGTTACTGCAACCCAAACGCCGGTTTCCCTCGCCACTTTAATAAGTGCATTTTCGTCACATTTTCCAGCATAGTCGCTTAGCCCCTGCTCGGAAAAAATTATATGAGTTGCCAGGTGAATGACATCTTCTGCGAATGACACAGGTGCTTCTGCATCAAGAATAGCCGGTTTGTTGCGTAATTGTGCCGCCTTTAAAAGCATTTCCGCTCCAGCGGGCCACCTCGTATCAGTTAAAACCGCATCAAAAGCAGGAAATTGATGGATATCGGATCTTGCGGATAGAAGACGGCTATCGCGCGCGTTAAAAACGGTGCGCTCTCCATCAAACGTGGTGATTATAGCAGAATTTGGAGTATAATATCCTTGTACTTTTTGTAAGAATTTTGTGTCTACATTTCTTTTGTTGAGATCAGCTTGGACCCAGTCACCCAATATATCTTGTCCTATACGTCCAACGACGCTGGCGTCACCACCGAGCGCTGCAATAGCTGATGCTGCAATGGCAGCACCTCCACCAGGCTCGATATTGCTTGAGGCAGATTTGAATTTTCCGCCCCAAACAACGGGGTCGTCATAATGATAAAATAAGTCAGCTGTCACAAGGCCACAACAGAGAACACTAGGCACCGAACAATCCCTGAATTTTTTGAAACATCGCAAACACAACTCGCTGACAATAGTGTGCGGTTAGCATTTCTAGCAACCTTCAAATAATTTATTGACAAGCAGCGTAACATGTTAGTCATATTACAACACTGGCTCACGCGGATGGTCAGTTTGAAGCAATAAATAAGGTTAGGTGGATGATGAACTTTGGAGTTTCTGTTGCGCTTCTTACGCCATTCCGCACCGATATGACGATTGATCAAGCTCTCTTTAATGATCATGCCATTGAGATGTTAGAGCGAGGCGCCGATGGTATCACTATGTTCGGAACCACAGGAGAGGGTGCATCGATTGGCGCTGAGGAGCGTCGCATTAGTATTCAAGCAATGAATAAATCCGGTGTACCTGCAGAAAAAATCACTGTTGGGATATGTGCCAATTCGTTAGGCGACGCCTTGGATCAAGTGCGACATGCTTGCTCGCTAGGGGTTAGCAAGTTTTTAGTTTTGCCACCGTTCTACTTTAAGGGCATTAACGATGATGCTTTGTATGAGTGGCATGTCAGCATGTTAGAGCGAGCACCTCGCGAAGCGCAATTCATACTGTATCACATCCCACAAATCACTCAAATTCCTATCTCCCAAACACTTGCTAAGCGTCTCGCAACAGACTTCAGCAAACAAGTGATTGGACTCAAAGACAGCGAAGGAGACTGGGGCAAAACGTACAATCGTCTCAAAGACGGTTCCATACCGATTTTAGTGGGTGACGAGCGAGCTCTGCACAAAGCCGTTGCAATAGGTGGAGCAGGTTCGATTTGTGGTATGGCTAATTTATATCCAGAACGCATTAAACAAATTCTAACAACCCATGAAGAGGATCATGATCTTTGTACGGATGTAAACATGATTGTGGGTCATCCTGTGATAGCGGCAATAAAGCAGGCAAAAGTCATCCTGAGCGGCAATGATAATTGGGGACGGTTGCGATCACCGCTAAATGCTTTGGATGCTGCTGCAAAGGCACAAATTTCAGAGCGTTTTCTGAGGTAATTGTACAATACATGAGAACAGAAAATACTCATATGCGGCTCCGAGATCATGCATACTCGAATTTTACCGAAAAGCTTCTAGCTCGGGATATAAAGCCCGGGCAAATTTTGTCACAACGTGAACTGGTTGAACTCACGGGAAGATCACTTGGGGCCATACGAGAAATGATCCCGCGCCTTGAAGCCGATGGGCTTATAAAAACAGTGCCAAAAAGAGGATTACAGGTTTTATCTGTTGATATTGAACTTGTTCGAAATGCATTCCAACTACGTTCAATTATCGAGACAGAGGCCATCTCGAACTTCTGCCGGCTAGCATCGTCAAGTGAAATCGAAAAAATTGATCAAGATCACCAAAAACTGAAAGCTTTGGCAGGTCAAGGTATGTCTGATGATGCCCTGAAAAAGGCACAAAAAACAGATTGGGACTTTCACGATATGATTGTCGATCGTTTAGAAAACAAAATAATATCGGACATCTATCGAGTGAACATGATCAAGATCCGCTTAATACGTAACAGTAAAACATCGATATATCCGGATTTATTATCATCCGTACTCGACGAACATTTTGCAATCATTGAGGCTTTGATCTCAAGAGACGTGGGGGCGGCAGTCTTTACCCTGCAAACCCATATAAACAGCGCTAGGAAAAGAGCACTCAACGTTTAGTCTCATTTCTTTGCGCAAACGAGGATACTCAGATACCGAGCAGAAACGATCATTACTTAAATAGGGAGGACCAATGATGATCAGAGAATTCAAAAAAGGTGCATTCATTGCCGTAGCGTTAGCTACAAGTGCGGTCATTGCACCATCGATGGCGTTAAGTGACATCACTTTGCGAATGTCCACACCTGCATCTGAAACCGATCAACGCTCCGTTGCTTTGGCAGAAGTTTTTGCCCCGGCGGTAGCTGAATTTGCGACATATCAACCACACTACAACGCATCCTTGATAGCACAAGGCTCCGAACTCGAAAGCATCGCATCTGGCGATCTCGAAATGTCTATAACCTCGGCACAAGAGCTAGGACAGTTTTTCCCTGAATTTACAATTTTTGCCACTGGGTATGTTCACCAAAGTGCCGCACACCAGGTGGCTGTATTTAACGATCCGTTGATGGAGCCATTCAAAGCCATGGTGGAGGATGAGTTAGGAGTTAAACTTCTATCAGTCATGTATCTTGGTCAGCGCCACGTTAATCTGCGTCAGACTAAAGATGAGCTAACAGTCATGACTCCAGCTGATTTGGCCGGTGTCAACCTACGTATGCCTGGTACAGATGCTTGGCAATTTCTTGGCTCTGCACTGGGAGCCAACCCAACACCGATGGCCTTTACCGAGATCTACACTGCTCTCCAAACAAGTTCTGTAGATGGTCAAGATAACCCGCTTCCAACTGTGGTTGATGCCAAATTTTATGAAGTTACTAACCAAATCGTTCTGACTTCTCACTTGGTAGATCTGAATTATATCGCGTTCTCAAAAGAGGTATGGGACAGCCTTACGCCCGACCAACAAGCGACTGTTCAAGAGGCTGCTGACGCTGCAGCCGAAAGTGCTCGTCAACGGCAGTTGGCTCTAGAGTCCGAATTAGTATCGTTTCTGACGGAGCAAGGGCTAGACGTTTATGAGCCAGACTTGAATGCGTTCAGGACGCATGTTCAAGCCCAGTATGCTGGTTCAGAGCTTGCACAAAGTTGGCCTGAAGGTGTGCTAGACCGCATTAATGCCCTCGGCAATTAATTACTGCTTTCAAATGGTGGGGGCATAGAGATTGCCCCCACCATACGAAAACAAAGTTGTATTTGAGCGCGAGCCTTCCATGAAAATACTGCAAAAAGGCTTTAAGAGCTTTGCGCAAACAGTCGCTGCACTGATGGTGGCAGGAATGTTTGGAACATTTATTTTGCAGATCGTTATACGGTATACCGCGCGTACAGAGTGGATTCCCGAAGCACTGCCAATCCTTGATCCATCACTGTATAGTTGGACTTTAGAGTTCTGTTTATTACTATGGGTATGGTTAGTGTTTTGGAGCAGCGCATTTGTCGTGCGCGATCAGGACCATGTAACCTTTGATATTATTTTTAACATCATGAGCCCAAAGTTAAAACGAGCGCTCGTCATGCTTGGCGGTGCCCTTGTGTGTTTTGCTCTGACTATTTCTATATACCCGACGTGGGAAAAGTTCGAGATTTTAAGACTGAAACGAACTGCCACATTGTCCAGCTTATTTGGCGACTGGATACGCATGAGAGACATATATTACATATATATTATGTTTCTATTTGTTGTGGCTATGCGTTACGCCCACTCAGTATACAACGCAGCAACCAAACATACAAAAAATGAGGGCTGCTTACGGCAGAATGAGGACTAGCAATGAGTATAGAGTTCCTTATCTGCTTGGGTGTTTTGTTCTTGATCGCAGGAATTGGAATGCCAATCGCATATGCCATTCTTGTGGCGTCAATTAGCTATCTTTTTGTTTCCGGTCAAAGTATTGGACTCGCCGGCAAAACTCTCATGGATGGCCTTTATCAAAGTTTCATATTGCTAGCTGTTCCACTATTTATTGTTGCAGCCAATATTATGAACGCAGGTACAATAAGTGATCGGTTACTCAGTTTCTGTGTCGCGCTTGTTGGCCGTTTTCGTGGTGGGTTGGGACATGTGAATGTCGTAGCTTCTTTAATCTTTTCAGGGATGTCAGGATCAGCGGTGGCAGATGCTGCAGGCATTGGAAAAATTATCATTGGCATGATGACAAAGAGCGGGCACTACACTCGAGGTTACGCTGCGGCGATAACGGCTGCATCTGCAACAATTGGACCAATTATACCTCCTTCAATTCCGATGGTTATTTATGCTTTGGTGTCAAATACATCAATCGGTTACCTATTTTTAGGCGGCATATTACCGGGCCTATTGATGGGAATAGTCTTGATGGGGCTTAATTCCTTTATTGCGCATCAACGTAATTTTGCACTTGAGGAGGCAGTACCACTCTCTGACTTACCTAAGCGCACTATGAGCGCTTTTCCCGCTCTTTTAATGCCAGCTATCCTGCTTTACGGAATTTATGGGGGGGTCACCACACCCACTGAAGCAGCTGCGGTAGCCGCATTCTATGCCTTGATGCTCGCGGCATTCTTTTACCGAACTCTAAGCTTTCGCTCACTATTTGAAGTTTTAGTTGAAAGCGCACGCTCATCTGCTGCTGTTGGACTGGTCATTGGCGGTGCGCTTATACTCAATTACATTGTCGCTTCCGAAAATATTCCAAGTATGTTGGCACAGCACTTGACGGGTCTTGATGTACACCCGCTCATTTTTCTGATCGGAGTCAACATCTTGTTGCTCCTGTTAGGCTGCTTTTTAGATGCCACAACTATCATTCTGGTCATCTTGCCACTGTTTCTGCCAGCGTGTCGTGAGCTGGAAATTGACCTTGTTCACTTCGGGGTTGTAGCCATCATAAACACGATGATTGGCTTGATTACACCACCTTATGGAATTCTTCTCTTTGTAATAAATGCCGTTACCGGGATTCCATTAGCTGAAATAATTCGAGAAATTTTACCATTTTTTGTTGTTTTAGTAATAGCGCTTTTGGCACTGATCATTTTTCCAAACATAGTTCTCTTTCTACCCGAGCTGTTTGGATACAATTCATAATCCTTTAATACATCAAAAGCTGCTGGCACGGCAGGGGTAGTTCTTCTTGGAGAGGATACAGTGCTCCGTGCCAGTATCTTTATGCTACTATAAGTTGTGCATTACTGTAAAGAGTATACTAAATACGCAACTGCATTGTTATACTTCTACGGCTCTGCGCCCTGCTCTTCTTCATACTCCAGTCGCGACTGTTCATAGCGTTTGCCAGTGAGCATTTCTTTTTTGAGACGCGGCGTGAGGTGACTGTAGTGCCGCTCAATCATACCAATCGATGTGCCCATCTGTATTGCTAGAGCGTGTATATCCATGCCGTCGTTTAGAAGAGCAAATGTCGCATAGGTGTGGCGTAGACTGTACAAGGTTCGGTTCTGTCCGGTGCGCGGACATTTGATGAGCCCTGTTTCTGTCAGAAAGGCACGGAACGTCTGATGCAAGTTTTTGCTAACTGTGCCATCAGGCAAACGGAATACAGGACGGTCAACTCGATCTTTGATGAGCCGCTCAAAGCTCATGTGCTTGATGTCATCGCTGCGTTCGTGGATGCGCTTAAGGTAGTTTATGGTGCCGCTGCGGCAGATGATGTCACGCCGACCTGTTTTGCCGCGTACACTCATTTCTAAATACTGGAGGCCGTTTTCTTCAAACAGGGTGATGTGCTTCCACCGTAGGTTCAGCGCCTCTGTACCATGACGCATACCTGTGTTGGCTAGGATCAGAACATAATCCCGCATCAAGTGCCGCATGTCTGTTGGCTTGCCGGCTTTACCTTGATTGATCCATGACGGCAGCTTCCGGATCATGGTGGCGTATTCTTCGCGCGTAAAGTCAGGCCTGCGTTCGCTCTTTTCACCCTTGTTCACTAGCAAGGGCACGTTCTTATGTGCGAGAAACCCACGTGCCACCGCTTCATCGAACACACGGTTCATTGCAGAGTTGTGGGTGTTCAGCGTGGATGCCTTTGGCTCCCGCCCCATTTTGTTTCGACGCCAGTCATAGAACTGCTGGATTTTCTCATAGTCGATTGAGGTTACGTACTGTGCGCCAAAGAATGGGATCAGATAGCGTTCGATGCAGACGATGTAGTCTTCATACACCAGCTTGCCCAAGCCCGCATCCAGCTGCTTGCGCATGTCAGCAATAGCCAGCCGCGCCACGTCAGAGAACTTCTTACTAACAACTGGTAGGTTGTTCTTATGACGGAACTTGTACTCTAAGTATGTATCACGGGCGTACTCTTTGGCTTCTTCCAAGTCGCGCTTGCCCGTGCTGACACGCACCACATGCCCATCGATGCTAAAAGCCGTCTGCCACCGCTTGCTGCGCTCACGCCGATACACACGGACTTCGCCGTCAAGTATCAAATGTGTATCGTCGCGCAGTTGCCGCATATTGAGCTCCTTGCCCAACAATATGGCTCGTTACTCCAACATGTCTATCAAACTATGAGCAAACTGACAGATTAGCTGTGTTCAACACAGCGATTCCGCGCAAATTCCAGCGACAAACAAAGCAAAAAGTGTGTGTTTGGTGTGTTTTTGAAAAATACACTCTTAGCGTGTATAGCGTCAACTTAAGTATTTGATTTTATTGTATAAATGGTGCCCGGGGGCGGAATCGAACCACCGACACGAGGATTTTCAATCCACTGCTCTACCCCTGAGCTACCCGGGCACGGGAGATGGCGGAACACCATCAGGGTGGGGGCGTTCTAGGGCCTTCGTGGGGGGCTGTCCATAGGGTTTGCGCAAAATTATCGCGTTTTTTCTATTGCAGCGGCCCTGCGTCATCCTCGCCATCGCCGTTGCGACCAAATGCTTTGGCGCGGGCTGCTTGATCAAGGGCTTCTTCGATATCTTCGGGGTCATTGGACGGCACGGCATATGATCCGTTCAACCATCGCGCCAGATCCACATCCGCGCAGCGGCGCGAGCAAAAAGGGCGATAAGCCGCGACTGTTTCTTTTTGACAAATCGGGCAACTCATGACGGCCATATCTCGTGCAAAGGCGCGCGGTCGCGCTTGCGCTGCAGTTCAAAATGGCCAAGCGGTGTCCATCCCGCAAGCACCGTGTCAGTCGCGTCAGAGCGCAAGGCACTGCGCAATTTATCCTCGAACAGACGGCGGTCTTTTTTCGGCATCGGGGCCAAATCCATTGTAATCTGCCCCGACAACCCACGCAGACGCAATTGACGCGGCAAATCACGCACCAAAGCCAAATTGGCCTTCAGCCCTGCCGCAAGGGATAAATCACCGCCCGTGTTCACATCAATCGCCACGAGGGCAGAGGTGGGTTCAAACATGGCCCAGGCGCCACCACCCAACTCCACCCGCGGGGAGAGGAGGGCATCAACCGCCTCCTCCACGCCGAGATCGGCAAAGGCGGTGGGGCTTTCCACCACTTCATCAGGCATTGGGCTTGTCCAATCGCGCCACGCCACCTCATGAGATGTGGGGGCTGCAACCAGCAATTCGGGGGCGCCATTCATATCGGCCACCACGGCCTCGGCCAAGGCGCGCATGGCGCTGACATCCTCAACTATATCTTCATCCACCGCCTCAGCGCTGGCTGAGCGAATGATCACGCCAAAATCCTCAGGCGCGCCCTCCATCGCCTCATGGGCCAGTTCCAACAGGTGATCGCGGTCTTCTTCGTCACGGATCGAGCGGGCGATGTTAAATCCTGCCGCCGCGGGCGTGACAATGGCGTAGCGGCTTTTGAACAACAGCCTTGTCGTCACAGGCGCGGCCTTATTGCCTTCGGCATAGCCCATCACCTGAACAATCACGCTTGCCCCTTGCTCAAGGCCTTTGACCCCGCGCAAAAATCCCGATTGCCCATCGGGAAGGGTAACCATAACGCCGCCCTGCCCGCCCATGGCACGGGCCACCTTGGCGCGGTAAATCTCGCCAATCTCGGGGCTTGGGTCATTTTCGGGGGGATCAATACGGATATCCTGCAAGCGGCCATCAACGATCAATGCCGCCGCCTTGCGCCCTGCAACCTCATCCAATGCAATAACGCAGCCCTTCATTCTTGCCTCCAAACGGGATAGCCCAAGGCCGCCAAGGCACTGGCTGTTTCCGCCAAAGGAAGGCCCATAATGGCGGGATAGCTGCCTGAAATCCACGGAATAAACGCACCAGCAGGGCCTTGAATGGCATAACCGCCTGCCTTGCCGCGCCAATCGTCTGTCGCGAGATAAGCCGCGATTTCCGCATCGCTGAGGGATTTCATCTTCACACGGCTTTCAACTGCGCGCTCGATCACGCGCGCGCCTTTTCGGGCGGCCAAGGCCGTGATGACGCGATGACGGCGGCCCGACAAAAGGCGCAAAAACGCCTCAGCCTCCACGGCATCCGCAGGCTTGCCCAAAATCCGCCGGCCCATAAAGACGGTCGTATCTGCGCATAGAACGATGTCCTCGGGCGCAGATGACACGGCGGCAACCTTTTCGCGCGCGATACGGGTGACATAGGCGCGCGGATGTTCCCCCTTTTGCGGGGTTTCGTCAATTTCAGGCGGGGCGATGTCGTCAGGTGAGATCCCCAACACCGCCAGTAACTCCCGCCTGCGCGGGCTTGCTGATCCCAAAATCAGGCGCAAAACAAATCACTTAAAGCGGTAATTGATACGGCCCTTGGTCAGGTCATAGGGGGTCATCTCAACCTGCACCTTGTCGCCTGCCAGAACGCGGATACGGTTTTTGCGCATCTTGCCTGCCGTATGTGCGATGATCTCATGGCCGTTTTCGAGCTCGACCCTGAATGTCGCATTTGGCAGGAGTTCCTTCACGACACCGGGGAATTCGAGCATCTCTTCCTTGGCCATGGTCTCTCCTTAGCTTTCTCACTGCCCCAAATGGCAGCTTCGCCGCGGTAAATGCGCCCAAAGGAGCGGATTTTCAAGGTAAATCTTTCACCTGCGGCACAAGCGCTGTGCGCGCGGCGCTCTCTGGCCAATCGCGGCGGGTTAAAACAGTGCCGTTTTGGCGCAGATCTCGCAGCCGACCAAGGTCAATATCGGCCATCACCCATCCTGGCTTGTTCATTGCGCCTTCAGCAAACACGCCATTGTCACAAAAGCCCGCTTCAGCCGGGCCGTAGATCGCCGCTGCGCCATGGTTTTCATCCACTGCGGGCGACCATGCCGCTTGTCCGACTGTGGGTGATTGTAAAACCGCGCATTGTCCCTCTAGCGCGCGGGCCATCGCCCCCACCCGCACTCGCCAATAGCCTGCGCCACTATCCGTGCAGGATGGCACCAGAAGCAAATCAACCCCCGCCTCAACCAAGGCGCGCGCCAAAAGCGGAAACTCCGCATCATAGCAGATCAACACACCCACCCGCAGATCGCCAAGGTCAAAGACCTGCAAAGGCCCGCCCGATTGCACCTGCCAAATCTCGCGTTCAAAGCGGGTCATAATCTGCTTGTCTTGATGCCCAATCCGCCCCTGCGCCCCATAAATGCAGGCGCGATTGACGGGCCGCAGCCCATAATTTTGGTCAAAAATCGGCGCAGATGGGGCCACTAGGGCAAGGCCATGCTGCACCGCAAGCCGCGAAAAAAGGGCATCCGCCTCAGGCCAAATATCACTGACCGCACGCAGGCTGCCTTCAAGATCTGCCGCAACGGATGGCCCTGCAAGATGGGCCAATTCCATCGCGCCATATTCAGGAAAAATCGCAATCTCTGCGCCGCCATCCGCGGCCTCAGCGACCCATGCGGTGATCTTCGCGTCAAAATCAGCGAAACGGGTCAAGGGATCGAGCGGATAGGCGGCGGCGGCACATTTCATAGCTGTTTGATCCAAAATTGCAGGCGCTTTTGGGTTTTTTCAGAATCTCCGATATCGAGCCATGAAAATTCTGCAAAGACGCCATCCAATTTCTGATAGCCCCGCTTTTTCCAGAATTCATCAAGCGGGCGATAGTCCTTTGGGGCCATCGGATGATCCGCAGGGCGCACCACTGCGCAAAAGGCGCTATATGTTTTTCCCTGTGCGCGGGCCTCTGCCTCGCGCGCATCGAAAAATATATGCCCTGCCCCCTGCCCGCGATGGTCTTGCATCAGAACAGATTCTGCGCAGTAGAACACATCTTCGGCGGCGATATCGCAGGCCGCCAAAGCACCAGAGAAATCATCATCATGCTGAAGCAAGGGCATCCCCGTGGCCGCGCCCACCATCTGCGCGCCATCATAGGCGGCAACCACTATGGCCCCGCCTTGCGCATAGCGGGCGAGATAACCCGTCTCATAGGCCAAATCCCCCTCATAGAGATAGGGCCAATCACGAAAGACCGTGATGCGCAGCCGTGCCAGATCGGGAACAATTGCCGCGATCTCAGCCCCGCGATAGATGCGATAGTCAAGGCTCATGCCGAAACCTGAGCGATCCAATCAGCAAGGTTGTAATAGGTCACAACACGGGTGATCTTACCGTCCTCAACGGAAAAGAAACTGCCAGCGGGCAGGACATATGTCTGTCCGCGCGCCTCGGGCAATCCTGCGTCCGTGGCCAGATAGGTGCCATTTACGATAAATTCGGCGGCAACGCGACTGCCTGCTTCATTCTGCATCACCACGATATCGGTGAGATGTTCTTTATAGCAGCGGTTCATATGGGCGCAAAAATCGGCAAAGGCCGCTTTGCCCATGCGCACCTGCCCCTCATTGACATGATGCGCCACATCTTCGCTGAGGCAATCAAGCATGGCCTCCAGATCGCCCGCATTAAACGCGGCGTAATACCGATTGATCAGATCCATTAGTCCCCCTCCTGTTCTAGCCCCGCATCTGGGGGGCCAAAACGATCTAGAATGCGTTTTTTGATTTGATCACGGGCTTGGCGATAGGCATCCAATTTCGCCTCGCGCGTTTCGCCCAACCCTGTTGGGTCAATGATGGGCCAATATTCAATATCGAGATGCGCATGACGCGTCAGATCCAGCGCGCGGCGTTGACTGGCGGGCGAAAGCGCCACGATCAGATCAAACCCCGAGAGATCATCCCCCCATTCCGCCATTTCATCGAAAGAGCGCACGCGATGACGTTCAAGGGCCACGCCAATCTCGGCGGAAACAGAAACGGCAAAGCCATCTATCTCCAATTCATGATGCACACCCGCAGATTGAACATAGGCGCGGTGGCCGTAATATTTCTTCATCAGCCCTTCCGCCATGGGTGAGCGGGTTGCGTTATGATCGCAACAAAACAGAACCGAGGATGGAAATTCTTTACCCACCAGATCAATTCCCGAAATGCAGCACGCAGATCAGGGTAAAGAGGCGGCGCGCGGTATCGGTATCAATCTCGGCTTTGCCTTCAAGCCGTTCTTGCAAAACGCGCGCACCCTCATTGTGAATGCCGCGCCGCGCCATATCAATCGCCTCGATTTGGGCCGCAGGTAGCTTTTTCACGGCAGAATAATAGCTCTCACAAATCTGCCAATAATCTTTGACCACCTGACGGAATGGCGACAGTGAAAGGTGAAATTCGGCGGCCAGTTCCGTCTCTTGGGTGGCAACAGAAAAGACCAGACGTTTGTCACGAATGGCCAAAGCCAAATGATAGGGCCCATCGGGCGGTGTGCGCCCATCCCGCGCAGGCAAAACAAAACTGTTTTCTTCGAGTAGATCAAAAATCGCTACGCGCCGTTCCTGTTCGATCTCAGGGGTTGGCGCAGGCATATTCGAGGTGTCAATCTGAATATCGGTAATGTGCATTGTCATTCACCATCCCCCTGATTGATCCGCGCAAGCCGCGCCAAAACGGATAGGCCATGTGCCTCAAGGCTTTCTGATTTCGCCAATGTTGCCGCCGCAGGGCCAATGGCCCGCAATGCTGCAGGTGTCATTTGCGCCATGGTGGAGCGTTTCATGAAATCAAGCACCGATAGCCCGCTAGAGAACCGCGCAGAGCGCGCGGTCGGCAGCACATGGTTTGGCCCCCCGATGTAATCGCCAATCGCTTCGGGCGTCCACGCCCCCACAAAAATAGCGCCGGCATGGGTGATCTTATCGGCATAGGTTTCGGCCTCAGCCACGCAAAGCTCGAGATGTTCAGGCGCAATGCGGTTGGAGAGCGCGGCCGCTTCATCCAAATCACGCGCAACAATGATAGCGCCAAAATCACGCCAACTGGCCCCTGCGATGGCCCGCCGCTCTAGGGTTTCGAGGCGTTTCTCTACAGCCTCCGCAACAGCGCGGCCAAATTCTGCATCATCCGTGATCAGAATGGATTGCGCGCTTTCGTCATGTTCCGCTTGCGACAGAAGATCCAGTGCAATCCAATCGGGGTCATTGTCACGATCTGCGATCACCAAAATCTCAGACGGGCCTGCGATCATGTCAATTCCGACCTTGCCAAAGACCCGCCGTTTTGCGGCGGCGACATAGGCATTGCCGGGCCCTGTGATCTTATCCACGGGCAGCACGGTTTCAGTGCCATAAGCCAAGGCTGCAATCGCCTGCGCACCACCCATGCGGTAAATGCGATGCACCCCCGCAAGACGCGCCGCCAAGAGAACAAGAGGGTTCACCTTGCCATCGGGCGTGGGCACCACCATCGACAAATGGCCAACCCCTGCCACGGCAGCGGGGATGGCATTCATCAAAACGGATGAGGGATAACTGGCCAGCCCGCCCGGCACATAAAGACCCGCGCGTGAAACAGGGCTCCACCGCCACCCAAGTTTGGCACCAAGTTCGTCCTGCCACGCAGCATCTTCGGGCAGTTGGCGGGCATGGTAGGCGCGTATGCGCGTGGCGGCCAATTCCAGTGCTGCGCGCTCGGCGGCGGGCACAGTGGCAATCGCCGCATCAATCTCGGCCTCGGAAAAGATCAACTGCTCGGGCGTCAGACGGACACGATCAAATTTCTCGCCAAAGGCAATCAAGGCTGCATCGCCATCACGGCGCACCTGCGCAATGATATCGGCAACCACCGTATCTACATCAGGGCTATCCTCGCGCTTCATCCCGAGAAGCGCTTCAAACGCCGCCTCAAAATCCGCCGTATCCGTGTTCAGAAAAATAGGCATACCCGTCTCCGTCAGAATAGGAGGGGCTTACCTTGTGTTGGCCGCGCGCTCAAGACGCGAAAGCGTCACGGGTGCGAGGGGGTTTTTCCTGAAGGGGCCTGATAGGGCTTGGTCACATCGCGCAGAGCAAGGTTGATTGCCTCGACCTCAAGCGCCAAGGCCCCATCGCCTGCAAAGGTCAGGGTGAGGCGCCCCATACCATCTTCGCCCGCCTGCCACTCGACCGAAAGCAATGATAAAACCACATCGCGCGCCTGCGGGCTGATGCCTTGCGCAGCCATGCTCAGCACATCATCCACAATCAGCAAACTGCGCACCCGCTCAGGCGGGCTGACGCGCGCCCCATTTTCCCAACGAAAGCGATTGAGAAGCAGAACCACCTGACGTTTGGCGCGCGTGTATTTGATATCAGCCACAGTAAGGACGGCATCTTGCGCAAGCGCAGACAGGATTTTCACATCCTCCGCATCTGCGGCGGCAAGCGCCAAAGGCGCTTCGAAACCATCCTCAAATCGGGCATCAACCATGGTCTGCCACCCGTTCAATATGTGCGCCAAGGCCGCTGAGTTTTTCTTCAACCCGCTCATACCCGCGATCAAGGTGATAGACGCGGTTCACACGGGTTTCCCCTTCGGCTGCAAGCCCCGCGAGGATCAAACTGACCGAGGCGCGCAAATCCGTGGCCATCACAGGCGCGCCGCGCAATTGTGCAACGCCGGTCACTTTGGCTGTTCCGCCATGCACATCAATTTTGGCCCCCATGCGGATCAATTCGGGCGCATGCATAAAGCGGTTCTCAAAGATGGTCTCTTCCAATGTGGCAACCCCGTCAGCGGTGCACATCAACGCCATCATCTGTGCCTGCAAATCAGTTGGGAACCCTGGGAATGGGGCGGTGGTCACATCCACGGCCCGCACGCGGCCCGTTTTGTGGCTGACGCGCAAGCCGCGATCGGTTTCAACAATCTCGACCCCCGCCTCTTCCAACTTATCGGCCAAGGCCGCCACAATAGCACGGCTGCCGCCGATCAATTCCACGCTGCCGCCTGCAATCGCGGGGGCAATCATATATGTGCCCAGTTCAATACGATCTGCGATGACACGATGCGTTGTTGCATGCAAACGATCCACGCCACGAATAACGATGGTGTCTGTGCCTGCGCCTTTGATATCTGCGCCCATGCCTTGCAAACAATGCGCCAGCGCCACGGTATCGGGCTCGCGCGCGGCATTTCGCAAAACGGTGGTGCCTTTGGCCAAAACCGCCGCGCAAAGCGCATTTTCCGTGGCACCCACGGAAACAAAGGGAAAGCTGATCTCAGCCCCTTTGAGGCCATTTTTTGCCGTTGCGTGAACATAGCCTTCGCGCAGATCAATTGTGGCCCCCAAAGCCTCAAGCGCGGTCAAATGCAAATCCACTTTGCGCGCCCCAATTGCACAACCGCCCGGAAGCGAGACAACCGCCTCACCAAATCGGCCCACCAAGGGCCCAAGCACGTTGAAAGAAGCGCGCAGTTTGCGCACGATGTCGTAATGCGCGGTCAGATTGGTCACATCGGCAGACGAGATCATCATCGCGCGGCCATCGGCCAAACGGGCCACTTCGCAGCCCAAGCTTTCCAACAAGCTGCCCAGTGTCGCCACATCAGACAGGCGCGGCACATTGGTCAGCGTCAAAGGTTCATCCGATAAGAGGGCCGCACACATCAGCTTTAGGCAGGTGTTCTTCGCGCCCGCGATGGGAACCTCGCCCGAAAGCGGGCCATTTCCTTTAACGATGATACTGTCCACGGGTGCTGCCTCTTTTGCTCTGCTCAGGCCGCGTCAAGATGACGGGCCCGCGCCATTTTCGCCATCTTCCGCACGTCTTTTGCGGGCCTGCGCCTTGCGGCGGGCCAAATTGGCCTTAAGCGCTGCTTTCAACCGCTCCGTGCGAATGTCTTGCGCGCTTCGTTGACCAGAATTTGATCTTTTCTGCGGGTTTGATGGTTGCTTCATGCCGCCTCTCATAGCGAAGCGGACAATTCGCGTCTAGCGCGATGCAAATCGAAATTGGCAAAAATTGCCCATGTGCATCCGCACCCACCATAAGGAATTAGGCCTTGGTGCAAATTTTCGCCTGCTTTGGTCTTGCATGGGTCTGCGATTGCGTCTAATCCACGCGCCACAAGCGTGCTGCAGTAGCTCAGTGGTAGAGCACTCCCTTGGTAAGGGAGAGGTCGGGAGTTCAATCCTCCCCTGCAGCACCATCCCCCCCAAATTACGCCTGACCCCATGCCCAATGAAGGGCAAATTTATCCATGACGGACGGCACCTTGGCCTGTTCCGCCGCATCTGCGCTATGGATCATGGCTACCAAGCCAAATTTCGGGTCTTCGCGCACGGCCATGACACGGGCCGCAAAGCCCGCCTCGGCAAGGCTTGCATCCAAGACACGGGCAATCGCGCGCTTGCGCAGATCAGGCTTGAAGGTTTTACCCACGGCGGTTTTGGGCAGTTCTGAGAGAATCTCAATATATTTGGGTGCGGCTGCACGTTCGCTGACATGCGTGCGAGCGTGTTCCATCAGCGCCTCGACTGTCACATCTGCGCCTTGAACCAATTCGACATAGGCACAGGGCAATTCGCCTGCGATTGGGTCGGGCTGCCCGATGGCCGCGGCCATGGCCACGGCGGGATGAGTGGCCAAAGCCTCCTCGATCAGGGCGGGGTCGATATTGTGGCCGCCACGATTGATCAAATCCTTGGCACGGCCCGTGATCCAAAGATACCCATCCGCATCAAACCGCCCCAAATCGCCCGTGCGCAAATATCGGCCCTGATACATCTGCGCCGCCGATTTTGCAGCGTCTTTATAAATACCTTGCGCCGTTACACCTGGGCTTGCCACGCAAATTTCGCCGATCTCATCAATCGCACACTCCGTGGGGCCTTCGGGCGTATCTTTCAATATGATCACATCACAATGCGGAAAGGGGATCCCAACAGAACCCACTTTTTTCTCACCTTCAACTGGGTTGCAGGAGACAAGACAAGTGGCCTCGGTCAGGCCATATCCCTCGACAAGGCTGACGCCCGTTGCCCCCTCAAATCTGCGGAACAATTCCAAAGGCAAGGGGGCTGACCCTGAAAAAGCGGTTTTCACCGATGAAATATCCGCATTCACAGGCCGTTGCATCAACACCGCAAGCGCAGTTGGCACCGTGATCAAGAAGGTGACCTGCCAGCGTTCGACCAATTTCCAGAAATTATCAAACACCCCTGCCCCGCGATAGCCTTGCGGGGTCGGAAAGACCGTATGGGCGCCTGAACACAATCCCCCCATCAGGATCACATGGCTTGCAAAAACATGAAACAGCGGCAGCGGGCAGAGCACGGTATCGGTTTCTGTGAATAACAGACTGTGACCCACCCAACCATTATAGATCATGCCCGAATAGCTGTGCTGCGCCACTTTGGGCATGCCTGTTGTGCCGCCTGTATGAAAACAGGCCGCGATACGATCTCGGCCCTGATCTGGGTGGCGCAAGCGATCCGCCGCCTCGCCCGCCATTTCCGCGCGCAAGGACAACAGGCGGGCCTGATGCGTCACCTTTACCTTGGGCCGCAGCAAGGGCACGATCACCCGCTTGATCCCCGTCAGATAGCGCAGAAGATCAACCTCCAACACTGTTTCAACTTCGGGGGCCATGGCCACGGCGGCAGCGGTCTTTTGCGCAAGATCCGTTTTCGGAAATGGCGCCAAAGTCACCACAAGCCGCGCTTTGGTTTCGCGCAGGATGCTTGCAATTTGGTCAGGCTCAAGCAGCGGATTTATGGGCACCACAACGCCTGCAACCATCCCCGCCAGAAGGGTCAAGACTGTTTCGGTGCTATTGGGCAGCACAAAGGCCACCGAATCCTCAGAGCCAATGCCAAGCCGCGCGAACAGATTGGCCAGTTGGGTCACCTCCGCCCTGAGTCTTTGCCAGTCCAATGTCTCTGCTTTTGCGTCAGGATCTGAAAACAGTTGAAAGGTAACCGCCGGGCGCGCGGGATGGCGCGCTGCAACGTCAGTCAGCAATTCATAAATGCTTTGCGCAGGCGCGGCCTTAGGCCACGGGTGATCTGTCTCAATTTTGCGCACATCTTGATTATTCGCAAAAGGCAGCATGGCCTTGCCTCCCCCCATCATTCTCCCAAATGATCCTGCGGTCACGATGCACGCGGTCGCACGGCAGGCTTTGCGTGAGAATGAAGAGAAAAGCGCGTTTTCGCAAGCACGCTGTGATTATTCAGCGGCGATTCCATCGGTGAATTGCAACCGCGCCAGACGCGCATAAAGTCCGCCTTCCGCGACAAGCGCATCATGGCTGCCTTCGGCAACAATCTGTCCCGCATCAAAGACCAAAATGCGGTCGGCCTTTTTCACCGTTGCCAGACGATGCGCAACAATCAAGGTCGTGCGCTCGGCACTGAGATCTGCGACCGCGCGCTGCACCAATCGCTCGCTTTCAGCGTCAAGCGCACTGGTCGCTTCGTCTAGCAGCAGGATCGGCGCATCGCGCAAAATGGCGCGGGCGATGGCAATACGCTGTTTCTGCCCCCCAGACAGCATAATCCCCCGCTCGCCCACATAGCTGTCATAGCCTTCGGGCAAAGCCGCAAGGAACTCATGCGCGGCGGCGGCGCGGGCGGCGGCTTCGACCTCAGCATCGGTGGCGTCAGGACGACCAAAGCGAATATTGTCACGCGCAGAGGCCGCGAAAATCACAGGGTCTTGCGGCACCAGCGCCATAGCCGCGCGGAACCCCTCGCGGCGCATATCCCGCAGATCAACCCCATCAAGGGTGATCTTGCCTGTTTGCGGATCATAGAAGCGTTGCAGCAATTGGAAGATCGTGGATTTACCCGCGCCTGATGGCCCGACAAGTGCCACTGTCTCGCCTGCTTTAATGGTGAAGCTCACATCCGTGAGGGCCGCCGTTTCCGCGCGGGTTGGATAGGCGAAACCCACGCCATCAAACATGATATCGCCCTTGCCCCCATGGGTCAGGGGCACAGGGCGGGCGGGATCGGTGACTGTATCTTCTGCATAAACGAGTTCGACCAACCGCTCGGTCGCACCTGCGGCCCGCTGCAATTCGCCCCAAATCTCAGACAGCGCACCTACCGCACCCGCAACCATAATTGCATAGATTAAAAATTGGATCAGCGCGCCGATGCTCATCGCGTCTGCACGCACATCACGGGCGCCCACCCAAAGCACACCCACAATCCCCGCAAAAACGAGGAAGATCACAATGACAGTCATAAAGGCGCGGGTTGAAATGCGGCGCTTGGCGCTTGTGAAACTGGCCTCGGTCACATTGGAAAACTCGTTGGACGAGGCGCGCTCATGGGTAAAGGCCTGCACCGTTTGAGCCGCCAAAAGCGCCTCGGAGGCCGCGCCAGAACTTTGCGCAATCCAATCTTGGTTTTCACGCGACAACGCACGCAGCTTGCGCCCCAAAACCACAATCGGAACGATAATCGCAGGCACAAGCAGCAGAACCATCCCCGTCAGCTTGGGCGATGTGACAACCATCATCACCAAGCCGCCCATCAAAATCAGCGCATTGCGCAAGGCCACCGACACCGAGGAGGAGATCACACTGAGCAAAAGCGTGGTGTCTGTGGTGATGCGGCTGAGCACCTCACCCGTCATGACCTTCTCATAAAAACTTGGGCTCATGGAGATCATGCGGAAAAACACAGCCTTGCGAATATCGGCAATCACGCGCTCGCCCAATCGTGTCACGAGGTAATAGCGCGCGCCCGTCCCCAACGCCAGAAGGCCCGCGATCCCCAAGGCAGCAAGAAAATAGCTGTCCAAGAGGGCGGCGGTGTTTGTCTCAAACCCATCTACGACACGGCGCACGGCCAAGGGCATAATCAGCGCCACAAGCGCCGTGGTCACAAGCGCCAAACCCGCCCCGATGATCCAGACACGATACGGCACAAGAAATGGCACAAGCGCACGCAGCGATCCAATCTTTTTGGAGCGCGCACGCTCTTCCGTGGCATTGGCGGCCTTTGCAGGCGGTGCTGCCTTGGCGGCATCGGTTCGGGTGGTCATGGTCGCGTTTATCCTCAATCTGTGAAAGTGGGATAAAGCGGCACGGCCCATCAAACAAGCCCCGCGTGGCGCGACCTAATGCGCGCAGAAATGAAATCAGGGACGCTGCCCACGATATTTGGCAACAAATTCCGCCGCAGGCATCGCGCGGAAATCAGGCAGTGCGCGGCGCAGACGGGCATGATCCCAGTCCCACCACGCCAAATCCATCAGATCTTGCGCGACCTCATCGGCAAAGCGCATGCGCAAGGGCTTTGCGGGCGTGCCTGCCACAATCATGAAATCTGGCACATCCTTGGTCACCACAGCGCCCGCGGCCACAATCGCGCCGATGCCCACGCGGATTTCGGGTTTGATAATCGCACCATGACCGATCCAACAATCGGCCCCAAGGCTAAGACGGCGCGCCGCACGCGCTGCAAAAAATGCAGCATCGTCTGACGCGTCATCGAAATAGAGCTCAGAGCGATAGAGAAAATGATGCTGTGCCGCATTGTGCATCGGGTGATCGGTTGGACCGATCCGTATCATCGCGGCAATGTTCGAAAATTTGCCGATATCTGCATTGGCAATATCGGCCATGCGGTCACAATAGGCGTAGTCCCCGAAAGCCGAGTTCAGAACGCGCGAGAACGCCCCCACCTCGCAATAAGCCCCGAAGGTAGAATTGGCGATTTCGCAGCCTTGATGGATCAGGGGCGTATCGGCTGTCAGTTTTTTTGCGTCACTCATGTTGGCCTATCACTTGCCCGACCCATCGCCTTTGATCAGGCGCGCCCGTATACGACCAGAAACCGCATCCATTGCAACCACCATCAGCACGATCAAGGTGATATAATAAGTGACCTTTTCCCAATCTGCCGTGGTCTGGATGGCTTGGGTCAGCAATAGACCGATGCCCCCGCCCACAATCGCGCCCACAATCGTGGCAGAGCGCGTGTTCGATTCAAAGAAATACAACACCTGACTGAGCAAAATGGGCATGACCTGCGGCAAGACGCCAAAACGATTACGCTGCACTGCATTCGCGCCAGTCGATGCCAGCCCCTCAATCTGCTTTTCATCGACATTTTCAAGGGCCTCAGAAAACAGTTTCCCAAAGCTGCCCGTATCTGTCAGCAAAATCGCCAAGGCCCCCGTCATCGGCCCTGGCCCAAAGGCCCGCGATAAGATGATGGTAAAGATCAACGCATCCAAGCCACGTACGAAATCAAACAGGCGGCGGATGACAAAGCGCACCGCTTTGGACGGGGCGAAATTTGTTGCTGCAAAAAATGCCAAAGGCAGCGCAATCATTGCCGCGCCGAATGTGCCTAGAAAGGCCATCAGGATCGTTTCCCCCAAAGCCCAAAAAACATCCCCATGCCGCCAGATTGAATTGTTCCAGACATTCGACAACATCAGACCAAAATTGGAATGCGCGGGGTCAATTTGTGCGCCGCGGGTGATGGTTGCGAAAACCTCGCCCGCGCTCATGCCCGAATAGGGGCTGGCCAGATCGAAAAAGAACATCTCCCATCCCGCGAAATAGCGCATCGTTTCGGTGCGGTTGCGGGTGACAGACAGCCGCCCGCCTTCGGTCGCAATCGAGACGCGATTGCCCGAGGCATTGATGAAATCAGGAACCGCCTCGGCGGATAGGCGCAAATCAACCCCATTTGATGTATCAATGACAATATCGCCAAATTCAGGATGGTGATAGGTGATCAGCGGCCCGGCATAGCTCACGCGATGCCCATGGCGCAGTTCGATTTCGGCTGTGTCACCTGCCACTTCGGCCCAAGCGGGGATTTGATCAGGCGCATAGGTGGCACGGCGTGAACCTTCAATGGCGACCGTGATCTCGCCTGAGCGATTATCGCGCGTGACATGGGTTTTATAGCTAACCGCATCCGACACCAACACCGCCGCGTTATCCATCCGCGCCCGTTCTGCCAGACCCAGAATGTCAAAGGCAAAAAAGACATAGACCGCATAGGCCAAGATCACCGCTGGGATCGCAAAACCAAATAGTTTCTTGCGCCCAATGCGGCGAATTTCGGAGGCACGCAAGGCCGCAACATCTTGGGTAGCCATGACCATCTCAGAACGTCCCCTTGGTCAAATAATTGCGCAGGCTGCTTGAGAGTTGATCAACCGCGACAATGGTCAAAAACAGGATTACGAAAACGGCGGCGGCCTCATCGAACTTGCCCTGCCCGAAGGTCAGCGCATTTTTCAGCTCGTAGCCAATGCCGCCCGCGCCCACAAAACCAAGAATGGCTGACGCGCGGATATTGATCTCAAAGCGCAGCAACCCATAGCTGAGGTAATTGGGCAAAACCTGTGGGATGACACCCAACCAAATCCGTTGACCCCAATTTGCACCGACAGACTGCAACCCTTCGACAGGTTTCATGTCCGTGTTTTCATTCACCTCAGAAAACAATTTGCCCATGGCACCCATCGTGTGCAGCGCGATGGCAATCATTGCAGGCACAGGGCCACCGCCCATGATGAAAATCAGCACCAATGCCACCACAACCTCAGGGATCGCGCGCAAGATATCGGTGATACGGCGAAAGAACGGGATCAGACGCGGCCAATAGGCCAGCCCGCGCGTGCCCAAGAGCGAGAACACCACCCCACCCGCGCAGCCAAGCAAAGTCGCGACCGCCGCAATATTAAGCGTCTCAATCAAAGCAGGCAGTGCATCCACCATATGGCCGGGCAGGTTTGCTGCTTTTTCAATCGCCTCAGAAATCAGATCAGCAGGGAAATCAAAAAGGCGATGTAGACCGTCCCAGAAACCACCTGCATTGCGATCTTCTGCAATAGAGAAGCCAGAAATCAACATCACCGCAAAGATCAAAATGAGCAGACCTGAATAGAGACGGCGGCGCTGCGTCATCTGCAGATAATCTTCGCGCACTGTTTCCCGTCTTTCTCGATCCATCTGGGATGAGGTGATATCGGTCATGGTCAACCTTTCGTAAAGGTGGGGGCGCGCAAATCTGCGCACCCCCCAATGTCATGCACCAGTGTGCAACAAGGGCTTAGTTGCCTTGTGCCAAACGCACAGCGATGATGGTCTCATAGGCTTCGTGGCTGATGGGTGCGAAACCTGCGGTTTCACCTGCCGCCACACCATAGGCGCAGGCCTCATCTGTTTCGTGCAGATTGGCCAAAAGTTCGGTGACAGTCGCCTTTACATCGTCAGGCAGCGATTGACGCAGAACAACAGGGCCTTCTGGAATTGGCTTAGAGCGCCAGATTTCAACCAAGTCGTTCATGTCAACCAGACCTGCATCAACCGCGCGGCGCAACGCGCCCGAGTTGTAGCCGTCTTCCCAGTTGCCCAAACCATCGGCCCAAGTCACGCCTGCATCAATATCGCCATTGTTTACGGCGATGATTGTCTGCTCGTGACCGCCTGTGAATACAACATCACCAAAGAAATCGCCTGGCTCCATCGAGTAACCCAACTGTGGGATCTCAACCGAAGGGATCAAGAAACCAGAGGTCGAGTTTGGATCACCAAAGCCGAAGGTTTTGCCTTCAAGATCGGCCAAATCGGTAATGCCGCTGTCAACGCGGGCAAAGCCGATGGAATGATACGAGAAAGAGCCATCCAAATTGGTCTTAACCAAGACTGGCTCGACCGCGTTTTCATCTGCGATATAGGTCGCGGCATAGGAAGACGCGCCCAACCATGCGAAATCAAGCGTGCCGCCAAGCAAACCTTGGATCACGCCGTTGTAATCTGCAGGGGTAAACAAACGGGTTGGAACGCCAAGGGCCTCTTCAACATAGGCGCGGAAGCATTCGTTATTTGCCAAACGGTCTTGCGCGTTTTCACCGCCCAAAAGGCCGATATTGAATTCGGTGATCTCCTGTGCCGCAGCAGGCCCAGCAAGGGCTGTTGTCACTGCGAGGAGGGTTGCCAGTTTCTTCATGAGAAGTCTCCGTGAGATGAGATGTCCGAACAGATGGACTGGGGTTTTGGTCTTAGATCAGACCTTGCATCGCGGGATTTTTGACCCGCTTTTCCGCCACCGCCTCAGCACCCGAAATCTTGGTAGAGGTAGCGAATTCGTTGAATGTTTCATCCGCGCCATAAATGTCGCGCGCGACACCCGTGGTCAGTTGCTCAGGGGTGCCATCAAACACGATGCGCCCGTCCCGCATTCCGATCACGCGGTCACAATATTGGCGCGCCGTATCCAATGTGTGCAGGTTCGCAATCACCATGCGCCCGTCTTCTGTGTTGATCCGCTTGAGCGTATCCATCACGATTTGGGCGTTCATGGGATCAAGGCTGGCAATTGGCTCATCGGCCAGAATGATCTGGGGGTCTTGCATCAAGGCGCGGGCGATAGCGACCCGTTGCTGTTGACCACCGGACAACGCCTCGGCCCGTTTGGGTGCTTGTTCGGCAATGCCCAGACGATCAAGAATATCAATCGCGCGGGAAATATCGGCCTTTGACCAAAGATTAAACATCGTGGCCAAGGTCGAAGCGTGGTTCAATTTCCCATGCAACACATTCGAGACAACATCGAGGCGCGGCACAAGATTAAACTGCTGAAAGATCATGGCGCAGCGGCTTTGCCATGCGCGCGCATCCGCACCGCGATAGGCAAGCACATTGGTGCCATCAACCAGAATTTCGCCATCCGTGGCATCGGTCAGGCGGTTCATCATTCGAAGAAAGGTGGACTTGCCCGCCCCAGAGCGACCAATGATCCCGACAAAGGCAGGTCGGTCGATAGAAAAGCTAACACGGTCAACGGCAATCTTGCTGCCAAAAACCCGGGTTACGTTGCGCACTTCGAGCATAAGGCCCCCTTCCAAAATCTTGAGGGCCGTATCGCTGTGCAGTGAGTCAGTTACATGACCGAATTGTTACCGTTTCGTAAAAAAATCATCGGTCAGGCAACGCGCAAGCCGCGCGACCAGACCCCGCGCAAACGCGGTGTGCCACCCGCAACGGACAGGCGCAAAACGTCACCGCGCAAGCCTTGTTCGATGCGGCCACGATCCTGCAAACCCGCAGCTTCAGCTGGGTTGGCCGTTACTGTGGCGATGGCGCGCGGCAGATCATTCCACATTTGCCCCAAGCGATAAGCTGACAGCAAAAGCGCAGCAGGGACATAATCAGAGGAGATGATATCCAACAGGCCTGCTTCGGCCAGTTCGGCAGCCGAAACATTGCCCGAATGTGACGCGCCACGGATCAAATTGGGCGCGCCCATCATAACCGCGATGCCATGCCTATGGCAGGCCTCAGCCGCCTCGCGCGTGGTGGGGAATTCGGCCAATTTGATCCCGTAGCCCGCAGATTTTTCGACATGATCCGCGGTGGTGTCATCATGGCTTGCCAAAAGCGCACCATAGCGGCGGGCGTGATCCACTGCGGCCTGTTCGTGCATATCCCCAAACCGCGCACGCATCTCTGTCAGATGTGCGATATGGTCTAACCATTCATCCTCACTGAGATTGTTCTTACCCATCACATAGGCTTTGAGCTTGGACAGATCACGGAATTGCCGTTGCCCTGGTGTGTGATCCATGAGGCTCACCAAACCCACGCGGTCTGCTGGGCCAAATTCTGCCAATTCTTCGGCCAAGGTTTCGGAACAGATTTCGGCACGCAGGTGTAGAAAATGGCTGATCTTCAGCATCCCTTGATCGCGCAGGGCCAACATCTCGCTGGCCAAAGGACGGGCATAGCGTTCGTAACGGGTTTTGCCCGAATTAATCGACCCAATGCGCATGGCATCGAAAACTGTCGTGATCCCTGCCCCTGCCAGTTCGGCATCATGGGCGATAATGGCCGCATCATGGGGCCAATCAACTGACGGGCGCGGTTGCATGTGCCGCTCAAGATTGTCGGTGTGCAATTCAACCAGACCGGGCGTCAGATAATCGCCCTCGCAATCAATCGCGCCACGCGGCAAGGTGGCGCCTTCATGGATATCCGCAATGACCCCATCTTGCACAATCACGCTGCCTGCAAAGACCCGATCCACAGTAACGATCTGCGCATTGCCGAAAATCACTTCGCTGCTCATGATTGTTCTATCCTTTGAATAAGCCTGCCTCAGCGGCGGCGATGGCGACCTCTAACGTGCCGCTATTGTCAATTTCCACGACATTCAGGCCCTCGGGCAAAGGAACCTGTCGCGCCAGACGTGCGGCGATATCCTGTGCGTCCTCGCGCCCGCGCGCGGCAAGACGCGTGGCCAAAACCGCAGGGCTTGCGGTGATGGACAGAACCACCACATGCGTAAATCGCAATGCAGCCTCGCTCAACATATTGCGAGACAGGTTTGCAAGGACATCATGACCTGCGGCAATCCAATCGGCCACCTCAGCGGGAATACCATAAGAGAGGCCATGCGCCTGCCATGACAAGGCAAAGGCCCCCTTCCCCTTGAGACGCGCAAATTCATCTGCGCTGACCCCATCAAACGCCTCACCCCCCGCATCACTGGGGCGGGTGATCACGCGTTTGGCCGCGCGCAAATCTGGATGGCGGGCCATCAGCCCTGCCATCACGCTGTCTTTGCCCACGCCAGAGGGGCCAACAACCGCAATGAGGCGGCCTGTCTTCATGCGATCTTCCTTGGGGTAAAGACGCTGACATCAATGGCGCGATCCGCTACCCGCTCGCGCGCTTCAAGGTCATGGAAAATTCCAACGATCGCAGCCCCTTCTGCCTTCGCCTCTTCGATCAGCGATAGCACCGTCTCGCGGTTCTGGGCATCAAGGCTGGCGGTTGGCTCATCCAACAGCAAAACGGGATACCGATGTGCAAATCCGCGCGCGATGTTGACGCGTTGCTGTTCACCGCCCGAGAATGTCGTGGGCGATAACGGCCACAGCCGTTCGGGGATACGCAACCGCGTCAGCAAATCTGCGGCCCGCGCGCGCGCTTCGTCCTCAGCCACACCAAGAGACAAGAGAGGTTCTGCCACAACCTCTAGGGTGGGCACGCGCGGCACCACGCGCAAGAACTGGCTGACATACCCTAAAACCTCGCGCCGTAGGGTCAAAATCTCACGCGGGGTAGCGGTGGTGATGTCCAACCCGTTCACCACCACACGCCCCGCTTGCGCCAGATAATTTCCGTAAAGGATGCGCATGACAGTGGATTTCCCTGCCCCGCTTTCCCCTGTCAGGGCGACACATTCGCCCGCCGCTACGGAAAAATTCGCGCCCTCCAGCACGGGGATCACCGCGCTGTTTTGATTGTGCAGGGTAAAAGATTTTCCCAAATCTGTGACTGTGATCATCGTCATCCCTCACACCTGCAAAACCGAAGATACCAAAAGCTGCGTATAGGCGTGTTGCGGATCATCCAAGACCTGATCGGTCAAACCTGTTTCCACAACATGGCCCGATTTCATCACCATCAGCCGATCTGCCAAAAGACGCACCACCGCCAAATCATGGGTGACGATAATGGCCGAAAGACCCATACGGCGGACAAGACCGCGCAGCAAATCCAACAGCCGTGCCTGCACACTTACATCCAAGCCGCCCGTGGGTTCGTCCATAAAAACAAGGCGCGGGCCTGTCACCAAATTGCGCGCGATTTGCAGGCGCTGCTGCATCCCACCTGAAAAGGCCGAAGGGCGATCATCCATGCGGGCGGTGTCGATTTCAACCTTGCTCAGCCAGTCACCCGCTGTCTGGCGAATATCGCCATAATGACGCGCGCCGACCGCCATCAACCGCTCGCCGACATTGCCGCCTGCGGATACCCGCATCCGCAATCCATCACGCGGATTTTGATGCACAAAGGCCCAATCAGTGCGCGACAGCATCCGCCGCTCGGCCTCGGGCATCTGACGGACATCACGGGGGCCATCGGCACGGGTGTCAAAAATCACCTCCCCCTGATCAGGGCTCTGATGCCCCGCGAGGCAATTGAGCAGCGTGGACTTACCTGACCCAGACTCCCCCACAATCCCCAAGACTTCGCCTGGATAAAGATCAAACGAGACATCTGCACAGCCAATCCGCGCGCCGTATCGTTTCTCAATATTACGCACTTGCAAAAGCGGGGTCATGCGGCCTCTCCTGTCTCGCGGCGGCTGGCGCAGTAATCTGTGTCGGAACAGACAAACATCCGCCCACCCGCATCATCCACGATCACCTCATCTAAATAGCTGTCTTCAGCCCCACATAGCGCACAAGGATGTGCCGCTTTTGACGGATCAAAGGGGTAATCTTCAAAATCGAGACTTACGACCTTGGTATAGGGCGGCAGCGCGTAAATCCTTTGCTCACGTCCCGCCCCAAACAATTGCAAGGCAGGGCTTTCCAATTTGGGATTGTCGAATTTCGGGATTGGAGAGGGATCCATCACATAGCGATCTTCCACCTTCACAGGATAGGCATAGGCGGTCGCAATCTCGCCATGGCGCGCAATGTCCTCGTAAAGCTTGACATGCATCAGGCCATATTCCTCAAGCCCATGCATCTTGCGCGTTTCGGTTTCACGCGGCTCTAGGAAACGCAGCGGCTCGGGGATTGGCACTTGATAGACCAAAATCTGATCTGCGCTGAGTGGCGTTTCAGGGATACGGTGGCGCGTTTGGATCACGGTGGCCTCTGTGGTTTTCTCGGTCACGGCCACGCCTGCGGTTTTCTCGAAAAAGCGGCGAATGGAGACGGCATTGGTCGTGTCATCCGCGCCTTGGTCGATGACTTTGAATACATCATCAGGGGTCAGACAGGCGGCAGAAACCTGCACGCCGCCCGTGCCCCACCCATAGGGCATCGGCATTTCGCGGCTTGCGAAGGGCACCTGATAGCCTGGAATGGCCACCCCCTTCAGAATAGCGCGGCGGATCATCCGCTTGGTCTGCTCATCCAGATAGGCAAAATTATAGCTCATTCTGCAGCCTCCCGTGGGCCTGTAGATGCCATCATCGCCTCGGCGCGCAGGCGGCGGATCAGTTCCAATTCAGATTGGAAATCCACATAATGGGGCAGTTTGATATGTTCGAGGAACCCAGTTGCTTGCACATTATCAGAATGGGACAGGACAAACTCTGCGTCTTGCGCGGGCGCGCCCACATCATCCTCACCCAATTCCTCCCATCGCAAGGCGCGATCCACGAGGGCCATGGAAATCGCTTTGCGTTCGGATTGCCCAAAGACCAAACCATAACCGCGGGTGAATTGCGGCGGCTCGGTCTTGCTGCCTGTGAATTGGTTCACGGTTTCACATTCGCTGACCGTGATCTCGCCGAGATCAATCGCAAACCCCAATTCGGGAATATCCATCGACACAGCCACGCGCCCGATCCGCAATTCGCCTACGAACGGGTGGTTGCGCGCATAGCCCCGTTGCGTGGAATAAGCCATGGAGAGAACAAAACCCTCATCGCCACGCGCCAAGGCCTGAAGTTTCAGCGGACGATCCGCGGGGAAATCCAACGGCTCGCGCGTCAGATCACGCGGGGGCGTGTTATCCTCAGGCTCGGGCTGCAATAGGCCCTCGCGATCCAGAAATTCGGTGACATGCGGCAAAGGTGCGGCGTCCACTAGGGCGGCTTCTTCGGCTTCGGGCGACACCGCCCCCTCCGCCATCAAAGCGAAATCCAAAAGGCGGTGGGTGTAGTCAAAGGTTGGCCCCAAGATCTGCCCGCCCGGCAGATCCTTAAAGGTGGCCGAGATGCGCCGATCACAGCGCATCGCGCCAGTATCAATCGGGGCGCTCACCCCAAAACGGGGCAAGGTGGTGCGATAGGCGCGGATCAGAAAAATCGCCTCAATCATATCGCCGCGCGCCTGCTTGATCGCCAGAGCCGCCAAATCAGGATCGTATAGTGAACCTTCGGCCATGACCCGATTGACAGCCAAGCTAAGCTGTTCGCGAATTTGCGGAATAGTCAGTTCCGCCACATCGGTTGCGCCGCGCCGCTCATCGGCCAGCCATTCATGGGCGGCGTCAATCGCCCGCTCGCCCCCCTTTACCGCAACATACATCAGGAAGCCCCCTCAATACGGGTGGATCGCGGCAGGGCCGCTATTTGGCTGTCTGATGTGAAGAACGTGTCAAACCCAAGCGGGAAGCGGCGCGCATTGGCGACAAAGGCCGCGGTCTCGGGCAGATTAAGATAGGCCTCCGCCTGAATGCCTGGCCCCGTCAAGCGCACCCCCTCCGCCGCGAGATGATCCATCTCAACGATCAATGTGACAGAGCGGTCAGGGTAATCTTGCACGCCTTGACGCATGCGCGCGAGATCAAGGCAAAGCTCATCCCATGGGCCAATGGCGAAATCCGCCTCATCCGCGGCAACCAGAGGCGCGCCCGAGTGAAAGCGCAGCCATGCGCGAATGGCGTCTTTGTCGCAAGACGGGGAAAGGTAAACCCGTGTTTCGGGATCACAAAGAACCAGCAGCAAACTGCCTGCGGCAGGGGATAAGGGCAGCGGCGGATGCCCGCCTGAAATTTCGCGGATCACCCCAGGACGGGCCATCACATCCAAAGCCGCGCGAAAGGCAATTGCCGCATCGCGCGGGGGATTGGCGAACCCGCCCCCCATCGCATCGGTCACATTTGGCTCAGACAGTGCCATGCTCATTCCCCCCGAACCATGGTGAAAAATTCAACCTTTGTTCCCGCCGCGCGCGCCGCCCGCGCGCCCTCACGCGCCGCTTTCTCCGCACGCAAAGGGGCGATCACGGAGGCGATCAAAGCCGACCCCTGATCGGTCTGACACAGCGCATCGACAAGCGCGGCATAGGTTGCGGCCTCATGACTGCGGCCCTGCACATATCCGTGCCCAACCGCACCGCTTTCATTGAGGCGCACCGAGGCGCGGGTGACAGTCATTTCACCGAGATTAAACGCAGCGCCCACCGCACCTGCGCGCCCACGCACCATGACCGTGCCAATTTCAGGCGCACGCAAAACGCTATGCGGCACCTCAACGCCTGCGGATTGGCACAGCGCGATCAGGCGATCTGCGGGGGCCTGTGCCATTGTGGACAGCCATGCTTGCCGTTCGATGTGTTCGCCTAAATTCGACATCTTGCGAAGTTATCCGATAAAATATACAACTAGACAAACTTTACGCTCAACCCTGCCCCCTCACAAGCGGCTTTTGATGAAATTTTGATGACAGATGCCCAAAGCCACGATCTGGACAGAAATTCGAAACGACCTTGAAACCGATATCCGTTTGGGACGCTTTGCAGCGGGCACGAAATTGCCCACGGAGGCGGAATTGGCCGCCCGCTTTGGCGTGAACCGCCATACGGTGCGCCGCGCCATCGCAAGTCTGGTTGAGGCAGGGCTGGCCCTTAGCCGCCAAGGCGCAGGCGTTTTTGCAACCGAAGCCCAGACCCCCTATCAGATTGGGCCAAGGGTGCGGTTTTCCCAAGCCATCCGCGCAACAGGCCGTGTGCCCGACAGACGTTACACCGCATTGTTCAGCCGCCCTGCTGATGCCAAAGAGGCCGAAATGCTCGATATCCGCGAGGGGGAATTGGTGCATCACGCAGAGGGTCTATCCTATGCCGATGGGGTGGCTCTGTCGCTGTTTTCATCTTGCTTTCCTGCCGCAAGGCTGCCGAATTTATTGGACAATCTTACCCGCGACCCTTCGATTACAGCGGCCTTTGCGGCGGATGGATTTGACGATTACCTGCGCCGCGACACGCAAATTGACGCGCGCGCGGCCACAAAATTGCAGGCACATCAATTGGGCATTCGCCATGGCGCGGCCCTGTTAGAAATCACCGCGATTAACATCTGCGCAAAATCTGGCGCGGTCTTGGAATTCGGGCAAAGCGTGATGGTCGGCGGGCGCGTTAAATTGCGGGTTGAGGGCTCTGCCCCGACACCCCTGCCGCCCGCACAAAATGCGCCCTAAGGAAAAGCTGCGCAACACCGCTTGGCGTGTGATGCGTGGCTGTCTCCGCCGCGTGCAAGGTGAAATCTGACCCCAGTCGCCCAGCAAGCGTGGCGGCATCATAACGCTGCACAGGCTGGCCGCTGCATCGCTCAGGGCCATCTTGGTGAAACACCGACAAGATCACATGACCCTTGGGGATCACAGCGCGGGCCATCATCTGCACATAGGCCGCCTGCGCGTCAGGGTCGGTTAAGAAATGAAACACCGCGCGATCATGCCAAAGGTGATAGTGGCGGGGCGGTTGCCAGTTGCGCAAATCCGCACAAATGAAGCGCGGCGGATGATCAAGATCACGACAGGCCGCCTTGCTTTGGGTCATGGCATGGGCCGAAATATCGATGACTGTGACATCGCGATAGCCTGTAAGCGCCAAGCCACGCGCCAAGCCTGACCGCCCTGCCCCTGCATCTAGAATGGGCGCGTCAGGCCCAAGCTTGAGCGCCGCGATTTGGGCAAGGGCGTAGGTGTAATCTGCTTGATACCACCCAAGCTGATCAACCGCGCGATCGTGATAGACCGCATCCCAAAAGCCAGCTTCCGCAGCATTCGGGGATGGTGCATGATCTGTCATCTGATGAATTGGTCAACGTAATCTGCGCCAAGCCCGACACGTTCGTAATGCGCGCGGCACAGATCAATCTTGGTAAAGACATCCTCATAGCCCAAAACCTCGCCATAAGGATCGACATAGCACATGACGCCATTGACCTGAAAAAAGGTGATCATCTCATCAACCCCTTCGGGCACGACCAATGTATGCGTCTCGCCCGGTGGTTCGTAAACATAAGAGCCCGCTGTGGCCTCCCAGTCATGCTCAAGGTAATGCCACCGTCCCTTCAACACCCAACCATGCACCGCCTGCGGATGGCGATGGCGCGACAGCACGCCCGATTTGGTCACCTTAAGCAGGTTCATCCAATACCCTTGCGAGCGATTAAGACAGAGCGGCCGAAACCAAACATTCGGGGCCTGCGGCACCCAAATCCGCTCATCTTCTGGGATGGCATTGGGGATCATAATCTCCTCCAATGCATCTTGGGGAAAGGGCAACTGATAGGGGGTCATTGGATCATGGTCAGATTTCTGAAGGGGCATGGTCACCTCACATTGCACTATAGCCGCCATCCACGGGATAAATGGCACCTGTCACAAAGCCAGCACGGGCCGATAACAGCCACGCAACCAACTCGCCTATTTCATCGGGTTTGCCCCACCGCCCCATCGGGGTGCGCGCCAGAATGGGGCCGTTTCGCGCGGGGTCTTCGCGCAAGGCTGCGGTCATCTCAGTTTCGATCCATCCCGGCGCAATCGCATTGACCCGCACGCCGTCCGCGGCCCATTTCCCCGCCAAGGCCTTTGTCAACTGCGCGACACCGCCCTTGGAGGCCGAATAAGCGGGAACAAGCGGCCCTCCAAATGTGCTCAGCATGGAGGCCGTGTTCACAATAGCCCCTTTAGATTTCGCAAGCAGCGGATGGGCGGCAACACAAGTGCGCATCGTGCCTGTCAGATTGATCTCGATCACTTTGGTGAACACATCCATTTCATATTCCGCGCCGCGAAACAAAACGCCTGCGCAATTCACCAAAGCGTCAAGCCCGTCAAACTGTCCGAAAAACTGATCCACCGCCGCTTGGTCCGTGACATCAAGCTGGGCTGTGGCCACCTGTGGAATAGCCGCTGCAAAATCAGAAATCTCTTGTGGGGCCAGGCCGGTGGCCGTGACCTGCCATCCTTCGCGCAGCAAAACCCGCGCAATGCCTGCGCCGATCCCGCCTGTGCCACCAATCACGACTGCCCTAGACATAGTTTGCCCCATGCGCCCTGTTCACACCGCATAGCTTTGCGGAACTTGGGCCATGATACAAGTCTGATGAAGTGGTGAGAGCGTGGAGCGGGTAGCGGGAATCGAACCCGCACGACTAGCTTGGAAGGCTAGGGCGCTACCATTACACCATACCCGCGTCCTTGAATCTGGGGGTAAGTCATCGTCCCGTTTTCGTCAAGGATGAATGAGCCTTGACCTATGATGCGGATTTCCGCACAGCACACATATGTTGATATTCAAAATTCTCCGCCCTTCCGAATGGGACGCGCTTTGCGCCCAGAAAGAAACCCTTGGCGCGCCGATTGATCAGGCCGATGGCTATATCCATTTCTCGACCGCAGCGCAGGTGGCCGAAACCTTGGCCAAGCATTTTTCAGCTGTCGAAGGATTGATCCTTGCCGCCTATGAGGCCGATGCCTTTGGCGATGCCCTGCGGTGGGAGGTGTCGCGCGGCGGCGATCTTTTCCCACATTTATATGGCAAGCTGCCCTTAGACGGGGTTTTATGGCATCATGAATTGACGCTTGAAAATGGTCTTCACATTCTGCCCGATTTGAACGGGTGATGAGAGATTAGGACATCTGATGTTTGAAAAAGCCGCCCTTGCTGCCTTGCGCCTGATCTCGCCTGAACGCGCGCATGGTCTTGCGCTGACCGCGCTGAACATGGGGCTTGCCCCCAAACCAGGGCCAATCACCACCGCACGTTTGGCAACAACTGTGGCGGGGATGAATTTCCCAAACCCGCTTGGCCTTGCGGCGGGCTTTGACAAAAATGCCACCGCAATTGCGCCCTTAATGGAAACAGGGTTGGGGTTTCTTGAGGTGGGGGCAATCACGCCGCAGGCCCAACCGGGAAACCCGCAACCCCGTGTGTTTCGCCTGCCGCGTGACCGCGCAGTGATCAATCGCTTTGGCTTTAACAATGAAGGCATGGAGGCTGCATCCAAACGTCTGGCCGAGCGCCCCCATCGCATTCCTTTGGGTTTGAATTTGGGCGCCAATAAAACCAGCACGGATCGCGCGGCAGATTACGCTTTGGTTTTGGCCCGTTGTGGGGGGCTGATTGATTTTGCTACGATCAACATCTCCTCGCCCAACACCGAGAACCTGCGCGACCTACAGGCCGCAGACCAGCTTGAGCGCTTGTTGCAAGGGGTAATGGATGCGAATTTTGATCTCGCGCGCCCCGTGCCCCTCTTTGTGAAAATTGCACCTGACCTGACCAATGACGAGATTGACGCCATTGCAGAGCTTGCCTTGCGGATGCAGCTTGCGGGGATCATTGCCACCAATACCACCATTTCACGCGAGGGGTTGCGCGGGCGCCATCGGCGCGAAACTGGGGGCCTGTCAGGGCAACCCTTGTTCGAGCGATCCACCAAAGTTCTGGCACGACTGTCGCAGCAAACAGGCGGCAAGATTGCCTTGATTGGTGTGGGGGGCGTGGCCAATGCGGATCAAGCCTATGCCAAGATCAAGGCGGGCGCGCATTTGGTGCAGCTTTACACGGGGCTTGTTTATGGGGGTATGGGTTTGGTTGCCGATATCCTTCAAGGCCTTGACGCCGCTCTTGCGCAAGATGGCCATGACAGTTTGCAATCTGCCATCGGCACGGGGGTTGACGCATGGCTTTGACCCTCTGGCATAATCCACGCTGTTCGAAATCCCGTCAGGCTTTGGCATTGCTGACAGAGAGGGGCATCGAGTTTGACACGCGCGCCTATTTAGACGCCGCGCCCACCCATGCCGAACTGGCCGCAGTGATCGCAAAACTAGGCCGCCCTGCCCGCGATTTGATCCGCGCAAAAGAGGCCCGCGAAACGGGGGTGGATTTGACGGATGAAGCCGCAATCTTGGCTGCCATGGCCGATGATCCACGCCTGATTGAACGCCCTGTTTTGATCAGTGAAACCGCCGCCGCGATTGGCCGCCCGCCTGAAAATATCCTTACGCTGCTTTAGGTCGCGCTGCGCTCAAGTGCGGGATAGCGCGCCCCAAGGCTGAGACCGCGCAGGATGAACATCCCCAACAACGCGGCCCATAACCCGTGATTTCCATAGGCGGGGATCAGCGTCAGGCACAGTATGACATAGCCTGCGAAAGACAGGGCCATCATGTTGCGCATGTCACGGGTGCGGGTTGCGCCAATGAATATCCCGTCCAAAATCCATGCTTGAAACCCAACAAGCGGCGCAAGCACCATCCAAAACAGGTAATCACGCGCCTCAATCCGCACTTCGGGCGCAGTGGTGAGAATATCAATAATCTCGCCTCCAAAGACCCAAAAAGCTGCGGCCATCACCACCGCCACACCGCCCGACCAAAGCGCCGTCATCATGGCGCTGCGGCGCAAGGCGGCGCGGTTTTTGGCCCCTAAGGATTTTCCAACAAGACTTTCGGCGGCAAAAGCAAATCCGTCCAACCCATAGGCGGTAATATGGATGAATTGCATAAGAATTTGATTGGAAGCGAGGGTCGTATCCCCGAAATCCGAGCCGATATAGATGAAGGAGGTAAACCCCGCCATCAGAAAGACGGAACGGATCAAAATATCGGTGTTGACCTGCGCCATATGCAACAGCCGCCCGCGATCAAAAACGCGCGGCCAATCGCGCCATGCCGCTTGCGAAAATCCCGCGCGACACAGATAAAGCCCAAGCGCCAAGCCCGACCATTCTGCAATGGCCGTGGCCGCGGCCACACCATCGACATCATAGCCCAAACCCAACACAAACCCCACTGACAGCAGGATGTTCAACCCGTTCATCCAGAGCTGCAAAACGAACACGGCGCCTGTGCGTTCAGCGGCAATCAACCACCCCGTGATGCCATAAATCGCGATTGCCGCGGGGGCAGACCAAATGCGGATTGCCATGTAATCGCGCGCCAAAGCCTCGACCGCATCACTTGCGGGGGCTATCGCAAAAATAGCCGCAAAAATTACCGATTGCAGCAGGATCAAAAGCACACCAGCCACCACGCCAATCATCAAAACACGCGACAGCAAGGCCGAGATTTCTGCCTGATCCCCTGCCCCATGGGCCTGCGCGGCCAAGCCGACAGTGCCCATGCGCAAGAATCCAAAAATCCAAAACACAGTGGTCATGGATATCGCACCCAAGCCCACCGCGCCGATCATAGCTGCATCACCCAATTGGCCAACAACGCCCGTGTCGACCAAACCCAAAAGCGGCACTGTGATGTTTGACAAAACCACAGGCACGGCGATGCGCAACACCCGCGCATGAGTCAAGGGCGGGGTCTGGTCCGTCATGGGGCTGTCACCAAGGCAAAATGGCCATGCGCCGCGGCAATGGGAGTGTCTGGATCACCTTGCCACATCGTGACCGAGACCGAGGCAAAACGGCGCCCCGCGCGGGTCAGCTGCGCCTTGGCAAACCCATCTTCGGGCAGGCCGCGGCGCAAATAATCCACAGTGAAATCAATCAACTTTGGCGGGGTTGTCAGCGGGATAGAGAGCGCATCAATAACATGGGTTTGCGCCGTGATCTGCAGCACCGATGCTGTAACCCCGCCATGCAGCGCGGGCAAAATCGGATTGCCAATCAAAACGCCACGATAAGGCAATTTGATTACCCCGCCCTTTTGGCCCTCTAGGCCCAAAAACCGCGCATAGGGCAGCTGGTTCAAAATCTGCTGCATCAGCCCTGCCTCTTTTGCGGGTTGACCATCTCCAAGACACCCTTGCCCTCTGGCCCATATTCGACCGTGAAACTTCCGCTGGCTTTGGCCAAAAGCGCGCCTGTCTCTTGATCAGTGGCCGCCACAGTGACAAAGGCCACATTTCCCCTGATGGCGTAACACTCCGCCTTGGCCAGAACAGTGCCTTTTGCACTCTGGCCCATCACATCAAGGCGCAGATCTAAGGTCGCGGTCGCAAGGGGTTTGCTGTCATGCGCCACCACTGCTGTGCCTGCACAGGTGTCCATCAGCGCCGTAAGTGCGCCTTCATGCAGCGCGCCCACCGCATCACAAAGATCGGGCAGAACCCGCATCGTCATCGCCGCAGTCCCAGATCCAAGGGCAACAATGTTCATCTGCAACGCCGCCGCATAGGGCAGTTGCGTGATGAAACTTTGCGCGACATGGAGGATATCCGACTGGTCGGAGGGCACGGGCATAATCCAACAAATTGGGGTTAATGATCTGCACCATCTAACGCGCAGCGCGCGCCCGCGGCAATGCGCAAATTACATCGATACCAATTCTATGATAAGCTGTGGTCAAATCATGGATCAGCCGAGGATGCCGCAAATGCCATCAGACGCCCCACAGCGCGAGGCCGATTTTCGCACCATCGGCGAGATGTGCGCCCTGTTTCAAGTGACGCCGCGCAGCCTTCGGTTCTACGAAAGCAAGGAGCTGTTGGCCCCCTTGCGTGTGGGACAAAAGCGGCTTTATTCCCGCAGCGATCAAGCACGTCTTAAACTGATTTTACAGGGCAAACGCTTTGGCTTTAGCTTAGAGGCGATGCGACAATTGCTTGACCTTTATGCACTTGGCGACAATCAAGTGACGCAACTGGAAAGAAGCCTAGAAGTTGGGCGTGAAAGATTGCACGATATGCAGGCACAATATACCGAGTTAGGCCAAGCCATTCGAGATTTGCAAAGTCAAATTGATTTGGTGGCGCAAATGCTGGCAGACCGAAAATCGGATCAAGACCCACAGTCATAACGTGACATAAGGAAACCGAGCCGTGACCAACACCCTCTATTGTTTTGGGGAATCTGGAAATGCCTATAAAGCCGCGCTGTGCCTAACATTGGCAGGTGTGCCTTGGCAGCCCCGTTTTGTTGATTTCTTCAACGGCGAGGCGCGCGGTGCAGAGTTTCGCGCAATAAACCCAATGGGCGAAGTTCCCGTGCTAGATGCAGGGGGTAAAATCCTGACCCAATCAGGGTTGATACAAACTTGGGTTATGGATGAAACAGGCAAACTTGCAGGGGCGAGTGCCGCAGATCGTCAAGAAATCTTGCGGTGGATTTTGTTCGATAATCAAAAGGTTTCGGGCACTGCGGGGCCGTTGCGGTTTTTGATGAATTTCGCGCCCGAGGACAAACGAGATGCGGGCGTTATTGGGTATTTGACGGGGCGGATGCAGGCCGCGCTTTCCATTCTCGAAGGGGTGCTCAGCACCCGCGACTGGATTGCCTGCGACAGTGTCTCAGCGGCGGATATCGCCTGCGCGGGCTATCTCTATTATCCTGAAAATTTCAATTTCACGCGCGCCGATTATCCTGCGATTTCGGCATGGCTGACCCGCTTGGCCCACCAACCCAATTGGGCACATCCCTATGACCTAATGCCTGCGCCAACCTTGGGCAAAGATAACGGGTTTCGCGATGCATAAGCGCGAGGGCAGTGCGTGACCGCGTTAGAGGAATATCAAAAACTAGAGGCCACAGGCCTTTGGCGCGATGTTGGCGACAGCCAACGCCGCGAAGTGTTGATCAATTTGGGCAACACTTCTTTGATCATATCGACCCTTTCAGAAACAGCGCTCACCCATTGGTCGCTGGCCGCGGTGATCCGCGTCAATCCAGGCGAGCTGCCAGCCCTTTATGTGCCTGTGGAGGGGAGTGACGAAAGCCTAGAGATCGCGGATGAGGACATGATCGCCGCAATCGAAAAGCTGCGCAGTATGATTGACCGCCATCGCCCCCATCCGGGGCGGTTGCGTGGTATTCTGGCGGCCACAACCGCGGCAGTGGTTCTGGGCTTGGGCCTGTTTTGGTTGCCTGATGCCTTGGTGCGCCAGACAGTGCATCTTTTGCCCGAGGCAAAAAAGCGCGAAATAGGTCAGGATATTCTCACAGAGATGATCCAACTGACGGGGCCAAGCTGCAATCAAACCGCGGGGCAAGCCGCGCTTGCAGCCCTTGCGCGGCGGGTGTTCATCGCCACGCCGACCGTGCCGCGGCTTGTGGTTCTGCGTGATGGTCTGCCCGCAAGCCTACATTTGCCCGGTGATTTGATCGTGCTCAACCGATCCGTGGTTGAGGATTACCAAAGCCCTGATGTGTTGGCAGGGTTTTTATTGTCGGAATATATACGCTTGGTGGACAGCAACCCCACCCAAGCCCTGCTGCAAGAGGCGGGTTTATGGGCGACATTTCGACTGTTGACCACAGGCCAGATCAGCGACACGCATCTGGCTGCGCGCGCCGCCAGTCTGCTGACCGAAACACCAACAGATGTGGCCGATGAGGCGCTTTTATCGCAATTTGCACAGGCCGAGATTTCCTCGCAGCCTTACGCCTACGCACTCGATATCTCGGGTGAAAACACCCTTAGCCTGATCGAGGCAGACCCCCTGCGGACAGCACCAAATGCGCCCTTGCTAGAAGATACGAGATGGGTTGCCCTGCAGGAGATTTGCACTGAGTGAACAGATCACTGAACGCGGGCCGAGGTGAACCCTGCCGCACGCAGGGCCAATGCCGCGCGTTGCGTGGCTGCATCACTTGAGAACGGACCGACCAGAACCGCATATCCCGAACTCATACGCCCAAGCCGTGCAGTCATGCCAAATTGAGCCAATTGCGCGGCGGTCTGCGCGGCTTCGTTCCGCGTGCTATAGGTGGCGGCGCGAACCAAGGCCCCTGTCACGGAAACTGTGGGCATGGCTGTTGCCTGAACCGTTGCAGGTTCTGAGGCCCTTAGGCCGCTACGGGGCGGGACGGGTGCTGCCTCTGCGGCTGGGGCATTGCGGCTTGATTGCGTCACGGGCCCCTGCGGTTGTGCGGCGGGTTGCGCGCGTGTGGATCGGCTGACGAAAATTGACGGCGCCTCCATGGCTTGAGGCGTTGCAATGGCCTGTGGGATAGGCACGGGTGCTGCCACCGCTGTGGCAACGGGTGGTCTGCCACCGCTAAATAGGCCCGCGAAAAAATTTTGCAGGCCAAAGCGCAAGCGTCCCCTGCGGTCATTTTGCAGACGCGCTGGCACGCCCTGATCCCAAATCTGAGCCATTTGCGCATCACCCGTAGCCGTGCGCGGCCCCCGCATCGGATTGAGACGCCCATCTGACCACGCAGGCCGATACCCTTCGGGCACGATAATCCCGCTTGGATCCGTTGCCCCAATCCGTCCTGTCGCGGCACCCGCAATCATGGCGGGAACCGCCAATGGCGCGCGAGCCTCAGAACGGGCCAACCCATCGGCAGGGTGAATGGGTTGCGGGCCACAACGTATTGCCGTGCGGCTGCGAATTTCGGTCACGCTGCCATCGCGGGCGCGAATGATGCAGCGATTGGAATTATTTGACGGGCTTGGCACGGGCGGAACAATCGCCATGACAGGTGCCGCAGCGGGTGCCACACCAACGGGTTCCCGCAGGCGCATGGGGGCCTGTGCGGGCCGTGTCACGGGCGCTGCACCCACAACCGGGGCAGTTGCGACAGGGGCCGCCGCCATTTGCGACAGGGAGGGCGGCAAACCGCAAATCTGCCTGCGATCCCGCGAGATACGCGGAATCCAATCTGTCGAAGCCCCCTGCCCCGTGCGAATGAACGCACAGCCTGTGCTGTCGACATATTGTTCAGAGGTGAATGACTGGGGGGGGAATTCCGCGGGTGGCCTTAGGTTCTGCGCGATCCCCTGCCCAGCAACGGCAACCATTGAGGATAGAACCGTTGCAGAAAATCCCATGCTGCCCCAAAATTTTACTGCTTTTTTGACCATTCAAGCCCCCGAATTGGGGCAAGAATGCATCAATATTTAGACATAGTAAAGGCACATAACAGAACAAATAGATATCCGCCCCTCATTTGGTGGCAAATATCCGATCCCCCGCATCCCCTAGACCCGGAAGGATATACCCCTTTTCGTTCAAACCGCGATCCAAGGCCGCGGTAAAAATTGGCACATCAGGATGGCGAGCGGCGAATGTCCTGACACCCTCAGGGGCGGCCAGCAATGTCATCAGACTGATATCAACGGCCCCTTCCGATTTGATTTTATCCACCGCCGCAGCCGCCGAATTGCCCGTGGCCAGCATGGGATCTAGGGCGATGACATGACGTTGGGACAGGTGCGAGGGCAGGTTGAGATAGTAATCCACGGGCTCAAGCGTTTCCTCATTGCGATACAGCCCGACAAATCCAACCCGCGCAGCGGGGATCACGGCGCGCATCCCCTCAAGCATTCCGTTGCCCGCCCGCAAAATCGAAATCAAAGCCAGTTTTTTCCCTGCAAGTGTCGGCGCATCCATCACCTCAAGCGGGGTCTCAACGGCGGTGGTGGTAACCGCCAAATCGCGGGTCACCTCATAGGCCATCAGCATCGAAATTTCGGTTAAAAGCCGCGCGAAATCTTGGGAGGCGCAGTTTTTATCGCGCATCAAGCTCAGCTTATGTTGCACAAGCGGATGGGTCACGATGGTCAGTGTATCGAATTCTGGCATAGTCTTCCCCCTAGCTTTCAAGCCGTTTTGCAACGCGCGCGCGGGTTTCCTCATCACAAAAGGCCGCCGCAAGCGCGGTTTGGTTTATTTCCGTGAATTCCGTCTCAGCCCACCCAAAATGCTGTTCCAAGGCCTCATATTCACGGCTCATATTGGTATGGAAAAAGGGTGGATCATCGGTTGACACGGTTACTTTGACCCCAGCCTCGCGCAGACTCGCAAGCGGGTGACTTTTCCAATTTGGGAAAACCCCAAGAAAAACATTCGACACAGGGCAGCATTCCAAAACAACACCCGTATCGGCAAGGCGTGCGACCAAGTCAGGGTCACTGATCGCCTCGACACCATGCCCGATACGGGGCGGATTATAGGCATCTAGCGTCTCGCGCACCGATTGCGCGCCCCCCCATTCGCCTGCATGAATGGTGAAGGGTAGTCCTGCCTCGGCCGCGCAATCAAAGCTCCACGAAAAATCGCGCACATGGCCAATCTTCTCGTCCCCCGCCATTCCAAAGCCGCAAATCATGCGCCCCGCCGTTTCCGCAGCACAGCGCGCGGCCCGCTTCGCCTGATCTGGCCCGAAATGACGAACCGCCGTAATCACGCCCCGCATCGTGATCCCAAAATCCCGCTCGGCGGCATCTGCGGCTTCGGTCATCGCAGAAAGATACTCGCGCCAAGCACCAATATCCCCACCGCCGCAAAAATCAGGGGACAAGAAGGTTTCGCAATAAACCACCCCATGGCCTGCTGATGCCTCAAGCACAGAGCGCGTCAGACGCGCATAATCTTCGGGCGTGGTGAGAACCGATGTTGCCGCCTCATAGACGCGCAGAAAATGCACAAAATCATGAATGTCATAACCGCCTTGCGCGGTGAAAATGCCCGATAAATCCACCTTTTTTTCGAAGGCGATCTGACGAATAAAATCAGGCTGTGCCGCCCCCTCAAGATGAAGGTGCAATTCAACCTTTTTGACGCGGGCCATATCTGACATCGCCGTTCCCCTAAAAATAATAGCCAAGCGCGGTGACCACTATGGCAAATAAGGTAGCCGCGCGCCATGAGATCACTCGCTGCGACAAGATCCGCGCGGCCAAACGCACCCCAAATAGGGCAGCGACAAAGGTCATGGCAGCATAGATGATTTGACTGTCAATCTGGCTCATAAGACAGGGCTTCCAATCTGAAGGGGGCCAAGCCCCAAATGCGCGGCGAGGCTTGCGCCAATATCGGCAAAGGCCCGAAGGCCTAGCCCTTGGGGCGCATGGTCAGGGGCCGCCACCAAAAAGGGGACACGTTCACGGGTGTGATCCGTGCCAACCCATGTGGGATCATTACCATGATCTGCTGTTAAAATCAGCATGTCACCCGGGCGCAGCGCAGCGATAATCGGCGCAATCGCTGCGTCAAACCATTCCAGCGCACCCGCATAACCCGCCACATCGCGGCGATGGCCAAAACGGGCATCAAACTCAACGAAATTGGCGATTGTGAGGCTACCATCGGGGGCGCAATCTACCGCGTGGGCCAGATGTTCCATCAGGCGGGCATCACCTCCCTTATGGCTTTCTGTGATGCCACGATGGGCGAAAATATCGCTGATTTTGCCAATGGCAATGACCGCGCGCCCTGCCTCAGATGCGTGATCCAACAAGGTTGGGTGGGGCGGCATCATCGCGTAATCGCGGCGGTTTTCAGTGCGCTCAAACGCGCCTAGGCGACCCGTAAAGGGGCGCGCGATCACCCGCCCTACCCGCATCGCGTGCAGTTGCGGTGCGATCCTTTCGCAGAGGTCATAGAGACGCTCTAGCCCAAAGACCTCTTCATGCGCGGCAATCTGAAAGACACTATCGGCGGAGGTGTAGCAAATCGGATACCCCGTTTGCAGATGTTGCGCCCCAAGGCGTTCGATGATCTCAGTCCCAGAGGCGTGGCAATTGCCCAAAATCCCCCCAACACCTGCGATAGATTGAACCGCCGCGACCAAAGCCTCAGGGAAACTGGGAACGGTAGCGGGAAAATAGTGCCAATCCCAAGGCAAGGCGCAGCCCGTCAATTCCCAATGGCCTGATGGCGTATCTTTGCCTTTGGCGGATTCTTCGGCCACGCCCCAAATGGCATTCGGTGCAGCCGATGTCAGGGGTGCAGGGCAGATGCCGCTTGCCAGATGCAAAGCGGCCCCAAGGCCTAGACGATCCAAATTCGGCACTCTCAGCGGCTGTGCCTGCGCGATATGGCCCAAGGTATTCGCGCCTGTATCGGGATGGCCCGCATTGAAATATCGGTCTGCGTCTGGTGCGCCCCCGATACCAACAGAATCCATCACCACCAAAAATCCACGCGCCATTCAGCCGATCCTTTCATGGATCAAGGCAGGGCGCGGCGGCCTTTCTTCGGAAAGGGTGAAGGCGTCTAACACGATTGCCCCCATATGTTTGGCAATCTCAGGGTCGCGCGCATGAAGGCGTAAAAGCGGGGTCGTGGGGTCGGCCAAATCACCAATCCGCTGGATGTCAGAAAGACCCACACGTTTGTCGATCTGATCCTCTGCCTGTAGGCGCCCCCCGCCAAGATGCACCACAACCTCGCCCAAGGTGCGGGCGTCAATTGCACGGATATAGCCCGTCTTTTGCGGGAAAATATCCACCGCATAGAGCGCTGCAGGCAAGCGATCTCGCCAACGTGCCACAAAATCTGTGGCGCCCCCTTGCGCCGCGACCATACGGCCAAAAACCTCGGCGGCGTGACCTTGGGTCAGCGCGTTTGTCAGTGCCATCTCACCTGCCGCCGCATCAACCGCAAGCCCCGCTTGCACCAAAACCTCACCCCCAAGGCTGATGGTTAGGCGGATCAGATCACTGTCGAGCTTTGGACTGCACAGCGCCTCCATCACCTCCATCATTTCCAAAGAATTGCCCGCTGCACGCGCAAGCGGTTGGTTCATATCGGTGACAAGCGCCGTGGTTTTACAGCCCGCGCTTTGCGCTGTATCCACCAAGGATTGAGCCAGTTGCACGGCCTCTTGCGGGGTTTGCATAAAGGCACCCGTGCCGCATTTCACGTCTAAAACCAAGGCCTCTAGCCCTGCTGCCAATTTCTTGGACAAAATAGAGGCCGTGATCAAATCAATGCTTGGCACAGTGGCGGTGATATCACGCAACCCATAAAGCCTACGATCCGCAGGGGCGATATCGGCATTGGCGCTGACAATCGCACAGCCCACTTGCCCCACAATGCGTTGCAAATCCTCAATGGCGACATCAATCTGCAAGCCCGAAATTGCCGAAAGTTTGTCCAAAGTGCCGCCCGTATGCCCCAAGCCACGCCCTGAAATCATCGGCACATAGGCCCCGCACGCCGCTAAGGCAGGGGCAAGGATCAGCGACACACAATCGCCCACCCCGCCTGTGGAATGTTTGTCGATTACAGGGCCATCCAGTGACCACCCCAAAACCGTGCCGCTTTCCAGCATCCCATGGGTCAGATGGGTGCGGTTCTCAAGGCTGAGACCGTGCAAACATACGGCCATCGCAAAGGCCCCCGCCTGCGCATCGCTGACAGTGCCATCCGCCAACCCTTCGGCAAAGGCAAACATCTCAAATTCGGTCAGAGTTTGCCCCTCTCGCAATTTTGCCAAGATGCTGCGCGGATCGGCCATGATCTGCCCTATTCCATCGCCGATTTCACAAAGGCGCCAGGCAGAATGTCCGCCATGCTCAGGATCGCCTGACCTGTGCCGCGCGTTGTGGCCATGGTGATCAGCACCTCATCTTTGCTGAATTCTCGCAATTTTTGGCGACACCCCCCACAAGGGGCGACAGGAACGGGGCTATCTGCGATCACAGCAACCTCTAGGATCTCATGACAGCCTGCGGCAATCATCGCTGAAATTGCGCCCGCCTCGGCACAGGTGCCTTGGGGATAGGCCGCGTTTTCGACATTCACCCCGTGGTAAATCTGCCCATCTGCCCCACGCAGCGCAGCACCGACTGCAAAGCCCGAATATGGGGCATAGGCGCGCGGACGGATTTCTGCGGCGGCGGCCATCAATGCGGGGTCTGGTGTCTTGGTCTGGGGCATGATCCGCACTCCTTGAATTGCGTTGCCTCAATCTGTCCTGACGAACCGATGCACGCAAGGCGAAAGAAAAAGCGGGCCCAAAGGCCCGCCCTTCATCCCGTCTCGTCAAACCCGCCTTAGGCTTTGGGGTAGCCCAAAGTTTTCAAGGCCACTGCAATCTCGTCTAAAATCGCAGGATCATCAATTGTTGCAGGCATTTTATAGCTTTCGCCATCGGCGATTTTCACCATTGTTCCACGCAAAATCTTGCCCGAACGGGTTTTGGGCAGGCGATCCACCACAACGGCCAGTTTGAACGCCGCAACGGGGCCGATTTTGTCACGCACAAGTTTCACGCATTCAGACACGACATCTGCCGCATCTTTGGTCGCCCCTTTGTTGAGACACAAAAACCCCAGAGGCATTTGCCCTTTGAGATCATCTGCCACACCGATTACCGCGCATTCAGCCACATCTGGGTGGGAGGCTAGAACCTCCTCCATCCCACCTGTCGACAAGCGGTGACCCGCCACGTTGATCACATCATCCGTGCGCGCCATGATATAAAGATACCCGTCTTCATCCTTATATCCCGCATCACCCGTCTCGTAATAGCCTTTGAAATGCTCAAGATAGGATTTGCGGAAGCGGGCTTCGGCATTCCACAACGTAGGCAAGGTTGCAGGCGGCAAGGGCAATTTAATCGCAATCGCGCCCAATTCGCCCGCAGGCACTTCATGCCCGCCCTCATCCAAAATTTGTACATCATACCCAGGCATTGGCACCGAGGGGCTGCCGATTTTGACAGGCAATTTTTCAATACCCAATGGGTTGCCACAAATGGCCCAACCCGTTTCGGTTTGCCACCAATGGTCAATCACTGGCACGCCAAGTTTTGCCTGCGCCCATTGGATTGTGTCAGGGTCGGCACGCTCGCCCGCCAAGAACAGCGATTCAAGGCTAGAGATGTCATATTTCCCAATAAAGCTGCCTTCTGGGTCTTCGCGCTTGATCGCGCGAAAGGCCGTTGGGGCGGTAAAGAGGCATTTGACCTTATGCTCATCAATCACGCGCCAGAACGTGCCTGCATCAGGCGTGCCAATAGGTTTGCCTTCAAAGACGATTGTGGTGCAGCCAAAGGTCAGAGGCGCGTAACAAATATAGGAATGCCCCACGACCCAACCCACATCAGAGGCGGCCCAAAACACCTCGCCGGGGTTCATATCGTAGAGATTGCGCATTGACCAATTCAACGCAACCAGATGGCCGCCTGTATGGCGCACAACGCCCTTTGGCTGGCCCGTTGTGCCAGAGGTGTAGAGAATATAGGCGGGGTGGTTGCCCTCTACGGGCACACAAGGCGCAGGCGCAACCCCGTGTTGGAAGCCATACCAATCGACATCGCGCCCATCGGTCAAGCTTGCCACTTCTTGCTCGCGCTGAAAGATCACGCAGAAATCTGGCTTATGGGCAGCGGCCTCGATGGCCGCATCCAAAAGTGGTTTATAATGCACCACGCGGCCCGGCTCGAGGCCACAGGAGGCGGCGATGATACATTTGGGCTGCGCATCATCAATGCGCACCGCCAATTCAGCCGCAGCAAAGCCGCCAAAGACCACCGAATGCACCGCGCCAATGCGCGCGCAGGCAAGCATCGCCTCAACCGCCTGTGGCACCATCGGCATATAGATAATGACCCGATCCCCTTTGGTCACACCTTTGGCCTGAAGGCCACCCGCCAGAAGCGCGACACGTTCTTGCAATTCTGCGTAGGAAATTTTCTGAACCGTGTTGGTGATGGGGCTGTCATAGATGATAGCGGTGCGATCCCCATGGCCTGCTGCAACATGGCGATCGACCGCGTTCCAACAACCATTCAGTTGACCATCTGCAAACCATTCATAAAGAGGCGCGTTTTCATCAGACAGCGCGTGGGATGGTTCAACATCCCAATCAATGGCAGAAGCAGCCTCCATCCAAAACCCTTCTGGGTTGGAACGGGCATACTCATAAATCTTTTGATAGCTCATGCGGGCCTCCCTTTGCTTGCGCAATTTTCTATCCCTTCAACCATAGCTTGCGCAAGAAGGTGACTTTGACGCAGGCGCGAAAACTGCGACCATGCGCCACTTTGTTTTAACGGGGGGAAGGTTAAATGAGGGGATATTGAACAGGAGCCTCCCCCATGACCATGTCCTTAAACGAAGACACAAGCCACTATATCACACGCCATGTCACCTATCGCCTGCCCGTCATCGGGCGCATCGCGCGCGAGGTGGTCGAGGGCGAAGTAGACAACAGTTTTGCCCTTATTATCATGGTTGTTTCGGCTGTTGCCTCGGCCATTCTGATTTGGGGATTCCCCGCACTGATCATCTCGGCGCTTGGGGCAACCGCATTGATGTTTCTCACACTGTTGCGCATCACCTTTGGCTAAGGCGCGGCAGTGCGCCTGTCAGCCATAGGTGGCGACAGGCGTGCCTGCGAGGGCAGAAATATTCAACAGCCCCCGCGCGGTGATTGAGGGGGTGACGATATGCGCGCGATTACCCATCCCCATAAGAATCGGCCCAACTTCGAGCCCGCCCGCCTTCATCTTTAGGATGTTCCGTGCCGCCCCAGCGGCATCAGTATTGGCAAAGACAAGCGCGTTGGCTTGCCCCTCAAGGCGCGAATTGGGGAAAATTCGGGCGCGCAGTTCGGGATCAAGCGCGCTGTCGATATGCATCTCGCCCTCATAGGCGAAATCAAGCGCCATCGCGTCCAGAATATCAAGCGCCGCGCGCATCCGCCGCCCACTATCACTGTCGAGATTGCCAAATTGACTGCCAGAACACAGCGCAATTTTTGGCGCGATGCCAAAGCGGCGCACATGACGGGCCGTGGCAATCACCGTCTCGGCGATTTGGTCTGGGGTGGGCTGCGCATGAATATGCGTATCGGCAATAAAGAGCGGCCCATCTTCCAAAATCATCAAGGACAGCGCCCCAACGGGATGTAACCCGTCACGGGCCAAAAGCTGGCTGATATATTTCAAGTGCCACAAATACTGGCCAAAGGTGCCGCAGATTAAGCTGTCTGCCTCTTCGCGATACACCATGACCGCGCCGATGGCGGTGGTGTTTGTGCGCATAATCGCACGGGCCAAATCGGGGGTCACCCCGTGACGTTCCATAACGCTGTGATAGCTGCCCCAATAATCCCGATAGCGCGGGTCATTTTCGGGGTTTACGATTTCGAAATCCACCCGCGGGCGGATGGTCAGGCCTGCCCGCTCGGCCCGCATTTCAATCACATCGGGACGACCGATAAGAATGGGGGTGTCTGTGGTTTCCTCAAGCATGGCTTGGGCCGCACGCAAAACGCGCTCATCCTCGCCTTCTGCGAAAGCGATACGGCGGGTCGTGGTGGCCGCTGCAGCAAAGACAGGGCGCATGATAAGCGCAGAGCGGAACACCGCCTGATTAAGTTTGGCGCGATAGGCGGCGATGTCATCAATGGGCCGCTTCGCCACACCCGAACTCATAGCCGCCTCGGCCACGGCACTGGCCACCACACCCATCAGGCGCGGGTCAAATGGCTTGGGGATCAGATAGTCAGGGCCAAAGGTCAGCTGCTCGCCCTTATAGGCCGCCGCAGCTTCGGCACTGGTGGTTGCGCGCGCCAATGCGGCGATGCCTTCAATACAGGCAATTTGCATCGCGTCATTGATTTCGCTTGCGCCGACATCCAAAGCGCCGCGGAAGATGAACGGAAAGCATAAGACGTTGTTCACCTGATTGGGAAAATCTGACCGCCCCGTGGCAATGATCGCGTCCGGCTTTACCGCGCGCACATCATCGGGGGTGATTTCTGGGTTCGGGTTCGCCAGGGCAAAGACCACAGGACGATCCGCCATGCGCGAAACCATCTCGCGCGTTAAAACACCCGGGCCAGACAGGCCAAGGAACAAATCCGCCCCCTCGATCACATCGCTTAAGGAAGCAGGACTGGCCCCTTGGGCATATTCGGCTTTTTGCGGTGTCATTCCCGCCTCACGGCCCCGATAGACCAGACCATCCAAATCGCAGAGCCAAACATTCTCACGCTTGAGGCCCAGTTTCAGCAGCATATTGAGGCAGGCAATCCCCGCCGCACCGCCGCCCGTAGACACGACCTTGATATCGGCAAAGGATTTCCCCGCAAGACGCAGCGCATTGGTTGCGGCCGCGCCCACGACAATCGCCGTTCCATGTTGGTCGTCATGGAAAACGGGAATATTCATTCGCTCACGGCACAGTTTTTCTACGATAAAACAATCTGGCGCTTTGATATCCTCAAGATTGATTGCGCCAAAGGTTGGCTCAAGCGCGCAAACAATATCCGCCAATTTCTCGGGATCGCTCTCGTTCAATTCAATGTCAAAGCAGTCGATGCCGGCGAATTTCTTGAAAAGAACCGCCTTCCCCTCCATCACAGGCTTAGAGGCGAGTGCGCCAATATTGCCAAGACCTAGCACAGCCGTGCCATTGGTCACCACGGCGACAAGGTTGCCGCGTCCTGTATAGCTTTCGGCATGGGCGGGGTCTGCTTTGATTTCAAGGCAGGCTTCAGCAACGCCGGGGCTATAGGCCAAGGACAGGTCGCGCCCATTCGCCAAAGGCTTGGTCGCGCGCACCTCCAATTTCCCTGGTTTCGGGCCTGCATGATAGGCAAGCGCGCGCTGGCGCAAACTGTCGTTGCTGTCTTCAGTCATGATCTATTCCCAATCGGCTATGGTCGCCAAACGGCCGCAAACGGCCACCCTCCACAATTAGTTTAACGTTAAACTATCGCCGAGGAAAGGGCAAATCCCGTTTGGATTACACGAATTGCTCGCGCAAAAGCCGCTCTTCCAAACCATGGCCTGGATCGAACAGGATACGATGGGTCACGTCTTGCGCGCTGGATATCTCTACATGGGTGACGTTGTTCACCGAAACGCTGTCGGCATCTGCCATCACAGGGCGGTGGTCAGGATCGACCACTTCGAAAATCACATTGGATGATTTATTGAGCAGCGCCCCCCGCCACCTGCGCGGACGAAAGGCCGCCACGGCGGTCATCGCCAAAACATCTGCACCAATGGGCAAAATCGGGCCATGCGCGGAATAGTTATAGGCGGTCGAGCCTGCAGGCGTGCATAACAGCGCGCCATCGCAGACCAGTTCTTGCATGCGCAGCTTTCCATCAACATGGATGCGCAGCTTGGCGGCTTGGGGGCCTGCGCGCAGCAAACTGACCTCATTGATCGCCAAAGCCTCGATTGTTTCGCCTGTCGCGCGCCGCGCCTTCATCCGCAACGGGTTGATCTGCGCCTCCTCCGCCGCAGTGAGGCGGGCCATCAAACCATCGGCAGAATATTCATTCATCAAAAAGCCGACCGTGCCACGGTTCATTCCATAGACCGGACGATTGAGCGGTTGGGTTTCGTGCAAGGTCGACAGCATAAAGCCATCCCCGCCAAGCGCCACGATGATATCGGCCTCCTGAGGCGTTGATTGGCCATAAGCCGCGCTCAATTCCGCAAGGGCGGCCTGCGCCATCCGCGCCCGCGAGGCCAAAAAGGCTATTTTCAAATCTTTGCTCATCTGCGCGACCTTTGCGAGACAGGGGTGATGCCATCCTGTTCCCTGCCATGCCGAAACACAAGACCCCGCAAAACAGTGCAAATTTGCCCGCCTTGCAGGGCGGCAGGGCGCGACTCTCTGTCGAATTGCCGCTTTCGCCCTTTTCCAAAGGGCTGTTCTGCCCTAAACCCCATGCGATAGACAGCGCCCGCGCGTCACCCAACAAAACGCGCCCCCGATGTAAGGAGCCCTCACTATGACTGCGCCCCACCGTGACGATGGATTTTTCACCGAAGCCCTCAGCACCCGTGACCCTGAAATCTTTGGCGCGATTACCAAAGAGTTCGGTCGTCAAAGCGAAGAGATCGAATTGATCGCCTCCGAGAACATCGTCTCGGCTGCTGTGATGGCTGCGCAAGGCTCGGTGATGACCAATAAATATGCCGAAGGTTATCCTGGTCGGCGGTATTATGGCGGCTGCGATTATGTCGATATCGCAGAAAACCTTGCGATTGAGCGGGCCTGCAAATTGTTTGACTGTGCGCATGCCAATGTGCAGCCCAATTCAGGCAGCCAAGCGAACCAAGGGGTTTTCACAGCTCTTTTGACGCCTGGCGATACCATCTTGGGTATGAGCCTTGATGCAGGCGGCCACCTGACCCATGGCGCCAAGCCCAACCAATCGGGCAAGTGGTTTAACGCCATCCAATACGGTGTGCGCAAGCAGGACATGGAAATCGACTATGACGCGATTGCCGAACTTGCGGCTGAACATAAGCCCAAAATGCTGATTGCGGGCGGCTCGGCCATTCCGCGTGTCATTGATTTTGCAAAAATGCGTGAGATTGCTGACAGTGTCGGGGCCTATCTTTTGGTCGACATGGCGCATTTCGCGGGACTTGTGGCATCGGGTCATTACCCCTCGCCTTTCCCGCATGCGCATGTTGCAACCACCACCACGCATAAAACCCTGCGCGGGCCACGCGGTGGGATGATCCTGACAAATGACGAAGATATCGCCAAGAAGGTCAATTCTGCCATCTTCCCTGGCATCCAAGGCGGGCCGTTGATGCATGTGATCGCCGCCAAGGCCGTGGCCTTTGGTGAGGCGCTGCGCCCTGAATTCAAAGCCTACCAGACCCAAGTGATTGCCAATGCCAAGGCGCTGGCGGATCAGCTGATGAAGGGCGGCTTGGATATCGTCACAGGCGGCACAGATACGCATTTGATGTTGGTTGACCTGCGCCCCAAAGGCGTAAAAGGCAACGCCACTGAAAAGGCGCTTGGCCGTGCCAACATCACCTGCAACAAAAACGGCATCCCGTTTGACACCGAAAAGCCGATGATCACCTCAGGCGTGCGTTTGGGAACACCTGCGGCCACAACCCGTGGCTTTACCGAGACCGAATTCCGCCAAGTTGCAGATTGGATCGTTGAAGTGGTCGATGGCTTGGCCGCGAATGGTGAGGACGGCAATGGCGCCGTAGAGGCAAAAGTTGCCGCAGAGGTAAAGGCACTCTGCCAGCGCTTCCCCATCTACCCAAGCATCTGACAGCGCCTATAAAATTGTAATATCACGCGGGGCGGGGTTTGTTAAAAACTCCGCCCCGTTTTCTGTCAGGACAATATTTTCTTCGGCGACCAGTATCCGCCCCTGCCCTAGATCAACAGATGGCTCAAGCGTGAGAACCATACCCGCAGGCAGCATTGTCTGATCGTGCGGTGTCAGGGATGGCCATTCAGTCAGCGTCACGCCCAACCCGTGCCCTAAGCGACCACCACAAGGCGTGCCGCCGTGCGCCGTAATTTCGCGGCATAGCATCGCGTGCAGGTCTGAGGCGCGTATATTCGGCGCAACCCCCTCCATCACCGCATGGATCGCATCTTGTAAAATCTGATGCCCGCGGGCCGCCTCAGGGCTTGGGGTGCCGATGGCAAAATTGCGATCAAAGTCACAAAAATAGCCGTCTTTCACCGCGCCTGTATCAAGCATCAAAATATCGCCACTGTGCAGGGGTGTCGGCGCGGCAGGTGAGATCACATCACCATAGCTCCCCTCGCCCGCGCCCCCTGCGACATAGGACACCCAGTCGGCCCCCTCCTCGAGCAGCAGGATTTGAAAGGCCCGAAACACCGCGTCTAAGGGCGTGCCAACACGGGCAATTTCATCAACGCGGGCAAAGGCACGATTACCAATGGCGCAGGCGGCGCGCAATTTTTCAATCTCAAGCGCTGATTTTATCTCGCGGGTGCGGTGCATGATATCTGTCGCATCCACAAAACTGCGGGGGGCGAGACGGGTTTGCAGCGCAAAGAAATCCCCCAAAGGCATCCGCAGCTGCGTCTCTAGGCCCATGGCCACACCAATCTTTCCGTCTTTGGATGTGACGTCACATAAGGCCTCAGCCAACAAGCTGACCCCATCATCTTCGGGGCGCGGCGCGGGCCATGTGCGGATATCGGAGATCACCGATTGCCCCATAAGATAGGCCCCAATCTCGGGGATCACGGCGATTGGGGTGCCTGTGGCGGGGATCACCACAAACCAAGGCCGGGCGGGACTTTCCCAAAAGCGGGTGAGAAAACCCGTAACATAGAAAATATCCGCGGCTTGGGTCAGCAAAATGGCATCTAGGCCTGCGGCCTGTAGGCGGGCCTGAATCGCGCTATGACGGCGGTGATATTCAGAGGGCGGGAACAGGTCAGACATCCTCTGGCCCTTCGCTCAACACACAAAGAACCCGCGCATCGGGTGGGAAGTCATAGCCAAGATAGGCCGCAGCAATCACGCCCGCGGCGCCCGATGGCGTGGAGGCAAGCCCCGCCTCGGTCAAGCGCGCGACGCCCGAGGCCGCTTGACCATCTGAGATCGTCAAAAATTGATCCGCATCGCGCGCCAGCCCCGCAAGCGCCACAAGCGAGGCGGTTTTGCAATCAAGCCGTCCCATGATTGAGACAGGGCCGTGGCTGTCGACCACATGACCCGCGGCAATCGCATCTTGCAGGGCGGGGGCTGCGTCAGGCTCGACCACGATAATCTGCGGGGTCTGCCCCCATGTGGCGCGCGCATGGGCGGCCAAGGCCCCTGCCATGCCACCCACACCTGCTTGCAAGAAAATATGGGTTGGGGGGCTGTCCAGTGCTTCGGCCATTTCCGCCCCGATTTGCAAATACCCCTCCATCACGAGATAGCCTTGGGTCATCTCACCCGCCCATGTGCTATCGGGCAAAAGCGTGCCTTCCCCCGCCGCGGCTGCAGCCTCGGCGGCCTTCATGCTTTCCTCATAGGTTGCCCCTGCACGGCGCGGCTCCGCCCCTTGCGCGCGCAGACGATTGGCAAAAGCCTCAGGGACAGTGTCAGACAGATAGATTATGGCACGCGCGCCAAAGACCCGCGCGCCTGCCGCAACAGACAGACCATGATTGCCCGCACTTGCGGCGATAAACGCGCGGCCTGTCAGGGCCGTGCTGTAGTCAGTGGCCCCATTTTCCATGGCTGCGCGCGCAGCGCGGGCGATGACATAGGCCGCGCCCAAGGCTTTGAAGCTTCCAAGCCCCATACGCGCGCGCTCATCTTTAACGAAAAACGCGGCTGTGCCTGCCGCTTTGGCCAAATCATCGCGCACCAAAAGGGGCGTGGGCGCATAAGCGGGGCACTGTTCCAATAGGGCCTGAACGGGGCTTGCATCCTGACTGGGAAAGCACTGCAAATCAGGCAGACCCGCCCCGCGATAAGGATTCTCGTGGATCGCGGTTGGGTGCAAGGCTGTGTCTTCCATGGCGCAATGTCCCTTTTCTAATCGCACCAAGCCTAAGACCAGTTTATCGGTGCTTTCGTGTTCCCCGCGTCACTCTAACCACAAAAACCGCCAATTTGCCAAATGGCAAAGGCCTGAGCACGCAAACAAGGCTAGACCCAAGCCGATTGGCGCGCTATCGCAAGATCATGCGATATATCACGCCCCTTTTGCTGGTCTTGCCTCTCGCGCTGTCTGCTTGCAGCGCACAGAACACCGCGCGCCAAGATCTGCGCGCCGCAAGTTACCCCGCGCTTTTGCCGCTTGGCGCGCTTGAAGTTGAGGGGGTGCGTGACCCGACCCGCGCCGAGACACCAAGCACCGCTGAGGCCACTGTTGGGGAATTGTCCGAGCGCGCAGAAGACATGCGCCGCCGCGCCGCTGCCTTGGCCAACGCGCCACTCAATTAAATCCGTGTGGAATAGTTGCCCTGCCTGCGTTGCACCTCGCATTGGAAGGGGCTAACAGGGGTTCAACTTAAGAATGTGCGCCTTGCGCATAAGTATTTGGAGGTTCGGGATCATGGAACGCCCTTTGCGTCTTGCAATCGCAGGTCTTGGCACCGTTGGCACAGGTGTCATCAAGATGATTCAGAACAATGGCGCGCTCATTGAAGCCCGCACAGGGCGCAAGGTCACCATTTCCGCCGTAAGCGCCCGCAGCCGTGACAAAGATCGCGGCGTGAATCTGGCGAAATACGCATGGGAGGATGATCCCGTGGCACTGGCCAAGCGCGAGGATGTGGATGTCTTTGTTGAACTGATGGGCGGCTCGGATGGCCCTGCCAAGGCCGCGACCGAGGCCGCGATTGCCGCAGGCAAAGATGTTGTTACGGCCAATAAGGCGCTTTTGGCCTTGCATGGGCAAGAATTGGCCGAAGCGGCAGAGGATAAGAACCTTGTCCTGCGCTTTGAGGCTGCAGTGGCGGGTGGCATCCCAATTATCAAATCCTTGACCGAAGGTTTGGCAGGCAACCAGATCACCCGCGTGATGGGCGTGATGAACGGAACCTGCAACTACATCCTCACGCGGATGGAAAATGCAGGCCTCACCTATGAGGAGGCCTTTGCCGAAGCCGATGGTCTTGGCTATTTGGAGGCGGATCCACAGCTTGATGTGGGCGGCATTGATGCGGGTCATAAATTGGCGCTTCTGTCCTCTATCGCCTTTGGCACAAAGGTTGATTTTGACGGCATGCGCCTTGAGGGGATCGGCGCTGTCACCATCGAAGATATCAAGCGCGCGGCTGATCTGGGGTTCAAGATCAAACTTTTGGGCGTGGCGCGGATGACGGGCCGTGGCCTAGAGCAGCGCATGAGCCCTTGCCTTGTTCCCGCCTCCTCCCCCTTGGGGCAGCTTGAGGGCGGAACGAATATGGTGGTGGTCGAAGGCGACCATGTTGGTCAAATCGTGCTGCGCGGCGCGGGTGCAGGCGAAGGCCCAACCGCCAGCGCGGTGCTGTCTGATATTTGCGACATTGCGCGCGGCATACGGGTTGCGACCTTTGGCCAACCTGCAAAAACCCTCAAGGCAGCCCCACCTGCATCAGCAGCTTCGGCGGCCTGCTACTATATCCGCATGACCTTGACCGACAAACCAGGCGCTTTGGCAAAAATTGCCACAGTTTTGGGCGATAATGGCATTTCTATTGATCGGATGCGCCAATATGATCACCCAGACGAGGCCGCGCCTGTTTTGATTGTGACCCACAAAGCCGCACAGCCCGCGTTGCAAGAGGCGCTTGCCGCCCTGCCGCAGACGGGTGTGCTGATGAGCCCCCCTGTCGCCCTGCGCATCGAAGACGTCTGAAAGAAAGGCCATACCGCCCATGTCGCAAAAATCCGATTTCAATGATCGTATGCTCTCTTTGGGCTTGGCCCGTGTTTCTGAAGCGGCGGCGATTGCCTCGGCAGATCTTATTGGCCGCGGCGATGAAAAGGCCGCCGACCAAGCCGCGGTAAACGCCATGCGCGAGCAGTTGAACCTGCTTGATATCCAAGGTGTGGTTGTCATCGGTGAGGGCGAACGGGACGAGGCCCCCATGCTGTATATCGGCGAAGAGGTCGGCACAGGAACTGGCCCCGCAGTTGATATTGCGCTTGATCCCCTAGAAGGGACAACCCTGACCGCAAAGGATATGCCTAACGCCCTGACAGTGATTGCGATGGGGCCACGTGGCTCCATGTTGCACGCCCCCGACACTTATATGGATAAGCTTGCCATTGGGCCGGGCTATCCTGAGGGCGTCCTTAATTTGGATATGACCCCTGCAGAACGTGTCATGGCCTTGGCCAAAGCACGCGGATGCAGCCCAAATGACATTACAGTTTGTGTTCTCGAACGCCCCCGCCATGAGGCGATGATTGCAGAAATTCGCGGCACAGGCGCCTCAATTCGTTTGATTACGGATGGTGATGTCGCGGGGGTGATCCATACGGCAGAGGCCAATCTGACAGGGATCGATATGTATATGGGCCAAGGCGGCGCACCCGAAGGGGTGTTGGCCGCAGCGGCCCTGAAATGCATGGGTGGTCAGATGTGGGGCCGCTTGGTGTTCCGCAATGACGATGAACGCGCCCGCGCCACTAAGGCAGGCATCAGCGATTTTGACCGCGTCTACACACGCGATGAAATGGTGACCGAAGATGTGATCTTCGCGGCAACAGGCGTGACCTCGGGCTCAATCCTGTCGGGGATCAAGCGCGAACCTGGATGGCTGACCACCGAAACAATCTTGATGCGTTCGAAAACAGGGTCGATCCGCCGAATGAGCTATCGCCACCCGACCCAACGGAGCGTTGAATGACGCAGGGACTGATCCTGATTGATTTTCAAAAAGGCTTCGAAGCCCCAATATGGGGGCAGCGCAACAATAAGGATGCAGAAACAAACGCCGCAGGGCTGCTTGCAGCATGGCGCGCGGGCCATGCGCCTGTCGTGCATGTGCGCCACGCCTCTACGCAGGCGGGCAGCCCCCTTGCCAAAGGCAGTGCAGGCTTTGCCTTTATGGATGCGCTTGCCCCCAAAGGCGATGAGCCTGTGTTTGAGAAATCCGTGAATTCCGCATTTATCGGCACGGGACTTGAGGCATATCTTCGCGATCAAAGCATAAAGGCGGTTGTTATTGCAGGGCTAACCACGCCTCATTGCGTCTCAACCAGCGCCCGCATGGCTGCCAATTTGGGTTTCGATGTTATCCTTGCACATGATGCCTGTGCGACCTTCGCGCGCAATGGGGATATGTCGTGGTCTGACGCAAGCATGGCGATTGACCCTGAAACCAGCCACCAGATCGCGGTTGCGCATTTGCATGGCGAATTTGTCCGCGCGCAATCTTGTGACGAAATCCTGAAAAGCCTGTGATGAATGATGATCTCGCACACCCCCTCTGCCTTGATGTCGGCCTGTCACTCGGCCAAAAACGATGGATCGCGCCCGCCTCTGAGGTGATGCGCCATGCCGCCGCCATCAAACGCGAGGCAGACCTGCCCGAGGCGGTAGCGATCTTGTTGGCACAGCGGGGCGTTTTGCCGGAACATGCAAAGGCGTTTTTAACCCCTGCTTTGCGCGACCTCCTGCCTGACCCGCGCAATTTGCGCGATATGGACAAGGCCGCCGCGCGCATCTTGGATGCCCTGACCGCGCGCCAAAAAATTGCAATTTTCGCAGATTATGATGTCGATGGCGGCAGTTCGGCTGCGCTATTGGTCGATTGGCTGCGCCAAATGGGCCACAGTGCGACCCTCTATGTGCCTGATAGAATTGACGAAGGCTATGGCCCGAACATCCCCGCAATGCAGGAGTTGGGCGCGACACATGATCTGATCATCTGTGTGGATTGTGGGACATTGTCCCATGAACCGATTGCGGCAGCGGGCTGCGATGTTGTTGTTCTCGATCACCATTTGGGCGGTGCAGATTTACCAACCTGCGTGGCCGTGGTGAACCCAAACCGCCAAGACGAGACAGGCGACTTAGGCCATCTCTGCGCCGCTGCGGTGGTCTTCTTGGTGTTGGTCGAGATGAACCGCCGCCTGCGCGAGGATCATGCCACAACCGGCCCCGACCTTATGGCGATGCTGGATCTTGTGGCGCTTGCCACTGTAGCGGATGTGGCGCCCCTCGTGGGGGTGAACCGTGCCTTTGTGCGACAAGGTCTGACGGTTATGGCGCGGCGCGCGCGGGCGGGGCTTGTGGCGCTGTGCGATGTGGCGCGCCTTGATCGCGCGCCAAACGCCTATCATTTGGGCTTTGTCCTTGGGCCACGGGTCAATGCGGGCGGGCGCATCGGTGAGGCAGATCTCGGCGCGAGGCTGTTATGCGAAACCGATCCGCAGAAGGCCCAAGCGATGGCAACCCGCCTCGAAAGCCTGAACACCGACCGCCGCGAGATTGAAGCCGCTGTGCGGGAGGCTGCCCTTGCCCAAGCCGAAGCGCGTGGTCTGGATGCCCCGCTTGTGTGGGCCGCAGGCGATGGGTGGCACGCAGGCGTGGTGGGCATTGTTGCAAGCCGCCTGAAGGAGACAGCAAACCGCCCCTCTATCGTCATCAGTTTTGACGGGGATGCGGGCAAAGGGTCGGGGCGTTCGGTTGCAGGTGTTGATCTGGGGGCTGCAATCCAAAAGCTTGCCGCAGAAGGGCTGATTGAAAAGGGCGGCGGGCATAAGATGGCCGCAGGTCTAAGCCTTCATCGTGCGCAACTCGAGCCTGCAATGGCGCGCCTATCTGATCTGTTGGCCCGCCAAGGCGCGGGCGAGAGCACATATCAGGATTTGAGGGTTGATGCCGTGATCCTGCCCTCAGGTGCTACACCTGACTTGCTCGAGATGTTGGAGCAGGCAGGGCCATTCGGCGCTTCTGCCCCTGCCCCGCGTTTTGCGCTGCCAAGCCTAAGGATTAGTTTCACGAAACCTGTGGGCGAGGCGCATCTGAAATTCACCGCCACCGATGGCGGGCCCGTTGCCATGGAGGGCATCGCCTTTGGCGCGATGGACGGCCCGCTTGGCCCCGCCTTGCAAGAGGCGCAGCGATCGGGGCGGAAAATGCATTTGGCGGGGCGTCTTGAATTAAACCATTGGCAGGGCCGCACCAAAGTGCAACTGCGCCTTGAGGATGCCGCATGGGCGGAGGGCGCGCCGAGCTAAGCCCCAATAGGGCCAGTTTGCAGCCGCAAAAAATTCGCGCATCGTGATGCAGAATCCTCTTGCGCCCCCGCCGTGCATTTCCTAATAACCGCCCACACCAAGCGTGGCCCGTTCGTCTATCGGTTAGGACGCCAGGTTTTCAACCTGGAAAGAGGGGTTCGATTCCCCTACGGGCTGCCACATCCCCCAATATCACGACCCAAGTGCAAGCTGCCCTGCAAGGCGGGTTTGGCTTTGCCTCAGCGCCTTCACAAAACGGGCCGTATGCGCGTCCTCAAATCGCGAGATAGGCCCTGAGAGGGCCAAAGCACCAACTAAGCTTCCATCAGGGGCAGAAAGGGGCACAGATATGGCCGCCACATCGGGATCACGCTCACCGCGTGAAATCGCATATCCATCTTGCAAAATTTGTGCGTCCGCCTTGGCCGCTTGGCCCGAATAGGCGCGCAAGATTTTACCACTGGCCCCATAGGTTAATGGCATGGTCGCCCCTTCGGTGACCGAATGGCGGATCGCACGCGCGGGCTCGCTGCGATAAAGGCAGAGGCGGCTTTCGCCATCACGCACATAAAACGAGGCTGTCTCGCCCGTTGCATCCGACAAAGCGCGCAATTCTGGGCGCAAGACATGCGCCAGATCGAACCCGTGCCGATAGGCCGAACCAAGACGCAATGCGCCTGCGCCAAGCCGAAACCGCCCGTCTGCCGCGCGCTGCAGCAGGCCAAATTTTTCAAGCGACACAGCCAAGCGCAGAATGGTGCTTTTGTAGAGGCCCGTTGCACGGGCTAGATCAGCGAGGCTAAGATCGGGCTGGTCCGCCGTAAAGCATTCTAGGATCAACAACGCGCGTTCGACCGCATCCACACCTTTCGACTCTGCCATGCCTTTTGCCCTTATATTCTTGACTCATCCCCAAAATCCTATCAGCCTGTTCTATTATTAGCAATTTTGTTCTACTAGATAGAACACAGCAAAAGGCAAACCTAAGTGGATCGACAAACCCCGCTTCACGGAATTCGCGTATTGGATTTAACCAATGTGCTTGCAGGGCCGTTTTGCTGTCATCAACTGGCGCATCTTGGCGCTGAGGTGATTAAAGTTGAGGTGCCAAAAACGGGGGATTTGGCCCGCCAATTGGGGGCTGACCCTGAGCTCAACAAGATCGGGATGGGGGTTTCGTTTCTTGCTCAAAATGCAGGGAAAAAATCGGTTACAGCCAACCTTAAATCTGAAGGCGGCAAAGAGGTCTTGCGCCGTCTGGTGGCAAGCGCCGATGTTTTGGTGGAGAATTATCGCCCCGGCGTGATGGACAGGCTTGGCGTGGGCTATGAGGCGTTGCGCGATATCAACCCGCGCCTCATTTACTGCGCCATTTCGGGCTTTGGTCAAACGGGGGATTGGTCAGACAGGCCCGCCTATGATCAGATCGTCCAAGGGGCATCGGGCGTCATGGCGATTACGGGCGACACCGATAGCGCGCCTTTGCGGGTGGGGTTTCCCGTGGCGGATACGGTGGGGGGACTGACCGCCGCCATGGCGATTTCCGCCGCCCTCAACGCACCCAAGCGTGGGGCCTATATTGATATCTCAATGTTAGAAAGCCTGATTGCGACAATGGGATGGGCTGTTTCGAATTACTTGGTCGCAGATCAGCGCCCAACGGCGAACGGCAATGAAAATCTGACATCCGCGCCATCGGGCACGTTTCGCGCCAAAGATGGCCCCTTAAACATCGCCGCCAATAAGGACGAGCAATGGATGATCCTTGCTCAGCATATTGGGCGTGCGGATTTGTTGGCGCGCCCTGAATATGCCACCCGCGAATTGCGCAAGCGCAACCGCGCGGCCCTAAAGGCGGAAATTGATGCGACCTTGGCCGCCAAACCCGCCGCTGATTGGGCCGAAGACTTGAACAAATTGGGCGTGCCCGCAGGCGAGGTTTTTGACCTGCCCGCTATTTTGGATCACCCCGTGATCCGGGGGCGCGACCTGATTGCCACATTCGATGCTGTGGCAGGCGTAGCGCGCCCTGTATCGGTTCTGCGCACGGGCGTGAAAATTGACGGCGCGGCGCTGTCAGTCACGACACCACCCCCTGCCTTGGGAGAGGATGCTGACGCGATCCTGCACGCGCTTGGCTATGGCGTGGACGAAATCAGCACAATGCGCGAAAGGGGCGAGATATGAGCACGGATGCAGACGAAGTTCGCGATTGGTGGCGCAGTTCAATCATCGAGATGGAGCCGGGCGTAATCCGGTTTCGCGGTCTGCCGATTGAGGAGTTGATCGGCACTGTCAGCTTTCCCGCAATGATCTGGTTAATGGTTGCGGGGCGTTTGCCCAACGCGGATGAGGCGGCACTGTTAGAGGCGGCCCTTGTTGCGGCAGTGGATCATGGGCCACAGGCCCCTTCGATTGCGGCGGCGCGGATGGCCGTCACCTGTGGCTTGCCCCTCAACAATGCAATGGCAACTGCGGTGAATATGTTGGGCGATGTGCATGGGGGGGCGGGGCAACAGGCGCTTGAACTCTACTACGACATTGATGCCCGCATGGCACAAGGCGCGGGTTTGACTGCGGCCACCGCAGACGCGATTGCAGACTGGCAGGCCAGCAATGGTAAATTCGTGCCCGGGTTTGGGCATCGCTTTCACAAAGATGGCGATCCGCGCGCGCCGCGCTTGATGGCACTTGTCCGCGACATGGCAGCCAAAGGCAGCATCACGGGCCGCTTTGCCGATATTGGTCATGCTGTTGAGCAATATTTGGGCCAGGGCCGTCCGCGCCCCTTGCCGATGAATATTGACGGGGCCACTGCCGTCATATTTGCGGAGCTTGGCTGCGCCCCCCCGTTGGCGCGAGGGTTGTTCTGCCTGTCACGATCCGTGGGGATCCTTGCCCACGCATGGGAACAAACCCAACAAGGCGGTCGCAATAAGGGGCCGATCCCACCACGGTTTCTGTATAGCTATGATGGGCCAAAACCCACGCCATAGCGGATCTTGGCAGGCGCGCCATTTCCCTTGACTGTAAAGGCGCGCAGGCCTAGATGGCGAAGTGATGCGGGGACTTGGCCGCAGCATCATGGCTACAGGCGCGGCATTGGCGCAGGGCTGCTATCTACAGTGATACGATCATGGGGTTTAAGACCTTTTCCTCTGGCGATGCAGCGGCAGATCGGCGTGCCTCATTTGCCGAGACACTGGCCCATTTAGGCGATGCGGCAGGCGCGGTTGAGGCGTTGAAATCCGCGCTTGAACTCTCGCCTGATTGGGCGGCTGGATGGTATCGTTTAGGGGAATATTACGAGGCCACGGGCGAAGCGGATTTGGCCCTTGCAGCTTGGCGCAAGGCCATGGCCCTTGACCCAAGTGATCCTTTTGGCGCGGCGATGAAATGTGATCTTGTGGCGCGGGTTGACCCCATTACCGACCGCATGCCCGCTGCCTTTGTCGAAACATTATTCGATCAATATGCGCCGCGCTTTGAGAAATCCCTGCGCGAGGGGCTTGGATATCGCGCCCCAGAATTGATTGCCGAAGGATTGGCACGCGCAGGCCTGCGCCACGCCGATGCTGCACTGGATTTGGGATGCGGCACAGGTCTGATGGGGGTTCTGTTGCGGCCCCTTGCAGCGCAGCTTGTTGGGTATGACCTCTCTGCCGCCATGTTGTCAGAGGCGCAAGAAAAGGGCTGTTACGACAGGCTGGAAAAATGCGACATCACGGAACTGGCTCTGATCGGCCCAAGTTATGATCTGATCGTTGCGGCGGATGTGTTCAATTATATCGGCGCTTTGGAACAGGTGATTGGCTGGTGCGCCGATGCGCTTTTGCCAGAAGGGCGGCTTTGTTTCACGGTTGAGGCTGGGGATGCGCCCCTGCGTCTGATGGCATCGCGCCGCTTCACCCATTCACAGGGCTATATCACCGATCTTCTGGCACAAGCGGGCTTTGCCCCGCCGCAGATCACCGAAGCCCCTATTCGCCAAGATCGTGGAGAAGATGTGATGGGGTTGATCGTCTTTGCAACACCTGCCCCCCGCCAAGCCCCCTTGCGCGATGATGATCGCAACGAGGTCATGGCCTAAACCCGCGCCCCGCAAATTATCATTCCAAAAACCGCATGATCGTGCCAGTGATGGGCCATGCGCCCCTGTTAGGTGGGGCACCTGACGATGGATCACAGCATGCGCAGCACCGCAGATAAGCCCGTTTTGGGTATTCTTTTTATGATCGGCTTTTGCATCACAGCCCCAATCATGGACGGGATGGCCAAGCTGACCCCAAATGAAGTGCCTGTGCTGCAAATTGTTGCGGCGCGCTTCGGGGTTCAAGTTGTGATCTTGATCCCCTTGGCGATCATGATGGGGGTCGCCATGCGCCCCACAGCGCGCGATGTTATCGGCCATCTGATGCGCGGCTTGATGCTGCTTCTGGCAACATTTTGCTTTTTTTCGGCCATTCGATACATGCCGATTGCAAATGCTATGGCCATCTTCTTTGTTGAGCCGTTTATCTTGACCCTGATGGGCGGTCTTTTGCTGGGCGAGCAGGTTGGCCCGCGCCGTATCATCGCCTGTATCATAGGGTTTATCGGTGCGCTTTTTGTGATCCAACCAAGCTTTCAGGAATTGGGGTTTGTGGCGTTATTCCCGCTTGGCACGGCTGTGACCTTTGCCGCCTATATGATCCTCACACGCACGATGTCAGATCGCCAACATCCAATCACGCTTCAGGCCTATACGGCCTTGGGGGCATCCGTGCTGATCCTGCCCCTGATCATTGGGTTTGACGGCACGGGCAACCCTTGGCTCGACCCTGTTTGGCCCAATGAATTTGCGATGATGACCTTATTGGCCGTGGGGATCATGGCAACGATTTCTCATCTGTTGCTGTCAGTTGCATTGAAACTGGCCCCCACAGCCACAATCGCGCCGCTGCAATATCTCGAAATCGCGGGATCTGTCGCAGTGGGATATATCTTGTTCCAAGATTTCCCAGACAGCCTGACATGGTTGGGTATCGCGATTATCGTGGGATCAGGTCTGTATGTCTTTGCACGCGAGCGGCGCGCAGATTTGGAACGCCGCCCGACCCCACCTGTCTAAGCCTGAAACACATCTGCATAGGTTTTGCGCATCTCGGCCTTTTGCACCTTGCCCATTGTATTGCGTGGCAAGGCATCGACAATCGCGAAATGACGGGGGCGCTTGAAGCCTGCAAGTTCGGCCTTGGCCAAGGCAAGGATGGCATCCAAATCAATACTGCCTTCTGCCTCAGGCACCAAGACCGCGACCACGCTTTCCCCAAAATCAGGGTGCGGCGCCCCGATGACAGCGCTTTCCTTAACCCCTGACTGCGCATCGAGGAACATCTCGATCTCTTTTGGGTAAATGTTAAACCCGCCTGAGATGATCAGATCCTTACCCCGCCCCACAATGCTGACATAGCCATCCGCGTCAATCTTGGCCAAATCGCCCGTGATGAAAAACCCATCTTCAAGCAGTTCTTCACGGGTTTTTTCAGGCATATTCCAATAGCCACAAAATACATTTGGCCCGCGCACATGAAGCATCCCGATCTCACCCGTGGGTAATTCTACGTGCGTCTCCGGATCACAGACACGCACCTCCACCCCCTTTAGGGGGAAGCCCACCGTTCCTGCGCGCCGGTCCCCCGTATAGGGGTTTGAGGTGTTCATATTCGTCTCAGTCATCCCGTATCTTTCAAGAATGCGGTGACCTGTGCGCCCCTCAAAAGCCAGATGGGTTTCCGCCAAAAGCGGCGCAGAGCCAGACACAAACAGCCGCATATGCGCGACTAAGTCACGGGTAAAGCGCGCATCCTCCAACAGTCGCGTGTAAAAGGTCGGCACCCCCATCATCGTGGTGGCGCGCGGCAGAAGCTGCAAAATTGCCTCTTGGTCAAATTTTGGCAAAAAGATCATCGCATTGCCCGCCAATAAGCTGACATTGCACGCCACAAAAAGCCCATGAGAATGGAAAATCGGCAAAGCGTGCAGCAGCACATCATCGCTTGTAAAGCGCCACTCCTCGGCCAAGGCGCGCGCGTTTGACAGCAGGTTCTCATGGGTCAACATCGCCCCCTTGGAGCGGCCTGTTGTCCCCGAGGTGTAAAGAAGCGCTGCAAGATCATTCTGGCCGCGCGGCACGGGCGTAAATTCCGTGGGGTGTTGCGCCGCGGCACGGGCCAAACTGCCCTGCCCTGAGGCGTCCAAGGTCAGGATTGCCGCCTTGCAGGTTTCGGCAATTGGGGTCAAGGCGGCCAGTTCAGACGGGTCACAGACCACCAGCGCCGCATCCGCATCAGTGATGAAATAGGATAGTTCTGCGGGCGTGTAGGCGGTGTTCAATGGCAAAAACACAGCACCCGCCGTGATACATGCCGCATAAAGCGCCAAGGCAGGCGCGGTTTTCTCAACATGCACCGCAACCCGATCCCCCACCCCCACATCGGCGGCGCGCAAAGCATGCGCCATTTGGTTGGCCAAACCAAGGAATGCGCTATGTGTGACTTCTGACCCGTCCGGCAAAATGAGAAAGCTGCTCTCCTTGCCCTGATGAGGGGCCAATAAAGCGTCAAAAAGGGGGTTGCTCATTTGCGATTTCCTCACTCCTATGGGCGCGCTGATTTGGGACGTTTTATCGCCCTCTGCCCTAAGAGGCGCAACCTTACTGTCTAGAAAGAAATGGTCAAATGCTGAGTGAAAAATCGGGTTTGTTGGATGAAATTCGCGGTCGCTTCGCCCATGTGGACACCTGCCCCTTTGAAGGGCCCCGGGTGTTTTTCGAGAATGCAGGCGGTGCATTGACGTTGAATTCTGTGGTCGAAACTTCGGCCAAATTCGCCGCCATCCCCGACAATCAAGGTCGTGACAACCCTGCCGCCCATGCCCTTGTGGCGCTGATTGACAAAGCAAAGGCCGATATGCGGTTGTTTTTCAACGCACCGAAGGGGCAGTTTTTCGTCGGCGAAAGCGGCACAGAATTGCTGTTTCGCTTGATCCGAACCGCGATTGTGGGCACCGGCGCAGGCCGCGTTTTGGGCAGCACGTTGGAGCATCCCGCCTCGCGCAGTGCCGCCGCCCATTGGGCCGAAGTGGCGGGCAAACCCCATATTCTTGTCGCGCATGATGACACCACGGGCACAGTCGGCCCCGAGGCCTATCGCCCCGAAATCACCCCAGATACCCGCGTGGCCACCATCCTGCACACCTCGCCCGTCACGGGCATGGGGGTGGATGTGGGCGCCATTGCCGCCGAAATCCGCAAAATCGCGCCTGATTGCATTATTATCGTTGATGGCATCCAGCACGCCGCGCATGGCAGGCTTGATATCGAGAGCTATGATGTCGATGGCTATGTCATCTCGCCCTATAAGGTCTTCTCGCGTCATGGCTATGGCGTGGCTTGGGTCAGCGACAGGCTGCATGCGATCAAGCACGAACATCTGATTGATGCACCCGGAAACCCGTGGGAATTCGGCACCCGCGATACGGGTGCCTATGTGACCTTTTCCGATGTGGTGGATTATTTTGTCTGGCTCGGCGGTGAAGTTTCAGATCAGACCGATCCCCGCGCGCGGATTGTCGCGGCAGGCGAGGCGATCCACGCCCATGAAAAACACCTCACCGATGCCATGATCAACGGCATTGGCAATATCAAAGGCCTCAAGGATATGGCGGAGGTCGACATCATCGGCGGCCTCGATAACCCCGCCCGCGAGGGTCTGGTTTGCCTGACCGTCAAGGGCCAAGCCGCGCCTGATATTGTGACCAAACTGCGCGAACGCGGCATCCGCACCCATACCCGCAAGGCGGATCATTATTCAGGCAACGTGCTCTCCCCCTTGGGCCTAGACGCCGCTGTGCGCGTCTCAATGTGCCACTACAACACCGAAACCGAAGTCGCACAATTCCTCACCGCCATGCGCGAGATTGTGGAGGGGGTGTGAGGGGGTTGTGACCTTATCGGGAATTCAAAAAATCAAAAAATTTTTGAGCACGCAGCCACGCGCGCGTGGAACGCTTTTCAGTAAATGATTTCAGTCACTTAGATTTTTAGCGCGCCGGCGTGTGTTTTGTGCTTGTTTAGGCGACTGAGGCGTGCGCAATTCGTTTGAGTGCGACGCGTGGAGGCAGGGGCAGTCTCAGTCTGGGCGGCGCCAGATGCGGATCCCGGGGCCCTCGTCGGGCGCGCCCACGAACTCAATTCCGCGGGCCTCGAAGAATGACTTCAAAAGCTCTAGGTGTCCCTTTCGCGATTTTGGAACACCGGTGGACATTTCGTAACGTTTGATCGTCATTGTAGCGAGCCCAGTAACATCGGAAAGTTGCTGCACTGACAAGCCAGAGACAGATCTTGCCGCTTTCAATTGGTCACCTGTAATCATTTTAAACTTCACTTAAGATCCAAATTAGACCATATATGTCGTATGCAACAATCCGATTCGAATGTTTGGACAGCTCACATTCAACGCCTAAACGGCGCATACGCGCCCGCCACGATTAAATCGTACTATACCGACATGCGCGCGCTAGTCGACTGGTGCGTGAGACATGGCCTCAATTGGGATGCCCTGTCACCCGAGAACGTGTGTGACTTCTTGGAGCATGAGGCGGAGCGTGGCATGTGCCATGGCACTATCGTGCGGCGTGTCTACAGCGCCCGCCGTGTCTTCACGCTGGCGGGAGTGTCTGACCCCTCCAATAGTCCAGAAGTCGAATTGTGCCTGCGCCGGATCGCTCGGGCGCGGCCGACGCGGCCCAAGCAGGCTCGGGGTCTCAGTCTCACCGCACTACACAAACTCCTAGACGTGCAGCCCGACACGCCCTGGGGGCTCCGCAATCGGGCACTTCTCTCGCTCGGCTATGACTTGTTAGCGCGCCGGTCAGAAATTACCGCGCTGCGCAGCGAGGATGTGAGTTGGCGCCGGGACGGCACGCTGGAGGTAATCCTGCGCCGATCCAAGACGGATCAATCTGGTCTAGGCCGCATTGCATTCACGTCGCCGCGCTCTGCCAGTCTCTTGGGCGCCTGGCTAGAGTGGCGCGGCGGCGAGATAGCTCCCCTCTTCTGCTCGATTTACCGTGGCGTGGCTATCAATCGGCCGCTATCTGGCTCCACCGTGAAAAACATCATCAAGTCCAGCGCGCGTGCGGCTGGGTATGACCCCTGGGTCGTGAGTGACTTTAGCGCGCACTCGCTCCGCGTGGGCGCCGCGCAGGAATTACTCCGGAGGGGACACGACAGCGTCGCCATAATGCGTGCGGGCGGCTGGCGCACACCCACAATTTTGGCGCGATACCTGGAGAAGGCAGAGCACAACGTCTGGGAAAGTGCTTAGGCACAGTCATAGCCCAGAAAATCATTGATTGCTTGCAATTAATATTTTTGTAAAGTTATGGAGAAAATGAAGACTGGAATGCACCGCTGTTCCAGAGTCACCGCAGTCGAGCACTAGCCTGAGCCATCAAAAGGCCAGGAATTGAATGGTGAAGGCGAATTCTTGGCTTATGAAATTAGCATTGACCTCGGCACTGCCAACATCGTCATCGTCGACAACAAGAATGGCGTCGTCTTAGATGAGCCCTCGGTGATCGCCTATCAGTTGAAAAACGGTCAGAAACGCCTCCTAGCGGTTGGGGATGACGCCAAACTCATGCTGGGCAAGACACCGGAGAGTATATTGGCCATCCGCCCCCTGTCCGATGGCGTGATTGCGGATTTCGACGCGGCCCAGGACATGATTTCTGCCTTCTTCAAAAAGGTCCTGAATAATTTTGCCTTCAGAAAGCCGGTTGTGTTCGTGTGCGTGCCATATGGCGCCACCCCGGTGGAGAAGCGCGCGATCAAGGCATCCATTGAGGCTGCTGGTGGCCGCCGTGTTGGCCTTGTCGAGGAGCCAATGGCGGCCGCACTGGGCGCCGGAATGCCAGTTTTAGAGCCCACTGGCTCCATGATCGTAGACATTGGCGGCGGCACGACCGAGGTCGCGGTGCTGTCCCTCGGGGGCATTGTCGTGGCGCAATCCATCCGAGTTGGTGGCGACCACTTCGACGCGGCGATAGCGGCATTCCTGAAAAAGAAATATAACCTCAACGTCGGCCTGGCCACATGTGAAATGCTGAAGTTCGAGATCGGGACCGCCACCCCCCCCAGTGACGGCGTCGGGAGGAAGACAAAAGTGCGCGGCCGCCACGGCGTCAGCGGCCTCCCGGAAGAGATCGAGGTCACGCAGGCAGACATGGCCGAGGCACTGCGACCATTGGTAAACAATATCTGCGAGGCCGTGATGCTACTCCTAGAGCAGACGCCACCTGACCTGGCGGGGGACATTCAGGAGCATGGGCTCGTTTTAACGGGCGGCGGAGCGGGCCTCACAGGGATCGACAAGGCATTGAGCGATACGACAAACCTTCCGGCAGTCGTGGCCGATAACCATAAGTATTGCGTGGCATTTGGGACGCAAATTGCGATGAACTTGGGCAGGCGCATTGAGCACGCAATTCAGCGAGACCCCTAGAAAATTGGTGGTCACGGCTGCCTTTTGGCGAGAGGTGCCACGTGACGTTGAGCGCACGATGACGCTCTGGAGTTCCTACAAGGGGTAGTAATAGAACTGCCGAAGCCCGTCAAATGAGAAGCCTTCGATCAGGCGATGGCTAGTGCCCAGGCACACTGCGCAGCGCGCACTCAGACAACAAAAGCGGCATCTACGCCGATGCTGCCGTCGCAAATCGGCGCGTTCAATTGACGAACCTTCACCACGCTGGTGGTGGGAGGAGTGCCATGAACAACCACTTTCGAGACAGTCGCAAGATTGACCCCAGTCGCGGCGCCGTCACCGGCGACAATACCCCCAATGATCAAGATCGCATTGAAATTGGGCCGACCCAGCTTGCCTATGCAGAGTGGGCCGATGCGGGTCTCGCCCTGCCTGATTTGCAGGAGATGCGACGGTTTCGTTGGGCTCGCCTGACGCACGCAATTCAGGCGCGCGGCTACGCCGGCCTCTTGCTCTTTGACCCCCTCAATATTCGCTATGCGACTGACAGCACCAACATGCAGCTGTGGAACACCCACAACCCATTCCGCGCAGTCCTGCTCTGTGCGGACGGGTATATGGTCATGTGGGACTATAAGAACGCCCCATTCCTATCACAGTTCAATCCCCTAGTGCGCGAGGTCCGGTCCGGGGCTGATCTCTTCTATTTCGACCGCGGCGACAAAATTGACGTGGCCGCGGATCAATTCTCCAATGAAGTGAGGATCCTTATTGAGGAGCACGCCGGCCAAAATAACCGCCTCGCCGTTGACAAAATCATGATCCACGGGCTCCGCGCGCTCGAGGCGCAGGGCTTAGAAATCATGGAGGGCGAGGAGCTGACTGAGAAGGCACGCTCAATTAAGGGGCCGGACGAGATACGGGCCATGCGCTGTTCGGTCCACGCCTGCGAGACCGCCATGCAGAAGATGGAGGACTTTGCCCGGACCGAGGTGCCGCGCGGCGGAGTTTCAGAAGACGACATATGGGCGGTGCTGCACGCTGAAAACATTCGCCGAGGGGGTGAGTGGATCGAGACACGCCTCCTCACCTCGGGCCCGCGCACCAATCCATGGTTTCAGGAGTGCGGTGGACGGATCGTGCAAAATAATGAGATCATAGCCTTCGACACTGACCTCATCGGCAGTTATGGCATATGCACTGACATGAGCCGGACTTGGTGGGTGGGCGATCAGCGCCCTCGACCAGACATGTTGGACGCAATGCGGCACGCCCAGGAGCACATGATGACCAACATGAGCTTGCTGCGGCCCGGCATCAGCATCCCAGAGCTCGTGGCCAAGTCGCACCGGCTCGCAGACAAATACCAAGCCCAGAAATATGGATGCCTGATGCACGGCGTCGGACTGTGCGACGAGTGGCCGTTGGTGGCTTATTCCGACCAGGAGGTCGCCGGGGCATTCGACTACATTCTGCAGCCCGGCATGACGCTCTGCGTGGAGGTACTGGTGAGCGAAGTGGGACAGGATTTCTCGATCAAGTTGGAGGACCAGGTCGTCATCACTGAGTGCGGCTACGAAAATCTCTCGACCTATCCGTTTGATCAATATCTTATGGGTGAGTGAACACGCAGCAATCTGACGAGACATTGAGGCCATGAAAATTGTCTTCTACGGTGCAAATGCCACAACCTTTCTACCGGGATTGTCTGACCTGTTAGCGCCCCCCCATGAGATCACCAGCGTACCGGACGCGGTTGATCGAATTGCTCAGGATGCACTTAACGCAGCAGACGTTGTAGTGGGTGTCCACTTCAAGTCCCCCGTCACAGCTCGAAATGCGCAACTATTCCAGCTACCCGCAGCAGGATACGACCAGGTGGCATTTGACGCTCTTCCGGCCACCTGCAAAGTGTGTAACGCCTTTGGCCACGAGAATGCGATTGCAGAATATGTAATGTCTGCCCTCCTCTCCCGTCACGTCCCCCTAGCGACGGCAGACGCTCAATTGAGAGCGGGCACCTGGAATTTTTGGGCGGGCGCGGGCCCCACGGCTCTGCGAACCGAACTGGGTGCTCAGAGCATTGGGATCATTGGCCATGGCCACATCGGGCAGGCCGTCGCGGAGCGGGCGGCAGCCTTTGGCATGGCGGTACACGTTGCCAATCGAAGCCCTGTCACGGGCGAACGCTATACCGCCGTTTACGGTCTAGACGAACTCAACAATATGCTGAGCGCGGTTGACATTGTCGTCAACACGCTCCCGCTCACGCCCTCCACAGTCTCATTGATTGACGGCTCAGCCTTCACCGCCATGCAGCGCCACTGCGTCTTCCTGAACGTGGGTCGTGGCGGCGTGGTAGATGAAGACGCGCTATATGACGCCCTCGCGGACAAGACAATTGGCGGCGCAATCATAGATACTTGGTACAGTTATCCGACGGATACCTCCACACCACACCGCCCCGCGACACGCCGCTTCGAGGAGCTGCCAAACATAGTTATGACGCCGCACATGTCGGGATGGACAAGCGGCACCATAGCGCGGCGACAGGCTACAATTGCAGACAACATCGCGCGCCTGGCTGAGGGCCGGCCGCTCATCAATCAATTGAATTAGGAAATTTTCCAATGACAAAGATTACGCGCGTCACCCTCACTGAGTTTGAATTCGAGGCCGCAAATCTGGCACCATCTGCCGGGGGCAGTTCAATCGGCGGGCTTCACTACCGATCCGGCGCGTCCACGCCAATCAAAAAATACGCCGTTGAAGTCGAGACAGATGATGGCTGCATTGGAAGCTACGTCGCGAACTGGGGGGCGTCACTCTCTGTTTTTGGACAAATGCAGATGCTGGCACCAATGCTTATTGGACGCGACGCGGAGGAGCGTGAGGGTATATACGACGACCTCAAGCGTGAGGCTCGCCAGTTTGATCACATGGGGCATGGGCCGCTTGATATTGCCCTCTGGGATTGGCAGGGAAAAGCACTGGGCTGCTCGATAGCCACACTACTCGGTAGCCACCGGCGGGAATTCCCCGCCTATGCGAGCACCTACCACGGCGACCGCAGTGGTGGGCTAGACCGCAAGGAGGCCTACGGTGACTTCGCCTTGGCTTGCAAGGAAATGGGATATCGCGCCTTTAAAATCCACGGCTGGCACGATGGCAATGCCCGAGAGGAGGCAGAGTTAGTGCTTCACGTGCGTAAGGCTGTTGGGGATGAGATGACGCTGATGCTCGACCCAGCCTGTCAGTTGCGCAACTTCGCGGACACGCTCTACGTCGGGAAGGCCTGCGACGAGGCCAATTACTTTTGGCTTGAAGATCCCTACCGCGACAGCGGCGTCTCAGCTTTTGCCCACAAGAAATTACGCGAAATGTTGCGCACTCCGTTGCTACAAACTGAACACGTGCGTGGCGTTGAACCCAAAGCTGACTTCTTAATTGCGGGCGGCACTGACTTCCTGCGCTCTGATCCCGAATATGACATGGGGATCACGGGCTGCCTTAAAATTCATAATATGGCCGAAAGTTTCGGCGTGGATGTCGAGGTGCATGCCTGTGGGCCCGCGCATCGCCACATGATCGCCCGCAGTCGTAACTCAAATTTCTACGAGGTGGCCCTGGTGGGGCCTGACTGCCCAAATGCAGTGCCGCCAGTGTATGAATGCGGCTACACTGACCAACTGGACTGCATTGACGAAAACGGCATGGTCCAATTACCTGATGGCGTGGGGCTTGGCGTGGCTTACGACTGGGAGTTTATTGCCGCGCACAAAACACATCAGATCGTCTACAACTAGAGGGCCGATTTAGTCATCATGACAATATTGGGCCCTGAGCTGGCTATTGGATCTAATCCACACTACAAAATATCATTGAGGCTCAAAAGCACCTTCGGCAGAGAGGCGGCATCCGCACCGCATGAAAAATTTTATTCCAAAAATCGTTGAAGAGAGCCTTAAGCTGTTGGTGCAGCGCCCCGAGTGGGTTCAAGTCGGCGCACTGTGCTATCGCCACAAAAAAGGGAAATTACAGATCCTTCTGGTTACGAGCCGCGGCACAAAGCGCTGGATTATTCCGAAGGGCTGGCCAATGCCGGGCAAGCACGGGTCCCCCGCCGCAAAGCAGGAAGCTTGGGAGGAGGCCGGCGTGGCTATTGCTCAAATTGAAAGCGAACCGCTCGGACAATATCGCTATCGCAAGAAAATGGCGAGTGGCCTGGCCCTGCCCGTCACGACTTTTGTGTATCCCTGCGAGGTATCGAAGATCACAAAAAACTACCCCGAGAAAAGCCAGCGTAAACGTAAGTGGTTCACCCCGAAGAAGGCAGCCAAAAAAGTTTCGGAACCCGAATTAAAAAAGATGATCTTAGATTTCTCGACAGCGATAGCAGGAAAAGATACACCCTCGGGGCGCTGACGAACTTCACGGCCTTGGAGAGAGATATGGCACAAAATCAGTTTGATCCACGGCACTTGGAGACCCTCGACCGTGACCTCGACCGTCTTTCTGCAATTGAAGTTGCGTCTAATTATGTTTCACGCCCAATTGTTGGCCCCAGCCTTGCGTTTGTTTTCATTGCGATAGCCGGTTTAGCCAGTGCCACAATGTTCGGCTTATCCAATGGCGGCTTCTTAATTGTGTTGGCAGCAATTTTTGGTGCCTACATGGCACTCAACATTGGAGCCAACGACGTCGCAAATAATATGGGGCCAGCCGTAGGTGCAAAGGCAATTACAATGGCCGGCGCAATCGCGATTGCCGTTGTATTCGAGAGCGCGGGCGCATTGATTGCGGGCGGAGATGTGGTCTCGACCATTGCGAAGGGCATTATTGACCAATCCGCACTTTCTAACACACAGAGTTTCATCTGGGCTATGCTTGCCGCCCTATTGGCCTCTGCCCTGTGGGTTAACTTAGCGACTTGGATTGGCGCGCCAGTGTCCACCACTCACTCAGTTGTGGGCGGAGTCATGGGCGCGGGCATCGCCGCCGCGGGGTTGGCCAGCGTTAATTGGCCCACCATGAGTGCGATCGCGGCGAGTTGGGTCATCTCACCCGTGTTGGGTGGCGTCATCGCGGCGGGCTTTTTGGCGCTGATCAAGTCTCGGATCATCTATCAGGAAGATAAAATTCAGGCGGCTCGAAAGTGGGTCCCGATTTTACTTGGAATCATGGCCGGTGCATTTGCCACTTACTTGGCGCTCAAGGGCATCAAGAAGTTAGTGAAGATTGATCTCACCACAGCGCTCGGTATCGGAGTGGCAGCGGGCATCTTGGTCACAATCCTAATGTTTCCAGTGATCAAGAAACAATCCGAGGGATTGGAAAATAGAAATAAGTCGCTCAAGGTATTGTTCCGTATACCGCTACTCGTCTCCGCGGCATTGTTGAGTTTCGCACATGGCGCAAACGACGTGGCCAATGCCGTGGGCCCGCTTGCTGCCATTGTGCAGGCCTCGCAATCCGGTATGGTGGAAAGTACCGCAGCCATTCCCCTTTGGGTCATGATTATTGGGGCGCTCGGGATCTCATTTGGCTTGTTCCTATTTGGCCCCAAGCTGATCCACATGGTCGGCAATCAAATCACGAAACTTAACCCAATGCGGGCCTACTGCGTGGCCCTCTCAGCGGCAATTACGGTTATCGTGGCCAGCTGGCTCGGGCTACCAGTAAGCTCAACTCACATAGCGGTTGGTGGTGTCTTCGGAGTGGGCTTCTTCCGCGAGTGGGATGCAGATCGGCGGCGCCAGAGACTACAGATTGGTCTATCAAAATCTGACCTGCCGGGGCGCGAGGAGAAGAAGCGCCGCAAGCTGGTACGCCGGTCACACTTCATGACGATTATCGCCGCATGGGTGATAACAGTCCCATCTGCTGCCTTAATTTCAGCAGCAATTTACTTGGTATTTTCAAACCTCTGAGACGGCTATTGTCTAGCCAGCGTTATTTGCTAGCCCATAGGCAGTCCTCAGATGGTTAAAGTGGCGTGCCGCCATACCACGATAGGCCACCCAACCCTCTGCGGTGTCCCTCGCCACTTTATCCTCTAGCACCGCCAGGGGGCGTCCAGCTGCATAGGCCAGCATGAGGGTCTGGGCCGCACGCTCGAAAAAATAAAGATCCTCAAACGCATCGGCAACGGTAGGTCCCGCGACAGTGACGCCGTGGTTGCCCATCACGAGCACTGATTTATCAGACAGTGCCCCTGCAATCCTTTCGCCTTCCTCTAGCGCGTCCGCAATGCCACCAAAGTGCAGGTCGTACGCGACCCGGCCGAAGAAGCGTGCAGTGTTATTGTCAATCGGCCAGAGTGTGGGGTCTTCAAGGCAGGCCAAGGCAGTCGCATATGGCGAGTGCACGTGCAACACCACACGCGCGCTCGGCAGTCGCCGGTGGATTGTCCCATGAATACACCAAGCAGACGCGTCGGGCGCATTATCCCGCGTCATGACGGATGGGTCACCTGAGTTCAAGGTCAAGAGATCCTCGGGACTGATTGTTGCAAAGTGCTGCCAACGGGGATTTAGAAGAAAGACTTTGCCATCCGGGTCTAGCGCTGCGCTGAAGTGGTTACCGACACTTTCGCTCCAGCCGAGAGCGTGACAAATTCGAAATGCATCGGCTAATTCTGCGCGCAGGGTAATTTCATGTTCGTCCATCATGACTTGAACCGCCCCTCACTGACCAATGCGCGATATGTCGAGCGCATTTCCCCGCGATCAACGTAGCAACCGCGCAGATAGCGATCTCCACTCGTTGCTGAATAGGCCGCGCGCCCGTGAACAATTCGGTGATTATCGAACACCAGGCACTCGCCACCCTTCATCATGAAGCGCATCATATACTTGTCCTCTTGGAGCATACGGCCAAACCGGCAGAAGGCGGGGTAATACTCGTCCAACAGCGTCTGATCGAGGTCAAAAATATCTGCCATGTGCTGGCTAATTGTGAGACCCGACACCTCGCCATGATTGTCGAGTTCAATCACAGTCTGGCGTGAGCGTGCATCATAGTGATCGTGTTCACAGAAGAACGGAATTGAGATCGTTGAGAGGAGCTCAAACCCCCGTGGGTCTCGCAGCCGGAAATCATTAGCCACTGCCACGCCGTCAGAGTAAAGGCTCTGCCCTCCCTCAACTGTGTTGACACGACAGTGAAGAAACTGAATGCCCGGCGCAAACTCCTCTGCGGGTGTGTCTGTGTGTAGCTCGAGCGCAGCCGAGGTGTAGGCGGTGTTGGTTGGATTGATGTGAGTGCGCACATCAAAATAAGTGCCGAAGAATGTCGGGCGAACATACCCCATCAACTCAGCAGTCTGGGTCAATCCCTCGTCACTGTCGGGCATGTCTGTGACTATCGTAAAGCCATGGACGAGCATGGCCTCAATCCACGCTGATCGCTGTCCAGTGTCTGCAAGGAGATCCGGTTGCGCAAAACGCGGAACATTGGGGTAGTGATCGCTGTACCAAGCCTCACGCTTGAGGTCGGCTGGATCTGGGCGGGGCTTGCCAATTGCATAAGTTTCAATCCAGTCCAGCGGCATGCGCGTCACGTGATCCTCGTCTAACCACTCAACCTGCAGGATACCATCAGCAATACGGGCTGCTTTCGCTCGTGGCGGTTGCTCTAAATGAAAAATGTCAAAACTACGTTCACGCGTTATTGGGCTGAAGGAACTAGGGCAATTGTCGCGCAGCCAATAATAATTTAGGTAGCGACGGCCCCGCTTGGGCAGGGTCACCAACAGGCCCCTATCCCCCAACTCTACTGCCATTACGACTGAGGATTTTCCGTCAAGCATTACTTTGGTCCAGATGATTACAATAATTAAAAATTACAATTGCACATTGATTTTTTAATTATAGATGGATTTATATGAATATAACATAAGTCTTGAGTTATAATCATATTATGGATCACTTCCCCCCACTTCGCTTATTGGTCTGCTTTGAGGCATTCGCCCGGCACGGATCCATGCGCGAGACTGCCGCACAAATGAACGTGAGCCAGCCAGCGATCAGTCAGGCGATAAAGACACTCGAGGAATATATTGGCACCACACTATTGGATCGGCGCCGCAAACCAGCAAGCTTGACGGAAGAAGGTGAGATACTGGCGCGCTCTGTGCGGGAGGGATTGAGCCAAATTCGCGCGACCATCAGCGACATTCGGGCAGCGCAAGCGGGACGTGAGCTGCAAATCACAGTCGCTTGCACTCTGGGGGTTGCAACCTATTGGCTGATGCCGCGCCTCCCGCAGTTTTACGCGCTGCACCCAGAAATAACGGTGAACGTCCAGGCGCCACCCACAGACTTACCAATACTGTCGCCAGATATCGATCTGGCCCTGCGTTATGGGGCTCAGAATTGGCGTGACGGGCACAACGAAAAGCTGTTTGATGAAGTGGTCTGTCCCGTGGGAGTCCCTAAGCTCATCGATACACTGCGAGCAAGTGGCACTCCAATATGGAGCGCCCCCTTAATACATGTGCGAAACCCGCACACACAACACTGGGCCGGGTGGGAGGCCTATCTTGCAGCCAAGGGTATGCCAGCGCCCAAGCAGGCAGGGCACTCATTCAATAACTATGTCCAAGCCATGCAAGCAGCTCTGGATGGCCGAGGCCTCATGCTAGGGTGGCGCTCGATTACTGCTGGCGCAATTAATGATGGAACACTTCGACCACTCGCAGATCTAGCCCACAATTTTGGTACGGCATATTACATCTCAAGCTGGAAAACACCGACACAAAATACCCGCTCGTTTATTAACTGGATCAAAACAGTGGCTTAGTCTTCGGGACTAAGTCTACAAATTATGTCGACGTGCAGTTATCTTTCATCTTGATAGAAAAAATACCCATGATAGCCTCACGCAATGAGCGATCCGATTCCAGAATTGAGACTGTGGCAAGCCGTCCTGTGGAGGGCAAATCAGGATTTACAAGCAAGCGAAAGCAGCAGAGATCGAGAGTTTCAAGACGTCAGGCGCTGGATTGGAGAATACCCGTCGAGAGACTTTCGAGAAGTGTGTATGATGGCGAACTTGGAACCTGATTTTGTACACCCGCGGCTTCATAAAGCACTATCAGAAAAGTTAGAGCGCCTTGCAGCACACAGACAACGTAAAAACTTTGCCGCCGAGTAGGCGTGACGACTGAGCTATACTGCTAGTGGGGATAAGTTATGTTTGGGTGTGCAAAAATTTACTTCCACGGGCAGTCTGCTTGCCAATCAGCGCAGTTGCAGATGGGCTCAGGAGAGTTCGCGGAGCAATCTGAAGAAAAGCGTCGAAACTAAGAGCACTGCTGCAAAACCTAACACATCTCCGACAAAAATAGCGCCAGAGGCCCGCGCGTCTGTTACATCCAAAGTGTAATGCAGGGCCGCATTCATCATTGCACCAAACGCACCGGCGAGAACCAGACTTTTCCAATCGATTGAAACCGCGAGATAATTACGCTCTATAAAGTCAAAGCGGCTCAATAACTCAAAGGCCAGAACGCAGGCCACGAGGCTCCCCAATGCCAGAACAAGCCCTTCGAGGATCGTGGCCGCATCACCCCCAAGCCCCGCATAGACCGCGCTGATAGGCAGAAGGTAGAGGATGCTTCGCCAGCCAAATAAATAGGCCGCCAGCACCCGAACACCATGCGGGAAGAACAGCACGCTGCCATAAATAATGCCAGGCACCACGGACTGCTGCAATTTATCCGAGACAACAAATACGGCCTCAAAGGCAACCGCGTAAAAGATCGAACACATGACCAAGGCCACAAGATCGGTCATAAGTGCATGGCGCATACGCACAGCCTTACTCGGGAGCTTAAAAGATTAAGCCACGATAATATAATCGGACTTGCGACCTGCGCCTGCGCGCTTCAGCTTGCCCTTATCGATCAGGCAACGCAGCGTGCGGAATTTCGTGCTCACGGGCATGTCCGCAATCAAATCCTGCGCCTCTAAATCATGAAGCGAAAACGAGCCGTCCGCTTTTGCGGCCAATGCCGCGGCACTGAGCACATATTTCTCAGCCTCAGTGAGTTGGTGAATGCCCACTGACGCCTCCATTTTTTCCAACGTATAGCGCAACCGCGCAACATTGGTGAGGATGTCAAAATTCATAGCCAATTGCCTCCACCTCACAAAAGTTTGCCTCACTGGGTTGAATTATAACCCGCGAAACACTTTCTGGATAGCCGCTCATGTGGCCAAGCAGCGCCCGGCCACACAACGCTTCGGTTACTTTATCAGCAAACCGTCAAGTGACTTGCCGGAGGCAAGGTGTGCCTCGACCCACTTTGGCTGGCGCCCACGCCCAGTCCAAGTCTGCTCTGAATTGTCCGGGTTCACGTATTTTGGCGCCACCTTGGATACCGACTTCCTTGGCTTCCCGCCCAATAAGTCCGAAAGCGAAAAGCCCATCTCAGCAGCCTGCTTCTCAAGTTTGGCTAGCGCCTCCCTCTTCATTCGGTCTTCGTAGCCATCGATAGCCTTACTGACGCGCTTATTCAAATCACGGAGTTCAGCTAAGGAAAGATTATCAAGATCTATATTCATTTTGATACTCCAAATAAATTGCCTGAAACCAATTCAATAAATGGAAGAAAAATTCAAGGCTTTTTAATGGGGGCACCAAAAAATTTTTTTTAAAATTTGTCTTGAATAATTAATTAGTGAAGCGAAAATAATTAAGTAGCCAAAAACTTCAGAGTGAGCGAGAAGATTTACCACCAAAAATATAATAATATCAATCTGGCAACGAAATTGCGTACCCAGCTCTCTTGTCCGTTCCGAGCCTAGTTACGTAACCACCTTCACACAAAGCTTTGAGTGAACGGAAAAAAGAACTCCGAGACACACCATCCTCTCCCCTCAACATTTCAAGAACCTCAACCGGAGAAAATATATTTTCCGAATTGGATGCCGCAAAGGCTGCCCTTAACACCTTCCTCTCAAGATGAGACAGGCTGCCTATCCCAGCAGCCTGCTCCATACGCTCCAGACGCGATGCCAGTACACAGATACGAGCTAAACTTGCATGCCGCCCCATTGGAAGCCACTCCAAATAATTTAGTCCACGTGGACAATATATCTCAGCAGGTAAAATCAATCAATTGCGCCAGCAATCGAGGGTAATGTTATTCATACAACGGCGACCATTTTATCAAGCTACCATTACATTAGAAATCGCCAGAAATGATAAAATTCATCGCGATACGGGCGGCCCAAAGATATCGATGACCATGTAGGCCCTCAGCTCGCTGGCGGCGCCTCTTGAGTTGACGCGTCTGCTTCAGCTTCCGACTGGGCAGCCGCACGCTCGAGTGCAGCCGCCTCCCGGGCTATAAAATCACAGTGAGCACCCAATTGAGCCGACAGTAATTTACCGTCATGCGAAAGGTCAGCAATTTTCCAACGATACCCGTCGCGCAATAACGTCACATCCACGCGCTGCGAGCCCGGAGTGCGACCGGTCAATACGGATACCTGTGCTGCTTGCAAGGTCTCTATCTGGCTCTCATAGACCAAGGTCTCAGGAAGTTCCGCGAGGACTGGCAAGACGTCGCTTATCTCTAGTGGCACCCCATAGGCGTCCTGATGGCAGGCAGCGGCACGGGCCGAGGCCTGCACCAAATCATCGGTGAGATATTGCGGCTGCAGTTCGGGATCTGTGAAAGCGGCCATAACCACCCCACCACGCGGCGGGATCACCTGCGCCAAAGCCTGTTGGGGGGGGCTCAACTCTTCCACAGGGGGCATGCTCATCGGTTGACACCCTGCAAGAAAGGTGGCGGTCAAGATCAAAGCAACGGGCAAGTGGCGCATGGGTTTGGCCCTCCTTGGGGCAGTCGAAATTCTGGTCACGCCTCCCCTAGCAAACCCTTGCGCTTGGGGCAAAGAAATAGCGCGGGCCGAAGATAAATTCAGCCCGCGCCTGTGTCTGCTAGGTGGGGTGCCTTAATCCGTCAGGGTCAGAGCAACAAAGCGTGGATCCCCCGCGCGGCGGATCAGTAAGAGAATAGATTTTTGCCCTGCATCACGCGCCTCTCTAACAATTTGGTCGAATTCCTGCGGGGTGGAAATCGGCATTTGTGCAACTTCGGTCACGATATCGCCCGCCTGAAGGCCCTTTGCCGCCGCGTCCGAGCTTGGATCGACCGCCTCAATCAGCACACCGCTCAGGCCCCGTGCCGCGAGGTCTGCACGATCCTCTTCGGTGATAGGGCCAAGGCGCAGGCCAAGCACATCCACGGATGCGGGTTTAATCGGTTCGGGCTGCCCCGCACCGCCTGCATCCGCGGTCTCGCGGCGCCCCAAGGTGACAGAGAGAGTTTCAACGGCACCACTGCGCAGAACGTCCATATCCACCGTTTCCCCAACAGGGGCCGCGGCCACAACACGCACCAATTCGCGGGTATCCTGAATATCCTGCCCATCAAAGCTGAGGATCACATCGCCCACCTCGACACCCGCATCACGGGCGGGGCCTTCTGGCACATCTGTGACCAATGCACCGCGCGCCTCCTCCAAGGACAGGCCATCGGCAATATCTTGGGTCACGTCCTGAATGCGCACGCCCAACCATCCGCGGCGCGTTTCGCCGAATTGCTGCAATTGATCAACCACATCGCTGACCACGGCAGAGGCCATAGAAAACCCGATACCAATCGAGCCACCGTTAGGTGACAGGATCGCAGTGTTCACGCCGATGACATCGCCCTCGAGGTTGAACAATGGCCCGCCCGAGTTACCGCGATTGATTGCAGCGTCTGTCTGGATGAAATCATCATAGGCCCCCGACAATTCCCGCCCGCGTGCCGATACGACACCGACCGAAACAGAGAACCCCTGCCCTAGCGGGTTGCCCATGGCCATAACCCAATCCCCCACGCGCAGCGCGTCACTATCCCCAAAGGAGACAGAGGTGAGCGGGCTTTCAGGGTCAACCTTCAAAAGCGCGATATCGGTGTTGGGGTCTGTGCCGATTAATTCAGCCTGCAAGACCTCGCCCGTGCGGAATTCGACCGAAATCTCATCGGCCCCTTCGATCACGTGATTATTGGTGACGATGAACCCATCGTCAGAGATCACAAACCCCGATCCCAAAGCCTGCGAACGGCGGGGAGCTTGGCCCCCTTGGCCATTGCGGTTCATGAAATCGTTAAAGAAATCTTCAAATGGCGATCCAGGTGGCAACATGGGTTGGATGCCCTGCGGCCCTTGTTGGCGGGCGGCAACGATTGAGGTTGTGGTGATATTCACCACTGCATCGCCCACTTGATCCACCAAATCTGCGAATGTGTCAGGCCGCGCCGATTGCGCCTGCGCGGGGCTTTGCAGGGTGATTAGCCCCAGCGCCACAAGTGCGGCAGCCAGCAATAGCGCCGCTTGGCGCAGAGGCGAGACCTGCGGTGGCGCGATGGCAATTGCATTCGCCCGCGCAGCACCTCTTAGCCGCATCCATTCCGTGGTTTGATAATCGCGTCTCACCTGCACACTCCTTTTTCATCTCCCAAACCACGCCCAGACGGGCTGCGGTTAGGTTCCGTCATAACCAATAGGGTCAGATGAATATTTGGCCGCCCACAAGGCTATTCAAGAACCATCCCCATCACCCTATCTCACACCCCCGTCACAAGGCCGTGAAAGTAAATTACAAACTTCCCGCAAAGGCCAGAATGATAACCCCGAAACACACCGCGCCAAAGCCGATGAGGCGGCGTGTTTCCACGGGGATCGCCGCGAGAAAAGCAATCAGATTTTCCAAACGCGAAGGGGCCAGCACAAAGACCAGCCCCTCGATCAGCAGGGCCATACCAAGCCCTGCAATTATAATGTCCCACGACAATCCCAGCATCAGCGCGGGCTCTGCGAAGACCCCAAATAATCAAAGAATTCGCTATCAGGGGCCAAGAGGAAGGTTGAATTCCCCGTGCGCAGGGCTTGGCTATAGGCATTCATCGAACGATAGAATTCAAAGAATTCCGTATCCTGCGAGAAGGCCTCGGCAAAGATGCGGTTCCGTTCCCCATCCGCTTCACCGCGGATGATTTCGGCTTCGCGGGTGGCCTCTGACACGATCTCAACCACGGTGCGGTCGGCTTGGGCGCGGACACGCTGTGCAGCCTCGGCACCACGGGCGCGTTCATCGGTGGCTTCGCGCTGCCGCTCGGCTTCCATACGGGCGAAGGTGGCTTCAAGGTTTTGCTGTGGCAATTCCGTGCGCTTAAGGCGCACATCCAGAACCTCAAGACCCAAACGCTCGGCCAAGACACGCGCTTGCGCCGTGATCCGCGCCATAAGTTCTGCGCGCTCGCTAGACAAAATGGTGTTTGATGTCACACCATCAGCACCCAAAACAGCACGGATCTGTGGGTTGAGAATATCTTGCAACTGCGCCTCAGCCGCGCGCAGACCGCCCGCGCCAATCGCCTGACGGAAGGCAACCACATCTGAAATCCGATAGCGCGCAAAGGCATCAACCACCAAGCGGCGATCATCAGACGGGGTCACCTCAATCGGTTGGGTGTCAAGCGACAGGATCCGGTCGTCATAATACACCACCTCTTGGATGAACGGCACTTTGACATTCAACCCTGGCTCTTCGATGACCTGACGAATTTGACCAAATTGCAGAACAAGCGCCTTTTGACGCTCATCCACGATGAACAATGAGCTGAACGCCACGGCAACGGCGAGAACGCCAACGGGGATTAGGAAAGCAATACGAGACATCAGTTATTCCCCCCTGCTGCGGGCTCAGTTCTGCGCAATTCATTGAGCGGCAAATACGGCACAACGCCATTCCCCCCGCCATTCTCATCCATGACGATCAGGTTCACATCACCCAGAACCTGCTCCATGGTTTCAAGATAGATACGGCGGCGTGTCACTTCGGGCGCCCCGCGATATTCTTGAAGAACCGCCAAGAAACGGCTTGCTTGACCTTCGGCTTCATTGACCACTTGGGCGCGATACCCTTCGGCCTCTTCTAGTAGCTGCGCCGCTTCACCGCGCGCGCCCGCGAGGGCTTGGTTGGCATAGGCATCCGCCTGACGCTCTAGTCGGTCGCGTTCCTGTTCTGCGGCTTGCACGTCACGGAAGGCGTCAATCACCTCGGCGGGCGGGTCAGCGCGGTCAAGGTTGAGACGCACGATATTGATGCCTGAATCATATCCATCCATCGTGGTTTGGATCAGATCCCGCACCTGATCCGCAATCACGCCGCGATCGCGGTTTAGAATTGGCGAAAGTTCGGATTGCGCGATAACTTCGCGCATGGCGGCCTCGGACACCGAGCGCACAGTGACCTCTGGATCTCGAAGGTTAAAGAGGAACTCTGCGGGGTCTTTGATGTTCCAAACAACTTGGAAATCAATATCAACGATGTTTTCATCCGTGGTCAGCATCAGGCCCTCGCCCGCACGGGAAGACCCAATCGCCTCGGTGCGCTGCGTGGTGACTTCGATCACTTGGGCACGCACAAACGGCCAAGGCGCCAAATGCGGGCCATCGCCCGTGGTGCGATAGAAACTGCCAAAGAATGTCTCAACGCCCTGCTGAGACGGCTGAACCGTGTAAAAGGACGCCAAGAACCAAGCAACGATGCCTGCGCCCGCGCCAAGCAGGAACATGCTGCGTGTCGGTTTAAACCCACCGCCGCCTGCGCCGCCGCCGAAGCCGCCATTGCCGCCACCGCGCCCCCCCATCAAAACGCGGAGTTGCTCTTGGCCCTTGCGAACCAAATCATCCAATTCGGGGATCTGTTGCCCACCGCCCTGTTCAGGGCGGCGCGGGCCGCCATTGCGACCATCATCATCGCCACCGCGATTTCCGCCAGAGCCCCAAGGGCCGCCGTTATTTCCAGCCATGCTGCGCTATATCCTCTTGTGATCTCTCGTCTTACATATTCAGTCAAATCTGTGCCCTGCCGCGCCACGCTGCACCACATGGGCCATCACCGTCTTGTCACAGATGTGCCTTTGCGCCTGATTTTCAAGCCACGCGGACGGGTGTTTTCAGTGTCACCAATTCCTCCGACATGGTGGGATGCACGGCGCAGACGCGGTCAAAATCTTCCTTTGTTGCGCCCATCTTCACAGCAATACCCGCCAATTGTATCATCTCACCCGCCTGTGGGGCGACAATGTGACAGCCCAAAACGCGGCGCGTTTCAGCGCAAACCACCAATTTCATCATCACCCGATCAGACCGCCCCGCAAAACTGGATTGCATCGCTTTGAAAGATGTCGCGTAGACCTCAATCGGGCCTGCCGCGCGGGCCTCTTCCTCAGACAGGCCCACAGTGCCAAATTCAGGCTGCGTGAACACCGCCGAGGGGATTAAGTCATGATCCACGGGCGTCTTCTTGCCTTCAAAGACTGTCGCCACAAAGGCCATCGCTTCGCGAATGGCAACGGGGGTCAGGTTCACTCGATTGGTCACATCCCCAATCGCATAAATCGAAGGCACGGCGGTTTGGCTGAATTGATCCACCACAATCTCACCACCACGGCCCAATTCCAGGCCGAGGGCGTCTAACCCCAACCCATCGGTGTTGGGGCGGCGGCCTGTAGCAAAAAACACCTGATCGAAACTTTGCGTCTCGCCATTTGTCGCCTCAACACGCAAGCCCGTGTCTGTTTTCTCAATCCCGATCACATCGGTGCCCATATGGATAGAAATCCCATTGGCCCGCATCTGGTCGCAAATCAGCCCACGCGCCTCATCATCAAAGCCACGCAGAATTTGTGCGCCGCGATAATATTGCGTGACCTCAACCCCAAGGCCGTTGAGAATACAGGCAAACTCGCACGCGATATAGCCACCACCCACAATCAATATTGATTTCGGCAGTTGCGGCAGGTTGAAAATATCATCCGATACAATGCCATATTCCGCGCCTTTTACATCGGGGCGGACGGGCCGACCGCCCGTGGCGACCAAGATATGTTTCGCGGATTTGATTGTGCCATCGGCAAGGCGCACGGAATGCGGATCCGACAGCGTGGCGCGCTGCGCAAAAACAGTGACGCCTGATTTGTCCAACAGGCCGTTATAAACCCCTTCCAAGCGATCTAACTCGGCGGATAATTTGCGCTGGAAATTCGGCCAATGAAATGCCCCCAGTGAAATATCCCACCCATAGGCCGCTGCATCTTCTGCCATCGGCGCATATTCGGAGGCAAAGACCATCAGTTTTTTTGGCACGCATCCGCGGATCACACAGGTGCCCCCCATGCGGCTATCCTCAGCCAAGGCCACCTTGGCCCCCAAACCTGCTGCAACGCGGGCGGCGCGCACCCCGCCAGAGCCCCCACCAATTACGAAAAGATCATAGTCGAATGTCATCAATCAGCCTGAGTTGAGGGATTAGGAGAGGTTAAAGAGGTTATCACCCTCAAGAATTTCGATCTTCTCCCGCTCGACCGTGCCATCGTTGATATTGCGCACCTCAACGGTGCCATCGCCATTGCCGATCACGATAATGTCGCAAATATCTAAGAACAGACCATTCTCTACCACGCCAGGGATCTGGTTCAGAACAAGTGAGGCTTGTTGCGGGTTGGCAATGCGCTTGAGATGCAAGTCGATGATGAAATTCCCTTCATCTGTGCGATAGGGTTCTTCCCCCGAAAGGCGCAAAGATGTGCTGCGACCCAGAACATCGAGATTGACCAAAACTTCCTCAATCAGGGCTTTGGTGGTTTGCCATCCAAACGGAATAACCTCAACGGGCAAGGGGAAGGCCCCAAGACCCGTTACCTCTTTTGCAGGGTCGGCAATCACGATCATCTGATCCGAAGCGGTTGCTACGATTTTTTCTTGCAACAACGCACCACCGCCACCTTTGATGAGGTTCAAGTTTGGGTCAAACTCATCCGCGCCGTCAATCGTGAGATCCAGCCATTTCACCTCGTCCAAGGTTTTGACTGTGATGCCAACTTCACGGGCAAGCTCTGCTGTGCGGGTGGATGTGGCAACACCTGTGACCTGCAATCCGTCTTCGCGCACCATCTCGCCCAGACAACGCACCATCCACGCCGCCGTTGATCCCGTCCCAAGCCCAAGGCGCATCCCATCTTCAACAAAATCAACAGCGCGCTTTGCCGCCACATATTTTGCTTTATCAATTGGGTTCAGGTCAGCCGCCATTCGCGCGTCTCCATATTGTCATGCCAAAGGGTCAGCCGCGCTGCGCCAGTGGCGTTTGTCGATCTCGCATCATGTTTAGCGAAACTTGTTCAGGGATGCGAGGGTCAAAGAGACAAACCGAAACTCTGCAAAACCTGATCACGGTGACGCGCAGGCAAAATGGCAAGCAGCCCTGCCCCCTTGGCCATCAGACGCAGCGCCCCACCCGTGGCCTTGTTGGATGTGCCAATCTGCCCCATCGGGTCGAAGGTCAAACCATCAAGGGGCCAACGCAGCCCTTCAGCGGCACAAGCCACAGAGGCAAAGGGGAATAAAGAGACGCGCGTTTCTGGTGGCAATTCAAAAGCCATTTCACGATGCGCAGGTAGGTGGAAAACCACATCCTGCGCGCTTTGCAAAATGACGGGCGCGCCTTGATGCCGCGCCAAGGCCTGCATCGCGGCCAATCCATGATCGGCGCGCGGCCCTAGAAACCCAAAACCTACGATGCCCGCAACATCCAAAACCCGCAAAGATTTCTCAAAATCGGTGCTGTCCTGCTCGGGAATGTGATGCAGAAGATCCCCAAATTGGTCGCGCGTCTCAGGGCTGATGGAATCCATATCCCCAATAACAGCAACAGGTCGCAGACCGAGTGCGCGGGCGTGATCCGCCCCCCCATCTGCCGCCACAAGAATCGCCCCGCGCGCGACCAAATCCTGAACGGCCTCAAAATCGACCGCCCCACCACCGATCAGGCAGATCAATCCCGTTTCGGAAACGATCCGCGGCTCTCCCGCCGCATTGTGGCGAATTTCGCAAGAATTCATCACTGAATAGCCCCAATCCTGTCGTCTTTATGATTAATAGTTTTTTTACCGTAAATGAATAAATGATAAATGAAGTCTATGCGCCCCAAAGCGCAAGCGAGTGGTTCAGATGGGTGAAACGCAAAAAATTCTAACGGTGTCCTATGGCACATTTTCCTGCACGTTGGAGGGGTTTGATGATCCGTTCAGCGCCATGAAAGGTGTCGCAGAATATTTCCGTGACCTCGCCGCAGAGGATCGTTTTTTTGGCGCAGAGCCCCCGCAACCCGATGCCGAGATGCTACGCCAATTCGCTGAAACCGCCGCACGAGGGAAAATTCGCGCCGAGATGATTGAAAACGGCATGATCCTGCGCCCTGAGCTTGCTCAAGATGCAGTTGACCCAGATATGGTGACCAATGCCGCGCAGCCGAAAGCACCCGAGGCCCAAAACCCTGATGCGGGCGCAGCATCTATGCCTGACCCAAAGCCCGCCGATGAACCTATGGGCGATGCGGCTGTTTCCGCACCGCCCCCCCCAACTGCGGTGGAGGGGGCCACGCGTCCGAGATTGGCGGCACTAAGCAGCGTGATCTCGCGGGCGCCGCAAGACGAGTTTACCGAAGATCAACACGCTGACGCCGATTTCATGGCACCCCCCGCGAAACCTGCGCCCGCGGTTGAGATTTCGGCGGATCCCGTAGCATCGGAGCGTGACCCGCAAATCGAGGCCTTGACCCGCGATAGAGGGGCCGAAGCCTCTGATATGACCGCGCCTGTCACCTTGCGCAAAACGACCGAAGCTGCGTCAACCATCGCGGCGGAACCCGCGCCCGAAATATCGCCTCAGCCAATTGCGCAGGCGGCAGCCCCGCAACCGACAGCCGAAACCGAAGAGGCAACCACGGTTGGCGAAACTTTTGCGGAGGCAACAGATAATCCTGATTTGGCTGCTGCGGCAGAAGCTGCCCTTGCCGATATTCTGAACGAGGCGCGCATCCGCCGCACAGCGCCGAAACCAGAAACACCAGATCACCTGCCCGTATCCCCGACACCAGACAGCACTGTCGAGGATGAGGCCACCCCCGCCCCTGCAAGCGAAGCTGCGCCTTCGGACATCCCTCCGCTTGATATCGTCACCGAGATGACCGAGCGGATGGATGATTTGGCCAAACGCGACACGCGTGACGCGGAGGCACCCCCGCCTGCACCAGCAATGTCCACCCTCGACACTGTGGCCGATGACGAGTTGATGGCACAACTCAACGCCATTGCGCAGGAGGAAGGGAAAAGCTCAACCACCCCGCCAGGGATGACAGCCCCCGCTGAAAATCCTGACGCGGTGGCGGCCCGTCTCTTCGCCTCAAGCGACGCCTATATGGGTGATGAGGGACATGCACGCCGTCAAAACACTTTGCGCCACCTCAAGGCGGCGATGGCTGCAACAAGTGCTGAGGCACAAGTCGCGCAAGCAACAGAGGGGCCACGCCGCGTGAGCGTAGATGTAAAGCGTGGCAGTTTGGAAAATAGGCCAGAGGCATCTGAGGTGGCAGCCCGCCCCGCCCCCTTGGTGCTGGTGTCCGAACAACGCATTGATCTCAATGCACCCGCACTCGGCGAAGTTGAAGAAGCGCTGCCCCCACGCCGCGCCGTGGCGGGTGGCGGAGGCTATGCCAATGGCGCGCCCGTGCCACGCATGCCAACCCGCAAGTTCACGGCAACTTTGGCAATGTTGGCAGAACGCACCGCCAGTATTGGGGGCGGCGCAGAAAACCTGCCGAAATTGCGCCCAGACCTTCGTGGAAATTTTGCGGCGGCGTTTCTAGACGCGGCCCCTAAAACGGCGGAAGACGCAATTCTTTTGGCGGCGCGCCATATCATCGACTATTCCGACAGCCCAAAGTTTCAGCGCCCACAAATCCTTGAACTGCTGGAGGTCGATGCAGGGGCGGGTTTCGAACGCGAGACGCTGTTGCAAGGGTTTGCAGCCTTGTTGCAGTCAGGCCGCATTACCCGCGATGAGAATGGGGCCTTTTCTCTCGCTTAATGGCTAGCGCTGATCGTCATGAGCTGCGTCTGGATCCGCCTGTCCAACGCCCTTGAAAACGGCTTTGAATGGCAGGGCCCACAAAATACCAAGCCCCACATATATGGCAAACTCCACCCAGATGGAGGGGCGCTCAAACAAGCTCATCAGCCACCACGCCGCCGCGATATAGGCAGGCAGCCCGAAGATCAGGATAAGCAGGGACAATCGCTTGCGGGTTTTATAGCCAAGGGCCATGACGGGCAGCTCTCCCTTTGGTCGGTGATCAGATCAATCCGCGAACGGGTCAGTCACAAGAATTGTGTCTTCACGCTCGGGTGAGGTGGAAAGTAGCGCCACGGGGCAGTCAATCAACTCCTCCACACGGCGCACATATTTGATCGCGTTGGCAGGCAAATCCGCCCAAGAGCGTGCGCCCTCGGTCGTCTCATGCCATCCTTCCATCTCTTCATAGATTGGCGTGCAGCGTTTTTGCGCCTCAGACGCGGTTGGAAGATAGTCAATCCGCGTGCCGTCCAATTCATAGCCCACGCAGATTTTGAGCGTGTCAAACCCGTCAAGAACATCCAGCTTCGTCAGCGCAATGCCATTCACACCAGAGGTCGCGCAGGTCTGGCGCACAAGGGCGGCGTCAAACCACCCGCAGCGCCGCTTGCGCCCTGTGACCGTGCCAAATTCATGGCCACGCGTCCCCAGACGGGTGCCATCTTCATCGTCCAATTCCGTTGGAAACGGCCCCTCGCCCACGCGGGTTGTATAGGCTTTTACGATGCCCAGCACATAATCAACCGCACCTGGCCCAAGACCGACACCTGTCGCAGCCTGCCCTGCAATGACGTTGGAGGAGGTCACAAAGGGATAGGTGCCAAAATCAATGTCCAGCAGCGCGCCTTGTGCGCCCTCGAACAAAATACGCTTACCCGCGCGGCGCTGTTCGTTCAGAACCTTCCAAACGGGTGCGGCGTAGGGCAAAATCTCAGGCGCAATGGCCTTGAGCTTTTCGATCAGCGCATCGCGATCGACAGGCGCGATGCCAAGGCCACGGCGCAGCGGGTCGTGATGCTGCAGCGCGCGATCAACACGGGCGATCAAGGTGGCCTCATCCGCCAAATCCGCAACCCGCACCGAACGGCGACCAACCTTATCTTCATAGGCAGGGCCGATGCCGCGGCCTGTGGTGCCGATTTTGGTACCGGCGCTGGCCGCATCCTCGCGGGCACGATCCAACTCACCATGGATTGGCAGGATCAGCGGGGTATTCTCCGCAATCATCAATGTTTCAGGGCTGATGGTCACACCATCTTGGCGGATTTTGCCGATCTCTTCGATGAGGTGCCAAGGATCTAGAACAACGCCATTTCCAATAACGCTCAGCTTGCCGCCGCGCACCACACCCGAAGGCAGCGCGTTGAGCTTGTAGACCTTGCCGTCAATAACCAATGTATGGCCTGCATTATGCCCGCCTTGAAAGCGGCAAATCACATCTGCGCGCTCGCTGAGCCAGTCGACAAGCTTGCCCTTGCCTTCATCCCCCCATTGCGCGCCAACAACCACAACATTCGCCATTTTACGATCCGTCCTTATCCGCAGGCCAGAATGGCCGGCTCTTGCAAACGATGGCGTCTATAACGACACGCAGCCTCGGTGAAAAGCGCGAAACGCATTGCCCGCCTGCGGCAGAACGCGGGACGGGCCCGCATCCTTGGGTCATGGAACTGTCATATGTGTTGCAATATTCACCGAATTCGCCTTAAAGTTGTGAAACTCTTGGCTTGCGGCGGCGGGTCGCATCCCCTAAGTAAGCCGCGAAAAGTGACGGATTGTTACAGACACGCACCTGAGGCCGCTCATGGAAAATATCGTTCTCGTCATCCATCTTATCCTCGCAATCTGCTTGATTGCCGTGGTGCTTTTGCAGCGCTCCGAAGGGGGCGGCATGGGCCTTGGTGGCGGCGGTGGTGCAGGCGGTGGCCTTATGACAGGCCGCCAAGCGGCAACAGCCCTCAGCAAACTCACATGGGCCTTTGCGACTGCGTTTTTGATTACATCGGTTACATTGACCATTTTGGCGGCGCAAAACTCGGCCACCACATCTGTGCTAGACCGCATTGGCACATCAGCCCCCGCTGACGGGGCCGCAACCGATGGCACAACCGACAACGCGCCTGCGGCAGATAGCCTTCTGCCCCCAGCACTGGGGGATGCGCCCGCGCTACCGCCACGGGCGGAATAACGCAGCATCTAAAATTAATTCACCGCAAAGACCCAATAAATATTGGGTCTTTGTTATTTTTAGCCACATGATATAGCGCTGACCGCTTGCCCTAAGGACACGAATCCTGATACGGTCAAATCCCGTGATACAGGTGGCAAACGCGGTCTGTTTCCAACAGACAAAATAGCCCGCGCGGGAGAATACAGGTATATGGCACGATACATTTTTATCACGGGTGGTGTGGTCTCTTCGCTTGGCAAGGGCCTCGCCTCAGCCGCGCTTGGTGCATTGCTACAGGCACGTGGCTACACCGTGCGTTTGCGCAAGCTTGACCCCTATCTCAACGTTGATCCTGGGACGATGTCGCCCTTTGAACATGGCGAAGTTTTCGTGACCGATGATGGTGCGGAAACCGATCTGGATTTGGGCCATTACGAGCGCTTCACAGGCGTCTCTGCCCGCGCGACAGACAGCGTCTCATCAGGCCGTATCTATTCCAACGTTTTGGAAAAAGAGCGCCGTGGTGATTACCTAGGCAAAACCATCCAAGTGATTCCCCACGTCACCAATGAGATCAAAGATTTCATCGCCATCGGCGAGGATGAAGTGGATTTCATGCTGTGCGAAATCGGCGGCACGGTCGGCGATATCGAGGGCCTGCCGTTTTTTGAGGCGATCCGTCAATTCGGCCAAGAGCGCCCGCGTGGCCAGTGTATCTTTATGCACCTGACCCTATTGCCCTATATCAAAGCATCGGGTGAGTTGAAAACGAAGCCCACCCAACACAGCGTAAAGGAGCTGCGCTCTATCGGGCTTGCCCCCGATATTTTGGTATGCCGGTCTGAGGGGCCGATCCCGCGCAAAGAGCGCGAGAAGCTTGCGCTGTTTTGCAATGTGCGCCCCGATAGCGTGATTGCCGCACAAGACCTCAGCACGATTTATGATGCGCCTTTGGCCTATCACCGTGAAGGGTTGGATCAGGCGGTGTTGGATGCTTTCCAAATCGCCCCCGCCCCGAAACCAGATCTCAGCCGTTGGGAAGATGTGTCAGATCGCATTCACAATCCCGAAGGCGAAGTGCGCGTGGCGATTGTTGGCAAATACACGCAGTTGGAAGATGCCTATAAATCTATCGCCGAGGCGCTGACCCATGGCGGCATGGCCAATCGCGTCAAAGTGCGCGCCGAATGGATTGATGCCGAGATTTTCGACCGCGAAGATCCTGCGCCACATCTTGAGGGCTTCCATGCGATCCTTGTCCCTGGTGGGTTTGGTGAGCGCGGAACCGAGGGCAAGATCAAAGCTGCAGAATTCGCCCGAACCCGCAAGATCCCCTATTTGGGCATCTGCTTGGGTATGCAAATGGCGGTGATCGAGGCTGCGCGCAATCTGGCGGGCATGGCCAAAGCAGGGTCGGAGGAATTTGATCACGAAGCGGGTCAAAAGCGGTTCGAGCCGATTGTGTATCACCTCAAAGAATGGGTGCAGGGCAATTATAAAGTCACCCGCAAATCAGATGATGACAAAGGCGGCACGATGCGTTTGGGTGCTTATGATGCGGTTCTCGCAGAAGGCAGCCGCGTAGCCGAGGCCTATGGCACAACCGCCATCGAGGAACGTCATCGCCACCGCTACGAGGTCGATATCAAATATCGTGATAAACTTGAAAAATGCGGTCTGCTTTTCTCGGGCCTTTCGCCCGATGGGAAACTGCCCGAGATTGTCGAGATCAAAGACCACCCGTGGTATATCGGGGTTCAGTTCCATCCAGAATTGAAATCGAAACCCTTCGCACCGCACCCGCTGTTCCGTGACTTTGTGCGGGCAGCCAAGGATGTCAGCAGGCTTGTCTAAGCCTGCCTGACAGGCCCGCGATGCTGTCTTATCAACATATCTATCATGCGGGCAATTTGGCCGATGTGCATAAGCACGCGGCCCTCGCATGGGTGTTGGATTACCTGACGCGCAAAGACAAACCGCTGAGTTATATCGAAACCCATGCGGGGCGGGGGCTTTATGATCTTGCCGCCCCCGAAGCCGTAAAAACGGGCGAAGCAGAGGCAGGCATCGCCCGCTTGCGCGCAGGTTTTGCAGCAGATCATCCTTACGCGGCCCTGCAGGAAAAAATTGCCGCAAAATACGGCCCTCAGGCCTATGCGGGTTCCCCCCTTTTGGCGGCTGAATTGTTGCGGCCTATGGATAATTTACATCTCGCGGAACTGCATCCTCAGGAACATGCTGCCCTGCAGGCGGCAATGATCCAAGCGGGCGGGGCGCAGCTCTATCGCCAAGACGGGTTCGAGATGGCGCAATCCATTTGCCCGCCTGATCCACGGCGTGGCCTGATGTTGATTGATCCCTCCTATGAGGTGAAGACCGACTATGCCCGCATCCCAAAAATCATGGGGCAGTTGGCGCGCAAATGGAATGTTGGGATTATAATCTTGTGGTATCCGATCCTCGCAAACAAAGCCCATCAGCCGATGGAAACAGAGTTACGCCAAACCTTTACTGATGCGATGCTCCACCGCCAGACCTTCCCCCCCGCCCGCGAAGGACATGGGATGATTGGCTCGGGCCTGTTTATTCTCAACCCGCCTTTCGGCATGGAGGCCGCATTGGCCAAGATTGCAGCGGTGTTTGCAAAATCCAAGGCGCAATAGGCGGGTTCTCTTATCGCAAAAACGGCTTATATTGGGGCCTATGTTTGCAGATCTCCTTCGCCGCCTTGGCGCACCCAAACCAGAACCCATCACTGACAGCGATGCGCGGCTGGCGCTTTGCGCATTACTCGTGCGTCTTGCGCGCAGTGACGGCGATTATGCCCAAGCAGAACGCGCGAAAATCGCGGAAACCTTAGCGGCGCGCTACGGGCTTGACCCGTCAGGCATTGACGCCCTGATCCATGAGGCCGAGGCGGTTGAAGCAGAAGCCCCAGACACGGTGCGCTTTACACGCGCCATCAAGGAGTCGGTCGCCTATGAAGATCGGATCGTGGTGATTGAGGCCCTTTGGGCGATTGCCTTAGCCGATGGGCACCGCAGCGCGGATGAGGACGCGCTATTGCGTATGGTGGCGCCTATGTTGGGGATCAACGACCGCGACAGCGCCCTTGCGCGCCAACGTGTGGCCAAACTTTAGGCAAGCGCATAAATTACGCGCAAGCCTGCGCGAATTTCGCTGCCATTTCAAAAATGCCACGCTAGACTGGGCGCATGAGCAGCTATCTCAACGATAATCCAGAGATCAAAACGATCCGCGTTGCGGCCTCTGATCTCAATGGTCAGCCGCGCGGAAAACGGATTGCGCGGCGCTATGCGCAAAAAGCATGGGAAGACGGAACACGCTTTCCCTTCTCCGTCATGAACCTTGATATTTGGGGCGAAGATATCGATGACAGCCCGCTTGTCTTTGAAAGCGGTGATCCCGATGGTCTGCTTCTGCCGACCGAGCGGGGCTTTGTGCCAATGCCGTGGCTGAGCAATCCAACCGCGCTGTTGCCGCTTTGGATGTTCCACGAAGATGGCCGCCCCTTTGCGGGTGATCCGCGCCACGCGCTGGCGCGAGTTCTAGATCGGTATCAGGCGCTTGGCCTGACCCCTGTTGTGGCCACCGAGTTGGAATTCTACATCATCGATGATCGCGGCCCCGACTTGCGCGTGCCGCCATCGCCCCGCTCAGGCAAAAGACGCAATCAAGCCGAAATTCTGGCCCTCAGGCAGCTTGATGCCTTTGATCAGTTCTTTACCGAAATTTATGATGCCTGCGAGGCGATGGATATACCCGCCGACACATTGATTTCCGAGGCAGGCCCTGGACAGTTCGAGATCAATATGATGCACCAATCCGATGCTTTGAAGGCGGCGGATGACGCGTGGCTGTTCAAGCTTTTGGTCAAAGGTGTTGCGCGCAAATATGGCTTTGCCGCCTCGTTTATGGCCAAACCCTACGAAGATTACGCGGGCAACGGAATGCATATGCATTTCTCGGTTCTTGATCAACAGGGGCGCAATATTTTCGACAATGGCAGCACTGAAGGGTCAGAGGCGTTGCACCATGCCATTGCGGGGTGCTTGGCAGGGATGGCAGGGTCTATGCTGATCTTCGCCCCCCATGCCAGCAGCTATGATCGATTTGTGCCAGGCGCCCACGCCCCAACTGCTTTGGCGTGGGGTTATGAGAACCGCACAACCGCGCTGCGGGTTCCCTCTGGCGCGCCTGCCGCGCGGCGGATCGAACATCGGGTCGCGGGGGGTGATGTGAACCCCTATCTCTTGGTGGCCAGTATCCTTGGCGCGGCACTCACAGGGATTGAGGGCAAACTCACACCACCCACGCCCACCCATGGCAACGCCTATGATGCGGCAAGCCCGCATTTGCCAACCACATGGGGTGAGGCCATCGCGGCCTTTGAAGACTGCCAGATGACCGCGCAAATCTTTCCGCGGGAGTTGGTCGCAAACTACCTCGCCACCAAGCGTCAAGAGATGCATTACATGGCCGAACTTTCACCCGAAGAGCAGATGCAACTCTACCTCGACACTGTCTAAACTGCCCCCTTGCCGAACGATGCGCGGCGGCGTAGCCTTTGGATATCCTTTTTTTACAGGCCACCCATGATCATTGGCATTTTACAAACAGGCCATATGCCTGATGAATTAAAACCTGATTTCACCGATTACGCGCGGCTTTTTGCCCAGCTTTTGGACGGGCAAGATTTCGAATTCCGCGTCTATAACGTGGTCGATATGGAGTTTCCCACAGGCCTATTTGATGCCGATGGGTGGCTCATTACGGGCTCACGTCATGGGGTCTATGAGGATCATCCTTTTATCCCGCCGCTCGAGGCATTGATCCGCGACATCCACGCCGCGCGCATTCCGTTGATTGGGGTATGTTTCGGGCACCAAATCATCGCGCAGGCCCTTGGCGGGCGGGTTGAAAAATTTTCAGGCGGCTGGTGTGTCGGGCGGCAAGAATACCACCTCAAAGATGGCCGCAAATTGCATTTGAACGCATGGCATCAGGATCAGGTCATTACCCCCTGTGAGGGGGCGGAAACCCTTGCCTCGAATGAATTTTGCGCCCATGCGATGCTGTCTTACGGGGGGCATACCTTTACTGTGCAGGCCCATCCAGAATTCGGGGCTGATGTGATTGCGGGATTGATTGCGCATCGGGGTCAAGGGATTGTGCCCGACCCCCTCTTGCAGCGCGCCAAAGCCGAACTTTCAGCCCCCACCGATAACGGGATTTTGGCTGAACAGATGGCAAGCCTATTCAAAAGCGCCAAGGTGCCTGCATGAGCAGCGTTTATGACAGTTTTCTTGACAAACTTCCTGAGGTTGCGCGCAGTTTTCTAGAAAATCGCCGCTTGGACGAGGTGGAATGTATCGTCTCCGACCTTGCAGGTGTTGCGCGTGGCAAGGCCATGCCCGGCCAGAAATTTGCAGGCCAAACCCAGTTTTACCTACCCAATTCTATCTTCTTCCAAACGATCACGGGGGATTGGGCGGATGCCTCGCCCGATGGGTTCACTGAACCTGATATGGTGCTGACCCCTGATTGGGATACTGCCCTGCCTGCGCCATGGACAGCCGATTGGACGCTACAGGTGATCCATAACATTCATGACCAACAGGGTCAGATGGTGCCCTTTGCTCCGCGCAATGTGCTGCGCCGCGTGGTCGAAATGTATAACGCCAAAGGGCTCGCGCCGATTGTGGCGCCTGAGATGGAATTCTACCTCGTGGCCCCGAACACCGACCCCGCCCGCGAGATCGAGCCACCCATGGGCCGCTCAGGGCGGCGGGCTGCCGCTCGACAGGCCTATTCCATGTCTGCGGTCGATGAATATGGCCCTGTGATTGACGATATCTACGACTTTGCCGAAGCCATGGGCCTTGAGATTGATGGTATTTTGCAAGAGGGCGGCGCAGGCCAAATTGAGTTGAACCTCCGCCATGGCGACCCTGTGCGATTGGCAGATGAGATTTTCTATTTCAAGCGCATGATCCGCGAGGCCGCGTTGCGCCACAACTGCTATGCCACCTTTATGGCGAAACCGATTGAGGGCGAGCCGGGTTCAGCGATGCATATCCATCATTCAGTGGTGGATATGACCACAGGGCAAAATATCTTCTCGACCCTGTCAGGTGATGAAACGCCCGAATTTCTACATTTCATAGCAGGGCTGCAAAACAACCTGCCTGCTGCGATTGCCCTACTGGCCCCATATGTAAACAGCTATCGCCGCTATGTCCCTGATTTCGCAGCCCCCATTAACCTTGAATGGGGGCGCGATAATCGCACGACAGGCCTGCGTGTGCCCGTGTCTGACCCTGCAAGCCGCCGTGTCGAAAACCGCCTGCCAGGCATGGATTGCAACCCCTATCTTGGGATTGCCGCCTCTCTGGCCTGCGGTTTGATCGGGCTGCACGAGGGTAAAATGCCAAGCGCAGAATTCAAAGGCGATGCCTATCAAGGCGATGACAATATTCCCCGCGGTCTTGGCGATGCTTTGGATTTATTCGTGGAAAACGCGGCAATGACCGAAATCCTCGGGCCTGAATTTTGTAGCGTCTACAAGACGGTCAAAGACCTCGAATATAAAGAATTCCTGCAAGTTATCAGCCCTTGGGAACGCGAGCATCTTTTGTTGAACGTATGAACCCGCTTTATCGCAACGACATTTCGGGACATCATGCCCCCTCTTGGTATGCGGCCTCAGTGCCCCCCGCGCCTGATCGGCCCGCATTGGCCGACACGATCCGCGCCGATGTGGCCATCTTGGGCGCAGGGTTCACAGGTCTTTGGGCGGCCCTAACCCTTGCCCGCCGTGGCGTGCGGGTTGTGGTTCTAGACGCGCATCGCGTGGGGTTTGGGGCATCGGGGCGCAATGGCGGGCAGGTGCATTCTGGCTTTAACAAGGGGCAAGATTGGCTTGAGGCGCGACTTGGGGTTGATGCGGCCCGCGCCTTATGGGCCCTTAGCGAAGCGGCAAAGAAAAACCTGCGCGATTTTTGCGAGACCCACGCGCCCGAAGCAGAATATCGCTCAGGGATCACGCATGGCGCCTATAGCATGGCCGAGCGGGATGAATTGGCCCGCGAGGCTGACTATATGGCCCGCACCTATGACCATGAGATCCATGTGATGGATCGTTCCCAATTTGCGGAATTGGTCAAATCCCCGCTTTATCGCGGCGGCACGCTTGACCCAAGCGGCGGACATCTACACCCCTTGGCCTATGCCCAAGCCCTTGCCCGTGCAGCCGAGGCCGAAGGGGCGGTCATCCACGAATGCAGCGAGGTGACAGAAATTGTCCGCGGGGCAAAGGCAGCCCTGAAAACCGCTAAGGGCAGTGTCACAGCAGATCAGGTGATTGTCGCAGGAAATGGGTATCTGCCCAATATTCTGCCGCAGGTGAATGCGGCCGTGATGCCCATTAACAGTTTCATTGCTGCGACCGAACCCCTGCCCCAAAAATGGCAAGAGGTGCTGGGCCAAGATATTGCCGTGGCGGATAGCAAATTCGTTGTGAATTACTATCGCTTCAGCGCAGATCGGCGGTTTTTATTCGGCGGGCGGGAAAGCTATTCGATTGGCTTTCCCGATGATATCGCCACCGCGCTTGTCGCACGGATGCATCGCCTATTCCCTCAGCTTGAGGGGGTGAAGATCGACTATGTTTGGGGTGGCGCGCTTGGCATCACCCCCACCCGTTTGCCGATGGTCAAGCGCATTGCGCCCAATATCATCGCTGCTGGCGGGTTTTCGGGACAGGGGGTTGCGCTGTCAGGCATGGCGGGGCGCATCATGGCTGAGGCCATTTTAGGGGATGGGCGCGGGCTTGAGACCTTCGCAACCCTTCCCACGCCCCGCTTTCCAGGTGGCAGCGCATTGCGCGCGCCAATCCTTGCCCTTGCAATGACGTGGTTCGCTTTGCGCGACCGATTGGGAATTTAGCGCTGCGGCACTGATGCCACAGACGCATGGCGAATTGCCCTGACCGCCCCAGTGTCACAAAAGCTTCGCTAGATTTTGAACCGCGTTTTATGTAAAGATTTTTGAAAGGGACTTTTTCAAAAAGGTGAAATCATGACCGTTGCGCCAAATGTTTATGACGCAGAACCGATCCCCGAAGCCGCGCGTGCCGAGATCGACCGCCTTCTGCACTCTGGCGACCTGTTCCGCTACACCGCCCCCGCCGATGCGCCTGTTGCGCTGCTTGAACGCGAATTTGCAGATTTGATGGGCGTGAAATACGCGCTTGCGGTGTCTTCTTGTTCCGCCGCGCTGTTTTTATCGCTCGAGGCGCTTGGCCTGAAACAGGGCGCGCGGGTGATTATTCCTGCCTTCACCTTTGCCGCTGTTCCCTCGTCCATCGTGCATGCACGGATGCAGCCTGTATTGGTCGAAGTGGGTGAAAACTACCGCATTGATTTGGACGATTTCACAGCCAAGATCGACCAAGACATTGATGCGGTTTTGATCAGCCATATGCGCGGCCATACATCCGATATGGATGCCATCAAGGCGCTCTGTGACGCGCGCAATATCCCCGTGATTGAGGACGCGGCCCATTCGCTTGGCACGCTGTGGCATGGCGAAAAAATTGGCACCCTTGGCAAAGTTGGGTGTTTCTCTTTCCAATCTTATAAAATGATCAACGCGGGCGAAGGAGGGATTTTAATCTCGAATGATCCCGACCTGATTGCCCGCGCTGTGATCATGTCAGGGGCCTATGAACATAATTGGAAAAAGCACAAAGGCCCGAATGGTCAAAATGACCCAGAATTGGCTGAGGCCTTTGCGCGTTGGCAAAACCAATTGCCGCTTTACAACATGCGCCTGCAAAACCTGTCTGCCGCGGTGATCCGTCCGCAATTGCCTGAATTGGCGCGCCGTGTGCGCGATGGCCTTGCCAATCACGACTATGTCGCGGGTGAGTTGAACAAATCACCTTGGCTGAATGTTCCCCCTGCCTTGGCGCCCGAAACCCGCGCACCAGATTCTATCCAGTTTAATCTGGTGGATTTTGCGCGTGATGAGGATGCGGTCGCCTTTCAAGATGCAGCAGCAGCACGCGGCGTGAAGGTGCAGGTCTTTGGCCTATCGACCGACAATGCCCGTGCGTTTTGGAACTGGCAATTCATTCCCGGTGAGATGCCTGATCTGCCAAAGACGCGCGCGATGTTGATGCGCGCCTGCGATGTGCGCCTGCCTGCCCGCCTGACACGCAGCGAGCTTGACTTTATCATTAACGCGCTGGTGATGGCGGCCGAAGATGTGATGGGGTCAGAGGAGGCCGCCTACGGCACGTAACGCAGCACCCCTGATCCAATAGCAAGACAGGCCCGCGCACAATTTTGCGCGGGCTTTTTATTATGGCTTTGGCGCGTTTGCCCAATTGCAGCAGCGCAGATGCGGCGCTAGCCTCTGCACAGACACGCTTGAAGGAGTGACCAGATGCCCGCGCATGATCATAGCCCGCTCAATTCATGGGAAGCCCGCGCTGAAGAATATAGTCTTTATGGCTTTACCGATCTGCCATCCGTTCGGGATCGTGGCACTGTCGTTTTAACCCATGGCGAGGGGCCTTATGTGTTCGACACAAACGGCAAACGCTATTTGGACGCGAACTCTGGCCTGTGGAATATGGTGGCGGGGTTTGATCACAAAGGTTTGGCCGAAGCCGCCAAGGCGCAATATGACCGCTTTCCTGGCTATCACGCCTTTTTCGGGCGGATGTCAGATCAGACTGTTGCTCTCTCTGAACGTCTGATTGAGGTATCCCCCTTTGATAGCGGCAAGGTGTTTTACACCAATTCTGGGTCTGAGGCGAATGACACCATGGTCAAGATGCTATGGTTCATGACACAGGCCGAGGGGCGGCCACAGGGGCGCAAGATTCTGACCCGCAAGAATGCCTATCATGGCGTCACCGCGGTTTCAGCCTCGATGACAGGCAAACCTTACAACAGCCTCTTTGGTCTTCCGATGGAGGGGTTCATCCACCTGACTTGTCCGCATTACTGGCGTGAAGGGCGCGCAGATGAAACCGAGGCAGAATTCAGCGCCCGCCTTGGCACAGAATTGGAGGAGGTCATCGCGCGCGAAGGCGCCGATACAATCGCAGGGTTTTTCGCAGAACCCGTCATGGGTGCAGGCGGCGTGATCCCCCCCTCAGCAGGCTATTTCCAGATCGTGCAAGAGATCTTGCGCAAGCATAACATCCCTCTCATCGCAGATGAGGTGATCTGCGGCTTTGGTCGCACGGGCAACCTATGGGGATGCGACACTTATCAGTTTGTGCCTGATGCGATTATCTCCTCCAAGGCGCTGACCGCAGGCTATTTCCCGATGGGCGCGGTGATTTTAGGGCCAGAATTATCCGCGCGACTGCAAGCCACCATCGACCCGGTCGAGGAATTTCCGCACGGCTTCACCGCCTCAGGCCATCCTGTGGGCTGCGCCGTTGCGCTTAAAGCAATCGATGTGGTTCTGAACGAGGGATTGGCCGATATGGTGAAGATCGGCGCACCCCGCATGGAGGCAGGTCTTCGCGAGATCGCGAAGCACCCAAATATCGGCGAGTTGCGCGGGATCGGCTATATGTGGGCGCTTGAGGCGGTGCAGGATCGCGCCACAAAAACCCCCTTTGCCTCTGATTTATCGGTCAGTGAGCGCATCGCCAACACCTGCACGGATCACGGCTTGATTTGCCGCCCCTTGGGACAGTCCGTGGTTCTGTGTCCGCCGTTCAATCTGACCAATGAGCAAATGGACGAAATGTGCGACAAGCTGAACAGCGCATTGAACGCCGTGTTTCGGGAGGTTGCCTAAACAGGGAGCAGGGCCGCACCGATGCGCCGCCCCTCGCCAAGCAGCACATTATAGCTGCGCGCGGCTGAGGGGCTGCCCATCACTTCAACACCCAATCCCGCGCCTTCAAGTGCCGCGCGTAGTTTGGCGGGGATATGCGCAATCTCCGCCCCTGTGCCAATCAGCAAAACATCAATTAAACCCGCCGCTGCAAGCAGGGGCGCGGGATCATCATAGCCGCCCCAATCCTGGCGCCCATTGGGCAAGATCAGCTGAGCGCCGTGATAGACCGCCCCGTCAATGCGGAAAAAGCCTGCGCCATATCCATCAATCGGCATGCCGCCATTATAGCGCACCTCGTTAAGTTCCATCGGCAATACGCCCCCTTCGGATTAGGTTTTTTCCGCGAAGGTCGTGCCTGCCTTCTGGTCTGGTTTTGACCAATCGCGCTTTACACCAATCATCAACACCACATTCTTTGCAACATAGATCGAGGAATAGGTGCCAACGATGACACCCCAGAAAATCGCAAAAACGAAGCTGCGGATCACATCCCCCCCCAGAACAAGCAGCGCCAAAAGCGCCAAAAGGGTGGTGCCGGATGTCATCAAGGTGCGGCTGAGTGTTTCATTGGCCGATAGGTTCATCACATCTTGCAAATCGCGCTTTTTGTATTTGATCAGATTCTCGCGCAGGCGGTCAAAAATCACCACCGTGTCGTTGATCGAATAACCGATGATCGTCAGAATCGCGGCAATGGTCGCCAGATCGAAGCGGATTTGGAGAAGGGAAAAAAGGCCAATGGTCAGCAGAACGTCATGCACCAGCGCCGCAATTGCACCCACCGAAAATTGCCACTCAAATCGCAGCCAAATATAAATCAAAATCGCCGCAAGGGAGGCGCCCACCGCAATGAGGGCTGTGGTGATCAATTCACCTGAGACTTTGGGGCCAACGGATTCTACCGATGGGAAGGTCATATCCTCCGCGATGGTTTGCAATGCGGCTTCAACCGCCGCGATCATCTCGGGTGTAACAGACTCTTCACCCGCCTGTGCCTGAATTCGGATCATGGCCACATGGCGGTTTTCGCCAAAGCTTGGGTCGAACACTTCGGAAATCGCGATATCGCCAAGGCCCAGCGGGCTGAGGGCTTCACGATAGGCCCCCACATCGACAGGGGTCGAGCTTTCGGCACGGATGGTCGTGCCACCCAAAAAATCAATCCCGAAATTCAGACCAAGCGCAAACCAAACCCCAATGGACAGAAACACCGCCACGACTGAGGCCCCAAACGTGATACGGGCATGACGGAAGAAGTCGATATTGGTGACTTCTGGAACCAGTCTCAGACGTTTCATATCAGACCTCAATCTTTTTGGGGCGGGCGCGTTCGAACCATGTCACGACCATGACCCGCGTCACATAAAGCGCAGTGAAAACAGATGTGATGATCCCAATGGCCAAGGTGACGGCAAAGCCTTTGACAGGGCCAGAGCCAAGGGTGAACAGGATCACCGCGATTAGGAAGGTTGTGATATTGGCATCCACAATCGCCGACATCGCACGATCATAGCCTAGTTCAATCGCGCGGGCGGGGCCGCGTGCAGTTTTCAATTCTTCACGGATCCGTTCAAAGACCAACACATTGGCATCAACCGCCATACCAATCGTCAGGACGATCCCCGCAATCCCCGGCAGGGTCAGGGTTGCCCCCACAAGGCTTAGGGTACCAAAGATCATCGCCACGTTCATCAGCAGCGCGATATTGGCGAACAGGCCGAAAAGGCCATAGCTCGCCTGCATAAACACCAGCACCGCCACAAAGGCCACAATCGCGGCAATCCGACCCGCTGCGATACTATCAGCCCCCAATTCAGGGCCAATGGTGCGTTCCTCAAGGAAGGTCATCTCAGCAGGCAAGGCCCCTGCGCGCAGAAGAACCGCCAATTGGGTCGAACTTTCGACCGTAAAACTGCCTGTGATCTGACCAGAGCCGCCCGTAATCGCCTGACGGATTGTGGGCGCTGAAATGACCTCATCGTCCAGAACAATGGCAAAAGGCGCACCGACATTAGCCGATGTATATTCCCCAAAGAGGCGCGCGCCGTGCGGGTTAAAGCGGAAGCTGACATTGGGCTGACCATTTTGCGCGTCAAAACCGGGTTGGCTGTCCACAAGATCATCGCCCGTCACCACGGGGGTTTCTTCTAGAATGTAATACGCGCCTTCTTCATCCATCGAGGGCAGCAGCAGTTGCCGCGCGTCCACACGGGCCTCAGGGTCGCTGGTGCGGGTGATGACAGGGTGAAAGGTCAGGCGTGCCGTGGTGCCAATCAGGTCTTTCAACTCTTGTGCAGAACCTACACCGGGAACTTGGATCAAAATCCGATTTTCGCCTTGGCGTTGGATGGTCGGCTCACGGGTGCCTGCCTCATCGACACGGCGGCGCACAATTTCCACCGATTGCTGCATGGTGCGATCATCGGTTGCGATCTTCTCCGCCTCAGAAAGCGAGACGATCAGCACATCACCCTCGCCGCGCGCCTCAAGGCTGGCTGATCCTACACCTGTTAGGCTGACAACAGGGCCACCCAAACCGCGGGCCAATTCCACCGCGCGGGCCATGCCCGAAGCCTCACCCAATTGCACCCGCAATTCGCCTGCGGGGGCATCGGTGCGGCGAATGGGGCCTACCTCATCGCGGGCATCGCGCAATGCATCCCGCAACTCGGGCCAAAGCGCGTCCATGCGTGCGGTATAGACATCCTCAACCCGCACCTCAGCCAAAAGATGCGCGCCACCGCGCAAATCAAGCCCAAGATTAACAAGGCTTGAGGGCAGGACAGACGGCCAAAGTGCCAGATCCGCTTCGAGTTCAGGCGTAGAGGGTGCGCCACCTTCGAGGGCAGCAAGGGCATCATTGTGACGCTCGACCCGATCATAGGCCAAATTTGGAACAGCCAAAGCCAGTGCAACCAGAACCACGCCCCAAATCAGGATGCGTTTCCATAGCGGGATATCGAGCATATCTTAGCCTTTTCTCACACAAAGCCCCGCCAAATGGCAGGGCTTGGTCAGTCGAAGATTATTCTTTCGCGGGTTCTGTTTTTGAAACAACCTGCGTGATGGTGTTGCGCACAACGCGGACATTTACGCCCGTTGCAATCTCAAGCTCGACCTCGCGCTCATCCTTGACTTTGCTGACCTTGCCCATGATGCCGCCTGCGGTCACAACCTGATCGCCGCGGCGCAAGGCAGCAACCATCGCCTGATGCTCTTTGGCTTTTTTCTGCTGGGGACGGATCAAAAGCAGATACATGATCGCGAAGATCAAAATCAGCGGCACGAATTGTGCAAATGCTTCCATGGTCGGTCTATCCTTATATTCGCGCCCGCAGCGGCGGAGGCTTGATCAAATTCACCCAAGATCGGGCAGATGGTTGGCGGACTTGGGTGCATGTTAATCCAAGCCCCGTCAATTTGGCGGCACGTTACTTTCCCCCCGCCCGAAGCGCAAGGCAGGCCAATACTGCGACTGCGCCCTGCGGCAATCCTGCCATCGCGCCCTATATGGGTATAAGATGCGGCGCTGTCAGCCCCTGAGGCGCCAAGAATTATAACACCCCCTTTCCCCGCGCCGCGCAATATTGCATACCGCCCAAAAGGGAACCTGCGCCCCGTTCTGAGATAAAGGCAAATCCAATGCATGACATTCGCGCCATTCGTGAAAACCCCGCACAATTTGACGCCAACCTTGCGCGCCGCAGTCTCGCACCACTGTCTGCGGAAATTCTGGCGTTGGACGAAGCACGGCGCGCCTGCATCACGGCATCTGAGGCGGCGCAGGCCGAACGCAATGCCGCATCAAAAGATGTGGGGGCGGCCAAGGCCCGCGGTGATGAAGCCGAATTCGATCGCCTGCGCGCCCTTGTTGCAGAAAAGAAAGACGAGATTGCCCGCCTTGAGGATGAGGCCAAGACCCGTGATGCGGCTTTGCGCGATATGCTGGCCACGATCCCCAATGCGCCCGCCGCTGATGTGCCAGATGGGGCGGATGAGACTGACAATGTGGAATTGCACAAATGGGGCACCCCGCGCAGCTTTGATTTCAAACCTTTAGAGCATTTTGAATTGTCGTCTGTTGCGCCAAGCATGGATTTTGAGACAGCCGCAAAACTGTCAGGCGCGCGCTTTGTGATGCTTGGGGGTGCTGTGGCACGGATCCACCGCGCCTTGGCGCAATTTATGCTCGACACCCATGTCGATCAAAACGGCCTAACCGAAATGAACGGCCCTGTCCTTGTGCGCCCTGAAACGATGTTCGGCACGGGCCAATTGCCGAAATTCGGCGAAGACAGTTATGAAACCACCAATGGCTGGTGGATGATCCCAACCTCCGAAGTGACGCTGACCAATATCGTCTCAGGCGAGATTGTGGAGGAGGCCGCATTGCCGATGCGCTATACCGCGCATTCCCTGTGTTTTCGGTCTGAGGCAGGCAGCGCAGGGCGCGATACGGCGGGAATGCTGCGTCAGCACCAGTTCGAAAAAGTTGAAATGGTTTCGATCACGCATCCCGATCACTCGGATGATGAACAAAAGTGGATGTTGCGCTGTGCTGAGGGCATTTTAGAGGCGCTCAATATCCCCTATCGCACTGTCACGCTCTGCACGGGCGATATGGGCTTTGGCGCGGTGCGCACCTATGACATTGAAGCATGGCTTCCAGGTCAGGATTGCTATCGCGAGATTTCCTCAGTCTCAAGCTGCGGAGATTTCCAAGCACGCCGCATGAATGCGCGCTTCCGCCCATCAGGCGGCGGCAAGCCTGAATTTGTGCATACCCTCAACGGCTCTGGCCTTGCGGTCGGGCGCTGTTTGATCGCAGTGCTTGAAAATGGGCAAGAGGCAGATGGCTCCGTCACCCTGCCTGCGGCGCTGCACCCCTATTTGGGCGGCAAAACACGGCTTTTGGCGGATGGCACGCTTGGCTAACTCTGGCCTAAACCCCACAACATTGCGTGCCGCTGTCACGCTGGTCTTGGTTTTGGCCTTTGCAGGCGCGCCGCTTTTAACCGCGCCTTTCACAGGATTTGACCCCTCAACCCTGCCCTATGATGTCAGCACCCCGCCTGTGCAGCCCGCGGGCTATGCCTTTGCGATTTGGGGGGTCATTTACCTGTGGCTGATTGCAAGCGCGGGCTATGGGCTGTGGCGCCATGCCAACAATCCAAACTGGGATGCCATGCGCTGGCCCCTGATCGTCAGCGCAGGCATTGGCGCAATCTGGATTGAGGTGGCGCTGCGCAGTCCGATTTGGGCAACGATCCTTATCTTCGTCATGCTGATCACCGCCGTTCTGGCCTGTTTACGCGCACCAATAAGCCCAACCTCATGGGCGCGGGCGCCTTTGGGCCTATATGCGGGGTGGCTCTCGGCTGCGGGGTTTGTGGCGCTTGCAACAACCTTGACGGGTTTTGGCATAATGCCCCGCGAGATTGCAGGTTGGGCGGGTCTTTTGGGGGCGCTTGCCACCGCCTCCGCCTTGACCACGCGGCTCAGGGTCATCACTTATCCGATTGCCGTGATCTGGGCCTTGGTTGGTGTGATTGTCTCGCAATGGCAAAGTGATCCATCACTGAGCCTTGCCGCTGTTGGCGGGATCGCCGCTCTCGCCTATCAGGGGATCCGTGCCCGCGTGTGAGACTTGCGCGCAATCTTGCAAATTGGCAAAATAGGGTTTGCAAAGCCAACCAAGGGGCAAATCCATGCGCGCGAATGGCCAAGATACACGCAAGCTCTATGTGGGCGCGAAATTGCGCGAATTGCGTCAAAGGCTTGAGCTGACGCAGAAGGACTTCGCAGCCAAGCTTGGCATTTCCTTGCCCTATCTGAACCAAATGGAAAACAACAACCGCCCGCTCTCGACCGTGGTTGTTTTGGCCTTGGCGCAGGAATTTGGTTTTGATGTGACTGAACTGACCTCGGGCGATGCGGAACGCCTGATCTCTGATATGCGCGAGGCCTTGGCAGACCCCGTTTTCACGGATGGCCAACCTGCGCTGACCGATCTGAGGCTGGCCGCCTCAAACGCGCCCGCGCTTGCCCGTAGTTTCCTCTCCCTGCATCGCGCCTATCGTCAGGCGCAAGAGCGCCTCGCCTCCTTGGATGAGGCATTGGGCCGCGATGGCAGCGGCGCTGCCCCCTCACCTTGGGAGGAGGTGCGGGATTTCTTCCATTATTGCGACAATTACATTGATGCCGTGGATCATGCCGCCGAACGTTTTGCCGCGAAAGCGCAAGGGGACTTGGCCGCGCATACCGAGGCCATGTTGGCCGCGCAAGGCGTCACAATTCGGCGCGCGACAGATCAGGGATTGCGCCGTTATGACACCGAAACGCGCGTTTTAACGCTGTCGCCACGCGCCGCGCCCGAAACACAGCGCTTTCAATTGCTGCATCAATACGCGCTTTTGGGGCAGGCGCAGTTGTTGGACGCAACGCTTGATTTCGCTCGGTTCCAATCGGAGACAGCCCGCGCCATTGCCCAAGTCGGCATGGCCAATTATTTCGCGGGCGCTGTGTTAATGCCCTATACCCGTTTTGCCGAGGCCGCGCGCACCACCCGCCATGATCTAGAACGCCTGTCGATCCAGTTTGGCGCTTCAATTGAACAAGTTGCCCATCGTCTGGCCACCCTACAAAGACCAGGGGCCAAAGGGGTGCCGTTTTTCTTTACCCGTGTCGATCAAGCAGGCACGATCACTAAGCGCCATTCTGCGACACGCTTTCAATTCGCGCGCTTTGGCGGGGCTTGCCCTTTGTGGAATGTCCATCAGGCTTTTGAAACACCGACCCAATTCTTGCGTCAATTGGCCGAAACGCCTGACGGGGTGCGCTATTTCATTTTGGCGCGGGATGTTTCGAAATCAGGCGGGGCATGGGGCGCACCGTTGCGCCGCTTTGCGATCTCTTTGGGCTGCGAGGTGAAACATGCCAAGGAATTGATCTATGCCGATGGCATGCCCTTGGACGATGATGGGGCCTATCAGCCCATCGGGATTTCCTGCCGCATTTGCGAACGGCAAAATTGTCACCAACGCTCCGTGCCGCCTCTCGAAGGAAAACTGCGCGTTGATCCGCATGAACGCGGCACACTGCCCTATCGCCTCGAAACTTAGGCCATACAGAATTGACGGCTGACCACCCTAGGATATAGGATTTTCGCAACACAGTGACGGAGATGACATCCATGGAATTAGCAGCCTCTCGTATTTTGAACGCAGACCGCGCAACCGTTTGGGCGGCGCTGAATTCCGCCGAGGTGCTCAAGGCGTGCATCCCAGGATGCGAGGAATTGACAGGCAGCCCTGAGGAAGGCTTCGCCGCTACAGTCAAACAGAAGGTTGGGCCTGTTTCAGCAACCTTTAAGGGCGAGGTCACGCTTTCCGATATCGTTCCGCTTGAAAGCTACACGATCACAGGCGAAGGCAAAGGCGGTGTTGCGGGCTTTGCCAAAGGGGGCGCGAAAGTGGCCTTATCCGATGCCGAGGGCGGTGGCACCGAACTGACCTATGAGGTCGAGGCCAAAGTTGGAGGTAAAATCGCACAACTTGGCTCGCGCTTGATTGATAGCTTTGCCACTAAAATGGCTGATCAATTCTTTGAACGCTTTCAGGCGCAGGTCGAAGGCACTGCTGAGGGCTAAGGCGGGGGGCCAATCAGGCCCACCCCCAAATTTTCAATCTGCGATTACGCCGCCGCCAACATGGCGGCGATTTCGTCTTTGAGACGCATCCGCTCCTTGCGCAGCGCCATTTCAGCCAATTCTTCCAATGGCTCAACACCTGTCTCGGCACGATGCACGGCGCGGTTCACCTCATGATAATCAGCCGCCAGTTTTGCAAAATGCGCGTTTTGGGTTTTCAGCTCATGGATTTTCTCAGCATCCTGTGGAAAATCTTCGGCCAGTTCATGCGGGGTGTTCGACATCGGTTCGCGTCCTTTTACCATTACAGTCACGCCCCATCTAAATCCCCAGACAGGCAGCGGTCTTTGCGCTAAATCAAATGATTGCACTTTGCATGCGCCACAGCTTGGCGCTAGGGTTTCGGCATATAAGGGAGGGACAGAATGGAACATTACGTCAATTGGGGCATTTTGGGCGCATCCAATTTTGCACTAAACGAGATGGCACCTGCGCTGCATCTGGCGGGGCGTGGGCGTTTGGCGGGAATTGCCACGCGCGATGTCGGCAAGGCCGCGCCCTTCACTCGGATCGCCCCTGACCTGAACGTGCATGACAGCTATGACGCGCTCTTGGCGGATCCGATGATTGATGCGGTCTATATTCCGCTGCCCCATACGATGCATGTTGAATGGGGGATCAAAGCCCTCCAAGCGGGCAAGCATGTTTTGGTTGAAAAACCAACCGCGATGACCGCGCCCGAAATCCAACCTTTGATCGAAGCCCGCGATAAATCAGGTCTGGTTGCCAGCGAGGCCTTTATGATCGTGCATCACCCGCAATGGCAAATGGCCCGAGAGATTATTACATCGGGCCAATTGGGGCAGCTGCAGCGCGTGCGTGCGGCCTTTACCTATAACAATGCGGCCGATACCCAGAACATCCGCAATAAGGCGGCCATGGGTGGCGGATCATTGCCCGATATCGGGGTTTACACCATCGGCTCGACCCGTTTTGCAACAGGTGGAACCTTACGCGAGATTTATGACGCGAAAATCGAATATGAGGGCGATTGTGAAGTTACCGCAGAGGCGCGGGCAGGCTTTGATGGGTTTGATGCGCAATGGCTCACCTCAATGCGGATGCACCCGTTCCAAGAGGTCACCTTCCACGGCAGCGATGGGGTTTTGCGCGTCCCAACCCCCTATAATGCGGGCGTGTTCGACCAAGCCCGCCTCGTGATTGAAACAGGGATGGAGCGCCGCGAAATCCGCTTCCCCAAGGTCAATCAATATGTGTTGCAGGTGGAAAATCTGAATGCGGCCATTTTGGATGGCGCCGCGCTCAAATGGCGACTTGAGGATGCGGTAGAAACCCAAGAAACGATTGACGCAATCCGCGCCAAGGCGGGGTAAGAAAAAAGGGGCCACGCATCCGCGCGGCCCCTTTTTCTTTGGCTGTGGTGGCGCGGGGTTATTCCATCGCCTCTAGCTCATCAATCATGCTTTCAATCATAGACAGGCCCTTATCCCAAAACGCAGGGTCAGAGGCGTCAAGCCCAAAGGGCGCAAGCAGGTCTTTGTGATGCTTTGACCCGCCTGCCTTTAGCATATCGAAATACTTCTCCTCAAACCCGTCTTGGCCCTCCTCATAAGCCGCATAAAGTGCGTTCACCAGCCCATCGCCAAAGGCATAGGCATATACGTAGAAGGGCGAATGCACGAAATGCGGGATATAGGCCCAGAAGGTTTCATAGCCTTCCATGAAGTTAAACACAGGCCCAAGGCTTTCGGCTTGGACGCTCATCCAAAGCGCGTTGATATCGTCAGGGGTCAACTCCCCCTCGCGCCGCGCCGCATGGAGTTTGCATTCAAAATCATAAAACGCAATTTGCCGCACGACTGTGTTGATCATATCCTCAACCTTGCCCGCCAACATAACCTTGCGCGCAGCTTGATCTTTGGCCTCAGACAACATTCTGCGGAAGGTCAGCATCTCGCCAAAAACGCTTGCCGTCTCCGCCAAGGTCAAAGGCGTGGAGGACAATAATTCCCCCTGCCCTGCCGCCAGACGCTGATGCACGCCGTGGCCCAATTCATGCGCCAAGGTCATCACATCGCGCGGTTTCCCCAGATAGTTGAGCATCACATAGGGATGCGCATCGGCCACAGTGGGATGCGCAAAGGCACCGGGCGCTTTGCCCTCTTTCACCGCCGCGTCAATCCAACCATCGGTGAAAAACGGCTCGGCCAATTCGGCCATGCGCGGATCAAAGGCTGAATAAGCCTCGGTCACAATACGGCGCGCCTCGATCCATGGTACGATGCGCTCATCCTCCATCGGCAGGGGCGCGTTGCGATCCCAGACCTCTAAGGTCTCAAGGCCCAGCCACTTGGCCTTAAGCGCGTAATAGCGGTGCGAAATGCGCGGATAGGCCGCCACGACCGCGTTGCGTAGCGCCTCGACCACCTCGGGCTCGACATGGTTGGCCAAATGCCGTGCCGCCTGCGCGGAGGGCAATTTGCGCCACCGATCCTCGATCTCTTTTTCTTTGGCCAAAGTGTTATGCACCCGCGCAAAGAGGGGTAATTGCGCAGTGAACCCCTTTACCAAGGCGCGCGCACCCGCCTCGCGCTTGGCGCGGTTCTGCTCAGATAGGCAATTGAGCGTGGCCTCAATCCCCATCACTTCGCCATCCACCTTAAAGCTCATGCCTGCGATCGTTTCGTCAAAAAGACGGTTCCATGCAGCCGCCCCCACGACCGATTGGTCATGCAGGAATTTCTCCATCTCGTCAGACAGCTGATAGGGCTTCATCGCGCGCATCCGATCAAAGACGGGGCGATACCGCGCCAGTTCGGCATTCGCAGCCAACAACGCCTCAAGATGGGCTTCGTCCAAACGGTTAAACTCAAGGCTAAAGAATACCAGCGCAGTGGTCGCGTTGGTGATCTTGTCCTGACAATCGGACATGAATTTCGCGCGGCCTGCATCAGTGGTTTTTTGGTAATAGCGCAAACCTGCAAAGGACATGATCCGCCCTGCCACCATGTCGATCTTTTCATAGCGCAGCACGCAATCCAGCATGGCCTTGGCATCGAGATTGGCCAATTTGCCCTCGTAATCCGCGGCAAATGCCGCGCATTCTTTGGTCAAAAATTCCATGTCGCGTTTGAGTTCGGGCGCATCAACCGATGGGTAAAGGTCGCTCAAATCCCATTCGGGCAAATCCGCCCATGCCCCGCCACCTGTCTCAGACTGGGCATCGAATTGGCGGGGATCGGTATGATGGGTCATGTCACTGCCTTTGATAAACTGCGAAATATCTTTCCCAAGATATGCGGTGCAAACCCCGCGCCCTCAACCCCTAAGGCGCAGATTTCCTCTCAGGGCGCCAAGTTAAAGGTCAAGATCAACCACAACGGGGAAGTGATCGGATGCCACCAACAGCGCTGTGCGCAGATCAATATCCGCGTAGCAGGCGGCATCCTCGAACGGATGCCAGATGCGCCACTGCCCCCGTTTGGCGCGCAAATCGGGGCTAACCATGATATAATCTAGCAGCGCTGACAGATAGCGCTTTTCCTCTGGGATATAAAACCGCGCGCTGGTTTGTGTTGCCGCAGTTAGGCTTTGCAGCGCGCGCGCGGCATGCGGATCAAACAATTGTTGCGCCCGCGGCAGATCGCAGCCCAAAACAATCTCAAGCGAGGAGCGCCCAAACAGTTTTTCATATTCATCCAAACCTGGCCCGTCATTGAAATCGCCCATCACAATCAAGGGATCACCTGCGGCCAAATGGTCATCAACACGGGCACGCAACCAGATCGCTTGGGCCAGTTGTTTGCGCCGATTGGCGATGGCGAGGCGCATCACCTCCTCGGGGCTACGGGCCCCATGCGGGGCTTTGGATTTCACATGAACACCGATCATGCGCATTGCGCCTTTAGCGGTTGTCACGGCGACCTCAAGCGGCGGCTTGGAAAAGCCAATCACATCGGCGCGCGCATCAATATCGAGATCAATTCGGAATTTTCCGTCAAACCGCGGCGCGGCCTCGCTCGCCACGGGATCATGGCGCACATCCATCTGATCAGGATCATACAAAAGCGCAATTTGCTGTTGTGTGTCGTTATCAAATCCTTTGATAGCCTTACGGCAGCGCAGCTCAAATCGGGCCGCAAAATTTTCAAGGGCACGCACTGTGTCGCGGGATTTTTTGGTGTCTGGGGCTTCGATGATCATCACCGCATCGGCATTTAGCTCGATGAAAACCCGCCCCAAGGCCCGCACTTGATCCGCGCGGGTGATTTTATAGCGCGATGACCATGTGCCATCTTCAAGCAAGCTGCCATCATCCGAAAACAGCGCATCAAACCATTCGACATTGTAGCTGGCGAAGCGCATCTATCCCCCCTGTCGGGTCTGGGATTTTACAATCTCATCATAGGCGCGGTTGATCGCCGCCATTTTATGAGCAGCAAGGTTAACCGCTTCGGGCGGCACGCCACGGGCCTGCATCTGGTCTGGGTGGTTTTCCCGCACAAGCGCGCGATAGCGGCTGCGAATGTCCTGTGCACTGGCCTCAGGGGATATGCCCAAAATGGCAAAAGGGTCTTGCGGCGCATCTGGGATAAATGTTGCGCGCAGGGCGGAAAACCGCGCAGGCGAAATTCCAAAAATCTCGGCCACTCGCGCCAAAAATTCATCCTCAGCGGGGTGATAGTGACCATCGGCTTGGGCGATATGAAACAGACCTGAAAGCAGATCCTCTAAAATTGGCGCAGCGGGCTCAAACATCCGTGCGATGCGGCGCGCGTAATCCTGAAATCCTGCTACATCCTCGCGCGCTAGGTTGAAAACACGCGCGGCAGCAGCGGTATCCGCCGCAGGAATATGGAACACTTGCCGAAAGGCTGCGACCTCATCACGGGTGACTTGACCATCCGCCTTGGCCATTTTTGCCCCAAGCGCGATGACTGCGATGGTAAAGGCCACACTGCGCTCGGGCGGACGGCGCAGGCGCTCGAACAGAACCGAGAGGCTTTCACCACGGGCGAGGGCGGATATGGCATCCGATATTTTGGCCCAGATCGACATGGGCCTAGCCATAGCTTGTTTGGCAGGGCTTGTCAGAGTTTTTTGGGCTTTTGCCGCCACTCAAAGATCTTTCTGCATCAAGACCAGATCGTGCCAGCGTTCAAATTTCCACCCCATGCGCGGCATCCGCCCCGTTTCGGTATATCCCATGGATTTATGAAATTTCTGCGCGATGTCATTTTCGCCACCAATACCCGCAACGAAACGCGCGATGCCTGCCTTTCGCCCTTCGTCCTCAAGGGCCGATAGGAGGCGGGGGCCGAGCCCGCGTGCGCGCGCCGATGGGGCCATCAAGATCGTATGTTCTGCGATAAACCTATAACCATCCCCCCCGCGAAACGGGCCAAAGCGCGCGAACCCAATGACCCGCGCCCCTTCAACCATCACAAGGGCGCATTGATCGGTGAGGATATGTTCCACATCTTCAACCGTCTTGAGCGTGCTTGTGAATGTATAGGCCGTGTCACGGATCACATGGTTCCAAATCTCAAGGATCGAAGGAATATGCGCGGCACGGGCGGGACAAATTTCTGGGGTCATTTTGAAGGTGTCGATTGTTGAGAGAACCACAATTTAAAGAACCACAGTGCCAGTTTCGGTCGCAAGCGTTACGGAAATCTTAGGCGTGTCCGCCTTGGCGATAGACAAGCGGGTATCCGCGAAAAGAGGCGCAAGCGCGGCCCGAAGCGCCTCCGCCTGTGGCGTTTCTAGCGCGAGCGCCTCAAGTCGCACCCCAACCTCATTCAGGCGCGTTGCAGGGTGGCCGCCCGATTGCCATTCGATCAGCGCAGGAAACAGGCCATCAAACGGCAAAATCCCATCTTCAGGGATCGTCATGCGCCACCGCAGATCACCACGGCCCAAATTCCAGACCTTGCCCACAGGAAAGGGAATTTGCGCCAAAGCAGCGTCCAAATCTGTCACTGCGCAGACCCAAGACCGCGCCCGCGGCGCGCCAGAGAACCGATCCAAATCAAACCAACGCGGTTGCGAAGGTGCGGGAATGTCTGGGCACGGGGTAATCAGTTCCAAATATTCCGAAGGCCCAAGCCCAATGAGGCGATTATGAGTGCCCATATCCATATGCTGACCGCCGCCTTGAAAGGTCAGGCCATGGGCCGCGGTCAATTCTGCCTCGGCGCCAGCCAAGTCTTCTGCGGCGATTGCCACGTGATCTAATACCATCATCATCTTCAAGTCGCCTTTATGCAGGGTTATGGTCGCGCGCAAACATCCTTGCGCCCTTGCACGACCTTATGATCGTGTTGAATGAAGATTTCGGCGCAAAGGCAAGAGGCAAAAATGACAACCCCGAATGACAAGGCGCTCTTGCGCAAATCTGCCTTCGCCGCGCGTAAATTGGCCCATACCGAATTAGGGCCTGCGCCTGAGGCCGCGACCGCGCGACTTTTGGCTGAAATCGGGCCAGTCGAGGGGGCAATCATCGCCGCGTATATGCCCATCCGCACGGAAATAGACCCCCGCCCTGCAATGGCACGTTTGGGGCAGAAAAATCGCCTCTGCCTTCCCGTAATCGTGGCCAAGGATGCGGCGCTGCTGTTTCGAGAATGGGCTTATGATGGCCCGTTGATCACGGGGGAATTTGGCGCAGAAATCCCGCCAGAAGGGGCAAGCCTGATCCCTGATATCGTGATTGTTCCTTTGGTCGGGTTTGACGATCATGGCCAGCGCCTTGGGTATGGGGGCGGGTTTTACGACCGCAGCCTAGAAGGTCTGCGCGTAGCAAAGCCTAATTTGCGCGCGATTGGCTTTGCCTATAGTGCCCAACGATTTGGCGGCTTGCCCGTTGAGCCAACAGATCAACCCTTGGATGTGGTCGTCACCGAAAGCGGCCTTCACCATGCTGCGCTTGCGCAAAACACCAAAGGGGACTAGGGGTTTCCCCATGAAATGCCTTTTCTTAGGAGATGTGATGGGCCGCGCGGGGCGCGCCGCCATCACCACCCATCTGCCGCGTCTGCGCGAAGACTGGAAACTTGATTTCGTTGTTGTGAATGGCGAGAACGCCACTTCGGGCATGGGACTGTCGGGTGGGCATGCGAAAGATATTCTGGCGGCTGGGGCTGATTGCATAACTTTGGGCGATCATGCGTTTGATCAAAAAGATATGTTTGGCTTTATCGAAAATGAGCCGCGCGTGATACGGCCCCTGAATATCTCGAAAGCGGCACCTGGACAGGGCGCGCGTATTTTCACAGCCCCCGGTGGGCGCAAAGTATTGGTTGCGCAGGCCTTGGGTCAGGTGTTCATGAAACACCCTTATGATGATCCCTTCTCAGCCCTTGATCCGATCCTAAAGTCGCATCCTTTGGGCGGCATGGTGCAAGCGGTCATCGTGGATTTCCACGCTGAAGCGACATCCGAGAAAATGGCCATGGGCCATTACTGCAATGGCCGCGCGAGCCTTGTTGTGGGCACCCACACCCATGTGCCGACCGCAGACACGATGATCCTGTCAAATGGCACCGCCTATCAAACAGATGCGGGGATGTGCGGCGATTATGACAGCGTGATCGGGATGGATAAGGCCGAGCCGCTGCGCCGTTTCCTGACCCACATCCCAAAAGAGCGTTTCAGCCCTGCCCTCGGTGAGGCGACCTTATCAGGGGTATACATTGAAACCGATGACCGCACAGGCCGCGCCACTGTCGCGCGCGCGGTGCGGGTCGGCGGCAAGCTGTCTCAGGCAACTGCGTGAATAGGGTGCTTGCGCTCTCCTGATCAGATGGGGAAGATGGGGCTGTGGGCGGGCTGACCTTGGCCCGCACAAGCGAGGGTGCCAATGCTAGACTTGGGACTGACACCAACGGGTGAGGCGATTACAACCCTGATCATTTTGGTTGGGATGTTCATCCTATTCCTGCGCGAGACCTACCCGACCGAGGTGGTGGCCATTGGTGTCGTTGGCCTGCTCCTGGTCACGGGTCTTTTGCCCTATAGTGATGGCTTGGCGGTTTTGTCGAACCCCGCACCATGGACAATTGCGGCCATGTTTATTGTCATGGGGGCTTTGGTGCGAACAGGGTCGCTTGATCGGGTGACGCGTTTGGCGGAAACCACGGCCAAAACGCATCCGAAATTGGCGGTGACGCTTTTGCTTGGTTTTGCGGCTTTGGCCTCGGCCTTTATCAACAACACGCCCATTGTGGTCATCATGATCCCGATTTTCGTGCAGGTCGCGAAAATCCTCAAACAATCTGCGTCTAAACTTTTGATCCCGCTGTCCTATGCCGCAATCATGGGGGGCACGCTGACATTGATCGGCACATCAACCAATCTTTTGGTCGATGGGGTGGCGCGCAGTCAGGGATTAGAGCCTTTCACGATTTTTGAGGTAACCCCGCTTGGCCTTGTCGTGGTCGCATGGGGCATGATTTACCTTGCCTTAATCGGGCGGCATCTGTTGCCTGATCGCGCCTCTATGGCCACGCTTTTGGGTGGCAATCGGGCCAAAATGAAATTCTTTACCGAAGTGGCCATTCCAGAAGACAGTGCGCTGATCGGGCAAAATGTCACCGAGGTCGAGCTGTTTACCCGAGACGGGGTGCGTTTGATTGACGTTTTGCGCGGGGATGCCTCGCTGCGGCGCAACATGGACGGGGTCACGTTACAGTTGGGCGATCGCGTGGTTTTGCGCACCGAGATGGCCGAGCTGTTGGGGATGCAAAGCTCAAAAGACCTGCGCACGATTGATAAGCTGTCTTCGGTGGAAACCACCACTGTTGAGGTTCTGATTACACCTGGGTGCCGCATGGTGGGCCGATCCCTCGGGTCTATGCGCCTGCGGCGGCGCTATGGCGTTTATCCATTGGCAGCGCATCGGCGGAACCAAAATATCGGTCGGCAATTAGATGACTTGGTTGTGCAAGTGGGCGATACCCTGTTGTTGGAGGGCGATCCCGCCGACATCCAACGCCTTGCAGCTGACATGGACATGGTCGATGTCTCAACCCCATCCGAACGCCCCTATCGCCGCGAGAAAGCCCCAATCGCGCTGTTGGCTATGGCAGGCATCGTGGTTTTGGCCGCGCTGAATTTGGCCCCTATTTTGCCCTTGGCCGTCTTAGCCATGGCCGTGGTTCTGATTGCGCGCTGCATTGACGCCGAGGAAGCGTTCTCTTTTGTCGAAGGACGGCTTTTGGCTTTGATTTTCGCCATGCTGGCTGTTGGCGCAGCGCTTGAACACACGGGCGCCATCGAGCTTTTGGTTGGCAGTCTTGCCCCTTGGCTTGAAAATGTGCCGCCCGTGGTTCTGATTTGGACAATCTACTTCATCACAACACTTCTGACGGAACTGGTGTCCAATAACGCAATCGCCGTGATTATGGCCCCGATTGCCATCGCGCTTGGGCAAACGATGGGGGTGGATCCGCGCCCCTTGGTCGTGGCGGTGATGATTGCAGCCTCTGCCTGTTTTGCGACGCCGATTGGATACCAGACCAATATGCTTGTTTACGGGCCTGGGGGCTATCGCTTTACCGACTATCTCAAAGTGGGTATCCCTTTGAATATATCCTTAGGTGTCGTGGTCTGTTTGACCATTCCTCTGCTTTGGCCACTGTGAAAAGGATGGTTCTTGATGACACGCAATTTTGCACTTGTGCCTTTGGTTTTTGCGCTTTGTGCTTGCGCGCTTTCCCAAGCGAACCCAAACCCTACGGACATCCGCCTGTCGCGTGGTGACTTAGAAGTGCGAATGAGTGATGGAACAACCTGCACCGCAACCGCGCCCGAAGCGGATGTGACGCTGTGGCAAGGGGCGCTTGAGGGCTGCCCTGATGGCTTTGGCTATGTGGTTGAGATTGACCCGCGCAGCAATATCTTGCGCCGCGTGGTCGAATTGGTGGTCAAATCGGTGGCACCCGAAGCAGAGCTTCCCCCAGTGGCAAGCGTGACCATCACAGATGCGCGGGGCCAGACCTACGAATTTGTATCACCCCGCCCCGTGGCTCCCATTCGCTGATCATCCCGAAAGCCGCGCTTGCGCAATCTGGGCCGCAGGGCTAAAACCCCGCGCGAGTTTCAAACACAAGGACGCATGCCATGGCAGGCCATTCAAAATGGGCGAATATTCAGCATCGCAAAGGGCGGCAGGACAAGCTGCGCTCTAAGCTGTTTTCTAAGCTGGCAAAGGAAATCACCGTTGCCGCGAAGATGGGCGACCCCGATCCTGATAAAAACCCACGTTTGCGCCTTGCCGTGAAAGAAGCGAAGTCAAGCTCAGTGCCGAAAGACGTGATTGAGCGCGCGATCAAGAAATCGCAAGGCGGCGATGCGGAGAATTACGAAGAAATCCGTTACGAAGGCTATGGCCCCAATGGCGTTGCGGTCATCGTGGAAGCCATGACAGACAACCGCAATCGCACCGCATCAAATGTGCGTTCGACCTTTAGCAAGAATGGCGGGAATTTGGGCGAAACAGGGTCGGTTTCCTTTATGTTCGACCGCAAAGGTCAGGTCAGCTATCCCGCCTCAGCAGGGGATGCAGATAGCGTCATGATGGCCGCAATTGAGGCCGGGGCCGAGGATGTCGAAAGCAGCGAAGATGGTCATATCATCTGGTGCGCCGACACCGACCTGTCGGATGTTTCGACCGCCCTTGAGGATCAATTGGGGGAATCGGAAAGCACCAAATTGGTCTGGCGTCCCCAGACGACAACACCGCTTGATCTTGACGGGGCGCAGAAGCTGATGAAGCTGATTGATGCGCTTGAAGATGATGACGATGTGCAAACCGTCACAGCGAATTTTGAAATTCCTGACGAGATCATGGATCAACTGTGATCTGATCTGCCCGCATGAGAATTAAAAAAGGCTGGCCATGTGGCCAGCCTTTTTTGCACCTTATTCAGCGGCGTGTTGGCCCTGCCCGTCAGCGCCGGGTCTAACCAATTTTGTAATATCCAAAATATGCAGCAAGGGCAGGTCAGCAGGAAATTCGCCCTCTTCTGCCAAACGGCTGGGAAAACCCACCACATGACACCCCGCATCTTGTGCGGCATAGGCCGCGGCACCGCGATCAACGATTGCCAAAACCTTGTCTGCTGGAACCTCTAGCGCCCTGATGCAGCTTTGCATGGCCTCAGGATGAGGGGCGTGGCGGGTGACATCGCCGCGCAGGATCACAGCGTCAAAGGAAATTCCTTCGCGGGCACGGGCCGTTGCCCCCAAAAGCGCGCGCACAGGCATCAAATCCGAGCGCGAGACAAAGCCAAGACCCCGCCCCCCATGGGCCGCAGCGCGCAGCACATCGCGCACACCCGAACGCAAATGAATGTTCTGAGCCAGTTTCGCTGCAAAGATTTTCTGGTGGGTCGCATCAAGTGCATCAGCACGATGATCTTCACCATGCAGCGCCGCATAGGCCGCCGCCAAATGACGATGCCCCACCTCATGGGTCAGGGATGCATATGTTTCCCATGACCAGAACCAATCTAACCCATGGATCCGAAAGGCCGCGTTCCACGCGGCAAGGTCAAGCTCTGCACAATCGGCCAATGTGCCAAGCCCGCCAAAAATCACCGCATCATAGCCCTGCAACCAGTCAGACATTCACCGCAACTCCTTTGGTTTGACTGAAGCAAATCAACGTAAAGGAACAATGAAATGGCCGACCTTTCTGCATTGCAGCGTGGCAGGCTGGTGCGCGCTTGTGCAAAAAACAAGCGCGATGCCCAAGAAACAGGCAATCCAAAATTCACCTACTTTGTTTGCGGCACCGCTGGCGTGATTTGACGGCGATTCAAGACCGCTTCGCGCCATGTGATAAAGGAAATCGAGCCAATGATAATCGCCCCACCGAAAATCACATAGGGGTCAACCGCCTCGCCAAACACGACAGCCCCCATCGTGGTCGCCCACACAAGTTGAAGGAAGGTCACAGGCTGCGTGACGGTCAAAGGTGCAGCTGCAAAGGCCAAGGTCATGGTGTAATGTCCCGCCGTGGCAAAACAGGCCACAAGGAACAGCCAAAAAATCTGTTCCCATGTGGGTGTGATCCAAACCGCAAAAGCAAAGGGGGCAAGGCCGATGGTCACTGTGACCGACAGCATCCCAACCACCACTGCTGCATCAACCCGATCTGCCATGATTTTGGCGACCAAATAGCCGCCTGCGAAAAACAGGGCCGTGAAAATCATCGCGAAATGCCCCATCGATAATTCGCGAAAGCCCGGGCGCAAGATTACAAGCGCCCCGACAAAGGCCAAAAGCACCGCAAGTGCGCGGCGCAGCGCCATACGCTCGCCCAAGAAAAGCACTGCCATAACAGTGACATAAACAGGGTTCAGATAGTTCATCGCGGTCACTTCAGCGATTGGGATTTGCGTCATCGCATAGAACCAACAAATCACGCCCAAACTGTGCAACGCGCCCCGCAAAGAAAACAGCGCCAGATCCCCCCGCGTCAGGCGCGCGCGCAAAATGGGGCGGATCATCGGGATCAAGAAACCCAAGCCTAAAATATAGCGCAAAAAGGCGGATTGTGCGGGCGGGACATCACTGCCAACATGTTTGACCAAGGCCGTCACCAGAACGAAACAGAGGCCCGTCAACAACATCCACGCCATCCCAATCACGGGGCGCGTGGCTGTTTCTTTTTTGAGGCGTGGGGTGGTCGTCATAGCGCGCATGATGCGCCAATCTCAAAAAACCACAAGCCGCAAAATCCCGCGGGCGTCACGCGATGAAAGTCTTGATTTACCTTCGCATTATTTATAATTATGCCTAATAATTCTATACAAATGCAGGTTTGCCATGTTGGATTATGCTGCGCTTGCGGCTTTTGCTGCTGTCTTGCGGACTGGGTCTTTTGACGCGGCCGCGCAAATCTTGGGCGTCACGCAATCGGCTGTGTCGCAGCGCGTCAAAGCATTGGAGGAACGGCTTGGGTGCAATTTGGTGCAACGCACCCGCCCGGTCCGCCCAACCGAAGCGGGCCAAAGGATGCTGCGCCACATTGACGATGTTACCCTTATGGAAGCTCAGCTGATCAAAGATTTAGGCCTGCTTGCGCCCAATATCAGCGCGCATTTCCGCATCGCTGCCCCAAGCGAGGCGATTAATGGCCTGCTCCTGCGGGCTTTGGGACGCGCGCAAATGCAAAATTTTGAAATCGTGCAGCGCAATTCTGACGATGTGTTGGACTTATTACGGCGCGGCGAGGTGAATGCAGGGATCACAAGCCGCCCTTTGTCGATTTCGGGTGTGGCAAGCTATAGTTTGCCCCCGATGGAAATTGTCGCCTGCGCAAGCCCTGCAATGGTGCGCAATTATCCAGAGGCTGCCATCCTAAAGGCCCCGCGTCTGGTCACCGCGCCAAAATCCTCTCTGCCCGATATTTGGGCCAAGGCACATTTTGGCAATAAGCATGACGCGTTTGGCCCTGCGCGGATCATGCCATCGCTTGGGGATTGCGTGATTGGCGCACAATCGGGGCTTGGCTGGGTCGCGGCCCCGCATGACATGCTCAAAGGCCCCCTTGAAACGGGTAGTTTGGTGCAAATAGGCAGCGGCAGAGCGCGGGCCGAAAAAGCGTTTTACTGGCATCTTCAACAGCGACTTGAAGAGGCCTTTACCCCCCTCATCACAGCCCTGAACGCAGAACCCGCCTGAACGCAGGTTAGGCGGGAATGATCCCGCCTTCAACGGCCAGTTCACGCATTTTCTTTTGCAGCTTTTCAAAGGCACGCACCTCGATCTGGCGCACGCGTTCGCGGCTGACATTGTATTTTCCAGACAGCTCCTCAAGGGTGACAGGCACATCTTGCAGGCGGCGCTGCGCGAGAATCTCACGCTCGCGCTCATTCAAAACTTCCATGGCCTGCTGCATCAAGGCCATACGGCTTTGATACTCATCCCGCTCGGCGTAATCTTCGGCTTGGTTAGCATCCTCATCTTCAAGCCAGTCTTGCCATTGCGTGGCACCCTCGCCATCGCTGCCAATCACCGCATTGAGCGAGGCATCCCCACCCGACAGGCGGCGGTTCATTGAGATCACTTCATCCTCAGTCACACCCAAATCTGTGGCGATTTTGGCGACATTCTCGGGGCGCAAATCGCCCTCCTCCAACACGCCGATCCGCGCCTTCGCCTTGCGCAGATTGAAGAACAGCTTTTTCTGTGCTGATGTCGTACCAAGTTTTACAAGGCTCCAAGAGCGCAGGATGTATTCTTGGATCGCCGCGCGGATCCACCACATCGCATAGGTGGCGAGACGAAACCCTTTTTCGGGATCAAAACGTTTGACTGCCTGCATCAGGCCCACATTGGCCTCAGAGATCACCTCGGCCTGCGGCAAGCCATACCCACGATACCCCATCGCAATTTTAGCCGCCAAACGCAGATGCGATGTGACCAATTGATGGGCGGCTTCGGTATCTTGATCTTCCGCCCAACGCTTGGCCAACATGTATTCTTGTTCGGGCTCAAGCAGGGGGAATTTGCGAATTTCCTGCAAATAGCGGTTCAACCCCTGTTCGGGGGAAGGTGCTGGAAGATTTGCATAGCTGCTCATAAGCATAGGATCCCTGATTTTCGTCTTAATTTGCACGATTTTTTTTAAGAAACCGTGAATGTAACGATGATTAACTTCATCTCAGATGGGAATTTTTATCCCCCATTCAAGGGGAAGCGTGCAGAAAGATCCTAGGCCTACCCCCGCAACCAGCAGCAAACAAGGCATACTGCCATTTTTTATAGCAAAGCTCACGCGGATATGATCGCAATGCGTCCCACCCCTTGTCACGAGGCAGCCACGACATAAGCTAAAGCTCAACGCGTGACGAGGGACAAACCATGCTGAACACCACACAAGGATTTCGGGGCGCCGTGACAGCCCCCCATCATTTGGCCGCACAGGCAGGTCAGGATATTCTCGCCGAGGGCGGCAGCGCCGTTGAAGCGATGGTGGCCATGGCCGCAACAATAGCCGTGACCTATCCGCATATGAACGGGATCGGCGGCGATGGGTTTTGGCTGATCAAACGCAAGGATGCCCCTGTGCAGGCGATTTTTGCAGGGGGCCACTCTGCCGCGTTGGCAAGCCGTGCGTGGTATGAGGCCGCTGGTTTCACCGATGCAATCCCCACCCGCGGCGCCAAGGCCGCGTTGACTGTTCCAGGATCGGTGGATGGGTGGCGCGCCGCGCTCGAAGCCGCCCCAAGCGCCACCCCCCTGCCCCTGTCGCGTCTTCTTGAGCATGCAATCTATCACGCCGAGGCAGGCTTTCCTGTCAGCAATAATCAATCCCAGTGCATCACAGACAAGATTGACGGGCTGAAAGATGTGCCTGGATTTGCGGATACCTATCTGTTTGGCGGTGCAATCCCTGTGGCGGGTGCGCGGTTTACACAACCTGCTTTGGCGGCAACGCTGCGCCAGATCGCGCAAAAGGGCATTGCAGATTATTATCACGGCGATTTGGCCAAAACCCACGCGGCCTTTCTTGAGGCCCAAGGCAGCCCTTTGCGTCTTGAAGATTTCACCGCCTATAGCGCCCGTGCGGTGACACCGCTGTCGGTCAAGACATCAAAAGCCATGCTTTACAACATGATCCCACCCACCCAAGGGATGTCATCACTGATGATTTTGGGGATTTATGATCGCATCCAAACATGGGCGAAAGAAGGGGTCGCGCCTATTCACGCCCTGATCGAAGCCACGAAGCAGGCCTTTATTCTGCGAAATCGTGAATTGGGTGACCTCAGCGCCATGCGGCAACCGCCCGAGACGTTCTTGCAAGATCAGGTGCTAGACGATCTGGCAGGGCAAATTGACCACAAGCGCGCATTGCCATGGCCCTATGAGCCAAAGGACGGTGATACAATTTGGATGGGGGCCAGCGATGCGGAAGGCACATCTGTGAGCTTCATCCAAAGCGTCTACTGGGAATTTGGGTCAGGCCTGACCTGCCCCGACACGGGCGTGTTTTTCCAAAACCGTGGCGCAGGCTTTGGCATGGGCGATGGCCCGAACCAAATCGCGCCGCGCAAAGTGCCATTTCATACCCTCAACCCCGCAATGGCCGTGTTCGAAGACGGGCGCGTCATGGCTTATGGCACGATGGGCGGCGAAGGACAGCCACAAACCCAAGCGGCGATTTTTGCGCGCTATGCCTATTTGGGTCAGGAATTACAACAGGCGGTTACAGCGCCACGATGGCTGTTGGGGCGAACATGGGGCGATGCAACGACCTCTCTGAAACTCGAGGCACGGTTTGGTCCTGACTTGATCACGGCTCTTTCCAATATGGGGCATGAGACAGAAATCTTACCCGATTACAGCGATTTGGTTGGTCATGCGGGCGCGGTTGTCACCCATTTGGACGGCCTGGTTGAGGCCGCGACCGACCCCCGCGCAAATGGCTTGGCCTTGGCGCGCTAAGGTAAGGTTGCCTCAAGGCGAGTGACGAGGGTTGCCATATCCTCGGGCAAATCCGCCTCAAAGCGCATCCATTCGCCACTGGCAGGGTGTGCAAAGCCAAGCGAGGCAGCGTGCAGGGCCTGACGCGGAAATTGGTTCACGGCACCCGCAAGCTCGGGCCCAAACAGCTTTTCCGAAACCCTACGCCGCCCGCCATAGACGGGGTCCCCCACAAGCGCATGACCTGCATGCGAAAGATGCACGCGAATTTGATGCGTGCGACCCGTCTCTAGCCTGCATTCAATCAAGGCCAAGGCATCGTGATAGTTTTGCAAGGGTTTGACCCGCGTCACAGCGTGACGCCCCCCTTGGAACAGAACCGCTTGACGTTGACGGTCAGTTTTATGGCGCGCCAATTGGGTGGTGATTTTTAGGATATTACCATCCTCAAAACTTGTGCCACGCACACCTCGCAGGCGGGGATCAGCGGGGTCAGGGCTGCCATGGCAGAGCGCGATGTAATGCCGCTCGGCACTATGGGCGGCGAATTGGTCGGCCAGCCCATGATGCGCACGATCTGATTTCGCAATGACCAGAAGGCCCGATGTGTCCTTATCGATGCGATGCACAATGCCTGGCCGCTTTTCGCCGCCCACCCCAGATAAATTGCCGCCAAAATGATGCAGCAGCGCATTCACAAGCGTGTGGTCAGGACTGCCTGGTGCGGGGTGGACAACCAAACCTGCGGGCTTATTCACCACAATCAGATCGTCATCCTCGTAGCAAATATCAAGCGGGATATCCTGAGGACGGGTTTCCACCTCTGATGCCTCGGCCACGCGAATGGTGACCTGATCGCCCTCAACAACACGCGCGCGGGCATCTGTGATTGTTGCGCCATTGATCGCGACATCCCCTGCCGCAATCAACCGGGCAAGCCGGGATCGGCTGAGCGCGGCTTCTTCTGGCACATCGCGGCCAAGTGCCTTATCAAGACGAGGTGCAGGCTCTGGCCCAATCTCGAAACTAATGATGCGGAGTTCCGCCATGAACACGCCTTCCTCAGGTGACGATCCCCAATCTGCCGCGCTGCCATCCCATCTGGTCTGGCTGCAGCGTATGGTTTGGGTTTTGACCCTTGTGATGATCTTGGGCCTGATAACGGTGGTTTCGGTTTTTGTCACCCGTTTCCCAAAGCCCGCGCAAAATGAAATCGCCCTTCCAGCTGACCTTACCCTGCCCGAAGGGATCACAGCAACGGCCGTGACCTTTGGCGATGGGTGGATTGCGGTGGTCGATCAAGGCGCGCAGATCATTGTGTTTGACGCGACCACCATGGCCGAAATCGGACGGTTGGACATCACAACCGCGCAGTAACGATAGACAGGGAGAGAGAGATGGTACCGCCTCCCCGGCTTGAACGGGGGACCTCTGGATCCACAATCCAGCGCTCTAACCAACTGAGCTAAGGCGGCACTGTCGGCGGAAATAGCCCCCTCGCGCCGCGATTGCAAGGGGTGGATGACGCGGATATTGTCATTCATGGCGCAAAGGATTAGGGCCTTTGCCGCAAGGGGCAATGCATCCGTGCCTTTTGTCATCTGGAGAGGAAGAGATGAGTATCAATAGCGAAAGCGATATCGCCGCGAATCTACAGATCGGGCCAACAAGCCTTGGGATGGTGCGCATCTATGTCGAGGCCGAAGGTGTCGACCTTCCGCTTGATTTCGATCCTGACGAGGCAGATGAAATCGCCGAAGAATTGCGCCTTGCTGCCGAAGCCGCACGCAAATCGCGCAAATAATCAATAACGCCCCATCGGGTCGCGCATCCGCGCCAAGCGCCGCGCGGCGGTCTGCGCCAGATCATGCGTGATCTTTTTGCGCCGCGCAGGGGCCAGTTTTACCTCTGGCCCCATGCGGATCACTTCGGCATCGTAATCATCCGCAAAGATCAGCCCAGTATCCTCGGGCAGAATTTCGGTTGGGAAATCGGCATCAACCGCCCAGAAATAACGGTCACACCATTCGAGGTAGCCATCCCATTTGCCGTCACTGCGGAAATCAGCCACGCCTGATTTGCACTCGATAATCCAAATTTCACCTTTGGGCCCAAGTGCGATGACATCCACACGCTTGCCCCGTTTGGGGCAAAACTCCTCCAATGTGGTGAAACCAAGCCGCGCGAAATGCCGACACACCCCCCGTGCAAGACGTTGGCCTGCGGTCATTATATCGGACGGGTGCGGATCAGAGGCAGTCATAGTCACATGATTGGAACAAATACGGAACAAAAGCAAGGCTTAGGTCGATCCTGCCCCACTTGTCGAAAGCCAAGGAAAGACCTAAGTGATGTGGTGACGGTTCTGCGCCATTCGTATCTGTGGCAACATTCCGGTGGCCTTAATCATTTCCGAGGGAGCTGGCTCTGTCACGGCCCTGGTCGCGTTACCTGGCACCCACCTGTATATACAGGCTCTCGGGAATTACGCCTCTACGGTGGATGCGGTTCCGTCACCTCAGCCTTAAACTTAGCCGCGCTTATCCTCACGGATACGAACGGGAATTGGCTGCATCTCGGGGGTAAAGGCCCGATCACGGCGACCCTGATCGCCTTTGTCCTCATCTGATAGGGTCATAATGCGATACCCGACTTGCGCCGAACCGAAGGTAATGGTGCAAAAGATATAAAGCATCACAACGGCAAGAACCCCATCAGCGCTGTTCAGAACCAGATGACGCAGATTGGCAAGGTTGAAACCCAACAGCATCGCAACAAAGGCAAAGGCAATCACGGCACCAATGGCCGCGTGGCGTAGAATCAAACGGATATGTTCTGGCATCTCGCACCTCCCTTTGCAGGATAATTTGGGAATCCCTAAAGAGAGGTTAGCGCAAAGAAACGCCAGTGCAACTGCGATTCCTGCGACAGATCGGCCGCATGGCTTTGGCGGTTAAAACGCCTCGGGGCGTGCTTCGCGGGCGATATGATCTAGCACGGCGTTCACGAATTTTGGTTCGCGTCCTTCGGGAAAGAACGCGCGCGCAATATCTACAAATTCCGTGATGATGACCTTGGGCGGTGTATCAGACCCAACCAATTCCGCCCCAGCCGCGCGAAACAAAGCACGCAAGGTGGGATCAATGCGGTCAATCGGCCATTTTGCAACCAAGGCGCGATCAGTCATTTGGTCGATCTTGGCCTGACGCGCCACAGCATCCTCAAGAAGCTGGGTGAAGAGGTCGATATTGCCCTCAGCCATTTCTTCGCCATCGAGAACCGCACCAAAGCGATGCGCCTCGAATTCGCGGCGCACGGCGTCCACGCTTTGGCCAGAATGCTCCATCTGGAAGAGGGCTTGCACCGCATATAGACGGGCTGCCGATTTCATCTGCCGCGCATTTTGTGGGGCAGTCTCTCGGCTAGGGGTGTCATCTGACGGGGTGCTCATCGGGCTTGTATCAATCCTTGGGGCGCAGCATCTCGCGCGCGCATCATCTGTCATAAGTTGCGCCGCATCTAAGGTGCTTCGCGCGGCGCGTCAACGCAGAGAGGTGTTAACCTCTCCAATCCTGCAATCGGGCGACATAGCGCGCGAGCATATCAATCTCGATATTCAGGCGCGCACCCACCGCCATTGCCCCCCATGTTGTGACCGATTTCGTGTGGGGGATCACATTCACGCCGAACACATCGCCGTCCACTTCGTTCACGGTCAAAGATGTGCCATTCAGCGCGACCGATCCTTTTGGCGCGATAAATCCGGCCAAATCGCGTGGTGCGCGAAATCGCATACGGGTGGATTGGCCTTCGTCATACATTTCAATCAATTCAGCCACGCCATCCACATGGCCCGAAACGATATGGCCCCCCATCTCATCACCCAAGCGCAAGGCCCGCTCAAGGTTGATGTGATGCCCCTCGACCCAGTCCGAAATCGTGGTTTTCGACACGGTCTCGGCCGAGATATCGACCGCGAACCAATCCTCACCCAATGACACAACCGTCAAACAAACGCCGTCACAGGAAATCGAAGCCCCGATATCAATGCGTGTCGTGTCATAATGTGTAGAAATGCGCGCACGCAAATCCCCGCGCGGCTCTAATACCGTGACCGTTCCGATATCTGTGATGATGCCAGTGAACATCGGCCCGCCTTTCGTTTGAGACCCTCTTTGTCCCTCTGCCTAGCGCCGCCCCTGCCTTAGAGCAAGAGCGTGCCCCAAAAGCTGCGCCAAATTTGTGCCACAATTCAGCCCTACTGCAACCACCATCTAAGCGCATGATTTTCGTGGGATGTGCCCAAGCATCCTCAAAATAATAAGGCTCGGCACGGGCGGTGCCACTCTCTATTCCCCAATGCGCGCTTTGTGCGCGCCTCCCCTTCGGCGTGTAAAAGGTTACGATGCAGCGCAAGTTTCTTTTTCTTCAGGGGCCTCACGGGCCCTTTTTTTCGGAACTTGCGCAGCAATTGACCGCGGCGGGCGCAATATGTCATCGCATCGGGTTTAATCGCGGCGATCAGGCATTTTGGCAAGATCGCAAGACCTATACCCCCTATCTTGAAGCGCCTGATGAATGGCGGACATGGCTAGCCACGTTTTTGCGCGAGACACCCTTTAGTGATCTTGTTCTCTATGGCGACACCCGTCCAATCCATGCCACGGCCATCGCACTGGCCAAGGCACAGAAAATGCGGATCCATGTTTTTGAGGAAGGGTATCTGCGGCCCTATTGGGTCAGCTATGAACGCGGGGGGGCCAACGGAAACAGCCCGCTGATGGATATGCCGATGTCGCAAATCGAAGCAGCGGTGATCGGACGCGAACCCGACTTGACCGATATTCCTGCCCGTTGGGGGCAATTGTGGCACCACATTTACTATGGCGCAGTCTATCATTGGTATGTCTTAGCGTTGAATCGCGCCTATCGGCAGTTTCGCCCCCATCGCAGTCTAAGCGTGGCGGGGGAATTCCGCCTTTATCTGCGCCGTATGACCCTTGCGCCCTTTATCTATTTGCACCGCCATTTCGCCACCCGCCGCCTGCAATGGCAAGGACGCCCTTATCATCTGGTTCTTTTGCAACTGGAACATGATGCCAGTTTTCGAGATCACGGGCCCTTTGCCAATCAACGCACCTTTTTGCAGGAAGTGATGGCAGGTTTTGCCAAGGGCGCCCCCTTACATCATCATTTGGTGTTCAAAGCACATCCCCTCGAAGATGGACGCAGCCCGATCCCACGCATCTTGCGCGATCTAGCGCGCGAGTATGATCTCACAGGGCGTGTGCATTTCATTGATGGTGGCAAATTGGCCGCGCTTTTAGACGAGGCCTGCTCGGCCCTCACTGTGAATTCAACCGCCGCACAACAGGCGTTGTGGCGGGGTCTGCCGCTCAAGGCCTATGGAACCGCAGTCTACAGCAAACCCGAATTTGTTTCCAACCAAGACACGGCATCTTTCTTCGAGAACCCCGCAAAACCCAATCACGCAAGCTATTTGCTTTTTCGGCAATTCTTGATGGAAAGCTCGCAAATTCGTGGGTCGTTTTATTCCGCGGCAGGGCGGGCACAATTGCTGCGCCGCATGGGGGATTTGATGCTATCCGAGGCAGACCCCTATCAGAAATTACTGGCCCCCACAAAGACGCCAAAACACTAGATCAATCCTACATGATATGTTAGGATAATAAAAAAATATAATCGAGGCAGTTATTTCAGAAGGAGCCGTCACGTGTTCAAGCAGGCTTCAAAAGGGGCGCGCCTTGTCGCGCTTGTTGTTGCGGCAATGCTTGCAGGGTGTTTGCCGCGATCAGGGCCAACCCGTGGTCAAATCTTTGCAGGCTCTGTTCAGCGCCAAGGCGATGCCTTTGTGGTCGAGGTGAATTCGCGTGTAACCCGCGCGACCTCAGTGACCGAGGCGCTTGGGTTCCCGACCGAGTTCATCACGGCAGGGATTGGCAATGCGGACATCATCCAACCAGGGGATGAGATTAGCCTGACCGTTTATGAAAACGTGGATGATGGCCTATTGGCAGGGCAATCTGGCAATGCCACAATCCAAGAAGTCCAAGTGGATGGCGCAGGCAATATTTTCGTGCCCTATGCAGGTCGCATTCGCGCCGCAGGCAACACGCCCGATCAATTGCGGGAAATCTTGACCCGCAATTTGGACGAGCAAACCCCAGACCCCCAAGTCATCGTGCGCCGCACTGCGGGCGATGGGTCGACTGTGTCAGTGGCAGGCACCATTGCCAGCCAAGGCGTCTACCCAATCGAGCGCCCTAACCGCACCTTGTCGGGTATGTTGGCCGTTGCAGGCGGCATGACGGGCGACCCTGATATTTCTCGCGTCACGGTTTTGCGCGGTGCGCATCGCGGAACAATTTGGTTCAAAGATCTCTATGAAAACCCAGAATTGGATATCGCTCTTCGTGCGGGCGACCGAATTCTGGTTGAGGAGGACAGCCGTTCCTTCACCTCGCTTGGTGCGACAGGCCAACAAACACGGGTCGATTTCGAGAGCCAAACGATCTCCGCAATTGATGCCATTGCAACAGTGGGTGGCCTGAACTCGAACCTTGCCGATCCAACAGGGGTTTTCGTACTGCGCAACGAGCCTGAAACCATCGCGCGCAATGTATTGGGCCGCAATGATCTGACGGGCACGCAGCGGATGATTTATGTGCTGGATCTGACCGCACCCACGGGCATGTTCGAGGCGCGCGATTTTGTGATCCGCGATGGTGACACGATCCTCGTGACCGAAGCCCCGTTTGCGCAATGGTCTAAGGTGTTGGGTGTTGTGACCGGCACGCTGTCGACTGCTGGGGCCATCACCAATTTGGCGAATGGCAATTAAAGCCTGCACCTTTGACGCACAGCCAAAATCCCCCGCCCCAAAAGGGCGGGGGATTGCAGTCACGGCGGGGTTTTTCACCAATCGCCGCATCCATCGTATCCTAACACTGGCAGGATTAACCCCAAGCCTCTGCCCCCCGCATCGCGCGGAGGCTGTTTTGGCATGGGGCAATGGCAGATATGCCGCGCGCGCCGAACGCACCGCAACGCGATGCGCGCTGCCGCTGATCCGCGTGGAGGAGGCATTTTTGCGTGGCCTTTTCCCGGGCCGCACAGGCGAAGCACCGATTGGCCTCGTGCTAGATCGCAGCGGCATCTATTATGATGCCCGCCAAAGCAGCGATTTAGAAACCATCCTGCGGCACAATCCTTTGGATGATAGCGCCGTTTTGAATAGGGCGCGCTCTGTCATCGCACGAATGCGCGCGTGCCATCTGTCAAAATTTAGCGCCACAGACCTTGATCTGCCCCCTCTGCCTGCAGGCTATGTGTTGGTTATCGACCAAGCCCGTGGTGACGCCTCAATCACAGGGGCCATGGCCAATGCTTCGCATTTTCAGGAAATGTTGGCCACCGCCCGTGCCGATCATCCAAAAGCGCATATCGTCATCAAAACCCATCCCGAAACCGCCCGAGGATTGCGGGCAGGGCATTTCACGCCCGCAGTTATAGGTGGATTTGACGATAACATCACCCTGCTTGATGCCAACTATTCGCCATGGATTTTGTTCGAAGGGGCAATCGCGGTTTATACTGTCTCAAGCACAATGGGGTTCGAGGCCATTTTGGCGGGGCATCGGCCCGTGACCTTTGGCGCACCTTTTTACGCGGGATGGGGCCTCAGCGATGATCGTCTGGGTCAAATGCCAAGGCGCAATCGCAGCCTGAGCCGCGCACAATTGGCTGCGGCGGCGCTCATCCTCTATCCAAAATGGTATGACCCCCATCACGACAGGCTGTGCAACATCGAAGATGTCTTGGGCCATCTCGAGGCCACAGCCCGCGCGTGGCGCGAAGATCGAGGCGGCTACACAGCCTATGGCATGAGCCTATGGAAGCGCAGGCATCTGCGCCGCTTTTTCAAGGGGCCAATCCGTTTCGCGCAGGGGCCCGTGAACCCCAAGAGCACGCCCCGCCCAATGGTTTGGGCCGCACGCGACAACACGAAATCCACAGCGATAAGGGTTGAGGATGGGTTCCTCCGCTCAAATGGCCTTGGCGCAAGGCTGATCCCGCCGCTAAGTCTGATCTGCGATGATCTGGGCATACATTATGATCCAAGCCAACCTTCACGCCTTGAGGCTTTGATCCGCGACACCACGCCCCTGCCTGAGGGGCTTAGCGCGCGGGTCGAAACCGTGCTGACGCTTATCCGCAAAACAGGGGCCAATAAATACGGGCTTGCTGATCCTATCACCCCTGCCCTGCCGCCCCGCGATGGACGGGCACGGGTCTTGGTGGTGGGTCAAGTGGCCGATGATGCCTCAATCCGCCATGGCGCAGGCGATATTCGCAGCGACCGCACCTTGGCCGAGGCTGCACGGGCACGATTTCCCGATGCTGTCCTGATCTACAAACCCCACCCCGATGTGGTGGCTGGCCTGCGTGAAGGGGATACAGATCTTGGGCCTTTGGTCGATCACATCGTCCTCAAGGGCAACCCCACCAAGCTGCTCGCCGAAATTGACCGGGTTATGACCATCTCCTCAACTTATGGGTTTGAGGCGCTTTTGCGGGGGGTTCCCGTGACCACAACAGGCATGCCCTTTTATGCGGGATGGCGGCTAACGGATGATCTTTTACCACGACCCGAGCGGCGCAAAGGGGTGCAGCCTGATCTTCTTTCGCTGACCTATGCCGCGCTCATCGCCTATCCGCGATATTATGATCCGATCATCAATAGCCCTTGTAGCATTGAGGTGGCGCTTGCCCGTCTCAAAGATCCACAACGGCGCAGCCCCATTCTGACGGCAATGGATCGCCTAAATCGTCTGCGCAAGGCGTTTTAGACGCGCAACCATTGGCTGAGAATATCCGCCCCAACCACACGATGCGTAAGGCGCGAGAACCGTGGTGCAGCGGCAAGTTCGGAAATCCCTAAAGCACCAAGCGCGGGCTTCCCCTCGGCACCAATCAGGCTGCCTGCGGAAAATACACTGAGACGATCCACCAAATCCGCCGATAACAGACCTGCGGCCAAAGCCCCCCCGCCCTCGCAGAAAACGGAGGTCAGACCTGCATCCCCCAACGCCTGCAATGCGGCGTTCAACTCAAGATGCCCCCCTTGGGACTGGGCAAGCGGGATCAAATGCGCCCCTGCCTCGCCCCAATAGGCACAGGCCTCATGCGGGGCGTCTTGGCCATGGACAAGCCAAAGCGGCGCCTTCGCGATAGAGGCTTGCAAGCGCCCCCCACGCGGCAAATCTAACCTGCGCGAAAGGATAACGCGCAACGGCTGATGCGGGCTGCCAATATCGCGCAAGGTGAGGTCAGGGTCATCGGCCCGCGCGGTGGCGGCACCGATCATCACGGCATCATGGCAGCCACGCATGACATGGGTCATACGCCGCGCCTCAGGACCCGTGATCCAGCGGCTTTCGCCACTGGCCGTTGCGATGCGACCATCAAGCGTTGTTGCCAGTTTCAAATGCACCAAGGGCCTGCCGCGTGTCACACGCATGAAAAACCCTGCATGGGCCTGCGCAGCTTCGGGCGCGGCAATATCGGTCGTCACAGATATACCCGCGTCACGCAGCCGCGCGATGCCCTGCCCCGCGGTGCGCGGGTCGGGATCATCTTGGGCGATGACCACACGGGCCACCCCTGCCTCGATCAAGGCCATGCTGCAAGGCGGGGTTTGGCCGTGATGATTGCACGGCTCAAGCGTAACATAGGCAGTCGCCCCCCGCGCGCCTTCCCCCGCTTGTGCCAAGGCTTGCGTTTCGGCATGTGGCCGACCCGAAGGTGCGGTCACGCCCCGCCCGATGATCAAGCCATCTTTAACAATCAAACAGCCAACAGCAGGGTTTGGCCAAGTGCGACCTTGCCCGCGCTGTCCGAGTGTCAGCGCGGCCCGCATGAAGCGTAAATCTTCTTCCTGCGATGCCGCGTTCATTGCGGCTCACCCCTCAGGGGGGATCGGCGGGCGCAATTCAGCAACGAAATCTTCGAAATCATCCGCAGCTTGGAAATTCTTATACACGCTCGCAAAGCGCACATAGGCGACTGTATCAATCCGCGCGAGGCTTTCCATCACGATCTCACCGATGGTTTTCGATGGAATATCCGTGTCGCCGATGCTTTCCAAACGCCGCACAATGCCAGAGATCATTTGATCAATCCGCTCAGGCTCGACCGGACGCTTCTGCATAGAAATACGAATGGAGCGTTCAAGCTTATCGCGGTCGAAATCTTCGCGCTTACCATTGGTTTTCACGACCACCAAATCGCGCAGTTGCACCCTTTCATAAGTGGTGAACCGTCCCCCACAGCCTGGGCAGAGCCTACGGCGGCGAATGGCGACATGGTCTTCGGCGGGGCGGCTGTCTTTGACTTGGGTGTCAACATTTCCGCAAAAGGGGCAACGCATGGTGGTTCCTTATCCCTGCTCAATATCCTGCATCTGGATGCTAGTTATCCACAGCCAGTCTAGGGGAATCAATAGGGATTGGGTAGAGGCAGGTTCAAACTACTGCATTTTGCGACAAAACTGCGCTTTCCAAGATCTCGGACGGAAGCAGAAATCTTGCCGATGAATCGCTTGACACCTGCGGCGAAGGCCCGTATCCCCTCGCGAGATTAAGGGGCGTGGAGCCTTCCGCGCCCTTTTATAGTTATACACCGTTCTTATGACGAGGATGATCCAATGTCACGCGTCTGCGAATTGACTGGCAAGGGGCCGATGTCTGGCAACAATGTCAGCCATGCCAACAACAAAACCAAGCGCCGCTTCCTGCCAAACCTGACGGAAGTGAATTTGGGCTCTGAAATTCTTGATCGCAGCTTCAAACTGCGTGTTTCCAACTCTGCTTTGCGCACCGTAGATGCGCGCGGCGGTTTGGATGCTGTTCTTCTGCGCGCGAAGGATGACGTCTTGTCGCCCCGCGCCTTGAAGATCAAGCGCGAGATTGCCAAAGCGCAAGCTGCGCAAGCCTAATCACCGCTTATCGAGATCCTGACCTTCGCGGGTGAGGATGCTGCAAGAAACGCCCCCGACCCTTGGTTGCGGGGTGTTTCGTTTTATGCGGCAACGCGACACCATCGCGCAGGGCCAGACATTGTTTTTTGTGGTTTTGATTGGCGCCATGATACGCAAGGCTTCCAATTGGCTGATGACAGCGCTGATTGCGCTGATGGTGCTAACGAGCAGCGCCCATGCCATGGCGCGCGGTCAAATGGTTTGGGGCGACTTAACGACATTATGCCTCGGGGCCGAGCAGGTCTGGATCGCCACCGATGCGCAGGGCTTGCCACTTCTGGATCAAGACGGGGCGCCTGTCGCGCACAAACACGCCTGCCTTGATTGCCATCTGGCCCATGCCGCCCCGCTGATCCTCAGCCCTGCTTGGCAGGCTAATGCAAGCTATCATAAATTTGACCAGACACGCGAAGCCCCCACCCTAATTGGGGCCTCTCTCCCCCGCCACAAACAGGCCCGCGCACCCCCCATCCTTCTGTGAGTTCAACCCTATTTGAATTTCAACACAGATCTGGATGGAGATATCCAAAATGAAAAAACAGTTTTTCCTCGCGGCAGCCCTCTGCGCGCTGCCCTCTTTCGCGTTGGCCGATATGGTCGTCAGCGATGCCTATGCCCGCAGCACAGGCCCCTCGGCCCCCACAGGTGCGGCCTTTATGCAAATCACCAACGATACGGGCCAAGATGACGTCATCACGGGCGTGACGTCAGATGCGGCTGCCAAAGTCGAGCTACACACCCATATCGCCGATGGGGATGGGGTGATGCGTATGGTGCATGTCGAAGAAGGGTTTCCCATTGCAGCAGGCGAAACCATCTTCCTAGAACGTGGCGGCAAGCACGTGATGTTCATGGGGCTGAATGCACCGATGGAAAATGGTGCTGAGATCGAAGTGACGTTCACCTTCGAGACGGCAAGCCCGCTGACAGTGACCATCCCCGTTGATCTTGATCGCATGCCCGAAGGTCATTCCATGAGTGGCCACGGGTCGATGGGCGAAGGCCATAACAACTGATCCCGCAAACCCGCGCAGGCAGGGCATGTGCTTGCGCGGGTTTATCATCTGAGCCCTCTTTCCTATTGGCCCGCCTTGCGCTATCTGACCGCTTACTGCACGCATAGCCTAGGGCCAACATGACCGAGCTTTCTCGCATTCGTAACTTCTCCATCGTGGCGCATATCGACCACGGCAAATCCACCTTGGCGGATCGCCTGATTCAATTGACAGGCACAGTGGCCGAGCGAGATATGAAAGAGCAATTGCTTGACGCGATGGATATCGAGCGCGAGCGCGGGATCACCATCAAGGCCAATACTGTGCGGATTGAATACCCTGCCAAGGACGGCCAGACCTATGTTCTGAACCTGATCGACACGCCCGGCCATGTCGATTTCGCCTATGAGGTCAGCCGCTCGATGCGGGCGGTGGAAGGGTCGCTATTGGTTGTGGATGCCAGCCAAGGGGTTGAAGCGCAGACCTTGGCCAATGTGTATCAGGCGATTGAAGCGGATCATGAGATTGTTCCCGTTCTCAATAAGATTGACCTGCCTGCCGCCGAACCTGAACGGGTTTGCGAACAGATCGAAGATGTGATCGGGATTGATGCCTCGGACGCGGTCATGATTTCCGCGAAAACGGGTTTGGGCATCCCTGACGTTCTAGAGGCAATCGTCACCCGCCTGCCTGCACCCACAGGTGACGCGAATGCACCGCTAAAAGCGATGCTGATCGACAGCTATTATGACCCTTATCTGGGCGTGGTCGTTCTGATCCGCGTTGTGGATGGCAAGATCAAAAAGGGCGACCGCGTCCGTATGATAAAAACGGGCGGGCTGTATCAAATTGACCGCCTAGGCGTGTTCCGCCCGCGGATGGAAAATATTGCAGAGCTCGGGCCAGGCGAGATCGGGTTTCTGACCGCCTCCATCAAACAGGTGCGCGACACCCGTGTGGGCGACACCATCACCCATGATAAAGGCGGCTGTGCGGCAGCGCTTCCTGGGTTCAAGCCCTCGATCCCTGTGGTGTTCTGCGGCCTTTTCCCTGTGGATGCCAATGACTTCGAAGACCTGCGCGATGCGATTGAGAAATTGGCCCTCAATGACGCAAGCTTTACCTATGAGATGGAAACCTCGGCCGCGCTTGGGTTCGGCTTCCGCTGCGGGTTCTTGGGTCTTTTGCACCTTGAGGTCATCCGCGACCGTCTCGAGCGTGAATATGATATCGACCTTATCACCACCGCACCTTCGGTGATTTATCATGTGCATATGCGGGATGGGTCGATGGTGGAATTGCACAATCCCGCCGATATGCCCGACCTGACCTATGTCGATCATATCGAAGAACCGCGGATCAAGGCCACGATCCTTGTGCCTGATGATTTCTTGGGCGATGTCCTGAAACTCTGCCAAGACCGCCGCGGGGTGCAGCTTGACCTCACCTATGCGGGCAACCGCGCGATGGTGGTCTATGATTTGCCGCTGAACGAAGTTGTGTTTGACTTCTACGACCGCCTGAAATCGGTCACCAAAGGCTATGCCAGCTTTGACTATCAGATGACGGGCTATCAGCAGGATTACTTGGTCAAAATGCAAATTCTGGTGAATGATGAGCCAGTTGATGCCCTATCGACCATGGTGCATCGGGACCGCGCCGAACAGCGGGGCCGCATGATGTGCGAAAAGCTCAAAGAGCTGATCCCCCGCCATATGTTCAAAATCCCGATCCAAGCCGCGATTGGCGGGCGCATCATCGCACGCGAAACCTTGGCCGCGCTGCGCAAGGACGTGACCGCAAAATGTTATGGCGGGGATGCCACCCGCAAGCGGAAACTCTTGGATAAGCAGAAAGCGGGCAAGAAGAAGATGCGCCAATTCGGCAAGGTCGAAATCCCGCAAAGCGCGTTCATCAACGCGTTGAAGATGGATGATTGAGCATTAATCAGAGCGTTTGGTTCAGTAATTTTTCAAGCGATGCCAATCACGCACAGGTCGTGCCAATGGTAATAAGACAATGCGTCCTAGAACTACCACCATCAAAAAATTGGTCGGGGGCCAATGCTAGGTCCCAGTTAACCGCTTACAGTGCCTTAAGTTACGCTCAACCACTTAGGGCGTAGGCAGGCAAAATTATGCACTGCGTATGAAGCGGGCTAAGGTAGAAAGCTGCTCTTTTCCTCGCCTAAGATTGGCAACCCAGCGAACCTCTCTATCGGCACAATGTACGGGATTGGTCTTACATCCGAAAAAAGGTCCGCTAATAGCTCGGCATCGCGCAAAGCGCCTTCCAACTCTTCAGGCTGCCGCTGGTGGGCGAGCAGCTTCCGTACATCACCAGTTATGCTCATCGCTTCCTCCCTCACAACGGAACATTGTGACTATGTAGCATGAATTCCGTACGCATACGATCCACAAAACCAGTTAAAGGATCGTTATATTCTCGTATGGCATTTCGCAGTGCCTCATCATCAGAATAATCGTCAATCTCAATTCTTAGATCAGTAAGCTTTTTCACGTCTAGGCTCCGTCCGTGAGATCGCCACATTCGATGATCGGCTAAATCCCGCGCAATCTGCTCAGCGCGTTCGGCTTTTTCGTGTTCAGTGACTGGCGCCCCACGATTTGTAGTGCGATGTTGCGTCCAATTGCGGAACTTGTACTCCACTAACCACTTCTTAAGAAGTTCTATTGAGAGCTCACGAGCTTGCTCGAAAAGTGCAAGTTTAGCGAGATCAAGGCTTTTCAACATTACAACGTCGGCTGGTGCAAGCTGCCCCTTAACCGTCAACTCTTGCACTTTATCAAGGTATCCAAGCGCTGGCACGTAGTCTCCAGTATCTGGGGTGGGCACTTGAGGATCAATCGGACCTAAGGTTGATGCATAGTCCATATAAATCTTGTCACCAGACATACAAAATATTGTTCCTGCCGACATCGCAACGTCCGGCACGACGAAGTTGACTGTATTGTAATGCTTACGAAGGACCCCGACCATACGTTCTGTGGTTTCGGCTGACCCGCCACCAGTTCTTAGTATCACAGATATTGCGTTGTCACTACGTTTGCTTGCGCGCTTTACCTGTTCAACAAAATCGCGGAAGTATCGAAAATACTGAGGGTATATGCTTCCATGATAAAAAATTACGTCTGACTCCAGCACGCCTTCAAGTTTTTGCGCTCGGTTGTTCACAACCTCGAAGATCGACCTGTCAAAATGATCGGGTGTCATGATATGCTCAGTGCGACGTCTGTTTGTTGTTAAAAATATATATTTTTTTTGTAATGACAACATCGGAATCATTGCCCGTACGCCCCAAGCTCGCGCTCCAATCAAAAACTACCGCATTAGCAACTCCAGCGATGAGCATTGAAGCGCAGGGTAACAAACAGCTATCCCTCCCGCGTCCAATACTCCCACGCCCTTTTTGTAGCCAACTGACCCGCGGCTTTGCCTTGACATCACGGCCCCGCGCGCGCTCTGATGAGGGGGCGCAACAGTCGGGCCAGCGGCTTTGCGCAGTGATGGGGGTAAATGGTGGCCTTGTGCTGCGTCGGAAGTAGGGTCTGGGGCCACGCTTTCGGCGCAGGTCATATTTTCTCAATGAATTGACCAAAATCAAGGCGGACTGGCCCCACCTCTGCCATCCTGCCCTCATGGGGAACGCGCCTCATGCGATAAAGGGGGTGTTAGATGCGCCTGTTCTTGCTTTTGTTCACATTGGCCGCGACAGCTTTGGCGGGGATCGGCGTAACAGCTGTGTTGGCCGCAGGTCTTGACGGGTGGCAGCCGATTGCCATTGCCGCAGGGGGTGGTGCGGTCATTGCCTTGCCCGCTGCGTGGATCATAGCGGGGCGTATTAAGGCATTAACCTGATAGGAACGGAAAAGAGATGTCAAAACCACTGGGCTATAGCGGCACGCAGATTGCGCTGCATTGGGGCATAGCCGCCCTGATCATTTATCAATTCGTCTACCACGAAGGCATTGAAGAGGCCTATGAGCAGGCGCTTGAAACAGGCGTTTACGCGCAATCCTTGGGATGGGCGAGCCACGCCATTCCTGGGATTTTGGTGCTGCTTTTGGTGATCTGGCGGCTTGTTCTGCGCCTGCGGCGCGGCGCGCCTGATGCCCCCGCAGAAGAGCCCGCGATTTTCGCGCGGCTATCGCATCTCGCCCATTGGGCCTTTTATGCGCTGATGCTGGCCTTGCCAATCACAGGGATGCTGGCATGGGGCGGTCAGATTGAGGCGAGCGCCGAGGTGCATGAGGTTCTCAAGTCGCTTCTCATGCTTTTGGTCTTGGTGCATGTGGGCGCGGTCTTGGTGCATCAATTTGTCTGGAAGACCAATATCATGCAGCGCATGAAACGCGCAGGTTAGCCTAAGAACACCTTGAGGCTTTCCACAAATTCCCGCGGGGTGTCAGCATGCAGCCAATGCCCCGCTTGCGGAATTTCTGCGAATTTCGCATTGGGAAACAGCGCCTTAATGGCGGGGCGATGCTCGGGGCGGACATAATCGGAACGCCCGCCCGACAGGAACAAGATATCCCCCGCAAAGGGGGTGAAATCCCCCTCAGGCCAGCTTGTGATCTTCGCCATTTCGCGCGAGAGAACATCTAAGTTTAGCCGCCACGCCTGTGCCTTAACATCCAGCGATTGCAGCAAAAACGCGCGCACCCCTGCATCGTTCACATGGGCCTGCAATTGGCGATCTGCATCCCCGCGTGTCGCAACCGCACTGAGATCAACTGCGCGCATGGCATCAATCATCGGTTGTTGCGAATGGCCATAGGTCACGGGGGCAATATCCGCGATCACGGCGCGGCGGATCAAATCGGGCCGCGTCAGAGCCAGCATCATCACCGCCTTGCCTCCCATCGAATGGCCAACCACATCGGCACAGGCGCCATGCGCCTCGATCACTTGGGCCAGATCATTGGCCAGATCAGGGTAGCTGTGACTGTCATACCATGGGCTTGCGCCGTGGTTGCGCATATCAACGGTGAGGCAATGCCGTTCGACCCGTTTCGCAATCACACCCCAATTGCGCGCTGATCCATAAAGACCATGCGCGATTAAAAGCGGCGGGCGATCCTGCGGCGTGCCATGTTCGACAATGTTCAACATAGGCCGCTTCTTAGGGGATCCCCCGCCCCTTGGAAAGGTGACTTAATGCGCGGGCGCCACAAAGGTGCCATTGCGCAAATCCGCAATGGCTTGGCGGATTTCGTCTTGGGTATTCATCACAATTGGCCCATGCCACGCGACAGGTTCTTCAATCGGTGCACCCGAAATCAGAAGGAACCGCACACCTTCAGGCCCCGCCTGCACAGTGATCTCATCGCCTGTGCCAAATCGGATCAAGGTGCGATCGCCCGACATATCGCGAATGTTCACTTCTTGCCCCATGACCTCTTTTTCCAAAAGCACGCCTGTGGGTTGGCTTGCATCCGCGAATGCGGCTTGGCCTTCGAAGACATAGGCAAAGGCGCGGCGATAGGTGTCGATGCGGAAGGTTTTCTTCACGCCCGCAGGGATCGAAATATCCAAATATTGAGGATCAGCGGCAATGCCATCAACGGGGCCCTTCTTGCCCCAAAACTCCCCAACGATCACTTTGACGCGGGTGCCATCATCATCAATCACCTCTGGGATTTCTTGCGCGGCGACATCTTGATAGCGCGGATCTGTCATTTTCATAGATGACGGCAGATTGCCCCACAGCTGAAATCCGTGCATTTGCCCTTTGGCGTTTCCGAGCGGCATTTCTTGGTGCAAGATGCCCCGCCCTGCGGTCATCCATTGCACCGAACCTGCCCCCAATTTGCCAGTATTGCCAAGGCTGTCTGAATGCTCAACCGTGCCTGCCAGCACATAGGTGATTGTCTCAATCCCACGATGGGGATGCCAAGGGAACCCTTTCTGGAAATAGGCGGGATCTTCGTTACGAAAATCGTCAAACAACAAGAACGGATCAAGTTCGGTTGGATCTTGAAAGCCAAAGGCGCGGTGCAAATGCACCCCTGCCCCTTCCAACGTGGGCTTTGCGCTGCGCGCTTCGACAACAGGACGGATCGACATAAGCTTTCTCCTTCTCATGCCCCTTAAGATCTTTGGGGCGTGTCGTGAGTGAAACTAGGGCGCATCCCGCACCATGACAATCTGCACAAATCCGCAAAAAGATGTGCATCTTTGCGAGGGCCGATATTCCATGTATGAGCGGGGAGCAGATTTCAGCGAAAGGAATGCTTCGTGGCCAAGAAACGCGCCCAAGACGAGATTATCGGCTATATCGCCCCCAATATTGCCCGCCGCAGCTTTGCGGTGTTTTGTTTGGGTGGCCTAGGGTTTCTTCTGATCATGATTGCGGCCACAAACCCGCCCCAACATATCTTCTGGCTCTTGCTGTTGATTGTGTTTGGCGTGGGGTCATTGGGGATGACCTATAAATTGTGGGAAGCCTCATCGCACAAATTGATCCTAACCCGCGAATGCCTACGCGAAGAGAATGGCCGCGTGCTGTTCCATATAGACAATGTCGAAAGCGTGGATCGCGGGTTTTTCGCGATGAAGCCCGCGGGAGGCTTTATCGTCTTTTTGCACAAACCCGAGGAAGGGGGTCGCGTTTATGCCCCTGGTCTTTGGCGGCGTTGGGGGAAATCTGTGGCTGTTGGCGGCGTCACATCCGCAGGCGAAGCCAAGGCCGTAGCTGATTTGATCAAAATCATATTGGCGGAGCGGGATTTGGGGGCGAAATCCTAAAGCGCGAACCCGCCCCCGAAAGAGGTCATAACCCTTTTGCGCGATAGCTTGCCGCCACACGAGCAATGGACACCAAAAATCCCGCCATCCGCAAATCAGGCACATCGTGGCGATCGTGCCAGACCTCGCGCATCGCCTGATAGGCGGTGCGCATCGTATCATCGAGGCCCGAACGCACCAATTCCAACTCTCCTGCGCCGCGCAGATATTTTTGTTTGAAATCGGGCGACAACGTCCAACCAATGCCCGTGTCGCGCGACAGCCGCTCCAGCTCATTTACGATCAATTCATGGCGGCTTTCTTCTTGGCGGCGCTGCATCCGACCAAATCGGATATGTGACAGGTTCTTCACCCACTCGAAATAGGACACGGTCACGCCACCCGCATTGGCGTAAAGATCAGGAATAATCACCACGCCCTTTTCGCGCAGCACATCATCCGCGCCAGCGGTGATCGGGCCATTGGCCGCCTCAATGATGAGCGGTGCTTTGATCCGCGCGGCATTGGACAGGTTAATCACCCCTTCAAGCGCTGCAGGGATCAGGATATCGCACTCAGCCTCAAGCGCAGAGGCGCCATCCTCGATGAAGGTGCCGCCTTTGAAATCACGCACACCGCCCGTGGCAACGATATGTGCGCGCAGGGCTTCGATATCCAAACCCTGATCATTATGAACCGCGCCATCGCGTTCGATCACATGGGTAATCTTTGCGCCATCCTCATCACGCAGAAACAGCGCCGCATGATAGCCCACATTGCCCAAGCCCTGCACAATGATACGCTTGCCCTCAAGGTCGCCCGATAGATTGGCCGCCTTGATATCCTCTGGATGGCGAAAGAATTCCCGCAAGGCATATTGCACGCCTCGCCCTGTGGCCTCGATACGGCCTTGAATACCCCCCGCATGAATGGGTTTCCCTGTAACGCAGGCCTTTGCATTAATGTCGGTTGTGTTCATGCGAGCATATTGATCTGCAATCACCGCCATCTCACGCTCGCCCGTGCCCATATCTGGGGCGGGCACGTTTTGACTGGGGTTGATGAGATCACGCTTGATCAACTCATAGGCAAAGCGGCGGGTGATGCGGTCGAGTTCATCTTCATCCCATTCGCGCGGGTCAATGCACAGACCACCCTTCGAGCCACCAAATGGCGCCTCTACAAGCGCACATTTAAACGTCATCAGGGACGCCAAGGCCTCAACCTCATCTTGATTGACATTGGGGGCATAGCGGATGCCACCTTTTACAGGTTCCATATGCTCGGAATGCACCGAGCGATAACCTGTAAAGGTCTTAATTTCGCCGCGTAGCTTAACGCCAAAACGCACCACATAGGTGGAATTGCAGACGCGAATTTTCTCCTCCAATCCGGGGGAGAGATCCATCAACGCGGCCGCACGGTTGAACATCAGTTCAACGGATTGACGAAAACTCGGTTCATTTGCAGGGATGCTGGCCATAGCTGTTCCTTCCTTAGACAGCGAACAAAACGGCGCGGGTGCGATTAAATTTACATATCCCCCCTCATCGCACCCAAACTTTGCCAAATCATGACACTCAAAAAGGGTTTGTGATCTGTGTCACACTTCGAACCCTACGCCTTGCCACGAAGATTGCAAAAAACTTCGTAAACTCTTCCCGTAATCGCCGCATTTTCGCCGCTCTTTGAGGACATGACAGGAAAGCCTCCGCCAAATCTGCGGTGGGTCAGGTCAATGGATTGAGGATGATGCAGGGAAAACCGAAAACGGCACAGCTTTGCCGCCATGGTTTGGGCGCGAACCGATTCTGGCGGGACGAGCAAGGATCGGTCACGATCTTTGTGGTGCTGTTGACGATGGTCATGGTTAGCCTTGGCGGCTTGGCGGTGGATGTGATCCGCTTCGAATCTCAACGGGCGCAATTGCAAAGCGCGATTGATCGTGCGGTTCTTTCTGCGGCAGGCACCGCCAATGATGAGGCCGAAGTTTCTAGCATCGTCACACAATATTTGAACGCGCAAAACATTACGCCCTCGCGATTAACCCCTGATTATTTCATCCAAGATGGTCGGCGGATCACAGGGGTGCGCGTAGAACAAGATGTTCGCACCTATTTCTTGCGCTATTTCGGATTCAACACCTTGCGGGCAGAGGCCAATTCGCGGGCGGAACAGAATATTCGCTCAGTCGAAATCTCGCTGGTTCTGGATCGCTCAGGTTCCATGCTGGACAATTCCAAGTTGGACTGGATGAAGACCGCAGCGACCAATTTCGTGACAGAGATGCTTGGAAATAACCGAAGCAGCGATGTGGTTTCGATCTCAGTCATTCCTTTCAATGATCGCATTGTTGCGGGGACTGCACTGGCGGGCGTGTTCAATTTTACCGAAGAACACTCCTTCAGCACCTGTGCCAAATTTCCAGATGACAGTTTCTCATCGGTTGCGGTCACCCCATTTGACCCAATCGAGCGCACCATGCATTTCGATTATATCTACCAATATAATTGGATACCCTTCGCACAGGCCTATTGCCCAACGGATGACGTGAACGCGATCTTGCCTTGGTCTAACGATGAAGCCGAGATTAATGCCCATATCCAAGGCTTGGTGGCAGAAGGTTTTGCGCGACCTGACCAAGCGTTGAAATGGGGCGCGGCCCTGCTTGACCCTGCGGCACAGCCTGCCGCGGCAGTTCTGGCCAGCGATGGCGAGATTCCCGCGAGCTTTGCAAATAGACCAACCGCTTATAGCAATGACGCGTTAAAGGTCATCGTCTTGATCGCCGATGGCATGGCCAGCGGTGAAAGCCCTGATGTGGCACAACAATTCAAACGCGGATTTGCGCCCATCTACCGCTTTGAAGCGGGCGGTGTTGTGCGATGGTCAACCTATCATGCCGCGGCTGGTCGTTATTATGTCACAAGCGGCGCAGCCCCCTTTGATACCGCAGGCACATGGCAGTCTGAGCCCTTTGGCGGTGCAGCAGCGCAGCAACTGACGTGGCCTGAACTTTGGGCAACGCGGACATCAAGGTCGATCCTGTTTGACTTTTATTACCCGATGACAATCCGCGCGGCCCTAGACGGCTTGGTCGGATGGGGCAACGCGTATGATGCGTATTTTAACTTCAGCGACAATGCGATCTCTCTGGCCGATACGACCGCCCGCTCAAACCAGAATTTCGAGACCCTCTGCGCGGCAGCTGCGGCGCGTGACATTGTGATCTTTACGATCTCGCTGGATGCGACTGAATCAGACGCCGCTATATTGCAAAATTGCGCTGCGACAACCTCCAACCATTACTTAACGCGCAGCAGCAACCTGACGGATGCTTTCGCCTCGATCTCCGAGGCCATCGGTATGTTGAGGCTGATTGAATGAAACATCTTCACACATGGATCAAAGACGAGAGCGGCGCTTCGACCCTCGAATTCGTGCTCTTATTTCCCGTGGTCTTTTCGGTGTTTTTGATGTCGCTTGAGACATCCATCATCATCGTGCGCCAAGCTATGTTGGAACGGGCGGTCGACATCACCTCGCGGAGCTTACGCCTCTCTTCGCGACTTGATCTGACAACTGACACAGTCGCAGACATGATCTGTGACAAGGCACGGATTATCCGGAATTGCCACGAGACAATCTCTCTCGATCTGCGCTCGATTGTGCGGCCAAGCTATGTGCTGCCTTCACGCGATGCGATGTGTATCGACCGCAACACCCTGCTACGTCCCGTGACGCGGTTTGAGCCAAGCCAGACCTTGCCCAATGAATTGATGCTTCTGCGCGTCTGTGTCGAGATTGATCCGTTATTGCGGGTTTCGGCCTTGATGGCCCAAATCAATGGCGACACCAGCGGGCGTTTGTTCATGGAAGCAAGCACGATTTTCGTGTCTGAACCCATCACTGAGGTGGCCCAACAATGAGGCGCGTAATTAAAAAATTCCTGCACCAAACACAGGGCGCAATCGCGATTGAAGTCGCGCTTATCCTGCCCGTGTTGATCGCCATTATCGTCACTTGCTTGGCGCTGTATGACGGGTTTCGTCATTACACCATGACCACGCGCGCCAGTAATGTTTTGGCAGATTCCATATCGCGCATTGAAGCCGTTCTGACCCCTGAGGATATTGAGGGATTATTGAACGTGTTTCGCTACATGACCCATCAAGAAACAGGCACGTCTTTGCGCGTGTCGCAGTTTAAGCGGATCAATGATGAGGTAACGCTAGATTGGTCATATGGGGCAGGCGATCTTGCAGCAATGGATGGCGCCACCGCCATCTCAGCCCGTTCACGCCTTCCCGCCTTGCCAGAGGGCAGCCACATCTTGTTGGTCGAAACCCGCTTTGTCTACGAGCCGATTTTGAATTTCGATATGCCTACGCGGGTGTTCGACAACTTCATGCCAACACGGCCTCGATTTGGGGATCGGGTGATCTTTTCCTTGGCGTCTGGTGCGCAATACTGCGTCAGCAATTGCAACATCTCAGAAGGGATCGGGATGGAACCTGTCCCTGCGCCCGAGGGCGAAGCGCCCACCCTGCCCCAGCCCTAGGTGATACTGAAAGAGTCGGCAAAATACCCGAGTTTGTCGCAACTTGACGAAACCCTTCTGCGCTGCTGTCCTAGGGTGAGCTTAGGGACAAAGGGAGAGGTCAGATGCGCTATTCAGGCCTTCGTGTGATCAGCGAAGGATTGCGAGGGCAAAAATCATGGACGCGCGCGTGGCGCGATCCTGCTCCAAAAGCGCAGTATGACATGATTATCATTGGCGGTGGCGGCCACGGTCTGGCAACCGCCTATTACCTCGCCAAAAATCATGGCATCACAAATATTGCCGTGCTTGAGAAGGGCTATTTGGGCGGTGGCAATATCGGTCGTAATACCACCATTGTGCGCGCAAATTACCTACTTGAAGGCAATTCTCAATTTTACAGCCATTCTCTGAAACTGTGGGAAGGGCTAGAGCAAGACCTGAATTACAATGTCATGCACAGCCAGCGCGGCATCATCAACCTGTTCCATTCAGACGGGCAACGCGATGCCTTTGCGCGGCGCGGGAATGCGATGATCAATCAAGGCGATGATGCGATCTTGTTGGATCGTGATGAATTGCGGCGCATGATCCCCTATCTCGATTATGATCAAACCCGTTTCCCAATTTTTGGCGGGCTCTACCACAAACGCGGCGGCACAGCGCGCCATGATGCGGTGGCTTGGGGCTATGCCCGCGCGGCGGATCAACGTGGTGTAGACCTCATCCAGAATTGCGAAGTCACAGGGATTGATGTGCATCAGGGCCGCGTCACGAGTGTCCAAACCACGCGGGGTGCCATTAGCGCACGCAAGATTGGCGTTGTGGTGGCGGGACGCAGTTCTCAGGTGGCCGCAATGGCAGGTCTGCGCTTGCCCATTGAGAGCCATGTGTTGCAGGCCTTTGTCACCGAAGGGCTAAAGCCCGCAATTGACCATGTGATCACTTATGGCATGGGGCATTTCTATATCAGCCAGTCTGACAAGGGCGGACTGGTCTTTGGCGGTGACCTTGATTTTTATGCATCCTATGCCTCGCGCGGGAACCTGCCCACTGCAGAGCATGTGGTGGAAACAGGTATGACTCTCATGCCGATGATCGGACAGGCCAAAATGCTGCGCTCTTGGGGCGGGATTATGGATATGTCCTCGGATGGCAGCCCCATTATCGACAAAAGCCCGATTGAGGGCCTCTATTTGAATTGTGGGTGGTGTTATGGCGGCTTTAAGGCCGTGCCGGGATCGGGTTATGCCTTCGCACATCTTATGGCCACAGATCAGCCGCATCAAAGCGCCGAGCGCTATCGCCTCGACCGGTTTGAGACGGGGCGGGGCCTCATGGATGAAGAAGGCCGCGGCAGCCAACATAATTTGCATTAGAGATCGAGACGGTTATGCGCATCCCCTGCCCCATTTGCGGCCAAAGAGACAGCCGCGAATTTCGTCCCAAAGGCGATATCACATATGCAGATCGCCCTGCGGCTGAGGCGGGCGCGGCGGCGTGGCACAGCTATCTGCATTTGCGAGACAATCAACCGGGCCAAATCGTTGAGATTTGGCGTCATGCACACGGCTGCGGGGCGTGGATATCTGTCACTCGAAACACAGTCAGCCACGCCATCCTAGGGGCACAGTTGCTCCGCGATCGAGGGCAAGATCATGCGGGTTGAGGGCAAAGGACGGATCAATCGCGACAAGCCGCTCAATTTCACCTTTGACGGCAAAACCTATCAGGGGTTCGAGGGCGATAGCCTTGCCTCTGCCCTTCTGGCCAATGATGTCGCATTGGTCGGGCGCAGTTTCAAATATCACCGCCCTCGCGGGATCGTGACGGCAGGCTCGGATGATCCAAACGGCTTGGTTGAACTGTCACGCGGGCCATATGGGGCCGCAATCCCGAACACACGCGCCACGATGCAATCCCTCTATGAGGGGCTTGTTGCGCACAGTCAAAACCATCTCGGGCCGCTTGGGTTTGATCTTTTGGCCGTGAATGATCTGGCCGCGCCCTTCTTAAGCGCGGGGTTTTACTACAAAACATTCATGTGGCCGCGCCGCTTTTGGGAAGCGGTGTACGAACCCCTGATCCGCCGCGCAGCGGGTTTGGGCCGCTTGTCCCGCGAGATGCAGGCAGAACCATCTGAAAAGGCCTTTGGGCATTGTGATCTTCTGGTCATTGGCGCTGGCCCTTCGGGCCTGACTGCCGCCCTTGTCGCGGCTGAAGCGGGCGCGGATGTGATCCTTGTTGACGAGAACACAGAACTCGGCGGCAGGCTTTGGCTTGAGGATGCTGCGATTGACGATATGCCTGCGCAAACTTGGCTCGCGCAGATATCGGCCAAGCTTTCTGCAATGCCCAATGTGCGTATCATGCCGCGTTGCACAGTCACGGGGGCCTATGATGGTGGCACCTATGGCATGATCGAGCGCGTGGGACTTGAGCAGGCCCCAAGTGGCACTGTGCCGCGCGAATGTTTCTGGCGCATCACTGCGCGCGCTGCGATTTTGGCCACGGGCGCGGTTGAACGGCCCATTGCATTTGCAGACAATGACCGCCCGGCCATTATGATGGCAGGCGCAATGCGATCCTATCTCGACCGCTACGGCGTCTTACCAGCGCGCAAAATCGCGCTGTTTGTCAGCACGGATCAAGGACATCGCGATGCGCTTGCCTTGCAGGCCGCGGGGGCAACCCTTGCCGCCGTCATCGACCCGCGCAGCGATGCACCTGCGCTTGGCGATTATCCCCTTTATCGTGGTGCGGAGGTCGTGGCGACACGCGGCCGCACGCGTATCTCGGGCATAACCATTCGTGATGCCGCGGGAAAAACCACCGATATGGACATCGGCGCTTTGGGAATGTCTGGGGGATGGAACCCCAATATTCACCTTGCCTGCCATATGGGCGCCCGCGCAATTTGGAACGCGGAGAAATCCTGTTTTCTTGCCCCTGAGGGCGCGGTGCCTGCCCTGCATTACGCAGGCAGTGCTGCAGGATATTTCAGCACTGCCGAGTGTTTCACCTCGGGGTTTGCAGCGGCGATCAATGCCCTGTCCGAATTGGGCCTGACGGCCCCTCATACGCCCTGCCCAATCGCCCCCGCTTCGCGCGAGACAGCGAGGCCCCATTGGGTGGTTTCTGGCAAAAAGCGGGCATGGATAGATTTCGCCAATGATGTGACCACCAAAGATATCCGCCTTGCCGCGCAAGAAGGGTATCAATCGGTCGAACATATGAAGCGCTACACGACCCAAGGAATGGCGCCCGATCAAGGACGCAGTTCAAACACGACCGCGATTGCGGTTTTGGCAGATGCCACGGGTCGTGGAATTTCCGAGACTGGCACGACAACCTATCGCCCACCTTTTGTGCCCGTGTCCCTTGGTGCGATTGGCGCAGGCGCGCAAGGCAAAGGGTTTGCACCCGAACGCCTGACCACCAGCCATGCAGCAAGTGTTGCTCGCAATGCCCCGATGGTGGCCACGGGCCTGTGGTATCGTGCGTCCTATTTCCCACAAAATGGCGAGACAACGTGGCTGCAATCCTGCAACCGCGAGGTGGGCTATGTGCGCAATGCGGTCGGTGTTGTCGATGTTTCCACTTTGGGCAAAATCGCCGTGTCTGGCCCGGATGCCGCGCGGTTCCTTGATTTTGTCTACAGCAATATGATGTCGACCCTGCCAGAGGGGCGTGTGCGCTATGGTTTGATGCTGCGCGAAGATGGGTTTGTTATGGATGACGGAACCTGCGCGCGCGTAGGCCCCTATGACTATGTGATCACCACGACAACCGCCGCCGCAGCCGAGGTCATGGCGCATCTGGAATTTGTGGCGCAGGTCTTTTGCCCTAATTGGAAACTCAGCCTGACTTCTACAACAGAGGCTTGGGCGCAATTCGCGGTTGCAGGGCCAAAGGCGTTCGACCTCGTGGCGGGTCTGACCAAAGGACTGCGCCGCGATGAATTGCCCTTTATGGGATGGGTCGCGCGGGATGTTTTGGGCGTGCCTGCCCGCATTTTCCGCATCTCTTTCTCAGGCGAGGAAGGGTATGAAATCGCGGTTCCCGTGGGCTATGGCGCAAGCCTTTATGACGTGCTTTTGACCCGCGCCGAAGCGATGGAGGGCGGGCCTTATGGGGTCGAGGCCCTCAACGTCTTGCGCCTTGAAAAGGGCTTTATCACCCATGCCGAAATCAATGGCCGCGTGACCGCGGGTGACTTGGGCATGGCGGGGCTATTGTCCAAGAAGAAAAGTGATTTCATCGGCCGTGCAGGCGCAGCGCGCGAAGGGCTGCTTGACCCTGCGCGCCCTGCATTAATCGGGTTGCGCCCTGTTGATGGCCAATCAAAAATTCTTGCAGGCGGGCATTTGTTCGAGGCCGATGCAAAACCCAGTCGGGAAACCTCAAAAGGCTACGTATCTTCCGCCTGTTTCTCGCCGACCTTGGGCCATCCAATCGCACTTGGCTTCTTTGTGGATGGGCGCGCACGACATGGGGATCAAGTAAAAATGGTTGATCATCTGCGCGGGCAAGAAACCCTTTGCGAGATTTGCCCGCCTGTCTTCTTTGACCCTGACGGAGGGCGGATGCGTGACTGATCTTTCCCTAGCCCCAGTTGTAACGGGCCCCAGTGAAATCTCTCATGGCGCGATGCAGCTCAGCATTGATGCCCCCCAAAACATCACGGCACTCTTGCCCCATCCAAACTGCCTTGATGCGGTGAACACGATCCTGAAATCTGATTTGGGCCTAAAATTTCCTGCGCCTAGTGAGGTCGTCACACACGACACACTGCGGCTGATTTGGAACGGGCTAGATCATGCGCTTCTTTTGGGGACTTCAGCCCCCCTCGCCCCCTTGGCACCTTACGCGCTTTTGGCAGATCAAAGCGGGGCTTTGGCGCGGTTCACGCTGACAGGGCCTGATCTGGCCGAGGTTTTGGCGCGGCTTTGTCCGTTGGACCTGCGCCCCACCGCCTTCGGGCCATGGCGTTCTGCGCGCAGTTTATTGGGCCATATTGATGCGCTATTTGTGACATCCGATGAAAAAGGTCACATCGAGATATTTGTGATGCGATCCATGGCGCAATCCGCCCTGACCGAACTGACCCATGCAATGCAAGGGGTGGCGGCGCGCAGATCAGCCGCACTATGAGTTTGCCCACAGGGTTCTCCACAGAGGATCACACGGCGGCATCTGGACAGCGCCCGCGTTCGCGAAGATACTCGCCCCATGAGTTTGCCGCCTGGATTTTTGGATGAATTGCGCACCCGCATCTCGCTGTCGCAGGTGGTCGGGCGCAAAGTCATGTGGGACAACCGCAAATCCAATGCGGCCAAGGGGGATATGTGGGCCCCTTGCCCCTTTCACCAAGAGAAAACTGCATCCTTCCATGTCGATGATCGCAAGGGGTTTTATTATTGTTTCGGCTGTCAGGCCAAAGGCGATGCAATCAGCTTTGTGAAAGATACTGAAAATGTCAGCTTCATAGAGGCGATTGAAATTCTTGCGCGTGAGGCAGGGATGCCCATGCCAGAACGAGATCCACGCGCACAGGAAAAATCAGACGCGCGCGAGAATTTGGCACAGGCCACCGAGGCGGCGGTGCAATTCTATAAGCTACAGTTGAAATCCTCTGCGGCCCGTGACGCGCGGGATTATCTTGAAAAGCGGGGCCTAGATGAAGCCACGCTTGCACGGTTTGAAATCGGCTTTGCCCCATCAGCACGGCGCGGGACCTTTGAGGCATTGCAGGCCAAAGGTATCGCTGCCGAGGATATCATCACCGCAGGGATTGCCAGCAAACCCGATGATGGTGGCGCGCCTTATGATGCGTTTCGAGATCGGATCATGTTTCCCATCCGTGATCCGCGCGGGCGCTGCATCGGCTTTGGCGGGCGCGCGATGGATCCGAACGCACGCGCCAAATATCTCAACAGTCGCGAGACACCTCTGTTCGACAAGGGGCGCGCCTTGTTCAATCACGGCCCCGCCCGCGAAGCCGCGGGCAAGGGCCAGCCTTTGATCGTGGCAGAAGGCTATATGGATGTCATCGCGCTATGGCGTGCAGGGTTTGAGGCGGCGGTGGCCCCGCTTGGCATCGCCATCACCGCCGATCAATTACAACTCATGTGGCGCATTTCGCCCGAGCCGATCATCGCCCTTGACGGCGACAAGGCGGGCTTGCGCGCCGCAATGCGCCTGATTGATCTAGCCCTGCCCTTGTTGGGTGCGCAAAAATCCCTGCGGTTTTGCATCCTTCCTGAGGGCCAGGACCCTGATGATCTGATCCGTGCCAAAGGGCGCGGCGCAATGCAAACCCTGATTGAAGGGGCGCAGCCCTTGGTCAACCTCTTGTGGCAACGCGAAACCGAAGGCCGTGTTTTTGACAGCCCCGAACGGCGCGCCGAGTTGGACAAATCTTTGCGCCGCGCCACGGCACAGATCCAAGATCCTGATTTACGCCACCACTACGATACAGCATTCAAAGACCTCAAATGGCAGCTGTTCCGCCAAAAACGGCAGAGTTCCGCAGCACCTAAAACAGCCCGCAGCCCCCGCAAGGCTGGGTTTGTGCGCCCTGACCTCCCTCTCGAACCTTTGGCGGAAACCCGTGCCTCGGCCCTCGCATCAGGGGCAATTAGCGAAAAAGATCTGCGTTGGTCGGTCATCTTGGCGTTGTTGTGTCTTTACCCCGCCTTGCTCGATCATTTTGAGCCGCAGCTTGACCGACTGCACCCTGAGCTGGAGGAATATCGCCGCCTGAGCGCGCATCTTTTGGGGACGCGATGCCGTGACAAAGAAAGCCTTAACCAAGAATTAGAGGCTTTTGGGTTATCTCCCCTTCTTGAAAATCTGCTCTCAATGGGCCATGTCCGCATTACACCGCCCGTTTTATCGCAGGGCGCCGAAGACAAAGCACGAGACTGCCTCACGGAGGAATTCGCGAAACTGGCCGCGTGGCATGGGATCGACCATGAAATGGCCGAAGCCCTTGAGGGGTTGGATCGCACCGAAGACGATCCGCACCTGTCATGGCGTTTAACTCAGGCCTTAAAGACGTTACAACAAGCCACAAAGCCGAAAAGAAACGACCAAGCGGATGCCAGTGAAGACACATCTGCATATTCAAACCGCCTGCGCCACTTGATAGAGGAGCGTGTGTGGGAGAAGAAAAAACGCTAATCCGCTTTGCGAATCACTGATTCGCACTACAATGATTTCAGGTGCAAGCGTCAGCCGACCTTGGCCGAGCTTGAACGAAAAGGATAATCGCCGATGGCCAAAGACAGCGATGACGGCAAACCCGAAGGCGAAGAGACCGAAATCGGTCTAGATATGAGCCAAGCTGCCGTCAAAAAAATGATCGCCGAGGCCCGCGCGCGTGGGTTTATCACCTATGATCAATTGAACGCTGTCTTGCCGCCTGAACAGGTCTCCTCTGAACAGATCGAAGATGTCATGTCGATGCTGTCTGAGATGGGCGTGAATATCATCGAAGATGATGAGGTCGAGGACGAGGAAAACAAATCCTCTGGCGGTGAGTTGGTGGAAACCTCCACCTCGCGCGAAGTGGCCTTGGCCAGCAGCGAGACCGAAAAGCTGGATCGCACAGATGACCCTGTGCGGATGTATCTGCGCGAAATGGGCAGCGTTGAGTTGCTCTCGCGTGAAGGTGAAATTGCGATTGCCAAGCGCATTGAAGCGGGCCGCAACACCATGATCGCAGGGCTTTGTGAAAGCCCCCTGACCTTTCAGGCGATCACCATCTGGCGGGACGAATTGCTAGAAGAAGATATTCTTCTGCGCGATGTGATTGACCTAGACGCCACATTTGGCCGCTCAATCGGTGAAGAAGATGACGATGCGCCCGTGGTTGGTGGTTTGGATGGCGACAACCGCGACAGCGGCAGTGCTGCATCAAACCAGAGTGACGAACCAGAATTGGACGCGGACGGGAACCCAATCGCCCGCGATGATGACGAGGACGAGGACGATCAAGCCAATATGAGCTTGGCCGCGATGGAGGCCGCGCTTAAGCCACGCGTTTTGGAAACCCTAGATCGTATCGCCAATGATTACATCTATCTGGCCGAAATGCAGGACAAGCGTATCTCGGCCACGCTGAATGAAGATTCGAGCTTTGATTCGGGCGATGAGGCCACCTATCAAAAACTGCGCGGCGAGATTGTGGAATTGGTGAATGAACTGCACCTGCACAACAACCGTATCGAGGCGCTGATTGACCAGCTTTACGGCATCAACCGCCGCATCATGTCGATCGACAGCGCCATGGTGAAACTGGCGGATCAGGCCCGCATCAATCGCCATGAATTCATCGAGGCCTATCGCGGCTATGAACTTGACCCCACATGGGTGGATCGCATGGCTGAAAAACCTGGCCGTGGGTGGCAAGCCCTGATGGAACGCTCCCGCGATAAGGTCGAAGACTTGCGCGCCGATATGGCCCAAGTTGGTCAATATGTCGGCCTTGATATCAGCGAATTCCGCCGCATCGTGAACCAAGTTCAAAAGGGCGAGAAAGAAGCGCGTCAGGCCAAAAAGGAAATGGTCGAGGCGAATTTGCGCCTCGTGATTTCGATCGCCAAGAAATACACCAATCGCGGCCTGCAATTCTTGGATTTGATCCAAGAGGGCAATATCGGCCTGATGAAGGCGGTGGATAAATTTGAATATCGCCGCGGCTATAAATTCTCGACCTATGCGACATGGTGGATCAGGCAGGCGATCACGCGTTCGATTGCGGATCAGGCCCGCACGATCCGTATCCCTGTGCATATGATTGAAACGATCAACAAACTGGTGCGCACAGGCCGTCAGATGTTGCACGAAATCGGCCGCGAACCCACGCCCGAGGAATTGGCCGAAAAGCTGCAAATGCCGCTTGAGAAAGTGCGCAAGGTCATGAAAATCGCCAAGGAACCTATTTCCTTGGAAACCCCGATTGGCGATGAAGAAGACAGCCAGCTTGGCGATTTCATCGAAGACAAGAACGCCGTGCTACCGTTGGACAGTGCCATTCAGGAAAACCTGAAGGAAACCACAACCCGCGTTCTGGCCTCGCTCACGCCGCGTGAGGAACGCGTGCTGCGGATGCGCTTCGGCATCGGGATGAACACCGATCACACGTTGGAGGAAGTCGGCCAACAATTCAGCGTGACCCGCGAACGCATCCGCCAAATCGAGGCGAAAGCCCTGCGGAAGCTGAAGCACCCCTCGCGGAGCAGAAAGCTGCGGAGTTTCTTGGATCAGTGAGGAGAAATGCGCCCCTTTGGGTGCATTTCTATTAGCCCCAAGAACGGGTTAGTTTGCTTACCTCTGTCAAGACTTGTTCAATATTCAAAAGCTTAGCGCGTGTATCAAGTTCGCTGGAAACGCCTTCTGTCCAACGTCTCCAGATTAGTTCAAGCCAATCTGGTAAATTTTCAGGCCAATTTAATCCTTCAAAGATCACTTTGAAAGCTTCGTTTTTTGAAAGCTTGTTTGGATTTTTTGTCAGTTTCCAATCCGTGTCATCGATTATGAGTGACTGACTTTTTCCGACTACCTCTAAAGTATCCTGGGTCATTATAAATGTAATGAATTGTTGTTGGCTATAGCCCATCGGCTTTATTGATAACTCAATCATTGAATGATTTCCCTAGTTGAATTTAATCAAGTAACAACAGTATCACACTGATATATTAAATTTACACAAATTTTATTTATGAAAAAATTTAAGTTGCAAGTGTTGTCGCAATTTTCCTTACCCGCATTGGGTTGTGACAGTGAACTGCGCCCAAACCGTCCCCAAATTCTTTAGACCCTGTGGCGGGCGCGACGATGGTCGCACCTTTAACGCCCCCGCGTGTCGGTCGCGGTAAAATCCGCAACCAATCCGTCGCGCGCCGCCTTTCCCCTTCCCCCCATCGCCCGTAGCCGCTAGATGCCCGCCATGACCAATCTCCGCCGCCTTCTAGACCAACTGTCTTTCCCGATCCTGATCGTGATGTGCCTGACACTCGGCCTCGCGCCCTTCACGCCCGAACCCCATATCTGGGAAAAGCTGAAATTGCTGGCGGCGGGTGGGTTGACGCAGGCCATCGATATCTTTGATCTGCTGCTGCACGGCCTGCCTTGGCTTTTGTTGATCGCCAAAGTCGCGCTCATGCGGAAAACGGCCTAAGGGGCCATTTTTCCCAAAATCTCCGCCGCCGCCGCATCGGGGCTGATTTTGCCCTCTGCCACATCACGCGCGCGGGTCTCGATGGCGGCGCGGATCGTTTGATCCTCGCGCAATCGCGCCAATAGCCCCTCGCGCAATTCTGTCTCGAACCAATGGGCCGCTTGCGTGGCGCGGGTTTCTTCCCAGATGCCCGCCTCCCTTCGCCACTGCGCCAAATTCTGCATCTCGGCCCATGCTGTCTCAATCCCTGCCCCTTCCACGGCAGAAACGGCCAGTGCCTTGGGGAACCCTTCGGGGTCTTGCGGGCGTTTGCGCAACAGCCGCAGCGCGCCTGCGTAATCGGCCACTGTGCGGGTGGCGGTGGCGCGCAAATCACCATCAGCCTTGTTCACCAAGATCAGATCGGCGATTTCCATGATCCCGCGCTTGACCCCTTGCAATTCATCCCCACCCGCGGGCGCCAAAAGCAGCACGAAAAGATCGCACATCTCGGCCACCATCGTTTCGGATTGGCCCACGCCCACTGTCTCGATCAAGACCACATCAAACCCCGCCGCCTCGCACAGCGACACCGCCGCGCGGGTGCGGCGCGCCACGCCGCCGAGGCTTGCCTGACTGGGTGAGGGGCGGATAAAGGCCGAGGGCACGCGCGAGAGCTGCTCCATCCGTGTCTTATCGCCCAAGATTGACCCGCCCGAGCGCGCAGAGCTGGGATCAACCGCCAAAACCGCCACGCGCAGCCCTGCATCGGTCAGCATCATCCCAAAGGCCTCGATAAAGGTAGATTTCCCTACACCGGGCGTGCCCGAGAGGCCGATGCGCAGCGCCTCACGCCCATGGCCGCGCAGCGCGTCCAAAAGTGCGGCCGCCTGCGCACGATGATCGGCGCGGCTGCTTTCGACCAAGGTCACGGCACGGGCAAGCGCACGGCGTTCACCCGCCAAAATCCGATCCTTGAGATCGAGAATGTCCAATTCTGCCGTCATCGGGGCTGATTACTCCTTGACCTTACAAGGGCTTTTCTGCCTGTTCGGCCAAGCTACGTCCACCCCGAAAGACTTTTGCCGCCCCATGCGCCTGCCGATTGATGATATCCTGCCTGAGCTGATCGCCGCCCTTGCACGCGCAGGCCGCGCCGTTTTGCAGGCCCCGCCCGGCGCGGGCAAAACCACCCGTGTGCCCCTTGCCTTACTGGAGGCGGGGGTGGTGCAGGGTCGTATCCTCATGCTTGAACCCCGCCGTTTGGCCGCGCGTGCCGCTGCCGAACGCATGGCGCAAACCTTGGGCGAGGGGGTGGGGCAGACCATCGGCTACCGCATGCGCGGCGACAGCAAAACAAGCCCTGCCACGCGGATTGAGGTTGTGACCGAAGGCATTCTCACCCGCATGATCCAAGACGCGCCTGACCTGCCTGACATTGGCGCGATCATCTTTGATGAATTCCACGAGCGGTCGCTCAATGCTGATCTTGGTCTTGCCTTGAGTTGGGAATTACGCGGCGCGCTTAGGCCAGATATAAAGATCTTGGTCATGTCGGCCACATTGGATGCGGCCCCCGTGGCGGCACTCCTTGATGACGCGCCCCTTGTCACATCAGCGGGCCAAGCCTTTGAGGTGCTGACCCATCATCTGCCCGCCCCCCTACCCAAGGAGACGCGGCTTGAGCGCGCGATGGCCGATCTTATCCTGCAGGCCCTGCACGAAACGGAGGGGGGCATCTTGGCCTTTTTGCCGGGTCAAGGCGAGATTGCGCGCACCGCAGCCCTGCTTGATTTACCCCGCGATATTCGCCTGCATCAACTTTATGGGGCAATGCCCTTGGCCGCGCAACGCGCGGCCATTACCCCCGAGGTAGATGGTGCGCGAAAATTGGTGCTTGCCACATCCATCGCAGAAACCTCACTGACCATTGCGGATATATCCGTGGTCATCGACAGTGGCCGCGCAAGGCGCGCGCGGTTTGACCCCGCCTCAGGCATGACACGGCTTGTAACCGAACCCGTCAGCCGCGCCGAGGCGGATCAACGCCGTGGCCGCGCGGGTCGTGTCTCGGCAGGCATTTGTTATCGAAATTGGACGAAGGGCAGCGAAGGCGCGCTACCCGCTTTCCCCCCCGCCGAAATCGAGGCCGCCGATTTGACAGGCTTGGCATTGGAATTGGCCCTTTGGGGCAGCGCGGATGGCTTGGCTTTTCTCACACAGCCCCCTCTGGGCGCCCTGGCCGAGGCGCGGGCCTTGTTGCAGGGGCTTGGGGGTTTGGACGCCGAAGGGCGGATCACGGCTCACGGGCGCGCGATGGCGGTAATGCCCTTGCACCCGCGTCTTGCGCATATGCTGTTGTCTGGGGATGCGCGCGCCGCCCGAATTGCTGCCCTTTTGGGCGAGCGTGACCCCCTGCAGGGGCAAACTTCGCAAAGTGATCTGAAGCTGCGTCTGCGCCTTGTGGATGACCCTGCAGGAAAATCCCCTGCCCTTGCGCGTATCCGTCAGGAAATGGCGCGCCTCAAACCCTTCGCCAAAGGTCGCGCATTAAGTGACGCGCAATATCTGGCTTTGGCCTATCCCGACCGCATCGGGATGCGCCGCAAGGGGGACGCCCCGCGATATATTCTTTCAGGTGGAAAAGGTGCCATCTTTGACGCAGGCGATGAATTGGCAGGCGCGCGCTTGATTGTTGCCAGTGACCTTGATGGCAACCCGCGCGAAGCCCGGATCAGGGGCGCGCTTGCCCTGACCGAAGCCGAGTTGCGCGACATCTATGGCGATCAGATTGCATGGCAGAAGATTTGCGACTGGAACCCGCGCCTGCGGCGCGTTGAAACCAAGCTGCAAGAACGCCTTGGCGCGCTCATCCTAGACGAGAGGCATGACCCCAAGCCAAACCCCGAGGAGGTTGCAAAAGCCCTCTGCGCGGGTATTCGCGACCTTGGTCTAAACGCGTTAGGGTGGACACGCGGCGCAACATTTCTGCGGGCGCGCATTGCCTTCGCAGGCTTGACCGATGTCAGCGATGAGGCGCTTTTGGCACAGCTTGAAGATTGGGCTTTGCCCTTCCTCGGCACAGCGCGCACCGCAGATGATCTGGGGCGGTTCGATCCAAGCGAGGGGCTAAAGCTGTTGGTGGGATATGAGGCCTTGGCCGAGCTTGATCGCCTTGCACCTGCGCATTGGACAACCCCCTTAGGGCGACAAGTCGCGATTGACTACGGCGATGCCCAACCCGCCATTGCACTGCGCATCCAAGAGGTCTTTGGCGTGACCGAGCATCCGCGCATCGGGCCAGATCGCTTGCCCATTAAATTCACGCTGCTCTCTCCTGCGCAGCGCCCTATTCAGGTGACGCAAGATCTGCCGCAATTTTGGGAAGGCTCTTATGCGGATGTGCGCAAGGATATGCGCGCGCAATATCCCCGCCACCCTTGGCCCGAAGATCCACGCGCGGCTGACCCAACCCTGCGGGCCAAACCGCGCGGGACATAACCCTATTCTGCCGCAATCGCACGGGTGGCTTCGATGGCCTCCCACAGGCGGGCGGGGGTGAAGGGCATCTCAACCTTGGCGCCCATATCCGCAAGCGCATCATTGACCGCATTGGAAACTGCCGCCAGCGCACCCACTGTGCCTGCCTCGCCACAGCCCTTCATCCCCAACGGGTTTGCGGTTGAAGGAACAGGACGGATGGAGAAGCCGATAAAGGGCATATTATCGGCGCGCGGCATCGCGTAATCCATGAAAGTTGCTGTCAACAGCTGACCATCTGCGTCATAAACCACGCGCTCGCAAACCGCCTGACCAATCCCCTGCGCAACGCCACCATGCACTTGGCCCTCGGCCAGCATTGGGTTCATCATATTTCCGAAATCATCTACCACAGTGTAGCGATCCACGGCCATCACACCCGTTTCGGGGTCAATCTCGACCTCAGCAATATGGCACCCATTGGGATAGGAACGCCCGGGCAGTTTGACATATTCCTGCACCACACACAGATCAGCACGGCCCGCACCGCGCGCGGCCTCTGCAGCCTCTAGGAGCGTAACCACCACATTGGAGCCAGGCGCACGGAAGACACCTTCATCGGCATCGAAATTGACATCATCCGCATCAAGATGATCCGCCATGAAATCACGCAAGCCACCGATGAGGCTATCACCTGCGGCGCGCAGCGCCATACCCTGCACAGTGACCGAGCGCGATCCACCCGTGCCGCCACCCATTTCGATCAAATCACTATCACCCTGCACGATCTCAATCGCCTCAAGTGGAAGGCCCGTTTGATCATGGACAAGCTGCGGATAGACCGTTTCGTGGCCCTGCCCGTTTGATTGCGTTCCGACATAAACGCGCGCGCCGGAATCGGTGAGTTCGATCTTGGCCCGCTCATCGGGGTCGCCTAGGATTGACTCGATATAGTAACAAATCCCCGCGCCGCGCAGTTTGCCCTTGGCGGCGCTGGCCGCACGGCGTGCGTCAAAGCCTGACAGATCCGCTTTTTCCAAAGCACGATCCAAAAGCGCCCCAAACTCGCCCACATCGTATAACTCCCCCGTTGCGGTGCGATAGGGCATCTGATCGGGGCGAATGAAATTGCGCCGGCGTAGTTCGGCGGGATCCACCCCCAAGACGCGGGCAGCGTGATCCATGCTGCGCTCAAGGCAGAAAATCGCCTCAGGGCGTCCCGCCCCACGATAGGCATCGACCTGCGCGGTGTTTGTAAATACCGCACGGTTGCGGAAGAACACATTTTGAATGTCATAGGTGCCCGTCAAAACGCGAGCGAATAGGTTTGATTGGATCAGCTGCCCATATTGCGAGACATAGGCCCCAAGGTTCGACCAACTGTCCAAATGATAGGCCACGAGGCGATAATTCTCGTCAAAGCCAAGCTCACTTACTGTGACCAAATCGCGGCCGGCGTTATCGGCCAACATGGCCTCGGTGCGATCGGACATCCACCGCACAGGGCGGCCCAGATGGCGGGCGGCCATCGCGGTTAAGAAATATTCGGGATAGCCCATGGTCTTCATCCCGAACCCACCGCCTACATCGGGCGTGGTCACACGGACGTGCGAAGGATCAATGCCAAAGAATTTGGATAGATCACCTTTGGTGCCCCAGACCCCCTGACCATTTACGCCCAGATGGATACGCTCACCCTGCGGTTCCGCGAAGCACCCACGTGGCTCGATTGAATTGACGATAATGCGGTTGTCTTCGATGCGCAGACTGACACGATGTTTGGCCTGTGCCATCGCAGTTTTGACAGCCGCCTCGTCGCCATGTTCCCAATTATAGGCCACGTTATCGGGCGCCTCGTCATGCAGCGCCGCGCCGCCTGCAGAAAGATCTAATTTCACGGGCAGGTCATCAATATCCAATTCGATCAGTTCAGCCGCATCTCGCGCCTGCGCAAGGCTATCTGCCACGATAAAGGCCACGGCCTCGCCCACGAACCGCACCCGCGAGGTGGTCAGGACGGGGCGGCGCGGGGCAGCCGCATCGCTGCCATCGCCGTTTTTCACGGTGACATAGCGCATCGCATTCGGATACCCCGCCGCCTCGATATCAGCGCCCGTGATGATCATATGCACCCCATCCGCGGCGCGCGCGGCATCAAGATCAAGGGTGGTGATAGTGCCATGTGCAACAGGGCTGCGCAGCACGAACCCCACCAAGGCATCCTTTGGCGCAATATCATCAATATAGCGCCCCTGCCCCGTCAAAAGACGAGCATCTTCAAGGCGTTTTACCGATTGGCTTGATCCAAACTTTTTCATGATCCCTCCTACTGGCATGGCGCTGACCTGCGAAACGCGCCTTCGCTTATGTCGCACAGTAGCGGGCCAGATCGATCTGTCCAGTCTCGCCCGCCGCTTTCTCACGATTTCCCGTGGAGAAGCGCCCCCTTGCCCCTTGGCCTCACCCGCCCCATTGGGTAAGGGAGGCACTGAGAACCCACACGCAGATGCAGCCCGAAGGCAGATCAAATGGAAAAGACATTCGACGCAAAATCAGCCGAAGCGCGGATTTCCGCGAAATGGGAAGCAGGGGAATGCTTTAAGGCAGGGGCCAATGCCAAAGCAGGTTCCGAGGCGTTTAGCATCATGATCCCGCCCCCCAATGTGACGGGCGTGCTGCATGTGGGCCATGCGTTCAACAACACGCTGCAAGATGTGCTTGTGCGGTGGCATCGGATGCGCGGCTTTGACACGCTGTGGCAGCCTGGCACCGATCACGCAGGCATCGCCACGCAGATGGTAGTCGAGCGCGAATTGGCCAAGGAGGGCAAAGCACGCCGCGATATGAGCCGCGAGGAATTCCTCTCCCATGTTTGGGCGTGGAAAAAGAAATCTGGCGGCACGATCATCGAACAGCTCAAACGCCTTGGCGCCTCCTGCGACTGGTCGCGCGAGGCCTTCACCATGTCGGGTGCACCCAATGCGCCCGCAGGCGAAGAGGGCAATTTCCATGATGCGGTGATCAAGGTCTTTGTCGATATGTATAACAAAGGCTACATCTATCGCGGCAAGCGGTTGGTGAATTGGGATCCCCATTTTGAGACCGCGATTTCCGATCTAGAGGTCGAGAACATCGACCAGACAGGCCATATGTGGCACTTCAAATATCCGCTCGCGGATGGGGCCACCTATGAATATGTCGAGAAGGATGAGGACGGAAACGTCACCTTGCGCGAGACGCGCGATTATATCTCGATTGCCACCACACGGCCTGAAACCATGCTGGGCGATGGCGCGGTGGCGGTGCATCCCGATGACGAACGCTACAAGCCCATCGTGGGGATGCTCTGCGAAATTCCTGTCGGGCCAAAGGAACATCGCCGCCTGATCCCGATCATCACCGATGAATATCCTGACCCGACTTTCGGCTCGGGCGCGGTTAAAATCACGGGTGCGCATGATTTCAACGATTACGCCGTGGCCAAGCGGGGCAATATCCCCTGCTATCGCCTGATGGACACGCGCGCGCATCTGCGCGCCGATGGCGCAGCCTATGCCGAGGCGGCGAAGATTGCGCAGGAAGTGGCCAATGGCGCGCGCACGCTCTCCGAGGCCGAAGTGGACGCGCTGAACCTTGTTCCCGACCATCTGCGCGGGATGGAGCGTTACGCCGCCCGTGATGCGGTTGTGGCCGAGATCACCGCCGAAGGTCTGGCTGTGATGACACGCGCCGATGATCCCCGCCTTGGCAAAGTCGCCCTGAAAGCGGATGCGGAAGGCGCGGATGCGCTGGTGCCTTTGGTCGAAGAAAAGACCATCACGCAGCCCTTCGGGGATCGCTCAAAGGTCGTGATCGAGCCGATGCTGACCGACCAATGGTTTGTCGATACCGCCAAGATCGTGGAACCCGCGCTGGAGGCCGTTCGCACGGGCCGCACGCGGATCATGCCCGAACAACACCGCAAGGTTTATTTCCACTGGCTTGAGAATATTGAGCCATGGACGATCTCGCGGCAACTCTGGTGGGGGCATCAGATCCCTGTGTGGTATGATGACGAAGGCGGAATGTATTGCGCCCCAACAGAGGCAGAAGCGCAGGCGATGGCAGGCGGCAAATCCCTGACCCGCGACCCCGATGTTCTCGACACTTGGTTCTCTTCTGGCCTTTGGCCCATTGGCACGCTTGGCTGGCCTGAAAAGACACCAGAATTGGAACGCTATTTCCCGACCTCAACGCTTGTGTCGGGCTTTGACATCATCTTCTTCTGGGTTGCGCGGATGATGATGATGCAATTGGCCGTGGTCGATGATATCCCCTTCCGTGACGTTTACGTCCACGCGCTGGTGCGCGATGAAAAGGGGCGCAAGATGTCGAAATCCATCGGCAACGTGCTTGATCCCCTCGAATTGATTGACGAGTTTGGCGCGGATGCGCTGCGTTTTACGCTGACCTCCATGGCCGCGATGGGGCGCGATTTGAAACTGTCGAAAGACCGCATCGCAGGCTATCGCAATTTCGGCACGAAACTGTGGAACGCCGCACGGTTTGCGGAAATGAACGATTGCAAACCTGTTGCAGGGTTTGATCCAAAATCGGTCAGTCAAACTGTAAACAAATGGATCATCGGCGAAACCGCGCAGGCGCGTTTGGCCCATGACGAGGCGCTGTCGCAATATCGGTTCAACGATGCGGCAAACGGGCTTTATGCCTTTGTCTGGGGCAAAGTATGCGATTGGTATGTGGAATTCGCCAAGCCGCTTTTTGCCTCTGATGACGCGGCTGTCATCGCCGAAACCCGCGCAACCATGGCATGGGTGATCGACCAATGTCTTATCCTTTTGCACCCCACAATGCCCTTCATCACCGAAGAGCTGTGGGGCGAGATTGCAGATCGCCCCAAGATGCTGGTGCATACAGATTGGCCCGACTATGGCGCGGAACTGGTCGATGCCGAGGCTGCGCGCGAGATGACTTGGGTGATTTCGCTGATCGAAGAAATCCGCTCCGTGCGCGCGCAAATGCATGTCCCTGTGGGGCTTAAGGTGCAATTGCTGCAGCTTGATCTCGATGCGCGCGGTCAGGCCGCGTGGGACAATAACGCAGCGATGATCGAACGGCTTGCCCGCATCTCGGAGCTGACCCATACCCAGACCATGCCCAAAGGCGCGGTCACAGTTGCGGTTGAGGGCGGCACGTTCGGCCTGCCCGTGGCTGATCTGATTGATGTGGCCGAGGAAAAGGCGCGCTTGCAAAAGCTGCTGGATAAGTTGGCCAAGGAAATCGGCGGGCTGAAGGGCCGCGTGAACAACCCCAAATTCGTGGCAAGCGCCCCCGAAGATGTGGTCGCGGAGGCCCGCGAAAACCTTGCGGCCCGTGAGGAAGAAGAAGCCAAGATTAAAACCGCCTTCGCGCGTTTGGCGGAATTGTGCTAAGATGAACGCGGCGGCGCACGAGCGCCGCTGCTGCGTCAATCACAGTGCTGAATGTGCAAGGAAGGGCTTGGTAGCGGAGGAGGGACTTGAACCCCCGACACGCGGATTATGATTCCGCTGCTCTAACCAACTGAGCTACTCCGCCAGAAGCATCGCGGAAGTAGGACAAGCGGGGGCAAGCGTCAACCTCAAAATCGAAGCGCCTGCGCAGTTTTTCAATCCACCCGCCCGCTTGGCTCAATCGCGAGATCCTCCAAGATTGGACAATCGGGGCGGTGATCCCCCGAACAGCGCGACACAAGATCGGCCAAGGTCGCCCGCATCGCGGCCAATTTGGCCATTTTCGCATCAATATCCTGCAAATGTTGTTGCGCGATCTCTTTCACATCGGCGCTTGCGCGCCCGCGATCCTCGTAAAGGGCCAAAAGCGCGCGGCATTCCTCGATGGAAAACCCCAATTCACGAGCGCGCCCAAGAAAGCCCAGCTTATGCACATCTTGTTGCGAAAAACTGCGGTATCCGTTTTCACCGCGCGCAGGCGCAATCAAACCAATTTCCTCGTAATAGCGGATGGTTTTGGCGGGCAGCCCCGTGGCCATGGCCGTTTGCGATATATTCATCAATGCCCCCCCACATGACGCAGGCGTAGCGCATTCATCACCACAAAGACCGAGCTTGCCGCCATCGCGCCCGCCGCCAACATCGGGTTCAAAAGCGGCCCTCCGATCAGGGCCAATGCCCCTGCTGCGACAGGGATTAACGCCACATTATAGCCAAAAGCCCAAAACAGATTCTGCCAAATATTACGCAAAGTGGCCCGCGACAGGGTCATGGCATCCACAACACCCCATGGCGCGCCAGACACCAGAACCACATCTGCCGCCTGCATCGCGATATCGGTGCCACTGCCAAGCGCGATGCCCACATCTGCCTGCGCCAAAACAGGGGCGTCATTGATCCCATCACCGACAAAAACAACGCGCTGCCCCGCCTTTTGCCACGCCGCCACAAGTGCCAATTTATCTTCGGGCTTGAGGCGAGCATGGGCTTCTGTGATGTCCAATTCTGCGGCAAGCGCATCAACCGCAGGCGCCGCATCGCCTGAAAGAAGCGCGATCTTCAGACCCATGTTTTTCAACGCGTCAATCGTGTCTCGGGCATCTTTCTTAGCAGGGTCACGAAAGGCCAGACTGCCGGCATAGGCACCATCCTGTGCCAAGTGGATCAGGCTTGCGCCCTGAGGGGGAATGTCTGGGACACTAACACCCAACTCTGCCAAATAGGCCTCTGTGCCTAGGGCGATCTCCGCGCCCCCGACAGTCGCGCGGACGCCACCACCGATGCTGTTCTGGAACCCTTGCATCGCCGCGATGGTCAGCCCACGTGCCTCGGCCTCGGCCACAATTGCTTGGGCGAAGGGATGTTCTGATCCACGCTCAACACTTGCAGCCAAGGCAATCAGGCGATCTTCGTTCTGCGCGTTGTAACACGCCAAAAGCGCAGGCGCGCCCGTGCTGAGGGTGCCTGTTTTGTCAAAGGCCACAATGTCGGCTTGCCGCAAATCTTGCAGTGCGCGTCCCTCGCGGAAATGCACCCCCAATTCCGCAGCGCGCCCCGTTCCTGCCATAACAGAAACAGGTGTCGCCAGACCCATTGCGCAGGGGCAGGCAATAATGAGAACAGACACGCCAATCACCATAGCCTGCACGGGGGATGGGCCAAAGACCCACCAAAGCGCCGTGGTTACAAACGCCACAGCGATCACGACAGGCACAAACACCGCCGCAACGCGATTGATCAAAGATTGAATGGGCAGGCGCGTCATCTGCGCCTTTGTGACCATATCCACGATTTGCGCGAGAACCGTTTGCCCACCTGTCGCAGTCACGCGGTAAATGGCGCTGCCCGCGCGGTTCATCGTGCCGCCCACAACACTATCACCCACAGATTTCGTCACTGGAACAGGCTCGCCTGTGATCATGCTTTCTTCAACCAAGGCCTCGCCCTCGGTCACGATGCCATCGGTGGCAATTTTCTCACCTGGTTTGACGCGGATCAGATCCCCGATCCGCAGTTCAGACGCTGCCACCTGCCGCTCGGCCCCATCTTGCAAGAGGGTGGCGGTGTCAGGGCGCAGTTCCATGAGGCTGCGAATAGCTGCGCCCGCCTGACCGCGCGCGCGAAATTCCAAAAAACGTCCCAAGAGGATCAAGGTGACGATGACCGCAGCGGCCTCGAAATAGATGAAACGGCTGGCTTCTGGGATTAAGTCTGGTGCGAATGTGACCACGGTGGAAAAGGCCCACGCCGCCGTGGCCCCCATCGCAACCAAGGAATTCATCTCTGGCGCGCCGCGCTGCAATGCAGGCACCCCTAGGCGGAAAAACACAGCACCGGGGCCAAATAAGACCAAGGTGGTCAGGGCAAATTGCACCAGACGGGTTGTAAATTCTCCAAAGGTCGCGACCTGCCAGTGATGAAACGCGGGAAAAAGATGCCCGCCCATCTCCATGATAAAAACAGGCAGGGTCAGGAGCGCCGCCAAGATCAACTGTCGCTTTAGCAGGTGCCCTTCATCCTCTGCGCTGCTCTCGGACTGCACCTCTGCCGCCGGTGTCTCAGGCAGGATTGGATAACCTGCTTGACGCATCATATCGGTCAAATCGGAAAGGGCCAAATCGGGGGCCGCGGTGACATAGGCCTCTTTCATGGCCAGATTGACTTCGGCTTTGATCACGGCGGGATAGGCATTCAAGGCTTTTTCAGCGCGGGAGGCGCAGCCCCCGCAACTGAGATTTTCCACGGCAAAACGCCAGTGATTGGTCTGCGCAGGGTCAAGCGCAACGGGATACCCCGCCTTGCGCATCGCTGCATCCATCGCCGACAGATCAAACTCTGGCGTGGCTGTCACTTGGGCGGTTTTGGTGGTCAAATTGACCTGAGCAGAACGAACATGCGGCAAGGCCGCAAGCGCCTTTTCCGCCCGCGCAGCACAGCCCCCACAAGAGAGGTTCTCAACAGTCAAAGGGATCACGCGCTGCGCTTGGTGGTCTAGCATTCTAAAGGGTCACTTATCATTCAGTTGGGGCATTTCCCCGTTCAGATAAGGGTTCCAGTTACTGGAAGGTCAACCCCCTTTGATGAGTGCCTGCAAATATTGCCCATATTCATTCTTGCCAAACAACTGGGCGCGCGCGACAAGATCTGCCGCCGAAATCCAGCCTTTGTGATAGGCGATCTCATCGGGGCTGCCCGTCTGCAAACCTTGGCGTTTTTGCAATGTATAGACGAATTCCGAAGCCTCGAGCAGACTGGCATGAGTGCCTGTGTCAAGCCACGCATACCCGCGCCCCATTTGGCAAACATCCAATTGCCCATCGTCAAGATAACTTTGCAAAAGCGAGGTGATCTCCAACTCACCCCGCGCCGATGGGGTCACCGATTTGGCGCGCGCAGGTGCCGTGCCATCCAGAAAATAGAGGCCTGTCACCGCATAATTTGAAGGCGGCACTTCTGGCTTTTCGATGATTTCGCGCACGCGGCCCTCAGCATCAAACCCGACCACGCCATATCGCTGCGGGTCTGACACATGATAGCCAAAGACAGTGCCACCTGCTTTGTTATGATCGGCCTCTTTCATCAATTCAGGCAATCCGTGACCGAAGAACAGGTTATCACCCAAAATCATCGCCGAAGGTGCCCCTGCCAAGAAATCCTCCGCCAAAAGATAGGCTTGGGCCAGACCATCGGGCGAGGGTTGTTCAATCCAGTCCAACCGAATGCCCCATTGGCTGCCATCGCCAAGGGCGCTTTTGAACTGGGCTTGATCCTGCGGGGTGGTGATGATCGCAATCTCGCGGATATCGGCCAACATCAGCACCGAAAGCGGGTAATAGATCATAGGCTTATCATAAATCGGCAAAAGCTGTTTCGAGAGGGCCATGGTAATCGGATAAAGCCGCGTTCCCGTGCCACCCGCCAAAATGATGCCTTTGCGTGCCATAGATCACCCGTGCGTTCCGCAAGCCTGATGTCAGCTTATGCCATGCAGGGGGCAAGGTTGAAGCAGAAACTTCAACGGAATGAGGCGGCCACCTGACCGCCCCTTCCGATAGATTACCCCACCACGTTTTCGGCAGGGCCGTATGGATAGCCCGTAATGTCCTCGGCCCCATCCTTGGTGATGATCAAAATATCATGTTCGCGATAGCCGCCCGCGCCTGCCATCCCCTCGGGGATTGTCAGCATCGGTTCCATGGAAATCACCATGCCTTCTTCGAGAACAGTGTCGATATCCTCACGAAGCTCAAGACCTGCTTCGCGGCCGTAATAATGGCTTAACACCCCAAAGGAATGGCCATAGCCAAAACTGCGATATTGCAGCAAATCGCGTTCCGCGAAGAAATCATTGATCGCATGGGTGATCTCAGCACAGCTGACACCCGGCTTCATCAGGCTCATACCCAATTCATGCGCCTCGATATTCGCCTGCCAATAACCAAGGCTTGCCGCATCCACTTCGCCCACAAACATCGTGCGCTCAAGCGCGGTGTAATAGCCCGAGATCATTGGGAAGGTATTGAGGCTCAGGATATCGCCGCGCTGTAAAACCCGCCCCGTGACAGGGTTATGCGCGCCATCGGTGTTAAGCCCCGATTGGAACCATACCCAAGTGTCCCGATATTCGGCATCGGGAAAGCGTTTGGCGATTTCTAGCTCCATCGCATCGCGCCCTGCCATGGCGACATCAATCTCACGCACCCCCGCCTTCACGGCGTCCCGAATGGCATAACCGCCCACATCGGCAACTTGCGCGCCTGCGCGGATCAACTCGCGCTCGGCGACAGATTTCACCATGCGCTGGCGCATCGTAGCAGGCGCAACATCGGCGGTGGATTTTGGTGCCAAGAACTCAGTGAGAAGCGCAAATTGGCTCAAGACCAGATGATCGGCTTCGTAACCAACTGCCTTGCCCTGCCCCGCCACATGGGCCACGGCGCGCCAGTAATTGTTGCGCTGCCAATCGGTATAGGTGATCCCATCACAGGCACAGCGCCGCCATGGCTGCCCCGCATCAATACCCGCAGAGATCACGACCGCCTCAGATGCGGTCACAACCAACGCGTAGGGGCGGCCAAAGGCACAGTAGAGAAAACCCGAGTAATAGGCGATATTGTGCATCGAACTCAGCACAACCGCATCTAGGCCTTGCGCATCCATAATCGCGCGCAGCCCCATCAGGCGGGCGTCATACTCAGCTTGAGAAAACGGAAGAATGGCTTTTTCGCCATTGTGGAAACGGAAGAATTCAGGTCGCTGCATCGCCGACCCTCCTTTGACAGAAGACCCCGGCGTTCAGGGCGGTTAAGGTCTGCCATAGGACGACGCCATCGTCCCCAACCTCGTGGCACTATCTGCCGCGAAAGCCTTGAGTCGCGCAAGTCCCCTCTAGCGGCCTAGCACGCCTTCGGGCTAAGGTTTTGCCATGTTGAGCTATTTTCTCAATCGGGCGCTTGCGATGATCCTTAGCCTTGCCGTGGCAAGCGTGGTTATCTTTTGCCTCATTGAGGTGATCCCCGGTGATCCTGCCAGTTTCATGCTTGGCCTAAATGCCACAGACGAGGCGGTTGCAAACCTTCGGGCGGAACTGGGCCTCGATGGGGGGCTTCTGCCCCGATATCTGGCATGGGTCGGGGGCATGGTGCAGGGAGATTTTGGCCTATCCTACACCTATCGCGTGCCCGTAGCCGATTTGATCCAAGATAGGCTTGCCGTTTCACTGCCCTTGGCCATTTACGCGCTGATCCTGTCAACTGCCCTCGCGATCCCTGTGGGGGTGCTGGCCGCGGCCAAGCGCGGCGCATGGCCCGATCTTGGGGTGATGGCGGCTGCGCAAATCGGCATTGCGATCCCCAATTTCTGGTTTGCAATGCTGTTGGTGCTGCTGTTCGCGATACAATTACAATGGGTGTCGGCGGGTGGATTTGCGGGATGGGACAGCTTTGGGGCGGGGCTCGCCTCGCTCACGCTGCCCGCCTTCGCCTTGGCCCTGCCGCAGGCGGCCATTTTGGCGCGGGTTTTGCGTTCGGCCCTCTTAGAGACATTAGAGCAAGACTATATCCGCACCGCCCGCGCCAAGGGCCTAAGCCGCAGGCAAACCCTATGGCGTCATGCCTTGCGCAATGCAGGCATTCCCGTGATGACGATCTTAGGCCTTCAATTCTCGTTTCTTCTTGCGGGCGCCATTATCATCGAAAATGTTTTCTTTCTTCCTGGGCTTGGTCGCCTGATCTTTCAGGGCATCACCCAACGCGATTTGATCGTGGTCGAGTCGGTCACTATGCTGCTTGTGTTCGCCGTGATCCTTGTAACCTTTTTGGTTGATCTGGCCTATGCCGCCCTTGATCCTAGGCTGCGCAGATGAAGGTGCAGCGATCCTTGATCATTGGCGGTGCGATCAGCCTGTTTTTCCTTGCTCTCGCCTCCCTTAGCCTCCTCTGGGTGCCCCATGAGGTCACAAGCCTTGCGATTGCCAATCGCCTGCAAGGGCCAAGCGCCACCTATCTGCTTGGCACGGATCAATTCGGGCGCGATGTCCTATCTTTGCTGATGGTGGGCGCGCAAACCTCTATTGCGGTGGCGGTGGCGGCCATTGGCATTGGGGCAGGCATTGGCGTGCCTTTGGGTCTGCTGGCAGCCGCACAGCATGGGCGCTTTGGCGATGAACTGATTATGCGGGGCAATGATCTGATCTTTGCCTTTCCCGCGTTGGTGATCGCCATTCTGATCACTGCAACCTACGGCCCCTCAGCGTTTAACGCGATCCTTGCAATTGGCATTTTCAATATCCCCGTCTTTGCCCGCGTGACCCGTGCAGGGGCGCTGCCACTTTGGACATTGGATTACATCCTTGCCGCGCGTGTGGCGGGAAAATCCAAGTTTAGGATCAGCCTTGAACATATCTTGCCCAATATTCTGAACCTGATCATCGTGCAGGCCACGATCCAATTCAGCCTTGGGATTCTGGCTGAGGCAGCGCTCTCCTATGTTGGGCTTGGGGCGCAACCGCCAACCCCCAGTTGGGGCCGCATGTTGGCCGAGGCGCAAACCATGATCTACACCCATCCGATGCTGGCCATTCTTCCCGGGGCCTGCATCATGGCCTTGGTTCTTGGCTTGAACTTGGCGGGGGATGGGCTGCGCGATCACCTTGACCCAAGACTGGAGCGCGCCCTGAAATGACCGCTTCGCCCCGCCTTGAACTGAAGAACCTGACAATCACCCATGACGAGGGTGCATTGGTTTCTGATCTTTCCCTGACGCTCGCCGCGCATCGGATCACGGCGTTGGTTGGGGAATCTGGATCAGGTAAATCGATGACGGCGCTGGCGATTATGGGCCTATTGCCCCAAGGATGCTGCGCGCAGGGTTCGGTTCTGCTCAATGGCACTGACAGTCTCTTGGGCCTGTCAGATCAAAAAATGTGCCAGTTGCGCGGTCGAAGGATTGGGATGATTTTCCAAGAACCCATGACCGCGCTGAACCCCGTTATGCAAATCGGCGCACAGGTCGCCGAAACCCTTATGGTGCATCGCATCACCCCCAATCGGCGGGCCGCAATGGCGCAGGCGCGCACCGTTTTAGATCGGGTTGGCTTGGCGCAGATCGCGCTTGATCGTTATCCGCATGAGCTGTCTGGCGGACAAAGGCAGCGCGTGGCCATTGCCGCTGCGATCGCGGCAGCGCCCGATGTTTTAATCGCGGACGAGGCGACAACCGCGCTTGATGTCACCACACAACAGGGGATTTTAGCACTTTTGAAAACCCTCGTTGCCGAGGATGGCATGGCGCTTTTGCTGATCACGCATGATCTGGCCGTTGTGGCCTCGATGGCTGATGAGGTGGCGGTGATGAACCAAGGCCGCATCATTGAAAAAGGCGAGACAAAGCGGCTTTTGTCCCGCCCGCGCGACCCTTACACCAAGGCGCTCTTATCCGCCGCCCGCCCCGCCCCAAAAGAGACCGAACCCCTGACAGGCGAGACACTCTTATCCGTGGAAGGCGTCAGTCGCATCTATCCGCCCAAACGCCTAGGCTTGCGCAAATCTGAACCCTTCGTTGCGGTGCGTGATGCAAATCTTACCCTTAGGCGAGGGGAATGTTTGGGGATCGTAGGGGGCTCTGGATGCGGAAAATCCACGCTCGCCCGTGCCATTTTGGGGCTAGAGGCCGCGCAATCAGGGAGGATTGTCTTAGACGGCACAGAGGTGCATCCGAACATGCCGCTTGAAAATCGGCGACGTCTGTCAATTGTGTTTCAAGACCCCTATGGCAGCTTTGACCCCCGTTGGCGGGTGGGGCGCGTGATCGCGGAACCGCTTGATCTGCAAAATGTCCCATCTAATGAGGTCACATCTCGCGTTGCGACTGCACTTGAGCAGGTCGGGCTTTCGCCTCAGGATGCGCAAAAATACCCGCATCAATTCTCAGGCGGGCAAAGACAACGCATTGCCATTGCCCGCGCGCTGATCACGCGACCCGATATCGTGGTGCTTGATGAGGCTGTTTCTGCCCTTGATGTCTCCGTGCGCGCACGGGTTTTGGATTTGCTAAAATCACTGCAACAGGAATTGCAGCTTTCGTATATTTTCATCACCCACGATCTCACGGTTGTGGCCCATATGGCCGACACTATTGCGGTGATGGAAAATGGGGTGATTGTCGAACAGGGGCCAGCGCCCCAAATTCTATCTGGCCCCAGACATCCTTATACACAAAACTTACTCAACACCGCGCCCCGCTTGGACGCGGCCCCAAAGAAAGGGACAGTTTCATGAGGCTTGCAGGAAAAACCGCAATTGTAACAGGCGGCGCATCGGGATTTGGCGCAGGGATCGTGCGCAAATTCCGCGCCGAAGGGGCCGAGGTGATGATTGCCGATCTCAATGGCGCGGCAGCCCATGACATGGCCCAGGCCACGGGCAGCCTTGCCCATGAAACCGATGTCGCCAAGGGCGAGAGCGTGGCCGCCCTCGCCCAATCTGCGCTTTCCGCGTGGGGGCGTATTGATATTGTTGTGAACAATGCGGGCATCACCCATCTGCCGCAGATGATGGAAGATGTTACCGAGGAGATGTTCGACCGCGTCCTCGCGGTGAATGCGAAATCTGTTTATCTGATGGCCCGTGAAATCGTTCCGCATATGAAAACTGCAAAAGCGGGCGCCATCCTCAATATTGCTTCAACTGCGGGCCTCAGCCCACGCCCCAAGCTGAATTGGTATAATGCCTCCAAGGGCTGGATGATCACCGCAACCAAGGCGATGGCGGTAGAACTCGCCCCGCAAGGTATCCGCGTCAACGCGCTATGCCCTGTGGCGGGGGAAACCCCGCTGTTGTCCAGTTTTATGGGCGAGGACACGCCCGAAATGCGGGAAAAATTTCTATCAACCATCCCCTTGGGCCGGTTTTCCACGCCCGAGGATATGGGCAATGCTGCCTGCTTCCTGTGCTCGGATGAAGCCTCAATGATCACAGGTGCCGCCTTGGAGGTTGATGGCGGGCGCTGCATCTAAGGGGATGGCGATGTTTGAGAAAGGCGCGAAAAACTTAATCACCGATGTCGCGGGCCTATATGTCGGCCACGCTCAGGATGACGTGATCAAAACAGGGGTCACTGTTCTGACAGCCGAGCGCCCCTTTGTGGCAGGGGTGCATATCATGGGCGGTGCGCCTGGCACGCGAGAAACGGCGCTCTTATCGCCTGAGCGATTGGTGCAGGAGGTGGATGCACTGGTTCTCGCGGGCGGGTCTGCCTTTGGCCTTGATGCGGCCTCAGGTGTGATGGATGGCTTGCGGGCCGCGGGGCGCGGCTTCGCCGTTGGCGATCAGCTTGTGCCAATCGTGCCCGCCGCAATTCTCTTCGATCTGATCAATGGCGGTGACAAAGCATGGGGTCAGAACCCCTATCCTGCCTTGGGACGTGCGGCGTTTGAGGCAGCATCCCCTGATTTTGTCCTTGGGACAGTGGGCGCAGGAACAGGGGCGCTGACCGCTGACCTCAAGGGTGGGCTTGGCTCAGCCTCGGTCACCTTTGACGGGATCACGGTGGGCGCTCTGGTCGCTGTCAACGCATTGGGCCGCGTGACTATGGGCGATGGCCCTCAATTCTGGGCAGCCCCATTTGAATTGGGTGCAGAATTTGGCGGGCTTGGGACAGGGGCGCTTGGAACAGGGGCGCTTGGGACAGGGGCGTTCGATCCATCCGCACGCCCCTTGGTCAAAGGGCATCGGGACGGGGCAACCACCATCGCGATTGTGGCGACAGATGCTGCATTAACCCAAGCGCAAGCCACCCGCATGGCCACCGCCGCGCATGATGGCATGGCGCGCGCGATTTACCCCGCGCATACGCCGATGGATGGGGATTTGGTCTTTGCAGCTGCAACGGGCGCGCAGCCGCTGCGTGATCCGCTGATGGACACGCTACATTTGGGAAATGCAGCTGCCCTGTGTCTGAGCCGCGCGATTGCCCGCGCGGTCTTTGAAGCCACCCCTGCCGCGCATGATCCCCTGCCCACATGGGCCGAGAAATTTGGCTGATCATTCAAAAAGCCCCGTTTGCGCAGGCGGGGTAGGAACGGGCAGCCCTAGATGCGCAAAGGCCGATTGCGTCAGCATCCGCCCCCGCGGGCTGCGCGCGATCAGACCTTGCTGCAAGAGATAGGGTTCAACCACCTCTTCGAGCGCATCGCGGCTTTCGGAAAGGGCGGCTGCAAGCGTTTCAATCCCAACAGGGCCGCCGCCATAAGACTCCGCAATTAGGCGCAAATACCGCCGATCTGCCCCGTCAAGCCCAAGCTTATCGACCCCAAGCCGTGTCAGAGCGCGATCTGCAATCGCCGCCGTTACGCGGCCATCCCCCTCGACCACGGCGAAATCGACCACGCGGCGCAATAAGCGGCCTGCAATGCGCGGGGTGCCGCGCGCACGCTTGGCGATCTCGCGCGCGCCTTCCTCATCCGCAGGGGCGCCCATCAGGCGCGCACCACGGGTCACAATCTGCTCCAACTCGGGCGTGTCATAATAAACCAGACGCGTGGGAATGCCGAACCGATCCCGCAAGGGTGTGGTCAACAGCCCCAAGCGGGTAGTGGCCCCGATCAAGGTAAAGGGCTGCAATTCGATGCGCACAGATCGCGCGGCAGGCCCCTCACCTATGACCAGATCCAGTGCAAAATCCTCCATCGCGGGATAGAGCACCTCTTCGACTGCGGGGTTCAGGCGGTGAATTTCGTCAATAAACAAAACATCACGCGGCTCAAGATTGGTGAGGATCGCGGCCAAATCCCCCGCTTTTGCCAAAACGGGGCCAGAGGTCATGCGAAAATTCACCCCCAATTCGCGCGCCATAATTTGCGCCAAGGTGGTCTTGCCCAAGCCGGGGGGGCCATGAAACAGCACATGATCCATCGCCTCACCGCGCTTGCGGGCACTTTCGATAAACACCCGCAAATTTGCCCGCGCTTCGGCCTGACCAATAAACTCGGTCAGAAGTTCAGGACGCAAAGCGCGATCTTCGCGCAGATCATCCTGCGGGTGCGGATCGGGGCGCAATGTTGGATCAGGCGTGCTCATATCACTCCTTCGGGGCCAAAAGGCGCAGTGCCGCGCGGATCAGCGCAGGGGTCGTGTCGGCCTCATCTGCCGCGCGCGCAACCGCACTTGCCGCGTCAGAAGGGCCATAGCCCAAATTGGTCAGGGCTGAAATTGCCTCAGCCTGACTTTGCGCATCGGCCTGCGCGGTTGCAGGCGGCGGCGGTTCCGCAGGGGTGGATACAGGCCCCTGCGGGCCGTCCACCACGGGCGCAGGGGCATTCTGCGTCAAATCATGGGCCAGACTACCGCCCATCGCCATCAAAGCGGGGCCTTTATCCTTTAGTTCATTGACCACGCGCTGCGCCAATTTCGGGCCCACACCAGGGGCCGCTTTGACCGCGCCCCAATCCCCAATCGCAATGGCGCGGGCCAAGGCCTCTGTGCCAAGCGCGCCTGAGATTGCCATCGCAGCTTTGGCCCCCACGCCCTGAACAGACACCAGCAAACGATGCCACTCACGATCATAGGGGGTTAAAAACCCAAAAAGCTGCAAAAGGTCTTCGCGCACCAGAAGTTCGGTGTAAAGGCTTGCCACTTGCCCCGCATTCGGCAGGTTCGCAAGAGTGCGTTCTGAGCAATGAACCACATAGCCCACGCCGCCGACATCCAAAAGCACATGGTCACTGGCGCGGTAATCCACGCGACCTGTCAATTTCCCGATCACAGGCTTGCCCCCACTGCATTCATGATCCGCCTTTGCGATTGCGCATGATGGGCATGACATATCGCAATCGCCAAAGCGTCAGCAGCATCAGGGGATTTTGGCGCGCATCCGGGCAATTGCAGGCGCACCATATGTCCAATCTGATCTTTATGCGCGTGCCCCACCCCAACCACGGTTTTCTTTACTGTGTTTGGCGCATATTCAGCCACAGGCAAGCCTGCCTTGGCAGGGGCCAACATCGCAACACCACGCGCCTGCCCCAATTTCAACGTGGCCGCCCCATCACGATTGACGAAGGTCTGTTCGACCGCCGCACAATCTGGTGCAAATTCGGCAAGGACGGCGATTAATCCATCATATAGCGCCAAAAGACGCGGGGCGAGATCATCGCCCACCCCTTCGACAACGCCATTTGATATATGGCGTAGGCGCGGGCCATCCGCCTCGATTACGCCCCACCCAAGATAGCGAAGCCCTGGGTCAATACCGATGATACGCATGGCCTGCTCGCCCTTTGTGGTTCTTTGCGTCAGCTTAGCCCATCAATAGCACGAAACAAGAACATTCAACAAGCGGGGCGTGCCAATCACCCCAGATAACGCAGTGTCAGCGCCGCCCACTCCCCATGCTCGGACGCATAAACCCGCTCGAACCCTGCCGCCAGATAGGCGGCAGTGACGTCCTCAGCCTGCTCCAACAAAAGGCCCGACAAGATCACATAGCCGCCCTGCGCGGCATGACGCGCCATATCGGGGGCCAGTTCGATCAGTGGCCCCTTTAGGATATTGGCAAAGATCAAATCAAAGGGCGCACGGGCTGCAAGGGTGGGATGATCAAACCCTGCGGCTTGCACAGCCTCGATCCGATCTGCGAGGTCATTTGCTTGGGCGTTTACACGGGCGACATCAACCGCGATCTCATCAATATCCGAGGCCAGAACAGTCTGCGGAAAGACCCGGGCGGCAGCCAAGGCCAAGACCGCCGTGCCACAACCAATATCAACCACATTTTTGAAAACATGGCCCTCAGTGAGCAGGCGATCAAAGGCAATCAAACATCCAGAGGTGGTGCCGTGATGCCCTGTGCCAAAGGCCATTGCGGCCTCAATCAGCAAGGGCACGGCATCGTTTGGAACTGTATCGGCATCATGGCTGCCGTAAAGATAAAACCGCCCCGCGCGCACAGGGTGCAATTCACGGCGCACCTGCGCGACCCAATCAGTTTCGGGCAATTCTGAAACGACAAATTCCCGCGCGCCATGCGATGCCGCCAAAAGCGCCAATCCGATTTCATCAGGGGCATCAAGGAAATAGCCGCCCACCTCCCACCGGCCAGAGCCATCTTCGATCTCAAAAACCCCTACGCCATAGGGCGCGGGATCAAGGGCCTCTATAGCCTCACCTAAGGCTTCGGCGGCGGATTTAGCAGGCAATGTGGTAAAGGCGGTAAAGGTCGTCATAAGCACCCTATTTGATCACGGTGGTGATGGGCGCAGCCACGGGTAAACCGCGCCGCGCAAGTAAGGTTTCATTCCCCGCCTCTGGATGACGCGGCACCAAAAGCGATAAGGCGAAAGATGTGGCAGCCATCCCTGATGCAAGCAGGAACACCGCAATCGGCGAGGTCAGCCAGATATACCCCAAGATCGCAGGCAAGAACACCGCAGCGATATGGTTGATGGTGAAGGCCACAGCGGCCGTAGGCGCAATATCAGCGGGATCTGCGATTTTCTGAAAATAGGTTTTGATGGCGAGGGCCAACGCGAAAAAGATATGGTTGCCGACATAGAGCACCGCCGCCATACCCACGCCCCAATCAAAATGATAGAGGCCCGCATAAAGTAAGAAAATCACGAACAATCCCGCATATTCAAACATCAAGGCCGCACGTTCCCCAAAAAAGGCAACAGCACGACCCAATAGCGGGGCTGCGATCATATTGGCGACCAATGTGACCATGAACAGCGCGGTGATCTCATGCACGGCAAAGCCATAGCGCTCGACCATCATGAAGCCTGCAAAGACCACGAAAATCTGCCGCCGCGCGCCCGACATGAATTGCAGCGCATAATAGAGCCAATAGCGGCGGCGCAGGATCATTTTGCGGTTCTGCGGGGTTGGGCCCTCGAATTGGGGGAAGGCGAAAAATGCAATCACTGCAACCAAGGCGGTAAAGCCACCTGCCACGCCATAGACCAAGTCATAGCTCAAATCATAAGCACGCCATGTCAGCACGATTAACCCATAGGCCAAAAGCGTGGCCAAAGACCCCATCGACATCAGCCAACCAATGGTCTGTGGCGCGCGCTTTTTGTCGATCCATTGCAATTGCAGCGACTGGTTGACTGTCTCGTAATAATGGAACCCGATGGAGGAGATCAGGGTTACGATCAACAATCCCCCCAAGGAGGGGAATTGCGAGGTCAGCGCCGTGGCCAGACCCAACATAACCAAGGACACAATCGCCAATTTTTGCTCGCGGATCACAAGCAATAAGGCGATCACGCCAATCGCGAGAAACCCAGGAATTTCGCGCACTGAATGCAGCCATCCTATATCGGCCCCGTCAAACCCTGCCGCCTCAATCACAAAATTATTGAGCAATGCAGACCATGTGGCAAAGGCCACAGGCATCGCAAAGGCCATCAGGAACAAAAGAACCTGCGGGCGCTGCCAGCGCGGCAAATGTGAGGTTTCAGAAAGGGGCACGAGCTTCATAGACTTTGCCATAGGCCCGAAGGGCTAGGCTTGGCAATTGAAACTTTCACCCCATACGATCTGCCAAAAGAAATTCCGCCGCCGCATCAAGGCGAATATGCGGGGGGCCAAGCCCCGCGCGCAGGCTTGATATCGGCGGGGCGAAATCTGTCACCGCGAATTCATGATCCGACCAATCCCGCGCGCCTTCGCGTGCAGGGGCAAGGATATGGTCGGGATGGTCGGGCAAGTGCCCCGCATAAAGGGCGCGCATCTGATTAGATTGCCCAACACGGCCCCGCACCAGATCAACCTCGGCCCCGTCTAGAACGCGGCTTTCCTCAACGGTGCTGCGCAGGCCTGCAATCGCCATAGCCCGCGTTTTCGCCCCCCGATAATCGGCGCGCTGTTTGGCCTCTTGCACCAAAGCCTCAAGAAGATTGGCATAGGCCTGATGCTGGGATTGATGCAGGTAATCTGCCTTGGTCGCGGCAAAAAGGATGCGATCGGTTTTTTGCCCCAAGAGTGCTGCCAAAGGGCCATTCGCGCCGTGGCGGAACACCGACAAAATACCCGCCATTGCCTGTCGCAGATCTTCTAAGACCTCAGGCCCACCTTGCATGGCGCTGAGCAGATCCACCAAAACCACCTGACGATCAATGCGCGCAAAATGCGCGCGAAAGAACGGCCTCACGATTTGCGATTTATAGGCCTCAAAGCGCCGCGCGGCCTCGCGCGCGATTGTGCCACGCCTCAGGGCCTCAATCGGCAAGGGGCAAAAGGTCAGCGCGGGGCTGCCCTGCAATTCGCCCGGCAGGATAAAGCGACCAGGGGTCAATTGGCTAAACCCCGCCGCGCGCGCCGCGTGCAGATAGGCGGTAAAACTTTGCGCAAGGGCCGAGGCCTGCATCTCATCATGGCGCGTCTCAGCCACGGCTTCGGTGGCCATCGCCAAGAAATCTCGTGCTTCGACCAAGTTCTGCGCCTTGGCGGAAATCTGCGCCAAGCTGGCCTTAGACCATTGCGCGTAGCTTTGCGTCAACAGTCCCAAATCCAGCAACCATTCACCCGGATAGTCAGTGATATCCAAATGCAAGCGGCGTGGACCCGTCAGACGCGCAAGCCGTGATTTTGGCGTGACGCGCAAGGACAAGCGCAATTGCGAAACGCTGCGCGTGCCAATCGGCCAATGCGCCTCTGGCCCCGTCATCGCGGCGAGATGGCTTTCGTAATCAAATCGCGCGACTGTATCATCGGGTTGTGGCTGCAGATAGGCCGCTTCAATCCGACCTTCGCGCTCGGGCGAGAATGCCGCCATGCGGCCCCGCTCCATCAAATTGGCCACGAGAGAGGTGATAAACACCGTCTTTCCCGCGCGAGACAGCCCTGTCACCCCCAAGCGCAGGCTTGGGTCTGAAAAGGCGCGCGTCAATGCTTCGCCCGTGCCCTCCACGCTGTCACGCAGCATATCGCCCAAAGATGATATCACGCTTGGCCTGCCCCCATCTGATGCCTTGCGCAAAGATAGGATGCCAAAGCCGCCATGGATAGGGGGTTATGGGCAATTGCATGGCGCGCGCGTTTCCGCTAGCCAAAGCCATGGCCCGTTATGCGCTCAAAGTCGAATATGATGGTCGCCCCTTTGCGGGGTGGCAACGTCAGGCTGATCAACCCTCAGTGCAGGGTGCGATTGAGGCTGCGCTTGCACAGCTTGAGGCGGATGTGCCCTCCATCGCTGCGGCAGGGCGCACAGATGCGGGCGTTCATGCCACGGGTCAGGTTGCCCAATGCGACATGGCCCAAGAATGGCAGCCCTTTCGCCTGTCCGAGGCGCTGAATTATCATTTGAAACCCTTGCCCGTGGCGATTGTGGCCTGTGCGCCCGTGTCAGAGGATTGGCACGCGCGGTTTTCCGCAGTTGAACGGCGCTATACCTATCGGCTGATCAACCGCCGCGCGCCCTTGACCCTTGATGTGGGGCAGGCATGGGCCGTCAAGCAGCCCCTTGATCTTGCCGCCATGCAAGAAGCCGCGCGCCATTTGATCGGCAAGCATGATTTCACAACCTTCCGTGCCTCTATCTGTCAGGCAAAATCACCCATCAAAACCCTTGATGAGATACGGATTGAGGCCTTCGCGCGCGGCGATGCGGTCGAATTTCAATTTCACCTGCGCGCGCGCTCGTTCCTGCATAATCAAGTGCGCTCGATTGTCGGCACGCTTGAGCGGGTTGGGGCGGGATCATGGGCGCCTGACGATGTGCGCATCAGCCTAGAGGCGCGCGATCGGGCCGCCTGCGGCCCTGTTGCACCGCCAGATGGATTAATCTTGACGGGCGTGGGGTATCCAGATGATCCGTTTAGGGGTCAAGGATCATGACCCCCACCGCTTGGCCCGTGACCCGCGAAATTGTGCTTGTGGGGGGCGGGCATAGTCACGCGCTGGTCGCGCGCATGTGGGGGATGCAGCCACTTGCGGGTGCACGCTTGACCCTTGTCTCGCCAAACCCAACGGCGGCCTATTCAGGGATGCTGCCCGGTGCGATTGCAGGGCATTACCAACAAGACGAAATCGAGATTGATCTGGTTCGCCTTGCCCGTTTCGCCAATGCCCGCCTCATCCTTGCCCCCGCCATTGGGATTGATCGAGCGGAAAAACGCCTGCATCTCGCGGGGGGCAGGTCTATTTCCTATGACATAATGTCGATTGATATTGGCATTACGACTGATATGCCCGCCTTAGCAGGCTTTGCAGATCATGCTTTGCCCGTCAAACCTCTCGAGGGGTTTGCAGCCGCATGGGAGGGCTTTCTAAACCAAGCGCCCAATCCTGCGCGCATCGCCCTTATCGGCGGCGGAATTGCGGGGGGTGAGGTCGCCATGGCCGTGGCGCACCGCCTGCGCGCCACAGGGCGCAAGCCCGAGGTGACGATATTTGAGCGGGCACAAGCGTTGCAAGAATTGCCTTCGCGCGCGGCACGGCTTTTGCGACAAGACTTGCGCACCCAAAATATTACCCTGCGCGAGGGCGTTGAGATCACCGAGATCACCGCGCAAATGATCCATCTGCGGGATGAGCCTCCGCTGCCCTTTGATTTGATCCTTGGCGCGGCAGGCGCGCGGGCGCATCCGTGGCTGGCACAGACAGGGCTTGCCCTGAAAGATGGGTTCATCCGCGTGGGCGCCGATCTGCGCAGCGTGACAGACCCCGATATTTTCGCGACAGGGGATTGCGCGCATTTTGATCATGCCCCCCGCAGTAAGGCGGGCGTTTATGCGGTGCGCGCGGCAAAGCCCCTGTTTCACAATCTGCGCGCGGCTGCGATGGGGCGCAGTTTGCGCACCTACCAGCCGCAACGCCATTATCTCAAGCTGATTTCCTTGGGCGATAAGCGGGCCATTGCCACGCGCGGGAGGGTGGCTGCATCCTTTCCCTTTCTGTGGACGTGGAAAGACCAAATTGATCGCAAGTTCATGCAACAGCTGACGCAGTTGCCTGAGATGGCGGCACGACCGCAACCGCCACAAGACCACGCACTTGGCATAATCGAGGCCATGGGGCCAAAACCGCAATGCGGCGGCTGTGGCGCGAAACTGGGCCAAGCCGCGCTTGAGGCCGCCCTGCCCCCACCCCCAACCCACCGCAAAGACATTGAGATTGGGCGGGGGGATGATGCGGCGGTGCTGCATATGGGCGGCGCGCGCCAAGTGATCAGCACAGATCATCTGCGCGCGTTTTGCAATGACCCTGCAGTGATGGCGCGCATCACTGCCATTCACGCACTTGGCGACATTTGGGCCATGGGGGCCGCCCCGCAATCGGCCTTGGCAATGATCACCCTGCCCCCCTTATCAGAACCGCTGCAAAGTGCTTGGTTGACCGAAATCATGTCAGCCGCCGCCGAGGTGATGTCAGCGGCAGGGGCCGATATTATCGGCGGCCATAGTGCGGCGGGGGCGGAACTGAGCATCGGGTTCACAGTCACAGGTCTTGTTGCAGATCGCGCAATCGGACTTACGGGGGCGCAAGCAGGGGATGCGCTGATCCTGACCAAACCCATTGGCACAGGGGTTCTTCTGGCGGCAGAGATGCAAGGATTGGCAAAGGGCCGCGACATTGCGCGGCTTTATCAGGGGCTTACGACACCGCAGGGGGCGGTGGCGGATATTCTCGCCCCCCATGCCTGCGCCATGACCGATGTGACGGGGTTCGGCCTTGCAGGCCATATCATGAATATCGCCCGCGCCTCGGGCGTGGGGGCGCAGATTTGGCTTGATCGAATTCCTCTCTATCAAGGCGCGCTTCATTTGGCGGCAGCGGGGTTTCAATCGACCCTCTACCCGCAAACCCGCGCGCATCTTTTGGGGCAAATACGGGGCACCACATCGGGCCCGCACGCCGATTTGTTATTTGATCCTCAAACCGCAGGCGGGCTTTTGGCAGCCTTGCCCCAAACCGCCCTGCCAGAGGTGCAAGCGGGACTTCAGGCCACAGGCCACACCGGATGGGTTATTGGCGAGATAACGGATCAAACTGGCAGGCTTGAGATCAGTTGAGGGGATTGAACCACAGCCCCCAAGCCGCTAATCCCGTGGCCTATGACCCAAGATGCAGTCACACCCTATTTCACCCGCGCTGATGGCAGCTATCTCTTCGCCCGTTGGGGTCGGCCTATCGCCCCTGTAGTGTTTGGGGTTGAGGATGCGACCGTGTCCATCGTCAAGGGCGCGCTTGAGGCGGTTGTCGCACTCGCCGGCCACCAGATGGCCGAGACAGATCCCGAACTGGGCGCGAATTTCATGATGTTTTTCATCCGTGATTGGGACGAGGTGCTTGCCACACCCAATATGGATCGCCTGCTGCCCGATTTGGCCGAGATCATTGCGCGGCTCAAATCGGTAGATGCCAATCAATATCGCGCATTTCGGTTTGATGCCGATGGTGGCATCAAAGCGGCCTTTGTTTTTGTGCGCATGGATGCGGATTTATCGCGTCTGCCCGCCGATACCATCGCGCTGTCACAAGCGGTGCAGACGATTTTACTTTGGTCGGATCAAGCCTTTCTAGGGCACTCCCCACTGGCCGCAGGGACGGATGGCGCGGCGCGCCTGAAACCTGAAATTGCAGCGATTATTCGTGCAGGCTATGATCCTGTGATGCCCGTCTGTGCGCAAGACAGCACGCATGGCCTACGCATGGCGGCACGGGTGGCTGTCTTGGAGCATAGAAATTGAGCATGACGCATCACTGGCCCATCCGTGTTTATTACGAAGATACCGATCTGGCGGGGATCGTCTATTATGCCAATTACCTAAAATTCATCGAGCGCGCCCGCAGCGAGATGGTGCGCGACCTTGGCATTGATCAAGCGGCGCTAAAGGCCACCCAAGATATCGTATTTGCCGTGCGCCGCGTTGAGGCTGATTACCGCGCGCCCGCAAAATTCGATGATGAATTGGTGGTTGAAACCAAAATTCTGCGCGCAAGCCCTGTGCGCTTGGAATTGAGCCAAGATGTCATGCGCGCAGGCACCGTGATCTTTGCCGCCAAAGTCACCCTCGCCACCATCAATGGTCAAGGCGGCGTGGCGAAACTGCCGCCCGAAATGCTGTCGAAATTCTGCTAAGCCCTGAGCGCAAGGATTTGCCAATCACGCGGGCTTGAGCGCGCGCCCATTCCCAAGTGATTTTGAACCTGATATAGGGGAATGTGACCCCATACTGAGTGCCGCAAAAAGAACGGCGCCGATTTGGGGGTGCTTTGCCCAAAAGGCAAGGTCGGGCATCGAGGCAAATAGAAAGAACGGGCATGGACGCTACAACGCTTAGCATGGCGCAAGAGGCTGATTTCACCCTCATGGCGCTGTTTTTCCGCGCATCCTTTATTGTGCAGGCCGTGATGATCGCACTGATCGTGGCCTCAGTTTGGGTCTGGGCGATCACGATTAACAAATTTCGGATTTATCGCCGCGCAAGGCAAAACACAGCGGATTTTGACGCAGCGTTTTGGTCGGGTCAGCCGCTTGATTTGCTCTATGATCAAATCGCCGAAAGCCCGCAATCAGCCGCGGAACGTGTCTTTGTGGCGGGCATGGCCGAATGGCGCAACTCGCTGCGTGACGATGGCGCGCTCATCCCTGGAGTGCAGCAGCGCGTGGATCGCTCAATGGATGTGGCGATTGCCCGCGAAGCAGAGCGCCTAACCGCAGGCTTGACCTTCCTTGCCACAACAGGCGCAACGGCACCATTTGTTGGCCTCTTTGGCACAGTTTGGGGGATCATGCGATCCTTCCAAGAAATCGCGATTTCTGGCAACACATCCCTTGCCGTTGTGGCGCCTGGTATTGCCGAGGCCCTACTGGCTACAGGTCTTGGCCTATTGGCCGCGATCCCTGCCGTGATTTTCTACAACAAACTGTCGTCCGACTCAGATCGGATCATTGCAGGCTATGAGAGCTTTGCAGATGAGTTCTCCACCCTCCTGTCAAGGCAGCTTGACTGATGGGGGCCTCGGTTGCGCAAAAATCGGGCGGCGGTCGCAGACGCGGCCGCAGACGGGCGGGCAGCAGCCGCGCCATGTCCGAAATCAACGTCACGCCTTTCGTGGACGTGATGTTGTGCCTTTTGATCATCTTTATGGTGGCCGCCCCGTTGATGACTGTTGGTGTGCCGATTAACCTGCCAGACACTGCCGCAGAAGCCCTGCCGAGTGAGGAAGAAGAACCGCTCACTGTAACCATCGCCCCCGATGGGCGGGTGATGATCCAAACCACCGAAGTTTCGCGGGATGAACTGGTCACGCGGCTGTTGGCCATTGCAGGTGAGCGCGACAGCACGCGCATTTTCCTACGCGCGGATGGCGCGATTTCCTATGAGCAAGTGATGCAAATCATGGGCGCGCTGAATGCGGGCGGCTTTCGCGAAATTGGCCTTGTGACCGATGCGGGCGGGCCTGCGCTGGATGGCGCGGCGGGCAGCGGGCCTGAGGGGTAAGTTTGATGCGGCGGGAGCTTTATGTCTCGGCTGGGCTGCACATCGCGCTGCTCTTATGGGTGGCGTTTGGAGATATTTTGTTTCACCGCAACACGGAAACCGATTTTCAGGTGACGGGCGTTCAAATCATCTCAACCGCTGAATTTGAGGAACTCACCCAAGCGGCGAGCCTGCCACCTGCGCCCGAACCTGCGCCAGAGCCAACGCCAGACCCCGCACCGCAACCCGAGGTGCAACCACAGCCCCCAGAAATCAGCGCGCCCCCTTTGGGTGCGGAGGATGCGCCCCCGTCAGACACGCCAACACCTGAGGCCGCGCCGCGCGTGGCACCAACACCCGCGCCCGCACCGCCGCCTGATGCCGAAATCGCGCCGACTGTTGTCGAGGCAACCCCTGAGCCTGATACGCAAAGTGAAACACCCGTTGAACAAGAGGTGGCCCAAGCCCCCGAAGCCGCAACGACCCAGATCGTAACAGAGGCCGAAACACCCGCGGCAAGCCTTGCACCGATTGCGTCACCAGTGCCGACCGCACGGCCACAGCGCCCCACACCCGAACCAACACCCGAACCAGAGCCGCAGCCTGAACCTGAACCCGCGCCTGAACCTGCTGACCCGCTCGCTGATGCGATTGCGGCGGCGGTTGCAGATGCGGTCAGCGCCCCTGCGACACCCTCCGTCCCCTCTGGCCCGCCCCTCAGCAGTGGCGAGGTGGATGGTTTGATCGCCGATGTGCGCGCCTGTTGGAATGTGGGCGCGCTATCCTCCGAAGCGCAGCGCACAATTGTCACCATCTCGGTCACCTTGGGCCAAGATGGGCGGCCAGATGCGGGGTCTATCCGAATGATCGACAGTTCTGGTGGCTCGGATGCATCGGTCTCCCAAGCATTTGAAGCAGGACGCCGTGCAATTTTGCGCTGTGGCGCAAACGGGTTTAACCTGCCCCCGGAAAAATACGACCAATGGCAAACCATCGAGATGGTCTTCAACCCTGAACAGATGAGGCTGAGATGAAGGCGCAGTTGATTACAGTTTTTCGCGGCTTGGGGCTGTGCCTTGCGCTTGGCGCAAGCAGCCTACCCGCATGGGCCCAAGGTGCAGGCGGGCCTTTGCGCATTGAGATCACCGAAGGTGTGATTGAGCCGCTCCCCTTTGCCCTGCCCGTCTTTATCGCGGACACGCCTGATATGGCTGATGCCGCCCAAGATATCACGCGGGTGATTGCCGCCGATCTGCGTGGCACAGGCCTGTTTCGCGAAATCCCAGCCGAGGCCCATATTTCCACAATCACCAGTTTTGACAGCCCCGTGCAATTTGCCGACTGGCAAGCCATCAATGCCCAAGCCCTGATCACGGGCTCGGTGGGCCGCACCCCAGAGGGGCAGATGGTTGTGCGTTTTCGGCTTTTTGATGTGTTCTCGCAACTGCCACTCGGGGATGGGCTGCAATTCGTGGCAACGCCCGAAACATGGCGGCGCATGGCGCATCGGGTGGCAGATCAAGTCTATAGCCGCATTACAGGCGAAAGCGGATATTTCGACACACGCGTGGCCTTCATAAACGAGGAAGGCCCCAAAAACGCGCGGCTCAAGCGTCTGGCCCTGATGGATTATGACGGCGCAAATGTTCAATATCTAACAGATAGCAGCGCGATTGTTCTTGCGCCCCGCTTTTCGCCAGATGGGCGCAGCTTGCTCTATACATCCTATGAAAGTGGCACACCGCGCATCTATCAGATGGATATTGCGAGCGTGACCCACCGTCCTTTGGCCGATCTTCCTGGAACCATGACCTTTGCCCCGCGCTATTCCCCTGACGGGCAGCGCGTTGTGTTTTCGGTCGAACGGGGCGGAAATAGCGATATTTATATGCTTGATTTGGTCACGGGCACGCAGACACGTTTGACCGAAGCGCCTTCGATTGAAACGGCGCCAAGCTTTTCACCAGATGGCAGCCAAGTCGTATTTGAAAGCGACCGCTCTGGCAACCAGCAGCTTTACATCATGCCTGCCACGGGTGGCCCTGCGCAGCGTATCAGCCGCGGCAGTGGTCGTTATGGCACCCCCGTCTGGAGCCCGCGCGGCGACTATATCGCCTTCACCAAACAAGAGGCAGGGCGGTTCCATATCGGCGTGATGCGCATTGATGGCAGCGAAGAGCGTCTTTTGACAGCGTCTTTCCTTGATGAAGGGCCAACTTGGGCGCCGAATGGGCGCGTGGTTATGTTCACCCGCGAAACTGCAGGCACAAATGGGGCGCCTGCGCTTTATTCGGTCGATATTTCGGGGCGCAACCTTCAGCGTGTCGCGACACCAGGAATGGCGTCCGATCCCGCTTGGTCGCCGCTGTTGCAATAACCCGCACGTGATTGGCCAAATCATTATGCCCGATTCACAACGCGCTTTGGACATGTTACACAGGGCCAAAGCGGTGCCCACAATCGGGGTGGAATGACCTGCCCCCTGTCTTAGGAATGTAAACGATGAAACTTTTGGTAAAATCAACTTTGATGGTTGCGATGCTTGGTCTTGCAGCCTGTTCGCAAGCAGGGCTTGGCGGCAATGGTGCAAGTGGCCAATATGGCGCTGGCGCAGGCGGGAATTACGACCCTGCAAGCCCCGAATATTTCAACCAAACCATTGGTGACCGCGTGTTCTTTGCGGTCGATCAATCGAACCTGTCGGCTGAGGCAATTGCGACCCTAGACCAACAGGCAAACTGGCTGTTGAGCAACCCAAACTACACCGCGATTATCGAGGGTCACGCGGATGAACAAGGCACGCGCGAGTATAACCTTGCGCTTGGCGCGCGCCGCGCGGCATCGGCACAGGAATATCTGATCAGCCGTGGGGTCGCGCCCAATCGTCTGTCGACCATCTCTTATGGTAAAGAGCGCCCGATTGAGATTTGCTCGAACGAAGCGTGCTATAGCCGCAACCGCCGCGCGGTGACGGTGATTGCCGCTGGTGCGGGGGCCTAAACGATATGCTCAAGCGGGCGCTGATCTGCGGGGTTATGGTCATTGGCCTTGGGGGCGGCATGCCCCCCCAAGCGGCCTTTGCCCAAACTGACCAAGCCCAAAGCCTTGCCGATATTCGGCAAGAGCTATCGGTGCTTTACTTCGAGATACAGCGCCTCAGGCTTGAGCTCTCAACAACGGGCGGGCCAAGCCTGCCCGCAGGAACGGCGAACCCGCTTTCGCGGCTTGATGCCATTGAGGCGGAATTGCGCCGTATGACCGCCGCAACCGAAACGCTGCAATTGCGCATCGAGGCGATTGTGGGGGACGGCACCAACCGCATTGGTGATCTGGAATTCCGCCTGTGTGAATTGGAACCTGACTGCGATATCGCAACGCTGGGCGATACGCCCTCCTTGGGCGGTGTTGCCCCCAGTGGGGACACAGGCACGCCCTTGGGCCAAGGCAGCACCCTTGCGCCCGCGCCAAGCACCGGCGGGGCCAGCGATGGCCCGCAATTGGCCGTTGCCGAACAATCGGATTTTGACCGCGCCCTTGCGGCCTATGATGCGGGCAATTGGGCAGAGGCCGCGCAAGCCTTTAGCCGCTTCGCAGAAACTTATCCGGGCGGCCCATTATCGGGCGAAGCACATTTCCTGCGCGGTGAGGCCGAAGTCCAGCAAGGGGCTTGGAGCCGTGCAGCCCGTGCCTTTCTTGACAGTTTCTCAGGCAGCCCCGATGGCGCGCGCGCGCCTGCGGCCTTGGCCCGCCTTGGGCAATCCTTAGGCGAATTGGGCCAAATTGAGGAAGCCTGTATCACGCTGTCGGAGGTCGCTACGCGCTATCCAGAGGCACGCAGCGAAATTGCGACTGCCGAAGCAACGCGCGCGGCGCTTGCGTGCAATTGAGCCTGAGCGATAAATTTCACAGTGAGATGGCGCGGCTATGCCCCGCGCCTTTACCGCCAGTTTTGGCCATCATGGTTTCAGGTGGCAGCGATAGCCTTGCCTTGATGATGCTGGCCCATGACTGGGCCGCAGAGATGCGCCAAGACCCTGACAATGGCCCCGTGACGCTGATTGCGATTACTGTGGATCACGGACTACGCCCCGAAAGCGCCGCCGAGGCGGAAGGGGTGGCGAAAATCGCGCATGATCTTGGGATTGATCACGTCACCTTGCAATGGAAATGGGATGGCGTGGGCAACTTACAGGCCGCCGCGCGCGCTGCGCGCTATAGTCTTGTTCAAGAATGGCGCAGACGCAAACGGCCTGAAATTGGCGCGATCCTTGTGGGCCATACCCGTGATGATCAGGCCGAAACCTTTTTGATGCGCCTATCGCGCGGATCGGGCGTTGAGGGGTTGGCCGCGATGAAAGCCTTGCCGCTCTCGCATAAGGCCGCAGATGCGGCAGGGGCTGCCCCGGTTATTCGCCCAATCCTTTGGGCGTCCCGCGCTGATCTGCGTGCGGCCCTGCAAGCGCGCGGGATGCAATGGATTGATGACCCCTCAAACGATAACGAAGATTATCTGCGCGTGCGCACGCGCAAGGCGATGCGCGATCTGGCCGAAATTGGTCTTGATGTCGACACTCTCACGCGCACGGCAGACCACATGGCCCGCGCCAGCGTTGCACTTTGGGCGCGCGCGGCGGATGTGGCCCGCGATGTTGTCACCGAGCCCTATCCAGGCATTCTGCGGTTTGACCTGACGCGCCTTGAACGGATTGAAGAAGAAACCCAATTGCGCCTCTTGGCACATGGGATTGGGTGCTTGACCCAAGCCCCCTACAGGCCCCGCCTCAGCAGCTTAGAGGCCTTGGCAGAAGCCGCATATGCGGGGCGCGGGGCAACGCTTCAAGGGGCGCAAAGTTTTGTGCAAGATGATGCGCTGATCTTGGTGCGTGAATTGCGCGCAGTGGCCGATTATGAATGCCCTGCAGATGGGGCGTCAGCATGGGACGGGCGGTGGCGCATCAAAGGGCGCCGTTTGGGCGAGGCGGTGATCCGCCCCTTGGGCGCGCAAAGCCTTGCTGCGCTTGAGTTGCCAAAGGGTTTGCCAAAGGCCGCGTTTCAGTCTTATCCCGCGCTTTGGGCGGGCCAAGCCTTGGTTGCCGTGCCCTATTTGGCGCGCGAGGGACTATGCGCGCCGCAATATGATCCATCGGCAGAGTTCCACCGATCCATATTATCGCATTGAAGTCAGCCAAAGCTTCCTTATCTTAGAGGGAACGCAAGCGCGCATGTGGCGCGGCTGCCGCGAAAGCGAGGAGAATTCTCTTGGGCAATGCTCGTAATATCGCCTTTTGGGTCATTTTGTTTTTGTTGATCCTTGCGCTGTTCAATCTGTTCAGCGGCAACCAGTCATCGGTCAATGCCCGATCAGTGGCTTATTCTGATTTCATCTCTCAAGTCGAACAAGGCTCGGTGAGCACGGCAACGATAGATGGCGAAGCGGTGCAGTTCACCACTTCGGAGGGCACATTTGAAACCACCCGTCCTGCGGACAGTGACATCGCCACCGCCTTGATTGACCAAGGGGTGCGGGTCGAAGTGCGCCCACAGGAGCAATCGGGATTCATGTCCATTTTGTCGCTGTGGTTGCCCGTTCTAGTTCTCATCGGGATCTGGATTTTCTTCATGAATCGCATGCAAGGCGGCGGTCGTGGCGGGGCAATGGGTTTTGGAAAATCCAAGGCGAAACTGCTGACCGAGAAGCATGGCCGCGTCACCTTTGACGATGTTGCGGGGATTGATGAAGCCAAGGAAGAATTGGAAGAAATCGTTGAATTCCTAAGGAATCCGCAGAAATTCAGCAAGCTTGGTGGCAAGATCCCCAAGGGCGCGCTGCTTGTCGGCCCTCCTGGAACGGGTAAGACCTTGCTTGCACGCGCCATCGCTGGCGAGGCGGGTGTGCCCTTCTTCACCATCTCTGGCTCTGACTTTGTCGAGATGTTCGTGGGTGTCGGCGCAAGCCGCGTGCGCGATATGTTTGAGCAGGCCAAAAAGAACGCGCCTTGTATCGTCTTTATTGACGAGATTGACGCGGTCGGGCGCTCGCGCGGTGTTGGCTATGGCGGCGGCAATGACGAACGCGAGCAAACCTTGAACCAGCTTCTGGTTGAGATGGACGGCTTCGAGGCCAACGAGGGTATTATCATCGTAGCGGCGACCAACCGCCCCGATGTTCTTGACCCTGCCCTTCTGCGTCCAGGTCGTTTCGACCGTCAGGTGCAGGTGCCCAACCCAGACATCAAGGGACGTGAAAAAATCTTGGGCGTTCATGCGCGCAAAGTGCCTCTTGGCCCGAATGTCGATCTGCGAATCATCGCACGGGGCACGCCAGGCTTTTCGGGCGCTGATTTGGCCAATTTGGTGAATGAAGCCGCTTTGATGGCGGCCCGCGTCAATCGCCGCTTTGTCACGATGGAAGATTTCGAGAATGCCAAAGACAAGGTGATGATGGGGGCTGAACGCCGCTCAATGGTGTTGACTGAGGATGAAAAACGCCTTACCGCCTATCACGAAGCGGGCCACGCGGTGGTTGGATTGAACGTGCCGCAGCACGATCCAATTCACAAAGCGACAATCATCCCGCGCGGTCGTGCCTTGGGTTTAGTTCTCTCCCTGCCTGAACGCGATCAACTGTCCGTCAGCTACACAAAATACACCTCGAAAATCGCAATGGCGATGGGGGGCCGTGTGGCTGAGGAGTTGGTATTTGGCAAAGAGAACGTCACCTCTGGGGCGGCCTCTGACATTCAACAGGTCAGCCGCATTGCGCGCGCCATGGTCACGCAATTTGGCTATGCTGAAGAGCTAGGCTATGTCGATTACGCCAATGAGCAGCAATCTTATTTGGGCTCTTATGGCGGCGGCACGAACCATTCGGCGGCCACGCAAAAGGTCATTGACGACAAGGTCAAGGAATTGGTGGATCAAGGTTATGAGACCGCCAAGCGCATTTTGACCGAAAAGCGCGATGACCTTGAGCGTTTGGCACAAGGTCTGCTTGAATATGAAACCCTCACGGGCTCTGAGATCACCCGTGTTATCGCGGGCGAACCTTTGAACCGTGGCGATGATGGGGATGACACAGGCACAGGCGGTGGCGCCTCGATCACCGCGATTCCAAAAACCAAGTCGCGCAAACCGCGCAATGACGATGGCGGGATGGAGCCTGAACCCACGCCCTAAGCGGCCATGGTTTTCTAGACCACAAGACACCCCCCGATCCGTTTCGATCTGGGGGTGTTTTCATTTCTGCGCGCTCTGCTTCTGGCGCACCACGGCGCGAAAAGGTCGAAAACAGTCCGCGCGATTCAGAATCGCCTCCCTATAGTCGCGCTGAATTCGACCTTTTTTCTCAACCCCAAACTATGAATGGGACACGCGCATCATGGCCTTCAAAACCGACATCGAAATCGCACGCGCCGCAAACAAACAGCCAATCAAAGACATCGGCGAAAAGCTGGAAATCCCATATGAGGCGCTGCTGCCCTATGGGCACGACAAGGCAAAAGTGTCTCAGGATTTCATCAACAGACTTGAGGGCCGCGACAATGGCAAGCTGATCCTTGTAACAGCGATCAACCCCACCCCTGCGGGCGAAGGCAAAACCACCACCACGGTGGGGCTTGGGGATGGCCTTTGTGCAATTGGCAAAAAGGCCGCGATTTGTATCCGCGAAGCCTCGCTTGGGCCAAACTTTGGTATGAAGGGTGGTGCAGCTGGCGGTGGCTTGGCGCAAGTTGTCCCAATGGAAGAAATGAACCTGCATTTTACAGGCGATTTTCATGCGATTACGGCGGCGCATAACCTGCTCTCTGCGATGATCGACAACCATATCTACTGGGGCAACGAGCTGCAGATTGACGAGCGCCGCGTGGTCTGGCGCCGTGTTCTCGATATGAACGACCGCGCATTGCGCGATGTTGTGACCTCGCTTGGCGGTGTGTCCAACGGCTTCCCACGGCAGACCGGGTTTGACATCACAGTGGCCTCCGAAGTGATGGCCATCTTGTGCTTGGCAGATGATTTGGCGGATTTGCAGCGCCGTTTGGGCGATATGATCGTGGCCTATCGCCGTGACCGCAGCCCGATTTACGCACGCGACATCAAGGCCGATGGCGCAATGACTGTTCTGCTCAAAGATGCCATGCAGCCAAACCTCGTGCAGACCCTCGAGAACAACCCCGCTTTTGTGCATGGTGGCCCCTTTGCCAATATCGCGCATGGCTGTAACTCGGTCATTGCCACCAAAACCGCGCTGAAATTGGCGGATTATGTGGTCACCGAAGCGGGCTTTGGTGCGGATCTGGGCGCTGAAAAATTCATGAATATCAAATGCCGCAAAGCAGGGCTTTCGCCCGATTGCGTGGTCTTGGTTGCCACTGTGCGGGCCATGAAAATGAATGGCGGCGTTGCTAAGGCTGACTTGGGCACAGAAAATGTTGAAGCGGTCAAAAAAGGCTGCCCAAACCTTGGTCGCCACATTGAGAACCTCAAAGGTTTTGGTGTTCCTGTGGTTGTCGCAATCAACCATTTCTACAGCGACACGGATGCCGAAGTCGCCGCCGTTCAGGACTATGTGAAATCACTGGGATCTGAGGCCATCTTGTGCCGCCACTGGGCAGAAGGATCAAAGGGGATCACCGACCTTGCGACCCGAGTGGCGGAATTGGCGGATAGCGGCTCTGCTGCCTTCCAAACGCTCTATGCCGATGACATGCCACTGTTCCAAAAAATCGAAACAGTGGCCAAGCGGATTTATCGCGCGGATGAGGTTTTGGCGGATCAAAAAATCCGTGATCAACTCAAAGCATGGGAGGATGCAGGCTATCAAAACCTGCCCGTCTGTATGGCAAAAACACAATATAGCTTTACCACAGATCCAAACCGCCGCGGCGCACCAACAGGCCATTCCTTGCCCGTGCGCGAAGTGCGTCTTTCGGCAGGTGCAGGGTTTATCGTTGTGATCTGCGGCGAGATCATGACCATGCCTGGCCTGCCGCGCGTCCCCAGTGCGGAGAATATCCGCCTGAATGATGCAGGCGAGGTTGAGGGGCTGTTCTAAGCGCCTTTTTCAATAACGCGATCCCCGCCCGTTGCAGCAGTAACGCGGTGGGGATATGTGCCTTGTCAACAGACCGAAAAACGACCCCGAATAAGGAATGACGCCATGACCGCCCATATCATTGACGGCAAAGCTTTCTCAGCCAAAGTTCAGCAAATGGTGACTGACCATGTGACCGCAATGAAAGCAGATCATGGCATCACCCCAGGCCTTGCTGTGGTGTTGGTCGGCGAAGATCCTGCAAGCGAGGTTTATGTGCGCTCAAAAGGCAAGCGCACAGTTGAGGCGGGGATGAATTCCTATGAACACCGCCTTGATGCCACAACCTCGCAGGCGGAACTGCTGGCCTTGATTGATCAATTGAACGCGGATCAATCGGTGCATGGTATTTTGGTGCAATTGCCCCTGCCTGACCACATTGACAGCGCGCTTGTGATCAATGCGATTGACCCTGCGAAGGATGTGGATGGGTTCCATATCTCGAATGTGGGTCTGCTTGGAACGGGGCAAAAGTCCATGGTGCCCTGCACGCCATTGGGCTGCTTGATGATGTTGCGCGATCATCACGGCAGCCTCTCTGGCCTCAACGCTGTGGTTGTTGGGCGCTCGAATATTGTGGGCAAACCTATGGCGCAACTTTTGCTTGGCGACAGCTGCACTGTCACCATCGCCCATTCCCGCAGCAAGGATTTGGCCGCAATTTGCCGTAGCGCAGATATTCTGGTGGCCGCTGTCGGCCGCCCCGAGATGATCACGGGTGACTTCGTCAAAGAGGGGGCTACGGTGATTGATGTGGGCATCAACCGCATCGCCACCCCTGAGGGCAAAACGCGCCTTGTCGGCGATTGTCATTATGACAGCTGCGCGGCCAAAGCCGGCGCGATCACCCCTGTTCCTGGCGGTGTCGGGCCAATGACCATTGCCTGCCTTTTGGCCAATACGCTCACCGCCTGCGCGCGCAGCCATGGCTTGCCCGAGCCCGAAGGGCTTACCGCTTAAGCGGGATCATGACAGGCGGCTGTCCCAAAACGATGGCCGCCGCATCTGCCCCCAACAGCCCCGCAAAGACGGGATCATCGGCCCAAAGACCGCCCGTATAAGCCCCAAATGCGGGCAAGATCAGGCGCTGTGCATCCATCAAAAACGCAGCGCGCGACAGGCTACGCCCACGCAAAGCCACGCGCATTTTTGGATGATAATGACCTGAAATCTCAAACTGCCCTTCAGGTAAATCAGCCCGCGCGATATGGCGCAGGATAAAGGGCGGCGTTTCAAATTCATCCAGATGTTCGCCCGAAAGATTTACAGGGCCTGCATCATGATTGCCCAAAATCCAAACCCATTTGCGCCCTGCTTGGATTGGCCCTAAACGCCGCGCCAAATAGGGCGAGAGGTTCCGCGCGGCCTCTAGGTCGTCAAAACTATCCCCCAGACAGATCACCACAGCGGGATCATAGGTGGCAATCTCTTCTGTCAATCGCGCAAGGGTTTCGGGGGTGTCATAGGGCGGCAATAACCCTGCACCACGCCGCGCCATCCGTTCAGATTTTCCCAGATGAAGGTCGGACACGATGAGAACATCCGCCTTTGGCCAATAAAGCGCGCCTTGCGGCGTAGCCAAAAGGCGTTCCATGCCAAACTGAAATTCAAGATGGGCTTGCATCGCCTATAGATGCGCCAAGCCAAAGACAGGGGCAAGTCCTCTCACCTGTGACCAAGCGCGGCTTGGGGCAGGAATTTTGCGGCTTCTTCCTCCAACAGACGTTGATCGGCAGAACCATGGACAGGGATGCGCCCCGCCTCAAGCAACAAGGGCGCTGCAAATGGGCTGACGCGGGGCAGCGCGATATGGTCAATACGCCCGCCTACGCGGGCCAACATTTCATCAATGCGACCAAAATCGACCAAACCCCGCAACGCATCACGGCGCGTCATCTCAAGTAAGATATGGTCGCTGTCATATTTGCGCAGCGTGTCATAAAGGATATCTGACGAAAACACAGCCTGCCGCCCTGTTTTCTTGGTGCCGTTCACGCTGCGCTCGATCAGCCCAGAGATCAACGCAACCGCCTTGAAACTGCGCTTCATGACGGCGTTTTCTGACAGCCACCCTTCAAAGGCCGCACGCAATAAATCAGGCGCAAAGAGCGGCCTTGGATCAGCTATGGGATCAAGCCCCCAAATCAGCGTGGCATAATCATTGGCCACAAAGCCCATAGGGGCGAGACCCAGTTGATCCATGCGATGGGTCAGAACAAGGCCAAGGGTCTGCTGTGCATTGCGCCCCGCAAAACCATGCACACAAAGATGTGCGCGGCCCTCATGGGGGTAGGTTTCCACCAGCAATCGGTCACGCTGCGGCAAGCGGGACAGCCGCGTCTGATAATCCAGCCAGTCGGCAATATGGGCGGGCAAGCCCGACCAATCGCCACTTTCCAATCGCGCCAAAATGCGATCAGAAAGTTGCAGCGAGGTTGCGAATTTCGTGCCCATGAATGTTGCAATTTTCGGCCGCTTTTGCGGGCTTGGGCTGACCTCAACCACCAATTCGCGCATACCCTCATAGCGCACGATCTGCCCCCCGATGAGGAAACTGTCACCTTGGCGCAATTGCGCGGCAAAGTTTTCTTCAACCTCGCCCAAAGGTGCCCCGCCGCGCCGTTTGGCCATGCGCACTTTCAACCTGTCGGTTTCGATAATCGTGCCAATATTTTGGCGGATGCGCGCCGCACTGCGTGGATCTCGCAAAGCTAGCGTCCCATCGGGCCGCGTGACCAGTCTTTGCCAGCGATCATAAGCGCGCAGCGCGTAGCCACCTGTCGCGCAAAACTCCAAGGCGCGGTCAAACTCGGCACGGGTTACTCCCGCATAGGGCGCGGCTGTTGTGATCTCGGCATAAAGATCATCGGGTGCAATCGGCCCTGCACAGGCAGAGATCAAGATATGCTGGCACAGAACGTCCAACCCGCCCTGACGGATGGGGTCATCTTCAAGCCCACCATCGCGTACCGCCTCAAGCGCCGCTTGGCATTCGAGATATTCAAAGCGGTTGGCGGGCAAAATACGCGCCTTAGATGCAAGATCAAAGCGGTGCCCCGCGCGCCCGATACGTTGCACAAGGCGCTTAACCTCTTTGGGCGCACCGATTTGGATCACCAGATCAACATCGCCCCAGTCGATCCCCAGATCGAGACTGCCTGTGCAGACGATTGCGCGCAGGCTGCCCTCACTCATCGCGGCCTCGACCTTAGCGCGGGCCTCGCGCGACAGCGCGCCGTGATGGATGCCAATCGGCAGGGTGTCCTCATTGGCCTGCCACAATTCATGGAAAAACAGTTCGGCATTTGCGCGGGTGTTGTGAAAAATCAGCGTAGCGCGATGGCGTTTAATCTGGTCATAGACCGCCTGCACGCCATATCGCCCGCCGCCCCCCGCCCATGGGGGCGGGATATCCGCCTCAAGAATGGCGATATCGGGCGCGGGGCCTTGCGGCGCGGTAATGATCTCAGCCCCGCCGTCAGGCGCCAAATAGGCCGCGATTTGAGAGGGCTCTTTTACTGTGGCGGACAAACCCACACGGGTCATCTGAGGGGACAACCGCGCAAGCCGCGCGAGACACAACATCAGTTGATCGCCCCGTTTGCTGTCAATCAGCGCATGAATTTCATCGAGAATAACCCGCTTCACCGAGGCAAAAATTTTATCCGCCTCAGGATAGGACAATAACAGCGCAAGCGATTCAGGCGTGGTCAGCAAAATCTGAGGCGGGTCAGCGCGTTGGCGCCGCCGCATATGGGCCGATGTATCACCCGTTCGATCCTCAATACGAATATCAAGGCCCATCTCGGCAACAGGGGTCTGAAGATTGCGCCTGATATCTGCCGCAAGCGCCTTAAGCGGCGAGATGTAGAGCGTGTGCAGCCCTTGTTTGGGTGCATGGATCAAATCCACAAGCGAAGGGAGAAAGCCCGACAGGGTTTTGCCCGCGCCCGTGGGGGCGATCAAAACCTGCGCAGGTGATGTCGCGCGCAGCATCGCGCGCTGATGCGGGTGCATCTGCCATCCGCGCGCAGCGAACCAATTGTCAATTTGGGCAGGCAATGCGTCCATACCCCGATCATAGGGCGGCCCGCCTGCCCGTCCAATCAAAGATCAGATTTGCGCCGCGCCTAAGGCAAGATAAAGGATCAATGTGCCCGCTAAGGCCACGCCCATAGGAAACAATTTGCCAGCCTCCCAACTGGCCCATGTTGCGGTAGCCTTGCGGATCAAGGTGATTTTGCCCGCGATACGATGCACCAACCACGACGCCAACAAAACGCCTGCAAAAAGAACCAAAAATTGCAGCCCATCCCCTTTGGCGATGAACAGGGACAAAGCGGCTGCAAATTTTGCATCCCCCGCCCCAATGGCAATCGGGCCGATTGTGGACATCAAAAACCCAACAACCAAAACCCCCAAGGCCCAAACCCAACGCATGGCGTAAACCTCAAGCGGTAATAGAAACAGTCCCGCAACCGCGAAAATCGCAATTAGGATCAGCACTGACAGATTTGGAATGCGCATTTGGCTCAGGTCTGTCCAAGTCACATAAAGGCACAACGGTGCGGTCAGGATTAAAAAAACCAAAGCCTCAATCTGCATCAAATGTGTCATTAGTTGCGAACCCCGCTGTCTAAGGCGCGCTGTGTTGCGACAGCGGCCTCGAAATATTGTGGATGGGTATCAATGGCCTCAGCCAGCAGGCCACGGCCTAGATCAATGCGATCCTGTCGAATGGCCGCCAATGCCATCGTATAGAGAAGCTGTGCGCGCTCCACTTGGGTCATATTGACAAGCGGAAGGGTAAACTCACCTTGTGCGGCGCGCGCCAGCACAAGGTTATTCTTTGCTGTGAAAACACTTGGATCATAGGCAATCGCCTCGGTGAAGAGGCGCTCTGCCTCGGCGTGATCGCCGCGGGTCAGCTTGGAATAGCCCCAATTGTTTAAGACCGATGCGGGGCGTGTCGTCATCCCCGCTGCAGTCTCATAAAACGCATCAGCACGGCCCCAATCCTGCGCATAATCGGCCAACATGGCCTCAAGCCTGTAGCGTTCATAGGTTTCATAGGTCGGCGGCACTTGATCCAAAACGCTGCGTGCCTCATTCCACTCCCCCGCGCGGATCAAGGCTTCGGCAAAGCCAACCCGATCTTCATCAGACACTTCGGGATGGGCCAAAACCTGCCGCCATATCACGACCCCTTCCGCCGCACGCCCCGCCCGTGTCAGACTTTGCGCAAGGCCACGGCGCGCGCCAATATCGTTGGGGTTTTCCGTGGTTTGGCGTGAAAAATAGCTGATTGCATCTTCGGGGTCTGCCGAGGTCAGCATGATCGACTCTAAATTCGCGGCACCAATGGCCTGCGCCGCTTGATCGGGCTGTTCCGATTGGACAAGGCAGGCCGCCAAAAGCGGGCATGCCAAGCCAAGCAAAAGCCACCGAAACGGGGACAGACGCATTCTGAAATCCAATCACAACTGCTCGGGCGCGCTGTAATTGAGGGCCTTAAGGGGTTTGCAGCAATTCGTAACGACCACCACCCCGGCGCACCAACTCAAACGCGTCATTATTTATATCTTCATGATATACATTATTTTCCATCATTTGGATAGCCAAGCGCAAATTTTCTCGCAGCGGGGGGGATTTGCCGCCATCAAGGGCAAAAGCGGTCTCAAAAACACGGCGGGCTTGGCCAAAATCGCCACGCTCCATCAAGACAACACCAAGGTTGTTCCAAGCCGCGGCAAATCTCTCGTCCAGTTCAATGGCCTGTCGTAGCCCTTGTTCCGCTTGGCCTAAACGCCCCAACCGCAAGTTGGCCGACCCAATCGCGCTGAGGACATCGGCCGTCATGCCCTGATCGGAGGCCGCCCGATAATAGGCGCGCAAGGCCAGTTCATATTCGCCCGCCTCCATCAACCGATGGCCCACTATCAACCCATCCACCGACTGTCCCGCGGGGTCGATGACCGCGCGCGCTTCACCAGTTGCAAGCGGGTCACGCATGGGATCACCGCATCCTGCAACCAAGGTCAGGGTCAGAATGGTGATGAAACTGACCTTCGCGGCCCGCATCGCCTTAATTACCACCACTGAAATTCTGCAAAATATCGTAAATCGCAGGCCCAACGAGGATCAACAACAAGGGCGGCAAACAAAAAACCATCGTGCCCAATGTCAATTTCGTGGGCAGCTTATTGGCTTTCTCCTCAGCCCGCATCACGCGCTTGTCACGCATCTCATCAGCATAGACACGGATGGCCTCAGAAATCGAAGAGCCAAAGCTGGTCGATTGGATCAGGGTGGTGACAAAGCTACGCACATCTTGCAAATCCACCCGATGCGCAAATTCACGCAACACGGTGGCGCGGTCTTTGCCCGCTTTTAATTCATAGGCGACAATTTCTAGCTCATCGGCCAAGGCAGGATAAGCAGAGCGCAATTCTTTTGAAACGCGCACAATGGCCTGATCCAGAGATTGCCCCGCCTCAACACAAACAAGCATCAAATCCAATGTGTCAGGGAAACCAAGCTCGATTTCTTCCATACGGGATTGTAGCCGTTTGGTGACAATATAGCGGGGCAGCATGTATCCCAGAGCGCCGGGGATAACCACGCTGAGGGCAACAGCTTGGATCGATCCACCGCTGAAGAACAATCCATAAATAAGCCCTACGACCAAACCACCGACACCCAAAGCAAATTGCGCGAAATGGAAATTGCGCACCGCATCGCGATTGCGATAGCCCGCACGCACCAGTTTTAGGCGGGTTGCATCCAATTCCTTGGCATCGGTCGGCTCTAGAAATTGCTTGTAGCGATCAAGGCGGTTGTCGGTGTTCGCGATCCGCAACGCGCGCTTTTCGCCTTCCACGGGCTTTTCCGCGACACCGCGCAAATCGAGTTTCCCAAAACGATCCTTTGGCTTGATGAGAAGCACAGGCAAGGCAACAGCGATCAGAGCCACGCCCACCATGCCCAAAAGGGCCATAACACCCAGATCACCCACAAAATTCTCAACTACACGCGAGAGATCATGCCAGATTTGATTGATCATCTTTGCGCCCCCCCCTCAAACCTTGATGTTGACCATGAGTTTCATGAAAAACACGTTCACCGCCATCAGGACAAAAACCGTGATTGCACCAGGGATAAACAGGCTGCTTTGTTGAACGCCGTCAAAATAATCGGGCTTCATTAATTTGATGGCCCCCAACATCAGCGCGGGGAAGCTCGATAGGAATTTTCCCGAAAACTTTGCCTCCGCCGTGATGGCCTGCACGCGGCGGAACAATTTAAACCGCGCGCGAATGACCTTTGCCAAACCATCTAAAACATCCGCAAGATTGCCCCCAGAACTTTGCGAAATTGAGACGGACACCGCCAGAAAGCGTAAATCCTGATTATCTAAACGATCGGCTAAATCCGCCAAACCTTGCGCCACATCACCACCATAGGCGGCTTCATCGGCAATCAGTCCCAGTTCGGTGCCAAGAGGGTCAGGGATTTCTTGGGTGATGGCAGCAAGGGCGGCACTGAACGGGTGCCCAACGCGCAAACTGCGCACCAACAATTCGACCGCATCGGGCAATTGTTCTTCAATCAGCTTAATGCGCGCCTTGGCCTTGTTTGAAATGAAACTATGCACCGCAACCGCGCCGCCAATCAGGCCCACGGCCAATTTAAGGACAAACGCCGCTTCGGTTAAGATGCTCAATGCAGCAAAAATGGCGACCGCAATGCCCAAAATCGCCATTACCAGAACCTTCAAAGTCAGGTTCAAATTTGCACGGCGACTGAGCAACAAAAGGCCGCTCAAAAACGGGATTTTTCCTGTGCGGCTTTGCTTGTTGATCTCTTTACGCAGCGTGGTCAGCACATCTTGGCGGGTCTTTCCTGCCTCAAGCATCGCCATACGGCGATTAAACTTGCTGGCTTTGGTCAAGGTCGCACCAAAAACTACCAAATAGAGCCCGCCCACGAACAAAAGCGTGCCAAGGAAAAGCCCGATATAGATCAGCGTTTCGACATTGAATTGCATGGTCTTAATCCCTTTCCATCGCTGGTCTAAACAGCGGGTTCGTAAATCTCTGGCGGCAGCTCATAACCCCATTGGCGGAACCGCTCCGAGAAATGCGAGCGCACACCACAGCCCGTGAAGCGCCCAATGATTTTTCCATTGGGCTCTAGACCAAGGCGCTGATAACGAAAGATTTCTTGCATCGAGACCACCTCGCCCTCCATCCCGGTGATCTCGGTGATGGACACCATGCGGCGGCTGCCATCTTGCAGTCTCGAGGCCTGCACAATCAGGTTCACGGCGCTGGCAATCTGCGCGCGCGCAGCCTTGAGCGGCATTTCAATCCCTGCCATGGCGATCATGTTTTCCAAACGGCTGACCGCATCGCGCGCGTTGTTTGCGTGGATCGTGGTCATAGATCCGTCATGGCCTGTGTTCATCGCCTGCAGCATATCGATCACCTCCTCACCACGGGTTTCTCCCACGATGATGCGATCAGGCCGCATCCGCAGCGCGTTGCGCAGACAGTCACGTTGCGTTACTGTACCCTTGCCCTCGATATTGGCGGGTCGGCTTTCCATGCGGCCCACATGCACCTGCTGAAGCTGCAATTCAGCCGTATCTTCGATAGTCAAGATGCGCTCTTTATTGTCGATATAGGAGGACAGCGCATTAAGGGTCGTGGTTTTCCCCGACCCCGTCCCGCCCGACACAATCACGTTAAGGCGCGTGGCCACGGCCGCCTCAAGATATTTTGCCATGTCGTCAGAAAATGCGCCGAAATTGATCAGATCCTCAATTTTCAACTTTTCCTTCTTGAATTTACGGATCGACACGAGGCTGCCATCGACCGCGACAGGTGGCACCATGGCGTTAAATCGCGATCCATCCTTTAGGCGCGCATCCACATAGGGGGTCGACTCGTCTACGCGGCGCCCCACGGCCGACACGATCTTGTCGATGATGCGCATCAGATGCTTTTCATCCTTAAAGCGCACGGGGCTAAGTTCCAATCGACCGCCCCGTTCGACAAACACACGGTTCGGGCCATTCACCAAAATATCCGCGATACTGTCATCGCGCAAAAGTGGTTCTAGCGGCCCAAGGCCCATCACCTCGTCAAACAATTCGTCTTGAATGGTTTGGCGATCTTCGCGGTTCAGCAAAACCCCCATCTCCGCCAGTTCTTCGGCGGCGATTGCATTGATTTCGGCGCGCAATTCCTGCGGTTGCGCCGTATCAAGTGCGGCAAGGTTGAGGTTGTCCAAAATGCGGTGATGCAACTCGCCCGTCAATTCATCCAGCCGCGCGCGGCGTTTCATGTCGCGCTCTTGTTCGAGGGGTTTTGCAGAGATGGGCGGTGGCAGAGGTGCCGCGGCCTGTAGAGGCTCCACTTTTTCCGCACCGCTTGCGCGCGCGATTGGGGCCACACCATCCATTTGTGGTTTTTTGTAACGTGAGAACATAACCTACCCCGTCCTATGCAGCTGTCGCCGTCTGCACCAAACCGCCATGAAGGCTGGTGGCGATTTTTTGAATTTCGCGGCGCAATGGATTTTTGCGCGCCCCAATGGCCAAGGGTTCGCCCTGATCGCAGGCGCCTGCGACCTGCTTGCCGCCATCAGGCAGCAAGGTCTTGATGGAAACGTCCAAACTCTCTGCCAGACGTTTGATCCGTGACTTGCCGTTCAAATCTGTCAGCCCCGGCGCGCGGTTTAGAATGAATTTCACCCGGTCAATCGGCAGACCTTCGCCGCGCACAAGCCGCGCAAAACGCAGTGCATTTTGGGCCGAGCGCATCTCCAATTCGAGAACGGCGAAATAGATATCCACCTCGTTCAAAATCGCATCACTCCACCCCGTCAAAGCAGAGGGCAGATCAAGGATGACGAGATCAAAATTCTTGCGTGCGAGGGAAATCAAGGCGCGCACATCATCTGGCCCAATCAAATCCAAGGGCAGAATATCGGCGGGTGCGGTGAAAACTGACAGCTTGTCACGATACCCCAGCAGTGCTTGGCAAAATGCGTCACTGTCCATGCTCTGCAAATCTGATAGGATTTCTACGATCATCTCGCGGCGGGGCAGATCCAAGAGGGTCGCCACATTGCCAAATTGCAAATCCAAATCAATGACACAGACCCGTGGCGCGACCGCCCCCTTTAAGGTTGCATCAATGGTGGCCATTTCCCACGCCAGATTGACCGCAAAGGAGGTCGCCCCCACCCCCCCTGCAAGGCCATGCACCGCAAAGACAGACCCACCCAGATCTGATGGGCCCGCCAATGTGCGCGCCGTTTGTGGTGCCTGCCCCGACTGCGCAGTTGGACTTGGTGCCGTTAAGACCCGCGTCACGGCATCCTTCAACGCGCCATCAGGCAGGGGGTAAGGCACAAAATCATCGGCACCGAGTTTCAAGAATTGGTGCAACATGGCGGGGCTTACATCACCTGCAACAAGCAAGACCCGAATCCCGCGCCCTTTGGCGCGGCGGATGATCTCAGCCACCACAGCAATATCTTCCTCATCGCGATGACTGACCGCGACAGTGATCAATTTCAGGCTTTGCGCCTCAGGTTGCCCAAAATATTCCACCGCATCGGCAAAGCTAAGATCCCCCCATTTATCCCCCCAGAGGTTCTCCATATCCTCAATCAAGAGGTCAAAATGATAGACATCCCGTGCGACCGTGCAGGCAAGGGGCGGCTCAAAAGCCTGCTTTGAGGTTCCAAGTTCCAAATCCGCGCTCATCTGTTCACTTCCAACTGAACGAATATCCCGTTGACATCGTGGTTTGGGGGCCAAACCAGACGGGACATCACGACATACCCAATGCGGGCAAGGATGATGATGGCGACAAACTGCGGCGAGATTGGGGCCAAAAAGCCGAAACACTGAGGAATTTTCAGTGCCTTTGTCGAATTTTTACGAACAACCTAAGGGGTCGTTGCCCCCTGCCCTGCGGCACCGCTTAAAATATTCGTCAAAGCAGTTGGGGATACGCCCATTGTGGGCGCAGGTGCTGTCGCAGCGGCGGCTTGGCGTTCTTGCGCGGCACTGACAGTGTAGGTGATCGGATTGGTGCGCTGTGCCTGACGATGCGCCATGATATTCTGCATCGTGGGATTACCAAAGCCACCCTCATCCAACCCATCGCCAAGGGGGCGATTGAACGGCTCGCAGGCGCAGAGGGCCGTTACGGCGATCAGGCCGAAGATGTGGGACAGTTTCATCGCGCCTACTCCATCACATAGCCGTATGAGCCACTAAAATCTTGCCGCGCGACATCGCCTGCGGGGCCAGTGCGCCCCGTGCCTGCAGTGCGCCCGAGCAAGAACAGCTCGCTTTCCGTGGGGATTGTCACCCGATCAGTTGGCAAGGCGAGGGCAGAACTGGAGGTGGGCGACACCAGATGCGCCGTCACGATAATCACAAGTTCTGTCTGCTCACGCTGATAGGAGGTTGACCGAAACAAGGCCCCAATCACGGGCAAATCACCCAACCATGGCACGCGGCCAATGGAGTCGCGGAAATCATCTTGCAGCAAGCCCGCAATGGCAAAGCTTTCGCCATCGCGCATCTCGACCGTGGTAGATGCCGAGCGGGTGCGCAAACTGGGCACTTGGTTGCCCACCAAAGTGACCGTTTCACCAAGCGATGACACTTCGGTGTCGAGCTGCAAATTGATCACCCCGTCACTGACCACTGTGGGGGTAAAGTTCAATTGAATACCGAATTCTTTGAACTCAATCGCAGGGCCATTATTGGTTTGAACAGGCACAGGAAATTCGCCGCCTGCAAGGAACGCGGCGGGCTGACCTGACAGGGCGGTAAGATTGGGTTCAGCCAAGGTGCGCACAAGGCCCTCAACCTCGAGCGCCTCAAGCAAAATACCCATTTGCGCCGCACCCGCACCAAAGGTCACAGAAAGCGCGCCTTGCCGCCCCAACAGCGCCCCGTTTGAGGCAACAGCCGAAGGCAATGTCGGGTTGGCGAGGCCTGTGCCTTCGATCAAATTTCCCGTGCCTGTCAGCACATCTGACGCGCCGCCCGAAAAACTAGAGGACAAAGTTTGGCGCACATTGCGCGACATTTCAGAGAAACGCACCTGCAACATCACCTGTTGCGCGCCGCCAATCGTTAACAGATTGGACACCCGACCAGGCGCATAACGGTCAGCAAATTGTATCGCGCTTTCTGCCGCAGCCAATGAACTGGCACGGCCAGACAGAACGATACCATCATTCGCTGTGCGCACCTCGATCTGATCATTGGGCAAGATTTCACGCAGACGTTCGCGCAGTTCGGTGACATCTGGCACAACTTGCACTTCGACATTCGCAATCAACCGCCCTTCAAGCGACAAGAGCGTCATCGTGGTGCGCCCTGGGGCGCGACCAAGCACATAGATGCTTGTCTCAGACAAGGTTGCGATATCGGCAATGCTTGGGTTTGCGATGGATAATTCGGCAAATGGCGCATCGCTCTCAACAACAACGGCGCGGTTCATCGGAACCCGCAAGGTCGAGGATGTCCCCCCTTCGAGCACGCGCAAACTTTGCGCCGCCACGTGGGGCGTTGGAATGGCAAAAACCACCACAAGCGCCACAAAAAATGACGCTAATCTGGCGAAACCCCAAATCCGTATATGCATCGTGATCCTGCCTCTCTGATCACATTTTTTGTATTTTTATATATTTTATTTCAGTATGAATGAGATTACGTATTTTTGCAAGCCATCCATAGATGCCAAAAAAGTGCGGGCAAACGGCAAGGGAGATCCCTCTGCCCGCATCAGTCTGGCACTCAATTATTTGAACAGGGGACAGGCACGATTTGCACTTCGCCGCCACGGCGCGCGCGCACTGTGCAAACCTGTGGGGCCTGTGCCACCTCGGCAGGGGCGGCGGGTTCATCAACAATACCCAAGATATCATCAAGCCCTACTTCAACCATGCCGCTTTCGGTTTCATCATGCACCCCCACCAACGCAAGCGAGAGCGTGCCTGATGCCTGCGCCTGCGCCAGGGCACCAATGCGTTCTGGTGGCGCTTCTACTGTGATTGTGCGGGCGAGCATTGGATTGTTCTGATCTTGGTCAGATTGCTGATCAACCGCGATAATCTGCAAATTGGTTTGGATCAAACGCGTCACCCGTTCACCACGGCCCCCGCCCGTCCAATATACATCCACGCGGTCACCTGGTCGGATGAAGCCTGCAACGCCAGTGGTCACATCAACACTCAACGAAAAGGCCCGCATACCTGATCCAAGCCGCGAAGCAACGCCGGCATCCTCACCCGGCGCAGTGACTTTGGCGCGCAACAGCGGTTCGTGACGTTCCATAGCGCGCAGGGCAACGCGATCACCCTCAGCATCGGGCGGGAACACTTCGTCAAGTGACGTAAACGCCCCCATTGGCACAAATTCAGCGGGCCAATCAATCAAGCGCACATTGGTGCGGCTTAACGACTGACCATAGCGCATCGGCGCGGTCAAAATGACCACTTTGGTGGTTTCAATCACCGCTTCGCGCTGCTGATCGAGCGCAGTGCTATATTGTTCCATCCGATCCTTGGCATAGGTCACGGCAAGACCCGCCAAACCGATCCCCAAAAACAAAACCAATCCAAAGATGATCCGCATGGTCTATCCTTTCTCAAGTTGCCGCGATCTGTGCGCGGCACAAACTGCCTCAGACGCCTTTATCGCGGCGGATTCGGGCAGAATGATGGAAAGGGTGCGAAATCTTTGGGATGGCCCGCCGCCCCTGTCAGAGGGGGCAGAGCGGCAGGCCCCAAGGTGACCGAAGTCATCAACCTCGTGCGGTGCAAGGCGGGATCATGCATCTGACCAAAGCGCATGACACCGCCCGCCGCAGGGATTGGGTTTAAGCGTGCCATAGGGCCAGAATACGGCAAAAGATGCGCAGCCTTGCGCCAAATTGCCCTGATTTTATGAAAATGGATGAGGGTGGATTGTGAAAAAGCCGCGCCAAATATCAGCGCGGCCTTTAGAGTGAGGGACAAGGTCAGATCGGCCTAATCATCATCATCCTCGCCCTGATCGTCATCATCATCGTCATAATCGTCATCGTCATCGCGATATGAATACCGCTCATCGGTGTCATCATAGTCGTCATCTTCGTCATCATCATCGTGACTGGGCCCGTAATAAGACGGGCTGCCACCCGACATTTCAGACGATGATGCAATGCCCCCTTGCGGGAGAGACGAGGCGGGGCCTGCAAGTTGGGTGCTAAGATTGGCGGCAATGTCGGTCGTAATGACATCAATCCCATTGCTTATTGCGGTTGCTGCGGCAATGCCTGTGCCCACCATCGCCCCCGTCAAAACAACCCAATCGACTGTGACCGCACCCGTCTCGGACGCGAGAAAATCGCTAATCTTGGTCATCATATGCGCTCCAGAATTTACGTGTGATTTGTCTGTTCACCGCACGCCGTTCTGGCCGTTTGGTGAGCTAAAATCCCACGCCAATCGTGGCGCAGCCGTGACCCTTCGGCGCTTATTCTGGGCCCGTTTCTGACAATGAATGTTAAATTTTAATATGCAGGAAATGAAATGATAAGGCCGCGACCCATCGGGGCGCGGCCTTATAAATTCTTGTGCAAGTCTGTGACTTGGAGATTAGTCGTTCGGGTTGGTCACTTGCGCGCCGAGGTTGGCTGCGAGATCGTCTGTCAAGCCAGTGATGCCTGTGCTTACAGCTGCTGCCGCTGCAATACCAACGCCAACCATTGCGCCAGTCAGAACAACCCAGTCAACGGTGACTGCGCCAGATTCAGATGCGAAGAAAGATTTGATCATGTTCATAGTTTTCACTCCAGTGTTAATTTGCTGTATGTTTGCCTTGATACCTTTGGGCTATCTGGCCCGCTGATGAGCCTGTTTTGCCCCCAGATCAGGGCGGGAATTGGGCGGAGATGGGAAATTCTCGCGAAATCTTAAGGGTAAGTTAATGGCGCAAAGCATTCGGCTTGGCGCTAAATGCTTGATTTATTGAAGAAACGCGGCAAAGCATGGACCTGGGTTACGAAATTATTGGCAATATCAGTCATGCAAACGGGATTTTTGCGACTCGGGATTCTGTGCCTGTTCTTGGGCATGGGCAGCGCATTGCCTGCACAAGAGGCCACAGACCCCCCAGCTTGGCCCGAATTTAACTTTCGCCGGGTGACTGTGCCGGATGCCAATCACCAAGGGCCACGGATCACTATTCAAATCACACCGCCCGTCCCAGACGCCACGCCTGCGGCGAACCCCCTGCCGCGAAACCCGCATGATGACGGGGCCCATAGCGCATGGTTCTGGGCAGATATCCCCGATGGGCTTACGGGCGGGGTGCCAAGATTTGAGGCCGCGCTGAATGTGATCGCCAACGCACCTGATAGGCAACACGGATATAACGCTGCGGGCATGGGTGATCTGGCGCGCCGCTATGGCGCAGTGATCCTGCGCGAGACAATCGAAACGCAGGTATCCCCTGCTCTCGCCTTAGCCATTTTGGCGGTGGAGTCGGCTGGGGTCGCAGATGCCCAAAGCCGCGCAGGCGCCCAAGGGGTGATGCAATTAATCCCTGATACAGCGGCGCGCTTTAACGTAGATGATCCCTTTGACCCCGCGCAAAACATTCGCGGCGGCGTGGCCTATCTGGATTTTCTAATGGGGCGCTTCGCCCGTGACCCGCTTTTGGTCATCGCGGCCTATAATGCGGGAGAAGGGGCAGTGGATACGGCGGGTGGCGTGCCAAACTTTGCCGAGACCCGTGCCTATGTGCCAAAAGTGGCTGAGGCGTGGCAGGTGGCACGGCTGTTATGCATCACGCCACCTGAGTTGATTTCGGATGGCTGCGTTTTTGCAACCATGCAACCCTAAGGGTCAGACAATATGCGCCTCTGTTGCCGCGCGCAGTTCAGCTTCGGTGACACCATCGGCCAGTTGAACGATCTTGAGGCCGCCTTCGACCACATCCAGAACGCCCAAATTGGTGATGATACGATGCACAACGCCCGTTCCTGTCAGCGGCAAGGTGCAAGATTTCAAAACCTTGCTTTCCCCATGCTTATTGGTGTGATCCATCACAACCACAACACGGCGCACGCCTGCGACCAAGTCCATCGCGCCACCCATCCCTTTGACCAATTTGCCAGGGATCATCCAATTGGCAAGATCGCCCGTCTCAGACACTTCCATCGCGCCCAAAATTGCCATCGCAATCTTGCCGCCACGGATCATCGCAAATGATGTCGCGCTGTCAAAATAGGCGGTATGGGGCAATTCAGTGATCGTCTGCTTACCTGCATTGATCAGGTCTGGATCTTCCTCGCCCTCATAGGGGAAAGGCCCCATGCCAAGCATTCCGTTTTCGGATTGCAAGGTCACGGTCATGCCTTCTGGAATATAATTTGACACGAGGGTCGGAATCCCGATGCCAAGGTTCACATACATCCCGTCTTCAAGTTCTTGTGCCGCGCGGGCGGCCATTTGATTGCGATCCCATGGCATGGATTAGGCCTCCTCACGCTGGCGCACAGTGCGCTGTTCAATTCGTTTCTCATGCTGCCCCTTGATCAAGCGATGCACGAAAATTCCAGGCAAATGGATATGATCAGGGTCTAGGCTGCCCGCGGGCACGATTTCTTCGACCTCCATGATGCAAACCTTGCCACAGGTCGCAGCAGGCACATTGAAGTTCCGCGCGGTCTTACGGAAAATCGCATTGCCCGTTTCATCAGCCTTCCACGCTTTGACGATAGAGATGTCCGCAAAGATCCCTTCCTCAAGGATATAGGTTTCGCCGTTAAAATCTTTGTGGTCTTTGCCTTCGGCAATCACTGTGCCCACACCTGTCTTGGTGTAGAACCCCGGAATGCCTGCCCCCCCTGCGCGCATCCGCTCGGCCAAAGTGCCTTGGGGGTTGAATTCCAGTTCCAATTCACCCGCCAGATATTGGCGCATGAATTCTGCGTTCTCGCCCACATAAGAAGACATCATCTTTTTGATCTGGCGTGTGGCCAGAAGTTTGCCCAAACCAAAATCATCAACGCCCGCGTTGTTGGAGGCCACGGTCAAATCTTTAACACCGCTGTCCACGATGCCATCAATCAGCAATTCAGGAATCCCGCAGAGGCCAAAGCCGCCTGCCGCGATCAGCATTCCATCCTGCAAAAGGCCATCCAAAGCCTCAGCAGCAGAGCCATAGATTTTCTTCATCGGGTCTCACCCTTTTTCCAAAAAGATTTGTGGCAAATTGACCCGCAACCTGCGCGGTGTCAACGTGCTGCAATGCAGCAAATATCAGTTTGCGGGTCTGTTAGCGCATATCAGAAAGGCTTGCTTCCATCTCGGCGATCCATTCGCTCACAAATGCATCAAACCGCACATCGGGTTGCTGTGCGGTGATCCGTTCTGACAAAGGATCAGGGGCGGTGATGCGACTGCCGCTCATAACCTCCAGAACCGCATGGGCGCAGAACGGCACGTGCAATTCGGAATAACCGCCTTCATGCACCATCACGAGGCGACCCTCGCACAGCGCGTCAGCCGCGTCCCGCACCTGTTCTGCCATCGCACGGAACGTGTGGCTGCCTGCCATCATTCGCCCCAAAGGATCAACACCTGACGCGTCAAACCCACAAGCGATGATAATCACTTCAGGCGCAAAGCGTTCCAATTCGGGGATCACCAAACGCTCCATCGCCTCAAGATAGGCATTATGCCCGCCCCCGGGGGGCAGCGGGATATTGAGGTTAAACCCTGCCCCAGCACCCGATCCACGATCCTCAAACGCACCGCTATCGCGGGGATAATTGCGATCTTGGTGAAGGGAGATGGTCAGAACATCATCACGATCATAGAAAATCGCCTCAGTTCCATTGCCGTGATGCACATCCCAGTCAATCACGGCAAATTTCGTGGCCAGCCCTTCGGCCCGCGCGGCCTCAATCGCGATGGCGATATTGGCAAGGAGGCAAAACCCATTGGGAAAATCAGGCAAGCAGTGATGCCCTGGCGGACGAGACAGCGCATAGGCATTCTCCAAATCCCCCTCTAGCACGGCAAACAGGGCTGATTTGGCCAAACCCGCAGACAGGGCTGCAATCTCGAACCCATCGGGGCCGAAAGGTGTGCGCAACCCCAACTCGCCCCCACCCTGCGCTGAAATATCTTGAAACTGGCGCAAATAGGTTTCGGGATGAATGCGCAAAATATCTTCTTCGGTTGCAGGATCCGCGTGGCGAGGCGCAAGTTCAGACCACAGTCCCGTGATCTCAAGAAGGTTTTTCAAGCGCCGCTTCGTTTCAGGATTTTCGGGCAGGCCGCCTGCGGCAAGAGGTTGAACCAATCCGCCCACAGGGGCGAGAAAGGCATAATTGCCACCCGAATGCCAAAAGCAGCGCTCATCCCAGAAAAACCCTGTTGCCATGATCAAACCTTTCCTCATCACCAAATCCACCGCGCGCATCTTGCACCCTAGGAGACAGAGTGCAAGTTTGCAGCTCATTGGCTTTTGAGAGGCCCCCCTTGCGCAAATCCCTACCCGACCTCAGCGCCTATGCGCAGACCGGTATACGGCTAAATTTACGCGTCACCCCAAAAGCCGCGCAGAACCGTATCGTGGTCGAAGAAGACCTGTTGCGGGTCTATGTGACCCAAGCACCCGATAGCGGCAAAGCAAATCGTGCCGTTCTCAAACTCTTGGCTCAGGCAATCGGGATCGCGCCCTCATGCCTGACGCTGATACGCGGCGAGACGGATCGGAACAAAGTGGTTGGCGTGAATATGGGCTAAACCCTGCGGCTTTGCCAAACCGTATAAAGGCCCGAGGCAACAATAATCAAACTGCCAATCAAGGTCTGGGCATCGGGGCGTTCGCCAAACACGGCCACGGCCAAGATCATCGCAAAAACCAAACGAGTATACCGAAATGGGGCAATAACGGCAATTTGCCCTGTTCGCATGGCCATAGTCAGGCACATATAGGCGGCAACGCCAAATAAGATGGCAGGCCCTGTCAGCACCATGCCGCCCGCGCCCAGTGGGGCCACGCCGCCCTGATAACCCCAAACGATACCACCTGCGATGCTCAGCATGATAAACCCGTAAACGCCAAGCTGCGCCGTTGTCATGCTCTTTGGTGCGGCGCGTGTCGCCAGATCACGGCCAGCAAAGCCGATCATGCCCAAGACCGCGAAGAGGGACAGCGGTTCAAACGCGTCCAGCCCAGGCCGTAGGATTAATAGCACCCCAACAAACCCTGCGCCAATCGCCGCCCATTGCCGCCAGCCCACGGTTTCGCGAAACACCATCACCGCCCCTGCCGCCACCACCAAAGGCGTGGCTTGCAAAATCGCACTGGCCGAGGACAGGGGCGTTAAGGCAATCGCGACCGTGTAACATACCCGACCCGTGATTTCGAACAAAGCACGCCACGCCATGGCGCGACCAAAGGCCTGAGGGTGCAAGATCACCTCGCCCCGAAGGCGCGCCATGACCACAAAGGCCAACAGCCCACCAAGCCCAAAGGTCACCATAACTTGGCCCAAGGGGATATGCGCCGCTGCCGCCTTGATAAAGACATCCTCAAGGGTAAAGGCAAGCATTGCCAAAACCATGAACAAACTGCCGCGCAAATTGGCCGCGTGATGGGATGTGTCAGGGATAATTGAGGGGCCTTAGCGGGTCGGGCGATCAATCCGATACACCCCTTCTGGCAAGTTCAGCGCTGCCGCCAACTCGCGCAACTGCGCCATAGAGATTGAGATTTTCTGAATGCTATCACTGCGCGGGTCATATTGTTCAACCTGAACGACCTCTTCAAAAGCCGTCAGCACGACATCCTCTTGGAGAGGGCTTTCCCCCTCATCCATCAAGGTCACAACTGTGGCGTCAAAATCATGCTCAATGCTAAACATAAGATCACGCTAGGCGGGAATTTCCCTCTTGGCAATCATGTGATCCTCTCGTGATGAGAATTCGATTGAGATATCTCAAAATGGGCTGCAAAATAGGGTTGGCCTCAACAAAAAGGTATTTGGTTCTGATGCGTGCAATTCTGATTTTGCCGATGCTTGCATTCCTTGCCGCGTGTCAGGTGGCAAGCCCCCCACCAAGCGGCGCACCTACAAGCACGGCCAGCAGCGATAATCTGCCCAAACTGGCCCCAGATGTGGCAATGAATAATTTCCGCACAGTGGTCGCCAAGGTCGAACCCATTGCCGAAGATATTTGCCGTCAAGAAACACCAGATCAAAACTGTAATTTCACCATTGCGATTGAGCGTGACAGAAATGCAGGCATCAACGCGTTTCAAACCTTGGACAATGCGGGCAACCCATATCTGGTCTTTACGATTGGCCTGATTGAAGATGCGCGCAATATTGACGAATTGGCCTTTGTGATGGGTCATGAGGCTGCGCATCACATCGCCCGCCATATTCCCCGCCAACGGGCCTCTGCCCAAGGGGGGGCGTTAATTTTCGGCGTGCTTGCAGGGATTGCGGGTGGCGATGCCTCTATGGTGCAAAATGCGGCCGATATTGGCGCCACAGTGGGCGCGCGCCGTTTTAGCCAAGATCACGAATTGCAAGCCGATGCTTTGGGCACTGTCATCGCCTATCGCGCAGGGTTTGATCCCGAGCGTGGCGCGCAATATTTCACCCGCCTGCCTGATCCGGGCGAAACCTTTCTTGGAACGCACCCGCCCAATGCAAACCGCATTCAAATCGTGCGGGATACGATGGCAAGCTTGCGCTAAGGGTGGGGGTCAGGCGATCTGACCCCAAAGATCATATTCACTGGCCTCATCAACTGTCACAGTCACGATGTCGCCCGCTTTGAGATCTTGGAACCCTTCATCGATAAAGAGATTGCCATCAATCTCTGGCGCGTCTGATTTGGTGCGGCAGGTGGCCCCTTCATCGTCCACCTCATCCACGATCACCTCAAGACGCGTGCCAATTTTGGCGGCCAATTTCGCCTCGGAAATACTCTGCGCCTTTTCCATAAAGCGCGCAAAACGCTCGTCCTTGACCTCTTGCGGCACATGGCCTGGCAAATCATTTGACCGCGCACCCGCAACATTTTCGTAGGTGAAACAGCCGACCCGATCGAGCTGCGCCTCATCCAACCAATCAAGCAGGGTCTGGAATTCGGCCTCTGTTTCGCCCGGATACCCCACGATAAAGGTTGAGCGCAGGGTGATCTCAGGGCAGTCCGCACGCCAAGCCGCGATTTCGTCTAAGGTTTTACTTGATGCCGCAGGGCGGGCCATACGTTGCAACGTATCGCGATGGGCATGTTGGAATGGGATATCCAGATAAGGCAGAACCAACCCTTCGGCCATCAAAGGGATCAACTCCCGCACATGCGGATAGGGGTAGACGTAATGCAACCGCACCCACGCGCCTAGTTGGCCCAAATCGCGCGCCAAAGGAAGGATTGGGAATTTCTCATCCCGACCAGCCCAATCCGTGCCATAGGCCGAGGTGTCCTGACTGATGACCAGAAGTTCCTTCACCCCTGCCTCAACCAGTTTTTCTGCCTCACGCAACACGGCCTTTGCGGGACGGCTTTGCAGGCGGCCCCGCATATCGGGGATGATGCAAAACTTGCACTTGTGATTGCAGCCCTCGGAAATCTTGAGATAGCTGTAATGACGGGGCGTTAGGCTTACGCCTGAACTTGGCAATAGATCGACAAACGGATCAGGCGCGGGTGGCACGGCGGCATGCACCGCATCCAAGACCTGCTCATATTGGTGTGGGCCCGTTACGGCCAGAACACGCGGATGCGCACCTGTGATATAGTCAGGCTCGGCCCCCAAACAGCCCGTCACGATCACGCGCCCATTTTCGCGCAGCGCCTCGCCAATCGCGTCCAAACTTTCGGCCTTGGCGCTGTCGAGAAAGCCGCAGGTGTTCACAATGACAGCATCGGCACCGCTATAATCGGCGCTGATCCCATAGCCTTCGGCGCGCAGTCGGGTCAGGATCCGCTCACTATCCACAAGCGCCTTGGGGCAGCCAAGCGAGACCATCCCGATTTTGGGCTGACCCTCGCGGATCGTCTCCTCTACGCGCGCACGGGCAAGATCTGGGCGAAGATTTGGTGGGTTCTGTGTCATATCCCGCGCTATAGCGTGGCTTTTGGCCATCGTGAAGCAAGAAAGCACTCAGGCACCATCGGCGCGGGCCAACATCCAGCCTCATCTTGTTCTGCCATGACCTCGCGCAACCTTGAACAAAAAGGCACCGCCAAGGCTTTACGGCCCCGAACCATAGCCGCTAAACACAAAGGTGCTTGGGGTTACAAAAATAGCTTGGGGGATTCTCGATGAAGTGGGTGTTGCGGGTCATTTTGGCTGTCGTGATTTTCGTAGGCGTGGCTGTTGGAGGGATTGCGTTAATTCCAACGGATACCATTGCCAGATTGGCGACAGAGCGGCTATCGGCCAGCCTCGCGCGTGATGTGACCCTGACGGGCGCAGTGCGGCCAAGTTTTTACCCCATGATCGGGATCAGCGCCGAAGGTTTTGAAATTTCCAACCCTTACTGGGCTGCGGATCAAGGCCCGATGCTGCGGGCTGAGGCCTTGCATATCGGGGTCGAAATCATGCCCCTTTTTTCTGGCGAGGTGCGGATTGCGCGCGCGGAACTTATAAAACCTGACATCATTTTGCTGCGAAACGCAGATGGACAGGCCAATTGGGAATTTTCAACCACCGCCCCCACAGCCGAGACAGGCACAAGCGGTGACCTGCCGCAAATCAGCCTCAGCCTTGCACAGATCAGCGATGGCACCCTGCGCTATACTGATGCCACAACAGCGCAAAGCTATGCGGCCGAAGCGGTCAATCTTCGCCTTGAAGCGCCCGATCTGAACGGCGGTCTGACAGGCAGCTTTAACGCCGCAATCAATGGCGCGCGCTTGAGGGGCGATGTGACCCTCACCACTCTTGCCGATGCGCTTGCAGGGCGTGAGGCGCGCATTGATCTGTCCCTGTCTTGGACAGGCGGCAGCCTTGGCTATCGCGGCGCGCTTATGCTTGCCCCGTTCAGCCTGGCGGGCGAGGTGAATGCCGATATCACCGACCTGACCCCGATCACGACTGCGGCGGGTATTGCAGCGGTGACTTTACCGACGGGATTGGGTCGCGATCGTATCGCGCTGAACGGCCCCATTGCGATCACGCCCGAGGGCGTTGCGCAGATCATGGATGCAACCCTTGCGCTAGATGACACGGCCATAACCCTATCTGCAGAGCTCAGCACAGGCGGTGAGCGCCCTAAGATCACGGGCCGCATCGCGGGCGGGCGCGTTGACCTAAGCGACCTGACAGAAGGCAGCGCAACCCAGGGCAGCAGCGCAGGCGGCGGATGGCCGCGTGACGAAATCGACCTCACGGGCCTCTTCGCGGTAGATGCCGATCTTGATCTGGCCCTTGCCGAATTGGATTTGGGTATGATGCGGCTGTCAGATATTGCGCTACAAACCACGCTTGATGCGGGTCGTCTGCAGCTCGATTTGGCGCGCGCCGTGGCCTATGGCGGCACGATTGCAGGGCAAACTGTAATAAATGGCCGTGGCAATGGATCCGTGGCCAGCAACATGGCGATCCGTGCGGTGCAATTGCAACCCTTGCTGCAAGATTTTGCAGATTATGACCGCCTTTCAGGCACGGGAAACGTCACCTTCAACATTTTAGCGGGCGGGCGGTCTGTAGCGGCATGGATGAACAGCCTTGAGGGCAGTGCCGCGCTTGACTTTGGTCAGGGGGCGATTGAGGGGCTTGATCTTGCGGGGATGATCCGCAATCTCGACAGCTCCTATCGGGGCGAAGGCGCGCGCACAGTCTATGACAGCATCACCGCGACCCTTGCGATTGCGGGCGGTGTGGCGCGCAATGACGACCTCACCTTGACCGCTGGATGGGGCGGTGTCACAGGGACGGGCGAGATCAATATTGGGGGCCAGTCAGTGGAATATCGCGTGATCCCCGCTGTGCAAACATCCTCCGATGGGTCGAATATTGCCGTGCCCGTCATCGTGCGCGGCCCTTGGGCTGATCTTAGTTTTGCACCTGATCTAGAATATTTGGCCAATCAGCGGCTAGAACTGGAACGCGCAGAACTTGAAGCTGCGGCCCAAGCCCGTATTGACGAAGAGCGTGCTAGGCTGGAACAAGAGGCGCGCGATCGGCTTAACCTGCCCGCCGAGGGCGATGCGCGCGATGCCATCGAAAATCAACTGCGCAATGAGGTCGAAGGTGCCTTGCGTGGCCTGTTCGGGGGGAATTGATCTATGCGCCGCCTTATGATCACAGCCCTTTGCGTGATGCTTGTGGCCTGCATTGGCACACCCGAACCTGATCTTTACCCGGGCGAAACAGCAGAAATTAGGGCCCTCGTGAATAAAATGGCGCGCCAATATGATGTGCCCGCCCCCCTGATCCACCGCGTGATCCAACGGGAAAGCGACTATCGTGCCCATGCCCGCAACGGCCCCTATTACGGGATGATGCAAATCTTGCCCGCCACAGCCCGCAATATGGGGTTTACGGGTGAAGATGCCGATTTATTGGATGCAGAAACCAATCTCACCTATGCCGTCAAATATCTGCGCGGCGCATGGCTGCTGTCAGATGGATCTTATGACACGGCCGTCATGCATTACGCGCGTGGCTATTACTATGTAGCACGGGACAGATGCATGTTGGTCGAGACAGGGCTGAGGGAACGCGAGGTCAGGCGCGACTGTCGGGGATGAGGCGATTTTTGCCGCATATCCCCGCTGTCTCAATGCATGCTCGGCAAAACCAGATCGGGGGGGCGGTGGCCATCTGCAAAGGTCTTGATATTGATCAACACCTTTTCGCCCATCTCAATCCGCCCTTCAAGCGTGGCTGACCCCATATGCGGGAGGAGGATCACGTTATCCAATTCCCGCAATCGGGGGTTCACATCATGGCCACGCTCAAACACATCCAAGCCCGCACCCGCGATCTCACCCGCGCGCAACATGCGGGTGAGTGCGTTTTCATCAATCACCTCTCCCCGCGATGTGTTCACAATCACCGCTGATGGCTTCATCAGCTTCAACCTGCGTGCATTGATCAAATGAAAGGTCGAAGGGGTGTGCGGGCAATTCACTGAAATCACATCCATCCGCGCCAACATTTGATCCAAGCTTTCCCAATAAGTCGCGCCGAGCGCTGTCTCTATATCAGCGTGAACCCTGCGGCGGTTGTGGTAATGAACCTGCATTCCAAAAGCAGCCGCGCGGCGGGCCACGGCCTGACCGATGCGACCCATTCCCAGAATACCCAAACGCTTACCCGCGATACGCCCCCCCATAAAGGCGGTTGGCGCCCATCCCTGCCATGTGCCCGTTTGCATGACAGCCTGCCCTTCTGGCACGCGGCGCAGAACACCCAAGATCATCGCCATAGTCATATCGGCGGTATCATCCGTCATGACACCGGGTGTATTGGTGACCAAGACCCCGCGTTGGCGTGCGGTGGCAACGTCAATATGATCGACCCCTGCACCATAATTGGCAATCAGCTTGAGCCGTTCGCCCGCTTGCCCCAACATGCCTGCATCAATCTGATCCGTCACACATGGCACCAGAACATCCGCTGATTTCATCGCTGCAACCAGATCATCGCGGCTCATTTTGCGGTCTTCGTCATTGAGCTGAACATCAAACAATTCGCTCATGCGGGTTTCCACCGCTTCGGGCAAATGGCGGGTAACGACAACTTTTAACCTTGGTGCGGGCATGGGCTTCTCCTGAGGCGGATGGCATGTCTGACGCTGTTACCCTTCCCCATTCTGCGCGCGGGTGCAAGCATTCGCGGGGCCTTGGCCGCGACAGGCGCTTCGTAATGTCATCTTCCCCCGCGATGGCTTTCTCGCTATGGTGTGAGAAAGATCAAAATAACCCAGCCCAAAGCGGCGGGACGAGGCCTATTGAGGATAGTCATGCCACGGTCAGATTGGCGCATAACCCTAGCGATTGGTGCGGTTTGTCTTGTGTTTGCAGCCAACGCAGGGGCGCAAAGCACCGATGGCGCGGTGCCGTTGCCACGCCCCGACAATCTTGTGCCAGTCGAGACACCTGAACTTGAGACCGCCACCCCCACGCCAACGCCCAGTTTTGACGCCCCGACCACTGGGCCTGAAACAGGTTTTCCGCTGCCGCGCTATGTTTCGATGGATGCAACACGCGGCTATGCACGGCGCGGCCCCTCGCGCAACCACCGCATTGATTGGGTCTTTCAAGAACGCAATATGCCGCTGATGGTTGTGGCCGAGCATGGGCATTGGCGGCGGGTCGTGGATCATGACGGGGTGGGCGGATGGATGCATTACGCCCTTTTGTCAGGGCGGCGCACAGCGCAAATTGACATTGACCTTGCCGATTTGCACCAACGCCCTGATGCAGAGGCCACTGTCATTGCCCAAGCCCAACGCGGCGTGGTCGGACGGGTAAGCGAATGCGAACGCGACTGGTGTCGTTTTGCCGTTGATGGGTTTACAGGATGGGTCGAGAAATCCGCCCTTTGGGGCGTGATGGAGGACGAGATTTTCGACTAGTCCCCTGCGCAAACGGGGCAAGAAGCATTGCGCTTTAGCTTGACGATCCGCGTCTCAGGCGCAAGCCCATCATAGAGCAGCATACGCCCCAATAGCCCCTGACCCGCACCTGTAATCTGCTTGATGGCCTCAAGTGCCATCATGGTGCCCACCACCCCTGGAAGCGCGCCGATGACACCCGTCTCGGCACAGGTGGCAGCCATCACTGCCTGAGGCGGATTGGGAAAGACACAGGCCATGCATGCCCCGCCAGCACTTGGATCGTAGAGGGTAATCTGCCCCTCCCATGCTGAAATTGCACCTGCCAAAAGCGGGCGCTTGGCGGACACCGCAGCGCGGTTGATCATTGCCCGCGTTTCAAATTGATCCGTGCCATCAATGATTAGATCATAGCCCGCGAATAGCTCTGCCGCGATCGTCTCGTCCAAAGCACGATTGTAAGGTCGGATATCAAGATGTGGATTTATCGCCTTCATCGCACGTTCTGCTGAAAACACTTTGGGCATATCTTGATCGGCATCGCGGTGAATGATTTGGCGTTGTAGGTTCGACAGGCTGACATGATCCGCGTCAATCACCCCAATGCGCCCGACCCCCGCAGCTGCGAGATACAGCAGAACAGGCGAGCCCAAGCCACCTGCCCCCACCACCAAAACCTTGGCCGATTTCAGCGCCTTTTGCCCCTGCCCACCAATGTCAGGCAAGGTGATGTGGCGGGCATAGCGCTCTAATTCCTCTGGCGTGAAGGTGCCGCTTTGGCGCGGCGCGGGCGTGATCATGGGCTGGGCCACGCGGCGCAAGCGGTTTAGACCCGCGCGATAGGCCAGAACCAACAGAACCGCACCGCCTAAAATCAACCATGGCGCGGCAGTTTCGCCTGTCGCGATGCGCAAAGGGTGGCCCTCGGGCAATACGAAATGGCCCAAGACAACCACCCCATAGACAAGGGCGACCATCACAAGACGGGGGGTATAGGCGGTTTTCATCACGGCCCCAAAGCCCCAAAGCGCAGCCATGATTGCAAGAACCGTGAACATCAGCCCTGCCCAGTTGAGCCGAAACCACCCGCCCCACGCGCGGTTTCATCCAAACGCGACACAAGCGTAAAACGGACTTGCGTCACTGGCGCGACAACGCCTTGAGCAATCCGATCCCCATGGCCAATAACAAAAGGTGCATCGCCCAAATTGATGAGGATAACCCCCAATGGCCCGCGATAATCGCAGTCAACCGTTCCAGGCGCATTGGCAAGCGTCACCCCATGTTTCAGGGCAAGGCCAGATCGCGGCCGAATTTGCAGCTCATACCCGCGAGGCACAGCCACACGAAACCCTGTTTGGATCAAGGCGCGCGTCTGCGGGGCAAGCGTCAGCCCGGCCTCGCGGGCGTCAGCCGTGAACTGTGCGCGCAGATCAAAACCCGCCGCCCCATCGGTTTCATATCGCGGCAGGGGCAGGTCAGGATCGGCCCAGTCTTCGCGTAAGAACTTTACTTCTACTTGCGCCATTATGCCTGCCCCAAAGCCTCGGCCACGCGCAGGGCAAGCCGTGCTGCAGTCTCAGATTTGCTCAAGCGTGGCCATGGATCGGCGCCTGTGCGCGTGATCAGCGTGACCGCATTATATGCACCCCCCATGATCCCCGTTTCAGGGGACACATCATTGGCCACAATCCAATCACATCCTTTGCGCGCCAATTTCGCTTGCGCATGATCAACCAGATTTTCGGTTTCGGCGGCAAAGCCTACAACCAAGGTCGGGCGGCCTTTTTTCATCTGCGCCACAGATGCCAAAATATCGGGGTTTTCCGCAAAGCTGAGACGGGGCAGCGCGCCATCGCCCGATTTCTTGATCTTTTGGTTCGCGGCATTATCCACGCGCCAATCGGCAACGGCAGCGGCAAATATAGCGGCATCTGCAGGTAGGGCCTCTGTCACGGCCTTTGCCATCTGCGCGGCAGTCTCGACCTTGATCACATCTACACCATGAGGCGGTGGCACGGATGCAGGGCCTGTGACGAAACTGACCCGCGCGCCCAAATCGCGACAGGCCGCAGCAAGTGCCGCCCCCTGCGCCCCTGACGAGCGGTTGGCAATATAGCGCACGGGATCTATGGGTTCATGTGTTGGGCCAGAAGTAATCAGAACATGTCGCCCCGCAAGCGGGCCTTCCGCAAATTGCGCGGCAATGGCGCTGACAATCTCATCGGGTTCGGCCATGCGGCCTAGGCCAAATTCACCGCAGGCCATGCTGCCCTCATTGGGGCCAACAGACCGAATCCCATCCCCCAAAAGCTGCGCCAAATTGCGTTGCGTGGCGGGATGTTCCCACATCCGCACATTCATTGCAGGGGCGATCAGCACCGGCTTGTCAGTTGCCATCAGCAGGGTCGAGGCCAGATCATCTGCATGACCGCCCGCCATTTTGGCCATCAAATTCGCCGTTGCTGGAGCCACCACAACTAGATCTGAGGCGCGGGATAATTCGATATGGCCCATTTCGGCCTCATCGGTCAGATCAAAAAGATGCGTATATGGCTTTTGACCCGCGAGGGCTGCGACCGAGAGTGGTGTCACAAATTCTTGTGCCGCCTGTGTGAGAACAGGGGTAACAGCGGCCCCTTGGTCGCGCAAACGGCGGATCAGCTCAAGGCATTTATAGGCCGCGATCCCGCCCCCGATGATCAACAATATACGTTTCCCCGAAATCATGATGATCTCACCTTTTCGCCTGTTCTGTTGCGAAACCTATGTGGCGCGGCGGCGTGGGGCAATGGGAAATGCCCCTCACGCGGCCCCTTTGCGGCGCAGCGCGCCCAGAATTTCTCCGAATGAAAAGGCGCCAAACAGGCGACCAAAAAGGGCATAGGCTCCCGCGCCAACTGCAATCAGCCCCGCAAGCGCGAGATAGCGCACGCCCCCCCCCTCAAGAACGGGGGCAAGGATCAATCCCGAACCATAGAGCACCGCCCCCATCGCGATGGCCGCCCCCGCAATGCGTGGAATGCGCGCGAGATACCGCGCATCATAGGCAGCGACATCACCATAGGTCTTTGCACCACGGCGCAGCTGATAGGCCATGACCCATGCAGAAATGGTGGTGGCCAATGCGGCGGCAATATAGCCGATGAAAAAGGCAAGCCCGATGGCGAGAGCGGCATTTATGACCATTGCCACCACGGCATAGTGAAATGGGCGCTTAGTATCCTCGCGCGCGTAAAACACGGGCTGCCAGATTTTCTGAAGAACAAAGGCGGGCAGCCCTGCCCCATAAATCGCCACCGCCCAAGCCGTGGCGATAGTGTCTTGGCCCTCAAAGGCCCCACGCTCAAACAAGACCGAGACCAAAGGCACTGGGATAACCATCAACGCAACCGCGGCAGGAATGGTCAGGGTCATCCCAATCTCAGCCGCACGCGATAAGGCCTGCCGCCCCCCTGCATCATCGCCTGCCCGCAAGCGGCGCGAGAGATCTGGCAACAACACAATCCCTATTGCGATCCCAACCACACCGAGCGGCAATTGATATAGCCTGTCGGCATAAGACAACCATGCAATCGCCCCATCAAAGAAGCTTGCAACCTGACGCCCCACCAAAAGATTGACCTGCACCACCCCACCTGCAAGCATGGCAGGCCCTGCCACAACGGCCAGTCGGCGCAGATCAGGCGTGAATTTCGGCCAAGTTGGGCGGATGACCAACCCTGCGCGTGCAGCCGCCCCCCACACCAGAGCCAGTTGCGCCACGCCCGCCACGGGCACCCCCCAAGACAGGGCCAGCCCGATCATGCGCGCGGCTTCGGGGCTGTCCTTAGCGCTCTGCGCGCCAAAGATCAGCGCCGAGACAAGGATCACATTCAACAGCACAGGCGCCGCAGCAGCAGCCGCAAAGCGACCCGCCGCATTCAGCATGCCCGAAATCAACGCCGCCAGTGAGATCAGCAAAATATAGGCGAAACAGATCCGGCCAAATTCCACCGCGATCCCAAAGCGGGGATCATCGGCAAAGCCCGATGCCATCGCCAAAACCAACCAAGGCATGGCAATCTGCGCAAGCAGGGTGAAGCCAATCAGAAACACAGCGAGCATGGATAGTGCATTGCGCGCAAATGGCATCGCATCGCTGCCGCCTTCGAGTTTTTTGGAAAAAATCGGCACAAAGGCCGTGTTCATTGCACCCTCAGCAAAAAAGCGGCGGAACATATTTGGCAAAGAAAACGCCACCAAAAACGCCTCGGCCACGCCGCCCGCACCAAGATAGCGGGCAATCAGAATATCGCGCAGAAATCCCAAGACGCGGCTGACCAATGTCCAACCGCCGACCGTGAGAAAGCCAAAGCCCAATCTGATTTGCGGGGCCGCCACAGCCGCTAGACCCCTGCCCGCTCGGCCACGCGCGCGATGGCATCGCGCAACTTGCGCTCCAACACATCTTGGCGGGATTTGGAGTGGAGTTTGAGACCGAACATATCTTTCACGTAAAACACATCTACCACCTGAACACCGAAGGTCGCGATCATCGCACTGGCGATGTAAATATTGTTCGCGGCTAAGGTCTTGGTCAGATCATATAGCAGACCAGGGCGGTCGCGTGTATCCACTTCGATGATGGTGTAGATTTCCGACCCGTCATTATCGAATGTGATATTGGTCGCCACGTTAAACGTGCGCTCGCGCTTTTTGATCTTGTCGCGCCCCTCAAACGCTTTTGAGGCTACTACCTCGCCCTTTAGGGTTTTGTCGATCATCGAGGTCAGACGCGGCAGGCGAGCATCCTCATAGGGGTTGCCATCAGCATCTTGAACCCAGAACACGGCAGTCGCATAGCCATCTTTCGAGGTATAGGTGCGGGCATCGACCACATTCGCGCCCACCAGTGACAGGGCGCCAGAAAGGCGGCTAAAGATGCCTGGGTGATCCACAAGCGCAAAGCAGACGCGGGTCGCATCGCGGTCAGTATCACGCTGTGTGTCAATCCGGATTTCATCATCCCGAAGGCCAAGCAGCATATTGGCAAAGATAATCTGGCTGGCCAGATCAAGCCCTTGCCAATAGGGGCCATAATGGCGGTCTATTTCAGTTTTAAGATCCGCCTTAGGCCAAGTTGCCAAGGCATCGCGCAGGGCCTTTTTGCCCTCACTTTCCAATTTGTCGCGGTTAAGATCCTCAAGACCCGTTTCCAAGGCTTCAGCCGTGGCGCGATAGAGGCCGCGCAACAGCGTGGCTTTCCAGTTGTTCCATGTGTCAGGCCCAACCCCGCGAATATCGCAAACTGTCAAAACAGTCAGCAAATCCAGACGCTGCCGCGTTTTTACCAGTTTGGCAAAATCACGCACTGTGCGCGGATCCGCAATGTCGCGTTTTTGGGCCATGTCGGACATCAACAGGTGGTAGCGCACAAGCCATTCGACTGTTTCAGTCTCATCGGGTTTGAGGCCCAAGCGAGGGCAGAGTGCACGCGCAATCCGCGCGCCCAAAATCGAATGATCTTCTTTCCGACCTTTGCCAATGTCATGCAGCAAGCAGGCCACATAAAGCACTTTGCGGTTTACCCCACGCTTCAAAATACCAGATGCAATCGGCAATTCCTCGACCAATTCGCCCCGTTCGATCTGCGCAAGGGTAGAGACAACTTGGATCGTATGCTCGTCCACTGTGTAGCTGTGATACATATTGAATTGCATCATCGCCACGATAGCCGCGAAATCAGGGATGAATGCGCCCAAGAACCCCAATTCATTCATCCGCCGCAAGGCACGTTCGGGGTTGCCTTGTTTCAAAAGCAAATCAAGGAAAATGCGGTTCGCCTCTTTGTCGCGGCGCATTGCTGTGTCAATGAGGTGCAAATTGGCCGAGATCATCCGCATTGCATCGGGGTGCAGAAGATAGCCTGTGCGCAACGCCTCCTCAAAAATGCGTAATAGATTGATCTTATCGGCCAAAAACGCCTTTTCATTTTCGACAGTCAGACGATTTTGTTTCAGCGCATAGCCGTCTTTGAGTTTCTTTTTGCGGCTGCGCCCGCGCAAAAAGCCTAAGATCATCGGTTCGCTTTTGGCGTGACTGGCCTCAAGCGCGGTCAAAAAGATGCGGGTCAATTCGCCCACGCGGGTGGCATGGCGGAAATAATCCTGCATGAAATGCTCAACCGCACGGCGGCCTGAGTGATCGGCATATTGCATGCGTTCCGCGACCTGCACTTGCAAATCGAAACTCAAACCGTCCTGCGCGCGGCCTGCAATTGCGTGCAAATGACAGCGCACCGACCACAAGAACCGTTCGGCCGCATCAAACGCGTCAAATTCTTCGCGGCTGAACACCTTGAGGGCAACCAGATCTTCAGCCCGCGCCACGCCATGCTGATATTTCGCAATCCAATAGAGCGTCTGCAAATCGCGCAGACCGCCCTTCCCCTCTTTTACATTCGGCTCCAACATATAGCGTTGGCCACCTTGCTTTTTGTGGCGGCTGACCCGTTCCTCCAGCTTGGCTTCGATGAATTCGGAAAGGCTGCCCTCAAACAAATCTTTGCGCAGTGCCGTCTTGAGATTGGCCGATAATTCGGCATTGCCCGTCAAGTGGCGCATCTCCAACAAGGCCGTGCGGATTGTAAAATCCTCGCGCCCCAGACGCAGACAATCTTTGATGTTGCGGGTGGCGTGGCCCACTTTCAGCTTAAGATCCCAAAGCATGTAGAGACTAGATTCAATCACGCTTTCGACCCAACCTGTGCTTTTCCATGGGGTCAAAAACAGAAGATCAACATCCGAGAACGGGGCCATCTCGCCACGCCCATAGCCGCCAACCGCCAAGATCGCCATCCTCTCCCCCTCAGTCGGGGTGGGATTGGGGTGTAAGCGCGTAGATGAAACACGCAGCACCTGCTGCACCAACCCATCGGTCAGATGGACATAGGCGCGGGTCACACGGCGTGCGGTCAGGGGATTTTCCGCAAAGGCCGCATCAATGGCAGATCGACCCTTTGCTTGGGCATCTTGCAAGATCGCCACGACCGCCGCGCGGATTTTGGCAGGATCGCTGAGATCAGATATCGCGCCATCAATCGCCGCCGTCACGGCCTCTGCATCAAAAATATCTTCAGCGGGACAAATCAATTGCCCCGCAGCAGATGGGATGACCGAAAGGCGTGGGTTCTGCTCAGAATCCAGCGCCGAGGGTTCTTGGGGCGGGGTCAACAAGGATGATCTGCCTGTCTTGCAAAGTCACTACGGCAAGGCCGCGTTCAATAGAGCCATCGGGTAGCAATCGGAATACGCCGTTCGCGCCCGCAAAGCCAGAGCCTGATGCAAAATCCACACCGCCCAAACGGCCCGTGCGACCCACGGTGTCAATCACAGCGCGCATCCCGTCATAGGCCAAGGGTGCAAGGTTATGGGGGGCTTGCTGATAGGCCAATTGATAGCGGGTGCGGAACGCACTTTCGGCATTGGGATCGGGCAGGACAAACCACCCGCCCTGCAAGCCACGAATTTCCAAGGTCTGCGCAGGGATATCCCAACGGGTCAGACCAATGATTTTGGTGGCCTCAGTGTCAAAGCCATTATCTGGCAAGAGTTGACCGAAAAGCGGCAAAGCCCCTGAGGCGTCCGCAGTCAAAATCATCGCATTTGCGCCAGTTTGTGCGACCATCGCCTCAACCTCAGGTAAGGCAGCAACAACGCCAGTCTGACTGAACTCATAGGCGATTTCACCCACAACAGTGGCACCTGAGGCCGCCGCCGCACGGCGCACTGCATCACGCGCCACTTCACCCGCCAAATTGCGCGCATGCACCACCATGATGCGATCACGGCCATTCGCCGCCGCATAGGACACCATCCGCGCGGCGGCATTGTCGTAAGTCAGGCCAAGCACAAACAGATTGCGCCCTGCAATGCTGGCATTATTCGAGAAACTAAGAACCGAGACATTGGTATTCGCCACGGCCACACCAACCGCCGCCGCCGCGTCCGAGCGCAATGGCCCAAGGATCACATCCGCCCTTTCCGCAACCGCCTGCTGTGCCACAGCTGCGGCCGTGCCTGCATCGGCTTGCGTTGGATAAACCACCAATTCGATTTGCGTGCTAACGGCCTCGGCGGCGGCGAGGCGCGCGGCGTTCTCAAGGCTACTGGCCAGAAGGTCGTCCCCTGCATTGGGCGAACCATAGGGCAGCAGCATCGCAACGCGCACAGATTGCCCGACCTGTGGCCCTGTTCCCATTGTGGCCTGACAGGCCGACAGAACCACGCCAAAGAGCAAAAGCAAACTCAACCGCAAGAACTTGCGAAATCTTGTCAAAGCAGGGATCATAGTGATCTCTCCCAGTGGGGCCAATTTGCACAAACCCTAGCCAGTCCTGTCCGCCAAGTAAACGCTCGCAATGGACAGACTGCGCAGATATGTAAGTGAGCTGATGCGAAACGACACAGAAAACGGGCGCGAATTTGCCTACACCCCCCGCGACAGCAAACTGGCCGCAGGTTTGTATTTTGTCGCAACCCCGATTGGCAGCGCGCGCGACATCACCTTGCGCGGGTTAGACATCCTTGCCACCTGCGATGTCATCGCCGCAGAAGACACGCGCACCTTGCGCCATTTGATGGAAATCCATGGGGTGGCGCTGAATGGCCGCGCAGTCTTGCCCTATCACGATCATAACGGCGCAGAGATGCGGCCAAAGATCATGTCCCTTTTGGGCGAAGGAAAATCCGTGGCCTATGCATCAGAGGCAGGGACGCCGTTGGTGGCCGACCCTGGTTTTGCCTTGGGGCGTGCTGCCATTGCGGATGGGCATATGGTCACCACCGCACCGGGGGCATCCGCCTCATTGGCCGCACTGACCGTGTCGGGCTTGCCCAGTGACCGCTTTCTTTTTGCGGGCTTCCCACCCCCAAAATCAGGGGAACGGCGCAAATTTCTGCAAGATTTGGATCAGACCCAAACAACGCTGATCTTATATGAAAGCCCGAAGCGCATTCATAAATTGTTAAACGAGATGGCCGAGATTTGGAGCCAAGATCGCCAGATCGCTCTGTGCCGCGAATTGACCAAGAAATTTGAGGAGGTCATTCGCGGATCGCTTGCAGATGTGATTGCGGCGATCGAAGATCGAGCATTGAAAGGTGAGATCGTGCTTGTCATTGACCGCGCGGAAAAGCAGGCCGCTGATGAGGCCACCGTGATTGCGGCGCTTCGGGCGCGACTTAAGACTGCACGGCTGAAAGAGGCTGCGGCACAGGTGGCAACCGAACTGGGCCTGCCGAAACGCGATGTTTATCAATTGGGTCTGTCCTTGGACGCGGATCCGTGAGCGGGAAAACCGCCTATCTTGCGGGGCTTTCAGCCGAGTATCAGGTGGCGCGGCTCTATGAAACCCATGGCTATCACTTGCGGGCGCGGCGATGGCGCGGGCGGGGCGGCGAGATAGATCTGATCTTCGAAAAATCAGGCGAAATAACTTTTGTGGAAGTTAAAAAATCGCGGGATTTTGACACCGCTGCATCACGGGTTAGCCCCGCACAAAGGGCGCGCATCCTACAGACAGGTGATGAGTATTTAGGTCTTTGTCCCATGGGCCTTGCGACCCCTTGCCGTTATGATCTCGCAGCCCTCAACCAGATCGGACAGGTTCACATCATCGCGAATGCGTTTCTCGAATAGCCTGCCTCACATGAATTGGGCATTGCGTCCCCCCCTGCCAAAGGCCATGAAAGGGTGGGTATAGATACGGGGTGAGACATGGCACTCAAAGTCGCAATTCAGATGGATCCAATCGCGCCTATTAACATTGACGCGGATAGCACGTTTCGCGTGGGGCTGGAGGCACAGGCGCGGGGGCATGAGCTGTTTTATTACACTCCAGACCGTTTGTTTTTTGACGAGGGTCGTGTCTGCGCGCGCGGGTGGCCGATCACCTTGCGCCGCGAAAAAGGGAACCACTTCACCCTTGGGGCAGAACAGACCATCGACCTAGGCGATTGGGATGTGGTGCTTTTGCGCCAAGACCCGCCTTTTGACATGGGTTACATCACCACCACCCATCTTTTGGAACGGATTCATCCCAAAACCTTGATCGTGAATGACCCGTTTTGGGTGCGCAATTATCCTGAAAAATTGTTGGTTCTGGAATTCCCCGATTTAACCCCGCCCACTATGATCGCCCGCGATATTGGTGCTTTGCGTGAGTTCCGCGCGCGCCATGGGGATATCATCATCAAACCGCTCTACGGCAATGGTGGCGCGGGCGTGTTTCGTCTTGAACCTACGGATCGCAACCTCAATTCCTTGCATGAGATGTTCACCTCTATCAGCCGCGAACCCCTGATTGCGCAAAAATTCTTGCCTGATGTGACGGCGGGGGACAAGCGGATCATCTTGATTGACGGCGAGCCCGTTGGGGCGATCAACCGCGTGCCTGCCGAAGGCGAAACCCGATCAAATATGCATGTTGGCGGACGGGCTGAAAAAATCGGGCTGACCGCGCGTGAACATGAGATCTGCGCCAAAATTGGCCCGCTGCTGCGCGAAAAAGGCCAGATTTTTGTGGGGATTGATGTGATCGGCGATTACCTAACCGAGATTAACGTGACCTCACCTACGGGCATTCAAGAGTTAGAACGCTTTGACGGAATCAATGTCGCCGAAATCATTTGGCAAGCCATCGAGGCACGGCGTGCGGGCTAATCTTCACGCCCTGTGCTGATGCGATAACTGACCGCTTCGAGGATATGCGCCTCTTCGGTTTTGTCGGATGCTGCCAAATCCGCAATGGTGCGCCCCAGACGCAATACGCGGTGATAGCCACGCGCCGATAGTCCAAACCGCTCTGCCGCCCGTGTCATCACGGCGCGTGCGGCAGGGGTGATCTGCGCGATCTCCTCTAGCAATTTTCCTGTGGCATCGGCATTCACCCGCGCCTCCACCCCCAATCGCTCAAACCGCGCAGTTTGACGCATGCGGGCGGCAGCCACACGCGCCGCGATAATGGCGGATGTCTCCCCCGCAGGCGGGAGATCAAGATCACTAAAGGCTACGGCGGGCACCTCAAGCCTGATGTCAAACCGATCCATCAGCGGGCCAGAGATCCGACCGAGATAATCAGATCCACAGATCGGCGCGCGCGAACAGGCGGCGTTTGCGTCATAAAGCTGACCACAGCGGCAGGGGTTTGCCGCCGCCACAAGTAAAAACCTGCACGGGTAGCTGACATGCGCATTGGCGCGCGCCACATGAACATCACCCGTCTCAATGGGTTGGCGCAAAGTTTCTAAAACGGGGCGCGGATATTCAGGGAACTCATCTAAAAACAGAACCCCGTTATGAGCCAAGCTGATCTCGCCCGGTTTCGCATGCCGTCCACCCCCGACAAGTGCCGCCATTGAGGCCGTATGATGGGGCGCGCGAAAGGGCCGATCCCGCGAAATGCCACCCTCATCCAAAAGCCCTGCGATGGAATGGATCATCGAGGTTTCCAAGGCTTCGGACGCGCTGAGTTGTGGCAAGATGGTGGACATTCGACTGGCCAACATCGACTTTCCCGATCCGGGCGGGCCAATCATCAAAACATGATGGCGCCCTGCGGCTGCAATCTCCAGCGCACGCTTGGCGCGCTCTTGTCCACGCACCTCGGAGAAACAGGTGGTGTGATCCCCACCCCGCACCTCACCCGGTTCTGCGGGCAAAAGAGGGCGCTTGTCGTTGAGGTGCGCAATCATTTGCGCCAAATCGCGCGCGGCGAATACGGCCGTTGCCCCGACCCATGCCGCCTCTGCGCCACATGCGGCAGGGCAGAGTAAAACCCGCCCATCCTCGCCTGCGGCCAAGGCAGCGGGTAAGCTGCCCAACACAGGCAGAAGCCTGCCATCGAGCGACAACTCGCCCAAAGCCAACGCTTCCTCACTGCGATCTTTTGGGATCACGCCAAGTGCGGCCAACAGCGCCAAGGCAATCGGCAAATCATAATGCGCCCCTTCCTTGGGGTGGTCTGCGGGGCACAGATTTATCGTGATCCGGCGGGCAGGAAGGGCAATCGCCATATGCGTCAGAGCGGTGCGGACACGCTCCTTTGCTTCAGTCACGGCCTTGTCGGGCAAGCCCACGATGTTGAATTGCGGCGTGCCCGCCGTGACCGCGCATTGCACCTCAACGCGCCGCGCCTCCAACCCCTCAAAGCTGACGGTGTGGATCGTGGCAAGCGAAGATGGGTTGGGCGCGTCAAACATAGGCCGCACCATAGGCGGCACATGGTTAGCGGGTGGTTAATTCAAATTTGCTGTGGAAACCGCCGCCGCTCAAGCGGGGCCATGTCATAAACAGACACCTCTTCATCCTGTGCAAGACCCGCCTCGCGCCACTCTTGGATCGCAGGCAGAGCAAGGATGACGTTGACATAGGCCCGCAGGCGCGCGCTGACGGGCAGACCATAGCCTGCAATGCGAATGGCGACAGGTGCATAAAATGCATCCGCCACTGTAGGCGCGCCAAATAGGAAAGGCCCGCCCGATTTTTCAAGCGCGGCGCCCAAGCGGGCCTCAAGGCACGCAAGATCGGCCATCACCGCGTCACTGGGAACGAAATCGGCCCAAGCCGTGCGTAGATTCATCGGGCACGCATTGCGTAAGGCACCAAAGCCCGCATGCATTTCAGCGATAAGATTTTGCGCCTCAGCCCGCGCAGCATCATCTCGGGGCAACAGACCATGTCGCGGGAAAGCCTCGCTCAAATGCCACGCAATGGACAGGCTATCGCGTAAGATAGTGCCGTTTTCCGTGGCCACGGCAGGCACGCTTGACCCACCGCCAAAGGCACGAACCTGTGCAGCAAAGTCAGGGCTGTAGATCACGGCCTCTTCGAGGGTCACGGGAATATCGAAAAGCGCAAAGCACAGATAACCCCGAAGTGACCAACTGGAATAGGATCGTTGCCCGATCAAAAGCCTGTATGCCATGCCTCACCCCATCCTGTGCCAAGGACACCACCGCTAGGGGCAATACCCGATTCTCACAACAAACCATCTGCCTTCTCTCTGGTGAAATTCTGTGACCGAGAGAGGGGGGATGGTATGGGCATAAGCCTGATATGCGCTTAGCCCTGAATGACGCGCGATTTGCGTTAGGATTGCGCCGAAATGGCATGTAAAGATCACATCTTGATCGGGGTGCTGCGCCAGAACGCGATCAGACGCGCGGCTCACCCGTGCCATGACCATCGCCCAACTTTCCCCGTTGGGCGGGCAGATGTCTTCCCCCCCCTCCCAAAAGGCGCGCGAAAGTTCAGGGGCAGATTGGCTAACCGCATCAAACCCCTGCCCCTCCCATTCGCCAAAATGAAATTCGCGCAAATGAGGCTCATGAGGCAGGCGCAGGCGCGGCGATAGCGCATCTGCAGTGGCCTTAGCACGGATGAGGTCAGAGGAAATCATCACGGCCTGTGCGGGAAGATAGGCATCAAGCCGCGCGATTTGCGCGTGATCGCTGAGATCAGCAGGAACGTCACGCCACCCCGTGATCACCTTGGCATGGGTCGGCCCATGACGCAGCCAAAAGGCACGGCGCATCACCCCTGCCCCTTTGGCAATTGCCCTTTGAGGACGAGAGGCAGACCTGCGGCCACCATCACCACAAGATCCGCTGCAGCAGCAATGGCTTGGTTCAATTCCCCTTGATCCTGACGAAAGGCCCGCGAGAGGGGATGATCTGGCACAACGCCCATTCCAAGCTCGTTCGAAATAATGACAACAGGGGCCGGGCAATTAGCTATGGCGCGGGCCAGCGCCGCCCATTCAGCCCGCCAGTCCCGTTTAGTCATACCCAAATTGGCCAACCACAGCGTGGCGCAATCAATCAACACGGCCTCGCTTTTGTGCAGTTGTGTCAGAGCCGCAGGAATATCGGTCGGCACTTCGACTGTGCGCCACTGGGCCGCCGCACGCGCGGATTTATGCTTGGCGATTTTGGCTTCCATCTCGGCATCGTGGGCCTGTGCTGTCGCGAGATAAACGGGCGACAGCCCCGTATTCAGCACCAAATCCTCGCCAAAGCGCGACTTGCCAGACGCCGCACCGCCAAAAACCAATGTCAAACCCGCCAAACCCGTCAAAAGAAATTCCTCACCAAAAGTGATCCATTCATCATGCTGCCGCGTAACACCAATAGAACCGCACAAGATGCGGAACAAGACACTGCCAAAAATGATACGCCAACAGGGGGTGCGTTATGGCTTTGGACATGGGTGGAGAAAAAGCGCTTTCGCGCCGTGCGATGAAAGCGGAACTGTTAGACGCAGAGACGGAATTGCGGCTGGCCTATGCTTGGCGCGATCATCGAGATGAGGAAGCCTTGCACCGTCTGGTGACGGCCTATATGCGCCTTGCGATTTCCATGGCCGCGAAATTCAAGCGCTACGGCGCGCCGATGAATGACCTGATCCAAGAGGCGGGTCTGGGCTTGATGAAGGCGGCAGATAAATTTGACCCTGATCGTGGCGTGCGGTTTTCAACCTATGCCGTGTGGTGGATCAAGGCATCTATCCAAGATTACGTGATGCGCAATTGGTCGATGGTGCGCACGGGGTCTACCTCCAGCCAAAAATCACTTTTCTTCAATATGCGCCGCGTGCAGACGCGCATCGAACGCGAGGCAATGGCCGCAGGCCAAAACCTCGACAAGCATCAATTGTTGCAGATGATCGCCACAGAGGTCGGCGTGCCGCTGCATGATGTTGAGATGATGGAAGGTCGCCTTGCAGGGTCTGATTATTCTTTGAACGCCACGCAATCTGTTGAGGATGAGGGGCGCGAATGGATCGACACGCTTGAGGATGACAGCGAACAGGCTGCCGATTTGGTTGAGCACGCCCGCGACCGCGCGCAACTGCGCGAATGGTTGTTGAATGCCTTGTCATCATTGAACGAGCGCGAGCGGTTCATTGTGCGCGAACGCAAATTGCGGGATGAACCGCGCACATTGGAATCCTTGGGCGAAGAACTGGGCCTGTCCAAGGAACGTGTGCGCCAACTTGAGGCTGCCGCATTTGCCAAGATGCGCAAATCCCTTGAGGCGCAATCGCATGAGGTGACAGCATTTCTCGCGGGTTGATCCTTCACGCGCCGCTTGCGGTGATTTTTGGCTTGGCCATCTTGGCCATGACCACAAACACGCCACAAGCGGTGGTAACAACATCCCCTATTCAGCCAATAATCGTGGCTGCCGCCCGCTAGATTAGCGTTTGCGAAGGCGTTGCAAAAGCAAGGCCAACCCCCCTGGGATCAATACAAAAGACAGAGCAAATCCTGTCACAAATCCTGAAAGATCAGAGACCACGCTGCCCCAATCGCCTTGCAAAAAAGCGAATAAGATTTGAATGCCCAAAAGCATTGCAATCAGGGAAAAAGCACGCATCGGATTGTCGCCTGTCCGACCCATATTGGCCCAGAGGATGAAGGTGAAGGCACCGATCAGAGCATAGACACCCGGATACCCGCCGATCAGGGGGTAGGTGCTGTTTAACAAGCCCACAAAGGCCAAAGCCCCGATGATGGAACCCGCAAAGAACAGAACCAAGATCGACAGCCCTGAGAAAACCTGTGACACCATTTTGCCAATGGCCAATATGAACACGCTCACGAACACGGCATGAATAAAACCGCCATGGATCAGCGGATAGGTCACAAGACGCATCAGATCATGTGCGGGATAGCTGTTATTGGCAAACATCCAAGCGGCAATTTCGTGGAACACGCCATAATCCCGCACCGCGGCCATGCGCCACCCAATCCCGCCTGACCCGCCCAAAAGCCCAGCAGTGGCCAGCTGAAACATCACCTCAAGGCCGAAGATCACCACAGCCAAACCAAGAACGACTGGGTGAAGGTCGTTGAACAGGCTATTATTCTCTTGATCCATGGCTGCACCTTCGGTTGACCTTGTTGCGCCTCGTGGGTAAGCGATGCGCAAGGCAAATGCCAGTATTGTGGAATGATTTTCTTCTGGCATCCAATCACAACCGCAATAGGTCACCAATGGCTGAGACAAAATTCACACCACGCGTCTTTTCCGGCATCCAACCTTCGGGCGGGCTGACCCTTGGGAATTACTTGGGCGCGATGAAGCGTTTTGTAGATATGCAAGAGGCAGGCGGATTTCAGACCATCTATTGCATGGTGGACATGCACGCGATTACCGTTTGGCAGAACCCAAGTGACCTTACGAAAAACACCCGCGAGCTTTGTGCGGGCTTCATTGCCGCAGGGATTGATCCAGAAAAATCCATCCTCTTCAATCAAAGCCAAGTGCCTGAACATGCGCAGCTTGGGTGGTTGTTTAATTGCGTGGCTCGCATGGGATGGATGGGCCGCATGACCCAATGGAAGGACAAAGCGGGCAAAAACGCCGAAAACGCCTCGCTTGGGTTATTCGCATATCCCGCGCTGATGGCCGCCGATATTTTGGTCTATCACGCCACCCATGTGCCAGTCGGCGAAGATCAAAAACAACATTTGGAACTGACCCGCGATATTGCGGCCAAGTTCAACCATGATTTTGGGGTCGACTTCTTCCCGATCGCTGAGCCCGTGATTGAAGGGGCGGCAACACGGGTTATGAGCCTAAAAGACGGCACTAAGAAGATGTCGAAATCCGACCCCGCAGATGCAAGTCGGATCAATATGACCGATGATGCGGATGCGATTTCCAAGAAAATCCGCAAGGCGAAGACGGACCCTGATCCGCTGCCGGATGTATTGGCCGAACTGGCGGCGCGGCCCGAGGCCCGCAATCTGGTCAATATCTATGCCGCTTTGGCAGAAATTGATCCGCAGGCCGTTTTGGATCAGCATCAAGGTGCGCTCTTTGGTCATTTCAAAATGGCGCTGTCTGATTTGGCTGTGGAAAAACTTGCCCCAATCTCGGCAGAAATGGCGCGCCTGATGCAGGATCAGGCCGAAATTGATCGCATTCTCGGTCGCGGTGCAGAACGTGCGCGCGAAATTGCAGCGCCGATTTTGGCGCAGGCCTATGACATTGTCGGGATGGTGCGCAGCTAGACGCCGTTAGTGCATTTTTGCACAGAACCCCTGCGAAATGGTCAGTTTATGTGCGCGTGCTTTGGGGGCAGATTGCCTGCAAAGGAGAACATCATGACATATACTGCACCTGACAGCTTGGCCATTGGCCATGTCCATCTGAAAGTCACCGATCTTGAGCGCTCTATCGCATTTTATCGCGATGTCTTGGGGTTAGAGCTTAAACAACGCTATGGCCGCCAAGCGGCATTTCTATCGGCCGGGGGGTATCACCACCATATTGGCCTTAACACGTGGGAATCCGCGGGGGCTGGCCCCGCACCGCGGCGGGCGGCTGGTCTTTACCACGTGGCTTTTCTCTATCCTGACCGCAAAAGCCTTGGCCGTGCCCTAGCGAATGTGGTTGCCAAAGGTGTGCAGCTTGAAGGGGCAGCGGATCATGGCGTGTCTGAGGCGCTTTATCTTTCTGACCCCGATGGCAATGGGATTGAACTCTACCGCGACCGCGCGCCTGCTGATTGGCCCCGCGATGCATCAGGCGCATTGGAGATGGTCAACGCCCCGCTTGATCTAGAGGCGCTCTTGGCGGAGGCTTGACTTTTTGCTGCATTGCGGCGTATATTTTGCAAACGCGGCAAGAATAGTGCCGCGCTTAACACTTTCTTTGTCATACCGTTGTTAAGGTTTGCACGCATTCTAAGGCAGGGCGCTTTTGCGCCCTCAACCTCCGTTGGCTGATTTCGGTCGACGGTTCACACGAAACGGAGGTTCGACATGACTACGATATCGAAGAATGGAACACCGCAGTCGCCCAAATTGGGCGCAGCACCACAGGCGGCAAAGCCTGCTCAAGATCCGAAAGCTGGCCCAAAACCCGCGTCATCAGCGATGGAATATCAATTGGGCTTTGCGACTGGCCCAACGGGCTGAAGCAGCCTATAGGTAGCCATGAGGAGGATCACTCATGGCAACTGGCAGCAATATAAAAACCTATTTCAACGGCGCGTGGCATGATGGGGATATCCCTGTCATCCGCGCCGCTGATCATGGCGCTTGGCTTGGCTCGAATGTGTTTGACGGCGCGCGCTATGTGGACGGGCTTGCGCCAGACTTGATGGCGCATTGCGCAAGGGTCAACAGATCTGCCGAGGCGTTGATGATCACGCCAAGCCATAGCCCGAAGGCCATGTTTGAAATCATTTGGGAAGGATTGGCGCGCTATCCCGCGGATGCCGCCGTATATATTCGCCCCATGTATTGGGCGCTTGATGGGGGCGAATTGGGGATATTGCCAAAGGCGGGCGCAACAGGATTTGCGATCAGCCTTGAAGAAATCCCAATGCCCGACCCCAAGAAAACCGTGCGCCTGACCACCACATCCTTCCGCCGCCCCGTCTTGGCGGATAATGTGGTTAACGCAAAAGCAGGCTGCCTATACCCCAACAATGCGCGGATGCTTCTTGAGGCGAAAACCAAGGGTTTTGACAACGCACTTGTGGCCGATGCGATGGGGAATGTTGCGGAAACCGCCACCGCAAACGTCTTTATGGTGCGCGATGGCGTGGTCTATACGCCAATTCCAAATGGCACATTTTTGGCAGGCATAACACGGGCGCGCCATATCAAAAACATGCGCGAAAATGGCATCACGGTGGTTGAAACCGTGCTCAGTTTTGATGATTTCCGCCGCGCCGATGAGGTGTTTTTGACGGGTAACTTGCAAAAAATCACCCCTGTCAGCGCCTTTGACGAGATCACCTATGAGATCGGACCCATCAGCTTGAAAGCGCGCGATCTCTATTGGGATTGGGCACGCAGCGAGGCGACCTCGTAAAGCATCACGCGTTTGTTGTTGAAATGGGGCGTGCAAATGCGCATCCTTTGACGCGGTGAGAGGGGATGGAAAGATGCGCAAGTTTCTGGTGGTTCTAGACGACACGCGTGAATGTCTTAACGCGATGCGCTTTGCCGCGATGCGGGCAGCCAACACCAAGGGTGCGGTTGAAATCCTCTCCATCATCCCACCTGAGGAATTCCAACACTGGATCGGCATTGGCGATTTGATGCGCGCCGAAGCGCGGGAACGGATCGAGGCACATTTCGAAGTGTTTGCAAAATGGATGCGCGACCGACAGGGGATTGATCCCAGTCTCGCCATCCGTGAGGGGGAACCTGTCCAAGAAATTCTCGCCCATATTCACGATGATCCCAATATTGGTGTGTTGGTTCTTGGGGCAGGATCGGGCAAGGGTGGGCCTGGCCCATTGGTCACGCAATTGACGAAACAGGCCGGCAGTTTGCCCGCGCCGATCACAATTGTTCCAGGTGAGTTGACCAAAGAACAGCTTGAGCAGATCACCTGATTGCTAAGTTTTAGAACTATTCTAAAACTTGACTTATCGAGGGTGTCATATCATATCAGGCTCATGCTTGCGCGCAGGAGATAGCCCAATGTTTATTCAAACGGAATCCACCCCGAACCCAGCCACGCTGAAGTTTTTGCCAGGGCAAACCGTTCTGGACATGGGCACAGCCGATTTTCCATCGCGCGAGACGGCGGATAAATCGCCACTTGCCGCGCGCATTTTCGCGGTTGATGGCGTGACGGCGGTATTTTTTGGCACCGATTTCGTGACTGTGACCAAGGCCGATACAATCGAATGGGATCATATCAAGCCGGCCCTTCTTGGCGCGATTATGGAGCATTTTCAGTCTGGCGCGCCCGTGATGGGGGATGAGGGGCCCGCCGCAGGGGGCCATGCTGACCACAGCGGCGAGGATGCCGAGATCGTGGGTCAGATCAAAGAATTGCTCGACACCCGTGTGCGCCCTGCTGTGGCGCAAGATGGCGGCGACATTACCTTTCACGGCTTTGATCGTGGGGTGGTGTATCTGCATATGCAAGGGGCCTGCGCGGGCTGCCCCTCATCAACCTTGACCCTGAAAATGGGTATTGAAAATCTGTTGCGCCATTACATCCCCGAAGTGGTGGAAGTGCGCCCTGTCACGGTCTAATCCCCCTTGCTTTGCTTAGGGATAGATACATCGGCCGCGCATTGCGCGGCCGCTTTGGTAGACGGGGGCGCAGTCCTTGCTGCGCGGTTTGAACCAATGGCGAAAGGTCAGGCGGAACGCCTGATGCCTTTGGTCGATGAGATTTTCGCAGAAGCAGGCAAAACAGCCGAAGACTTGGGTGCCATTGGTGTCGGCATCGGGCCGGGCAATTTCACAGGCCTTCGCATTTCCGTCTCAGCCGCCCGTGGTCTTGCACTGGCCTTAGCGCGACCTGCGATTGGTGTCTCTGTTTTTGAGGCGCGCCGTTATGGGATCAAGGGCCCGCTCAGCGTGATCGAAGATGCCCGCCGTGATGAGGCCTATCTGCAAAGCTTTGATGATCAGGGCCGCGCAGATGAGGCGCGGCTTGTCAGCTTGAACACGCTCTCTGCTCGTGAACTGGCTCAGCAGGTCACAGGCAGTCTGGGGCCGCAAATTGCCGATGCTTATGGGCGAACCTATGTCGCCCCACCTGTCATGATTGCCACGGCCATCGCCCACATTGCCGAGGCAAAACGCGCGACGGATATGCCGTTTCCGCGCCCTGCGCCGCTTTACTTGCGCGCGGCGGATGCAGCCCCCGCGCGCGACTATGGGCCACGTTTGCTGTGACCCGCACCGCCACCCAAATGGCCGCCTTACACGCTCGTGCCTTTAGCAGAGGTGGCGCGTGGACGCGCAAAGATTTTGAAGAGCTACTCGTGGCGCGCAACATGACCATCTGCCATCACGACCACGGCTTTGCCGTTTTGCGGATCGTGCCACCTGAGGCAGAAATCCTAACCATCGCGGTTGACCCAAGCCATCAAGGTAAGGGATTTGGGCGCGTTTTGTTGCAGGAATTGATGGCGCATGCGCAAGAGGCGCGCGTAGAAGATATCTTTCTTGAGGTCGACAGCACCAACCATGCCGCGCGCGCCCTCTATGCATCTGCGGGGTTTGATGAGACGGGCCTGCGCAAAAACTATTACCGCTACAAAAACGGTGCATTTGGTGATGCGATCCTCTTGGCAAAGACGTTTTTCTACTGATCAAAGCGGCAAGGCCTGAATTTAAGGCACATGCCATAAAGCGGTGGATAGCTGCGCGAATCTTATTGACCATTTCGCGCAAGCCCCGCTTTATAGGTGCCAATTAATAAACAGGCCCCATTGATTTCTGCCGCTTATTGGAAGCTGCAAATAGGGCTTTGCACAACAGGAGTAACACAATGACAAAATCCTCACGCGCATTGAAATCTTTGATGGGCGCTGCAGCGGGCCTCGCTTTGGGCGCGACTGGTGCCTTTGCTGATCCAGCGCTGATTTTCGATCTCGGCGGCAAGTTTGACCGCTCCTTCAACGAAGCTGCATTTGGTGGTGCCGAAGCATGGGCCAGCGAAACAGGCGGCAGCTACCAAGAAATCGAATTGCAAAATGACGCACAGCGCGAACAAGCCCTGCGCCGCTTTGCGGAAAACGGCTCCAACCCAATCGTGATGGCAGGCTTCGCATGGGGTTCCGTGTTAGAAGTTCTCGCCCCAGAATACCCTGACACAAAATTCGTCATCATCGATGGCGTTGTCGATGCCCCAAATGTGCAATCAGTCATTTTCCGCGAGCATGAAGGCAGCTATTTGGTTGGCATGTTGGCGGCCATGGCCTCGGAAAGCGGCACTGTTGGCTTTATCGGTGGCATGGACATTCCTTTGATCTCTCGTTTTGCCTGTGGCTATGCCCAAGGTGCCGTGGCTGCCAACGCAGATGTGACGGTGCTGTCCAATATGACCGGCACCACGCCTGACGCGTGGAACGATCCTGTGCGTGGTGGTGAATTGACCCGTGGTCAGATTGACCGTGGTGCTGATGTGATCTACGCAGCCGCCGGCGGCACAGGTGTGGGCGTATTGCAAACCGCAACCGATGCTGGCGTTTACTCTATCGGTGTGGACAGCAACCAAAACCACCTGCACCCTGGTTCGGTTCTGACCTCGATGCTTAAGCGCGTTGACGTTGCCGTTTATAACGCATTCAGCGCAGGCGAAAACGTTCAGCCAGGTTTGGTTGTGTTGGGCTTGGCCGAAGATGGCGTAGGCTATGCGTTGGACGAAAATAACGCGGCTCTGATCACCCCTGAAATGCAGGCCGCTGTTGATGCCGCGCGTGAGGCGATCATCGCGGGTGAAATTGCGGTTCACAACTACACCGATGACGGCAGCTGCCCCGTGCAGATGCAATAACGACACGCGCGCAATTTGCGCGTGACAGATGCGGGGGCGAAGCGGATCATACCCTCTTCGCCCCTCTCGCATTGCACCAAAAGGCAAGGACACCCTATGACCTCCGCACCCGCCATTGAATTGAGAGGGATTTCAAAATCCTTCGGGCCTGTGCAGGCCAACAAAGATATTTCTTTGACAGTTGCGCGCGGCACGATCCACGGGATTGTGGGGGAAAATGGCGCGGGCAAATCCACGCTGATGTCCATTCTTTATGGGTTCTACCGCGCGGATCAGGGTGAGATTTTCATCAATGGACGCGCGGTCGAGATCACCGACAGCCAAGCCGCCATCGCGGCGGGTATTGGGATGGTGCACCAACATTTCAAATTGGTTGAGAATTTCACAGTTCTGGAAAACATCATCCTTGGCGCAGAGGAAGGCGGGCTCTTGCACGGCTCGATTGCCAAAGCCCGCAAAGCACTGGCGGATCTTTCCGAGACATATGGGCTCAAGGTTGATGGCGATGCGGTGATTGAGGATTTATCGGTCGGCCATTTGCAGCGGGTCGAAATTCTCAAACAGCTGTATCGCGAAGCGGATATTTTGATTTTGGACGAGCCCACAGGGGTGTTGACCCCTGCAGAGGCAGACCAACTGTTTCGGATTTTGGGCCGCCTTCGCGAAGAAGGGAAAACCATCATCCTGATCACCCATAAATTGCGCGAGATCATGGAGATTACGGATACTGTCAGCGTGATGCGCCGTGGCGAGATGACCGCCACTGTCAAAACCGCAGACACCACGCCTGAGGGTTTGGCCGAACTGATGGTAGGGCGCAAAGTTCTACTGCGGGTCGAAAAAGAACCCGCGCGCCCCAAGGACATCGTGCTAGAGGTGCAAAACCTGTCTTTCGTGGATGCAAGCGGCGTGGCGCGCCTGAAGGATATCAACCTAGAACTGCGCGCAGGTGAAATTCTGGGGATCGCGGGTGTGGCAGGCAATGGCCAATCCGAGCTTTTGGAGATTCTGGGCGGTATGCGCCATGCAAGCGCGGGCGCAGCCCTCTATAAATCCGCACCTCTGCCCCTATCTGGCGCCACTGCAAATGGCCGCGCTCGGCGGCAAATGGATATTGCCCATATCCCCGAAGATCGCCAAACCGCAGGGCTGATTATGCCCTTTATGGCATGGGAAAATATTGCCTTTGGCTATCATGAACGCGCGGCCTATCAGGCGGGTGCAACCTTGATGGACAATGCCGCAATCCAAAAAGATTGCGCCGAGAAAATGGCGCAATTCGATATTCGTCCACCTGACATTATGTTGCCTGCGCGCAATTTCTCGGGCGGCAATCAACAAAAAATCGTGGTCGCGCGCGAGATGGCCCATACGCCCGATCTACTGCTGATTGGGCAGCCGACCCGCGGTGTCGATATTGGGGCGATTGAATTCATCCATCGTCAGATCATTGCCTTGCGTGATCAGGGCTGTGCCATTCTTTTGGTTTCGGTCGAATTGGACGAGATCATGGGGCTTGCCGATCGGGTCGCGGTGATGTTTGACGGCCAAATCATGGGCGAGCGCGATGCCGCCAAAACCGATGAGGCGGAACTGGGCCTGTTGATGGCAGGCCTCACAAAGGGGGCCGCGTGATGGAACGCATGCCAAAATGGGCCGATATTTTTCTGGTTCCTGTCATCAGCATTTTTTTGGCGCTGATTGTTTCAGGGCTTGTGGTCACGGCAATCGGCGAAAACCCGTTTCACGCGATGGCGGTGATGGTGCAAGGCGCGGTGGGCTCCGCCTATGGGTGGGGGTATACCCTGTTCTACGCCACCAATTTCATCTTCACGGGGCTTGCGGTGGCGGTGGCCTTTCATGCGCGCCTGTTCAATATCGGCGGTGAAGGTCAGGCCACATTGGGCGGGCTTGGGGTGGCGGTGATATGCCTCTCTGTCGCTTGGCCCCATTGGAGTATCGCATTGCTCGCTGCAACCTTATCCGCCGCCGCCTTTGGCGCGGTTTGGGCGCTTATCCCTGCATGGTTGCAGGCCAAACGCGGCAGTCATGTGGTGATCACCACAATCATGTTTAACTTCATCGCGGCCGCTTTGTTGGTTTACCTCTTGGTCAATGTGTTCCGCGTGCCTGGATCCATGGCACCAGAAACCGCGCGCTTTGCTGAGGCTGTGCATTTGCCAAATGCCTCGCAATTCGCAGGTTTTTTAGGCTTTCGCCCCTCAACCCCGTTGAATGTGACCTTCTTTGTCGCACTCTTGGCCGCTTTTGCGGTGTGGGTTCTGATTTGGCGCACGCGACTTGGCTATGAGATCCGCGCCTTTGGTCATTCGGAACGGGCCGCGATTTACGCAGGGATTTCGCCTGTGCGGATTATCATCGTCACTATGCTGATCTCGGGCGCGCTTGCAGGGCTCATGGCGATTAACTCGGTTATGGGCGAGGCTGAAAGACTGGTTATCAGCAGCGTGCAAGGCGCGGGCTTTGTGGGGATTGCCGTGGCCCTCATGGGGCGCTCTCACCCGATTGGTGTCTGTTTGGCGGCCTTACTTTTTGGCGCACTCTATCAAGGAGGATCGGAATTAGAATTCGTCATCCCCGCAATCAGCCGTGAAATGATCGTGGTCATCCAAGCCTTGGTCATCTTGTTCACGGGGGCCTTGGACACGATGGTGCGTCTTCCCCTTGAGGCATTTTTTGCGCGCACGCGCACCCGTCAAGCGGGGGATATGTGATGGATTACGCAACGATCCTGCAAATTTTGGACAGTTCAATCCGTCTTGGCACCCCGCTCCTTTTGGCCTGTCTTGCAGGGCTTTACTCTGAGCGTGCAGGCGTGTTCGACATTGGCCTTGAGGGAAAAATGTTGGTCGCGGCTTTCTTCTCAGCAGCGATTGCCTTTGTGACAGGCAGTGTCTGGATTGGTCTTGCGGCGGGGATTGTCGCCTCTAGCCTGTTGGCGGCCTTGCATGGCTTGGCGTCAATCACCTTTCGCGGCAATCAGCTGATCTCAGGTGTGGCGATTAATTTCCTAGCCGCAGGCCTAACCGTGGTCATATCGCAGACATGGTTCGCCCAAGGTGGGCGCACGCCCTCCTTGACGGGCAATGCGCGCTTTAGCGAAATCACTTTGCCCTTTACCGAAACGTTGGGACAAATCCCCTATCTCGGCCCGCTTTATGCTGAGGTGATCTCTGGTCATTCGATCTTGGTGTATGTGGCCCTAGCGCTTGTTCCCGCCACGGCGTGGCTGCTTTATGCCACGCGGTTTGGTCTCCGCTTGCGTGCAGTTGGAGAAAACCCCGCCGCAGTTGACACAGCGGGCATCTCTGTGGCCGCGATGCGCTACAGCGCGGTTTTGATCTGCGGGCTGCTCTGTGGTCTTGCGGGGGCTTATCTGGCCACTGGGCTTTCTGCGGGCTTTGTCAAAGACATGAGTGCAGGTCGAGGCTTTATCGCACTGGCGGCACTGATCTTCGCAAAATGGCGGCCATGGTATGCGCTATCCGCCTGCTTCCTGTTTGGCCTGCTGGATGCTGTTGGCAACCGCTATCAGAATATCGATATCGCAGGACTCGTGATCCCCGTCCAATTCATGCAGGCCTTGCCCTATATTCTGACAGTTGTAATTTTGGCGGGGTTCGTGGGGCGTGCAATCCCCCCCCGCGCGGGAGGCGAGCCTTATGTCAAAGAACGTTGAAGCCCTCACCAGACAGATACAATCCCTCGCAGGGGACACACCGCCTGAACTCGGCCTGATCCTTGGTTCGGGCCTTGGCCATTTGGTCGATATGGTTGAGGGGGTCAAAATCCCCTACAGCGATCTTGCGGGATTTCCCCATGCAAGCGTGTCAGGGCATTCGCCCCAACTGGCGATAGGTCAGCTTGAGGGGCGGCGCGTTCTCATTTTCGGGGGCCGTGTTCACTATTATGAACAAGGCCAAGCTGATGCAATGCGCCTACCTCTTGAGGTATTCAAGGCGCTTGGCGGCTCGAAACTGTTGATCACCAATGCCGCAGGTTCCCTTACGCCCGAGTGCCGCCCTGGCGATGTGATGCTGATCAATGATCATATCAATTTCTCGGGCCGCAACCCGTTGATCGGGGTCGAGGATGATGCGCGCTTTGTTCCGATGAAAGACGCCTATAACCCCGTGATCCGTGACGCGCTGCGCAGGGCTGCGGTGTCCGAAGGCATCGACCTGCCAGAGGGGGTTTATGCGTGGTATTCTGGCCCCTCATTCGAAACGCCCGCCGAAATTCGCGCTATCCGCATTCTTGGCGCAGATGCAGTGGGAATGTCGACCGTGCCCGAAGTCATCTTGTGTCGCTTTTTAGGTCTTGAGGTCGCGGCGGTATCGGTCATCACAAACATGGCAGCGGGCCTGTCTGATGAAGCCATCAGCCATGCCCATACAAAGGCCATGGCCCCCTTGGGCGCGCAGAAATTCGAAAGCCTTTTGCGGCACTATCTCAAAAATGGTTAAAGAAATTTAACTTTTCCCGACTGTCTGCCTGTGCTGTAAGGGGATAAGAGTGATGAACGGCCCCCCTTATGCAAATCTATCTGCCCATCGCCGAAGTCAGTGTTGACGCTTTTGCCATTCTCGGGATTGGCGGATTGGTTGGCATATTGTCAGGTATGTTTGGGGTCGGCGGCGGCTTTTTGATCACGCCTTTGCTGTTTTTCATCGGCATCCCCCCCGCCGTGGCGGTTGCCACATCCGCCAGTCAGGTCGTGGCGTCATCCGTTTCAGGCGTGATGGCCCATCTCAAGCGGCGCACAGTTGATTTGCGCATGGGTGTGGTTTTGCTGATTGGCGGCTTGATCGGCGCGGGCGCAGGTGTGCAGCTTTTCGCGATTTTGCGCGCCATGGGTCAGGTCGATCTGGTGGTGCAGATTTCCTATGTGGTGTTCTTGGGCATTATCGGCAGCATGATGTTTGTCGAAAGCCTACGCGCCTTGCGCAAAAGTCGCCATGGCACAGCCCCCAAGCGGCGCAAACATAACTGGGTTCATGCCCTTCCCTTCAAGATGAAATTCCGTGTTTCGGGGCTGTATATATCGGTAATCCCCCCACTTATTGCAGGGGCGTTTGTCGGGCTTTTGGCGGCCATCATGGGGGTCGGTGGCGGGTTCATCATGGTGCCTGTCATGATCTATCTCTTGGGAATGCCCACCAAAGTTGTGGTTGGCACATCTCTGTTCCAGATTATTTTTGTCACTGGCTTTGCCACTGTGATGCATGCCGCAACGAACCGCACGGTCGATATTGTTTTGGCGATTGTTCTTTTGGTGGGCGGCGCGATTGGCGCGCAAATCGGGACGCAGATCGGCACAAAATTACGGGCCGAGCAATTGCGGATTTTATTGGCAAGCCTCGTTTTGATCGTCTGTGCAAAACTGGCTTTTGATCTCTTGGTCGAACCCGCCGAGCTCTATTCCATCTCCTACCAAGCGGGGGTGGGACGATGAGAATGCTTGTCGCAGTCTTAGTTTATCTGACCACGCTTCTGCCGGTCTGGGCCGAAGATGTGGTCGCAGGGTTCAGCCAAGACAGCATCTCGATTACGACCAATTTCTCTGGTTCCGAAATTTTGATTTTTGGTGCTGTGCGGCGCGAAGCGCCCATTGCACGCGATACAGACCTTGAGGTCGTGGTGACTGTTGCAGGCCCAAGCCGCCCTGTCACAATGCGGCGTAAGGAACGCTTTGGCGGGATTTGGATCAACCGCGCCTTTGCGCATATCGATGCTGCGCCAACATTTTATGCTGTCGCCACCAGCGCCCCCTATCGTGACGCGATTAGCAGTGTGTCTGATGTGCTTTATAGCATCTCTCTGCCGCGTGCGTTTCGCAATGTCGCTGGCGGCGCAGATCATGCCAGTGGGTTCCTCGAAGCCCTAGCCCGTCTGCGCGCCGAAGAAGGCCTCTATCAGATCAATGAAAACAGTGTCGATCTGCGGGAAGACACCCTATTTTCGACCTCTATCGCCCTGCCCGCAAATTTGGTTGAGGGAGATTACTTGGTGCGCATTTTCCTGACCCGTGAAGGGCGCGTCATCAGTGCACATGAAAACACGATTGCCGTTCGCAAAGTCGGGATTGAGCGCGCAGCCTATCGTCTCGCCAATGAACAGCCGTTGCTTTACGGGTTTTTGGCGCTCTTCATCGCCATTGCCGTGGGGTGGCTTGTCTCCGCCCTATTCCGCATGATCCGCGCCTGATTGGGCATCTAAGACCAAAGGCGCGCTTGGCACCTCCAGATCACCGACCCCAAGCGGGCTTTTGGGTTTTGACAGCATATAGCGCGTCACCCAAATCAAGCGGTTCTCGGCCCGCGTAATCGCCACATAGGCCAAGCGTTTCCACAATGGTTGGCCCGCTTCGACACGGCCCATGCGGCTTGCCGCGTAAAGATCAGGGGCAAAGACCTGCACATCGCGCCATTGGCTGCCTTGTGCCTTATGGATCGTCACCGCAGCCCCGTGCAAAAACGCAGCGCCCATATGGGCGGCATAGGGGATGAATGGTTCCTCCTCATCGGGCAGTTCAATTTTCACGATAGAGGCTGCCGAAAGGCGCGGCGCCTCGGCCCCTATGACATGCAAGCGCGAAAACCCAGGTTTTGAGCCTGGCCCAACATAGACAACCTGCGCCCCCTTAATCAATCCGCGCGCCTCCAGATCGATGCGCTTCTTGCGATGCTTCAGCGGCAATTCAATCCCATCACAAATCAGAGGTTCGCCTGGCAATAGCGCATCAGAGGGCGCGCCATGCACCGATCGGAAGCCCGTGATCAATCGCACCCGTGTGGCATTGCGCCAAACCAAAACGGGGCTGCGGGCCATCAAATCACTATCAGCGCGCGGCGAAACAACCACGCGCTCATCCCGCGCGGCCGCCTGTTCAATCATCCGTTCAAATTGCTCGAACTCAAGCGCGGGATCCCCCAAGGCATGGGCCAGATCAAGGATCGGGTTATCTGCATCTTGGCGATGGATACGGCCCAAGGAAAAAACCGCTTTTTGGTTGATCTGCTCGAACACCATTTTGCCAGACTGCCCCACGGGCGCCAATTGGGCGGGATCGCCGAACAGAACAAGCGCGGGAAATATCTCGCGCAAATCCGTGAATTGCTTATCATCCAGCATGCTGGCCTCATCGACCAGACCGATATCCAATGGCTCCTCTCGCCGTTTCCAGCCTGTGATGAAATCCGACCCACGCAAGCCCGCTGCAGCCAAGGCTGCAGGAACGGATTTATGGGTTTCATAGGTCAGGCGCGCGCGCTCGAGCGCCTCATCACTCAGGGCTTCAATCTGCGGCCTTTCCCCCTGCCCTGTCAGCCATTCTGCGACCTTTTCAAATTCAGGGTCATAAACAGGCGTATACAGAATGCGGTGGATCGTTGTGGCTGGCACCCCGCGCATGCGCAAAACGCTTGCGGCTTTATTGGTGGGGGCAAGGATTGCAGCAGACCTGCGGTCTTTTCGGCGGCGCGGCTCGAAATCACCTGTGATCAGGTCGACCCCTGCGGCCTCAAGACCTTTTACCAAGGCCGATAACAGCATTGTTTTCCCAGAGCCCGCTTTTCCCGTAATCGCCAGAACGCCTGATTGGCCATCTGAGATTGGGGTAATCGTCTCAGCTTCAATGTCCACACCATGCCCCGCCAACATGGCGGCAACATTATCAAAGGCCTCGGCCTGATCAGAGGAGAAGGTCAACGCAGACATGGGCGCACCCTAACGCCCAAGATGCCCCCCTTCCACGGCAAAAACACCGCTTCGGAGAAGTTAACCAAAATTCATGGAAAGTGTTTTTCAAATTTTGGGGTTTTTTTATTCATCTTGGCACGGCATGTGCAGCACCAGAGCGCCCGCAGGAAAAGCCTGTCGGGATACGGCTCGGAGAATCCGGCCATAATTAATTGGTACGGGAAAACCCCACATGTCCATGGAAGATGAAGAACTGCTTGAGGCAGTTTTGGCTTTGCTTATGTCTGAAACATCAGATTTCAGCGACTGCGCCAAAAAACTTGCAAAAGAATGGCCCGAAGTGCGCGTGTCCGATGTGATCGGCATAGTGCTAAAGGCCTGCGAAGTGATCGCACGCACTTTCAAGGATGGCGAAAATCGTCAAGACATCCGCAAAGGGCGTGAGTTCGCGTTATGGCTCTCTTACACGGCTTACGAACTCACCCAGCGTGGGGTCGATCCCGCGCTCATGCAAGACCTGCACAAGGTTGAGGGCGCAGATTAGGCGGCACCCATCTCGACAGCCACGACCGCTGCACAATCGCCTGATTTGATCAAGCCAGGTGCATGGCGGGCCACAAGCAAACCATCACGCTTGGCCAGAAGGCCGAGCGGGGGTTTGCCTGTGGCCTCAACAGGCCAAATGCGGGCAACAAGATCGCCCGCGCGCAGGCGCGCGCCCAAATCAACAACGGGTTCATAAAGCCCATTCATCTCGGCAAAGGTAAAACAATCCGCATCAGGCATATCTAACAGACTGCTTGGCGCCTCTTCTACCTTGCCCTGCACAACGCCCAAATGAACCAAAAAATTGCGCACCCCGCGCTTGGCAATCGCGACTGTTTCCGCGCGCGCCATCCCTGCGCCACCAAGCTCGGTCGTCACGAAGGTTTTCCCTGCGCGCTCAACCGCGCCGTCAAACATACCTGTGTCATCAATCTCAAGCATTTTAACAGTATAAGGTGCGCCAAAGGCGCGGGCGGCCTGCGCACAAGCCTGATCTTGAGCCGCATCGGACAAGACATGGCTTGCGGCAAAGGGCAGAAAATCCAACGTCTTGCCGCCTGAGTGGAAATCCAAAACCGCATCAACCCGCGGCAGGAGTTCATCGTTGAGATATGCTGCGATTTTCTGTGTGACCGTGCCCCGCGCATTTCCAGGGAAGGCGCGGTTCATATTGCCTTGATCAATCGGCGATGTGCGGCTTGCCGCCAAAAAGGCGGGCGTATTCATCTGCGGCAGAATGATGACCCGTCCCGCGACATCAGAGGCCTCAAGCGAATAGGCCAAATCATGCAGGGCAATCGGCCCTTCATACTCATCCCCATGATTGCCGCCCGTCAACAAAACGGTCGGGCCATCCCCATTGCCGATGACGCATATCGGAATCATAACATGGCCCCATGCGCTGTCATCGCGGCTATGGGGCAGGCGCAAATGGCCATGCGCCTTGCCCATGCCATCAAGGGCAATGGTTGGGGTCATTTCACAAATACCTCGCGTGGCAAGTTAGACAGGCATTCAACACCTGTCTCGGTGATCAGGATCGGCTCAGTGATTTCAAGCCCGCCATCATCCAACCACAAAGCAGGCATGAAATGGAAGGTCATTCCTGGTTTAAGAACGGAACGATCCCCGCGCCGAAAGCTCATTGTGCGCTCGCCCCAGTCAGGCGGATAGCTTAGACCAATCGCGTAGCCACAGCGGCTGTCTTTCTCGAACCCCATTTCATTGAGCTTTTTGTTAAAGGCATTCGCAATATCTTCACAGAAATTACCTGGCTTCGCTTGTTCAAGGCCTGCATGGATTGCCTCAACCACCGCCTCTTCAGCACGGCGATATTTTTCAGGCGGCTCGCCCAAGAATAGGGTTCGCGATTGAGGGCAATGATAGCGGCGATAACAGCCTGCGATTTCAAAAAAGGTCGCTTCGCCTGCAGCCATAGGTTTGTCATCCCATGTCAGATGCGGGGCGGTGGCATCCACACCTGAGGGGGTCAGGGGCACGATGGCGGGATAATCGCCCCAATGACCATCTGCACCCAAAATGCCCGTGCGGCTAATCTCGGCCACAAGGGCGTTTTTCGGCATGCCGGGCTCGGCCGTTTCACGGATGACTTCGTGCATCCGCTCCACTATTTTTGCAGCGCGGCGCATATAGGTGATTTCCTGCTCGGATTTCACCGCGCGTTGCCAATTGACCAAACCTGTGCTGTCCACAAATTCAGCATCCGGCAACCCCTTCACCAGAGCCGCATAGGCCGCAGCAGAGAAATAGTAATTATCCATCTCAACGCCAATGCGCCCTCGCACGCCGCCATGATCATGGATCAGGCTTGCAAGGGTTTCATGCGGGTGTTTTTCTGGGTTTTGCACATAGGTGTCATCATAGCCAACCACAGCGTCATCTGACATCCAGACCGTGCGTAAGGCACCCAATCCATCCATCGCGCGGCCCCACCAAATCGGCTCGCCTTTATGGCCCAAGAGCACTGCTTGATGGACGTAAAATGACCAACCGTCATAGCCCGTCAACCACGCCATATTGGACGGGTCCGTTACAATGATGAAATCCAAATTTCGCGCGGCCATCTCGGCGCGTGTGCGCGCAATACGCGCCTGATATTCTTGGGTTGGAAAGTTATGAATACGAGAAACCATCTGCCGCCTCCTGTTGGTGGGCCAAGTTTTCGATAATTCAGCGCCCACCGCTTCCCGCTTCGCGTCATTGCTTGCACCAAAAACGTCGCTTGCGCCAATCACAGTGTCGGGTCTGTGATCCATGACTTCGCCGCAAGGCATGGCACTGGGGCGGATTTTCCCTTAGGCTTGCGGCAAACGTGCCAAACCACATGACAAAGGACAAAGCCGATGCTTACCAATGATCAGCTGTCGAAATGGGATCGCGACAGCTTCATGCACCCCTCAACACATCTTGCGCAGCACGCCCGCGGCGAAAGCCCTAATCGGATCGTGCAAACCGCAAGCGGCTGTCACATCACCGATCGCGATGGAAATCGTTTTTTGGATGCATTTGCCGGGCTTTACTGCGTGAATATCGGCTATGGCCGTCAAGAAGTGGCCGAGGCGATTGCCGAGCAAGCCCGCGAATTGGCATATTACCACGCCTATGTAGGCCATGGCACTGAGGCCTCAATCACGCTTGCGCAGATGGTCATGGATCGTGCGCCCGACCATATGTCAAAGGTCTATTTCGGGCTTGGTGGATCAGATGCCAATGAAACCAACATCAAACTGGTTTGGTATTACAACAATATCCGTGGGTTGCCGCAGAAGAAAAAGATCATCTCGCGCTGGCGCGGCTATCACGGCTCAGGCCTGATGTCGGGATCCCTGACAGGGTTGAGCCTGTTCCATCAAAAATTTGACCTGCCTTTTGATGCGGTCTTGCACACGACCAGCCCCTATTACTTCCGCCGTGATGACCTCAGCCTCTCCGAGGCGGAATTCTCGGCCAAATGCGCGGCTGATCTTGAGGAGCTGATCGCCCGCGAAGGTGCTGACACAATCGCGGCCTTTATCGCAGAACCCTTACTGGGAACAGGCGGGATTGTGCCGCCGCCCGCAGGGTATTGGGAGGCAATCCAACCCGTTCTGCAAAAGCATGACATCTTGTTGATTGCAGATGAAGTGGTCACGGGCTTTGGCCGCATGGGATCAATGTTTGGCTCACCCCATTATGGCATCACTCCAGATATCATGACCATCGCCAAGGGCCTAACCTCGGCCTATGCGCCGCTCTCAGGATCCATTATTTCCAACAAAGTTTGGAAGGTTCTTGAGGACGGCACCGATGAATTCGGCCCCTTGGGGCATGGTTGGACATATTCCGCCCACCCCATCGGCGCGGCTGCAGGTGTTGCCAATATCAAACTTTTGGACAGCCTGAATTTGGTTGAGAATGCCCGTGACACGGGCGCCTATTTCAACCAAGCCATGCGCACCGCCCTTGCCGAGCATGCCCATGTGGGCGAAGTGCGCGGTGATGGGATGCTTTGCGCGGTGGAATTGGTCGAGGATCGCGACACGCGCACTTTCTTTGACCCCGCCAAAAAGATCACCCCACAGATTGTCGCCGCAATGGCGCGGCGCGGCGTGATTGCACGGGCCATGCCGCAGGGCGATATCATTGGCTATGCGCCGCCGCTCTGCCTCAGCCGCGAGGAAGCGGATACTGTCGTTAGCGTAACGACCGAGGCCATCAAAGAGGTCTTGGGATAAGCCACTTGGGATGGGGCCATGATGTGATGGCCCCATCTAAGATTTGACCTAGTCAATCAAATAGGCCAACCTCAGCCCGCCCCAGTGACGACCATTGACCGTGATGGGTGCAGAGACATCCTTCATCATTCGGAACTCGCCATTGCCCATGTCACGGCGGTAGGCCTGCAACAGAAATGGGCGTTGGCTTTGGCCTGCGGCCAATCCGACACGATCATCAAAGATGCGGCGGTTTCGGCAATGTTTCGCATTCCAAGCAGGATCACCTAATTTCTGCTGTTCACTGAATTTTAAATTATGGGTAGGAATAAACCCGTTGCGATCAATCGCAGCACAGAACACAACCGCGCGCGATAGGGTCAATACGGGCTCTTGAAGCGGCGGCAAAACTTGATCGGTGAAGCCAACAAATTTGGTCATATGCTGCTTGGGATCAGATTGCGGGATTTCAACATAACGCTCGTCAAATAAGTCGGCTTCGCTGATCTTTCGGTCACGCACAGCCGCCGCGAATATGCCCGAGATCAGCGCGGCAACCTCTTTAACTGCGGCGATGTAGGGGCTATCGACTGTCTCGACCCCAAGTCGTGCCGAGATCCCTGTCAGCGCCTCTGAATGGTCGGTTATGGTCAAAAGCGATTGGCTGGCTTTGGCCAAGGTGGCCGCCTGACTGTCCACGCTTTGCGTCATTTGGTCGATATCGACTTGTGTCTCGTTGATATCTGCATCAATCGCGCGCGCGGCCGCAACGATCTGCTCTTGGGTTTGGCGCATTTGTTCTAAGGTCTGTGGTAGGGTCTGAACATCATCACCAACATTGCCCGTATGGGCGCGGATCATCTGGGCTACTTCACTGGCTTGGGTCGCTTGCGAGATCACCGCCTGCATTTCGCTGCTGAGTTCCTCAATCGTGTCACCAATTTCGGCTGTGGCAAGACCCGCTTGATTGGACAGCTGTTTGACTTCACCTGCGACCACCATAAAGCCGCGCCCATGCACGCCCGCACGTGCGGCCTCAATCGAGGCATTTAAAGACAAAAGATTGGTCTGACGCGCAATGCCACTGACATGATGCGAAACTTTGGCAACCCGCTCCAACGAGGAGGCAACGCGCCCTAAATGCGATGCAATTTCATTGACCTGATCGGTCAAGGTCGTCACGCTTTGCATCATTTGCGCAATGCTTTGCGTGGTTTCAGAAATCTGATGACTTGCCGCGTTCGACCCATCGCGTGCTTGGGTCGCGGCAATCATCACGTCATTCCCCCGCAAGGCCATGGCGCGCATCCGATCACGGATAATATGAAAGGTGCTGCGTTGTTGCTCGGCACCTTCTGAGACATCCTGAACATCGCCAGAAACTTGGGCAATGGCGATTGACAGATTACCAACACGCCGCGCGATCCCTTTTATCGAGTCTATCGTCTCGTCAGTGCGACCCGAGGCAATAGGCGCTGCGGCCTCATGAAACTGCTTGGTTGGCTCTGCGTTCATTGCGCCACTTCCTCTATCTGGGACGTAGTCACAAGAACGGCTCGGCAGAGCGATGATTTAGCAAAAACGGCATGAAAACCGCACAAATATGCGCGCTTCTTACTGGTTTTATCCAAGGGGGTTTGGTGGAGCCTAGGGGGATCGAACCCCTGACCTCTTGCATGCCATGCAAGCGCTCTCCCAGCTGAGCTAAGGCCCCGTAACCATGCGCAACATTTGTTGCGATCTGCGGTTTATGGTGTCGCGCGGGGCAGATCAAGCGAAAAATCCGCCCCACACGCAACGGTTTTCAAAGTGGTTTACTCGTCATCATCCGAACCGACATCGGCAATGTCATCGAGCGAGACATTGTCGTCATCGTCATCTTCGAGAAGATCATCATCGAGATCGGAATCATCATCCAACACCAAATCATCTTCATCATCCAAGACCACCTCATCATCCGCATGGGCGTTGGACTTAGCCGCAGAGGCGGCAGATGGTTTTTCGGCGACCAAGCTGCGGCTGCCTTTACCAGTATCTAATGTGACCACCTCGCCCGTATATGGGCTGACGATTGGGTCTTTGTTTAGGTCGTAGAAACGCTTGCCTGTGGTTGGGCATACGCGTTTAACACCCCATTCCTCTTTGGGCATGACACCCCCTTCAATGAACGCTATCGAGAGAATTGCGATCCCCTGCCACAATGTGAATAGGGTGTCAAAGGCTTTCCGAAAACTAATGCGCGGATTGCCCGTTCGATTGACGAAACACAGAGGCTTATTGCGATGCGGCGCAAGACATCATCTTGGATTCACCAGTTGGACGGGCCACAGCCCGTTGAGGTGGTGATGAAGAAATCCGTGCGCGCCACGCGATTTTCGTTACGGGTGTCCAATCGAGATGGCACTGTCAGCCTAACCATGCCCCATTGGGCGCCAGAAGGTGAGGCCTTGGCCTTTCTGCACGCTCGCCGTGATTGGTTGATGGGGCATTTGCAAAACCGCCCCACAGCACAGCGCCCCGTCATTGGTGCGGTGATTCCCATCGAAGGTGTTCCCCATCCAATCATCGCAGGCAGTGGCCGTTCCGCAAAGCTGGTCGATGGATGTTTAAGCGTTGCCGATGATCCACGCCTGCCCATTCGCGTGGCCGCCTTTCTAAAAACCCGCGCCAATGCGCGGCTCCACACAGCCTCGGAATATTACGCGAATAAACTGGGAAGACAGTTTTCCAAGCTCACACTTCGTGACACCAAAAGCCGCTGGGGCAGTTGCTCGGCGCAGGGTCATTTGATGTATTCTTGGCGACTGATCATGGCCCCGCCTGAGGTGCTAGATTATGTCGCCGCCCATGAGGTTGCGCATTTGGCAGAAATGAACCACGGCCCAAAATTCTGGGCACATTGCGCCGCGCTTTGCCCTGAGTATCAACGGCATCGCGCATGGCTCAAAACCCATGGGAACGAGATTTTGGCTTGGCGTTTTGAGAGCTTGCCAACGGGATAAGGTTTGTGATCACATATAGCCTATGTTGATCAACCCGCGCCCAGCTGAACAAACCGCTGCCGTGGCCCATGAACGGGTCTATCGCGCTTTGCGCTCGCGCATCATGCATGGCGAAATTTTACCGGGGCGGGCAATGACGCTGCGCGGAATTGGCCAAGAATTTCAGGTATCCATGACCCCTGCGCGCGAGGCGGTGCGGCGTTTGGTCAGCGAAGGTGCATTGTTTTTATCGGCTTCTGGCCGCGTATCGACCCCAGAACTTAGTAATGAACGGATCGAAGAATTGGCAGCGTTACGCGCCTTGCTTGAGCCTGAATTGGCCGCACGCGCCCTGCCGCGGGCGCATATGGCCCTTATCGAACGTATGGAAAGCACCAATAGCGCGATTGCAGGGGTGATCCATACGGGCGATGCCATTGCCTATATTCGCTATAACCTTGAATTCCACCGCACGCTCTATTTGCGCGCACAAGCGCCCGCAATGTTGGCTTTGGCGGAAACGGTTTGGCTGCAATTGGGGCCGACCATGCGCGCCCTCTACGGGCGGCTCAACCGAACCGATGCACCGCAGCATCATCGCTCAATCCTCGCTGCATTAAAGGCTGGAGATGAGCCAGGGTTGCGCTTGGCCGTTCGGGCCGATGTCACCCATGGATTAAGGCTGCTGGCCGCCTGAGGCTGACCATTAACCATTGCTTAAACCGAATCGGGTTTTAAATGAGCCATGCGGTTTGCAGTCCCCCAATCAGGAAACCGCCGTTAGACTTGCCCAAGGTTTCCCCGACTGTTGCGCAAGTCACCCCAAAGGAAAGATGCCGAATGCCTCCCCTGCATTCGGCATCTCTTTGTTTCAAACGCCGCAAGTCAGGCGTGGATCGCCCCATCCCCACAGGCCAATGCCGCCTCGCGCACTGCCTCAGAGAATGTAGGATGCGCATGACAGGTCAGCGCCAAATCCTGCGCACTGGCGCCAAATTCCATCGCGACACAAACCTCATGGATCAAATCCCCTGCTGCAGGGCCAATGATATGAGCCCCCAAAATGCGGTCAGTGTCTTTGTCGGCAAGGATTTTCACAAAACCATCCGCCGCGAAATTCGCCTTAGCGCGGCCGTTGCCCATAAAGGAGAATTTCCCAACCTTATAAGCGCGGCCCTCAGCCTTCAGCATCTCCTCAGTCGCGCCAACCGAAGCCACTTCGGGGTTTGTGTAAACCACGCCAGGGATCACACCATAATTCACATGACCATGTTTGCCCGCGACAACCTCGGCAACGGCCATGCCTTCGTCCTCGGCTTTATGCGCCAACATTGGGCCTGCGATACAATCGCCAATCGCATAAACGCCCTTGATATTGGTCTGCCAGTGGCCATCCGTTTTGATTTGGCCGCGCTCGGACAGTTCCACCCCAAGCGCATCAAGGCCAAGCCCCTCGGTGTAGGGTTTGCGCCCAGTCGCAACCAGAACCACATCCGCAACAACCTGATGGTCGCTGTCATCTTTCTTTAATTTGTAGCTGACAGTCGCATTGGTCTTGGTCGTTTTTACCCCTTGAACAGCGGCGCCAAGCGTAAATTTCAAACCCTGTTTTGAAAGAATTTTTTGGAAATTCTTGGCAACTTCACTGTCCATACCGGGGGTGATGGTATCGAGATACTCAATCACCTCGACCTCGGCCCCAAGACGGGCATAGACCGACCCAAGCTCAAGACCGATAACCCCAGCACCAATGACAACCATTTTCTTGGGCACTTTACCCAGAGCCAAGGCACCCTCAGACGTGACCACGATTTTTTCGTCTACCTCAATGCCTGGCAGCGTGGACGGCGTTGAGCCAGATGCAATAATGATCGATTTTGCGTTATGGGTTGTGTCGCCAACCTTCACCTGCCCCGCTGCGGGGATGGAACCAAAGCCTTTAATCCAATCCACCTTGTTCTTTTTGAACAGGAATTCGATCCCTTTGGTGTTTTGGCCAATCACATCATCTTTATAGGCCAGCATACCTTTCCAATCGACCTTGGGCGCAGCACCTTTGAGGCCCATCTTGGCGAAGTTATGTTCTGCCTCGTGCAAGGCATGGCTAGCGTGCAGCAGCGCCTTAGACGGAATGCAGCCGATATTAAGGCATGTGCCGCCCAATGTGTCGCGGGCTTCGACACAGGCGGTCTTTAGGCCCAACTGTGCGCAACGGATTGCACACACATAGCCACCAGGGCCTGCGCCAATAACGATAACATCATAATCTGCCATAATCTTCGCCTCCTTGGCGCTTGGTCGTGGCCCTGTGTCAGGCCGAATTTGCCAAGCGCATAGGAAATTGGCGTGCGCGAAACAAGGATTTTCACCCCTCACCCCCCCGAAAACGGGCCAAAATAGCGCGGCTCAGGGGGTGATTTTCGGCTTTGTGATCACAAATTAAAAAACTGCGATCACAACCATAGCGATTGTCGCAAAGAACCCAACCGCCCAAATGACAGACCGCCACGGCGTGAGTCCCTGCGCATAGGCTGGCACATAAAGGATCCGCGCCACCAAATAGGCATGGGCGCAAATTTCGGTGGCAGCATTAGACGCCCCAAGCGCCGTTACCAACCCCACCGCGATGGCAAAGAGGATCAATGCCTCAAAATGGTTGTTTAAGGCGCGCTGCAATCGGCCTGCCACACCCGTTAGGCTTTTGGCTGTATCCCGCGCACTCATGGAATACCCAACCCCGACCTGTAAATTCGCAACAACGCCATACAGCATCAATTGGAATACCTGTAAAAAGAAAGCGAGGGCGAGAATGTAGAGCTCGGTCGTCAATGCGGTTTGCATGGCTAAGCCTTTCGTTGCAGCGGGCCAAGCTATCGCAGCTTGGGTGGGTTATCTGGGTCCGATCCCGGCGCGGGGCGTTCCCGTGGCTTTTCAACCTGTGGCAGATCAAAACGCAAGCCAACCTTCGCCAATTTGGCAACAAAGGCCTCATGTGACGGCAAAAACACCACGTCAAGCATGCCCGCCTCAACGCCAGACAGATGGAGCGTTTCTGAAACGGCGCGCGCCAAGGCCTCATGCGCCTCAGGCGCTGCATCGATAAAGCATAGAATATGGCTGTGACTGCCATCGGCATAATCGGCTAAGGCAAGATAGGCCCCTGCGGCCAACCCCGTCAGCCCTGCTAATTTGGCGTCCAACGCAATCAAAACATCTTGCGGCAGGCCGCGTGGTGCGTTCAGCGACACGGGGCGCGCATCTATGGATGTTGGCCCCTGCTCGGCAATATCGCGCAGCCAGATCATCGCAGCGCCGTCAAGCAAGATCTCGCTGGGCGCGACCCCAAGGTTCAAGCCCAGACCAATATCCTGAGGTGCCAACATTTTCGCCAAGGCCCGCCCCGTAAGCGCAGCATAGGGAGCTTCTACCCCGTCCACGAACTGCGACAGCCGTTCTTCGCGGTCAAAGGCCAAGACAAAGGAAACCCCCTCAGATGTCAGGATTTTTGGCTCAATCCGATCCTGCCCAGCGGCCATTGGGCGCTCAAGCAGCACGAATAGCTCAGCCCCCAAAAGGCGGTCATAGAACCGCATTCGCGGCATCTGGGCATCAGGGTCTGCTTGCATTTGCGCATGGGCATGATCCAAGGGCGTTTCGGTCATCCATCAACACTCCAACATCTTGCGCAAAAGACGCGCAGGCCAGGATTATTTCCCCCATCCCGTATTGCCCTGCCTCGGCCTGCGCAAGGGCGGGGCGCAGGATCACACCCAATCTTGCAACAAATTGCCAAACCCGCCCCACCTCACACATAATTCATAGACATAAACCATGCATAAATGTCATATATGGGAAAATGCGCGAAGAATAATCGGCGCTTAGGCAAGCAGTATAGGGCTGAGAATGCTCGAATTTGTGAATGTTTCCAAGTCGTTTTGGACGGGCACCCAGAGAAAGGTGATCCTTGATCGCGCCTCGTTTCGGGTCGATCTCGGACAGTCTTTGGGGATTCTGGCCCCAAACGGCACTGGGAAAACCACATTGATCAACATGATGGCGGGCCTTGAAAAACCTGACGAAGGAGAAATTCACCGGGGCTGTCGCATTTCCTTTCCGCTTGGGTTTATGGGCGGGGTGGTCGGGCGCCTCTCAGCCAGTGAGAACGCACGCTACATCGCCCATCTTTACGGCCTTGATGCCGACTATGTTCAAGCCTTTTGTCGATGGGTTTGCGATCTAGGTGAATATTTTGATCGGCCCCTTGGCACTTATTCCTCGGGCATGCGGGCGCGGTTTTCGTTTTCGCTGCTGCTCGCGCTTGAGTTTGACATTTACTTGATTGACGAGGGGATGCCCTCATCCACTGATGCGGAATTCAACCGCCGTGCGGGCTCTATCCTCGCGGAGCGTTTGAAATCAGCCACAGTCATTATCGTATCACACCAAATGCGAACCGTAGAGCGTTTTGCCCAGAAAGCCGCCGTTCTGCGCGATGGCGCGCTCTATCGTTTCAACAATTTGGAGGAGGCAAAGGCGCTTTATGACTACTCCACCTAAGGCACGCAAATTCCGATTAGGCAGCATTGCAGGCGGAACTGCACCCCATCAAACGGATCAAGCCGCAACCGAAGATCGTCCCTTTGACCCCAATGATGACGGATTCGGTGATCGCGTTTTCCCAGGATCAGCGGCACATGCAGCAGGCACCACATCCCTGCCCCCTGCAAATTCTGAGGCGCAGCAGATCGAAGAGGCGCTGGCCGAGATACGGCGTGAAGGTCTGACAGGTCGGCAGTTGCGGATGGCACGGCGCTTAGCGTTGAAGCATGGTCTGGAGCCCGCTTCGGATTTTGATGCGGTGCGGATGCTGCGCCAACGTGGCCTTGACCCATTTGCCCGCACGCCGATGATCAACCTATTTTCAAACAGCGGCCCTGAGGCGGAGGAGGGTGCAAGCCAAAACTTGCCCGCGCGCATTACTCGCCAAACCCTGCCTGCCTCTCCCACGGCTGCAGCCCCTATGGACGAGGCGGGCCGGCTGGCCGAAATTCGCCATGTGCAGATGGAAATCGCACGGCGGCGCAAACGTAAATTGGTGCTACTTGGCGCACGTTTGGCATTTTTCGTGCTCTTACCCACCATGCTTGTGGGGTGGTATTTCTACATGGTGGCGACACCGATGTATGCCACCAATACCGAATTCTTGATCCAAAAGGCCGAGGCACAAAGCAGTTCCTCGGGCTTGGGTGGGCTACTTGGCGGATCAAGTTTTGCTACAGTCCAAGAAAGCATCACCGTCCAAAGCTATTTGACAAGTCGCGAAGCAATGCTGCGGCTTGATGAAGAGATGAACCTGCGCGCACATTTCAGTGACCCCGCCCTTGACCCACTGACGCGTTTACCCGCCAATGCCAGTGACGAAGAGCTATACGACACCTATCTGCGTCACCTGACCATTGGCTATGACCCGACCGAAGGCTTAATCAAGATGGAGGTTCTGGCCTCTGATCCTGAAACCTCGCAGAATTTCTCAACCGCCTTGATCACCTACGCTGAAGAGCGGGTGGATCAAATGAGCCAACGTTTACGCGAAGATCAAATGCGTGGCGCGCGGGAAAGTTATGAAGAAGCCGAGGCTAATATGATGTCCGCGCGTCAACGCGTGATCGAATTGCAAGAACGGCGCGGGATTTTGTCAGCTGATCGCGAGGTTGCAACCGTGTTCCAGCAGATCTCGAATTTCGAGCTGCAATTGCAGGAAGAAAGACTGCGCTTGAGTGAACTGTTATCGAACCCTCGCCCCAACTCGACCCGTGTTGAGGTGGCTGAACGCAATATTGCAAGCCTTGAAACCTTAATCGAAAGCCTGCGCAGTGGCCTGACCGATACGGATACAGGCGAAACCTCACTTGCACGGGTGCAGTCGGAATTGATGGTGGCTGAGACCGATTTAGAAACACGCCAACAAATGCTCAGCCAAGCTCTGCAACAGATGGAGGGCGCACGGATCGAGGCCAATCGCCAAACGCTTTACCTCTCTATCGGGGTCTTTCCTATCGCCCCTGACGAGGCGGCCTATCCGCGCAGTTTTGAAAATACATTGCTTGCCTTCCTTGTGTTTTCGGGCATCTACCTGTTGATATCAATGACAGCATCCATTCTTCGCGAACAGGTATCGGCGTAAAAACTATGAGAGACGTGCAAATCGGAAATCTGACGGTCGGCAACGACCGCCCGCTCACGCTTATTGCGGGGCCTTGCCAATTGGAAAGCGCAGACCATGCGCAGATGATTGCAGGTATCCTAAAAGAGGCCTGCGAAAAGGCAGGCGCGCAGTATATTTTCAAGGGCAGCTTTGATAAGGCCAATCGCACCTCACTCAATGCCGCGCCCCCCTTGGGTTTGGATAAAGGCCTTGAGGTTTTAGCATCTGTTAAATCCACGCTTGGCGTGCCTGTTCTGACCGATATTCACGAAAAAGAGCAATGCGCCCCCGTGGCCGAGGTGGTGGATGTTCTCCAGATCCCTGCTTTTCTGTGCCGCCAAACCGCCCTTTTGCTAGCGGCGGGAAGGACGGGTGCCGTGATCAACGTCAAAAAGGGACAGTTTCTTGCCCCGTGGGATATTCCCAATGTGGTCGCCAAAATCGAAAGCACGGGCAATGATCGGATCCTGCTCACCGAGCGCGGGGTCAGTTTCGGCTATAACCGCCTCGTGGTTGATATGCAGTCTCTGCCCGAGATGGCAAAAACGGGCTGCCCCGTTGTAATGGATGCAACCCACGCTGTGGCACAACCTGGGGGTTTGGGTGGCGCATCAGGCGGGCAGCGCGAATTCGCCCCAGTTTTGGCCCGTGCCGCCGTGGCGGTTGGTGTGGCCGCGGTCTTTACCGAGACGCACCAAGACCCCGACAACGCCCCTTGCGATGGCCCCAATATGATCCGACTGTCGGATATGCCCGCATTAATTGAAATGTTGATGCAGCTTGACCAATTGGCCAAAGCCAACCCAATCCGCATTTAACCCAAGCCCAATAAGGTATTCGTCATGACAAAACCCCTCGCCGAGGTCACCCCGAATACATGGGCCTTTTTGCGCGATCCCATGATTAAACCGACCGGGTTTCGCGAATATGATGCACGCTGGCGTTTTCCCGAAGAGATCAACCTGCCAGGCGTTACTGCCTTGGGTCTAGGGCTTGGCACACAAATGCATGAGGCGGGCATCCGCCCTGAGATCGTGGTCGCCAATGATTACCGCGACTATTCGCTCTCGGTTAAAAACGCGCTGATCTTGGGTTTGATGCAGGCGGGGATCAAGGTGCGGGATATCGGCCCCGCCCTCAGCCCGATGGCCTATTTCGCGCAATTTCACCTTGATGCGCCAGCCGTGGCCATGGTGACAGCCAGCCATAACCCCAATGGATGGACAGGGGTGAAAATGGGATTTGAAAAGCCCCTCACCCATGGCCCAGTCGAGATGGCGCGTTTGCGCGATATCGTTTTGGGCGGCGCGGGTGTGGCGCGCACGGGCGGCGCGTATGAGTTTGTCGATGGGGTCAAAGAGGCCTATTTGGATGATCTCGTTGGCGATTTCAAAATGACCCGCAAGCTGCGCGTGGTCTGCGCCACGGGCAATGGCACGGCTTCGGCCTTTGCCCCTGAGTTATTCGCGCGCATGGGGGTCGAGGTGGTCGCATCACATAATGCGCTTGATTACACATTCCCACATTACAACCCAAACCCCGAAGCGATGGAAATGTTGCATGACATGGCCGACACTGTGCGTGAAAGCGGCGCTGATTTTGCGCTTGGGTTTGACGGGGACGGCGATCGTTGCGGCGTGGCCGACAATGAAGGTGAAGAAATTTTCGCCGATAAGATGGGCGTGATCTTGGCCCGCGATCTGGCCAAACATCACAAGGGCGCGATTTTCGTAGCGGATGTGAAATCTACGGGGCTTTATGCCTCTGATCCTGAATTGCGGGCGCTTGGCGCGCGGGCGGATTATTGGAAAACCGGCCACAGCCATATGAAACGCCGCGTGCATGAATTGGGCGCACTCGCGGGGTTCGAAAAATCGGGCCACTATTTCTTCGCGCCGCCTCTGGGGCGTGGCTATGATTGCGGCATGCGCGTTGCGGTAGAAATCTGTAAATTGATGGATCGCAACCCTGACGCCTCTATGGCGGATCTGCGCCGCGCTTTGCCCCAAACCTACGCCACCCCGACCATGTCACCCTATTGCGCGGACACGATAAAATACGATGTTCTCGCTCGGTTGGTGGAAAAACTCGTGGCTTTACAGGGTCAAGGCGGCTCACTGGGCGGGCAGAAAATCGTGGATGTTGTCACGGTAAATGGCGCGCGGGTGATGTTGGAAAATGGCGGATGGGGCCTTGTGCGCGCCTCATCCAACACGCCGAATTTGGTGGTTGTCTGCGAAAGTCCCGCCAGCGAAGCAGAAATGCGCGCAATCTTCCAAGACCTAGACGCGATCATTCGAACAGAACCCGATGTCGGGGCCTATGATCAAACGATTTGAGACCACGAAAATAAACCAAAGATTTTTCGCACAAGGGTCTTGATCCTGCGACCCGCGCAAAGTAACTAGCGCGTCACGGTTGGGGTGTAGCCAAGTGGTAAGGCAACGGTTTTTGGTACCGCGTACCGTAGGTTCGAATCCTACCACCCCAGCCAATTCTTCCAAAAACTGACCGCTACACCCGACAGGTCACAAAATGGCGCGCTCGCGGCTGATGATTGCGGCATGCGCCCGATTGCGCGCGCCCAGTTTCTTACAAACTGAACGCATATGCATCTTCACCGTCACCTCAGTCGTGCCCATATCGCGGGCAATTTCCTTATTGGTTAGACCATCTGCCGCCAAACGCAGCACGAAAAATTCTTTTTCCGTCAGGGGCACATCGCTTTGACCCGCTGAGGGCAGCGCCGCGCCCGTTTCTTGCATAGGCACAAAAACTTGACCCGACTCGATCAGTTGAATGACTGATACCAATGATTGCAGCGGCATAGTTTTCGGGATCAATCCCTTGACCCCCAGCTCAAGCGCAGAATTCAAGAAATGGCGATCCACTTGGCCAGTGAAAAGAACAACTTTCCCTGCGCCCGCTTTTTCGATCACTGTGCGCACAGAGGCCAAACCCACCATGCCCGGCATTTTCAGGTCAAGCAGCACAATATCATATTGCGCCTCGGCAAGTGCACTGAGGGTGCTGTCGTAGGTTTCAGCGGTTTTCACACCATAGCCCGCCCCCGTTTTCAGAAGGTTTGCGACTGCCTCACCCAAGAGGCGGTGATCATCGGCAATTAAAACCTGAAGGGCAGCAGCAGCGTTCCCATTCCCCTCGGACATTCACAATCTCCCAATAGATACGTCCACATATTCAAGATCACTTTGCCTTGTCCAACGCCTGCGACCTCGAAACTAAATACACAAAGATCATATAGAGTTATACTATATGACTACTTATTCAAAAAATATGCCAGCCTTTCGCAGCACAGCATACTTACTCGAAAAATTATAAACGATAGATAGGCATAACTATCTTTCGATACCATAAAAAAGACAACCGTCATGCTATAGATTCATGCAAGCTAAACTGGGATTGAGACGATGATGATAAACCGCGCAAGTTTTCGCGGCGCAGCAAGGCTGATGCTTTGTGGCGCATTTTTAAGCGCCGCTACCCAAAGCGCTTTGGCAAATGATGCGTTGCTGGTGGTTAAACCAGAGGCAGAAAACCCTTTCACGTTTGACGATGCCGCCCTCAGCGCATTGCCACAGAAAGAATTCACGACAACAACAATCTGGACAGACTTACTCAAAAACCATCCGTCCCCTTTGGCAAAAGCCGCGTCATCCATCGCAAAGACATCCACGCTTTCGATAGGTTTAATTTATCCCAACGCCCCAAGAAGGACGAGAGCAGGTCACGCCATCTTAGCGGTAGACACACCTATCTTTCGTTGGGATTGCGCGCTTTGGTGCGCGCATCCTTTCGCGATAGCTGATAGGGTCTTTCATTGGACAGGTTCGGAATTTGTGCCCGCGCGTGATCCGCACGACTCAAATCCAAATCGCAGATATGTAAGGCGGGCACTGCCGTGCCTGCATCCAACAAAATCTCGCCCCATGGCGCGACAATCATCGAATGACCATAGGTGCTGCGCCCATCTTCATGGCTGCCTGATTGAGCGGCGGCTACGATAAAACTGCCCGTCTCAATGGCACGGGCACGCAGCAGAACCTCCCAATGAGCTTGGCCCGTGGTCACCGTAAAGGCCGATGGCACAAAGATCATGCGCGCGCCGGCCTTGGCATAGTCGCGAAAGAGATGGGCAAAGCGGAGATCATAACACACGCTCATCCCCCACGCGCCCCAAGGGGTGTCGACCAACACCGCCTGATCCCCCGCGTCAAATCGGCTCGACTCTCCAATTGGGGCCTGCCCGTCCAGTGCGATATCAAACAGATGAATTTTATCATAGGCCGCGACCACATCCCCATCAGGCGCGATCAAAACAGCGTGATTACGGAATTTTTCTGCGCCTTCAGGTCGGATCGGTGTTGTGCCTGCTTGGATCCAAAGGTTGTGCCTGCGCGCCGCATTGCGCGCGGCATCCAGAAACGGATCTTCCGAAGCGGTCTTGACCTGTGCCAAAGCTTTCTCACGATCGCGGCACATCAAACCCGCCACTTCAGGCAGACATAAAAGATCTGCGCCCGCTGCCGCCGCATCGCGTGCAAACTCTTGCATCACGGCGATATTTGGGGCGTGGGTCGTGGCAGAACACATCTGCCCAAGAGCCACACGCAGATGATCGGCAGCCTCGCTCATGACCCGCCTGCCTCGGCGCGGGCAATAAGGTTTGCAACCTCAGGGCCAAGTGCCTCGACCACCAAAGCCACGCCCTTGGCATTAGGGTGAATGCCATCGGGCTGCATCAAATCGCTCAATGCCTCTTGGCGGTTACTTTCTGCGGCCGCGGCAATAGGCCCAAGAAAATCAAGCACAAGACTAGTCTCATATTGGGCCGCGAGATCGGGGTAAATCGCGTCAAATTCAGCCTTAAATGCGGGGCCGTAATTATTGGGCGCGGGCAAGCCCACCAAAAGAACCGGCAAATTGCGCGCAGATATTTTCTGCAAAATTGCCTCAAGGTTGGCGCGGCTAGTTGCAGGTGGAATCCCACGCAACAGGTCATTCCCCCCCAATGCCACGATCACGGCATCCACATCAGGGGTCAGCGTCCAGTCAATCCGAGACAGCCCCCCTGCGGTCGTGTCACCCGAGACACCCGCATTGACGACTTGTGCATCAAGACCTTGCTCATTGATCCAATTTTGCAGCTGCGGCACAAAACCTTCGCCTTGGGGCAAGCCGTATCCTTGGGTCAGACTGTCGCCCAAGGCAACGACCTGCACCTGTGCGGCCCCCGTCTGTGGCAGCAGCATCAGCAGCACGCCAAAGAGCGCCGCCCAGACAGGCCGCCCCTTGCCGCAGCGCGGCAAAACCCCATATCGAGATGCAACCAAGTATGCGGGGTTATTGAACATGGCTGAAACCATCCTTTCGCTTGAAGACGCGGGTCTGTCCTTGATGGGCAATGCGGGCCCTGTCGATATCCTACATGGGGTGTCTTTGGCGATAAGCAAAGGGGAAAGCGTCAGCCTCGTTGGGCCATCGGGTTCGGGCAAGTCCTCGCTCTTAATGTTGATGGGTGGATTAGAGCGCCCCACATCGGGCACAGTGCGTGCGCTTGATCATGATTTGGGACGTATGGATGAAGATGCCTTAGCGCGGTTTCGCCGCAACCATATGGGCGTTGTTTTTCAATCTTTTCACCTGATCCCAACCATGACCGCGCTGGAGAATGTTGCAACGCCCCTTGAATTGGCAGGGGTGGCCGATGCGTTTGATCGGGCCGAGGCGGAACTGGCTTCGGTTGGCCTTGCGCATCGCGCGGGGCATTATCCTGCGCAAATGTCAGGCGGTGAACAACAGCGCGTGGCCTTGGCCCGTGCGGCAGCACCGCGCCCCTCGATCTTGTTGGCGGATGAACCGACAGGGAATTTGGACGCAACCAATGGAGCGCAGATCATGGACCTTCTGATGGATCTGCAAACCCGTCACGGGGCTACGCTGATCCTCGTCACCCATTCTTCGGAACTGGCCGCAAAATGTGACCGCATGGTCACCTTGCGTGATGGTCGGGTCGTCTCAGAAACACGCCCGCAAAAAGGATCGCGCACATGATCATGGCGTGGCGAATTGCGCAGCGCGAATTGCGCGCGCAATGGCGTGGGGGGTTGCGTGGTTTTCGCATTTTTCTCGCCTGTTTGATTTTGGGCGTGGCGGCTATCGGCACTGTTGGCACAGTGCGCAGCGCAATTGGCGATGGCTTGTCGCGTGAGGGGGCGGTGATCCTTGGCGGAGACGCTGAAATGGAATTCACCTATCGCGGCCCAAATGATGAAGAGCGCGCCTTTATGGCGGCAATCTCAACAGATCTCTCTGAGACCATCGAACTGCGGTCTATGGCGGGTTTCACGGGGCCCGAGGGGATGGATTACGCCCTGACCCAATTACGGGCGGTCGATGCGGCCTATCCGCTTTATGGCGCGGCGGATCTTATACCAGATCACCCGATCCAAGAGGCCATTTCAGCACAAAACGGCCTGCATGGCGCAGTGATGCAGCAAGTGCTGATTGATCGTTTGGGCATGCAAATTGGTGATGTCTTCACCATTGGAACGGCAGAATTTCAACTGCGCGCCGCCCTTGATGCAGAACCTGATGGCGCGGCAGGCGGCTTTGGCCTTGGCCCGCGCACCATCATATCGCTGGACGGATTGACCGCCTCAGGCCTGATCCAACCCGGCACACTATATGAAACCGAAGTGCGGTTGAAACTGCCCGAAGGGGCAAATTTCGATAGCTTGCGCAGTCAGATGGAGGCAGCTTTTCCCGAAGGCGGTATCCGCTGGCAAGACAGCCGCCGCGCGGCCCCGGGGGTGCAACGCTTTGTCGATCGTATCGGCACGTTCCTTGTGTTGGTTGGCCTTGCAGGTCTGGCCGTAGGTGGAGTTGGCATTGCTGCCGCGGTGCGGGCCTATTTGGAAAATCGTCTATCCACCATTGCGATCCTGAAAACCATCGGGGCCGAGGGGCATACGATCTTTGCCGCCTATCTGATCCAAATTATTATTTTGGGCGCCTTTGGTGTTGGCATGGGTGTGGTGCTTGGGGCGGTGTTGCCGCTTGTGGCGGCTCCGTTCTTGGCCCCGCATATGCCTGTGGATTTGAACATAACCATCGCCCCTGCTGCCCTTCTTGAGGCGGCGAGCTATGGCGCGCTGACGGCGTTAATCTTTACGCTGCTACCCTTGGCGCAAACCGAACGCCTGCGCGCCGCAGCGATCTTTCGAGATGCGGCAAGCCCAGCCATTGCCACCCCGCGCAAACGCTATATCGCAGCGCTGCTTGGCCTATGCGCCGCGCTCTTGGGATTGGCGCTATGGCGGTCTGGCGTGCCGATTTTGACGCTTGGCGCAGCAGGGGGGATTGCCGCAGCCCTTTTGATCCTATGGGTGGCTGCATGGGTGTTGCGCCGTGTCTTGCGCAATTTGGCGCGCGGGCGCGCCTTGCGCGGACGGGTCATGCTGCGCGCGGCCCTCGCTGCGATTGCCGCCCCCCGTTCAGAAGCAACCGCGGTGATGATCTCGCTGGGGCTGGGCCTGTCAGTTCTGGCGGCGGTGGGGCAAATCTCGTCCAATCTACAAAATGCGATTGACCGCGACCTTCCCGAGGTTGCCCCCTCCTATTTCTTTGTCGATATCCAACCAAACCAAATTGACGCCTTTCTCACCCGCACGGCAAGCGACCCTGCGGTATCACGGGTGGAAACCGCGCCCATGCTGCGCGGCATCGTGACGGGGATCAACGGGCAAGACGCGCGCGAAGTGGCAGGGGATCACTGGGTCGTGCGCGGGGATCGTGGCCTGACCTATCTGGACGAAGCCCCACCATCTGACCAAATCGTTGCAGGGCAATGGTGGGATCAAGGCTATGACGGGCCACCATTGATGGCCTTTGCCGCCGAAGAGGCCGCCGAATTAGGTGTCGGGCTTGGCGATCAGATCACTGTTAACGTTTTGGGGCGGGACATCACCGCGACCATAGCCGCGCTGCGTGAGGTTGATTTTTCGAATGCAGGGATTGGGTTTGTTATGACCCTCTCCTCTAACGCGCTTGCAGACGCACCTCATACATTCATCGCAACAGTCTATGCCGAAGAGTCGGCAGAAGCGCAGTTGTTGCGTGATATTGCGGGCGATGCCCCCAACATTACCGCCATTCGTATCCGTGATGCACTAGACCGCGTGGCCGAGGCGCTTGGGGCCATTGCAACGGCAACGTCCCTTGGCGCAGGCGTGACCCTGTTGACAGGATTGATCGTATTAATCGGTGCGGCCGCATCGGGCGAACGGGCGCGCAGCTATGAGGCGGCACTTTTGAAAACCCTCGGCGCCTCGCGTGGGCAAATCCTGTCATCCTTCGCCCTTCGTTCCGCATTGTTAGGGGCGATGGCGGGCTTGGTCGCCCTTGGCGCAGGCACGCTTGGCGGCTTTGCAGTCATGGAATTTGTGATGGAGGCGCCCTTTCAGTTTGACCTCACCTCGGCCATTCTCATCATTGGGGGCGGTGCCTTAGTCAGCCTTGCTGCGGGGCTTGGTTACGCATGGCGACCTTTGGCCATGCGCCCTGCGGGACGGTTGCGCGCGCGCGATTAAGCGCGCAGCTGCACCGCAAATTTAGCCTTGCTTATGCGCCCATATCCGCGCAGATTTTAACCATGTTCAAACTGTTCAAGCGCACCCCCAAACCCACAGGACAGGCAGCCTTCGGTCAGGGCAAAGGCGGGCAACCGCGGCCTGAATTGGCAAGCTATATCGTGGGCGACCTTATGGGCTGCGCCAGTTTGCTTGAAGGCATTTTGGCGCGCATTGATGCCCATATCGGCAATAGTGGCGCAACAAATCCACAATTGGTTTTCGTTGGAAATTACCTGCACGCGGGCGGGCAAGGGTTAGCCACGCTCGACCGCCTGATGGATTTGACCCAAGAATTTCCAAATAACGTCACCTGTCTTTGCGGTGCGCAGGAACGGCTTTTGCTCGATAGTTTAGATGCGCCGGCGGTGCGACTTCAACGCTGGCTGCGTGCAGGGGCACCGCGATTTTTGCAGGAACTCAAGCTTGACCCGAACCTGCCCCCCGATGACTTGGTTGCACATCTATCAGAAGTCTTGGGAGAGGCGCGCATTGCGTGGTTAGCCAACCTGCCGTTGTTTTGGAAATCAGGCAGCTTGGCTGCAACCCATGCTGGCGCTGATCCGCATCATCCGCTTGACCAACAAAGCGGGCGCAATCTGATCTGGGGCCATCCTGAATTTGCCTATCGCCTGCGTGGAGATGGCCTATGGATAGCCCACGGCCATAACGCAGTCGACAGCGTAACCCAAGCGGAGGGGCGCATCGCGCTAAACACGCGCCCCGATGAAACAGGACGCTTAAGCGCTGTGGCAATTTTGCCCGATGGCAGCACCACCGAATTTCATACCTAAGAGAGAGGTGAGCGCGGATTAACCGGGGAGAGCTGATTAATCCGCGCTTTTAAGGAGAAATCGGGTGTCCCTCAGGGGTGACGGCAGGATCCCGTCAGGACACCCGAAACGCTTTGCCCATCTCAAACCACTGGAAGGGACTAACAACCAGAGACTTGGGCCTTGCGTGTAAATGGCCTTTGCGCGCGTGCCTTCGCATCGGCCCAATCAGGTTTGCGCCTGATCATGACCAAGATTTAGGGTCACCCTTGCTGAAAGAAAATATTGCATTACAACATATTTTGATAGGAAAAAACTAATGAGGCATCCGCCATGCCAATTCCAAAAATTCCGCTTACCTTGCGCCAACTTCGGTACTTGGTCGCGATTGAGGAAACGGGCCATTTCCGCCTAGCGGCAGAATCCTGTGGGATATCGCAACCCTCGCTCTCGGTGCAGATCAAAACCTTGGAGGAGGCATTATCCCTGACCCTGATTGAACGGGGGCGCGGGCCTGTGAAATTGACCCTAGCGGGACGCGAAGTTGTGGCGCGCGCGCGCGATATTTTGGACGCGACTCAAGCGATTGTTGATCTATCCGCAACCTTGCAAACGGGCCTCGCGGGCACATTGCGCCTTGGCACGTCCACCACGCTGGGGCCTTATCTGATGCCACATATCGTGGGCGATTTGCATCGCTCCCACCCTGATCTGCGTCTCTATGTGCGCGAGGCGGCCCCACATGACCTTGCCCGTCAAATCAGCGAAGGGGGCCATGATCTGATCCTAACGCAATTGCCAATCCCTGGCGCGTCTTTGATTACGGAGCGGTTGTTCCGAGAGCCCTTGGTCGTGGCAATCTCGGCCGATCATCCACTCGCGCAGCGCAGCCAAATTGAACCGCAAGACCTCAGCGGCGAAACAATCCTGTCACTGTCGCCGAATTATGCGCTGCATGATCAGATATCTGCACTTTGTGTTGAAACAGGGGCGACATTGTCGCGCGAATATGAGGGCACATCGCTTGATGCCCTGCGCCAGATGGTTGCAATGGGGATGGGGGCCACGTTTTTGCCTGCGCTTTATGTGCGTTCCGAAATATCGGGGCGCGCGCAGGATGTTGCGGTAAGGCCCTTTAAGGGCAAGCGTTTTTCGCGCTCTATCGGGCTTGTATGGCGTTCAACCTCAGGGGCCAGCACTGCGCATCGGCAATTGGCCGATGTGATCCGCGGCTATGCGCGTCAATTGCCCGAACTGATCATCGAGGGCTAGGCGCGCCCCAATATCGCACCGCTTTTGCCGCGCTTGCGCCCTTCTGCCGCCGTTCTTGAGTGAAACAATCTGTCCCATAGAGGCTCAATGTTGAGCCGCAGTGTAAAAGGCGACAGGGTATGAATGAGCAGCAAGACGAAAACAATCAACGGCTAAGCCTTGCCGATTTAGAGGCGCTGAGTTTTGACAGCCTCAGCAGATTGTCGGCCAAAACACATCAAGCCAAACCCCTTGCACGCCGCATCGCCCGCGCCGAAGCTGAAGGACGCGCCCGCGCAGGCCTTCGCTATTTATTGCATTGCCTTGAGGATCTGGCGCTTGGTCGCTGTGATGGGGGGGCGATGCCGAAATTGCAGACCAGACACGGCGTGCGGTTACATTGTGACATCGCCAACGGCTTTTTGCCCGCGGCCTTTGATCTGGCCCTGCCCGAGTTTCTGCAGATCGCCGAGGCGGAAGGGACGGCCTGTTTGGCCTTTGTCAATGGTCATAGCCCAGGATTTCTGCCGCAGATGGCCGAAGACGTTGCGCGGCGCGGCTATGTGAGCTTGGCGCTATCGACCGACACGGCATGCATCAGCACAAACCCGCCTTTGCCCCCGACTTTGGGGGATAATCCAATGGCACTGGCAGTCCCTGACAAGCGCGGACAGGGTGTGTTGATTTTTGAACAAGGCCAAGCCGCGATATCGCGCGATACTGTGTTTGATCACATCAAATCAGGAACCACGCTGCCGCCCCACCTTGCGCTTGATGACCACGGGCGCGCCACGCAAAATCCCCGCGCGGCGATTGAGGGCAGCATCTTGCCTGTTCAAGGCAACTACGGGTTCAATATTGCGGTGATGGTCGAAATTCTCGTGCTCAGCCTTGTTGGGGCGGGGGCCTCTGCCATGATCGGTGACCCTGATGATCCAAGCAGCGGGCCGCTGCGCATGGGGCATTGTCTTTTTGCCATCAAGCCGCAATCATACGGGCAGGTATCGGCGCTTGAGCAATTCACCCAAGCCCTTCTTGCCGATGCCCCCAACAGGTTGCAGGCGCTTTCGCGTAGGCAAAAATTTGAAACCGCGCTGACAGAAGGGGTCGCTGTGCCTCAGGCGCTATTGGAACGGATCATCGCCGCATGACGCGACCCGATCTTAAGGGGATCAGCCTCAAGAGCCTTGAGACCTTCGAGGTCATGGCGCGCACGGGATCGCTGTCCGATGCGGCAGAGGAGATGGGTCTATCCGTTCCCGCCGCCTCGCAGCAACTGCGCAATTTATCTTTGGCAGTGGGGGTTGAATTGATTGACACCCGCAGGCGGCCTATTGGCCTGACACCTGCGGGACGGTTGTTCCTAAAACGGGTGGAAGTGGCGCTTGGTGCGCTGCGTGCAGGGCAAAAAGATCTCAGCCGCCTAAACCTATCGGGCATATCCGCCCTTGGTCTTGGGGTTATTGATGATTTTGAGAATGATCTAACCCCACAATTGGCCGCACGTTTGGCCGAGACGCTCAGCGATTGTAAATTCCGCCTACAAACTGGGGCGAGCCACATCTTGCTGAATATGTTGACCAAGCGGAACCTTGATATGATCATTTGCGCCGCACCGCAGACCGCGCCCGCCGATATCGTGGCGCACCCGATTGTGCAGGATCCCTATATTTTGGCCCTCCCAAAAGGATATGCCTTTGAGGGAAAGTTCGAAGATTTGGGCGGGCTTGCTTTTTTGGGGCGCGACCCTGCGCAGGTTATGGCGCAGCATATTGATGAGTATCTTCAGAAGCATAATATGGAGGTTAGTCGCAGATTTGAGATCGACTCGAACCAATCCATTTCGGCCCTCGTGGCGGCAGGGCTTGGCTTCACCATCACAACGCCCCTAAGCCTGATGCGGGGCGAGCGATTTGCAGATGGGATTGACACCTACCCTTTGCCCTCACCCGCGCAACCGCGCCAGATCATGCTCTATTGCACCGATGACTGGACGGGCGCCATTCCCAGTGAAATGGCGAACCTGATCCGCGATCTTTCACAGAAGCTGTTCATTGCGCCAGCCCTGCAAAGGATGCCTTGGCTGGGGGCGGATTTCCGCGTGCTTTAGCGCCCTTAATTTCGGGTGACTCGCGCGCGGCTTTGGCCCTCCATCAACCGATAATCAGGAAAAACACCACATGTTGGGGTTGCGCCGCAGCGCAGAATTTAGCGCTAACTCTCTAAAAACGCACAAATACAACCTATGGTTTAAATACGCTCGCCACCAAACTAGGTATGTTTTCCAAGGAAATTTTCCAATATTGTTAATAAATTTACAAATTCCGCAACGCAGTGTAAATTTGTTACACAGAAATCGCGGAAATCAGGATGTATTCCTTCTGAAGCCAAAAACTTGTTGTAAACTGTTCGTGATTGATAGCGGTGTGCCTGATCGGGAAATCAGGCCAAGGATGGGGCCACTGTCGACTTTGCGAAACCGCCCAATGGAGGGGGCAAGGACGCAAAATTTGGGGATCGGGGAGGATCTGTTTTAGTCATCACATGAGCTGCGTTTGTGTCGTTTGTTTACATTGAACAAGCACGAACCGCCATATTTCCACGAAGGGATCGGGGTGAGCGACACCCAAGCTGCGGCGCGGCACCCTTTGTCAAACGACATCCGCGCCGCCACCTTTGAGGGAGAACTACATTGCCAACGACTTCGAAATTCCCTGACCTTCTTGCTGGCGCGCATATTGACGCGGATAAATACACAGCAATGTATGAGGCCTCCATTTCCGATCCTGAGGCGTTTTGGGGCGAGCAAGGCAAGCGCCTTGATTGGATCAAGCCCTACACCAAGGTCAAAAACACCTCCTTTGCCTATGACAATGTAGATATCCGTTGGTATGAGGACGGCACGCTGAACGTAGCGGCAAACTGCATTGATCGCCATTTGGCAACGCGCGGCGACCAGACCGCGATTTTGTTTGAACCAGACGATCCCAACGAAGCCGCGCAGCATATCACCTACGCACAGCTCGGCGATGAAGTGGGCCGTTTTGCCAACACCCTGAAATCATTGGGTGTTAAGCGCGGTGATCGTGTTGTTCTCTATTTGCCGATGATCCCCGAGGCCGCCTATGCCATGCTTGCCTGCGCGCGCATCGGCGCGATCCACTCCGTGGTCTTCGCGGGCTTCTCGCCTGACGCATTGGCAAATCGGATCAATGACTCGGAAGCACGGGTTGTCATCACTTCGGACGGCGCCCCCCGCGGCGGTCGTGTGACCGATCTGAAATCTAACGTGGATAAGGCGCTTTTGCATTGTGATGACCACGTGAAATGCTTGGTCGTGAAGCGCACAGGTCAAGATGTAACTTGGACCGATGGTCGCGATATCTGGTATCATGAGGCCTCTGCGGGCCAATCCACCGCCTGCCCTGCGGAAGAAATGAACGCTGAAGATCCGCTGTTCATTCTTTACACCTCGGGCTCAACTGGCAAGCCCAAGGGCGTTGTTCATACGTCAGGTGGCTATCTGACTTATGCTGCGATGACGCATCAATACACATTCGACTATCATGATGGCGATGTGTTCTGGTGCACCGCCGATGTGGGTTGGGTAACAGGCCACAGCTATATCATCTACGGCCCGCTTGCGAATGGCGCGACAACCTTGATGTTTGAAGGTGTGCCAACCTATCCAGACGCGGGCCGTTTCTGGGCTGTTTGTGAAAAGCACAAAGTGAACCAATTCTACACCGCCCCTACAGCCATTCGTTTGCTGATGGGTCAGGGCAATGAATTCGTGACCAAATATGATCTCTCTAGCCTCAAACTTTTGGGGTCGGTGGGCGAGCCGATTAACCCAGAAGCATGGAATTGGTATAATGACGTTGTTGGCAAGGGGAACTGCCCCATTGTTGACACATGGTGGCAGACCGAAACGGGCGGCCATTTGATTACGCCTCTGCCAGGTGCCACCAAGCTTAAGCCAGGCTCAGCGACAAATCCATTCTTCGGCGTTCAGCCCGTGCTGTTGGATGCCACCACTGGTCAAGAAATCCACGAAACCGCCGCAGAAGGCGTTTTGTGTATCAAAGACAGCTGGCCTGGTCAGATGCGCACCCTGTGGGGTGATCCTGATCGCTTTGTGCAGGCTTATTTCAGTGACTACAAAGGCTATTACTTCACAGGGGACGGATGCCGCCGTGACGAAGATGGCTATTACTGGATCACGGGCCGCGTGGATGATGTGATCAACGTGTCGGGCCACCGCATGGGCACAGCCGAGGTTGAATCGGCGCTTGTGGCACATGAAAAAGTATCAGAGGCCGCAGTGGTGGGCTTCCCCCATGATCTCAAAGGTCAGGGGATCTACTGCTACGTCACGTTGATGGCGGGCGAAGAGCCCTCCGAAGAATTGCGGGCAGAATTGACCAATTGGGTGCGTAAAGAGATCGGCCCAATTGCAAAACCAGACGCGCTGCAATTTGCACCTGGCCTGCCCAAAACGCGGTCGGGGAAAATCATGCGCCGCATTTTGCGTAAGATCGCCGAAAACGATTTCGGCAGCCTTGGCGACACATCGACCTTGGCAGATCCAAGCGTGGTGGATGACCTCATCGCCAATCGCATCGTTAAGTAACGCGTGGAATTCAGTAAATGACGGCAGATACGATGACACGACCAGTTAACTTAATCCTTCTCGGGCCTCCGGGCGCTGGGAAGGGCACCCAAGCCCGCATGCTAGAAGAGGCATTCGGGCTTGTGCAGCTGTCCACTGGTGACTTGCTGCGCGGCGCAGTCAATGCAGGCACACCCGCAGGCTTGGCCGCGAAATCGGTTATGGAAAAGGGCGAATTGGTCTCGGATGAGATTGTGCTCGCCGTTCTCGAAGAACGCCTTCAGCAGCCCGATGTGGCCGCAGGCACAATTCTGGATGGTTTCCCCCGCACCGCCGCGCAAGCCGAGGCGCTTGATGGCCTTTTGGCGGCACGCAACCAGCAGATTGACGCTGTCATCAGCCTTGAGGTGGATGATGAAGCGATGGTGGCCCGCGTATCGGGTCGCTATACCTGCGCGGATTGTGGCGAAGGATATCATGACGAATTCAAGCAGCCTGCAACAGCGGGTGTTTGTGACAAATGTCAGGGCAGCGCGTTTAAGCGCCGCCCTGATGATAATGCCGAAACAGTGCGCACGCGCCTGTCGGCATATCATGCCCAAACGGCCCCCCTTATCGAGTATTACAATGCCCGCGGCACGCTTAGCAAAGTCGCGGCTATGGGGGCTATTGACGATATTGCCAAGGCACTTGGCAAGATCGTGTCCCACCTTACTGGGGCGTAATTGGGCAAAAGAATTCTGTCGACGCCTTAGGAGGAGGCGGCGTCAGATGTCACCGTTGGGGCAGTGCCTCACTGGTTAGAAACCGAAGGGAGATATCAATGGCCGAAAAGGCAAATAACTCTGAATACTGGGCCGCGAACATCCGCTTGGTCACCCTATGCTTGGTGATCTGGGCGCTGTGTTCCTATGGCTTTGCTATTCTTTTCCGCCCGATGCTTAGCGGCATCGCGGTGGGTGGCACAGATCTGGGCTTCTGGTTTGCTCAGCAAGGTTCAATCCTCGTATTCCTTGTTCTGATTTTCTTCTACGCAGCGCGTATGAACAAATTAGACAAAGAATATGGCGTGGACGAAGAGTAAGGGACGGGCCAGATTATGGATCAAACAACACTCAATATTATCGTTGTGGGGCTGTCGTTTGCGCTCTACTTCGGTATCGCGATTTGGGCCCGCGCGGGTTCCACATCTGAATTCTACGCCGCAGGGCGTGGTGTTAACCCTGTCATCAACGGCATGGCAACTGCAGCGGACTGGATGTCGGCGGCCTCCTTCATCTCGATGGCAGGTCTGATCGCATTCGTAGGCTATAACAACTCGACCTTCCTCATGGGCTGGACGGGTGGTTACGTGCTTATGGCGATGCTTCTTGCGCCCTATTTGCGCAAGTTCGGCAAGTATACGGTTCCTGAATTCGTAGGCGACCGTTTCTATAGCCAGACTGCACGCGTTGTGGCCGTTATCTCGCTGATCGTTATGTCCGTGACCTATGTTATCGGTCAGATGACTGGCGCTGGCGTGGCCTTCTCCCGCTTCCTCGAAGTGGACAGCACAACAGGTCTCTACATCGCATCCGCAACCGTTTTCGTTTACGCGGTTTTGGGCGGCATGAAGGGCATCACCTATACGCAGGTGGCGCAGTATTGCGTTCTGATCACAGCGTATACGATCCCTGCTGTGTTTATCTCGCTGCAACTGACAGGTAACCCAATCCCAAGCCTCGGCCTCTTCTCCGAGCACACCGCCTCTGGCCAGCCTCTGCTGACCACATTGGACGGCTTGCTGACAGATTTGGGCTTCAATGCTTACACCACAGGCTCTAGCCCATGGTTGATGGCGTTGTTCACCTTGTCGCTGATGATTGGTACCGCGGGTCTGCCCCACGTTATCATTCGCTTCTTCACCGTTCCCAAAGTGGCTGACGCACGTTGGTCTGCTGGTTGGGCGCTGGTGTTCATCGCGCTGCTTTACCTGACCGCTCCTGCGGTAGGTGCCATGGCACGTTTGAACATCATGACCACCATGTGGCCAAATGGCGTTGAAGGTGAGCCTGTTGCACAAGCTGATCTGCCTGATTGGTTCAACACTTGGTCGGTCACTGGCCTTCTGGCTGTTGAAGACAAGAACGGCGATGGCCTGATCCAGTACTACAATGAAAATGGTGCTGGTATGGCTGAAATGGCAGCCGAGCGTGGTTGGGCAGGCAACGAGCTTGTGACCTTCAACCGTGACATCCTCGTTCTGGCAAACCCAGAAATCGCACAGTTGCCAGGTTGGGTTATCGCTCTGATCGCGGCAGGTGGTCTGGCAGCGGCTCTGTCCACAGCGGCGGGTCTTCTGTTGGCGATCTCCTCTGCCATCAGCCACGACTTGATCAAGTCGGTGATCAATCCTGACATCTCCGAAAAAGGCGAGCTTCTGGCTGCCCGTATCTCGATGGCAGGCGCGATTGCTTTGGCAACCTATCTTGGTCTAAACCCTCCAGGCTTCGCGGCGCAAACCGTGGCTCTGGCATTCGGTCTGGCAGCAGCTTCGCTGTTCCCAACACTGATGATGGGTATCTTCTCCAAGCGCATGAACTCCGCAGGTGCAACAGCAGGTATGCTTGCAGGTCTGATTTCAACCTGTCTCTACCTGTTCACATTCTTGGGTTGGTTCTTCATCCCAGGCACCAACATGCTGGATAACACTGCAGCGAACTACCTGTTCGGCATCCCACCAACCCATTTCGGGCCAGTGGGCGCATTGCTGAACTTTGCCGTTGCGTTCGCAGTATCCCGCGTGACAGCAGAGCCTCCGCAGGAGATCCAAGACCTCGTGGAATCCGTACGTATCCCACGTGGCGCAGGTGCAGCCATCAACAAGTGATCCTTTGATCACTTAGGGGCTACCCCTTAAGAAAAATGGGCGCATTCCGATCAATCGGGATGCGCCTTTTTCATAAATAGTCTAGGCTGAGCCAGACCGACCAATCAGACCCAGATCCAGATGCCAAAAGAAATCCTGACACTTCTGTCACAAACGCACCCCTATGACAGCTTACCGCATGATTATCTGGCGGAACTGGCAGGGCAGGTGAACCGCTCCATGGCAAAAGCGGGCGCTGTGATTTATCACGCGGGCGCGCCGCTTGAGGCGCTTTACCTCATCGTGTCAGGGCAGGTTGATATCACCGAACCCAATGGTGAACTGGTCTCGATCCTCGGCCCCAAAAACTCCTTCGGGGAGCGCGGCTTGATGCGCGATGGTATTGCGCCTGTCACCGCAACCGCCGTGAAACCAACCGAACTTTTGGAGATCTCGGCGCCACTTTTCCATAAATTGGTGAAAGAGCACCCCGCCTTTCTAGATTTCTTTGACCGCACCCGCCCAGCCCGCGCCAAGCGCAGCGCCTTGTCGACCCAAACCTTGGGCGATTTAATGACGCGCAATCCTCTGACCTGCACAGCGCAAGACAGCTTGCTGAGAGCCGCGCAGAAGATGCGGGATCACCGCGTCTCTTGCTTGCTTGTCACCTCCGAAACGGGGGCGCTGCAAGGGATCATCACCACACGCGACTTAACCAATCGCGCGATGGCGGCGGGGCTGCCATCAGACACGGCCGTGGCTGAAGTGATGACGCGCGCGCCCAAGACCTTGCCCGCCTCCGCCCTTGTGGCTGATGCGCTGCATTTGATGGTCGAGCATGGGTTTACCCATATGCCCGTCATGGATCGCGGACAGCCCGAAGGCATATTAAGCCAGACCGATATGATGCGCTTTCAGGCGACCAGTTCCGCCTCAATCATCATGGATATCGCCTATGCCGCGAATAGCGCAGAAATTGCCAAATATGTAAAAGGCATCCCTGCCCTTTTGATGCAATTGGTTGGGGCAAATAATGATCATCAGGTGGTCACACGCCTGATCACCGATATCGGCGATGCCGCGACCCGGCGGTTGCTAAAACTTGCCGAAGACCATCTTGGGCCGCCGCCTGTGCCCTATCTGTGGCTGGCCTGCGGCAGCCAAGGTCGGCAAGAACAAACGGGCGTGTCCGACCAAGACAATTGCCTGATCATAGACGATGCCATGCGCCCAGAAGATGACGCGTATTTCGCCGCTTTGGCAAAGTTCGTCTCGGATGGTTTAGATGAGGCAGGCTATTTCTACTGCCCAGGTGATATGATGGCGACCGCCGCGCGTTGGCGGCAACCCTTACGCGTTTGGCGAAACTATTTCTCGAAATGGATCAACAAACCTGACACCGAGGCGCAGATGTTGGCATCGGTGATGTTTGACCTGCGGCCCATTGGCGGCACGATGGCCCTGTTTGACGATCTTCACGCCTCGACCCTTGCAGAGGCTTCGGGAAATTCGATTTTTGTGGCTCATATGATTTCCAATTCGCTCAAGCATACGCCCCCGCTTGGTCTCTTTCGGGGCTTTGCCACTGTTCGGTCGGGCGAGCATAAAGATCGCATTGATCTCAAGCATAACGGCGTTGTGCCCGTGGTGGATTTGGGGCGCATCTATGCGCTGAAAGGACAGTTGACCGAAGTAAACACCCGCGCGCGCTTGGTTGCCGCAATTGACGGAGGTGCGGTTTCTGCCTCGGGCGGACGTGATTTGTTGGATGCCTATGACATGATCGCAGAAGCGCGGCTTGCGCATCAAGCGCGCCAAATCCGCAATGGCCACGCGCCCGATAATTTCATGGCACCTGCTTATTTATCGGATTTTGATCGAAGTCATCTCCGCGATGCCTTCGTTGTGATTAAAACAATGCAATCGGCAATCGGACAGCGCAGCGGATTTCTATAACCCCCGCACCTGTTTTTGGTTGTCACGAAAAGAGAAAGACCAACGAAATGCAAATGTTCCTCGTCCTTATTGCGGCACTGTCCTCAGCCTTTGCAGGGGCAGGCATCGCCTATGGCCTGCGCCGCCTGATAGGAGAGCGGATACCAAAATGGTTCGTGCCTGCAGGCGCAGGGCTGGCGATGATCCTGACCACAATATCCCTCGAATATTCATGGGCGCGCGGCGTCATGGCCACCCTGCCCACAGACACTGTAATGATCGCCACGCGCGAACAGCGCGCTGTTTGGCAGCCGTGGACATATGTGAAGCCATGGATCAAAGGTTTTGTCGCAGTTACCCCGTCAGAGACTGTCGAAACAGTCGAAGGCTCGGGCCAATGGGTTGTGCAAACGCGCCTGCATGAGCGGTGGCAGCCCGCGATCATCAAACCCATCTTGGTGGATTGCACGACCCCCGCCCGCGCAGAGATTTTTCCAACCACCAGTTTTGATGCTGATGGCCGCGCCGAGAATGCCGATTGGTTAGCGGTTTCCGCAGATGATCCGTTGATTGCGGTGGTCTGCCCAACTTTGGGCGGCTAGGCCGCGTCACCGCTGCGGGAGGAGGAGGCCCGCACGCCCATGTTCACCCATCTTAGTTTGCGTTTGCGCATCTTTTTGTTCTTTGCGCTCTTGGCCCTTGGGGGCGCGGCCCTGCTGACCGCGGGTCTGGTGATCGGGTATGTTCGTTTGGGCGAGGATCACGCGCTATCGGCCTTTATCACCGCAGGGGCGGTTGGGGCATTTGCAATTATCGGCCTGTCTGCTTGGGTTTGGACGAAGTTCGATGAGTATGTCGCCCGCCCCCTTGAAGCATTGGCCGCGGATATGCGCGCCCGCGCCCATGCCGATGTGGATGATGAAATCAATCCAAACTATGCGCGATATTTGGGTGATTTAGCCCCTGCTGCTGCGGCTGTTGCCGCGCATTTGACCGAAACGCGCAACGCAATGGCATTGGCCGTGGGGCGTGAAACAGCACGGCTCGGCCTTGAGAAGCAGCGGCTTGAAACCTTACTGGCTGAAATTCCCGCTGGGGTCGTGTTCTGCACGCCTGACCATAAAATCGCACTTTACAATGGCAAGATGCGGGACCTCTTCAATGATGATGAGGGGTTGGGTCTGAACCGCCCCCTTGATCAGCTTTTGCGCATGGCCCCCTTGCGCGAGGCTTATGGCAGGCTGTTGCGCGCACAGAGCGCTAAGGGCACGGATATTTTGGTAACAACCCGCCACGATGCCCGCCTGTTCGAGGCACGGATGCGCTTATTCTGGCTCGAAGGTCAGGAAACAGCCGATCCTGCCTATCTCTTGTGCTTGCAAGACCGATCCGAGGATTTGGCACTGCATGGCATGCGCGAGGCTTTGTTTGCCGATTTAATTGAGGCCGTGGATGCCGTTTTGCCAGACCTGCCCCATGGGGCGCCGCGTGCGCAGTTGGAAAAGACGTTGCACGATGTGCAAAAAGAAAAAGCCAAAACCGATACAGCATGGTGGCCCCTTGAGCAGCTTGACCTATCCGATATTGGAATCGCGCTTGCCACGCGCTTGGCGCAAAAGGATATCCAACTGCAGTATGACGCGCTGCCTGACCTGCGACTGCGCGCCGATGGCTTTGCCATCAGCCGCTTGTTAGAGCGCCTGACGCTGTCGTGGATTGGCGCGGGGGCGTCTGACATTCGACTTTCGGCCCGACTGTCAGAGGGAGAGGCCATTCTTGACCTGCAGGGAGATGCAAAGGCCCCTGACGCGGCACGACTCAATGATTGGTTAGACAGCCCCCTGATCACGGGCCATTCACGCTTTGCAGGGGCCGATGTTTTGCGCAGCCACGGCGCCAAGATCGAAGCCACAGATCAACGGATCAGCCTGTCACTAGCCGCCGCCCCCGAAACGCTGCAAACGCCGCGCGTGATCCAATATGATTTTGACCTGTTGCAAACCGCACTGCCTGCTGAGCTGTCACAGGCCCCGCTGAAGAACTTGTCTTTCGTGGTGTTCGATACAGAAACCACCGGGCTGAACCCGCAAGTCGATGAAATCTGTCAGATCGCCGCGATGCGAATTGTAAACGGCAAATTGGTCGAGAGCGAACGCTTTGACACATTGGTCAACCCTGCGCGCAAAATCCCTGCGGCCTCAACAGCGGTGCATCACATCACCAATGAGATGGTGGCAGACGCTCCATCGGTCGTTGATTCCTTATCGCGGTTTCATCGCTTTGCCGATGGCGCGGTTCTGGTGGCCCATAACGCCCCCTTTGACATGGCTTTTCTACAGCGGCGCGAAGGGGCCATTGGTGCGCGTTTTGATCAGCCGATCTTGGACACTGTTCTGTGTTCGGCCATCCTTTTTGGTCAGTCTGCGGAACACACATTGGACGCGCTCTGTGACCGCCTCAGCATCCGCATACCCGACAATGCCCGTCATACCGCACTTGGCGACACATTGGGAACGGCGCGGGCCTTTGTGAAGATGTTGCCCATGCTTGAGGCGACAGATATCCAAAATTTGGGACAGTTGATCACGGCCTTTGATCGTCATGCGCGGCTCTTGCGCCATTTGAACTAAGGCGCGAAGGCTTGACATTCCCCTCTTCGCGCGCGTAAGAGCAGCGCAACTTCCAGCAAGCTTTGGCTTTCTGGTCTTAGGATATGTCCAAGATCGCCCCCCGTCAGCGAGTTTCGCCCACGGGGGCCTTGGTGCATTGCAATGCGGTGGCCTGATGCACAGATCACCAAAGAGATGACGTGACAAAGGGGCCTTGGCCAATGTTTGAAACACTTTCAGAACGCCTCTCCTCGGTCTTTGAGGGGCTGACAAAGCAAGGCGCTTTGTCTGCTGATGATGTAAAAACAGCCCTGCGCGAAGTGCGGGTGGCTTTGCTTGAGGCAGATGTTTCTTTGCCCGTGGCACGTGAATTTATTCGCGCGGTCGAGAAAAAGGCCACAGGCGCTGCGGTGACCAAATCGGTGACCCCGGGTCAACAGGTCGTCAAAATTGTGCATGACGAATTGATCGCCACGCTTCAGGGCGAAGGCGAGATTGGCGCACTGAAAATCGACAACCCGCCTGCACCCATCCTGATGGTGGGTCTGCAAGGCTCAGGGAAAACCACAACAACCGCGAAACTGGCCAAGCGCCTGAAGGAGCGCGAAGGCAAGCGCGTGTTGATGGCATCCCTTGACACAAACCGCCCTGCCGCGATGGAGCAGTTGGCCATCCTTGGCCAACAAATTGGCGTGGATACCCTGCCCATCATCCAAGGTGAAAACCCTGAGACGATTGCAAAGCGCGCCAAAACCCAAGCGGGGCTTGGCGGCTATGATGTCTATATCCTCGACACCGCAGGGCGCTTGCATATTGATCAAGACCTGATCGCGCAGGCCGCAGCCGTGCGTGACATTGCCAACCCGCGCGAGACACTCTTGGTCGTGGATGGCCTCACGGGCCAAGATGCGGTGAATGTTGCGCAGGAATTTGACGATAAAATTGGCGTCTCTGGCATCGTTTTGACCCGTATGGACGGCGATGGTCGCGGCGGCGCGGCACTGTCGATGCGCGCCGTCACAGGCAAACCGATCCGCTTTGTGGGGTTGGGTGAAAAGCTCGAGGCGCTTGAAACATTCGAAGCGCAGCGTGTCGCTGGCCGCATCTTGGGCATGGGCGATATCGTGGCCCTTGTTGAAAAAGCCCAAGAAACCCTTGAGGCTGAACAGGCCGAGCGCATGATGAAGCGCTTCCAAAAAGGTCAGTTCAACATGAACGACCTTAAAGGCCAGTTAGAGCAGATGCTGAAAATGGGCGGGATGCAGGGCATGATGTCGATGATGCCGGGCATGGCCAAGATGCAAAAGCAGCTTGATGATGCAGGGCTTGATGACAAGGTAATCAAACGCCAGATCGCGCTGATCCAATCTATGACAAAGCGGGAAAGGGCCAACCCTGACCTTTTGCAGGCAAGCCGCAAAAAGCGCATTGCCGCAGGCGCAGGGCAAGATGTCTCTGACCTGAACAAGCTTTTGAAAATGCACCGCCAAATGGCCGATGCGATGAAGAAGCTCGGCAAAATGGGCAAAGGCGGGATGCTCAAGCAGGGCCTTGGCGCATTAATGGGCAAAGGCGCACCCAAAGATTTGGCGGGCATGGATCCTTCAGCAATGGATCCCAAAGCGATGGAGGCCGCAGCCCGCAAGATGGGGCTTGGCGGCTTGGGTGGCGGCGGTGGTCTGCCGCCCCTGACGGGCTTTGGCAAAAAGAAATAAAGGGATCGCATCATGACCGATACAGCCGCCCGCGCCGCAGCGCTGCTCAAGGAACATCGCGCCTCGATTGATCGCTTGGACGCAATCCTTGTCTATACCCTTGGCGAGCGGTTTAAGCACACCCAAGCCGTAGGGAAGTTGAAGGCACAGCATGATTTGCCCCCTTCCGACCCAGACCGCGAAGCCAAACAAATCGCGCGGCTTGAGCGTTTGGCTGAGGAGGCCGATCTCGACCCCGAATTCGCCAAGACCTTTCTGAAATTCATCATTCAGGAGGTCATCCGTCACCATGAACAACACATTGAAAACGGGCAATAAACAAAGACGCCCCGATCATCTATCCGAAGGAGAAGACTAACATGGCAATGAAAATCCGCTTGGCCCGTGGTGGCTCGAAAAAGCGCCCATTCTACAGCATCGTGGCCTCTGACAGCCGCATGCCCCGCGATGGCCGCTTCATCGAGAAGCTCGGCACATACAACCCGCTCTTGGCAAAAGACAGCGAAGATCGCGTGAAAATGAACATGGAGCGCGTGAAATACTGGCTCGAGCAGGGTGCACAGCCCACCGACCGCGTAAGCCGTTTCTTGGAAGCAGCTGGCGTGTTGGCCGCGAAAACCCGCAACAACCCGAACAAAGCCGTTCCAGGCAAAAAAGCACAAGAGCGCGCAGAAGAAAAAGCCGCTAAGGCCGCAGAAGCAGCCGAAGCAGCAGCCGCACCTGCACCTGCCGCTGAAGAAGCGCCCGCAGAAGAGGCCGTTGTTGAAGAAGCAGCTGCACCTGAAGAAGCGCCTGCCGCTGAGGAAGCCGCAGAAGAAGCAAAGGCTGAGTAATCAGCCCCCTGCCTTGCCCCCGCTTGTTGTGTACTGGGGGCAAGGCGGCCTTTGGGCCAAGCGTAGATGTGGCTTTGAGTATCTTAAATGCGCCGCCTGATCCTAATTTCGATCCTCTGCCTTTTCGCCTATATAGGTGGGCGCGTTGAAGAACGGCGCAATGCGCAAGCGGCCTGTCTCGCCCTTTCGGGCGACTGGGTCAGCGCAGATCGGTTATGCCTAAGAGAGGGCCCCGTGGAATGAGCAATCAAAACCTGATTTGTGTCGGTGCGATTGCAGGCTCCTTTGGCGTGCGCGGTGAAGTGCGCCTCAAAAGTTTTTGCGCCAATCCCGAAGATATCGGCACTTACACGCCACTGTTTTCTGAAAAAGGCGACCGCAGCTTTGATCTTAAAATCACCCGTGCCGTCAAAGGTGGCTTTGCCGCGCGGGTTGTTGGGGTGATGACAAAAGAAGCGGCAGATGGCCTTCGCGGCACCCGTCTGTTTGCACCGCGCACCGCCCTGCCCGTCCTTCCTGATGACGAGTTTTATCACAGCGACCTTCTCGGTCTTAACGTGGTCGACACAGGCGGCGCGGCGCGCGGCAAGGTGGCGGCCGTTTTGAACCATGGCGCAGGTGATATTCTCGAACTGCGCAGCGTGCCCAATCACAAGGGCAGCGTTCTTGTGCCTTTTACACAGGCGGTTGTTCCCACAGTCGACCTCAGCGCCAAGCGCATCGTGATTGATCCGCCAGAAGGCTTGTTTGACGATGACGTCTAAACCACCCCGCAGCTATGGCCGTCTGTCGATTTCGGCCAATGCGACCCCACGCGATTTGATGGGGCCGCAGCGCCTGAAGGACGCATGGTGCGCGAAGGTCATCACACTCTTCCCTGACATGTTTCCAGGTGTCTTGGGGGGCTCACTGACGGGGAAGGCATTGCAAAGCGGTCTTTGGGCATTAGACACCATCGACCTGCGCATCTTCGGCGAGGGCAAGCACCGCAATGTTGATGATACGCCCGCAGGGGGCGGCGCAGGGCTTGTCTTGCGTCCCGACATTTTGGGGCGCGCCATGGACATGGCCGCTGATAACACACCACCTGACCCTGCAAGATGGCCACGTGTCTATCTGTCACCTCGGGGGCGGCCTTTTACACAGGCCGATGCCGCGCGCTTTGCGGGCTGTGACGGCATGACCCTGTTGTGCGGGCGGTTCGAAGGGGTGGATCAACGTGTGATTGACCATTACGAGATGGAAGAAATTTCACTAGGTGATTTTGTTCTGACGGGCGGCGAGATTGCCGCCCAAGCGGTGCTAGATGCCACCATTCGCCTTATTCCGGGTGTCTTGGGAAATTTTGACTCGACCCAAGAAGAAAGTTTTTCCAATGGCCTGTTGGAGCATCCGCACTATACCCGCCCCGCTGAATGGCGTGGGATGGTGATCCCCGAGGTTTTGACATCTGGCAATCACGCCCGCGTTGCCGAGTGGCGCCATGCCCAAGCCGAGGCTTTGACGCAATCGCGCCGCCCTGATCTTTGGGCGGAATATCTCTCTAAACAGGGCAAGACCGGGCGCGATAAGGCTTGATCCTTTGGGATTTGCAGCCTATACGCCATCCGTCCGCAGTCGGAATCGGCTGATCGGGCCTCTTTGGTTTTTCTTGGGGCTTTGTCCCCGCGCTTTAGCGGAACTTCGGCGCAAGGCAGATTGGCCAAAGATCACATTAGGAAAGTCAGCGTGACCTCTGGCGGACACCCCCATATGGGAACAGGTGGATCCGGTCGAAGACCAGAGCTCTCAGATGCGACCACACCTTCGCGGAGCAACCGCGAGCATTTAGAGGAGAAGATCCAATGGATCTGATCGCACAAATCGAGGCGGAACAGATTGCCGCCCTTGGGAAGACCATTCCCGATTTCAAAGCTGGCGACACCATTCGCGTTGGCTTTAAAGTGACCGAAGGGTCGCGCTCTCGTGTGCAGATGTATGAAGGCGTTTGCATCAGCCGTAAAAACGGCAAAGGGATCGCAGGTTCGTTCACTGTTCGCAAAATTTCATTTGGTGAAGGCGTAGAGCGCGTATTTCCCCTCTACTCGACCAATATCGATTCAATCGAAGTGGTGCGCCGCGGCCGTGTTCGCCGCGCGAAGCTGTACTACTTGCGTGATCGCCGTGGTAAGTCGGCCCGTATCGCCGAGAAAACAAACTATCGCGAACTCAGCGATAACGCCGAAGCGTAAGAAGGGCTTAGACGATGAAAAAAGACATCCATCCCGATTACCACGTCATCGATGTCAAAATGACCGATGGCACCGTTGTTCAGATGAAATCCACTTGGGGTTCCGAGGGCGATACGCTTGCGCTGGATATTGACCCTTCTGTGCACCCTGCATGGACAGGTGGTGGCGCGCGCTTGATGGATACAGGCGGCCGCGTTTCCAAGTTCAAAAAGAAATACGAAGGTCTGGGTTTCTAATCCAAACGCACTTAACTGTTTCAAAACACCGTCCCTTTGGGGCGGTGTTTTTCATTTTAGCCATAAGTTAAATGTCTTTCTTGCTTAACAGCGCAGCATTCCTTCCGTATATTGAGGATCAACGGAATGCGCCCACAATATCGGGTGCGCAGTGGGGTAAGTGAGGTTCGTTTTGGCGCATATTATCGTATTCGGGAATGAAAAGGGCGGTTCGGGCAAGTCGACCACAACCATGCATGTGGCCACAGCACTGGTGCGCGAGGGGTTTAAGGTTGGCGGTCTAGATCTGGATTTGCGGCAGCGCAGTTTCCACCGCTATATCGAAAACCGCCAAGCCACGATGCAAAAACGTGCAATCTCTTTGCCTTGTCCGATTTTGATGACGCTGCCAGAAATTGACCCTGCATCCTTGGCCGAAGGTGAGAATATTTTCGACAAACGCCTGTCCGCGGCGGTTGCGGGCATGGAAAACCAGGTCGATTTCATCGTTATCGACTGCCCCGGATCGCATACGCGGCTCAGCCAAGTCGCCCATTCCATGGCAGATACCTTGGTGACGCCCATGAATGACAGCTTTGTTGATTTTGATCTTTTGGCGCGGGTTGATCCCGAAACCTACGACATCACAGGCCCAAGCGTGTATTCCGAAATGGTGTGGCATTCGCGCAAATTGCGCGCGCAGGCGGGGCTTAAGCCGTTTGATTGGATCGTGCTGCGCAACCGCCTCGGCGCGCAAGAGATGCACAATAAGCGCAAAGTCGGCGCGGCGATGGAAGCCTTGGCCAAGCGGATCGGGTTTCGCGTCAGCTCGGGCTTTGCCGAGCGCGTGATTTTTCGAGAGCTATTCCCATCAGGCCTGACCCTTCTTGATTTGAAAGAGGTTGGCGTTGACAAGCTAAACATCTCAAACCTCGCCGCAAAGCAAGAACTGCGCGACCTAATCAAAGATTTGCGCCTGCCCAATGTTGCGGTTTCTTTCTGAACCTAGTCGTAACTGAGGGCTGTCGCCTTGCCGCGAAAGATCACATAGGCAAGGATTGAATAGGCGATAATGATTGGCACCACGAACAAGGCGCCGATCAGGATAATCAGCAGGCTTTCGGGGGCGGATGCCGCCTCGTATATGGTCAATCGTTCGGGCACGACATAGGGGTAAAAACTATAGGCCAGCCCGATATAGGCCATCGCAAAAAGCGCGCTTGCTGTTGCGAAAGGCGCCCAAGACGCGTGATCCCCCTTGAATGGCATGCGCCTTAGCATAACCCACAAAACAGCCACCAATAAGACAGAGAGAATTGGCAAAGGCGCGAGATAGAGAAATGAAGGATAGCTGAACCATTTCTCAAAGATGCGCAGCGACACCAATGGTGTTGCCGCAGAAACCAATCCAATTCCAAGGATCACACCCCAGAGGCTGCGCTTGCCCCATGTGATTGCCTTGGCCTGTAGCCCGCTATCGGTTTTGTAAATCAACCACATGGCCCCAATGCAGCTATAGCCCACTGTTAAACAGCCCGCTGTCAATATCGCGAAAAACACATGCGCCCCTGTATATTCAAGGCCAAGAATATAGAGGCCCAACATGAATCCTTGCGCCAAAGAGGTCATCAACGAGCCTGCAAAAAACACGCGGTTCCAAGTGGATTTGAACCGAAGGCTTGCCTTGGCGCGGAATTCAAAAGCAACCCCGCGCAGGATGAGGCCCACCAACATTACGAAAACGGGCAGATAGAGCGCGGTCAAAATGATCCCATGCGCCACTGGAAAGGCCACCAAAAGCAGCCCGACAGCCAAAACCAGCCATGTTTCATTCGCGTCCCAAAACGGGCCGATGGAGGCAATCATGCGGTCTTTTTCCTCGGCAGATGCGAAGGGGAACAACAACCCCACGCCAAGGTCGAACCCATCCAAGGTCACATAGACCAAGATCGAAAACCCCATCAACGAGGCAAAGGCCCACGGCAGCCAAATATTTGGATCACCAAAGAGATCAAGCATCGCCCTATTCCCCTGCGACCAATGCAGCTTCAAGGCCCTGTTGCGGGCGTGCAGGGCGCGCCCCGCCCTGCCCCATGGCGGCCTTACGCGCAAGATAGACCAATACGCCCACATAAGCGGCCAAAAGCGCTGCGTAGATCGCCAGATAAACGATCAGCGTTCCCATCACCATCGGTGCGGGCACCTCGGCCACGGCCTCAGCGGTTGTGACCACGCCTTGCACCAACCAAGGCTGCCGCCCAATCTCGGTCGTATACCACCCCGCAAGGGTAGCCACCCATCCCGACAACGCCATTGGCACGAGCGCATAAAGCATTAGTTTTGGCAGCCCTTCGGGAGAGAGGGCTTCACCCGCAACACGCCCGCGGCGCATATAGGCCAACGCGCCCCATGACAGGAACAACATGGCAAAGCCTGTGGCCACCATCACGCGAAACGAAAAGAACACAGGCGCGACAGGCGGGTGTAGGGCCGTGCCATCCTCGGCAATAAACTCATTCAGCCCCGGAACGACCCCATCAAAACTATGAGTCAGGATCAATGAGGCGCCATTTGGGATAGCAATCTCAAAACGATTTTCGCGAGCCGCCTCATCTGGCAAAGCGAAAAGAACCAAGGGCACATTCCCTTGCGTCTCCCAATTCGCTTCCATTGCGGCAACCTTTTGCGGCTGATGTTCGAGCGTGTTAAGCCCATGTAGATCGCCCGCCAGAATTTGCAGTGGGATCAACGCAGCACCCATCACAAGACCCGTGCGAAGCATCACGCGCAGTTCTGCCGCACGATCCCCCCACAGCCAGCGCAGGGCCGCCAAGCCCGCCATCAGGAAGGCTACTGTCAGCCCTGATGCCAAAAGCATATGCAACAGGCGATAGGGCATTGAGGGGTTGAAGATAATCGCCGCCCAATCAGTGGCATGCGCCACGCCATCAATCATCTCAAACCCTGCTGGCGTGTGCATCCAACTGTTCAACACAAGAATCCAAAACGCAGACAAGGTCGTGCCGAAGGCGACCAAGCCCGTGGCCAAGATGTGCAGCCAAGCAGGCACACGGCTGGCCCCAAACAGCATGATGCCGACAAAAGCCGCCTCAAGGAAAAACGCGGTTAACACCTCGTAGGCCAATAGCGGCCCTGCAATATTGCCCACAGTTTCCATAAACCCGGGCCAATTCGTGCCGAATTGGAAGGACATGGTGATCCCAGACACCACCCCCATGGCAAAGGTCAGGGCAAAGATTTTCACCCAAAACAGATAGGCCGCCATAAACCGCGCCTCGCCCGTGCGCCAAAACCGCAGGCGGAAATACAAAAGCACCCACCCCAAGGCGATGGTGATCGTGGGAAACAAGATATGAAACGAGATATTCGCGGCAAATTGAATTCGCGACAGCAACAGCGTGTCTGCAACGTCCATCGGGCAACCTTTCGGCATAAAATCATGCATCTCTGCCCTGCCCGCATTGATGCTTAGTATTCGAGTTAGGCGCAAAAGATGAAAAATCTATGGGCTGCGACAGCCTGTCGTTCCGACAAAGAAAAAGCCCCGCTCTGCTGAGCGGGGCAATTCGATCTCATAACGGGGCCAAAGGCCCGCGTGATGATTATTCGTCTTTGTTCAATGCAGCGCCAAGGATATCGCCCAAGCTTGCACCAGAATCGGATGAGCCATACTGCTCGACCGCTTCTTTTTCTTCGGCGATTTCGCGTGCCTTGATCGACAGGCCCAGTTTGCGGGTCTTCGCATCGATATTGGTTACGCGCACATCGATCTTGTCACCAACCGAGAAACGGTCAGGGCGCTGATCACCACGGTCGCGGCTGAGGTCAGAGCGGCGAATGAAGGATTTCATGCCTTCATATTCCACTTCCAAACCGCCTTCTTCGACCGAAGTCACAACAACAGTGATGACCGAGCCACGCTTCACGCCGCCAACTGCATCTGCGAATGGATCGCCATCAACAGCTTTGATCGACAGAGAGATACGCTCTTTCTCAACGTCAACTTCGGTAACAACCGCTTTGACCATATCGCCTTTGCGGTAATCGCCGATCACATCCTCACCACGGCCTTCCCATGTCAGGTCAGACAGGTGAACCATGCCGTCAATGTCGTTGTCGAGACCGATGAACAAACCGAATTCGGTGATGTTCTTGATCTCGCCTTCAACCGCTGTGCCAACAGGATGGGTTTCTGCAAACACTTCCCATGGGTTGCGCATGGTCTGCTTGAGGCCAAGCGATACGCGGCGCTTGGAGCTGTCGATCTCCAGAACCATAACTTCGACTTCTTGGCTGGTCGAAACGATCTTGCCAGGATGCACGTTTTTCTTTGTCCAAGACATCTCGGAAACGTGCACCAGACCTTCAACGCCAGGCTCCAGCTCAACAAATGCACCGTAATCGGTGATGTTGGTGACGCGGCCCATGTGAACGGATTCAAGCGGGAATTTCGCTTCAACGGAATCCCATGGATCGTCCAACAGCTGCTTCATGCCGAGGCTGATGCGATGGGTGTCTCTGTTGACCTTGATCACCTGAACCTTCACGGTCTCACCAATTGTGAGAACCTCTTTTGGATCATTCACACGGCGCCATGCCATGTCGGTGACGTGCAACAGGCCGTCAACACCGCCCAAGTCGACAAATGCGCCGTATTCGGTGATGTTCTTGACCACACCATCCACGATGTCGCCTTCGCCCAGTTTGCCGATAACTTCGGCGCGCTGCTCGGCGCGGCTTTCCTCAAGGATTGCACGGCGGGACACAACGATATTGCCACGGCGGCGATCCATTTTCAGGATTTGGAATGGCTGCTTGAGGCCCATCAAAGGCCCTGCATCCCGCACGGGGCGCACGTCAACCTGAGACCCAGGCAAGAACGCAACAGCACCGCCAAGATCAACGGTGAAGCCACCTTTGACGCGGCCAAAGATTGCGCCATCGACACGCTCTTCTGCGGCATATGCTTTTTCCAAGCGATCCCATGCGGCTTCGCGGCGGGCCATTTCGCGGCTCAGAACCGCTTCGCCACGCGCGTTTTCCACATTGCGCAAGTAAACCTCTACCTCATCGCCTACTGCGATTTCGGGGGCCTCGCCGGGATTTGCGAATTCTTTAAGGTCGATGCGGCCTTCCATTTTGTAGCCCACATCAATGATGGCTTGGCCCGCTTCGATTGCGATGACCTTACCAGTGACAACCGCACCTTCCGCGGGGGTGTCAATCTCGAAGCTTTCATTCAGAAGGGCTTCGAATTCTTCCATAGTTGCTTTAGCGCACATAGATATTCAGTTCCTTTTCATAGAGCTATTCGGGCCATGCGGTTGTCTCCGCAGGTCTTTGGTTTCGTTTTCAATCGCCCCCTCGAAAATGATGAAGGGCCGGAGGATATCCCGACCCTGCTCAATCCGAGACGTTGACCGTCTGCTTGATTGCGTGGCTCATACAGTCATTGCGCCAGTATGACAAGGGTTTTGGCCATTTTTCACACTAGCCCTTGAGGCGAGCTGTCACATGTTCTGCCGCAAGGCGAACAGCCGCCTCAATATCCAAATCGCTGGTGTCGATCACCACCGCATCCTCGGCGGCACGCAATGGGGCATCTGCACGCGACATATCGCGGCTGTCGCGCTCAATGATCTCGTTCAAGATCTGTGCTTCATCTCCCCCAAGTTCCAAATAGCGGCGATGCGCGCGCACTTCGGGGCGGGCTGTGATGAATAATTTCAAATCCGCATCGGGGCAGATCACCGTGCCAATATCGCGCCCATCCAAAACGGCGCCGCCACTTTGACGGGCAAACTCGCGTTGAAATGTCACCAAGGCACTGCGCACCTCGGGGATCACAGCAACTTTTGAGGCGGCTTGCCCCGCCGCATGGCTGCGCAGATCAGTGCGGGCCAGATCGGCGGCTGTCAGATTTTGCGCGGCCATCTCAGGCGCGGCGCCATCAGCCACTTTTGCCCCAACGGCCCGATAAAGCAGGCCTGTATCGAGATGGGCAAAGCCAAATTGATCAGCCAAGCGGCGGCTAATCGTGCCCTTACCTGCGGCCGCAGGCCCATCAATGGCGACCGTGAAAATCAAACGTCCACCTCGCCAAGCGTGGCGCCAAGCCCCCGCATCAGGTCAATGAAGATGGGGAATGAAGTCGTAATTGGCCCGCCATCATCAATTTGCACGGGCTCTTTCGTGGACAGCCCCAAGCACAAGAAAGACATGGCGATCCGATGATCCAAATGCGTTGCACATATCGCGCCGCCTTGCACACCGCCCGCACCGCGACCCTGCACAATCCACCAATCAGGGCCATCCTCCACCTCAACCCCATTTGCGCGCAGACCTGTGGCCATGGCATCAATGCGGTCGCTTTCCTTGACGCGCAGTTCTTTGACCCCGCGCATCACAGTCGCGCCCGTGGCATTCGCGGCCACGACCGACAGAATTGGGTATTCATCAATCATACTTGCGGCGCGCTCAGGCGGAACTTCGATCCCCTTGAGATCAGGTGAGAAACGCGCACGGATGTCTGCCATAGGCTCTCCGCCTTCATCGCGGATGTTTTCATAGGTCAAATCCGCCCCCATCTCGATCAGGGTTTCAAACAAACCTGCGCGGGTGGGGTTAAGTCCGATATTTGGCACCAATACATCTGAACCTTCCGTGATCAGCGCCGCACAAATTGGGAAGGCCGCGGAGGAGGGATCACGGGGCACAGTGATATCTTGAGGGCGCAATTCTGGTTGGCCCTCTAGGGTGATCACACGGCCCTCATCGGTCTGCTCGCTCGTAATCGTTGCGCCAAAACCCGCAAGCATCCGTTCGGTATGGTCCCGCGTGGCCTCTTCTTCGATGACCACAGTTTGTCCGCGCACATTCAAGCCCGCCAACAGAACCGCAGATTTGACCTGTGCTGAGGGCACAGGCAACTTATAGCGCACAGGCACGGGGGTTTCCGCACCGATAATCGTCATCGGCAAGCGCCCGCCTGAGCGCCCAAAGGCCTGTGCACCAAAAAGAGCGAGCGGGTCTGTGACCCGTGCCATGGGGCGCTTATTAAGGCTTGCATCGCCTGTAAAGGTGGCGGCAATTGGGGTTGTGGCCATAGCCCCCATAATCAGACGCACGCCTGTGCCAGAATTGCCGCAATCAATCACATGATCAGGCTCGGCAAAGCCGCCAACACCAACGCCGTCCACATGCCACTCGCCATCCGCAACACGCGTGACGCGGGCACCAAAGGAGGCCATCGCCTTGGCCGTATCCAAAACATCTTGCCCCTCAAGTAACCCTTTGATGCGCGTTTGCCCAATGGCCATCGCCCCAAAAATAAGGCTGCGATGCGAGATGGATTTATCGCCTGGCACATGCGCCTCGCCCGACAAACCCGCGGATTTCCGCGCCTGCATTTTGATAGGTTTTCCGTGGGCAGACATGCTTCATTCCCTCGCAAATTAACTTGGCCCATCTGATAGCGGTGACAGCCCGCCGCGTCCACAGGCTTTGGGGGTATTACCCCAATCGGCGGAAGGTCAGATAATGGGGAACCCGCCCCTCCCGCAGGGCTTTTTGTTCGTAACGGGTGGAAATCCAATCGCCCCAAGGTTTGCGCCAATCCTCTGGCCCTTCGGCCAACCATTCAAACCCTGCCTTTGGAACTTCCTCCAATGTCTGGCGGACATAGTCGGGAATATCGGTTGCAACCCGAAAAATCGCGCCGGGCTGCAAAACCCGCGCTAAAGGTTCCAAATGCTCGGGCGTGACGAAACGGCGGCGATGGTGGCGTTTCTTCGGCCACGGATCAGGATAAAGCAAAAACGCACGCGCTATTGATGCATCAGGCAGCACATCAAACATATCGCGCACGTCGCCCGGAAAAACCCGCAGATTGGCGACACCGCTGGCGCGAATTTTGCCAAGTAGCATGGCCACGCCATTGATATAGGGCTCGCAACCAATCAATCCGACATTGGGGTTCAGCGCGGCTTGGTGCACCATGTGCTCGCCGCCGCCAAACCCAACCTCAAGCCAAACATCGCGCCCGCCAAACAGCGTCTCAAGATCAAGGGCTGTGCGATCGGGGTTCTCATCCCAATCAACCGCGCCAGGACTAAGCTTGGCCAAGTCCTGTTCCAAATAGGCTTCTTGGCTGTCGCGCAGGTTATGCCCTTTACGGCGGCCATAGAAATTGCGGTAGGGTCTGGCTTCGGTCATCTTTGAAAGAAGGCCCCAACCAAATCGGTCAGGGCCATACTCCATCTGCAAGGTTCAAATTAGAGCGCGGATTTGATCGCATCGACCAAATCAGTGCGCTCCCACGAGAAGCCACCATCTGCCTCGGGGGCGCGGCCAAAATGGCCATAGGCCGCAGTGCGCTGGAAGATTGGCTTATTCAAACCCAAATGCAGGCGAATGCCGCGTGGGGTCAGGTTCATCGCCTGCGCCACGGCGCGCTCAATCGCGGCCTCATCGACATTGCCGGTGCCATGTGTGTCGGCATAGATCGACAAGGGCTTGGCCACACCAATCGCATAGGACAGCTGAATAGTGCAGCGATCTGCAAGACCCGCAGCCACCACGTTTTTCGCCAAATAGCGCGCCGCATAGGCGGCTGAGCGATCCACCTTGGTTGGATCTTTGCCCGAGAACGCACCGCCGCCATGTGGGGCCGCGCCACCATAGGTGTCTACGATGATCTTGCGCCCTGTGAGACCCGCATCGCCATCGGGGCCACCAATGACGAATTTACCCGTTGGGTTAACGTGCCATTCTGTAGCGGCGGTCAACCACCCCTCGGGCAGCACTTCGCGGATATACGGCTCGACCAAGTCCCGCACATCAGCGGAGGTCATGCTTTCGTCCAAATGCTGTGTCGACAAAACCAAGGAAGTGATTTCAACTGGCTTGCCATCCTCATAGCGCACAGAAAGCTGCGATTTCGCATCTGGCCCAAGCTGCGGGGCCGCGCCCGATTTGCGTGCCTCAGCCAAACGGCGCAGGATCGCATGGGAATATTGGATCGGGGCGGGCATCAGATCAGGGGTTTCATTGGTGGCAAAGCCAAACATGATCCCTTGGTCGCCTGCACCCTCGTCTTTATCCTCTGCGGCGTTCACGCCTTGTGCGATATGGGCGGATTGCTCGTGCAAGAGGTTGGTGATCTCACAGGTTTTCCAATGGAATTTGTCCTGCTCATACCCAATGTCGCGGATACACGCGCGGGCGATATCTTCGATACGGCCCATGTAGTCGCGCAGCTTATCTTGGTCGGACAAACCAACCTCGCCACCGATCACAACGCGATTGGTCGTGGCGAAAGTCTCGCAGGCAACACGCGCTTCTGGTTCTTCGGACAAAAACGCGTCCAAGACCGCATCAGAGATACGATCGCATACTTTATCAGGATGACCTTCCGAAACGGATTCGGAGGTGAAAACATAGTGCTTACGGGACATGATAAGTGCTCCATTGGGGTTAAAGCCGCCACGTCAGGAAGCCGTTGTGGGGCCAAGATTGCGCCGCTTTATCTTCAAGTGCGGGTGGGATCAACCATATCAACACGCCGCTTGCGCAAAAATGCGCCCAAGAGCCCCAAAAGCATCACCCCATAAGCTACATCCCCAAACCGCGCATAAAGGGTCGGGGGTAAGGATGGGGGCAAGGTGGCATCAATCACACCCATCTCTCCCATTCCCAAAGCAGATACGATTTCGCCACGCGCATCTATCACGGCGCTGACACCTGTATTGGCGGCGCGCAAAACGGGCAAACCTTGCTCTGCTGCGCGCAGCTGAAGCAGGGCCAAGTGCTGGTACGGGCCTGAAAACTGACCAAACCACGCATCATTGGTGGCATGGAACATCCAATCAGGGCGTGGCACATCCGTGATATAATGCGGGAAAATCGCCTCGTAACAGACCATCGGGAACACGGTTCCAATATCTGCGCCGAGGTCAAAGACCTGTGGCCCTGACCCGCGTGAGAAACTTAGACCCATGCGATTTGCGAGCCCGTGTAGCCCCATCTCGCGCGCAAGGGATTGCAAGGGCATATATTCCCCGAAAGGCACCAAATGATGCTTATCATAGGTTGCAGTCACTGCGCCGGTTTGATCCACCAGTGCAAGGGAGTTATAGGCAACCTCCCCCTCAAGACGTTGTGCGCCCAAAATCAACAGGCCGCCGCCTGCAGCAGAGGCCAGATCTTGGCGGATGGTTTCGGTATTCTCCAAGAGCGAAGTTAAAACCGTTTCGGGATAAAGCATCAAATCGGGCCGTGCGCCCCCTGCCTCACGGACGGGCAGAGCGGTGAGATCCAGAATCCGATCTTGAAAAAACGGCTTCATCTCAGGCCGCCATTTGAGGTCTTGTGCAGCATTGGGTTGAATGATGCGGATGAGCGGCGCATCTGGGGCCGCCTGTGGCGCGGGAAAGACTGGCATGAACACCCAAAGCGCCACAATGCCGCCCAACAGCCCCCCAACGAAACGCCACGCGCCGTTCATTGTAAAATGGGCCAAAAGACCCGCAGCACTGAGCAACAGGAGGCCCATCCCATGCGCACCGATGACCCCCGCCAAAATCCGCAAATTGGTGCCAATCATGGCGTGGCCAAACATTGCCCAAGGAAACCCCGTCAGGATATAGGCGCGCAGATATTCCCCGAATGACAGCGCCAGAACAATCGCCATGATGCGGGCCGCACGGCCTTGGGGCCGGGCCAAGGCGCATATCGCCCAGACGGGCAGTGCGAAAAACAGAGCCAACCCACCTGATAAGCCCAAAATCGCGAAAGGGGCCATCCACCCCTCTTGCGCTGCATAGACCATGAAGGGCTCGACAATCCAATGCAGCGCAAGGATGAAGTAGCCCAATCCCCCCCAAAACGCGGAAACCGCCGCGGCCTTGGAGGTTGGTGATTGGGCCAAGAGATAGATCAAAGCGCCCAAACCCAATGGGGTCGCGATGAGTATGTTAAACGGCGCAATGCCCAGAGCCGCGCCGAAACCTGCGCAAAATGCCAACAGACGCGGATCGCGCAGCCGTGTCATGATCACGCAGCGTCACCTTTGGGCAATCGCACACGCAACCGTTTGATCCGCCGCGCATCGGCATCGACAACCTCAAACTCGGCGCCAGAAGGGTGCGGAACGATTTCCCCGCGCGCGGGAATACGCCCCGTCAGTTTGAACACCAAACCACCAAGGGTGTCGATTTCCTCATCTTCGTCAGTGTCCAGCAGTTTGATCCCAATCTCGGCTTCAAACTCGTCTAAAGGGGCGCGGGCAAGGGCGAGATAAGCGCCTGATTTCTCATGGCTCCATGGGCTGTCTTCTTCGACATCATGCTCATCTTCAATCTCACCGATGACCTGTTCGATCAAATCTTCGATGGTCACCAAACCATCGACACCGCCATATTCATCAATCACCAAAGCCATATGGGTGCGCTCGGTCTGCATTTTTTGCAGAAGCACCCCAATCGGCATGGAGGGCGGCGCATAAAGCAAGGGCCGCAGCATAGAGCGTAAATCGAAATCGCCGTCCGACTTGTGAAAGCCATGGCCTAAAGCAACGTCTTTCAAATGGACGAGGCCGATGGGGCTATCGAGGGTGCCATCGTAAACTGGCAGGCGCGTGTTGCCGCTTTCGCGAAACACCGCGATGAGATCGTCAAGGCTGATATCAGCGGGCACCGCTGTGATCTCGACACGCGGGATCGACACATCCTCGACCCGCAAACGGCGCAGATTGGACATGCCAAATTGCGCAAAGGATTTACCCTCGCTTGCGGGGTGGCTCAGGCTTTCGCCTTCGGCATGATCTGCATGATCGGGGTCTGATGGGCTAGACCCAAAAAGACGGGAGAAGAAACTTTGCCTTTGCGGCAGAGGCTCGTCATCAAGGGGCGCGCTTTGCGCCGCGATAGACGAGGGTTCGGGATTTGAGCTCATAGCCCCTTTCCAAGGTTACACTGACAAAACTTGTGCCATCCGCCCTAATATGGGTCAGCAACCCCCAGTCTGGCAAGGATGCGTGTCTCTAAACTTTCCATCACCGTGGCATCGGGATCATTTATATGATCAAATCCCAACAAATGAAGGATCGAATGAACCATCAAATGGGTCAAATGATCATCAAAATCTTTGCCCTGCTCCTCCGCCTCGCGGGCGCAAGTCTCATAGGCGACTGCAATATCGCCCAATTCATGTGGTGGGCCATCCGCGGCGGGGGTCGGCAATTGGGGCATTTGACCAAGGGGCAGGTCAATCTCTTCTGCGGGCCAAGACAACACATTGGTCGATGTCGGCTTGCCGCGAAAATCGCTGTTTAGGGTTGCGATGCGGGTATCGTCACAGGCCAAAACTGAAACTGCAAACCGCGCAGGATCAAGCCTAAGCTCGGCACATATACCTTCTGCCGCGCGCGCAGTGACATCTTCAATGTCACAGGCCTGCCACGCAGGGGTTTCAATCAGAATGTCAATTTCCATGCGCCTTGCGCCTAACCTTTAACCTCATCGGCGTCATAGGCCTCGATAATCTTGGCGACCATCGGATGACGCACCACATCTTTTGCGGTGAAATAGTTAAAGCTGATCCCTGAGACAGCACCCAAAATGCGTTCGGCCTCAGCAAGGCCAGAATTTACGCCACGCGGCAAATCAACCTGACTGCGATCACCCGTGATAACCATGCGGCTGCCGCGTCCCAGACGGGTCAAGAACATCTTCATTTGCATTGTGGTTGCGTTTTGGGCTTCGTCCAAAACGACATAGGCATTGGCCAATGTCCGCCCCCGCATGAACGCCAAAGGTGCAATTTCAATGGTTTTTTCTTCCATCAATTTCTGCAATTGCCGACCGGGCAGAAAATCGTGCAGCGCATCATAAAGGGGCTGCATATAGGGATCGACCTTGTCCTTCATATCCCCAGGCAAGAATCCCAAACGCTCGCCCGCTTCCACAGCAGGGCGCGACAAGATGATCCGATCCACATGGCCATTGATCAAGCGGTTTACAGCGACAGCAACCGCCAAATAGGTTTTACCCGTTCCCGCTGGGCCAATCCCAAAGGCCAGTTCGTTTTTTAGCAAGTTTTGAACATAGGCTTTTTGCGCATCGGTGCGGGGCTCGACCGTTTTCTTGCGGGTGCCGATTTCCAACGAGGATGCACCAAACATTTCAATCTGGTCACCTGCGCGAACGCCTGTCCCCTCAACAGAGCCACGCATACGGATTGCGCCCTCGACATCTTCGGCCTCTACTGATTTTCCTGCCTCTAATCGCGCGTAGAGACTGCCCAAAACTTCGGCCGCGCGCTCCCGCGCCTCGCCATGCACGGCCAATTGGTTGCCACGGCGAATGATCTGCACCGACAGCGTTGTTTCAATTTGCGTGAGATTTCGGTCGAATTCTCCACAAAGGTCGATCAGAAGGCGATTGTCAGGAAAGCTCAGCTGCAAATCCGCAGGGGGGCCAGATTTAGGGGTGGCGGGTGCGCTCAACGTGGACAATGCCAACATACTCTCCTTCGCTCAGAGAAGATTCCTGAGTTGAGAGTGCCAAGCCCTCGCAGCCAAATCAATAGCTAGTGTGATATGCACGAAAATTTCACATATCTAGGCGACAGCTGACCGATTTTTGCGCCTAGAACAGACCAGCAGAGCGAATATCAGGCACAACCCCACCTGTAGCGTAGTCACCAACAACTGAATTTGGCGGCGCAACAGCCGTGCAAACAGGCAAGCCAGACACGGGATCACGGCGGCGCGACCAATACCCTTCCGCGCCATCGTCAATCATCCAAATGTGGCAACCATCAGGGTCGACATAGATGGCGGCCTGTAATTGGCTAAGGTCTTTTGCGTCAAAACCGCGATCACGATTGCTCGCAATTGGGCGGTCTAGACCTGAACAGCCCGACAAAACTGTAGCCGCCCCAATTAGGGCAATCGCCAAATATCGCTGACGCATCATGGCCCCCTTCATCTATAACATACGATTTCAACGCGGCGGTTGCGCTGCATATTGGAGGCGCTGTCATTGGGTGCAATTGGTCGGCGTTCGCCATAGCCAATTTCACGCGCCACGCGCGCCCCAACACCGCGCGCCACATTGGCCACCGATTCGGCGCGGGCCTGGGAGAGGCGGATATTGTATTCATCTGAGGCGCGCGCATCAGTATGCCCATAAATCGCATAGGCAAACGCACCCGCCGAGCGGAAAAACTGTTCCAACTGCGCGCGACCATTTGCGGTCAAATGCGCGCTGTCTGTCGCGAAAAGAACATCGCTATTCGTCACTGCGCAGGTGTTGACGCGCATGCAGACAGGCATCCCCGTTTGGGGATTCACACGTCCCTCCATGTAGCCCTCAAGACCGCCATCGGCGACCCAATGCATACAGCCGTCAGGATCAATCCAGATCCCCGGCTGCACGCGACCAGAAATAGCCCCACTCTGCGCTGCCGCGAATTGTGGCACAAAGGCAAGCAGCCCAATCGCCAAAAACCGCACAGCATGTGCCATTCCATGTTGGATAAAGCTGTTCAAAAGCACGCCCAATCTCAAAATTCTTTCCCTGCGACCATCCCGCTAAAATGCGGAAGAGTGGTTAACAGCGCGATTATTCGAGAGAATATCCGAGCAATTTCGCTTCGGAAAGAAAAATATATCAATATTTAGATATAAATAGAGAAACAATCTCAACAAATTGTGAGAAATTGTTCCTGTTGGGGCATCCTACCCGCCGAAGGCCACCCCAGACATCCGCAGACTATACCAACGCGCCTGTCAAGGAATTGGTGGCAGACTTAATGATTCGAACCATTGCCACTTGACCAATTAATTCAGCAGGCGCGACAGCATGAACCGAATGCAAATAGCCCGATTTTCCAATCAATTGCCCCTCTTGGCGCCCATGCTTTTCAAACAGAACTGGCAGTTCGCGCCCCACCATGCCGTCTTGAGCCGCCCTTTGTTGTTCGGTCAAAAGCGCCTGCAGTTCTTGCAAACGGGAATCTGCAATCTCAGGCGCAACATCTGCACGCTCGGCCGCGGGCGTGCCGGGACGCGCGGAATATTTGAAGGAATAGGCCTGTCCGTAATTCACTTTGCGCACCAAATCCATCGTTTGCGCAAAATCTTCATCTGTCTCGCCGGGGAAGCCCACGATGAAATCCCCTGACAGCAACAAATCAGGGCGCGCGTCACGGATGCGTGCGATCAGGTCGAGATAGTCCTGCGCGGTATGTTTGCGATTCATCGCTTTGAGAATACGATCAGACCCCGATTGCACAGGCAAATGAAGATAGGGCATCAGCTTATCACAATCGCCAAAAGCCGCGATCAGGTCATCTTCCATGTCATTGGGGTGCGATGTGGTAAAGCGGATACGCGCCAAATCTTCGATTTTCGCCAATTCACGGATCAGGCGCGCAAGCCCCCATTCACGCCCATCCTCATCTTGGCCGTGATAGGCATTCACATTTTGCCCCAAAAGCGTGATTTCGCGCACGCCGCGTTCGACCAGATCGCGCGCCTCCCCCAAAATGCGCGCAACGGGGCGACTGACCTCAGCGCCGCGGGTATAGGGCACAACGCAAAACGCACAGAATTTGTCGCAGCCTTCCTGCACCGTTAAAAACGCACAAGGCCCGCGCTTGGCACGGCGATCTTTTGGCAGATGCAGAAACTTATCTTCTTCGGGGAAATCCGTATCAAGGGCCTTTTCCCCTGCCTCAACCGCGCGCATCATGGCAGGAAGGCGGTGATAGGTTTGCGGGCCAACGACCAAGTCCACAATCGGTTGACGGCGCATAATCTCTTCGCCTTCGGCCTGCGCGACACAGCCCGCAACACCAATTTTCACATTGGGGTTGTCATCGCGCAAAGGTTTCAGGCGGCCCAATTCCGAATAGATCTTTTCCGATGCCTTCTCGCGAATGTGGCACGTATTCAGCAGGATCATATCCGCTTCTTCCGCACTGCCCACCTGCTCATAACCCTGACCAGACAGCGCCTCTGCCATACGCTCGCTGTCATAGACATTCATCTGGCAGCCATAGGTTTTCACGAATAGCTTTTTGGGTTCAGTCATTGCACGGGGCCTTTTTCGCAGATCGCAGCACAGGGTCATTTAGCCCAAGAGCGGGCGCACATCAACGCATGTGACCCATTGCAATAGACCACAAAGCCCCGCAAATTGGGGTTGGGTTACAAAAATTTCAGAATTGGTCGGAATAAACCGCATATGCAGATCAAAGACTATGCATCTTTGGCCGAATTTCGCCGCCTGCCGCGGGGCGGGTTTGGCAAGGGGCCTTTTGCAATTTTGATTGCAGAGGATCGGGTTGAATTGGCCTCGACACTGTCTCATTTGATGCAATTGGGGTTTCGCCATGTGTTCATCGCAGCCCCCACTGGTTTGGACATTACCCCCGAGACAGAGGGGCACGCCCCAAACACTGTTTCGATTATTCGCGCGCAAACCCGCCGCGCAGATGCCGCTGCCAGTCTTGTGAATGCGCTGATCCCTCTCGTGCCAAATGAATGGGTTCATTACTGCTATAACGCTGAATATTTCTTTTACCCGTTCTGCGAGGATCGCACTGTGGGAGAAATGGCAGCCTTTATCGCGGAAGAACGCCGCGACTGCGCGCTGACCTATGTGATTGATCTCTACGCACAAGACCTGAACATCGCACCAAATGCCGTGAACCTAGATCATGCCATGCTCGACAGTGCAGGGTATTTTGCCGATGCGCGCCGTGATGAAACGGGCCGCGCTAAGGATCGCCAACATGATTTTTTTGGCGGTTTACGCTGGCGCTTTGAGGAACATGTTCCCAAAGAACGGCGGCGCATTGATCGGATCGGGTTCTTTCGGGCGAAGGAAGGGCTGCAAATGTTCGAAGATCATCGTCTCAGTGACGAGGAAATGAACACTTTTGCGTGCCAATGGCACCATTCCATCACCGCAACCATCTGTTCGTTTCGCGTGGCCAAAGCACTGCGCAGCAATGCAGGGTCTCGCTATGATATCGGGGATTTTCGCTGGCACCGCTCAAAGCGGTTCCAATGGTCTAGTCAGCAATTGATGGATTTGGGGCTGATGGAACCAGGGCAATGGTTCTAGGGCCACGCCCAGTCCTGCCACCGATCACCGCCTGCGCGCGCGAGGGAGGGCGCACGCGCAGGGGTGTCTGAAGGTCTGTCTCAGACCTCTATATCTGTCACTTCAAGTGCAGGTGTTTGTTTGGATGCCTTGCCAGATGTGATTGCAATCTGACGCGGTTTTTTTGCCTCTGGCACCTCACGCAAGAGATCGACATGCAACATGCCGTTCTCATGGCTTGCTTGGGTCACGCGCACATGATCGGCCAATTGGAACCGCTTCTCAAAAGCGCGGGTCGCAATGCCACGATGCAAATAGGTGCGGGCGGTGTCGTCTTTCTCTTTGCGGGCCGCGATGACCAGTTCCGTCTCGCGTTGCTCAACACGCAATTCAGCCTCTGAAAAACCCGCAACAGCGATTGAGATGCGATAGGTATTCTCATCGGTTTTTTCGATATTATAGGGGGGATAGCTGTTCGCGCCCGTTTCCTGCGTCAGCAGGCTGTCTAACAAATCGGCCATTCGATCAAAGCCGACAGTGGCGCGGTATAGGGGGGTTAGGTCGTAGTTTCGCATAGGACATCCTCCATCAGAAGCGATACCAAGGTTTTCGTGGCGCTCTACATCATGAGACACGCCAACAAAGGTTCAGGTCGGCCCGCTTGGCGGCACCGACCGTTCTGATATTGGAAGCAGCTGTTCGCGTTTCAAGACCCTTGAAACAGGGATTTAGCGCAAGATTGGCACAGGCATTTCCTGCGGTGCGCGCGATATCGCAGGCGGTTTCGGCCCACCTGTGGCCCAATCCAGCAACTCGACCGTATGCACCACAGGATGCCCTGTGCCTGACCCAATTTGCATCATGCAGCCGATATTGCCCGCAGCAATCACATCGGGCTGCAGGGCCTCAAGCGTGCGGATTTTGCGCGCCTTGAGCTTGCCCGAGATTTCAGGTTGCATCAGGTTATATGTGCCTGCCGATCCACAGCATAGGTGACTGTCGGCAGGTTCCAGCACCGTGAACCCCGCGGCTCTGAGCAAATCCTTCGGCGCAGTTTTCACCTTTTGCCCATGTTGCAGCGAACAGGCCGCATGATAGGCCACGTTCAAATCTTCAGGGGCTTTGGCGGCAGACAAGTCCAACTTTTGCAGAAGCTCCGAAATATCCATCGCAAGACCTGATATCGTTGCAGCATCTTCCGCCAAAGGATCATTGCGGAACATATGTCCGTAATCCTTGACTGTGGTTCCACAGCCAGACGTGTTGATCACAATCGCGTCCAAACCTGCGCCGCGCGCCTCGCGCATCCATGCTTTGATATTGGCTGCCGCAAAGCCATGCGATTCCGTCTCGCGGCCCATGTGATGGGTCAAGGCCCCACAGCAGCCTGCACCTTCGGCCACAACCACCTCGCAGCCCAAACGGCGCAACAGGCGAATTGTGGCATCGTTGATATCCGTATTCAGCGCCCGTTGTGCGCATCCCGTCATCAAAGCAACCCGCATTTTGCGCGCGCCATGCGGCGCAAAACTTTGTGCATCATCATTGCGACTAACGGGCGGGATTTGCGCAGGCACCATGTTCAACATCGCCTTGAGCCGCGCATCGGGCATCAAAAAGGCAAAAGGCCGCCCAATCTTCGCCCCCAAAAGTGCAAGGCGAAACCGTGTCGGATAGGGCAGAATTTTCGCCAAGGCAAAGCGCAGAACACGATCCATAAAGGGGCGCTTATAGGTGCGCTCAATATGGGCGCGGGCGTGGTCGACCAAATGCATGTAATGCACCCCCGAAGGGCAGGTGGTCATGCAGGCCAAACAGGACAAACAGCGGTCAATATGTTTGACGGTCTTTGCGTCTGCTGGACGCCCAGATTCAAGCATATCCTTGATCAGGTAAATCCGCCCACGCGGACTGTCCAATTCATCGCCCAACACTTGATAGGTTGGGCAAGTGGCCGTGCAAAATCCGCAATGGACACAGGCGCGCAAAATCTCGTTCGAGCGCGCAGTGGCGGGATCAGCAAGCTGTTCTGGGGTGAATGTCGTCTGCATGGCGAAACACGCCCTTCCTTATGCGGCGGGCATGGCCGTGGCCATCAGCCCTGTGTTCAATATTCCTTTTGGGTCGAATTTGCGGCGCAACCCATCTGACAGCGCCGCCAAAGGCGCAGGCTCAAGGTGGAAGGTCGGGATGCGCGCATGCGTGGCCTCAGATGCACGGATCAGCGTGGCATGGCCACCAAATGCACCAAGGGTCTTGCGCAGATCATGCCCTTCGCCAACCAAGGCCCAAATGAGACCGCCGCCCCAGTCATAGATCACTTCGCCCTTGATTTTCGCGCCGATTGCAGGCCCGTCACTGGGTTTGCACGAGATGCGCCAGACATCGCCCGTTTGCCCCGCAAACGCGGTCACATCGCGTTGATCTTTCCACATCTGGCGCACCAGATCGGGATCAGATATCACCTCCACTTCCCCGAACTCGGCAAGAACGGCGCGTAGGGCATCTGTGCGATAGGCCACGCTTTTGGCAAAGCCTTCGAGACGCAGCATGGTGCGTGACCTGCCACCACGATTGGCGGCATGCGCGGCCCCTGTCACCTCATAGGGCGAGGCTAGGGCACGCGACAGCGCAGCCACGGCGGACTGATCCGACAGCCCCTCAAGGATCAGGCAGGCGCAGGTTTCGACTTCAGGAAGAAGCTTGAAGGAGACTTCGGACAGAACCCCAAGCGTGCCGTAACTGCCTGCCATCAGTTTCACGAGATCATAGCCCGTAACGTTTTTCATCACGCGACCGCCATTCTTGATGACGGTTCCCGCCCCATCAACAAAACGCACGCCGATCAAGCTGTCACGCGCGGCGCCCGCTTGAATGCGGCGCGGCCCCGAAACATTGCCAGCAACCACCCCACCGATTGTGGGCGTGCCATCTGTGCCCAGAAGCGCGCGATGATCCATCGGCTCGAAGGGCAGGCGCTGGTTCTCGGCATGAAGCACGGCCTCAATTTCGGCCAAGGGCGTGCCAGCTTGCGCAACCAAGGTCAGCGCACCCGGCTCGTAAAGCGTGATCCCCGTCAAAGCCGCCGTTGACAAAACTTCGCCCGCAACCGCGCGGCCAATCGGGCGGGTGCCAGCACCACGGATCGCCATGGGATGTTTTGCTGCGGCGAGACAATCGGCCAATTCAGCCTCGGATTTCGGTTGCAACATAGCGCAACGCCCCTTTCATAAGGTAGGCCCCCAAGAGCGAGATCGGGGGATGAAATTTCGCTTAGGCAGCGTGATCGCGGCGGGATTCAGTGACCGAAAGCGGAAACACCTTTGCAGGGTTCAAGAGCCATTTGGGGTCGAACACATCCTTCACCCAAAGCTGCGCCTCGAGGTCTGTTGGGGTATACTGCGTCAGCATTAAATCACGCTTTTCAATGCCCACCCCATGTTCGCCCGTCAGACAACCGCCCACCTCAACACAGAGCTTGAGGATATCCGCGCCAAAAGCCTCGCACAGTTCCAGATCGCCTGGTTTGTTGGCATCAAACAGGATCAACGGGTGCATATTGCCATCCCCTGCATGAAAGACATTGGCAACACCAAGTCCGTATTCCTTGCTCATCTCGCCGATGCGGCGCAGAACGTAAGGCAAGCTTGAGACGGGGATCGTGCCGTCAAGGCACATATAATCATTGATCTGACCCATCGCACCGAAGGCGGATTTTCGGCCCAACCAAATGCGTGCAGCCTGATCGGCATCTGCCGCCTCGCGCAATTCCACGGGATTGTGGCGCTTGGCAATGTCGAGGATCACATCAAGTTGTTCGCGGATTTCCGCTTCAGATCCTTCAACCTCGACAATCAACAAGGCCTCGCACATCGGGTAGCCCGCCTTGGCAAAGGCCTCGGTCGCCTCGATACAGGGTCGATCCATGAATTCGATTGCCACAGGCAGAACGCCCGCCTTGATAATATCCGAGACGCATTCCCCTGCGACCTCATTGCTGTCGAATCCCATCAATACGGGGCGCGCACCTTCGGGTTTGCGGAGGATACGCAAAGTGGCCTCCGTGACTACGCCAAGCTGTCCTTCGCTGCCGCAAATCACGCCCAAAAGATCAAGGCCGCCCGCATCCAAATGCGCGCCACCAATCTCAACGACTGTGCCATCCATCATCACCATCGTGACGCCCAATAAGTTATTGGTCGTCACCCCATATTTCAGGCAATGCGCACCGCCAGAATTCATTCCGATATTCCCCGCAATCGCGCAGGCCAATTGGCTTGATGGATCGGGGGCGTAGAAAAAATCATTCGCCTCAACAGCGCCCGTCACGCTGAGATTGGTGCGCCCTGTCTGCACACGGATGAATCGATTATCGTAATCGGTTTCCAACACCTGTGTCAGGCGCGCCACCCCCAAAATGACGCTATCGGCCGTAGGCAAGGCCCCGCCCGCAAGCGAGGTGCCAGAACCACGCGGAACAACGGGCACACACTCCTCGTGGCAAATGCGCAGCACCTCAGAGACTTCAGCCGTGGACTGGGGCAACACCGCCGCCAAAGGCGGGCAGCGATAGGCCGTCAAAGCGTCACATTCATAGGCCCGCGTTTCATGCGGATCATCAATAACCGCATCATGGGGCAGCACATCGCGCAACCGCGAAATGATCCGCGTGCGCTTGGCCAAAATGGCGGGGTTTGGTTTTGGCATTTCCATAATCAGCCCTCCCTGCGGTATTGGTAAGATTTCTAGACCAATTTGAAGGATTGCGCAAGCAAAAGCCATGCGCGACCGAATTGCCCATAGACGAGACATAACAAAACAGGCAGCAAGGCAGCATGGATTGGGTCAAAGTCATACATATTCTTTGCGTCATGGGCTGGATGACAGGTATTTTTGCCGTCCCCCGCGCCATTATCTTTTGGAAACGGGAATATGCGCGGCTTGGTGAATTTGGCCCAACAGGCGATCTGACGATTCGTATTTACCGCTTTTCGCTAGGGCTTGGTGTCATTGCGATTGCCACTGGGCTATGGCTTGGGTGGTTTTGGAATTTCGCGCCTTGGGTCTGGGTGAAACTGGGCCTCGTCAGTCTGCTTGGCGTGCATTACGCGTGGACGGGTCGCTTGATCCTGCGCGCCCTAAAGGGCGAATTCCGCGAAAGCGATTTTTACCTGCGGGTCTTTAACGAGGTCAGCGTGTTTGGCGCCATCGCCGTTTTGATCGTGGTGGTCTTCAAGCCCTTCTAAAGCGCCCTTCGCGCAGCCATGCGGCGGCAAGCGCAGCCAAACCTGCGATCAGATACACCCAAACAGGAACAAGCGGTCGGGCGCGCACATCCTCAGTGACAAAGGCGTCACGGGTATAAATCCCCATCCAACCGCGCCCCACTGCACCGCGCCCTTCGGGCACAAGACGCAGATCAGGCAGAGCATCGCGGAGGAAAAACACCGCCCCGCCCGTTGCCTCTAGGTGAGGACGAAGAAGATCGCCTGTCGCTATAACCTCGTTAAATTCGCGCGGGTTGGCAGGGCCAATGCCCACAACGATATCTGACAAATCTGCCGCATTTGGATCGCTTACGCGGTAAAGCCCATCTTCGGGGGCAAGATAGCTGCCTTCAAACATGCCTTCGGCCGCCTCACGCAATGGCACGGTGATGTCTTCCCCATCTGGCGCTGTCACAATGACTGAGGCAACACCCGCCCCCATAGTTTGACGGGTAATGCGCATCTCGCGACCATCGGCTTCGGCGCTTAGCGCCTCCTCCTCAAGATCTGGCTCTTTCATCATCCAATGGGCCAGACGGCGCAAAAGCTCTAATTGTGGGCCGCCGCCCTCGTATCCCCGATCCCACAGCCATGCATGATCCGAGGCCAAGAGCGCGACACGGCCCTCACCCACGCGATCAAGGATCAAAAGCGGCGCATCACCTACCCCCTCAAGCACGACATCGCCCGCATTTGGGGCAACCTCAACTTGCCGGAACCACCGCCCCCATGGCTGATCTGATCCTGCAATGGGTAAATGCGCCGCCTCAAGACCCCGCGTCACAGGGTGACGCGCACCAAGGCGGGAAAGATGCGGCACATATGGTTCTTCAAACACGCGCGCGGTCGGTTCGGCGGGCAAAATATCGGCCAAAGGTGAGCGATACAGCGACCCTGCCCCCGCAAAATCTGGGCCTGCCGCCACCAAAACCGCGCCGCCATCGCGGACATAGCGCGCCACATTTTCAAGATAGATCAGGGGCAATATCCCGCGCCGTTGATACTGATCAAAGATGATCAAATCGAAATCATCAATTTGATCCATGAACAGCTCACGCGTGGGAAAGGCAATCAAGGACAATTCCGACACAGGAACATTGTCGCGCTTTTCAGGGGGGCGCAGAATGGTAAAATGCACCAAATCCACCGCAGGGTCAGATTTCAACAAATTGCGCCATGTCCGTTGGCCCATATGTGGCTCGCCTGAGACAAGCAACACCGACAAACGATCTCGCACCCCATTGACCTGCGCATAAGCGACATTGTTGCGCGGGGTTAATTCCCCCGCCTGCACAGGCACCTCAAAGCGCACAACGTTCCGCCCTGCATGGGCGAGGTTCAATGTTAATTCGAGCGGCTGCCCAACGGGCACAAAGGCGCGTTGTGGCTCGTTCCCGTCAATCGAATAAATCACCTCGGTCTGGCGCGCATCCACCCCATCAGGGAGGGGGCCGAAATCACTGACACGCAATGCGATTTTTACATCTTCGCCCAAAATTCCATAGGCGGGGGCCGTTTCAATTTGAAGGGCGCGATCCCAATCATCTGCCTGCCCCGTGATCAGCGCGTGAACGGGGCCAATCCCTGTGGGCATTGCGTCCAGATCATGTACTTGCCCATCTGTCAGCAAAAATGCGCCAGCAATGCGCTCTTGGGGCAATTCCGCGGCAAGCCCGCTTAAGGCAGACAAAAGCTGCGTCCCTTGATTGCCATCCGCATCGGCCACATAGCGCAGTTCAACCTCGACCCCTTTTGTCTCTAATTCTGCGACAAGGGCGACAAGCGCGGCTTCGGTTTGGGCGGGGCGATCAGCCAAGCTTTGCGATGCCGATTGATCCACCACCACGAGGGCGATATCGGCCAGAGGGGCGCGGGTTTCCTCCTGCCAGATTGGGCGCATCAGCGCCACAAGTGCAACCATCGCCGCAAGGGCACGATAGGGCCACCCGCGCAGGCCGCGCAGTGCAGCATAGCCCGTGATCACCAACAACACAGCCGCCACAACAGCCACGACCATGGGAGGGAGATAAGGATCGAATAGGATCATCATACCCATCCCTTAATTCCCCAATCTTTGCAGCAAGGCTGGCACATGGACTTGGTCGGATTTGTAATTTCCTGACAAGACATGCATCACAAGATTGACCCCAAACCGCAGCGCAATTTCGCGTTGCCGTTCACCGGCATATCCGCGCCCAATGGGCAAGAGTGGGCGACCTGCCCCATCAACCGCCCATGCCGCAGCCCAGTCATTGCCACCAATAATGACGGGGCTCACCCCATCGTTGAGCGCGCGAAAGGGCATACCCTCGGCAGGGTCAGGTTCGGGTGGGGCCGCCTCGACCCAAATATCGCGCGATGTATAGCGCCCTGGGAAATCAGCCAATAAATAGAAGGCGCGGGTCAAAACATGATCCTCTGGGATTGGCGCGAGGGGCGGAATGTCCAAACCCTGCGCCAAATCCTGCAAACGGCGTGCAGCGGGCGTTGCGCCACCAATGCCACCAAGATCCCCATCTCTTGTATCGAAAACAATCATGCCCCCACCGCGCAAATAGGCATTGAGGCGCTGATAAACATCATCAGAAGGGCGGTTTTGACTTTCTGTCACGGGCCAATATAGGAGCGGGAAAAACGCCAACTCATCGCGCGTCAAATCCACGCCTACGGGTGGGCTCGGCTCAATCGTGGTGCGCGCCCAAAGCGTATCGGACAAACCCTGAAGCCCTGCGCGCGAAATCTCGTCCACCGCATCATCGCCGGTAAGGACATAAGCCAAGCGCAAATCTTCGGTAGCCATCAAGCCAAACATGTCTTCGGGCGTTAGGGTTTGCGCGTCACTGGGTGCGAAGGGTGCAATCAAGACCACCACAAAAAGCGCGGCTTTGGCCCGCACAGGCAGCCGCCCCGTAACAGCCAAGCTGCCAATCATATCTGCGGCAAGCGCAATCAGCGCCAACAGGAACAACCAAGGCGCAAGGGGCGTTGGTGGGGCGCCCAGCCCCCGTATGACCGACACATTTTCAGGCCAATCTGCCACGGTCAGATCCTGCGCAGATTTAATCACATTTAGCGCCACGCGACCCGTAGTGGTCTGATACAGGCCTGGCGGCATATCGGCCGATAGCGCCCCGCTTTGCAAATCTTCACCTGCAACTGTGATTTCGCCCTGCGAATCATAAAGCGCACCAAACCCGTCCAACACTTGCGCGGAAACAAAGCTAAGCCCTGTGTAATCTTTGCCCTCGGCGCTGATCGGGCGGGTAGAGACAGAGAGCCGTTCCAACATCTGCACAAACAGACCCGACAGAGGCAGGTTTGACCATTCTGCATTAGCGGTCACATGGAACAAGACGACACGCCCTGCGCCCCGTGTCATTTGCGTGACCAATGGCGTGCCATCTTCCAAGGCGGCCAAACTGCGCGCCGCCAAATCTGGGCCTGGCTGCGCCAAAACCTGTTGGCTGACCGTAACCTCATCAGGAATGGCAAGGCCAAAAAAGGGGGATGTCTCTGGGAAAGGGTCAAGCTTGCGCGGATCGGCCCATGACATCGCCCCGCCCAAAGCACGCCCACCTTGGCGCAGTTGCACGGGCATCAGTGCATCGGCTTGCATCTCAGCGGGTGACAATGCGGCCATTCGTGGCCCAGCAAAGCGCAGTAACAGACCGCCTTGTTCCACCCATGCCGTCAAATCGGATTGTTCTGTTTCAGGCAAACGGGTCACATCAACCAAAATGATCACATCGGGGTTTGCGGGCAAAATCTCGGCCAAACCGCCCTCGATAAGATCGACATTCGGGGCCAGCGCCTCGCGCAGATAATGAAAGGGGGAAAGCAAGGCCTGCCCCTCCTGAGGAGCATTTGTCGCGACCAACCCGATCTCGCGCCGTGCGAGACTGTCATCAATCAATAAACGCGCAGCCGCCTGCGGCTGTCCCGCCACCTCAAAGCGGGTCAGGCGATTGCGCAATTCGGGCGGCAGGGTAAGGGCAAGGTTGGCCTCTACAGCCCCCTCTTCAAAGACCGCTTCAGCCTCAACCAACACGCGCGGCACGCCTGATGGATCGGGCCCAAACCCTTGCACGCGATAACGCGCCGTTGGCAACGCGGGCCATTCTGCGCGCAAGAGCCTGAGAGTGACACCAGCCCCGCCTTGCTCAAGCGGGGCAAGGGCGACCATTCGCAAAAGATTGTCACCCGTTTCGATCACGCGCAGCCGCGCCGCCCGCGCCGCCAAAAGCTCAGCTAAGCCCGCGCGTTCACTGCCATGCGCCAAGCCGTCCGAAAACCAAAGCCCGTCAAAGGGGATGGATTGCTCTGCGAACCAGTCTGACCATGCGGCATAATCGGGCGCGAAGGGTGCGGGACGCATCGCAGACAACCGCGTGATTTGCTCATCCCCAGAGGTCAGCAGCGCCTCAAGCGAAGCCTGAGGCTGCTCGGTCAGGCTAATGACGACAGCAGCACGCCCATCGCGGATGGCGGCGCGCAAATTCGCCTCGATGGCCTGTTGTTCTGCAGACCAATCAAGCGCGCTTGCCCAACCCCCATCGCGCAAAATCACCAAAGGGGCTTGTGGCGTTTCATCCCCCTCAGACGGAGGCGGGTTCACCACGGGGCCAGACAATGCCAAGATTAAAAACCCTGCCGCCATAAGGCGTAGCATCAACAGCCACCACGGGGTTTTGGCACTGTCATTTTCTTTATCGGTCAATCCCAGCAAAAAGATCAGCGCGGGGAAGTAAACGCGCCTTGGCTGCGGCGGCACAACGCGCAACAGCCACCAAAGGGCGGGCAACACCGCCAAAGCCGCCAAGACCCATGCCGCCGAAAATCCAAGCGCCCCAATCATTGCCGCGCCTCTGACAAAGCCTGATAGATAGACATCAACGCCACACTGGCAGGGTGGTCGGTTACATGAGTGAAGAAGGGCCATCCATGGCGCTGTGCCTCGGTCATCAGATTGGCACGATGGGCGTCTAACCGCGCTTGATACTCATGGCGCAATGCATCTGCCGCTTGCGTCTCGAACTCGGGCCCTGCGTGATGATCTTGGAACAAAACACGCCCCGCAAAAGGGAAGGCCATTTCAGCGGGATCCATAAGATGAAGAATGACCCCGCGCGCGCGCGCCTCGGTCGCCTTGCGCAGAACTATGGCCAATTCATCCGTCCCCCGCAGAAAATCGGACAGGATCACGATCTTTGCGCCTTTGGGTATGCTCTGCGCCATGACCGTGCCTGATTTTGGGGCAAGCAAATCGCGCGCCAAAGCTTCGCGCTGCGTGACCCCTGCACGCGGCGGGGTCTGGCTATTTAACCACCCGACCCGCTCACCCGCGCGCAACACCAATTCGGCCAAGGCCAACGCAATCACATCCGCGCGCATCCGTTTTTGCGCCATTGGATCAGAAAGAGAACTATACCGCATAGAGGCTGCAGGGTCAGACCATATCAGCAGGCTTTGCGCGGCCTGCCATTCGGTTTGGCGGGCGTAATATCCATCCCCTCGCCCCGACCTGCGCCAATCAATCGCTGTGGCGCTGTCCCCTGCTTGGACATGTCGATATTGCCAAAACTCATCCCCCCCGCCTGCGCGGCGGCGGCCATGATCCCCCAAATGCAGGCTGGACGCCAAATGCTCTGCCGCAACCAACAACGCGGGCAAACGTGCGGCATGGGCAGCCGCATCAGCGCGGAGGCGCATGAGATCGTTTGGATCACTATGCAAGGCGCGTGGGGGCATTTAGGCTGCGCGATTCAAAACAAGATCAATTTCGCGGGCTAAGAGAGCGGCCAGATCATGGCCTTCGGCCCGCGCAGCAAAACCAAGCGCCATGCGGTGGATCAAAACAGCGGGGGCCATAGCGCGAATATCCTCGACAGAAGGCGCATATCGCCCCTCCATCAACGCCCGTGCGCGCACCGAAACCATCAAGGCCTGCGCAGCACGCGGTCCCGCACCCCAAGCCAAATGCGCCGCGATCCGCGCGGGATCAGCCGCAGGGTCAGGGCGACATCCGCGCACCAGATCAAGGATCATGTCACAAATCCGATCCCCTACGGGCATGTGGCGCACCAAATTTTGTGCCGCAATCAAATCGGCTTCGGTAAAAACTTGGGCTGTTGCCGCCTCACTTGGGCCCGTTGTCGCAATCAATATGTCCCGCTCCGCCGCGCGATCAGGATAGGTCACATCAATGCGCAACAAAAAGCGATCAAGCTGCGCCTCAGGCAATGGATATGTGCCCTCTTGTTCAATCGGGTTCTGCGTGGCCAGAACCAAAAATGGGGCGGGCAATGGGCGTGCAGCACCTGCGATTGTGACCTCTCGCTCCTGCATCGCTTGCAGAAGGGCGCTTTGCGTGCGCGGGCTGGCGCGATTGATCTCATCGGCCATCAACAGCTGACAAAATACAGGCCCCTCCAAAAAGCGAAAGCTGCGCTGCCCATCGGGGCCTGTATCCAAAACTTCAGACCCTAGAATATCGGCGGGCATCAGGTCCGGGGTAAATTGCACCCGATTGGCACGCAGACCCATGACTTGGGCCATTGTGTCGACAAGCCGTGTTTTCCCCAAACCAGGCAACCCCATCAGCAGGGCATGGCCGTTTGACAACATCGCCGCCAGGGCCAAACTGACCACTTGATCTTGACCGATAATGCGTTTGGAAATTTCTGCCCGCGCCTGACCAAGCTGCGCACCAAGCCGATCAATCTCGGATGTCAGGTTTTCAAGCTCAGCCATAGAAATGCTCCGCATAATGATTATGTTGGGGTCGTAACCTGTTCGCTAGTAAATCTAACTATGGCGCCGACCACAAATGGCAAAAGCCCATAGGAGACAAAACATCGTGACCATGACGCCTGAATCCCTATTGGCCGCCGCGACCAATGCGCAAAAGCAAGGCAAACTGCCCCCTGTTGATCAATGGAACCCACCTTTTTGCGGCGATATCGACATGGAAATTCGGCGTGACGGGACATGGTTTTACAACGGCACCCCGATTGGGCGACCGCGCATGGTGCGCCTGTTTTCTACGATTCTGAAACGGGAGGGGGATAAATATTTCCTCGTGACCCCCGTAGAAAAGGTGGGGATCAGGGTCGAAGATGCCCCGTTCGTAGCGCAGGATTTTATCGTGACAGGCGAGGGCGCGGCGCAGGAGGTGCAATTCACGACCAATGTGGGCGACACCGTCAGCGCCAGCGCCCAAAGCCCCATTCGCCTCACCCGCAGCGCAGATGGGGAACCTTCGCCTTACGTTATGGTGCGCCGCGGCCTTGAGGCACTTATCGATCGCAAGAGCTTTTATCGGCTTGTCGATCTTGGTGTGGCGCATAACACGGGCGGCGCAGACTGGTTTGGCGTTTGGTCTTGCGGGACATTCTTTCCCTTTATTCCTGTCGCAGAACTCACAACCTAAGCCAAAGCTCTACTGGCGTCATGCCACTGAAACTCAAACGCAGAGGCGAGGCACCACGGACAAACAAACCTACAATGTAAGGGAAATGGCGCGCTGGGGAGGTGGTTCGAAGCCTATCCTAAGCGCCATCAAGCAACTGAATTCTTACATTTCAATAGGTTACCATGGTCTTAGCGTGGGTCAACTATCAAAATTTTACCTGCAGTTTTACCTGCAGTGGCGCAAGGTCCGAGGATCAAGCTCCCAGCAACTCCAGATCAACGTCGGGGGTTACTTTGCCCAATCGATTTGCACGAGGCGCAGGGGGGCACCCCCGGGGGGCCTCTACGTGTGGGGCGTGCTCCTCGGACCTCGGGCCTTGGTTGTTGGGTTCGTGGATTTCGTCGGGTGGAGTTTTGTTGGGGCAAGCTAGTATCAACATACATAACAGTTTGGTGAACTTGTTTTTCATCAAAAACAATCAAGCGTGCAGATGGCAGACGGAGAATAACTCAAGCGATCTCGTCAGGAAAACGCTTGAATGCAAGAACCAATATTGCCAGCATTGTGACCACAATGAACTTAGGCAATAAAATTGACGAGACCTCATGATTGATTTTTTTCGCCCAGTCAGGCAAAAAATATGAAAATATTTTGTATAATATTTGTGTTAGCTTTATTCCAATCTGACAGGTCCTGGGCTGATACGTATGTTGCCGGGACTGGTGGATTTGATGAGGAAGATTGCTGGACTCCAGAACATGCTGCGATAAGCCGATGTGATCAAGCGGCACGCGAAGGAAATACATTTGCCCAGCTAATTATGGGAGAAAGGTATCGAGATGGCTTGGGCGTGCCACAAAACTTATTTTTAGCAAAAAACTATTTTTTAGAAGCGGCTGAACAAGATGACGGCGCAATCCTGATGCTTGTAGGCATTCTTCTGGGTAGTAAATACTCTGAAGTAAATGATGTCGATGCTGGGCTAGAATGGTTGATAAGATTAAGCAATTCGACTGATGAGTATTACAAAAGGACAGCCGTATCATGGCTTGCTGGAACACACTATTGGGGTTGGTATGGTGTTGAAAGAGACACCTCGGAAGCGGCTCATTGGATCAAATTGGGAGCTGAATTGGGCGATCCGGAATCTTTGTATCTGCTAGGAAACTTATATAGAAGTGGCACCGAGGTGCCTCAAAATTATGCTTTAGCTCGCGAGACTTGGCACCGAGGCGCTGAATTAGGCTCCGTCCGTGCAGCCTATTCTCTGGGTTTGAGCTTAGTCAACGACGACCATGGCGACACTGATTTTAATGCCGCAATGTATTGGATGTTGATACCAGTCAGAAATAATGACGCCATGGCACAATATATGCTTGGAAGGTGGTTTGAGCATGGAATAGGCGTGCCACAAAATTATGAAACAGCACATATGTGGTACAACATAGCAGCTGCTGGCTCAAACGCGGAGTTATTTCGCAGCATGCGAGATGGCCTCGCAAGTTCTATGACCAATGAACAAATTGCACGCGCGCAGGCACGAGCATCAAGTTGCATGGCTTCAGATTTTCAACATTCGGATTGCCAAATTCCAGATGTATCACTGCAGTGATTTTGATGATGACGAACACTGATCCTGAAATTTTACCTATCAATGAACAGGGCACCACAGAAACATTCGCACATCTTGCAGACAAAGCCGAAGCCGGCGATGCAATTGCTCAGCGGCGGTTATCATTTCTGTATCAAGGTGCAAAAGGCTTCCCTGAAGACCCTGCTAAAGCCTTCAATTGGATGCTAGCGGCTGCTGAAAACGGCGATATATCAGCTCAAATATCAGTGGCATCTCAATATTTCCAGGGCTGGCACATTGATCGAAGCCCCTTAGAGGCTAAGAGATGGTATCTAGAAGCTGCTAAAAGCGGCGACGTGCACGCGCAGTATATGTTGGCCGCCCGGTGTGCTGGGCCAGACTTTGGCCATGAGGACTTTGACACTGCGATTTTTTGGCTTCGAAAAGCTGCGCATCAAAATCGCTCAGATTTACAGTACTTTTTGGGTGGTTTTGAGGGAGCAGGTCTGGGCGGAGAACCAAACTTTGAGCAAAGCTACTACTGGCTGGAAGTCGCGCGGCTAAATGGCCATGTCAGTGACGGCAATTGGATCGCACTTGCACGTGCTGAGCTTAACGCTTCAGAAGCGGAGGCAGTGAGGAATAGGGCATCAAAATTTGTAGATGGATGTAAAAAGTTTGAACAACATCTGTACGAGTTCACCCCAGAGGACTGGTGGAATAGTTCTGATGCCAACCATTGCTCGAACTATGTGATCTTATTGTGTCAGTATGAATGGGATGCAAGCAATGGTATTGGGAATCCTGAAATGCATTACAAACTGGGAAGCCTATACTACCTCTCTGAAAACCGCCGAAACCTAAAGCAGGTTCATTACTGGCTTAGTAAAGCTGCTGATGAAGGCCATCAGAAAGGTAGTAAGGCACTGAAAGCTTTGCAAACCTCAGGAATGCAATTTGATTACTAAAATAAATTTTGCGTTTGCCGCCGGCTAACTAATCAGATTTATAATAAGCAAGGCAGCAACCATTCGATTGATACAGCGCAACATGTAAACCAGCGGCCACACTGAAGTCTTACGGGTTTGTTCCGCTATTTATTAATCCCACAAAACAACTAGATCTCCATTGGCTCGGAATGTTTGATTTTGTTGATCCCAAACGGCTGACATATAGCATGGGTCCGAACTAATGCCGCGTTCGCCAGACGCGTCACCGCAGGCACTTCCGGATATTCCCACGAGAAGTAGCGTTTGTTCATTGCCGTACGGGGTTGTAAAAGTAGTGGTAAATGGTCTGCCGCCACGCAGTGGACCAAAAATTTGTTCTGCTACGATAACATAAGACTCACACCCGGCACTCCCGCACCAACTCGCTCCATAGCCCTCACACCCAAAGCCTGCATATACCACTGTTGCAGTGACGCCTGGCGAACCAAGCGAAATTTGATAAATGGCGTCCTCAGCTATATTCAAGGGGTCCGAGATGATCTTTTCAAGATCCGCATCAATGTTGCGCTCATCGCCGATAATTGCAGCACATTCGCTGCGATAAAAATTGAGTACTCTTTCAACAGGATCCGCATGTAAGGGATGGCCCAACAGCGGAGCAAGCAGGTTTGCAATCAACAATTGACAGAAACTTTTTCTCATAAAAATACGAAAACACCATCGTATCGTTGGGTCAAGCCTTACCGAAGGCTAACTCGCCAAAGCCAATGATGCCCCTGTTAACGCGGTAATATTTTTAAAAGGTACAACGTGTTGACGAATGAGCGTATACAACCTTTAAGCCTTGTGGTTTGATATGGTCATCTTGTCGGCTGGTATCGGGACGCGTACTATTCAGCTCTAGTACTTGTAATTGATGATTTGTTATATTTAGGTTTCAGCCCCCGCTCGGCATGCTCTAAAAACCCGGCTAGCGTAATGCGAACACGCTCTTCTGCCCGGTTTTTTGTCATCCTTTCTGTGTTATCTCTGTACGGGTTGTTAACTCCTAGATGTCTATTGGCAAGCGAAGTCATAATGCAGTGCTCCAGAGAAGCTGTATTTTTATTCGAACCGGGAATTTTCAGTTCTACTATTTATATACGTAAAGCTGGTGACTGGGAGCAATGGTGCAGAAACCATAATCAAAGTTTGGAAATTGGCGATTTGGGTGGCCAGTGCCGGACTGACGGTGGTGGCCAAGATCGCTTTGGGGGGGTAGTGCAAGGGTCTGTTGAGGTGATTGATTTTATAAGTCTTTCGTACACTTACACACAGCTGACTAACGGTATCTATGATCCCTTTGACCATGATACATATACGCGTCGCTGTCGGAGACTGCCCAATTAATCGTATCTGAGACGATCTAGTAAGGACGGATTACATGCTAACCTTTGGCAATGACTTCGGATTTGCCGAGTTAAACTTCCATAGTTTTCGCGGGTCAGTTTTATCATGCAGGCGTCGGCTATATTTTGGTAACGTCTTACATCGCTTGAGCACAACGAGCATGCTCGACCGTCTCGCATGGGAACCAATCCCCGTGGAAGGGGTGCCGGAATTGTTATGATCTCGATCTGTCCCTCGCAATCATAGACATCCGTTGAGCTTTGAGCCAAGGTTTGGCTCAAAAAAACTATCCAGAGCAAAACTGTGATAGTTGTCAGTCGGAACGTTCTACTAACCAGGTTTTTTGAAGTATCTCCCGAACAGAGACTATGGATACACATTTGCAAAGACAAAAAACAATCATCTCCTTCTTAGGTTTAGGTGGTGCTGGACGTACTATGTGTACAAACTTGGTTGATACACATCGTCAATATATTAGATGTTTCGCAATGGATAAATCCGACCATGACGATTCAAATTTCCAATTGGATGCTATATCGGAGGTTCCCCCTCGATCGACTTTTCTTGTTTGTGGAACATATCACACATGTGTTGATCACTGGGTTTCCGCATCTGAAAATTCTAACCCTAGAGTAGTAGTTGTAGGGCTCGGCGGAGAGGTGGGTACAAAATTATTCCTAAAACACCTTGCAGACGAACGGCTTGCCCAAACGGAGTGCGTTTGTTTTTTACCATTCGCTTTTGAGGGGACGAAGAGAATGGCAAAAGCTCAAGATGCATTAATTGAAGCAAAGAGATACACTCGGAAACTGCGTGTGTTCCCCAACCAAGATTTGTTTCAGGGTGCCCATCCCAAAGAAACATTTACTGAGGCATTTAAGCGCCAAGCAGAATTGATTATCGAACAAGTCTCACTTGGTTAGTATTGCTGCCTGCTTGGAATGACCCCGCGCACGCCACCCCGTGGTTCAACCACATCTCCGTCCCTTCGGGGGATTAAGTGAATGTGAACGTGGAATATTGTCTGGCCGGCTGATAACCCCGAGTTAACCCCGATATTGAAGCCGGTGACTGAGGGGTCCTCGCGTTTTATCCTTGATTGCTGGCGCCTAACCATCCTGTGCAAATCATTCATTTCCGTTTTAGTGAGCCGAAAGTAATCGGCAACGTGCCTTTTCGAAATTATGAGCACGTGTTCCGGAGTAACTGGATAAGCATCGCGAATAACCACGCAGCTTGATCCAGATGCAATAATGCGGTCAGGTGGAAGCTCACAGAATATACAGTGTGCCTTTGATTTTGAATTTACCATCAAACCGCCGAAGTGAAACCGATGCTAGAACTATACGGTAAATACTCACGTAAAGATGTCCAAGAGATATTCGAACCGGAATATCAGTTCTCGCGAGGTGCCGGGTCGTGGGGGTTACAGGGCGTTGTTTCTGTAAAAGATCGGCCTAACGACTGGGTTTTCTTTGTAACTTACGGGCAGTCACAAGCTCATCACAGTTTTGAAGAAGGCATCACGTCTGATGGTGTTCTCACGTGGCAGTCTCAGCCTAGTCAGGGTTTAGATGACCGCCGAATACAAAGGTGGATTAATCAAGACCCACTGATTGATAACATTTACCTGTTTCTCCGGCCTCGGAAGGGTGACGAGTATTATTATCTCGGCACACTGCAATATTTGACACATGACGCAGATCGTGAACGGCCAGTTTGGTTTCAATTCCAGATTTCCGAGTTTGCGCCTGATCCACAGGTGTATGAGCAAATCAAGGGGCATGGTGATGCCGTAACAGCGGTGCCCGGTGGCCAAGAAATCGAGACGCCACAAGCCGTTGAGGTTGAGCCGCCTAAGCGCGCTGCGAGAGCTGTTAGCTCACGCGACTTCAAAGCCAGTAAAGTGCCGGATTTTTCAGATCAGGATGAACGAAATAAAAGTCTCGGCCTTGCCGGTGAGAAGTTCGTGGTTGCGAAAGAAAAGGAGCGGCTTATCGCGGCTGGACTACCTGAGCTGGCATCTAAGGTTTCACATAGCTCGGTTATCCGTGGCGATGGACTGGGATATGACATCCTGTCGTTTTTTCCTGACGGCTCCCGCAAATATATTGAGGTAAAGACCACCAGAGGCTCAAAAGGGACAGGCTTTTACTTGAGCCCTAACGAACTTGCTTTCTCTCAGAGCCATCCGGAGAGCTATCAACTTCATAGAGTTTTCAACTTTGATGAGAAAAGCGGAACAGGCCAGTTTTTTATTCTTTCTGGGGATGTGTCCGAGCAGGTAACTCTGACCCCGACTAACTTTAAAGCTTCGTTCAGTTGAAAACACAATTTGCAGGATCTGAAACCTTCGATTGTGTGCCCTTTGATCATCGGCATCTTTCTTGCGACGAGCTCATCGGAGAATAAGAATGTTGATCTGATTGGAAGTTTTGACGAGTGAGCACTATTCCAAGATGACGGTGTCCGATGGGTGGCTTCGAACCCGGTCCTCCTAGAAAGTTGAATGGGCCATGCTCTGTGGTTCTTGCAAGCCCAGCGTAGCATGTGCGGAGAAAGAGCTTTATACTACAAAAGTCATGTAGGGGGTGCCATGCGTTTCATAAAAGGTAACAAGATCGGGTCGGCTACTAGGTTTGGGCCAGAATGGGCAGGCCGACGTTGTGGTGCTCGAACCAAGGCTGGAACCGCTTGCCAGCGCCCTGCGGTGAAGAAAAACGGGCGCTGTACGCGACACGGAGGTAAGTCAACAGGCCCAAGGACCCAGGAAGGACTTGCGCGGATAGCGGCGGCGCAAACAACGCACGGCCGCCTCACAAAAGAGAAGCGAGCTGAAGCCAAGCGGACTGCCGAGGTTGGGCGGCAAATCCGCGCTGAACTAGCCGAGATTGAAAGTGAGGCGATCGCGGCAGGTCTGTTGACCAACAAATGGAGAAACCAACTTGATTAGCCCCATTGTTCACGTTGCTGTTTGTTCGTTCGTTCACCCCCCTAAAGGGGGGATGAACTGAACACGAGCGTGAGCACATTTGGTACCACCGGTGAACATGTAGAAAGCTATTGTTTTGTTGACTTGAGGGTGGCCCTGTTCACGCCGTATGGATGGTGTGAACAGGAGCTTGAACGGACTAGCGTGAACACACAAAATGAACGCTAAAAAGGAAGTTCGAACCGTTCTTGATTTGGTGGGGGATCAAAGCGATCAGGAAAAAACTGGTGCAATTCAAATTCTCCATACTCGGTGATCCTTGTGCCTCTGTGATCAACAGCGACCAATCCCTCTTTTTTGAGTGAGTTGATAAGCTTATTTACCTTGCCATTGGACCAGCCCGTCCTTTCACCAATTGCCCTTTGAGCCATCGTACCCTTAGCTTCAGCGAGCACTCGCAGCACAGAGGTGGTGTCTGGCACCTCATTCACACTATGGTCTACGCTAAATTGCAGTATTCCACTGGCGTTCTTTTCTAGTACCGCTGTGAAACTATGATTGTCAGGCATTTGGCCACGAATTTTTGAGAACTTCAGATCGAAACACGCGCCTTTGTGGAAAATCGCACTTCCCTCTGGCTTCTTTAGTTCGATCACGTAATCCATTGGAACTTCAAGGATGGAGGCTCCCCTTTGTTGGCCTGCTTTGTTGGTATGATGCACAACCAACACCGCATAGCCCTTGTGTCGCAAGCTGATTAGGAAATCAACCAAGCTCTGGGTTTCTGAATTTGAGTTTTCATCGACTCCTCTGCGGAGAGTGGATAAATTGTCGAGGATGATCAAACTAGGATTGCGTCCCTCTTTTTGCAGGGTAGCAAGTAACGCTTCAATTTGCCGTTGCTCAAATTTGTCATCCAAGCAAACGGGTTTTCCAGATTGATACAGCTCTTCACTGGGCAGGATGTCTAGCTTTCCTAAGCCGTAACCTGTGCTCAATGCTGCAATGCGATCTTTCAAGTCGATTGTTTGCATTTCTCCATCAATATAGAGCACTCGTGCTTCCTTATGGATCTTCCATCCAAGAAATGAAGTTTGGCCAGTGGCGACGGCAACTGCCAAAGCTAACGAAAACCAGGACTTCCCGAGCCCGCGAGGAGCGACTAACATTCCAAAGCTTGCACTCGCCATAAATGTCGATATCAGCATCTGCTTTGGCGGCATTTCCCTTCTTATTAACTCCCCAGCATTCACCAGATGGGAGATAAGCTCCCTAGTTTCATGAGATGGGGTCACCGCCGCTTGAACGAGAAGCTTGTTCAGTTCTTCTTCATCAGTCATTTTTGCAACTCCCGCTTCAAGATCGAATAAAAAATTCGATCAACTTCTTTGACGCTTAGCGGATCCGTCGTCAGAGTAGCGTTCATGTGATGAGCAAGATCATGGACTCGTTGAGGAGGATACATCTTTAATAAGTACCCAATGCGAGACGCTAGCTCGTTATTGCGCTGGCCCGTAATGATAGGGTCCGACAACCGATATCTGATGCTCGATTGATTATACCCGCTCTTCGATGGGCTCCTACCAGCTGAAGCTGCTTCATAAATCAACCTCTTTAGGTCTGGTGGCATAGGGGCCGGCCGCCAAGTGAAGCCTGATACACTATGATCCCACCGATACTCTCCGGTAGCTGAAATGCTACCAAACGCTATTGCGTTAGCTCCTGCACCGCGAACATCGATCCCAGGTCCAAGCTTTCCGACTGATGATGGGATGTTTTCCGACCCCGTACGAAAATAAACATGTGCGCCACCTGACGGTGTCCGGACGACCATAGTGTGGGGTACGTTTTTAATTAGATTGCTAAAAGCTTCGATCCCGTTAACACCTCCTTTCACATCGAGATCGACAACCGTGATCCCATTAATGGGACCCGTCGGAATAGCGGTCATGGCTTTAGGGAAATTTCGGAAAAGCTCGGTAATACCTTCTAGGTCATTGGTGGCTTTCCCATAAGGATCCTTAACGCAAGGTTGCTTCTGCTGGTTTGAGGGGAACACACGATAACCAGTGATATCCTTTACCATATGTGCAATTTCTAAGGACGACATATCGCTCATAGAGGAGCCCCCTCTTGCAGGATGGCCCAGTCATCTGAGGATGGATCCATGATTTCCCGGTTTGTGAACGTGCCGCCATTGAGTTGCTGGATAGATACGATAACACCTGAGCGACGAAAGGCGATAACTCTTTCTCCCTTTGTAGCAAACAAAGCCCAGCTGTGGTTTGGCGCGACAACGATGCTTGGATCGTTTGTTTTCATGCCACAGAGAAAATCAAATGGGGACTTCACCACTACTGTTTCGTTCAGTGCAATGCGTCCGTCCCTCAGGTTGATAGTCTTTGTACGTGTGACGAGAAACGTATCCGGGTCAAAAAAACGCTCGGCTAACTGAGATGGATAGTCTTCTCCAACCAAAACTTTACGAACCAAAATTGCGAGTCCTTTTGGAGCACTTGGAAGCCCGACTAACCCATTCTTGTTGCGCTTGCAGTCACGTAACATTTGAGATTGTGTTTGGGATAGGGCACCTTGGGAGATAGGCCCCACTCCTGGCCAGCAGGAAGTTGGGAGAACCCCCGACCATTCATAGGCTTGTTTTGCCTCTTCGATCAGGGCGCTGGTTTTTGGCTTAGGTTCCGTAATAAAATTAATCATCAGAATCCTCCTCACGGTTGGAGGAAAGCCAAGCTTCAATTTCGTTCTCGCGCCAACCGATGATACGATCGCTAACGCGAATGCGCGGAGGAAGCTTCCCCGCTTTTTGAAGGTTGTGGATATGCTTGATGCTGCAGCCAAGCAGCTCAGCAACTTGATCAATACGCAAGATTGGGCTTACGCAAGAAGTATTAGAGTTTTTTTTGGTGTTAGACATAACGTCTCCTTCCCATGTAAGGGACAGGAGAGCTTTAACATAGAGTTAAATTTGCTAGAGACGCCTGCCCCAGAAATTTCTGAAAAGCAGTTAGACGTCTCCGCTTGGTTCTAGAGAGGCGAGATCTGAACCGGCTCTGTCGGAGCCACGGGGTCTGGCGAGGAATCACCCTCTGGCGAGATCCAAAGACACAGTCGCGTACCAAAATCTTCTCGCAGATTTATGCGACTTCCACATAATTAGTGAACATATTTAGAAGTTTCAAGAAATAGCCGGCATAATTTTAGAAGCTTGGCCACAAAATATTGAAATAACTGGACATTTTTGAGTGGATCGAGCCATCAATCAAAACTCCACCCGACGAAATCCACGAACCCAACAACCAAGGCCCGAGGTCCGAGGAGCACGCCCCACACGTAGAGGCCCCCCGGGGGTGCCCCCCTGCGCCTCGTGCAAATCGATTGGGCAAAGTAACCCCCGACGTTGATCTGGAGTTGCTGGGAGCTTGATCCTCGGACCTTGCGCCACTGCAGGTAAAACTGCAGGTAAAATTTTGATAGTTGACCCACGCTAAGACCATGGTAACCTATTGAAATGTAAGAATTCAGTTGCTTGATGGCGCTTAGGATAGGCTTCGAACCACCTCCCCAGCGCGCCATTTACCCAGATCCAAGGTCCACGGACCACGGTCCAAGCAACTGTTTTCAAACGATCTCAGGAGGGCTGATGATGGGAACACGTACAACCGCATTCGCTGTGACTATCCTCGCATTGAGCGCATGCCAACCAACCACAGGGGGTGTAACGTCCGACAGCGTAGCTCGACAAACTCCCGAACCCTCTGTGGCATTATTATCCTACGATGGGCTGGGCAATTGCAGCGTAACACCGCGCCCTGTACCGGCGCCCTTCTTGGTCGTCGACCCACGTGACGAATACTACGGCGCTGAATCAGATGCTATGTCCCAAGCTTTGGACGGTTATGCAGAAGCAATTGGTGAATTAGGCGCAGCGGCGTTTGTGTCTTCGTCGGCACAGGCACAACTGCGGAACGCATTGCTTTCCTGGGCCGCAGCAAACGCCATGCAATGGCCACGCAACTGGAATGATGGGAACGACT